>NZ_AFIH01000001.1:105000-1847500 GCF_000214455.1 Oribacterium sp. oral taxon 108 str. F0425 | reverse complement strand
ACCGCGTACTTTTTGTAGAACGGTCCGGCGAGTTATAGTTACTGGCAAGGTTAAGGACTTTAGGTCCGGAGCCGAAGCGAGAGCAAGTCTAAATAGGGCGTTAAGTCAGTAGATATAGACCCGAAACCGGGTGACCTATCCATGTCCAGGATGAAGCTAAAGTAAAATTTGGTGGAGGTCCGAACGCACATCCGTTGAAAAGGGTGGCGATGAGGTGTGGATAGCGGAGAAATTCCAATCGAACCCGGAGATAGCTGGTTCTCCTCGAAATAGCTTTAGGGCTAGCCTCGCAATTAGTCTTTCGCAGGTAGAGCACTGAATTCTTGAGGGGGCGTCAAAGTCTACCAAGAGATATCAAACTCCGAATGGCGGTAAGATATAAGCGGGAGTCAGACTGCGGGATATAAATTCCGTAGTCAAAAGGGAAACAGCCCAGATCTACAGCTAAGGTCCCAAAGTACATGTTAAGTGGTAAAGGATGTGGGATTTCATAGACAACTAGGATGTTGGCTTAGAAGCAGCCACACATTCAAAGAGTGCGTAATAGCTCACTAGTCGAGAGGTCCTGCGCCGAAAATTAACGGGGCTAAAACATGACACCGAAGCTTAGGGATGGTGTAAACCATCGGTAGAGGAGCATTGAAAACGAGATGAAGCGGTACCGAAAGGAGCCGTGGATTGTTTTGAAGAGAGAATGCCGGAATGAGTAGCGAGATGGAGGTGAGAATCCTCCAGGCCGAATATCTAAGGTTTCCAGGGTAAAGCTGATCTGCCCTGGGTAAGTCGGGGCCTAAGGCGAGGCGGAGACGCGTAGTCGATGGACAACTGGTGTAGATTCCAGTACCTTACTAAATCAGAAATGTGGGGACACATGGAGAAAGAGAGAGCCGGGAATGAGAAGACCGGTGCAAGGGAGGTAGGAGTGCAGTAGGAAAAGCCGCTGCACAATCTGAAGACCTGATGCGGATCGAAATAAAGTAGAGAAGCTCTTCGACTCTGTGGCGAGAAAAGCCGCTATAGTGTTTAGTAAGCCCGTACCGCAAACCGACACAGGTAGATGAGGAGAGAATCCTAAGGCCGGCGGGAGAAGCATTGTTAAGGAACTCGGCAAAATGACCCCGTAACTTCGGGAGAAGGGGTGCCCAGGCAACTGGGCCGCAGAGAAAAGGCTCAAGCAACTGTTTAGCAAAAACACAGGTCTATGCGAAACCGTAAGGTAAAGTATATGGGCTGACGCCTGCCCGGTGCTGGAAGGTTAAGAGGAGAGGTTAGAGCAATCGAAGCTTTGAATTGAAGCCCCAGTAAACGGCGGCCGTAACTATAACGGTCCTAAGGTAGCGAAATTCCTTGTCGGGTAAGTTCCGACCCGCACGAAAGGCGTAATGATTTGAGCGCTGTCTCAACAATGCACCCGGTGAAATTGAAGTGCCAGTGAAGATGCTGGTTACCCGCGCCAGGACGGAAAGACCCCATGGAGCTTTACTCCAGCTTGATACTGGGATTCGGTAATGTATGCACAGGATAGGTGGGAGACTGAGAAGATAGTACTTCGGTATTATCAGAGTCGCTGTTGGGATACCACCCTTATGTTATTGGATTTCTAACCTTAGGCCGTAAGCCGGTCAAGGGACAATGTCAGGTGGGGAGTTTGACTGGGGCGGTCGCCTCCGAAAGAGTATCGGAGGCGCTCAAAGGTTCCCTCAGGATGGTTGGAAACCATCCAAAGAGTGTAAAGGCATAAGGGAGCCTGACTGCGAGGCTGACGGGCCAAGCAGAGTAGAAATACGGACTTAGTGATCCGGTGGTATGAAAGTGGGATTGCCATCGCTCAACGGATAAAAGCTACCCTGGGGATAACAGGCTGATCTCCCCCAAGAGTTCACATCGACGGGGAGGTTTGGCACCTCGATGTCGGCTCATCGCATCCTGGGGCTGAAGTCGGTCCCAAGGGTTGGGCTGTTCGCCCATTAAAGCGGTACGCGAGCTGGGTTCAGAACGTCGTGAGACAGTTCGGTCCCTATCCGGCGCGGGCGTAGGATATTTGAGAGGATCTGTCCTTAGTACGAGAGGACCGGGATGGACTGACCTCTGCTGAACCTGTTGGGAATCAATCCCATCGCAGGGTAGGCAAGTTGGGAATGGATAAACGCTGAAGGCATCTAAGCGTGAAGCCAACCTCAAGATGAGATATCCCATCGTAAGAGTAAGACCCCTTGAAGAGAACGAGGTAGATAGGGCTGAGGTGTAAGTGCTGCAAAGCATTCAGCTGACAGCTACTAATAGGTTGAGGGCTTATCCAATGCGTCTGATTGATATGTTTTACTGCTAGAGTTATTTCTTTGATATGTTGTTTTTCTGAAGAAAGGTAGTTGCTAGGGAATTAGACTCTAGGGATTACTGAGTACGCAGTTAACTATATGCTTCTACTAAAGAAGCAGGTACGAGATGGCCCGGTGGCTCAGTTGGTTAGAGCGCCGCCCTGTCACGGCGGAGGTCGACGGTTCGAATCCGTTCCGGGTCGTTCATTCAAAGAAGTTGTTTCGATTTCAATCGAAATGGCTTTTTTATTTTTAACATGCATCGTACGAGTTTTTCCTATCATTTTTTGGACTAGTTATTAATATATAATATTTAACATAAAAATAATATATATGCATATTAATATAAATATATAAAGTATACTTGTTGTAATGAAATACTAGCAAATTTTTAAGCTTATAATCATAAATTTATGTGCAATTTATAGAATTGTTCTTGAATTTATACGATAAAGCTGGTATGATTCATCAAGTAATAGTTCATATTCTTACAGTTCATACAATGACTCCCCGTTAAGGGATCAAATAAGGAGGAATGTAAATGAAAAAAAGAAATTTAGCGCTGATGACAGCTGCCTTGGTTCTGGCTCTTACTGCCTGTGGCGGCGGATCTTCTTCTGAAACGAAGGTTTCCGGAGAAACAGATAAGGCTGAGACGACCAAAGCGGATGAAGGAAAGTCCGAGGAAAAGAAGTCTTCCGCAGGGAAAGAACTTCGTCTTGTCAACGGTAAAATCGAGGTTGATGCACAGCTGAAGGAACTTGCAGCCGCTTATGAGAAAGAGACCGGTGTTAAGGTGAACATCGAGTCCATGGGTGGCGGTATTGACATTCAGGGTACATTAAAAGGATATTTCCAGGCTGATAATATGCCGGATATCTTTGTAAACGGTGGAGACACGGATTTTAAGAACTGGGAAGGCCATCTCGTTGATATGTCTAACGAAAAGTGGGTTTCCGATACGGAAGCCGCTTACAAGGATAAAGATGGTAAGGTAGTAGGTTTCCCGTATACAACGGAGGCGATCGGCCTTGCTTACAATGCAGATGTTTTAGAGAAGGCCGGAATTGATCCGAAATCCATTACCGGTCCGGATTCTATGAAGAAGGCTTTCGAAACACTGGACAGTAAGAAGGATGAACTTGGGCTTACTGCAGTTGTCGGATATGTTGCCGAGGCTACAAACCTTTATTGGTCCACCGGTAATCACCTCTTCGGTGTCTATGAGGATGGCGGATTAAAGAGAGACGATACGAAGTATTTTGATCTGCTCGAACAGGGTAAGATTGACAAGGATCGTTTCTCCAAGTATGCGGATATGGTTGAACTCTTCAATAAGTATGC
This sequence comes from Oribacterium sp. oral taxon 108 str. F0425, assembly GCF_000214455.1. Lineage (NCBI taxonomy): Bacteria > Bacillati > Bacillota > Clostridia > Lachnospirales > Lachnospiraceae > Oribacterium > Oribacterium sp. oral taxon 108. The sequence continues at coordinate 1,843,838 of NZ_AFIH01000001.1, read as the reverse complement.
AGATCCTTCTCTTCTTGTTTCCGGAACGTATGATCAGCAGATTCAGAATTTCTCTGCCGGAAAGTATGCTTTCGTAACACAGGGTTCCTGGATTGGTGCAACGATGACCAATGATGATAAGGAACAGTATGAGGCTGCAGGAAAGTTTAAAGTTGGAATGATTCCTTATGCATTTGAAGAGGGAATCGATACCATTCAGACAAACTCTCCGTCTTGGTGGGCTGTATTTGATAACGATAACAAGGAAGATGCTTTAAAGTTCTTGCAGTGGGTTTCCGAGGATGAAGGACAGAAGATTTTGGTTGAGAAGGCCGGTTTTGTTAGTCCGTTCAAGTCCATCAGCTATGTGGCAGATGATCCGTTTGCACAGACGATTACCGACTACACAAAGGCCGGAAAGACTTCTGCTTGGCACTGGCTTGGAAACAAGGAAGGTCTTGCGCAGAATGCACTTGGTGTAGTTTACCAGGATTTTGCTTCCGGAAATCTGGATAAAGCTAAGTTTGTAGATACTGTAGAGAAGGTTGTTGCACAGTACTATGCCGGATAATCTTACTTTAGATTTCACTTGCATTCTAAGAGGAGTTTCCAGTAGAATGTGGCTACAGGGTTTGCTGTAGTGCAATCACACAAGGCTGTGCAGAACAGCACTATAAGGTGAGGAAGCGGGGCAGCATTATGCTGCCCCATTTTTTAGAAGGGGGAACCATGAAAGGACGAGATACAAGATTAGAGTCCAATTTTTTACTATTACTGGGGGCTGTACTCATGTTTGCCGCTCTTTTCTTTGCATTCACTATAAAGGCAAATTATAGTGGTGTAATGAAAACCATTGCAAATTTAAGAGGAACGCTGTTGGTTTGCGGAGCTATTTTGTTTTTTTCGGTCTTTATAAAATACCGAGTACTGCACATCATCGAAAGATTGTGTATTTTCTTTTTCTATTCCCCCTGCTTTTTGCTTTTTTTATTACCGTTATCATTCCTCTCGTTTTGGGAATTGGATATTCTTTTACAGATTGGACTGGAATTCGTTTTACGAAGGTGGTAGGGGTTCAAAACTATTTGAAAATGTTCCATGATCCGGCATTTATTTGGTCGGTTCTTATCACTTTTGTTTTTGTATTGTTGAATGTTATTCTCATTAATATTGTTGGTTTTTGTCTGGCTTTACTTTGCACTTCAAAGCTTAGAGGAGTTGCTTTTTTCCGTGCGGCATATTTCCTCCCGAATCTGATTGGAGGAATTGTTCTCGGCTATATCTGGCAGTTTGTATTCAACAATGTTCTGATGAGTTATATTAAATTTTCCATGCTGTCGAGTACGAAGACGGCGATGCTTGCGATTATCATCGTCTATATCTGGCAGTATGGAGGATATATTATGTTAATCTATGTGACCGGTCTTACGCAGATACCGGGAGATGTCTTGGAAGCGGCCTCTATTGATGGGGCAAGTGCTTTGCAGACGCTCTTTAAGGTGAAGATCCCCATGATTGCGTCAACGGTTACCATCTGCACTTTCCTGACTTTAACTTCCGCTTTTAAGCAGTTTGATGTCAATATGGCCTTGACCAATGGTGCCGGATCCGTACCGGACTTTATGGGGGCCTACTTATCCAACGGTACACAGATGCTGGCTTTGAACATTTACAATACTGCGATTGCAAAAAATAATTTTGCCGTTGCGCAGGCCAAGGCGGTTCTGTTCTTTATTATTCTGGCTGTGATTTCTTTGATTCAGGTGCGAATCAGTAACAGTAGAGAGGTGGAAATGTAATGAATAGTACAAGAAAAGGGAAAAGTTTAGTTCTGGGAATCGTGGGAAGTTTTATTGCACTCTACGTTTTGTTCCCCTTCTATCTGGTTGTCATGAATGCTTTTAAGAAGCAGACGGATATTGTAGCGGATCCCGTTCGTTTTCGCGGAGTGAGTTTCGCCCAGTTACTTAAGAATCTGAACTCCGTCATACACAACTCCAACTTTAACTTCTGGTATGCCTTCGGGACCTCCACTGTGATTACCATCGTATCTTTGGTTCTTCTTGTTTTGTTTGGCAGTATGGCAGCATGGGTTATCAGCAGAAACCATAAGAAGACCTGGGCAACCGCCATTTACATGGTATTTATTGCTTCGATGATTATTCCGTTCCAGGTGGTTATGCTTCCGCTTGTATCCACTTTCCGTGATGTCGGTAAGTTCATCGGAATCAGTATGTTACAGTCTGTACAGGGAATTGTATTTGCTTATCTTGGTTTTGGCGGTGCAATGACGGTATTTATCTTGACCGGATTTATCAAGGGGATTCCCTATGAATTGGAGGAGGCAGCTGCGATTGACGGATGCTCTCCGGAAGGAACCTTCTTTAAGATTATTTTCCCGCTTTTAAGACCGATTATTACGACGGTGACGATTTTAAACGGAATGTGGATTTGGAACGACTATCTTCTTCCCTCTCTGATGCTTGGACAAAACGGAAAGGTAAAGACGCTCCCTGTTGCCGTGCAGGCCTTTGTGGGTTCTTATGTAAAACAGTGGGATCTCATCCTTTCGGCTGCACTGCTTGCCATTTTACCCATGATTATTGTTTTCCTGATTGGACAAAAGCAGATTATGAGCGGAATGGTTGAGGGGGCTGTAAAGGGCTAAAGGAAGAAGAGGGAGCTTATGGTAAGAATTAAAGATATTGCGAAATTGGCAAATGTAAGTCCCTCTACCGTGTCCAATGTCATTCATAAAAGAAAAGAGAAAGTCAGTCCTGAAATCTATAATCGGGTAGAGAAAATACTGGAAGAAGAACAGTATGTAACTCACATGGGAGCCCGCATGCTATCTGCCAAGGGCTCTAGGCTCGTTGCGCTTATTCTGGCGTATAAACGAATCGAGAAAGAGAGTATAGTGGAAGACCCGTTTGTGTCTTCCGTAATCGGTGCTGTGCAACTTGCTTTACAGGAAAAAGGGTATTTTCTTCTACTCTACAGCAATCCGGACATGGAAGACTGTGTAAAGATATCCCGCGAATGGAACGTGGATGGGATTATTCTTCTTGGCGCAAAGCGAGAAGGGTATTACAAGATGAAAGAAAGTCTTTCCGTACCGGTCGTTTCCATTGATACGCCATTTTCTGCTACAGATATGGAATATACCAATATCGGCTTAGAGGATTATGAGGCTGCAAAAGAGATGACCAAGTATCTGCTTTCCATGGGACACAGAAAGATTGCCTTTTTCTCTCTGACAGAAGGCGGAGAACTTCTCGAGAAGCACTATATTGATAGCGAAAGATATAGAGGATTTAAAGAGGCGATGGATAAGGAAGGCCTTGTTGCGGGAGGCTGGCATAATCTGTCTTTTGTAGAGGAAATCAGAAAAAAACAATATTTTTCTTTTTATGAAGAAAACTTTTTTCATGCGACGGCGCTGTTTTTTACGGCGGACATTATGGCACTAGAGATGATGCGTTTTTGTATGGATAGAGGAATTTCCATTCCGGAGAAGCTGTCCGTCGTAGGATTTGACGGAATCAAAGCAGGGCGTTGTATGCATCCGATGCTCACCACGATGGAACAGGATAGCGCCGAGAAAGGCAGAAGAGCGGTAAGAGAGTTGCTTTCCTTGTTTGAAGAAGGGGAAGGCGCTTATAAGAACATCCGCCTTCCGGCAAGTCTATTTATAGGAGAGACGGTGGCGAGAATCTAGGGGATGTGCGTTTGGGCGCGCGTTTTATCAATGTAGAGGAGCGGGATGATGAAAAAAACATGGTGGAAAGAAGCGGTCGTATACCAGATTTATCCGAGAAGTTTCTGTGATAGCAACGGGGACGGCATCGGGGATTTGAACGGAATTACTTCGAAGCTTGATTATCTGAAGGAGCTTGGAATCGATGTCATTTGGTTGTCTCCCGTCTATCGCTCTCCCAACGATGACAACGGCTATGATATCTCCGATTATGAGGATATCATGGAAGACTTCGGAAGTATGGCGGACTTCGACCGTTTACTGAAGAGCGCGCATGAGAAGGGACTGAAGATTGTGATGGATCTTGTGGTGAATCACACGAGTGATGAGCACGCGTGGTTCCTCGAGTCCCGGAAAAATGCGGAAAATGAGAAGCGGGATTACTATATCTGGAAGAAGGGAAGAAAGCTTAGTGAAGTTTCCCCCGAAGAGCAGAAGCACTTTGCTTCCGATGTAGTGGAGTATAAGGGAGAGAAGTTCCTTCCGCCGAACAACTGGGGTTCCTTCTTCTCCGGCCCTGCCTGGGGATTCTCGGAAGAGACAGGGGAGTTTTATTTGCATCTTTTTTCGAAGAAGCAGCCGGATCTCAACTGGGAAAATGAGAGAGTGCGGAAAGAAGTTTTCGATATGATGAACCGTTGGTGTGAGAAGGGAATCGACGGTTTCCGTATGGATGTGATTTCCCTGATTTCGAAGCCGGAAGGACTCCCGAATCAGCCGATTCCGACCGGTGCCATCTATGGAGATGCCGGACAGGTTTGCGCAAACGGGCCGCACGTCCATGCGTATCTGAAAGAGATGAACCGGAAGGTGCTTTCCCGTTATGATTTAATTACGGTAGGAGAAACCGCAGGCGTCACCCTGGAAGAAGCAAAGAAATATGCCAATTCCGATGGAACGGAGCTCAACATGGTTTTCCAGTTTGAACACGTCAGCTTGGATGACAATCCGAAATATGGCTTTAAGTGGAATACGGAGAAGATGTCTCTGGTTTCTTTGAAGAAGAATCTTATGAAGTGGCAGAACGGTTTATATGAGGTAGGCTGGAACAGTATTTTCTTCTGTAACCATGACCAGCCGCGTATTGTTTCCCGTCTCGGAAATGACAGTGATTTATACAGGGAGCGTTCGGCAAAGTGTATTGCCACCTTCCTTCACATGATGCAGGGAACGCCTTACGTATATCAGGGAGAAGAACTCGGAATGAGCAATTATCCGTTTCAGGACTTGTCGGAGTTCCGGGATCTCGAGAGTATCAATGCTTTCCACGAACTGACTGAGAAAGCCCATTTGGATCCTGCTGAACTTTTCCCGATGATAGCTTTTAAGAGCAGGGACAATGCACGTACACCGATGCAGTGGGATGATTCCGAGAATGCCGGATTTACAAGCGCGACCCCTTGGATCAAAGTGAATCCCAACTATAAGAAAGTGAATGCGAAGGAAGAACTTGCGAGAGCGGATTCCGTTTTCCATTATTATCAGAAATTGATTTCTCTTCGTCATCACTCTGATTTGATTGTTTATGGCGACTTCCGCCTTTTGGAGGAGGAGGATCCGGATCTCTTTATTTATGAAAGACATCTGGACGGAAAAGTGCTCCTCTGTGTATGTAATGTTTCGGAAAAAGAAAGAGAGTATACGCCTCCCGCAGAGTTTCAGAACGGACAAGTGTTGATTCAGAATATGCCGGATAGAGATGTGCGTGCCGGGAAGCTTGCACCGTATGAGGCTTATGTTTTAGCAGTAGAATAAGGAACTTTGTATAGGATGAACCGATGTGAGAAGGGAATCAACGGTTTCTGTATAGTAGAAAGAGTGAAGGAATGAAAAAAGAGTGGTGGCAGGAGAAGGTCGCTTATCAGATTTATCCGAAGAGTTTTAAGGATACAAAGGGGAATGGAATTGGAGACATCAAGGGAATTATTGAAAAACTCGATTATTTGAAGGAACTCGGAATCGATATCATCTGGATTTCTCCCTGCTTTCTTTCCCCTCTTGCCGACCAGGGCTATGATATTGCCGATTACTACAAGATTGATCCGCGATTCGGCTCCAATGAAGACATGGAGGAGCTGATTTCCGAGGCGAAGAAGAGGGATATGTATATTCTCCTGGACCTTGTGGTAAACCATTGCAGTGATGAGCATGAGTGGTTTCGGAAGGCGGTAGCGGATCCGAAGGGATCTTTCGCCAAGTATTTTTACTTTGAAGAGGGAGTAGACGGGCACGAGCCGAACAACTGGCGTTCCTATTTCGGCGGATCGGTTTGGGAAAAGGTGGAAGGAACGGAGAACACCTACTATCTGCATCTTTTCCACAAGAAGCAGCCGGACTTAAATTGGGAGAATCCGGAACTCAGAGAAGAAATCTATAAGATGATTAACTGGTGGCTGGACAAGGGCATAGCCGGTTTCCGTATCGATGCTATTCTGAACATTAAGAAAGTTTTCCCGCTTCGCGGGCATGATTTTCCGGTGGATCGGGATGACGGACTGAGCAATTGTACAAGAATGATCACGGAAGCGGAGGGAATCGGTGATTTTCTCGGAGAAATGCGAGATCGTTGCTTTAAGCCGCACCATGCTTTTTCCGTTGGAGAAGTTTTTAATGAGACGGAAGCGCAGATTCCGGAGTTTATCGGAGAAAACGGCTATTTTTCCTCGATGTTTGATTTTCGTGCGCATTCCAGTGCCCGGTCGGAACTTGGCTGGTATGATGCCGGTATCGTGACCCCGAATATGTATCGGGATGCCTGCTTTCTGACGCAGAAACTTGTAAACCCCGTAGGATTTATCTCTACGATTATTGAGAATCATGATGAACCCAGAGGCGTGAGCTTCTATATTCCGAAGGAAGATTTATCCGAGAAGGCAAAGAAGTTCCTTGCTACGATGCAGATGCTGCAAAGAGGCCTTCCCTTTATCTATCAGGGGCAGGAAATCGGCATGGAAAATGTGGTTCTTACGTCCATTCGGGAGGTGGATGACATCAGCACCCTAGATGAATACGAAGTCTGTCTTCGGGAAGGGTTCTCGGAAGAGGAAGCGCTCCGGATTGTGAACCGCTATTCCAGAGACAATGCACGTACACCGGTGCAATGGGACAGCAGTAAGAATGCAGGATTTACGACAGGAACGCCCTGGCTTCCGCTAAACCCGAATTACAAAAAGATCAATGTAGCACAGCAGGAGAAAGACCCCGAATCCGTTTTAAGCTACTATAAGAAACTGACTGCATTAAGGAAGAACCCGGAGTATAAAGAGACAATGGTTTATGGAGACTTTGTTCCCTTTATGGCGGATGAAGATCGCCTGATGGCGTTCTATAGAAAAGGGGAGAAAACCCTCCTCATTCTCGGAAACTACCGGAAAGAAGAACGGGAACTCGAGCTTCCCGCTCCGGTGAAGAAGCTTGTCCTTTCCAATACGGAACCGCGAATCACAGGGCGGAAGATTGTTCTTTCCGGTTATGAAGCGACTATTTTGGAAGTATAGATTGTTATCGATTACAAAAAGGGAAGCTGTTGTTTTATGACTGTGCAGGTTCGTTCCGGGGTAATCTGAACCCGTGGGTACTTGCGAAAAACAAAGGAACTGCAGTTTTTCGCTTAGTATCCCCTACTGGGCGAGGTTAGCGGGAGCGTGCCCCGGTAGGACCTGCACAGCAATTAAGAGCCATTTAGCTTTATTGTTATAATTTCCAAAATAATTCCCCAAAAAGCGTGAAGACACAGTATCTTCACGCTTTTACCATTTTTAAAACATATTTTCCTCCTAGTATAGCACTCGTTAAGAGAGAAAAAGAGGGAGCTTCTTAAAAGGAGAGGCTTCAAAAAATAAGTGGATAAAGAGGAGGTATCAATATGAATAGAGGAAGAAAGTTTGCAGGGCTTGTTTTATCGGCTATGCTCTTCGGAACGGTAGCAGGAGGCACGATGGTAGGGGTAAATGCTCTATCCGACCAGTATCGTTCGGGGGTTCTTGCACAGGCGTCCAATGATGCGGGAGCCACAGTTTTTGGGGAGAATGCATCGAAGAACGATTCGCAGGGGAGCAGTGCACAGCAGTTAAATGCATCTTCCGCAAATAAGACTGCGGAGACAAGCGGGAGTGTTTCGGAAATTGCCAAAAATGCCATGCCCGAGGTGGTTTCCATTACCAATACCATTCGTTATCAGCAATACGGCTATACCATTTTCGGGCAGAGTGGGGAACAGGAGGCTGCTGCAAGCGGTTCCGGTGTCATTATCGGAAAAAATGATACGGAGCTTCTGATTGTGACGAACAATCACGTAGTGGAAGATTCTACCGCACTTTCCGTACAGTTTGTAGATGGAAAATCTTATGATGCGGAGATTAAGGGAACGGACAGAGATGTCGATCTTGCCGTGATTGCTATTCCGCTTTCCTCCCTTTCCAAGGAAACTTTAAACAGTATCAGCTTCGCAAAGTATGGCGATTCGGACAGTGTCAATGTCGGAGATCAGGTGGTTGCCATCGGAAATGCATTAGGCTACGGCCAATCTGTAACGACCGGAATTATATCGGCCAAAAACAGAGACATTTCCACAGAGGGCGGGACGGAATCCGGTCTTTTACAGACGGATGCGGCTATCAATCCCGGTAATTCCGGCGGAGCACTTCTCAATATGAACGGGGAGTTAATTGGAATCAATGTGGCAAAGTATTCCGATACTACGGTAGAGGGGATGGGATACTCTATTCCATCGAAGAAGGTAAAGGAAATTGTGGAAGGTCTTTCTCAAAAAACGACCAGATCGAAGGTTAGTCAGGATGAAAAAGGCTATATCGGTATCCAAGGAAAAACGGTGGACAGCAGTATTGCGGAAGCCTACAACATGCCGAAAGGAATTTACATCTATAAACTCTTAACAGGAGAGGGAACGGATAATTCCGCTCTGCAGGAGAAGGACATCATTACAAAGTTTGACGGACAGTCTGTAGACAGTCTGGAAGAACTTTCCGGCCTTCTTTCCCGCTATAAGGCAGGAGAAAAGGTAGAGGTAACGGTACAGAGACTTTCCGGAAAGGGAGAGTATCAGGAGAAGACCGTTACGGTAACCCTGGGGAAGAATAGTCAAAATCCGATGAAGGGTTAAGCAATATTCCTCGATTTCCGAATAGTGGAATTTAACAGTGTGTGAAAAAATGTGTGTGTGAAAAAATGTGCGTGTGAAAAAAGCTGTAATTGGATTGCAAGAGTCTTCATAATTTGCTAGTATTACAAATTATCGCTAGGAAAAACGGCTGTATGTAAAAGCAAAAAGAAGGTTTAGAAAGATGGAAGAAGCTCATTGGAAAGGAACAGAAAAGATACGACGGTTCCTTTTCATGGGCTTTTTTTCTTTGCTCATTTTATCCATAGGTTTTTTTATCGGGATGGGAGATTCCCTGGCCGGTGCCAAAAAACGGGATAAGACGGCGGTTTCTTCCGCTTCCGGGAAAGTGGCCGGAAAGAAAGAGAGCTTTCATGAATTTCTCTCTTACAGGAACGTTTCCTATCCTTCCGTTTATCCGAATCATTTCTATGATGCCTATGTTTATCCTTCCAATAGGAGGGGGGAGGTTCTGGGAACGATTATCTATATCCATGGGGGAGGTTTCGTTTCCGGAACAAAAGACATTGCCGGAGAAAATCCCTATTTTCTTGCCTGGCTCAGGGCAGGCTTTCAGGTGATTTCCATAGATTATGCATTGGCACCGGATTATCCCTATCCGACGGCGCTACATCAAATTTCTTATTGTGTGGAAGAACTCTTAAGGCTGAAGGACAGTTTGGGAATAGACGAGAGAAAACTCATTTTTATGGGAGACAGTGCCGGAGCAAGTCTTGCCGGTCAGTTTATTTTAACGCAAGTGAATAAAGGCTATGGGAAGATGCTCGGGATTTCTCCGTTTATGGCTAAAAAAGGCGCTAAGATTTGTGCATTTATCTCTTTGTCCGGTTTACTGGACGGTACGCGTTATCATAAGACGGGACTTCAGGAAAACGACGTCGCTTTTCTTTCCTGGGGACAGGCTTATTTTCGGGATAAAAAATTTTACAGTGGAAAAAAAGCCGAAGAAACCAAACTGGAGGATTACCTGACAAAGTCTTTTCCGCCTACTTTTCTGACGGACGGGAATATAGGTTCGTTTCGGAGTCAGGCGGAAGATTTCAAGGGAAAATGCCGTGCTTTGGGAATTCCGGTATATACTTATTTTCCGGACGGAGAAATTCCGCATGATTATGAACTCCGGGCGGGTTCCGAAGAAGCTGAAAAATCTTTGGAGAAACAAATTCATTTTGCGCGTTTTCTTCTTTCCTGAAACGGGAATGCTTTTCAAGCCGGCATTCCTATTGTATAATCTTCCCTATGATTAAAGACATTCAAAAACAATTAAATCATTTACAGGTGCTGTTAGATGCTGCGGTCTTGGCATTTTCTTATGCTTTTGCGTGGTACTTTGCCATAAAAAATCCGATTTTTCCTGAGGGGCACGGAGTGCTTTCACCCAGGTTTTATTTTTCTGTCATGATTCCGCTTATTCCGGCCTATTTATTCCTGTATTGGATTTTGGGACTGTATAAACCGATGCGGACGATTCGGATGAAGACTGCCTTTTTCCGAATCCTGCAGAGTAATTCCGTGGGACTGCTTCTTTCCGCATCCATTCTTTTCGCTTTTCGTAAAAGCGGCTATTTTGAACATTACTCCACAAGGATGCTGGGTTTTTTTTATGTTTTCTCGATTTTCTTCACCACGGCGGAAAGATACTTTTTACGGAAAGTTCTCTCCGCACTGCGGAAGAACGGTTTTAATCAGAAACATATTATTTTGGTGGGATTTTCTCCGGTTTCGGATCGCTTCATTGATCTTTGCAAGAAAAATCCGGATTGGGGCTACCATATTTACGGTGTTGTAGATGACCTGGCAGAACCGGGGGCGTCTTACAGGGGAATTTCCGTAATAGGCGGAATTAAGATGCTCGGAGATTTGCTTTCTACGAATACGATTGATGAAATTGCCATCACCTTACCGCTGGCGGCTTACGAGAAGCTTCCCGGTATTGTTTCGACTTGTGAAAAGTCGGGAGTACACACGAAGTTTATACCCGATTATCAGCAATTTATTCATTCCAAGCCGATTGCAGAGGATATGGACGGCTTACCGATTATTAATATTCGAAATGTACCCCTGACCGATCCGATGAATGCCATCTTGAAGCGTTGGATCGATATTTTCGGTTCTCTGGTGGGAATTGTTCTTTTCGGCCCATTGATGCTTGTTGTAGCTGCTCTCATTAAGTTGAGCTCTCCGGGACCCATTATTTTTAAACAGGAGAGGGTAGGCTTACACAACAGACCTTTTATGATGTATAAATTCCGCTCTATGGGAGTGCAGAAGGCGGAAGAGGAGAAGAAGGCATGGACGGTGAAGGGAGATCCCAGAGTTACTTGGATTGGGAAAATTATCCGAAAAACTTCCATTGATGAATTGCCGCAGTTCTTTAATGTTTTAAAAGGAGATATGTCTCTGATCGGTCCGAGACCGGAAAGAACGCAGTTTGTGGAAATGTTTAAAGAGCAGATTCCCCGTTATATGATTAAGCATCAGGTTCGTCCCGGTATGACGGGGTGGGCACAGGTGAACGGCTTTCGGGGCGATACATCCATTACCGGCAGAATTCAATGTGATTTATGGTATATCGAGAACTGGAGCTTAAGTCTGGACATTAAAATCCTTTTTTTAACGCTATGGAAAGGATTTGTTAACAAAAATGCCTATTAATTCTGTCGCATTTTGTGGTATGATACCTTATCGTTCATTTTGCGGTAGCAGGGATAAGGATTAGGAAAGCTCTTTTAAAAGGATGATGAGGCAGACAGGCTTTCGGATATCCGAAAAAGAGAACTCTTGGGAGGTAGACTTTGGCATTAGAGCAGAATAGGGGGAGTAGAAAGCCCCATGGCGAGCTACTTAAGGAAAAGACGGAAAAAGCAAAAGAGATAGAAGCAGGGAAGCGAGCATCTTATATTGTGACTCTTCCGGAAGAAAAAAGGGAAGAAAAGAAGGAAACTAAAAGGAAGATTGACAATCTGGATGTTCTGCAGATGAATACGGCAAGAGATATAGAAGGCGAGCTGGATGAGGTCTACAGTAAGAAAGAGAAAAGAAAGAAGTCTCTTTGGAAGAAGATTCTTCTTCTCTCCGTGATTGAAATTCTGACCTTGGTGATGATTGTTTGTGCGGGTTATGTGGTTCGTTACATGAATATCAAGCCGGAAGTGCAATTCAACATCAAAAATGTCAAGAATCAAAACATTGACGTGACCAAGCAGGAGCAAATGCAGGGCTATTGGACCATTGCCGTTTTTGGTGTAGACAGTCGTGACGGCGGTGTCGGAAGAGGAGCAAATGCCGATGTGCAGCTTATTGTATGTATTGACAGAGCGACCGGTGCGGTGAAACTGGCATCCGTCTTTAGAGATACTTATTTAAACCTTGCAGCAGGATCCCGCTTTGCAAAGATTAACGAAGCCTATGCAGACGGCGGTCCCGAGCAGGCGGTTGCCGCATTAAATAAAAATTTGGATTTGGATATTGAGCATTATGCAACCTTTAACTGGCGTGCGGTTGCCGATGTGATTACGATGCTTGGCGGCGTGGATATCGATATCACGGAAAAAGAATTCAAATATATGAATGCTTATATTCATGAGACCAGTATTGAATCAAAGGTCAATGTCAAGAACCCTGCCGCGGAATATATTAAAAAACCGGGGATGCAGCATCTGGACGGTGTACAGGCTGTGGCCTATGCAAGACTCCGTTATATGGATGATGACTTTACAAGAACAAAGAGGCAGAGAGAAGTGATTTCTCAGGTGCTGGATAAGGCGAAGAAGGCGGATCTGGCAACACTGACCAATGTTATTGACACCGTTCTTCCGCAAATTGCCTTTAATGTGGATGTTGGGGATATTTTGGAACTGGCTAAAGGGGTCAACAAGTACAATATTGTCGGTTCGGAAGGATTCCCCTATGACTTGCGTACGCAGATGATGGGGAAGAAGGGAGACTGCGTTATTCCGCTTTCTTTAGCTTCCAATGTGACAAAGCTCCATGAGTATCTCTTCGGTGATGAGAATTATAAGCCGAGTTCGGCAGTTTGGACCTTTAGCGATAAGATTGCGTCCGATGCACAAAGTTATAAGAACGGAGGCGGTGAAGAAAGCTCGAAGAAGAAGTCCAAGCACAGTGATGATGAGGACGAGGAGACAAAGAAGAGCGAAACAAAGAAAAAGAAGGGAGAATCCGAATCCGAGTCCGAGTCTGAGAGCAAGAAAAAGAAGGCGGAAACCGACGCGGACGGAAATCTCATAGAGACTACAAAATCTTCCGGCAGTAAGAAGGAAACAGAGGAAAGCAAGTCCGGAAAGAGTACGGAGGAAAGTAAATCGCAAGGGCCGACTTCAGAAACGAAGACGACTAGTGAGGAAACGAAGAAGAATAGCGAAGAAAGCAAAAAATCCGAAACAGCTTCTCAGGAGCCCAGTATCGGAAAGGGGCCGGATGAGGCCACCGGCAGTGACGATAACGGTCCCGGAAATATTGTAGAATAGCAAGAGAAGATGCTTTTTGCATGGTGCTTGCTGGGAATAAAAAGAAGAGTAAGCAAGTGTCGCAGGAAAATAGCTGACACTTGCTTCTTGCAAAATGAAGAAAAACAGAGAAAACAGGAAAAGCGGAGAAGAATCATGGACGCAGTAGCAGTGAAAGTGCAAACAAAGGAAGAGAGGGATTTTTACAAGATAGCGGAAAGAATCAGTCTCCTTTATCTTGGAATTATCCTTTTGATTTATCCCTTTTATTTTAGAAACGGATATTTTGATATTTTGCAGGCTAAGTTCAGTTTTTTCTGGATTTCTTCCTTAGCTTACTCTGCGATTATGACGCTTTTTCTTCTTTTGTACGCTTTTACGCTGAAGAAAGAAGAAAGAAACCGGATTTATACGAAATTGTTTTTTAGAGTGGAGGATGGCAGAAAGAAGCCCTTCCTGTCTACGGATGTTTTTTTCTGATCTTAATTGCAATTTATTGCATTTCCATGTTTCTTTCGGGCTATATTTATGAGACCTGGTGGGGAAGCACGGGGAGGTTTATGGGAACCTTTACCTGGCTCTTATTGTTTTTGGATTATTTTTTCTTAACGCGCTTTTATCACTTTAAGAAGGGACACCTTGTGATTCTTTCCCTTTCCATTTTCTTACAGGCCTGCTGGGGAATCAGCGATTTCTTTTGGATGAATCTTTTCCATTTTTTTGATGGCGTGGATAATAAAGGTCTGTGGTCTACCTTTGCGGGCGGAGTGGGAAATATTAACGGCTATACTTCCCTGATGGTCAGCTATTCAGGGCTTTATGCCGGTCTTTATCTTAAGGAGAAAAAAGGGAAGTGGAGCCTGCTTTTTCTTCTGATGTATATGTTTACCTTGCTTGCCGCCATGTACGGGATGAGTGATAATGCGGTATTCGCCCTGTTTGTACTTTTTCTTGCCCTTCCTTTTTTCTGTTTTCAAAAAAAGGAGGTTCTGCTTCAATGCATAGACCTCTATCTTGCATTTTTCCTGACAATGAAGCTCGCTGTATATCTGATTCCCGCGGAAGGTAGCTCATATAATGTGGGAGACAAAGGATTTTTCTTATTGCTCGGCTATTCTGCACTTCCATTTTTGGCAATCCCTGTTCTGGGACTGCTTCGGCTTCTTGTGATGAAGCTTCGGGAGGAAGCGGTGCAGAAGCTTTTACGGCCGCTGTATTACGCCGTATTTTGTCTCATCCTGTGCGGAGTTATTTTTGTGTTTTATGATGCCAATGTTTCGCATAAGATTGCTTTCCTTACAAAGTATAAAAACTATTTTCTTTTTGATGATGCCTGGGGTTCGGGAAGAGGCTTCATCTGGAAGATGGGGATGGACTTTTTTATGAACAAAATGCCTTTGTGGCAGAGAATCTTCGGATACGGACCGGACAGCTATTATATGCTGACAAACGACCACTATAAGTTTGAAATCAGTCAAAGTGCTTTTGGTGCGATTGATAATATCCATAATGAGTATCTCAATATTCTGCTGACCATAGGAATGGCCGGATTGATTGCTTATTTTCTTTTTATATTCTTCTCCTTAAAGACGCTTTGGGAGAAGGATCGGGAAGGGGAGGAGAGTTTTTCCGGAACCGTCTTTCCTTTTGCGACAGGAATAGCCCTTCTCTGCTATCTGGGACAGGCAGTCATCAATATTGCGGTACCTATTGTTTTACCGATTATTTTTATCCTGTTTTTCTTAGGGCTCGGCACAAAGTGTCGGGCGCAGGAGTGCTCGGATGATACTGCCTCCTAGGAATAGAGTGATTTTTTGATTCTTTATATAGAAAGAGGGAAGCAGCCTCTTTTCAGGCGAAAGAAGCGGGACTGTTCCGATGGTTTATCGGAACAGTCCCGCTTCTTCTCTATCTTTTTATGATTTCTAAGCTGAATTTTTTTGGAAGATGATGCTAACGAAAACCGTTTGCCTTTTATTCTTCCGGCTCAATCAGACCGTAACTCTTTGCCTTACGCTTATAAACAACATTGACTTTTCCGGTATCTCCGTTTAAGAAAACAAAGAAGTTGTGTCCTAAGAGCTCCATCTGTAAACATGCTTCTTCCGGTGTCATGGGTTTTAAATCAATCTGCTTTGTACGAACGATTTTGATTTCTTCCTCATCATAGCTTTCCTGTTCTTCCAGGAATTCCGGAGTGAAAGAGGAGGACTGATGTCTGGCTACCAGCTTATCCTTGTACTTTCGAATCTGTCTTTCCAGAACATCTACGACAAGGTCGATGGACTGGTACATATCCTCGGTAGATTCTTCGGCACGGATTACGCTGCCCTTCACAGGAATGGTAACCTCAATTTTCTGCAAATCCTTCTGCGTGGAAAGGGTTACGTTGCAAGGGGTATCCGCCTGGAAAAACTTATCGAGTTTTCCGAGCTTCTTCTCCACCATATTCTTTAACCCTTCTGTGAGACTAATGGTTCTTCCTGTAATGCTAAATTTCATAAACGAATCCTTCCTTTCCTTTTCTTTTAAGAAGAAGATTCTTCTTATAGACAGTATAGCATTTTCTATAAAAAATGGAAACAAAATCCAAAGTTTGAAGAGGAATTTCACAAAGAATTCACGATTGAAAAGCTTCGATTTTCACAGCATTTTCACTGCTTCTTCCTTGCTAAAGAACGGGACTAATGGTAAACTCTATGAGTTATAGATTTATACAATGCCATACTACTGCTGTATGGAGAAGGAGTATAGAAGAATGAATCTTTTTGAAAGAGTATTTGGAACGCATTCTAGTAGAGAGTTGAAGCTGATACAACCGAAGGTAGATAAAATCCTTTCTTTACAGGAAACTATGGCGGCAATGTCTGACGAGGATTTAAAGGCACAGACGGGAAAATTCAAGGAGAGATTGTCTCAAGGAGAAAGCTTGGACGATCTCCTGCCCGAAGCTTTTGCAACGGTAAGGGAAGCTGCTAAGAGAGTACTCGATATGGAGCACTTTCCGGTACAGCTCATTGGTGGCGTGGTACTCCATCAGGGACGTATCGCGGAGATGAGAACCGGTGAAGGAAAGACCTTGGTTTCTACCTGTCCGGCCTATCTTAATGCTTTAAAAGGCGAAGGCGTACACATCGTAACGGTAAACGATTACCTTGCCAAGCGTGACTCGGAATGGATGGGACAGGTGCATCGTTTCCTTGGACTCACTGTAGGAACGGTTTTAAATGAAATGTCTACAGAGGATCGTCAGGCGGCCTATGCTTGCGACATTACTTATGTAACAAATAATGAACTCGGATTTGACTATCTTCGTGACAACATGGCGATTTACAAGAATCAACAGGTTTTACGAGGCTTAAATTATTGTATTATCGACGAGGTGGACTCTGTTTTAATCGATGAGGCGAGAACACCGCTCATTATTTCGGGACAGTCCGGAAAGTCTACAAAGCTCTATGAACTTTGTGACATTTTGGCCAGACAACTTGAAAGAGGAGAGGAATCCGCCGAGTTTTCCAAGATTAATGCGATTTTAGGAGAGGAAATCGAGGAAAGCGGAGACTTTATCGTTAATGAAAAGGAAAAGACCGTAAATCTGACTCAGCAGGGTGTGGAAAAGGTGGAGAAATATTTCCATATCAATAACCTTGCGGATGCGGAGAATCTGGAGATTCAGCATAATATTATCCTTGCGCTTCGTGCCAACTACTTGATGTTTAAAGACAAGGATTATGTGGTAAAGGATGACGAGGTTTTGATTGTTGATGAATTTACCGGTCGTATTATGAACGGAAGACGGTATTCCGACGGACTGCACCAGGCGATTGAAGCGAAGGAACATGTGAAGGTAAAGAGAGAGTCCAGAACACTGGCAACCATCACCTTCCAGAACTTCTTTAACAAGTTCAAGAAGAAGGCCGGAATGACCGGTACGGCACAGACCGAGGAGAAGGAGTTTAGAAATATTTACTCCATGGACGTTATTCAGATTCCGACAAACAGACCGGTACAGAGAGTGGATCTCGACGATGCGGTATATAAGTCCAAGAAGGAGAAGTTCCAGGCGGTTGTGGATGAGATTGAGGCGATTCATGAGACCGGCGCACCCGTACTGGTCGGTACGATTGCCATTGAGACCTCCGAACTTCTTTCCGGTATGCTTAAAAGACGCGGCATCAAGCACAATGTCTTAAATGCGAAGTTCCATGAGCAGGAAGCGGCAATCATTGCGGAGGCAGGTGTACACGGTGCAGTAACCATTGCGACCAACATGGCCGGTCGTGGTACGGATATTAAGTTGGATGAGGAATCGAGAGCTGCAGGCGGTCTTCATATCGTGGGTACGGAAAGACATGAGTCCAGACGTATTGACAATCAGCTCCGCGGTCGTGCGGGAAGACAGGGAGACCCCGGACAGTCGCAGTTCTTCCTTTCCTTGGAAGATGATTTGATGCGTCTTTTCGGTTCCGAGCGCCTGATGGGGATGTTCGAAGCTCTGGGCGTTCCCGATGGAGAGCAGATTCATCACAAGATGCTTTCCAATGCGATTGAGAAGGCCCAGCAGAAGATTGAGTTAAATAACTACGGTATCCGTGAGAATCTCCTGAAATATGATGAAGTAAACAATGACCAGAGAGACGTGGTTTATGCGGAAAGAGAGAAGGTACTCGAGGGAGACAATATGCGTCCTCTCATTACCCGCTTTATTACCGATATCGTGGATTTCTATGTCAATGAAAATATTGTGGACAGCGACAGCCCGAAGGAGTGGGACTTCCAGGGATTAAATGATACGTTGATGCAGATTATTCCGTTAGGGAAGCTGAATTTTTCTGAGGAAGAATTCGAGCATATGACCAGAGATGAGCTTGCACAGAAGTTGAAGGAAAGGGCGATTCGTCTCTACGAGGAAAAAGAAGCGGAGTTCCCGAATCCGGAGCAGATGCGAGAGGCGGAACGCGTTATCCTCTTAAAGGTTATGGACCAGAAGTGGATGAGCCACATCGACGATATGGACATTCTCCGTGACGGAATCGGTCTGCAGGCTTACGGTCAGAAGGATCCGCTTGTAGAGTACAAGATTGCCGGCTATGAGATGTTCCAGGAGATGATGAGAAGTATACAGGAAGAGACAGTGCGTGTACTCTATCAGATTAAGCTGGAACAGAAAGTGGAAAGAGAGCAGGTTGCAAAGCCTTTGGCTACCAATAGGGATGAGTCCGCGGTGAGAGCACCGAAGATGAGAGAAGGCAGAAAAATTTATCCGAATGATCCCTGTCCCTGCGGATCCGGAAAGAAGTATAAGAACTGTCATGGACAGAGTATTTATCAAAAAGAGAAGTAATAACGGTTTAGTAGTAAGAGAATAATCGGGAACAAGAAGGAAAGGAGCCTCTGTGATTGAATTTGAGCAATTCAAATCGGAATTAAATACGAAGGAAGAGCCGCTTAAACAATTAGAGCAGGCTCTGGACCTGGACAACAAGAAAAAAAGAATTGCAGAGCTGGACAGAATGATGGAAGAGCCGGATTTCTGGGCGGATGCGGAAAAGGGAAATAAGCTATCCACAGAGGCAAGCCATTTAAAGGATGAGGTGGAAGGCTTTTTAAAGCTGAAGGAAGACTACGAGGATATCGACGCCTTGATTCAGATGGGAAAAGAAGAAGAGGATGCCTCCGTGATTCCGGAAATCAAAGAGATGCTTGCCCGTTTTTCGGAAGAACTGGAAAACATGAACACGACGCTTCTTCTTTCGGGAGAGTATGACAGTATGAATGTCATTCTCCGCTTAAATGCCGGAGCAGGTGGGACTGAGGCGAACGACTGGGCGGGAATTCTTTACAGGATGTATACCCGTTGGGCGGAGCGCCACGGATTTTCCGTAAAGATTCTGGACTATCTGGATGGAGATGAGGCGGGGATTAAGTCTGTCACCATGGAAGTGGTGGGACAGTATGCCTACGGTTATCTTCGCTCGGAGTCGGGGATTCATCGACTGGTACGCATTTCTCCCTTCAATGCGCAGGGAAAGAGGCAAACCTCCTTTGTTTCCTGTGACGTGATGCCGGATATTGAGACGGATATTGATATTGAAGTGAGAGAAGAAGACATCAAGATGGAGGTTTTTCGTGCCTCCGGCGCCGGCGGACAGCATATTAACAAGACTTCTTCCGCAGTGCGTTTGATACATATTCCAACCGGTTTTGTGGTAGCCTGTCAGGAAGAACGTTCTCAGATTCAAAACAAAAATAAGGCGATGCAGATGCTGAAAACAAAGCTTTATTTAAAGGAGAAAGAAGAGCAGGAAGCAAAGCTTGCCGGCATTCGGGGAGAAGTGAAGGATAACGGCTGGGGCTCTCAGATCCGTTCTTATGTTTTGCAGCCCTACAGAATGGTGAAGGATCTCCGTACCGGAGAAGAGACGGGGAATACCGATGCGGTATTGGACGGAGATATCGACCGATTTATTACGGCCTATTTAAAATGGATGCAGCTTGGATGTCCGGACAGAAAAGTTTCCGGCAATGATTAGAGAAAAGGGGTAGAGGCATGAAGATTGCCATTATGGGGTTCGGGACAGTCGGATCCGGAGTAAAAGAAGTATTGGAATTAAACCGCGAGCAAGTAGAGAAAAAGGGCGGAGATAAGATTGAAATCAAGTATATTTTGGCACGAAGAGAGCATATCCCCGGCGTTCCCGATGAGCTTGTTACCACGGACTTTTCCGTGATTGAAAAGGATCCGGAAGTAGAGCTTGTGGTGGAGGCAATAGGCGGCATCCATCCTGCTTATGAATATATCATGAGTTGTCTGGAAAAAGGGAAGCATGTGGTAAGCTCCAATAAGGCGGTGGTGGACGCCTGCGGGTCGAAGCTTATGCGTACGGCAAAGGAGCATAACTGTAATTTCTACTTTGAAGCCTCTGTAGGCGGTGGGATTCCGGTTATTCGTACCCTTTATCATAATTACGCAGGGGAAAATGTGACGGAGATTACCGGTATTTTAAACGGAACCAGTAATTTCATCTTAAGTAAAATGAAGGATGAGGGCTCCACCTTTGCCGATACCTTAAAGGAAGCACAGCGGCTCGGCTATGCGGAAAAGGATCCGTCCGCCGATGTGGACGGCTTTGATACCTCCAGAAAAACCGCGATTCTTCTTTCCATGTCTTCCGGCATGCGTTGCCGTCACGAAGATATTCATACGGAAGGTATCCGGGAAATTTCGGATATGGATATGGCCTATGCAAAGCAAATGGATTACCATATTCGCCTTTTGGGCTCCGTAGAGACAGTGGAGGACAAATACTTTGCCTATGTTGCGCCCATTATGGTGGGAAAGGATGATCCGCTTTACTTTGTAAATGGAGTATATAACGGCATTCGTATTGTGGGAAATTGTCTGGGCAATACCATGCTTTACGGAAAAGGCGCAGGGAAGCTTCCAACAGCTAGTGCAGTGGTTTCCGATATTATTGCGGCGGCAAGGCATAAGAATCATTTTCAGGGAATCGGCTGGTCGGAGAAGATGATTGAAATTGAGCCGATGGGCTCCAACGCTTTCCGGTATTTTCTTCGTATTGAGGGAACAGCCGAGGGGATTCAGAAGGAACTTAAGTCTTACTTCCTGGATGGGGGAGAAGCGCTTAAGCCAATCGTGTTGAAGGGCAGACAGGATGAGTTTGCTATCGTATCCGACATTTTATTTGAAGAAGATTTCTTAGCAAGGCTGAGAGGCTTTGAGGAAGAGACGGGAAGAAGAGTCTTCCATTTCATTCGCATGAAGGGGATGACGGAGGAATAAAGAGATAGGGGCTGTAAAAAATCAAAATAGTTTTCTAAGCAATATAGGTCTGAATTTGGGGCACGCTCTCGCTAGCTTCGCCACGTAGCGGATACTAAGCGAAAAACTTCGATTCTCTTGTTTTTCGCAAGTACCGACGGGCTCAGACTACCCCTCATTCAGACCTATATTGCCGAAAATCTATTTATTATTTTGATTTTTTACAGCCCCATTTTTCATAAAGAATATAGAGAGAAAGAAGAAATAAGAGAACGGAAGTTTTGCTCCGGGCTATAGTTCCTAAAGGAATTTGCCGGACAAAATAAGCCAAGAGGAAGAAATAATGGATATTTGGGAAAGCGGAAGGGAAGAGGAGAGCTTTCAGCTTGCAAAGAAGCTTGGAGAAAAAGCAAAAAAGGGAGAGATCTATTGTCTCGAGGGGGAGCTCGGAACGGGCAAGACTGTTTTTGCGAAGGGCTTTGCGAAGGGACTTGGGATAGAGGAAATTGTGGATTCTCCGACCTTTACCATTGTAAAAGAGTATCAGGGAAGAGAAAAGCTTTACCACTTCGATGTGTATCGAATTGAGGATGTTGAGGAACTGCAGGAAATCGGCTTTTCGGAAATGATTAGCGGGGATGCGATTTGCCTTATCGAGTGGGCGAGTCAGATTGAGGAAGAAATTCCGGAAAATGCCAAGTGGATTACTATAGAAAAGGACTTGGAAAAAGGCTTCGACTACAGAAGGATTTGTATGGGAGAAAGAAAATGATCAGTTTAGGAATAGATGCTTCCGGAAAAGTGGCCGGCGTAGCACTGGTTCGGGATGGTGAGCTCCTTGGAGAGATTACGCTTTGCCTCGGACTTACCCACTCGGAAACCCTCCTTCCTGCCTGTATTTCCCTCTTAGAGCAGGCGAAGGTTTCCATCGAGGAAATTGATTTGATTGCCTGCACGAAGGGGCCGGGATCTTTTACGGGTTTACGTATTGCCGCAGCTACGGCAAAGGGACTTGCCTTAGAGAGAAGGATTCCGATTCTCGGTATCAGCACCTTGGAGATGCTGAAAGAAAACTTAAGCTATATCTCGCTTCCTATCCATGTGATACTGGATGCAAGAAGGGGACAGGTCTATACGGGAAGCTATCTGGGAGAAAAGCTTCTTCGGGAGGAACAGGCTTGTCCTCTCTCCGAGGTACTGGAGTTCGCAGAGTCTTTAGAGGGAAAACAGATTTTTCTCGGTGACGGCGTGCTTCGCTATAAAGAAGAGATTTGTGCTGTTTTGGGGGAAGAAAGACTGATTTTTCCGGAGGGCTCTTCCCTTTTACAAAGGGCCTCTTCCCTCACGCTTTTAGCGGAAAGAAAGTGGAATGCGGGTGAGAGAGAAGAATTCCATCTGGAATATTTACGAAAGCCGCAGGCGGAACGCCAGAAAGAGGCGGGAGAGTTGAAGGATTTTCAGATTATTGAGGAAGAGTGTGCGGAGAAGGTTGGCAAGACGGAAGATCGCTTGAGCGCGAAAAACTATCCGGTTTAGTGGTTTTATAGAGGAGGGAAAATGCTATTTCGGGAAATGCAAGAGGCGGATTTGGAAGAAATCCTTGCTTTGGACCGGGAGATTTTTCGCTCCATGGCATACAGCGAGCGGGATTTTCTCTATGCGCTTTCCGGAAAATTCGATAAGGCGCTCGTTCTTGTTGAGGAAGAAGAAATTATAGCCTACGGCATTTTTCGTCTGCTCGGTACGGAAGCGGAGCTGGAGAGCATTGCAGTGAGAGAAGCGCATAGAGGAAAAGGCTATGGACGTCTGCTTCTGGAAGAATTTCTCCGTATTGGAAAAAAGGAAGGCGTAGGAAAGGTATTTTTAGAGGTGAGAGAGGGGAATCTCCCGGGAAGAGGCCTATATGAAGCGCTGGGATTTCAGACCTTCGGAAGAAGAAAGGACTACTACCGGGATCCTGTAGAGGATGCTCTTCTTATGGAAAGGATTATAGAGTAAATGTTGGAATTAAGTTTACTGGGAACCGGAGGCATGATGCCGCTTCCGAAGAGATGGCTCACGAGCCTTATGGCGCGCTGCAACGGCTCCAGTCTTTTGATAGATTGCGGTGAGGGAACACAGATAGCCATGCGCGAAAAAGGCTGGAGTCCCTATCCGATTGATACGATTTGCTTCACGCATTATCATGCGGATCATATCTCGGGACTGCCGGGAATGCTTCTCAGCATGGGAAATGCGGAGAGAACGAAGCCGGTTCGTCTGATTGGTCCCAAGGGGCTAAAGAGAGTGGTGGACGGTCTTAGAATGATTGCCCCGGAACTTCCTTTTTCCTTAGAGTACGTGGAAATTGCGGGAGAAGTCGAAACTTTTCAATCGGAGAGCTTTGTGATAGAAGCCTTCAAGGTGCAACACAGTATTCCCTGCTACGGCTACCGTCTTTCGATTCCGAGAAAAGGGAAATTTTCCGTGGAAAGAGCGGAGGAACAGGGGGTTCCGCTTCGGTGCTGGAACAGGCTGCAGCATGGAGAAACGGTGGAATGGGAAGGCAGGATTTTCACTCCCGATATGGTGATGGGAGAGGCACGAAAGGGCATTTCCGTAGTATACTGTACGGACACAAGACCGGTCTCGAGAATTTCCGAGATGGCTAAGGGTGCGGACTTATTTATTTGCGAAGGGATGTACGGCAAAGAGGATAAGGCCGGCAATGCCAAAAAACATAAGCATATGACCATGGAAGAGGCGGCGAGGCTCGGAAGAGAGGCGGAGCCGAAAGAGATGTGGCTTACCCACTATTCTCCGTCCGAGCTTTATCCCGAGCAATATAAGGACAAGTTCAAGGATATTTTTCCGGTCAAGTTTGCAAAGGACGGTTGGAGCCGGGAAATTCTTTTTGAGGATTAGTTTTTGGAGGAAAAAATGCAGGACATACTGCTTTTAGGAATAGAAACGAGTTGTGACGAGACCGCGGCAGCCGTAGTAAAAAACGGAAGAGAGGTGCTTTCCAATGTAATCTCTTCGCAGGTGGCGCTTCATGCGGAATTCGGCGGGGTGGTGCCGGAGATTGCGTCAAGAAATCACTTGGAGAAAATAGACGAGGTCATTCGGCTTGCCGTGAAAGAGGCGGGAATCCGGTTTTCCGACTTGTCGGGAATTTCCGTCACGGTGGGGCCGGGGCTTGTCGGAGCCCTGCTTGTCGGTGTTTCCGAGGCAAAGGCTCTCTCTTACGCTCTTAAAAAACCGCTCATTCCCGTGCATCATATTGAGGGGCATATTGCGGCAAACTATATTTCTCATGCGGATTGTAAGCCGCCCTTTGTATGCCTTGTGGCAAGTGGCGGGCACAGCCATTTGCTCCTTGTGGAGGATTACGGAAAAATTAAAATCTATGGAAGAACGAGAGATGACGCTGCGGGAGAGGCCTTTGACAAGGTGGCTCGTGCGGTGGGACTGGGGTATCCCGGCGGACCGAAGCTGGAAAAGATAGCGAAGGAGGGGAATCCCGAAGCCTTTCATTTTCCGACGGCGAAAATGGAAGACTCTCCCTATGACTTCAGCTTTTCCGGTGTAAAATCCGCGGTTTTAAACGAGATGAACAGGAAGAAGATGCTTTCCGAGGAAGTGCATGTGGCGGACCTCTGTGCTTCTTTTCAGGAAAATGTGACAGAGGTGCTTTCGGAAAAGGCCGTCCGTCTTTGCAGGAATCTCGGCGTATCCCGCTTGACCATTGCCGGCGGTGTTTCCGCAAACGGAAAGCTTCGGGAGAAAATGCAGGAAAAGGCGGAGAAGGAAGGAATTTCTTTTTACTCTCCGAAGATCATTCTCTGCACCGACAATGCGGCCATGATTGCGGCAGCAGGCTATTACGAGTGGAAGAACGGAAACTTTGCCGACTATTCGGTAAATGCCTATCCCTCCCTGTCCCTCACGGAGGGCTAAGCCGGCAGAGGGTGCAGGGCAGGGCAGGGAAGCTGTTCCGTAAAAAGAGATGCCTGTACTGTCTTGTAAAAAGAGATTCCTATACTGTCTTGTAAAGGGAGAAGAGATTCTGCTCTATAAAGGGAGAAGGATAGACTGTCCAAAAAGACCAAGAAGAGCCATTCAATAAAATGGAAAGCAAGTATTTGTGAATAGGCCGGGGAGAAGAAAGAATGGAAGAAAAAAGAAAGCCGTAACGGCCGTAATCCTTATGGCGGGGTCCGGAAAGCGAATGCATACGGAAGAAAAAAAGCAGTTTCTGCCCTTTCACGGGAAACCTCTCTTTTATGCTTCGGTAGAGCGATTCCTCGCTTGGGAAAGATGCAAAGAACTTCTTTTGATTGTCGGCGCGGAAGATCAGGAACGAGTAGAGAAAATAATTGAAACAGAGGGCTGGCGTAAAAAGAAGAATGTTCGCGCGGTAAAGGGCGGAGAAGAGCGTTTCGATTCGGTCTATCGGGCAATCTCCTACATGGAAGGAGAGAAGCGAAAGGAGAATACAGTTCCTGCTCAGACGGAAGAGACGGTTTTTATTCACGATGCGGCTCGCCCCTTTTTTACGGAGGATTTGTTGGAAAGACTATACCGGGAAAGCCGAATTGCAAAAGCTGTCATTCCCGGTCTTCCCGTGAAGGACACGATTAAGCTGGTAGAGGATGGGGTTGTTCGGGAAAGCCTCGAACGAAATTTACTCTATTCCGTTCAAACGCCTCAGGCTTTTACTTTTCCGTTACTTCTTTCCGCCTATCAGAAATTTCTGGCTGAGCGGGATCTCTATAAAAAGAAAATCACCGATGATGCCATGGTTATCGAGCTTTTTTCCGAGGAGAAGGTAAAACTTGTTCCGGGCGAAGAGAAGAATCAAAAAATCACAGTGCAAGAAGATATACAGCTTTTGTATAATTGACCTATAAAATAAGACTTTTTAATTTTTCGACTTTACAATCTTAAAAAACACTCTTAAAATAAGTATATAATTATCGTAAATTTTATAAAGGACAATAAGGAAGAGAAGATGAAGACGAAGATTTATGTACAAATGTTAGGTGGATTTTCCTTAAGCATCGGAGAGAAAAAGCTGGATTTGGGGACAAACAATAAGGCTAACTTTTTGAAGTTGTCTGAAATTGTTTTTTTAAGAGGCTTGGGCGGTGTGTCCAAGAGAGATTTGATTGACGGTGTTTTTGGGCATAAGGCTCTTCTGGATGAAAATAACAGCTTGAACAATCTTCTTCATCAGGCCAGAACACAGCTCAAGAAAGCGGGTATGCCCGGGAAAAAAATCATCGACGGGAAGAGGGGCGTGTATGCACCGGAATATGATCCGAACTATGATTATGTTTTGGATGTGCATGAGTTCGAGGATATTTGCTTAAAAGCGAAAAATGAAAAAAAGCCGGAGAAGAAGTTTTCCTATTATCAGCAGGCTTTTGCGCTTTATAAGGGAGAGCTCCTTCCTGAGTTTGCTACGGATTACTGGGTTATCTTGGAGAGCGTTCGCTTAAAGAGATTGTATGATGATGTGGTAGACTTTCTGGGAGAGTATTTTAAAGAGCAGGAAGACTATGAATCCCTTTTTGAAATCTATGACAAGGCCAACAAGATTTATCCGGATAACGGATGGCAGATTGAGATGATTGATGCCTTGATTTTAAAGAAGGATTACAAGACGGCATACGAGCTTTACACGAAGTGTGCGCATTACTATCAGGATGAATTGGAAGTACCCATTCCGGAAGCGCTTCGCTCCTGCTATGAAAGACTTTCCGACAATGTCCGTGTGGTAACCGACGATATTCGCCAGATTCAGGCCAATATTGTCCGTAAGGATGAGAAACTGAAGAGTGAGATGGGTGCCAGAAAAATGGGGGCTTACCTTTGTCCGTTTACCAGTTTTATTGACATCTATCACGTTTTAAGGAGAAATCTGGAGAGAAGAGGCTCTTCCATCTTCATGATGCTTTGCACACTGGTGGACTATGAGGGAAAGCCGATTCAGAACCAGGAAAAGCTGAATGCGAGAGCGGAGATTCTCGAGCAATCTCTTTCCGAGGGCTTAAGAAAAGGAGATGTTTACACCAAGTATTCTTCTTCTCAGTACTTGATTTTACTGATCGGAACAAAGAGAGAGGACTGCGCGATTATTTACCAGAGAATTTCCAGAAGAGTAAAGGAACTTGCCGGTTCCAGAGCGGAATTCCGTTACAGAATTGTATCTCTTGCCGAGATTCCGGGAATTTTGGAGCGGAACAATCAGTTTGAAGAATAAGAATTCCGGAAATGGAAAGCATGAATTTAATTGATGTATGGAAAGAATTTAATACTTGACACCGACCTGTCGTTTTGATACAATTTCCTCTGTTCAGCAAGCGTGCGTAGCTCAGCTGGATAGAGCGTCTGGCTACGGACCAGAAGGTCGTGGGTTCGAATCCTGTCGCACGCATAAAGACTCTTCCTTATCGAAGGGTCTTTTTTATTCTTAACAAGTGGCTAAGGCGGAGCCTGAGACATCTTGTTCATAACGAGTATTGCTCGCGAAGCGTGCGTTATTTCGTTTTTTAGGCTATAGAATACAGGAGTAAAAATACTTGCATTTTTGTTTTGCCTATGCTAAAATGCTTAAAGTATTTCTGTTGTGACTTGGAGGGGGCAAGCTTAGGCTTGCTCCTTTTCATGATAAGGGGCGGATTCGCTCCTAATCAGCATGGATGAAACGGGGTATTGCATGGAAGTAGAGAGAACCAAATCGTATTTAGAAGAGATTCTTCCGGGAATGGGCTATATCTTGGATAGTGTAACCTTCACTGAGGAGGCCGGAACCCATTATCTTCGTGCCTTTATTTACAGACAGGATGAGGAAGATATGACAGTGAACGACTGTGCAATGGTTTCCAGAAGGCTGTCCAAGTGGCTGGATAAAGAGGATTTTATTGCTGAAGAGTATATTCTGGAGGTTTGCTCCTTGGGATTTAAGGATAACCCTTCGGAAGGTGATGAACTGTACAGCGAAGAAATCGGCGAAGAAACGGATGAAGAAATCGTCGATGAAACGGATGAAGAGGAATAGAACATTTAAACATAGCATAGTAGATAGAATTCTTTTCGGGACGGAAAAGAAGGGGGAGTAAAGCAATGAATAATGATGAACTGCGCTTGGCACTGGATATGTTGGAAAAGGAAAAGGGAATTTCAAAGCAGGCGATTATTGAAGCAATTGAGCTGTCTTTACAGACTGCGTGTAAAAATCACTTCGGCTCTGCTGACAATGTCAGAGTCAGCATGAATCCGGAAACTGCACAATTTTCTCTGCTTGCGGATAAGACGGTTGTCGAAGTTGTAGGGGATCCCAACACCCAGATCAGTTTAGAGGATGCCAGAGCGATTGATGCGGGGTATGAGCCGGGAGACACGGTACAGGTTCCGATTGACTCCAAATCCTTCAGCCGTATTGCTGCACAGAATGCAAAAGGAGTTATAGTACAGAAGATTCGTGAGGAAGAAAGAAAGATTCTGTATGAAGAGTACTATTCCATGGCAAAACAGGTGGTATCGGGTGTTGTGGAGAAGGATACGGGAAGAGCCTTGATTGTAAATCTCGGGAAGGTAGACGGCTACCTTGGAGAAGGAGAGCAGATTAAGGGAGAGAAGATCCTTCCGAATCAGAGAATCAAAGTTTATGTGGTAGAGGTCAAGGATAATCCGAAGGGACCGAAGGTGATGTTATCCAGAACACATCCGGAGCTGGTTAGAAAGCTTTTCTTTGACGAGGTTTCCGAACTTAGAGAAGGAATCGTGGAAATTAAAGCCATTTCCAGAGAAGCGGGATCCCGTACGAAGATGGCAGTCTTATCGCATGATGATGATGTGGATGCGGTAGGTGCATGTGTAGGATTAAACGGAACCAGAGTGAACACCATTGTAGAGGAGTTAAGAGGAGAGAAGATAGATATCATCAATTATGATGAGAACCCTGCTTACCTCATTGAGAATGCATTGTCTCCTGCAAAGGTGATTGCCGTTATTGCGGATCAGGATAATAAGGATGCTTTGGTAATTGTTCCGGATAATCAATTGTCTTTGGCTATCGGTAAGGAAGGACAAAATGCCCGTCTTGCCGCAAAGCTTACCAACTATAAGATTGATATCAAGTCCGAGTCTCAGGCTCAGGAGCAGGGAATCTTTGATGAAATGGGAATCGATTATCACGGAGAAAGCGATTCCGATACAGAGTACGATGAGCAAGGATCCTATGAGGATGGAGAGTTAGAGTAAATTCCGTAAGACGATGACCGGGAGGAAAAATGAAAGTAGAACCTTTACGTTCTTGCATCGGCTGCAATGAAAAAAAATCCAAAAAAGAACTTCTCCGTATCGTGCGGGAAGAAGGCGGAACATATTCCGTAGATGTCAGCGGTAGAAAGAACGGCCGGGGAGCTTATCTTTGTCCCATGCTTTCCTGCTTGGAAAAAGCGGAAAAACGAAAGGCTTTTTTCAGAGCTTTTAAGGAGAATATTCCGGAAGACAGTTTAAAGAAGCTGAGAGAGGAAATTGAAGAAATTGCAAAATAGAATGTACGGATTAATCGGTCTGGCCATGAAGGCGGGTAAGATTAAGGCAGGAGAGTTTTCTGTGGAAAAATCCATTAAGCAAGGGAAAGCCCGTGTTGTACTGGTTGCCGGGGACGCTTCGGAGAATACGATAAAAAAGTTTGAAAACAGTTGTTTTCATTACAAGATTCCATTTTTTCGGGTTGGAACCAAGGAAGAGCTGGGAAAAATCATCGGTAAGGAAATGCGTTCTTCTCTATCAATAGAGGATGAAGGCTTCGGAGAGAGAATA
Organism: Oribacterium sp. oral taxon 108 str. F0425; assembly: GCF_000214455.1. Lineage (NCBI taxonomy): Bacteria > Bacillati > Bacillota > Clostridia > Lachnospirales > Lachnospiraceae > Oribacterium > Oribacterium sp. oral taxon 108. The sequence continues at coordinate 1,813,890 of NZ_AFIH01000001.1, read as the reverse complement.
ATCGGTTTTATGAATGGAGGGAATGCGGATGTTAGAGGAGAATAAAGCAAAGGGAAGTACGGAGAATAAAGAGGAAGGGACAGTCAAGAAGAAAAAGTTGGCTGTAGTTTTTCATTCTCAAAATTCTGTCAATCATAAAAATCACCCTCTGAGCGGGAAATTTTCTGATAAGGCAAAGAAAGCCAAGGAACAGGAAAAGAAAGAGGATGAGAAGAAGTCTCCCAACGGAAGACCGCTTCCTCCGGGAACGGCAAGGGTTACTCCGCTCAAGACCTTAAATGCAATCCAGAAAAAGAAGGCGGAAGAGGAGAAGAAGCTCGAAGAGGAGAGACTCCTTCAGGAGCAAAAGGAAAGAGAAGAAGCGGCAAAGAGAGAAGCGGAAGAAGCGGCAAAGAAGGCCGTAGAAGAAAAGGCGGAGACTGTAGAAAAGCCGATGAAACCCAAGGTCAATAAACTCTCCGGCATTGTTGCCCATGCCGTTTCCAAGGATAGCGGAGAAAAGAGCTTTGACAAGGAAAGAGTAGAGCGCAGAAGCTCCGCTTTTCCAAAGACAGACAGAAAGCCCGGCTTTGCAAAAGATTTCTCGAAGGACAAGGATTTTTCCAAGGACGGAGACAGAAGGTCTTTTGACGGAGGAAGAGGCAAGGCTCAGGCGGCGAAGAAGCCCGCAGCACAGTCCTTTGCACCGGAAATTGTGGAGAAGCAGAGCCGTGTGAAGCACGATGCGGTCAAGCCTGCAAAGAAGACCTACGGGAACAAGAGCTTTGAAAATGAGAAGGCAACGATTTCCCAGAAGAACAGAGCACAAAGAAAGCAGAATAAGTACGGAGCAACGCAGTCTTATGAAAGAGATGACCAGGTTAAGGTAAAGAAGACCGGAAAAGGTGCCTTTATTAAGCCGGAAGTCGTAAAAACGGTAGAAGAAACCATCAAGTCTATCACTCTTCCTGAAGTGATTACCATTAAAGAATTGGCGGAAAAGATGAAGCAGAAGTCTGCCGATATCATCAAGAAGCTCTTCTTAAAAGGACAGATTGTCACATTGAACACCGAACTTTCCTATGAAGAAGCGGAGAATATTGCAGTAGAATACGACATCCTTTGCGAAATGGAAGAAAAGGTTGATGTGATTGCGGAGCTGGTGCAGGATTCCGAGGTCGATGAGGAGAAGGATTTGGAGCCCCGTCCCCCTGTCGTTGTTGTTATGGGACACGTCGATCACGGTAAGACGTCCATTCTGGACGCGATTCGAAACACCAATGTGACCAGCAGGGAGCATGGCGGCATTACACAGTCTATCGGTGCTTATCAGGTTTCCGTCAAGGTGAACGGTGAGTCGAGAGTCGTTACGTTCTTGGATACCCCCGGACATGAGGCATTTACCGCTATGCGTATGCGTGGAGCACAGTCGACGGATATTGCCGTACTGGTTGTGGCTGCCGATGACGGAATTAAGCCGCAGACGATAGAGGCAATTAATCATGCCAAGGCTGCCAACACCGAGATTATTGTGGCCATCAATAAGATTGATAAACCTACGGCAAATGTAGAGAAGGTAAAGCAGGAGCTCATGGCTTATGATTTGGTTGCGGAAGATTATGGCGGAAGTACCATCTGTTGCCCCGTTTCCGCGAAAACCGGGGAAGGTTTGGAAAATCTTTTGGAAAATATCGCCTTGCAGGCGGATGTTTTGGAGCTCAAGGCCAATCCGAACCGTAAAGCCTATGGCGTAGTGATTGAGGCGGAGCTCGACAAGGGTAGAGGTTCCGTTGCCCGTCTTTTGGTACAGAAGGGTACACTTCATGTCGGGGATGTTGTGGCTGTAGGATCCGCCTTCGGTAAGGTTCGTGCCATGATTGACGACAAGGGAAGACGAATCAAGAAGGCAACGCCATCCATGCCGGTTGAGATTTTGGGACTGAATTCCGTGCCGAATGCCGGAGAAATCTTCCAAGTGAAGGATAATGAAAAAGAGGCGAAAGCCTATGCGGATACCTTTGTTTCCGAAGGTAAGCAGAGAATGGTGGAAGAGTCCAGAAAGAAAGTCAGCCTGGATGCACTCTTTGACCAGATTAAGGCAGGCGAGCTGAAGGATCTTCCGATAGTGCTTAAGGCTGATGTACAAGGTTCCGTTGAGGCGGTTCGCGATTCCTTGCAGAAGATTCAGAATGAGGAAGTACAGGTTAAGGTGATTCATTCCGGCGTAGGTGCCATCAATGAGTCCGATATTAATCTTGCCATTGCATCCAATGCGATTGTTATCGGATTTGATGTGAAGCCCGATGCTACAGCGAAGGATATTGCCGAAAGAGAAAATGTAGACGTGCGTCTCTACAACATTATTTATAAGGCAATTGAAGATATTGAACTGGCGATGAAGGGTATGCTTGCTCCTGTCTTTGAGGAGAAGGTCATCGGTCACGCTGAAGTACGGATGATCTTTAAGTCCTCCGGAGTAGGGGTGATTGCCGGATCCTTTGTTACGGACGGTAAGGTACAAAGAGGAGCAAAGGCGCGTCTTACAAGAGACGGCGAGCAGCTCTTTGACGGAAATATTGCTTCCGTAAGACACTTTAAGGATGATGTAAAGGAAGTAGGAACCAAGCAGGAATGCGGTATTGTTCTGGAAGGCTATACCGACATCCAAGAGGGAGATCAGTTAGAAGTTTATATCATGGAAGAAGTAAAGAGATAAAAGAAGGCTGTGAAAGAAGGATATCTTTACTCTTTCACAGCTTTTTCGTTCTCAACAAGTGGCTGAGGAGAATACTGAGGCATCTTGTCCAGAACGAAATCACTTGCGAAGCGCGTTATCTCGTTCGTTCTGATGTGAATAAGGAAGAGGTGAAGCTTGAAAAGGCAAAGTTTTAAGAATCAAAGAAGAAATGAAGATGTGCGGAGAAATCTGTCCGTTCTGATTCGGAACGAAGTAAAGGACAGTCGTGTATCTCCTTTTTGTGATGTGACGGGGGTGGATTTAACACCTGATTTACAGTATTGCAAGGTCTATGTTTCCTGCCTTGGAAGTGAAGAGAGTCTGGGGAAGACCATTGAAGGCTTGAAGGCTGCTGCCGGATTTTTAAGAAGAGAATTGGCACAAAGCTTAAATCTTCGTCATACTCCTGAATTACAATTTGTTCCGGATCATTCTGTAGAGTACGGTTCCCGTATGGATGCCTTGATAAATAAGGTGAAACTGGAAGATGAGGCACGTCCTGTCGGGGAGGCTGTTAATCAAGAGAATCGTTATAAAGAAGAGGATGAATAGAGAGGGGAAAAATGAGAGAAGCTTTAGATAGCCTTTTTGAAAAGGCAAAAACAATCTGTATTTTAGGGCATACTCGCCCGGATGGAGATTGCCTGGGGTCTACCTTGGGGTGGAAGAATTATCTTAAGACTCGTTTTCCGGAAAAAGCAGTGACGGTTTTTTTGATGGAAGCCAACTCAAAGTTTTCTTATCTTCCGGGCTTTTCGGAGATTCGGCACGACGTCCCGAAGGAAGAGTTTGATTTGGCTTTAATCTGTGATTGCGGAGGATATGACAGACTGGGAGAGTATGGGCGTCTTGCTAAAAATGCCAAGGAGCGTTATGTTGTGGATCATCATATTACGAGTAGTGGGGAAGAGTTTCCGCATCATACCATCCTGCCTGACGCCTCCAGCACTTGTGAAATCAGCTTTGATTTGATGGATGAACGGTATTTCACAAAAGAAGTGGCGACCTGTATCTATACCGGAATTATTCATGACACCGGTGTCTTTAAGTATACATCTACAAGTTCCCATACGATGGAGATTGCAGGAAAATGCATGGATAAGGGGATCGCCTTTTCCTCGATTATTGATGACGGTTTCTTTATGAAGACGGTCAACCAGCAGCGTGTTACGGGAAAAGTGCTTTTAGACGGAAGACTCTATATGGAGGATCGGATTTTCGCCTCTTCTCTCAGCATGAAAGACATGGAAAGTTTTTCCGTGGATCAGAAAGATGTGGATGGCATTGTCAGCGTCCTTCGGGAAACAAAAGAGGTGGATGGCGTGATTTTCCTCTATGAGGTTGGGAATAATACCTATAAGGTGAGCCTTCGCTCGAACAATACGTCGCTGGATGTTTCCGCTGTGGCAGCCTATTTTTCCGGAGGCGGGCATGAGATGGCGGCAGGTTGCAGCTTGAAAGGTGATGTAGCGTCGATTTTGGAAAAGATTATAGCGGAACTCAGAAAGCAGATGGATGCGCCGGACTTTCCGAGCAATAAGCAGTAATAAATAAGGAATCCTGATTTATAAGTAAGAATCCATAGGCTATTTTTCACAAGGAGAAGATAAGGGTATAGTAAGTACAGATTATGGATGGAATCATCAATGTCAATAAAGAAGCGGGGATGACGAGCTTTGACGTGCTCCGAGCTTTAAAAAAAATTCTCCGTGAAAAGAAAATGGGACATGCCGGCACCTTGGATCCTATGGCTGAAGGGGTGCTTCTTGTTTGTGTGGGAAAAGCAACCAAGCTGGTAGACAGCCTTATGAGTGAAGTGAAGGTTTATCGGGCGGAGCTCCTCCTCGGCGTAGAGACGGATACGGAGGACAGTACGGGAAAGCGCTTATCGGAAGAGGAGAACTGTGTTACCAAAGAAGAAGTTCTATCCGCCTTCCATTCTCTTCTTGGAAAAAGAGAGCAGATTCCCCCCATGTACAGCGCCAAGAAGGTAGAGGGGAAGCGGCTTTACAGTATGGCAAGAGAAGGAATCGTGATAGAGAGAAAGCCTTCTCCGATTGAAATTTTCTCCATAGAGCTCCTTTCCCTTACAGAACCGGAACCTTTCGAAGGACTTTCCTGCCGGGGAAAGCACCAAAGAATCTCTTTTCGTGTAAAATGCTCTAAGGGCACTTATATTCGTACACTTTGTACGGAAATAGGAGAAAAGCTCGGAACGAAGGCTTGTATGTCGGCGCTTACCCGGGAAGAGGTCGGAGAATTTCACTTGAAAGAGAGTAAGACACTCTCCGAAATCGAACGATATACGAAGGAAGGAGCGCTTTCTTCCTTTCTGAAGCCGGCTTTATACAGTAAGGTTCCGACAGTGCTGACCTTCGGAAAATTTGACGGTGTGCATCTGGGACACCAAAAAATCTTTTCTTCCGTTTTCCGCATTGGAGAGGAAGAAGGCTTAAAGCCTGCGGTTCTTTCCTTTACGATGGAAAAAGGAAGTTTCTTTTTGCAGGGAAGAAAGGAAATGCTTTCCACGGAGGATGAGCATTTTACCCGCTTGAAAAATGCCGGTTTTCAGGAGGTTTATCTCTATCCCTTAACGATGGAAGCGGCGCGCATGAGTCCGGAGGACTTTGTGAGAATCATTCTTATCGACGCCTTAAAGGTGAAGCATCTTGTGGTGGGAACGGACTGCAGCTTCGGCTATCAGGGAGCGGGGAATGTAGAGTTTCTGAAAAATCTGCAGGGAAAATACGGCTTTAGGCTGACGGTGGTGGATAAAGTGCTGACAAAGAGCCCTGCCGGAGAGGAGGTGGAAATTTCGAGCTCTTATATCCGAAAGGCCCTGGAAGAGGGAAGGGTGGAAGAAGCGGCAGCTCTTCTCGGACGACCCTACAGCATCAATGGAACCGTAGTGCACGGGAAGGCTATCGGAAGAAGCCTGTCCTTTCCGACAGCGAACATTTTCCCGAAAGAAGGGAAGCTCATCCCGAAGGAAGGCGTGTATTATACGAGAGTTATGGCCCGGGGAGAAGAATATGATGCGATGACGAACATCGGAAAAAACCCCAGTATTTCCGAAGAGAATCCTCTGACTATCGAAAGCCACCTTCTTAACTTTGATAAAGAGATTTACGGTGAAAAGATTCGAATCAGCTTTTTAGAGAGGATTCGGGAGCAAAAGCGTTTTCCGAATCTGGATGCTTTGAAAGCACAGCTAAAGGAGGATTTGCTTACAGTAGAGCAATTCCGAAAAGATAGGACTTGAACTTGTGACTCCAGGACTTGAACTTGTGACTCCCGGAAAACCTTGACAGCGGGAGGGATATACAGTATCATACTTTCTCGTGAAAAGGCTTCTCGTGCTTTTTCACAGAGAGATTTTCCAAAAAGGGAAATCCCGGAAACTTTTATGACGCGAAGACGTAGCAAAGCGCACTCCGACGCTTGTTCCGTTTTTCGTGAGAGTTGCGTAGAGCGCAAAGAAGGAGAAAAAATGATTACAAAAGAGAAGAAAGCAGAGTTGGTTGCTAAGTACGGAAGAAAGCCCGGAGATACCGGTTCACCGGAAGTTCAGGTGGCACTTCTTACAGAGAGAATTGTAGAGCTTACCGAGCACTTAAAGAGCAATCCGAAGGATCATCACAGCAGACGCGGACTTTTGATGATGGTTGGTCACAGAAGAGGACTTCTTGACTACTTAAAGAAGACAGACTTAAACGGATACAGAGCTTTGATCGAGAAGCTGGGTATCAGAAAGTAAGAAACTTTCAGGGCAGAGGGGATTATCCCTTCTGCCCTGTTTTGCTTTTTCCTAAGGAAGGAGAGGAAAAACGCATCGGAAAGGACGCGGAATCATTTGGAATACTTTGCTATATTAAATCCTACCCTTGCGGCGACTTCTTCCCTTTAGTATAATGATTTATCAGTTATTTCATCAAAATTTTCCTTTGGAAGGCAACCGAGATCACTGAAAAATAGACGAATTTCGTAGCTTTTTCAGTGCTTTTGGAGCTTCCGAAGGAAAGAAGAAAAAAGGAGGCTTTATGTACAAAAGTTATTCAATGGAACTGGCAGGCAGAATGCTCACGGTAGATGTGGACAGAGTCTGTGCACAAAGTAATGGAGCGGTTATGATGCACTATGGAGACACCACCGTGCTTTCTACCTGTACCGCATCGGAGAAACCCAGAGACGGCATCGATTTCTTTCCTCTTTCCGTAGAGTATGAAGAGAAGATGTATGCTGTCGGAAAGTTCCCCGGCGGCTTTAAGAAGAGAGAAGGAAGAGCCAGTGACAATGCGATTCTCACGGCAAGAGTCATAGACCGCCCGATGCGTCCGCTGTTCCCGAAAGACTATAGAAATGATGTTCTTTTAAACAACACTGTTTTATCCGTGGACCAGGATGCTTCTCCGGAACTTCTTGCGATGCTTGGCTCTTCTCTTGCAACAGCAATCTCCGATGTACCCTTTGACGGCCCCTGTGCAACGACGCAGGTGGGCATGATTGCCGGGGAGTTTATTCTGAACCCGGGAAATGGAGAGAAGGCGGTTTCCGACCTGCTCCTCACGGTTGCTTCGACAAAAGAGAAGGTCATCATGATTGAAGCCGGAGCGAATGAGCTTCCGGAAGAAAAGATGATTGAGGCAATTTATCTTGCGCATGAGACAAACCAGCAGATTATCGGCTTCTTCGAGAGCATCATCGCAGAGTGCGGAAAAGAGAAGCACAGCTATGAGTCTTCCGCCATTCCCGAGGCTGTTTTCGAGAAAATGAAAACCGTGGTAACGCCGGAAGAGATGGAAAAGGCGGTATTTACCGATGAGAAGCAGGAAAGAGATGCCAACATCTCCGCTCTCAGTGAGCGCTTGGTAGAGGCTTTTCAGGATGACGAGGAAGCGCTTGCGATTCTTCCGGATGCTATTTACCAGTACGAGAAGAAGACGGTTCGGAAAATGATTTTGAAAGATCATAAGAGACCGGACGGAAGAGCAATTGACCAGATTCGTCCGTTGGAGGCGGAGGTGGATTTGCTTCCCAGAGTTCATGGTTCCGCCATGTTTAAGAGAGGACAAACGCAGATTTTAAATGTGACCACCCTTGCTCCGCTTTCCGAGGTACAGAAGGTAGAGGGGATGAATGAATTTGAGACGGAGAAGCGTTATTTACACCAGTACAACTTCCCGGGATATTCCGTAGGAGAGGCAAAGGCTTCCAGAGGTCCGGGAAGAAGAGAAATCGGACACGGTGCTCTCGCAGAGAAGGCTTTGATTCCGGTGCTTCCTCCTGTAGAAGAGTTCCCCTATGCGATTCGTTCTGTTTCCGAGACGATGGAGTCCAACGGTTCCACCTCCATGGCATCCACCTGTGCATCCTGCATGTCCTTGATGGCTGCCGGTGTTCCGATCAGAAAGCCGGTTGCGGGAATCTCCTGCGGTCTGGTTACCGGAGAGAGTGACGAGGATTATCTGGTACTCACCGATATTCAGGGCCTTGAGGATTTCTTCGGCGATATGGACTTTAAGGTTACGGGAACAAGAGACGGTATTACGGCAATCCAGATGGATATCAAGATTCACGGTTTAACCCGTCCTATCGTGGAAGAGGCGATTAAGAGAGCCAGAGAGGCCAGACTCTTTATTATGGACGGTGTTATGAAGGATGCGATTGCCGAGCCGAGAAAAGAGCTTTCTCCCTATGCACCGAAAATTATTACCTTACAGATTGAGACCGACAAGATTGGAGATGTTATCGGTAAGCAGGGTAAGACGATTACCGCCATTATCGAGGAGACCGGTGCAAAGATTGATATTGATGACAACGGCATGGTATCCATCTCCGGAATCGACCTCGCGGCATTAGAGAGAGCAAAGGAGATTATCCTTTCCATCGTAAATGATATTGAACCGGGTCAGATTCTGGAAGGCACGGTAGTCAGAATGATGAATTTCGGCGCATTCGTGCAGCTCAGCCCGACAAAGGACGGCATGGTGCACATTTCCAAACTTTCCGATAAGAGAGTGAATGAGGTGGAGGATGTTGTGCATATCGGCGACAAGGTACGCGTAAAGGTTATTGAGGTGGATAAGATGGGAAGAATCAACCTTTCCATGAGACCGCAGGATTTAGCAGAATAATTTAAGTTAGGGGGCTTTTATGAAAATCAGGACCAGATATGCGCCTTCCCCCACCGGAAGGATGCATGTAGGGAATCTTCGTACAGGGATGTACGCCTATTTGATTGCCAAGCATGAGGGAGGAGATTTCCTTCTTCGCATAGAAGATACAGACCAGGAAAGAGAAGTGGAGGGGGCTGTGGAGATTATCCGCAGAACCCTGGAAGAGACGGGGCTTTTTTGGGATGAAGGTCCGGACAATCCCGGCTCCTGCGGCCCCTATGTGCAGTCCGAGCGTGTGAAGACCGGCATTTATATGCAGTATGCCAAGGAGCTTGTGGAAAAGGGAGAAGCTTATTACTGCTTCTGCGATAAGGAACGGCTTGAGTCTTTAAAGACGGAGGTAAACGGAGAAATTCTGATGCACTATGACAAGCATTGTCTTGCTCTTTCGAAAGAAGAGGTAGAGGAGAAGCTTGCAGCGGGTCTTCCCTATGTAATCCGGCAGAATAACCCGACAGAGGGAACAACGACCTTCCATGACGAGCTTTACGGGGATGTTACTGTGGAAAATACGGAACTGGACGATATGGTGCTGATTAAGTCCGACGGCTTCCCGACCTATAACTTTGCAAATGTCGTAGACGACCACTTAATGGGGATTACTCATGTGGTTCGTGGAAATGAGTATCTTTCCTCCAGCCCGAAGTATCAGAGACTCTATGATGCCTTCGGCTGGGAATCCCCGAAACTCGTGCATTGTCCGTTAATCACGGATGAGAATCACAAGAAGCTCTCGAAGCGGTCGGGGCACTCCTCCTTTGAGGATTTGATTGACCAGGGCTTTGTGCCGGAAGCGGTTGTGAACTTTGTTGCGCTTCTTGGATGGAGTCCGGAAGGAAATGAAGAGATTCTTTCGTTGCAGGATCTCGTCCGGGAGTTTGATTATCACAGAATTTCGAAGAGCCCTGCCGTCTTTGATATGGGAAAGCTTCGTTGGATGAACGGAGAGTATATTAAGAAGATGGACTTCGATAAGTTCTATGAGAGAGCCTACCCCTATCTGAAGGAGGCTGCCGGGGAGAAGGTGGATTTAAAGAAAATCGCCGAGATGGTGAAGAGCCGTATTGAGATTTTCCCGGATATTCCGGAGCATGTAGCCTTCTTTAAGGCAGTGCCGGACTACGCCCTTTCTCTCTATCAGAATAAGAAGGCGAAGACAACCGAGGAGAATTCTTTACAGCTTTTAAAAGAGGTCCTTCCTCTTTTGGAGCAGGAAACGGATTACAGTAATGACCGGCTTTACAGTGTTTTACAGGAGTTCAGTACGGAAAAAGGCTATAAGACGGGATTCACCATGTGGCCGATTCGCATTGCCCTTTCCGGAAAAATGATGACGCCGGCAGGAGCGACGGAGATTCTCTCCGTACTCGGAAAAGAGGAGTCTCTTGGCAGACTGAAAAAGGCCGTAGCCAGATTGGAAGCAAACGCATAAAGAAAGAAAAGCAAAAGGGATTGCGTAAGGTGTAAGAACTGAGGCGAACGCTTAAAGTAAGTAAATGAGGTTAAATTATGGAAAGAGAAGAATTTTTAGAGAGATACAGACATTCCATTGCCCATGTTTTAGCAAAGGCAATGATTGAGCTTTACGGTGAGGAAGTGCAGTATGCCATCGGACCGCAGATTGAGGACGGTGCATACTATGATTTTTGGATTCCCAAGAGTTTAACAGAGGAAGATTTTCCGACAATTGAAAATAAGATGCGGGAAATCATTAAGAGAAGAGAACCTTGGACAAGGGAAGAACTCTCCAGAGAAGATGCTTTGAAGCTTTTTGCAAAGCAGAAGTTCAAGAAGGAATTAATAGAGGACCTTCCGGATGGAGAGGTGATTTCCGTGTATCATACCGGAGATGACTTTGTGGATCTTTGCCGGGGACCCCATGTAGAGAATTCTCAGGAACTGATGAATGTGGCTTTCCAGGTAAAGTCCGTTTCCGGAGCTTACTGGAGAGGGGATGAGCATAGAGATCAGTTGCAGAGAGTTTACCTCTTTGTTTATCCGGATAAGAATGCTTTGAAGGAACATTTGAAGTGGTTACAGGAAGCACAGGAAAGAGATCACAAGAAGCTCGGAAAAGAACTGGACCTCTTTATGTTCGACGAGACTGCACCGGGTATGCCTTATTGGCTTCCGAGAGGCTGGAAGATGTATCAGGCGCTACTTCAGTATTCCAGAGAGGTACAGAGAAGACACGGTTATACGGAGATTTCCGCACCGCTTATTAACAATAAGAAGCTTTGGTTGATTTCCGGCCACTGGGCTCATTACATCAACAACATGTTTATGGTGCCCGGAGTTTCCGGTTGGTTGAAGGCCGATGCAGACCTTTCCGGCGTGATGGAGAACCCGAATGACACGAGTCTTCCGGAAAAGACGGTGAAGATTCAGGCCGGTTCCGTAATTTACAATCGTGAAAATCTCGATACCATGGCAGCAAAGCCGATGAATTGTCCGAATGCCATGCTGACCTACAAGAGAAGAAATCGTTCTTATAAGGAGCTACCGATTCGTTATTCTGAGTACGATGTTCTGCACAGAAAGGAGAAATCCGGTCAGATGAACGGTCTTTTCCGCGTGCAGGAGTTTCGGCAGGATGACGACCATACTTTCGTTATGGAGTCCCAGATTGAGGCGGAGATTGCCGATATTATCTCCATTGCGGATGAAATATACAATACCTTCGGCGTAAGCTACCGTGCAGAGCTTTCCACAAGACCGGAAGACTTTATGGGAGATATCGAGGTTTGGGACAGGGCAGAGGCTGCTTTAAAGAAGATTCTGACCGATAAATACGGGGAAGGCGGTTTTGAGATTAATGAGGGAGACGGTGCCTTCTATGGTCCGAAGATTGACCTCCAGATAAAGGATGCTCTCGGAAGAGAGTGGCAGTGCGGAACGGTACAGCTTGACTTCCAGCTTCCGCACAACTTCGGTTGTTCCTTCCAGAATGCGGAGGGAGAACAGGAGATGCCGGTTGTGCTGCACCGTGCGATTTATGGCTCCTTGGAAAGATTCATCGGGATTATTATAGAGAACTTTAAGGGAAGTTTCCCCTTCTGGCTTTCTCCGGAGCAGGTGGGAATCGTACCAATCCGGGAAGAGCACAACACGTATGCAAAGAAAGTTTACGACGCTCTTTCGGAGATGGGAATTCGTACCGAGGTGGACTACACGGACAAGAATATGAAGGAGAAAATCAAGACCTACAAGAACTATAAGGATCCGTATATCCTTGTTCTGGGAGATAAGGAAATGGCGGAAAATACCGTTTCCATCAATATGAGAGGCTCCAATAAGCAGGTTAACAATGTTCCCTTGGATGTATTCTTAAAGGTCTGCGCGAAGATGCAGAAAGAACATACCTTGGAGCTTACAGACGATTTTTCCTAAAAGATTGTTTTAGCGAAGAGAAGAGATCTTCTATATAGCTCCTATTCCGAATCTGTATAGTAAAATTGCGGCATTTTCTTGCGAAAGTGAGAAAGCCGCGATAAAATAGCAAACATTATAAAAGAGATTTTTCTTTATGCTTTTACGCATGTATAAAGAGAAGTCTTTTTTATTTTCTTTATATCCCGTACATATCGGGAATAGGGGAAGAGCTATTTGGAATAGGACAATGCAAAAGAGGGGGCTTGTCCGAGAGGAGGATTGTATGAGAGTATTAGAAAAGTTGAGTGATTTTGTGAGTAAGTGGATGGCACTGATTGTGATTCTCGTGGCTGCCATTTCTCTCTTTTTTCCGTCTAGCGTATCTTTTATTAAGACAGCATGGATTAATACCTTACTCGGCATCGTCATGTTTGGAATGGGGCTTACTCTGAAACCGTCGGATTTTACGGATGTCTTTAAGAGACCGAGAGATGTCATTATCGGGGCAGTGGCACAGTTTACCCTGATGCCATTATTGGCTTTTCTTCTTACCAAGGTATTTCGTCTTTCACCGGAACTTGCGATTGGCGTTATTCTCGTGGGAACCTGTCCGGGGGGAACGTCATCAAATGTTATGACCTATCTTTCCAAGGGAGATGTTGCCCTTTCGGTTTGCATGACTTCCGTGTCCACTATTCTGGCACCTTTTATGACACCGCTTCTTACGCTGCTCTATGCCGGAAAGACGGTAGATGTACAGGTGGTCGGGATGTTTATTTCCGTTATCAAAGTGGTTCTTGTGCCGATTATTCTCGGAATTGTGGTAAACCGTTTCTTTAGCAAAGTAACGGAGAAAGCGGTAAAAGCGCTTCCCTTAATTTCCACAACCGCGATTGTTCTCATTATTGCAGCGGTAGTTTCCGTGAATTCTGCCCGAATCATGCAGAACGGTCTTTTGATAGTTTGTGTAGTGATCTGCCATAATGTACTGGGTTACCTCACCGGTTACCTTGCAGCAAGAGTGCTGAAGCTGGATACCACGAAGTGCCGTGCTATTTCCATTGAAGTGGGTATGCAGAACTCCGGGCTAGCGACGAGCCTTGCGGCAACTCACTTTGCCCAGTACCCTCTCGCAACAGTTCCGGGAGCGGTCTTCTCCGTATGGCATAATATTTCGGGAGCAATTCTTGCCAATATTTTTAACTATAGCTCCAAGCACGGCGGAAAGATTTGAGCAGAAGAGCATGCTCACGTGTTTTCTTTAAAGTACAGTTTCATTTTGGAATATTCCTAAATTGAGTTTTTGTTGTAGTATTATGGAAGAGTTGCGTTATTCTTAGCGTATTTCAGGAGGATTGAATGAATAGTGATCATGTAAGGGAAGGCGTGCAACAGGCGCCACATAGAAGTTTATTTAACGCCTTGGGTTATACCAAGGAAGAAATGAAGAAGCCGATGATCGGCGTGGTATGTTCCTACAATGAAATTGTTCCGGGACATATCAATCTGGATAAGATTTGTGAGGCGGTGAAAATGGGCATTGCCGAAGCGGGCGGCCTTCCGGTGGAATTTCCGGCGATTGCGGTCTGCGACGGGATTGCCATGGGCCATGTGGGCATGAAGTATTCTCTTGTGACAAGAGATCTGATTGCGGATTCCACGGAGTGTATGGCAAAGGCTCATCAGTTTGATGCATTGGTCATGATTCCGAACTGTGACAAAAATGTGCCGGGACTCCTTATGGCGGCAGCCCGTGTTAATGTACCGACCGTCTTTGTTTCAGGCGGACCCATGCTTGCCGGAAAGGTACATGGAAAGAAGCGTTCTTTATCCGCCATGTTTGAAGCGGTGGGAGAATATGAGGCCGGAAAAATTGGTATGGAAGAGCTCAAGCTCTACGAGGAAAATGTCTGTCCTACCTGTGGTTCCTGCTCGGGGATGTACACTGCAAACTCCATGAACTGCTTAAGTGAAGTCATCGGTATGGCACTTCCCGGAAACGGAACGATTCCGGCGGTGTATTCGGCTCGTATTCGGCTCGCAAAGCAGGCCGGATATGCGATTATGCATTTGTTGAAGGAAAATATCCGTCCGCGAGACATCATGACGAAAAACAGTTTTGAAAATGCTCTGCGTGTGGATATGGCTCTCGGTTGCTCTACGAATACGATGCTGCATCTTCCGGCAATAGCCCATGAATGCGGCATTAACCTGGATATGGAATATGCCAACCAAATTTCCGATACGACACCGAATCTCTGCCATTTAGCACCTGCCGGTCCCGCCTATATGGAGGACTTAAATGAAGCCGGCGGTATTTCTGCAGTTATGAAGGAGCTGTCGAAGAAAAATCTTCTGCATTTGGACGGTATTACGGTTACGGGGGCAACAACGGGAGAAAATATCGAAAAGGCAAGGAATCTGGATGAAGAGATTATTCGCCCTATCGAAAATCCCTTTATGCCAAACGGAGGCATTGCTGTTTTAAAGGGAAACCTCGCCCCGGATACCGGTGTGGTAAAGCGTTCCGCTGTAGCTCCCGAAATGATGGTTCACGAAGGTCCGGCGAGAGTGTTTGACTGTGAGGACGATGCGATTGTTGCCATTAAAGGCGGAAAAATTCATCCCGGGGATGTGGTCGTGATTCGTTATGAAGGACCGAAGGGCGGCCCGGGAATGCGCGAGATGTTAAACCCCACCTCCGCCATCATGGGAATGGGACTCGGTAGTACTGTTGCACTCATTACCGACGGTCGATTCTCCGGTGCATCGCGGGGAGCTTCTATCGGTCATGTTTCTCCGGAAGCGGCTGTCGGCGGACCAATTGCTTTGGTAGAAGAAGGCGATATTATTTCCATTGATATTCCAAAAAATAAGCTCGATATGAAGGTTTCGGAGGAAGAGTTGGAAAGAAGAAGAAAACTTTGGAAACCCAGAAAACCGAAGGTGACGGAGGGCTATCTTCTTCGCTATCAGGCACTGGTTACTAGTGGAAACAGAGGGGCTATTTTGGAGCTCCCGAAGGGCTGGAATTAAATCTTGCATATTTAGCCAAATCGTGTACACTAAAAGAGGTATATACAAGAGAGTATACCTCTTTTTTCGTGTTGTAGGAGGAGAACACATCCACGGAAAAGCGAGTATAACGGGGCAAACGGAAAGGATTCACGGAGTTTGTTTCCGGAAAAGACAGAAAAAATGCAGCAGGAGACGGACTTGAATAAAATTTGCCTTGTATTCATACTACTTTAAGGAGAGAAGGGTAAACACGAGGACAGATTATGAAAAGTAGGGACGGAAATCGTCTTTTTAGGCTAGGTCTACTTTCGGCAGGAATGGTATTTCTGCTTATTTTTGTTGTTTTCGTTTTAAAATCTTGGAAATTTTATTTTCATACCAAGCCTAAAGATTGGGCGGTACAGAAAGATAGGCAGGAGACGGAAGAGGAAGGGCAAGGGGGGCGGATTTCTTCCAAAAATATCCTCCTTATAAGCTCCGATGCCGCTTCGGAAGAGATTATTCAGAGACAAATCGAGGGCGTGAGAGCTGTTCTGGACGGAACGGAGGCTCATTTAGACAGCTTTCATGTGCGACCTTATTCATCGGATGACGAGAGAGATGCTACGGATTTTTATGCCGATATGAATGCCTATCTGCAAAAAAAGGGAATTATATATGATGGAGTTCTTGTAGGAGATGATAGAAGCTTAAGCTTGCTGAAGCAATACAAGGACAGCCTTTTCCCGGACATTCCAGTGATTTTCTTCTCCATCCGAGATCAGGAGCTGGCTAAGAGCGTCAGTAAGAACAGCAAGATGACCGGGTATTATATGTTTTCTTATATGAAGGAAACCTTGGATTTGGCTACAGCCTTGCAGGTGAGGGCTAAATCCATTCTGGCAATATACGATAACAGTTACTTGGGAATGGAAGAGGGCAAAGAGTTTTTATCTCTTCAGGATCAATTTCCGGATTATCGCTTCGAGGGAATTAATTTTTCCCAATTAAGCAGAGAAGAGTTCATTCAGTCAATAGAGAATTTAGACGAAGAGAGTATTCTCCTGTACCTTTATGCAGGCGAAGATGAGGATGGAAACCGTTATCCAAGAAGTCAGATCACGAAGCTTCTTTTATCGAAGGTCAGTACACCTCTCTACGGACATGCCATGGATGAGGAGATTCCCGGATTTTTAGGGGGGAGAATCGTGGATTATCGTCTGATGGCGGAAGACGCCACGCTTTTACTGACAGAGATTCTTTCCAATAGAGTGAAGATTGAAGAACAACCTGTTACGGAAGACAGTCCGGGGACTCTGTACGTAAGTGACAGGGTGCTTACCGCTTACCGCTTATCCGGGAAAAAATTGCCTAGGGGATGCGAGATTAAGGGTGGAATTCAAGACATCTGGAGGAAATACAGGGATATCGTTATCATTGCATCGCTTCCGTTCCTTTCCCTTTTCCTTTTCTCGCTCTATTTTGTTTTAAGCAGAATGCGCAGCAGGAGTTTATTCAAAGTTTTGGAAGAAGAAAATGACCGTCTGCTTTACGAGCAAGACCAGCTTGCTCATAAGTTGCGCTATGATTATCTCACGGAATTGTTGAACCGACAGGCTGCTCTTTCCAATATGGAGGAGTTGTTGAAAAACAGCAAGGAATTCAGTTGTGTCCTGGTAGATATTGATAATCTGAAAGAATTAAATGAATTAAGAGGCTATGAGACGGGAGACTTATATCTTTCTGCAGTCGCCAATCGATTAAAGAAGATGGAAAGAGACTACGGTGCGGTGGCCTCACGCTACGGCGGAGATGAATTTTTGATTGTTTTTCCCCGGGCAATTCTGCAAGAAGATTCCTTGGAAATTAAAGAGATACAGGCGGCGTTTTATCGTTCGATAACCGTGTCCGGGGAAACAGTCTATATGAAAGCGTCCGGCGGAGTTGCCTGCTCGGAGGGCAATGCCAATCCGAAGGAGGTCGTTATGTCCGCGGGGATTGCACTTAGTGCGGCCAAGACAAAGGGTAAGAATCATTTTGTCTTCTATACGGACGAGTTACGATACAGAAAAGAAAAGATCAATCAAATTTTAAAAATGGTTGAAAGAGCGATTCAACAAAATGCCTTTTATATGGTTTATCAACCGCAGGTAGAGTGTAAGGGAAGAAAAATTGTGGGATTTGAGTCACTTCTTCGCATTCGGAATGAGGCGTGCTCTCCGGACCAGTTTATTCCGGTTGCAGAGCAATACGGTTATATTACCAAACTTGGAAAGATTGCAGTGGAACAGGTTGTAAGACAATTGGCCAGATGGAAGGATGAAGGCAGGACACTTTGCCCCATTTCGATTAATTTCAGCAGCTATCAGATTTATGATGATGATTTTGTGGACTTCCTTCTCTATCAAATGGAGAGACACGGGATTCCTCATGAATATGTGGTTTTGGAGATTACGGAGAGCATTCTCTTCGAAGAATCCAAACAGACCAAAGCGGTTTTTAAAAGACTGGTAGAAGAGGGAATAGAGTTACATCTGGATGACTTCGGAACGGGCTATAGCAGCTTTGCCTATCTTCCCTATATTCCTTTAAATACAGTAAAAATGGATAAGTCTATTGTGGATAACTTTCTTTCCTCCAATGGGGATGTGGTTCGAAATTTAATCAGCATTGTCCATGATCTGGGAATGGTTGTTATTGTAGAGGGAGTAGAGGAAGAGTGGCAGTACGAAAAGTTGGTAGAGTACGGATGTGACAGAATACAGGGCTATCTTTTTGGCGGTCCGGTACTTGCGACAGAGATATCTTAAAATATTAAAAATGGAATATCGCTTTATCGACTTAATACTATATATTGCACAAAAAAAATAGAAAATAAAAGAATATTATTATGCACTTTGATTTTATTAAGAGAATAAAGTAGCATTTAATTGAAATATTCTTAAATTGTGCTAGACTGGATAAGCGAATTCTTAATGATTAAGAATTGAATTGGAGAAGAAGAACATACTGTTGGATTTTAATTGCTTTTTAATGAAAGCAAGAAGGAGTAGAAAGATGAAGCGAAAAAGAAAATTGCTAGCCATCTTGATGGCCGTAGCTATGGCTTGGCAGGGTTTATCCCTTGCACAGGCGGAGGAGCTGGGAAGTTCCGGCGTCGCATCGGAGAGTACCCTTCCCTCAACCTCTGAGAGCAGCGGTGTTCCTTCTGAGGAAGATATAAGGGCTGCTCAGGCAAAAAGCGAGGAAGCCAAGGTACAGGAAGCCGGAGAAGCTCAGACTATGGCGCTAAACGCACAAGGTGCAACTGCAACGGAAAACAGTAAATCGATTGCAGTCAATATTACTGATGCATCTTATACCGATAAGGACGGAAATCCTTACAACGGTTCAGGAGTACACAACCATAGTTTTCTCGGAATCAAGGTAGCTTATTCGATTCCGGATGGTGAGAGTCCCAAGGCCGGGGATAAAACAAGTATTAAGTTCCCGGATTCCTTTACGGGATTACAGTCGGAAGACTTCCCCATCACGGACGGAGGAGAGTTGGTTGCGACGGCTCATTATGATGCACAGAGCAATACCATGGTTTTAACCTACAGTTCATTTGTAGAGAGAAAGAGCAATATCAAGGTGAATTTCCGTCTTTCCGTGCAGGTTAACTCTGCCGTGGAGCCCAATCCGAAGGATATCACGGGAAATCTTACCATAAATGGAAGCAATACTTTTGCAATTTCCGGAAAAGTCCATTACACCGGGATTGAGAAAGATAGCGATTTTGAGTTGGTAAAGGATGCCAATCAGACTTTGGATGAGGCTACGGATCCACAGACAGGCAATAAGATCAAGCTGGTTCGGTACCGTATTTTAATAAATCTTGGAGAAGCAAGAACCAATCTGACCTTAACGGATGCTTTGGGAGACGGTGCATTTTCTTATTATGTAGACGATTCTCATCCTGTATCGGTTCGGAAAGGTGTATGGGAAAGAGGAAGTTTTTCGGGAACAAAGTGGAACCCCGATCCCATTAACGGAAAGCATTGGGATTTAAGGAATGATACAAAGACAGACGGGGCGCCTCATATTACGGCAATTGAGAAGGAATTTAAGCAGTCCGCTCCCGGAAAGAAGAGTTTTCAGCTTCATCTTGGCAATGTGAAGGCCGAAGAAGGCTATGAGATTTTCTACTATGCGAAGTTTGACGGCATTCCCAAGACGAATTTTGATTATAAGAATAATATTGAAGTGAATTCCGACGGAACTTCCGGCGGGCCGAAGAGAGCTAAGTATGATTTGTATGTAAAGAACTCCGGCGGTTCCGGCAGCGGTGAGAATTATGTTCTCAATATCAAGAAGGTAAATGAGGACGGAGAAGCCCTGAAGGGTGCAAAATTTGCCATTGCCAACAGTGAGAACCTTTTGGTTGCACAGGTGACGACCAATGAGAACGGAGAAGCCAGTGTTGGAGATCTTTTAAAGGATAATTATACGGTGCAGGAGATTGCTGCTCCGCAGGGATATATTCTTTCCAATGAAAAATATACCGTGTCGGCGGATAGCTTTGATGCATCCAATACAGCACTTCTTAAGGTTACCAATGTAAAATCCGGACAAAAGAGAAGTGTGGAAGTCACGAAAAAGTGGGTTGATGCCGGCAACAAAGCACAGTTAAGACCCAATAAAGTAACCGTAGAATTGCTTCGTAACGGAGAGGCTACCGGAGATACACTTGATTTAAGCCAGGATAATGCTTGGAAGGCTGCTTTTACGGATTTGCCCAAGTACGATGACAATAGTAAGTTATTCAACTATAGTATTCGCGAAAAGGCGGTAGAGGGCTACAGCCCGGCTGTTTCCGGAACACAGGGACTCGGCTTTACCGTGACGAATACCATCAATACGAAGATTTCCATTCCTGTTACCAAGGTTTGGAACGGAAAGGGAGACCATCCCGCTTCCGTCAAGGTGCGTTTGCTTGCAAATGGAAAGGAAATAGCATCTCAACTTCTTTCCGATGCCAACAATTGGCAATACACTTTTGTGAATCTGGAGAGAAGCAAGGACGGACAGCCGATTCAATACACTGTAACGGAGGATGCTGTTCCGGGATTTAGTAGCAGCATTTCCGGTGATGCCAATTCCGGATACGGTTTTGTATTCACCAATACAAAGCTTAAGCCAAACGACCCGGGAAATTCCGGAAACGGAGGAAATGGCGGTGGAAATAACGGCGGCGGAAACAACGGTGGAAACAATGGAGGTACAAGTCCTTCGGTTAAACCGGGCAGTAAGAATCCGTCTTCCGTATTAGGAGACTCTCGTAATGCTTCCACGACGACTCCGGATGCCAAAGCCCAGGTAAAAGGTCAGGTAAAAGGTGAGGGAAGAAATCCGGAGAGTAAAGAACCGGAAGTGGAGAGAGATACAAAGACCTCCGATCAGAGTAGAGCTTTACAGTATCTCTTACTCTTTGCCGTATCGGCTTGCGGATTGGTAGGCTATCTTTATAACGATAAGAAAAAGAAAGCATAAAAGTAAGATAGAATGAAAAAGAGAGACTTGCGGGTCTTCCTGTAAGGAAATTGGAAAAAGGAGAAGACGTCAGATCCAATATGATTTGGATTTGACGTCTTTTTTGTGTTCTTAATGAGGGCCGCTTGCGGAGCTAGCGGTATTATGTCGGAAATGCGGTTTATAGGACAAAACGTGTTGATGAAAACCGGGATTATAGGACAAAATGTGTTGATGGACACCGCTCTACAGCTGAATAAATCAATAGTTTCCGGAATCCGCCGGGATTATAATTCGTTATAATGACCTTCATATATAAATAGTTTATTGAATCTAATTTATGGTTAGTATATACTAACTACGTATTATTCTTGAAAATTATTTTGTATGAGGAGGAAATCATGAAAAGAAAAAGAGTGAAGGGGAAAAGTTGTTTGGGAGCTTTTCTCTTCTTGTCCTGTGCTTTGAGTACCATGGGCTATGCCGGAACATGGAAAAATACCGGGAAGAATTGGCAATATTTGGCAGAGAGCGGAGACGCACAAAAAGGCTGGCTTTTGGATAGCGGAACTTGGTACTTTTTGGATGAAAATACCGGTGTAATGAAGGATAAATGGCTTTTTTATCAGGGGAAATGGTACTTCTTAAATCCGCAGTCCGACGGGAGCCGCGGAAAAATGCTTAGCGGCTGGCAGTGGGTTGACGGCTACTGCTATTTTCTAAAAGAGGATGGGGAGCTCCTCCTGTCTGCGATTACTCCGGATGGTTATCAGGTAAATGAATTAGGCCAGTGGGTTTCGGAAGACGGACAAGCAATCCATGTAGAAGGAAAGGGATACTCTACTAAGGTAGTGGAAGAGGAAAATAAAAATCCGGTGGTTGCGGGAGCTTCCAGAGCTGTTCCCGGAGGGAGCGGCTCGCAAGGAAGACGGGGAGGCTCCGGTTCCGGAGGGGGCGGTCTGGGAGGAGCCTCCGCGGTAAGTCCTGCTGTACCAAAAGAAGAGAAAAAAGAGATGGGGAATGCTCAGGAAGAGTCCAATAAGAAAGAAAATCCTGCAGAGCCACCGAAGGAAGAGAAAAAGCCGGAGGAGAAGAAAGAGACCCCGAAGGAAAATGAAGGCGGAAAAGAGAGCGAGGTTTCCAAGCTTACAGTGACTTCTGTTAAGGAACTTGCCGCTGTCTCTATTGAACAGGGAAGAAGCTATTATGACAATGAGTTACCGACAAAGCTGGAATTAAATCTCAGCAATGGCAAAAAGGTAGAAGCTTCCATTCTTTCCATCGATAAGCAAAATGTAAAAACCTGGCAGCCCGGAGAATATCTTTTAAAAGTGAACTACAACCTTCCGGAAGGAGTAGAAGGAGAAAAACCGGAAGTATTGCTACGATTGCTTGTACGAAAAAAGAGCAGTTTTACTTTAGAGAAAGAGGAATATGATGTTTCAGAGGATGTAGTCTTGCAGTTCCATGAGGATCAATTGGAAGAGGGAGATACGATCCATCTTGAAGCGGGTAAGTCGGAGGAGGACTATTACTACAAGGAGCTTACGGAGGGCATGGAGTATGAGACGGATTATGAGAATAACAGCGTTATTCTGCATTCCGATGCCTTACTGAAAAAACTATATTCCTCCGTGTATAAGGACGGAAAGCTTTCCGGATCGAAAAAAGTCTATTTGGATATCCGCAGAAAAAAGAAGGGACAAAGCGGCTTAAGTTCTTACAGCTTACATTTTACATATCGAAATGCGGAGAAAAAGGATGAGAAAGAGGATTCTAAGAAAGAGAATTTGATAGAGGCACATCCGGGCGGAGGTGTGACTTCCTTTACGCAAAGAAGAGAAGATCTGCGATTCCCCTTCTATCATGGGAATTACGAATCATTGGATTTTGGGAAAATCGGGCAGGTTCGATTCTATGTAGATGGTAGCAAGGAAGAATTGACAGGGCTTAAGTTGTTCAAGGGCTATGCCAACGAGGATGTGCCCGAGGACGGGTACGAGGCGATTCTCGTCTTGCCGTTTTCGACAGTGCAAGAAAAGCTGCAAGACAATCAGATCAGGATCTATGGAGAGGGAGGCGGCTACAAGATTGAGCCCTTCACCATTAGTTATGAAAAGAAATAGCGCTTTTTAATTGTTGAAAAGGGGAAGCTATGAGAAATATTTTCAGAAAATGGATAAGCGGCATTCTGGTAATGCTGCTTATATTGGGGAATGTGGCTTATACGGGGGCATTCTCTTCCTATGCAGCGATAGAAGAAAGTGAAATTGCAAAGATTATAGGAGAACAAAAAGGCCCCTATGATGTCATGATTCGTCTCGATTATTTTGGCGCGGACAAAGATGCTTTAAGCAGAAAAGAAAAGGCGGAAAGAGCACAGAAAGAGCTTTTAGCTTATTTATCGGAAGAAAAAGAGAACGGCAACGTTGAAAAATATGAGGCCTTTTATATTGCGAACGGCGTACATGCCGTTGTGGAAAAGGCGGAGGTCTTATATGAAATTGCAAAGCAGGAAAATGTCATTGCCGTTACGCCCAATCAAAGAATAAAACTCATTCGACCTGTGGAAGAGGAAAAAAATCCAGGAAGAAAAGGGAAATCTTTGAGCCGGATGAAAGAAGAATCGAGTGGGGCGTTTCCATGGTGCATGGAGATAAAGTCTGGGAAGAATATCAGATTACCGGGAAGGGCGTTACCGTAGGAATCATTGATACGGGTGTGAACTATAAGCTTCCGGCAATCAAGAATAATTACAAGGGTTACGATGAGACAAGCGGAAAGTTTGACAAATCCTACTATAAAGATTTTGTGGATGGTCTGCCGGAGCCTATGGCGGATCACGTCAACGATCACGGTACGCATGTAGCCGGAACCATTATCGGTGCGGAAGGAGAAAATCTGAACCGCATAGGTGTGGCGCCGGGGGCAAAATTCATCAGTGCAAGAGCGATTAATGATCAGGGCGGAGAAACCAGTAATCTCCTTGCTGCGGCGGAATGGATGCTGGAGCAAAAGCCGGATGTGATTAACAATTCCTGGGGAGGGGACAGCGACGACAATCGCTGGTTCTATGATATTGCCGAAGCCTGGAAGGAAGCCGGAATTGTAGGCGTTTTTGCTGCCGGAAATCAAAGCGGAAGGGAAGGTGTTCCCGGACTTGGCACAGTGGCAAATCCGGGCAATATGTTAAATGTCCTTACGGTAGGTGCAGTAGATATAAATAAGAAATTGGGGACTTTCTCGAAGAAAGGCCCCTCAGCCTTTGATGATACGAAGAAAATCATTAAACCGGAGCTGGTTGCACCGGGAGTACAGGTGCGTTCTTTGGATGCCACCGGAAATTATGTTTCCTGGAATGGCACCAGTATGGCAACACCCCATGTAGTCGGTGTCATTGCCTTACTTAGGGAAGCAGACCCGAATCTTTCCGTGGAGGAGATTATTTCTCTGTTGGAGTCTACGGCAGAACCGCTTTCGGATGCGCAATATAAGGGCAGTCCTAATATGGCTTACGGCTACGGCCTGGTCAATGCCTATGATGCCATCTCTAAGATCAAAGGAAAAGCCATCGGAAAAATCTATGGAAAGGTTTTAAAAGAGGGACAGGACCATACTGCCGCAACAGGTGAAGCGGAGTCGGAGAAAGAGGCTTATCTGGGGAGAGATTATCGGGTGAGTGCGTTGCTCAAGGATGATGTTTCGATTCGTGAAGCTAAAGCTTATTTTAGCTTTAATGATGAGACGGAAGAACAAAGCATTGCGTTAAACTTACAGAGCGGCGTTCAAAATGACGGAATCTATACGGGAGAAATTCAAGCGGAACTTCTTAAAGAGGGAGTCCTACATCTTCGCATTGCAGCCACGGACTTCGCCGGTAATGTTACGGAAATCAGACAGGCGGTTTCCGTGCATCCGGGGGCAAGTCTTCCGTGGGACTTTGATTTTGAAAAGGATTTGTCCGGCTTCCTTCTGAAGGGAAATTGGGCGCTTTCCAAGAGAGAATCCTCGAAAGAACCGACACTTCCGGATGGCAGTACCCAATATATCGGAATCGACGGAGGCTCTCCCATCTTTACAGCAAGCGTAGAAAGCTCCCTGGAATTACCGCCAATGGATTTCAGTGCATTTTCCAAAGGAGATAACTTCTGTCTTACGGCGGATGTGTACAATTCTTTCCAAGGAATTTGTCGTGCGGAAATTCAGGCAAGATTGGCTTCCGAAAAGGAATGGAAGACGGTTTACCAAACGGTTTTAAGACCGGATATTACGGAAAGATCCTGGGAAAGAAACAGCTATTCTTTGGCGGAATATGCCGGAGCGGGAGAACCCGTATTGCTGCGCTTTTATTTCCTGGGAAGAGGAGAAGGCGCAGGATGGTATTTGGATAATCTGCATATCGGGCTGGGTGATACCCTTCCTCCGAAAAAGGTGGAAGGGTTGAAGGCTGAAATGGAGGAAAGGGGGATTCGTCTCAGTTTCACCATGAACGAAGAGACGGATATGAAAGAATACGCCATAGAGAAAAAGGCTTCGGGAGAGGAGGAATTTCGGGAAATTGCAATTCTTCCGCAGGGCTTTAAGAAGAAATTTATAGATGAGAAGGGCGTAAAAACACACTATGAAATGTCTTACTTGGATGAAGATGTTTTGGAAGGAGAAAGCTATACCTATCGGATTATTGCAAGAGATTTATCGGGAAATGAAAGTGAAAGCTCCAAGACGCTTAAGGTAAAATATGGAAGCTTAAGAAGCAATGTTTCCTATAATTTTGATGATGAGGACGGAGGTTTTCAGCCAGAGATTCTTCAGTACAATATCAATGATTGGGAGCATGGCAAGATAGCGCTTCCTGCCGATTGGATGGAGAAGACCCTATTATATCGGAATGTTTACGAAGGTCTTATGGTCAATCAGACCAGCGTATGGGGAACGGCCCTAAATGGTCCGATGAGTCACGGTTTTACAGTGAAGCAGGATGCGGTTCTTTTGATGCCTTCCTTTACAGTGGAAAAAGGGGATTATTTTTACTTTGACAGTTTCTCCGTTCGTAGCAATATCGACCAGAACATCAGTTTCACGGTGGAAATACAAAAGGAGGGAGAGGACAGCTTTGCCACACTGTTCAGTAAAGAAAAGATACAGGGCTTTTCTGCACCGCAGCAGTGGCATACCTTATCCCAAAGTCTTGATTCCTACGTGGGGGAAACGGTGCAGGTTCGTTTCAGAGTGCAGGCTGACGGAGGGCTCCGAGATGAGTATAACGTTGGTTGGTATATTGACAATGTCTATGTGGGAGAAAAAAAGAACTCCACAGAGAATAGTAATATTGCAACAAACACTACAATAACAGAGTCGGAAAAAGACGAAATGAATGCTGCCTCAGATACGGATTCGGCCGGTTTTTCCGCTGAAAACGAAGGTCTTTTTGCTTACGATGAGGAAGAAAACTCCATCGATAAAGTAGAGGCGGAGCATAACGAAAAAGAGCTGCAGGGAATTCCGCTGGAGGCAAAAATTGCGGTCCTGGAAAGCGGTAAATATACTATGGCCAGTGTTCTGGACGGAAGCTATTCGCTGGAGCATGCGGTGAACAATCCGGAAGAGCCCTTTACTGTGGAGGTTTCCGCCTATGGCTATGAGACGGAAGTGAAAAAAATAGATTTAAGCAAGAATCCGGTGCAGGAGTACAACTTCCTTTTAAAAGAAAAGAAAAGGTCCGAAATTCGCGGAAAGGTACTGGATAAGGACGGACATTCCTTGAAAGGAGTTAGCCTACAGTTATTGGAGGATTCCCGTCTTCCGCGTACGGAAACGAATGAAGAAGGGACATTCCTCATTCAGCATGCCTATACCGGAGCCTATACTCTGAAGGCTTATAAGAAAGGGTACCTTCCGAAAGAAATAAGCGTTCAGCTTGGAGAGGAGGCTTTGGAACTCCCCGGTATTGTTCTCGATGAAGAAGCGAAAGATGGGAAAGAAGCGGAAACGGATTACGGTTTTCAAGTGGAAGAAAAGAACGGAGCATATGATACAATTCATTTTCTAAACGGAATGAAGGGCAGTGCCGTACGTTTTCAGGCCCCCTTTAAGGGTGCTGTCTTAAAGTCTGCAAAGCTTTTCCTGGTCAATAACAGCTATTACAACGGAAACCATATCGAAATCGGCGTTTTAGGATATGATTCGGAAAAACGTTTACGGGAGCTTGCCCCCTTTAGAGACTATGGGAATTATAGCAAGAATGCCTGGAACGAAATTGATCTCAGTGAATATCAGATTAAGCGGAATGAGCCTCTTTACATTGCAACAAGCTATAAAACCGCTTTGTCGGACAGTTTGGGACTGTATTATGATGTAAATGCCAAAGAAGAGGCAAAGAAGAGAAGCTATGTTTATGACGGTGCTTTTACCGAGACTTCCGCGCTGCAGGGAGTCGGTGCATTTGCCATAAAAGCAACTTGGGCATATCCGGACGGTGCAGAGAAAAATCCCGAAACGGAGGTGGATGACAGCTCAAACAATATCGGAGGAGACATTCATCCCATCGTAGAAGAAGATTTTGACTTTGATGATGCGACACAGACCATTATAAAATATAACGGAAAGAATCCGGAGGTGCTCATTCCGAAAATCATTCGGGGTGTTGCGGTAAAACACATCGGAGAGGGAGCCTTTAACAAAATCAATCAGGAATATGAGACGAAGATCAAATCGCTGATTGTTCCGGAGGGTGTTGAGACAATCGGAAAGGATGCTTTTAAAAATAATCGTCTGGAAAAGGTCAGACTTCCGGAAAGCTTAAGAGAAATCGGAGAGGGTGCTTTTCAATTCCAATATAAGGACAGCGGAACGGATAAAACAGACTTTTCAATCAATATTCCAAAGGGTGTGAAAGCCATTCACAAAAACACCTTTTCTTCAGCGGGAAGTCCTCTTTTAGTGACCTCAGCGGAAGGGCTGGAAAAAATTGAAAAAGATGCTTTTTCTTACAATAAAGAGGTGGAGATTCATGCAGACAAGCTGCAAGAAATAGAGGAAGGTGCCTTTGGCGTGGATAAAAGGGCGATTTTCTCTTATGCAAAAGTTTTTACCAAAGAAGACAGCGCTTTACAGTCCAAAGATGGAGAATATCTGATTAATCCTACCTTTGTGAATCTCACTGCGATAGACGCCAAGGATTCGGAAAAAGTATTAAGGAGAAGCGTAGTGTACGGTCCGGGAAATAGTACAGGCTACGGACGAAATCAAGAGGTAAAGGCATTTTATCGGATGGGAGAAACAGTCAGGATAGAAGCGGAAGATTTTAAAAAGGGAGGACAAGACTATACCAGTGTGGAAGAAGCGAAAGAAATGACGCTAGGCAAGCAAAACAGTCTTAGCTTCCAATACTACCTTTTGTCTATGCAGCTTCGCCTTCCGATTCTGGATTCGGATCGGAATCTTCCCGGCTTTACCCTACCCTCCGGAAAAGTAAAGTTGATTCAAGAGAAGAATGAGGGCGGTACCGTTACACAGGATGAGGTTAAGGCAAATGAGGATGGATTCTTTGCCCTGCCGCTCCCTGCCTTATCGGAAGGAGACAAAATCATTCTGTCCGTAAACGGTAAAAAGCCATCCGAATATGTAGTAGAGAAGACCCCGAACAAAAAGTACGTCGTAGAAAAAGGAAAGCTGCTTCGTTATCTCGGAGAAGAGAAGGCATTGCAGATTCCGACCTCCTTCAGTACTGCGGG
This sequence comes from Oribacterium sp. oral taxon 108 str. F0425, assembly GCF_000214455.1. Classification (NCBI taxonomy): domain Bacteria; kingdom Bacillati; phylum Bacillota; class Clostridia; order Lachnospirales; family Lachnospiraceae; genus Oribacterium; species Oribacterium sp. oral taxon 108. Next base: position 1,785,385 of record NZ_AFIH01000001.1, on the reverse strand, counting down.
AGATATAACGGAGATTGGCGACTTTGCCTTTTATGAGAAGAGCCTGGATACGGTGGAAATTCCGGTGAAGGTAAATACTATCGGAGCAGGCGCTTTTATGAATAGCGGTTTGCACAGCTTTAGCTTTGCGGCGGAAAATGTTAATTTGGCCTCGCTTCGCATCATTAAGGAATATGCTTTTAAAAACAACAAACTGCAGTCTATTGAGGCTCTTCCGGAACTGACGCACGTCATTCAGAAAAAGGCCTTTGAGAACAATGCATTGGAAAAGCTTGCGCTCAGTAAATATCTGGGGCATGTTGGGGAAGCCGCTTTTAAGAACAATAAAATCAAGACGATTTCCATTCCGGGCAATATAGAGGAGCTGGGAAAAGAAGCCTTTATGAACAATGAACTTACTTCCGTACAATTCTTGGAGCCGCAAAATGCGAAAGAAGATATGGAAGGGGTGAGCCATCTCGAAGAAGCTGTCTTTGCCAACAATGCCATAAAGGAAGTTGAGCTGGGAAAAAGGATCAAAACAGTGGATGAGACGGCCTTTCTCGGAAATTGGGGCGGACTGCCAATCTTGAAAACGGATGCGGAGGGCATTACGGCAACAAAGACGTATGATGTACTGCGTTCCGACGGCACTCTCTTAAGTCTGGAGAAAAAAGAAGATTCGGAAGGCAAGAAAGAAGACTCACAGAAAGAAGAGAAGAAGGATTCTGAAGATAAGCCGTCCGGTGCTGCCGGAAGACCCTCTCGAGGATCCGGCAGTGCGGGTAGATCATCTAACGCATCCGGAAGCAGCGGAGGAAACGGGAAGGTTCCGCAGGTATTGGGAGCTGCAAAAGACCTTTCCGAAGTATCGTCCATAGATGCCTTACCGAAGAACTATCAGGGAGAAGTAAAACTGCTCTATGGAAAAAGAGTTCCTTCCCAAGTTGTGGATCCGATTTGGGTTATGAACTTCCGTAACCATCGTTATATGCTTGTAAACCAAGAAGGAGAATTTTATAAAAATGCTTGGGTTTTGGTTTTCCGGCACAGTGTAACGGAAAAAACGAACGGTCTGCCTTATGCATGGTATCATTTTGATGAAAACGGGATGATGCAGACCGGCTGGTTTGAAGAAGCGGGGAATCGGTATTATTTCTCCGAAGAGGAAGGGGCGGACATCGGCGTCATGCTTACGAAGAATCAGGAGATTCGCGGAAAAAACTATTCTTTTGAAGCAAGCTTTGGCCCGCAAATGGGACAGCTCTTATCCAATGGATAACGGGACAACGTACTTTTCGAAGGATTTTTTGGGATACAAGAGAGAAGAGGCGGGACGAAGATTGTCCCGGCCTCTTCTTTCTTGTCAGAAATTCCATTCTTCAGTAGAATGAAAAGAAAAAACGCAAAAGCAGGATTATGAAAGGGAAAATCATGGAAGAACGTATCGGAATCTTGGTATTTGGAGCAGTTTTTGTGGATATTAAGGGCTATCCCTTTTCTTTATACAGAGCGGATGGAAGAAATGCGGGCAAAGTCGTTAAAGTTCACGGCGGAGTCAGCCGAAATATTGTAGAGGACATTGCCAATGTGGAATTGAGGCCTACCTTTATCTCTGTGGTAGATGAGGACGGGATAGGGGAAGAAGTTGTACAAAAACTGACTCGCCATAAGGTAAATACCCGCTTCATCAAGCGGATTAGTGGAGGGCTTGGGACTTGGCTTGCTATTTTTGATACGGAAGGAGAACTGATGGGCTCCATTTCGCAACGCCCCGATCTATCCAGTCTCGAAGAGGTAATCCGAGAAGAAGGAGATTATTTATTTTCCCGCTGTGACAGTGTCATAATAGAAATTGATATGGATTCCAAGCTTCTGAAATTGATTTTCAACCTGGCTGAAAAGTATCATAAAAAGGTTTATGCGGCTGTATCCAATATGTCTATCGCGCTGGAAAGAAGAGACTTGTTGAAAACAACGGCTTGTATTGTTTGCAATCAACAGGAAGCGGGAATGCTCTTTTCGGAGGAATTTGAGAACATGGACCTTGAAGCGAAACTCTCTACCCTTTCTTCGCTGGTGGTGAAGGCACAATTCCCGCAGATGATTATGACTTTGGGTTCCGAGGGGGCAATCTATGCGGAACAAAACGGGAATGCCGGGCACTGTAAGGCCAAGAAGGTGCATGTAATCGATACTGCGGGTGCGGGAGATGCCTTTTTTGCCGGAGTGGCCATGGGATTGACTTATGGGAAGAACTTAATGGAGGCCTGTGAAATCGGAACCAAGCTTGCAGCTTCCGTCGTTGGCACTTCCGAGAATGTGAATCCCCGTTATCTTCCGGAAGAACTCGGATTGGAAAGTCTTACGGAATAGATGGAAATGTAGAATGAGCAGTCCGAAGAGAGGGGAGGAAAGAGAAGGGAGGAAAGAGAAGGAAGGGATAGATTGCTGCAAAGTGTTGATAGAGTGGGAGAGGAGAAATAGTGAACCAGATACTTTTGCTTTCGGGAGTTGTCATTATTCTCAGCGTATTTTTACATAAGCTTTCCATGAAGATGGGTGTACCGGTTTTGCTCGCCTTTCTTTTACTGGGAATTGTGTTTGGGATAGATGGCGTTTTTAAGATTCATTTTGAAAATTTTGAACTTTCGGGTTCTGTCTGTAGCTTCGGACTGATCTTTATCATGTTTTCGGGAGGCTTCGGCACAAACTGGAAGGAAGCAAAGTTTGTGGCTGGAGAGGCTGTTCTTTTATCGAGTCTTGGCGTAGTATTTACCGCCTTATCGGTAGCCGCTTTTTGTACTCTGCTTCTTCATATGGAGTTCTCCTGGGGACTGCTTCTCGGCTCGCTCATCGCCTCAACCGATGCGGCATCCGTCTTCTCTATCCTTCGTTCCAGAAGACTGAGCTTAAAGGACAGGACGGCATCCCTGCTCGAATTTGAATCAGGGAGCAATGACCCGATGGCTTATATGATGACGCTTCTTTCCCTGGAACTTGTACAGGGAACCGTGAAAATCTCCGAGATGCTCAGTATGCTTTTCTTGCAAATTGTCCTTGGGCTTTTGATTGGAGGAGTTATCGCTTTCTTCGCTCTATATATGATGAAGAAGATTGCGGTTTTAACGGATGGATTTGAACTGATTTTCGTACTGGGCGCAGTACTTCTTTCTTACGCGCTTTCCACTTCGCTTGGAGGAAACGGATACCTTGCCGTCTATCTTACCGGCATTATTTTGGGAAATCAGAAAATCAAGCAGAAGAAAGAGATGGTACAATTTTTTGATGCTTTAACGGGAATTATGCAAATGCTGCTCTTTTTCCTTTTGGGCTTGCTTTCCACCCCTTCTCGTCTTCCCGGCGTGGCCTTCAATGCGATAGGGATTTTTCTTTTCCTAACCTTTGTCGGAAGGCCGATGGTTGTCTTTACCCTGATGCATTTCTTTCCTGCCTCGAGGAATAAGAAGCTTCTCCTTTCTTTTGCGGGATTAAGAGGAGCTGCCTCCATCGTTTTCGCTATACTGGCGGTTGATACGGTAGGAAGAGGAGATTATATCTATCACTTGATTTTCCTCATCGTTTTACTGTCTATCTTACTGCAGGGTTCCTTTCTTCCCAAGGTTTCCGAGAAGTTGGATATGATTGATGCGGAAGGGGATGTCATGAAGACCTTCACCGATTATACGGAGGAAAAAGAAGTACAGTTTATTGAATTTCAGGTTCCGAAAGGGCATTCCTGGGCAGGGGAGAAAATAAAGGATATTCGTATGCCGCCTGAAACAATGGTGATTCTTTTGGAGAGAGACGGAAAAAAGGACATTCCGAATGGAGATACCGAAATCCTGGTAGGAGATAGAGTGGTAATAGCTTCGGCAAAACCGGCACTCAGTTCCGACCTGGAGATTATAGAGCTTGAGGTGGATTACGGCAGTATCTATGCCGAAAAGAGAATTGCGGAGATTCCAAGAGATGACTCTGAACGCGTGATGCTGATAGAAAGGGGAGAGGAAGTCCTCATCCCCCGCGGGGATACCTTGATTCAAGTCGGTGATGTACTGGTTATGTACAGGCTGAAAAAAGGATAAAGCAGTGAAAAAAAGGATAAAGCTGTTTTACTCCAAGGCTCTTTGCAAGGCTTCAATTTCCTCGGTGCTGAGCCTTCTGTAATCGCCCGGAGCAAGGTTTTCATCCAGCACTACCTTGCCCATAGAGAGACGCTTTAACTTCGTCACGACATAGTTTTCGGAAAGAGCAAGGAACATTTTTTTGATTTGATGGAACTTTCCTTCGGTGATAATGATTTCTATGGCGGTTTTTTCTTTCTCCGCGCTAAGGATTCTTACCTTAGCCGGCTCCGCAATCAAATCCTTGTCATATTGTATGCCGAAACGTAGAGGTGCTATATCTGAATCTTCCAGAAGAACGGGAATTTCGATATAGTACCTTTTTTCTATGTGGTTTTTAGGAGAAAGCAGCGTGTGGGCCAGCTGTCCGTCGTTCATGATGAGAATCAGCCCTTCACTGTCTTTATCCAGTCTTCCCACAGGAAAAAGATCTTTTCTGTGTTTTTCCGTAATCAGATCCAGTACGGTTTTCTGCTTTCGATCTTCGGTGGAAGACAGGACGCCAATCGGTTTATTCATCATATAATAGGAAAACTCTTCATAACAAACTTCTTCTCCACGATAGGAAACAGAGGCATGTAATGGTACGGAGAAACTGGAGTCTCGGATGATTTCACCGTTTACAAGGACAAGCCCTTTGCGAATCTCTTTTTTGATATCCGAGCGACTTGCAAGCCCCATATCGGATAAATATTTGTCTAGTCGCATACTTCACCCTCCTCAAGCTTTCTACGAATGGGGATTCCGTTCACTTCCAGATTGTCGGAGATGGGCAGAAGCAGGTATTCTTTCCCGTCAATCATCCGGCTTTCCAAAATAGCGGAGATTTCATTTTTGATTTTAAATTGTAGATTTTCCGATTTTAACTCTAAATTCTTATCGACTAAATTTTCAGCGTAAAAGGCGGAATCGTTTTCTCCGAGACAGTTGTCATAGAGTGCGGAAAAATTGGCCAGTCCTTCTTCGCTTGCACCGGCGTTTTCCAAAAGTTGCCTTATCCGGGATTTGGAAAGGCTTTGTTCCTTTTCCTCTTCTTTGCTTTGCTCCTTTATCTCCTGTAATTCTTCCTGCAAAAGGCGAATATTTTCAAAATTACAATCCTTTTTCAAAACCTCCTGTACCAGTGTGGAGAATTGAATCTTCTGCTCTTTTTCACCGTATGGAAGTCCGATACCGAAGAGTTCCTCTGTAATAGAGTCCAGCCCCTCTTCCCGTTTCTTTGTTCGGTATAGGAGAGAGTGAATGTCGGCTCCTCTCTCATGGAAAGCAGGATAGAGGAAGGAAATCTCCGGTTTTTGCACCACGAAATCTTCCGACCGGGCAATAAAACTGTCTTTCTCCTTATCAAAGCACAGCCCTTCTTTTAATAGACTGACCGGGCAGAGGAGAAAAAGAGTAAAACGATATACGGTATCGGAAGCATCTTCCAAACTTAAGCCGTCCGAGGTTTTTTTAGGGACGTCATAAATTCCATGCGCAAGAATCAGGAGTTTTTTACCCGGAACAGAGTAGATTTCATTTATTTTTTGAAAGAAACTTTCAGAAAGCGCTTCTTCTTTGAGCTCCGATTCATTTAAACGAAAGAGTGCATCCTGCTTTCCGCCTTCCTCCTCTTCCTTTAGAGGAAATTCCAGGGTATAAAGCTCGCGACCGAATTTTCCGGAGAGCGAACGCTTAAAGAGCTCGCAGTACTTAAATACTTCATTATCTTCCAGAGCATAAAAGGAATCGGAAAAACGGGAGAGGACTTCGCCCTCTTCATTGATAAAACAAGTTCTTATTCGGTCAATCCGGCAGTCTTCCTTTTTAAAACATTTTTTGATTTCATTGATCCCTTTTTTGTCCATGATGTTCCTTCCTATCTCTTTTCTTCCTACTTATCAGTCTGTTTTTTCCTTGCATGGATAGTATTGTAATAAAAACGAAAGAGAGCTACAAGAAAATAATTTGTATATATTTTAAAACTCGTTCTGAAAAGTCGGAAAAAATGTGCTATAGTAGGAAAGTATCATTGCGAGAAATAGAAGGACTTTAAGCATGGCGGATAAACGTAAGTTGGGTAGCGGAGAGAAAAAGTTTCGAGATAGAAGTCAAAATTATAAATCCAGTAGAAATGTACATTCCAATATAAAGAGAAAAAGAGTTCTGACAGAAGAAGAAAAGCGGATTCTGATGCGGAGGAGAGCAAGGAGGAAAAGGCAGGCGGAGCAAAAAAAGGCGAGAATCATCTTTGCTCTTGTTCTTGTGTTTTGCCTTTTTGTTGTTTTCCAGGTTTTTGCCATGGCTTTTCGTTTTATTGAAAAAAGTCGGAAAGCCCAGAAAGAAGAATCGGTAACCGTTGTAGAGAGCAGTGTGGAAAGCAGCCCGGCAGAGTCTACAGAGGAGAGTACGGAAGAGGAAAGCCCAAGTGAAGGCGAGACAAATGCAGAGGGAATGGTTTTCTCCGGGGGACGTTATATTGATCCGAGTAAGCCGATGGTTGCACTGACCTTTGATGACGGTCCCGATGTGCAAGTAGACGGGGTTCTCATGGATGAGTTGGAAAAGGTGAATGGAAGATCTACCTTCTTTGTAGTGGGGCAGAGGGTTGAGAAATTTCCGGAAGATATAAAAAACACGGTAGAGCGCGGGCATGAAATCGGAAATCATTCCTATGACCATGATATTCATTTGAGCAGTAAGGGTCAGGATTATATCCGAAATGAGTTCGATAAAACGGATGATGCAGTAGAGAAGGCTGCCGGTGTGCGCCCTGCTTTGGTTCGACTTCCGGGAGGAAATATCAGTAATGATGTCAAGGCAGTTGTCAAGAAACCCCTTATTTTCTGGTCTATCGATACGGAAGACTGGCGCTCTCGGGATGCGGAGAAGACACAAAACAGTATTCTTTCACAGGTCAAGGATGGGGATATCGTGCTGATGCACGCCTTATACCTTTCCACGGCACAGGCTTGCAAAACGGTTATTCCGGAGTTGCATGCCAGAGGGTATCAGCTCGTTACGGTTTCGGAGATGATTCATTTCCGCGGACAGAATGTGCAAGGCGGAAACGGAGTACAGTATAAAAACTTTCCGCCTGTTGAAACAGCGGCGGCGGAGAGCAGCACGGCAAGTACCGTAGCGGAAACGGTCAAGGAAACAAGTGTGCAGAGCAGTTCGCATAGTGTAAAAGAGAGCAGTAAGTCGAGCGAAACGAAAAAAGAAACAAAGAGCGCAAAGACTGCAAGTAAAAGCACGGAAAGTAAGAGCAATACGGAAGCCACGAAGGAAAGCGGAAATATTGTAGAGAGTCCCGGTATAACGGTGGAAAGCAAAACGGTAGAGAAGTCTACAAAGGAAAGTGCAGGCAATATAGCCGGCGCAATTGACGCGGAGGATCCGCAGTAAAAGCGGGAATGTACCTGCTTTTCTGTGCAAATGCGTTTTGTAAATTTCCGGAAAAAAACGAGATATCGCACGCTCTGCGCACGATACTCGTTATGAATAAAAAAGACAACTGCAGAAAGTGAACACCATGGATTTTAAAGGGTATGACAAAAAAATACAGGAAATAATCGAGCTTGTAGAAAAGCAATATACCTTATTTGATGAAGAAATTTTTCACAACTTGGGCTTGCTTTTAGGGATTGCGGAAGAGCTCGAAGACGATGCATTGGCAGGCTATGTTTATTATCAACTTGCCGATGCTTATTATAGTTTTCATTTTGATGTGGAAGGAATGCAGAAGTACCTGTCCTTGGGAATCAAGGTACAGCAGGAAACACAAGATTTTACCCTTCTGGCCAAGTCCTACAATCTCCTCGGTATCACGGAATTTTTACGGGGAAACTTCGGTCTGGCTTTTGATTACTATATGTCTGCCCTGGACTATTGTAAGTCTTTGACTACCAAAGACAGCGGTCTCCTCGGCATCATCAATTCCAACATCGCCCGACTGTATTTCATGCTGAAAGATTATGATCACGGAAGATTTTATGCGGAAGAAGCGCTGTATGAAATCAGCGGAAATACCGTAGACAGCAGTTATGTTTCGAATATGATCAGCATCTATACCTTCCTAGGCAATATTTATCTGAGCAGAAACAGAGATGTGCATGCCGCCCAGGCTTGTATGGAATCTCTCTTGGAAATCGCCAGAAATTTCGGATATGAGCGGGAACTGTTAAGCAGTGTGGATATTCTGACGTTTTCCATTCGCCTTGCTCATTATGGAAATAAAATCACGGAAAGAGATATGCTGATTCATCGTTTCTCCGACAAAGAGTTACTTTCCGCACTTCGTACCAATATGATGGAAGATGTATGCGACTTGGCGGATTTTTTTCTGGAAATTGATAAGGTGGAAGAATGCAGGAAGGTATTGGAGCTTTTGGAAAGAAAACTCTCCGAAATTAATCTTCCGGAGATTGAGAAACGTTTCATAGAATCTAAAATTCGATATTTTGAAAAATGCGGAGATTTGGAAAAAAGAAACGAAACCTCTTACCGTTTCTATTCGCTGATGAAACAGCAAGAGATGGAAGAGATATCCGCCTTTCTTTTTGCACTGGGAATCAGACAAGACCTGGAGGATTTAAAAGAGCAGAATGCCTTTATGGAGGAAGAAAATGTTCGCCTTACAAAGAAGGCGGAATATGATGAACTTACAGGTCTGCCTAACCGCTACCATTTAAGCGATTTTTCCGATGCAGCCTTCGAAAGAGCCTATAATGCGAGGACGCCCTTTGCACTTGAGATGGTGGATGTGGATTACTTTAAACAATATAATGATTTTTACGGACACCAAAAGGGAGATGAGTGCCTGAAGCTCGTAGCGGGAGAGATTAAGAAGCTTTGTCAAAAGCATCCCGGCATTTATGCCGCCCGTTACGGAGGAGATGAATTTGTCCTTATCTACGAAAACATGCGGGATGAAGAAGTTCTCCGTTATGCTAAGGAGCTGGGAGATGGAGTTAAAGCATTAAATCTGCAACACTCTGAAAAAGAGGGAGGCGTAGTGACGATTTCCCAGGGAATTCGAAACTCGATTCCGTCCAAGAAGAACAGGGTTTGGGACTATACTTTCTCAGCTGACACCGCTCTTTATCAAGTTAAATCGAAAGAAAGAGGCGGAATCAAGTTGATTCATAAGGCGAAATTGGAAGGGGAGCGAATGTACGTCTAATCGCTCCTCATTCTTTTGATTGCTTTTGTGATTGTACCGCCTCCGACTACGAGCTCTCCGTCGTAGAGTACGACAGCCTGCCCTGTGGCCACGGCACGTTCCGGGGCTGCAAAGCGAACGAGAACGGTTCCGTCTTCTTTCACGGAAACGAAAGCCGGCACAGGCTTTGCGTTATAACGGGTTTTTACGGTAACGGCATATTCTTCCTTCGGCGCATCCATACAGATCCAGTTAAAGTCATTCGCTTCTAAGGCCTCGGAATAGAGACCTTCTCCGGTAGTCAGGATGACTTGATTTTTTTCAAATCTTTTCCGGCAACATACATGGGTTGTTTTAGGGCCAGACCGAGGCCCTTTCTCTGTCCTATAGTATAACGGACGATGCCTCTGTGCTTTCCGAGTTTATTTCCTTCTTCATCTACGAAGTGTCCTTTCGGATAGGGTTTTCCACGGAATTTTTCGAGGAAATCTCCGTAATCGCCGCTTGTTACAAAACAGATGTCTTGAGAATCCGGCTTATCGGCATTGTAGAAACCGTTTTTTTCCGCAATGGCGCGAACTTCTTCTTTCGTTTCAAATTCTCCCAGCGGAAACATACTGTGCTTAAGCTGCTCCTGATTTAAGAAGTAAAGCACGTAGCTTTGATCTTTTTTTCATCCTTTGCTTTTAAAAGAAGGTAGCGCTTTTTTTCTTCGTCATAGCGAATTCTGGCGTAATGTCCGGTCACGATAACATCACAACCCAGTTCTTCCCCCTTTTTGTACAATTTTTCATGCTTCATAAAACGATTGCAGCGAATACAGGGGTTGGGAGTGCCTCCATTTTCATAAGTCTCCACAAAGGGGAGAATGACCTTCTTCTGAAAGTCATCTTTGAAATTCAGGACATAGTAAGGGATGGAAAGAGTGGAAGCCACCTGCCTGGCATCTTCCACATCTTCTAAGGTGCAGCAGGTCCGGCTTCGACAAGCCTGTCCCGTTTCACTGTCATATAATTTCATGGTTATGCCGATACAGTCATAGCCTTTTTCTTTCATAAGCAGGGCGGCAACCGAGCTGTCTACCCCACCGCTCATGGCGATTAATGCCTTTTTCATAATTCTTTCCTTTATCTTCCGTTGTTTCCCCTTATTCTAGCTTTTATAAAAGATCTTTACAAGATTTTGAAAATCGAATCTTTTCACAGAAAAACTTTGTATATCCCTTCTCACTATGTTAAAATTCAAGGCAGTGTGCAATAAAATCTCTTAAAAAGGGGGAAATGATGAAAGGAATTATTCTTGCAGGAGGTTCGGGAACCAGACTCTATCCATTAACCAGAGTGACTTCCAAGCAACTTCTACCGATTTATGATAAACCCATGATTTATTATCCGCTTTCCGTGCTGATGGATGCCGGAATTCGGGATGTTTTGATTATTTCCACACCGGTGGATACGCCGCGTTTTAAGGAGCTTCTCGGGGACGGTTCTTCCCTTGGTATGAACTTGGATTATGCCGTACAGGAAAGTCCGGACGGATTGGCGCAGGCTTTTATTATTGGAGAGGAATTCATCGGAAATGATAAGGTAGCCATGATTTTGGGAGACAATATCTTCTCCGGATACGGCTTTAAGGAAATTCTGAAGAAGGCGGTGGCGAAGGAAAGCGGTGCGACCGTTTTCGGTTACTATGTGGACGATCCGGAGCGTTTCGGTATCGTGGAGTTTGACGGGAGCGGAAAGGCTATCTCTATTGAGGAAAAGCCGGAGAAGCCGAAGTCGAACTATTGCGTGACAGGCCTGTATTTCTATGATAACCGTGTAGTGGAATATGCGAAGAATTTAAAGCCCTCTAAGAGAGGAGAACTGGAAATTACCGACTTAAACCGCATTTATCTGGAAAATGGAGAACTTGATGTGGCTCTTCTCGGGAAGGGTTTCACCTGGTTAGATACCGGAACACAGGAGTCACTCGTGGATGCCACCAATTTCGTTTATACCGTAGAGACCCATGAGCACAGAAAGATTGCCTGTCTCGAAGAAATAGCCTATAAGAACGGCTGGATCAGCAGAGAAAAGGTATGGGAGGCTTACGAGCTTTATAAGAAAAATGAGTATGGCAAGTATCTTAAGGATGTTTTAGACGGAAAGTACATAGAATAAAGGAATTGATTTACGGAAGAACGATAGCGTAAATCTAAGGAGGAAAGATGAAAACAATCGTGACCGGCGGAGCCGGATTTATTGGCGGAAACTTTATGCATTTTGTTGTCAATGCCTATCCGGAGGAAGAGTGGATCTGCCTAGATAAGCTGACTTATGCGGGAAATCTGGAAACGCTTAAGCCCCTGGAAGGAAAGAAGAACTACAAGTTTGTAAAGGGGGACATTGCGGATAGAGAATTTATCTTTGACTTATTTCGTACGGAAAAGCCGGACAGAGTGATTAACTTTGCTGCGGAATCTCATGTGGACCGTTCCTTAAAGGATCCGGAGCTCTTCCTTCGCACGAATGTATTAGGCACCGTTTGTCTTATGGACGCCTGTAGAGAGTTCGGCATCGAGCGTTATCACCAGGTTTCTACGGATGAGGTTTACGGAGATTTACCGCTTGATAGAACAGACCTCTTCTTCAATGAGAACTATCCGATTAAGACTTCTTCTCCTTATTCTTCTTCCAAGGGAAGTGCGGATCTCTTTGTATTGGCGTATCACAGAACCTTCGGGCTTCCGGTTACCATTTCCCGTTGCTCGAACAACTACGGTCCCTATCATTTCCCGGAGAAGCTGATTCCGCTTGTGATTTCCAGAGCCTTAAATGACGAAAGAATTCCGGTTTACGGTAAGGGAGAAAATGTTCGTGATTGGCTCTATGTGACGGATCATTGTAAGGCAATCGACCTTATCGTAAGAAAGGGAAAGGTTGGAGAGGTTTACAATGTGGGCGGACACAACGAGAGGACGAATCTCGAAGTGGTAAAGACCATTCTAAAGGCACTAAATAAGCCTGAATCTTTGATTACGTATGTGACGGACAGACCGGGACACGATATGCGTTACGCCATTGATCCGACGAAGCTTGAGACGGAACTAGGTTGGAAACCGGAGTATACCTTTGATACAGGAATTCCCGTAACGATTGACTGGTACCTGAAGAATAAGGACTGGTGGGAACATATCATTTCCGGAGAGTATCAGGAGTATTATAAGAAGCAGTACGGAGAAGAGGGATAAAATGAAGATTTTTGTCACCGGTGTAAACGGACAGCTCGGCCATGATGTGATGAACACGCTATATCGAAGAGGAATATCCGCAATTGGATCGGATATCAAGGAGAACTACTGTGGGGTGGAGGACGGCAGTCCCGCCTGCACCATGCCTTATATCGGTCTGGACCTCTGTGATGAGGAAAAGACGAGAAAGGTGATTTCCGAGCTGGAAATCGACGCGATGATTCACTGTGCGGCTTGGACGGCAGTGGATGCTGCGGAAGATCTTGAAAATCGGGCTATTGTGGAGAAAATAAACGGTGAAGTTCCGGGATTCCTCGCCAAGATCATGAAGGAACGAGATGGAAAAATGCTCTACCTTTCCACGGATTATGTTTTTTCAGGAGAAGGAACAGAGCCCTGGAAGCCGGATGAGAAAGATTTTAATCCTATCAATGTCTACGGAAAGACGAAGCTTATGGGCGAGGAAAGGATTCGGGAAGTTTTAGAAAAATACTTCATTATTCGGATTGCCTGGGTTTTCGGCTTGAACGGAAAGAATTTTATTAAGACAATGTTGAATGTCGGAAAAAGCCATGAGGAAGTCCGCGTAGTGAACGACCAGATCGGGAATCCGACTTATACTCTGGATTTAGCGGAGCTTTTGGTGGACATGATTTGCACGGAAAAGTACGGCAACTATCACGCAACCAATGAAGGAGAGTATATTTCCTGGTATGATTTTACAAAGGAAATCTATAGACAGGCAGGCTTAAGCACGAAGGTCCTTCCAGTCAGCACCGAGGAATACGGACTGAGTAAGGCAAGACGTCCGAAGAACTCTCGACTGGATAAGACAAAGCTTAAGGAGCAGGGCTTTACACCGCTTCCCGATTGGAAGGATGCTTTATCTCGTTATTTAAAGGCCTTAGCTATGGAAGAAGGATGCTAGAGATGGCATAGCGGTGTTTTGCTAAGCTAAGACTTTGAAGAAACAGCTATCCCGGGAGAAAAATTGCGTAATAAAGAGATTCGGGAGAAATCCCGAATTTTTTTATGGGAGAAAGTTTATCGGAAAGAAAGACATAAAAGCGACACAAAATGGAGTTATAAAAAAGAGACGGCTTTTTATTTTTAGAAAGAATCGAGTCTGTTCAAAATGCTTGGCGGCTCGCTACTGGAATGATGTGGATAAAAGTTCTGTGTGAAAACAGAGGCAGGAGGGAAAAGATGGGAAAATATTTTGGAACAGACGGTTATCGTGGAGAGGCTAACGTGGATTTGACGGCGGATGACGCCTTTAAGGTGGGAAAGTTCTTGGCCTATTATTTTTCGAACAAAGGCACAAAGGAGTGCCGTATTGTCATCGGTAAGGATACCAGACGCTCCAGCTATATGTTTGAGTATGCACTTTCTGCAGGAATTACCGCTGCAGGGGCTGACGCGTATCTGATGCATGTCACCACCACGCCTTCCGTAAGCTATATTGTTCGTTCCGAAGACTTTTCCTGCGGTGTGATGATTTCCGCCTCCCATAATCCTTTCTATGACAACGGTCTTAAGGTCATCAATGAAAATGGAGAAAAGGTTTCCGATGATTTTATTGCGGAGATTGAGGCCTATCTGGATGGAGAAACCGAGGAAGTTCCTTTAGCCACCGGAGATAAAATCGGAAGAACTGTAGATTTTGCTGCAGGAAGAAACCGTTATATCGGCTATCTGATTTCTTTGGCTACCCGTTCCTTTAAGGGCAAGAAGATTGCTTTGGACTGTGCCAACGGTTCCGCATCTTCCTGTGCCAAGGCGGTATTTGATGCCCTGGGAGCGGATACCCATGTACTTTCCAATGATCCTAACGGCTACAACATTAATGCCAACTGCGGTTCTACCCACATGGAAGCCTTGCAGGAGTATGTGAAGAACGGGGATTGCGAAATCGGCTTTGCCTATGACGGAGATGCGGATCGTTGCCTCTGTGTAGACAGTGACGGAGAACTGGTGGATGGAGATCAGATTCTTTATCTTTGCGGAAAAAATATGCGGGATAAGGGGCAGTTAAAGGACAATAAAATTGTAACTACCATTATGTCCAACTTTGGCTTATACAAGGCCTTGGATGGGGCAGGCCTTTCCTATGAAAAGACCAAAGTAGGGGACCGTTATGTTTATGAGAATATGGCGGAAAACGGTTATTCTCTGGGAGGTGAGCAGTCCGGACATATCATCTTTATGCGGCATGCCACTACCGGGGACGGAATTCTCACCAGTATTAAGCTGATGGAAGTACTTTTAGAGGAAAAGAAGAGTCTTAAGGAAGCTCTGGCGGAGTATCAGCGTTTTCCACAGGTACTAAAGAATGTTCGGGTGAAAGATAAGCTTTTGGTGGAGCAGAATGAAACCGTACAGGCGGCGGTGAAGAAGGTGGAGGAAAGCTTGGGAGAGGATGGAAGAATTCTCCTTCGTGCTTCCGGAACAGAGCCTTTGATTCGTGTTATGGTGGAGGCTTCCAAGGAAGAGCTTTGTGAGAAATATGTAGAGGAAGTTATAGCTGTTATGAAAAAGGAAGGACTAGTCCTTTCCTAGGATTATTGATAGAGTAAAGGGAAGCCCTGCAGAGCTTGGAAAAGCTTGTTTGGCAGTACAGGGTAGACTCAAAATAAGAAGTAAGTAAGAGTAGTAGTGGAAAAATACAATAGGAGGTAAGAATGGATCAGGTAAAACGTTACAGAAAATTTCCGATTTTCCGTTATCCGGAAAGAACTTGGATGGATCAGGAAATCACTAAAGCACCGATTTGGTGTTCTGTGGATTTAAGGGATGGAAACCAGGCCCTTGTGGATCCCATGACCGTAGAAGAAAAGGTGGAATTTTTCCAACTCCTATGTAAGCTTGGTTTTAAGGAGATTGAAGTCGGTTTTCCTGCGGCTTCTCAGATTGAATTTGATTATTTACGGACTTTGGTGGAGAAGAATCTGATTCCGGAGGATGTTACGGTTCAGGTTTTGGTACAGTGTAGAGAAGAGCTTTTGGAAAGAAGCTTCCAGGCTCTTCAAGGAGTAAAGAAGGCCATTGTCCATATTTATAATTCTACCTCTGTATTGCAAAGAGATGTGGTTTTCGGAAAGTCCAGAGAGGAGATTACCGCCATTGCCCTTACCGCTGTGGAAATGGTGAAGCGGCATGAAAAGGATTTTTCCGGAGAGCTTCGTCTGGAGTATTCTCCGGAAAGCTTTACCGGAACGGAGATGGATTATGCTTTGGAAATCTGTAATGCGGTGATTTCCGCCTGGGGAACCAAGGCGGGACGGGAGATTATCATTAACCTGCCTAATACCGTAGAGATGCATAGCCCCAATGTCTATGCGGATCAGATTGAGTTTATGTCCAAAAACATGAAGGAAAGAGAGCATGTAATTCTTTCCGTGCATCCCCATAATGATAGAGGAGAGGGCATTGCCTCCGCAGAGCTGGCCCTTCTTGCCGGAGCACAAAGAGTCGAAGGAACCCTTTTCGGAAATGGAGAAAGAACCGGAAATGTTGACATTTTAACCCTGGCTTATAACCTTTTCTCCCACGGCATCGACCCCAAGTTGAATCTGGAAAATGTTCGGGAAATTCAGGAGGTTTATGAGCGTTGCACGAAGATGCATATCCCGGAGAGACATCCTTATGCGGGGAAATTGGTTTTTACCGCATTCTCCGGTTCTCACCAGGATGCGATTAATAAGGGGCTTCAGGCCATGAAGGAGAGAAAGTCTCTAATCTGGGAGGTACCTTATCTTCCGATTGATCCGGCGGATATCGGAAGAGAATATGAGCCGGTTGTCCGTATCAACTCCCAGTCCGGAAAAGGCGGCGTAGCCTTTATTTTGGATTTCCAGTACGGTTATAAGCTTCCGAAGGGGATGCAGAGAGAGTTTGCGGACTATATTCAGAGCATTTCCGAGAAAGAAGGGGAAGTTAGCCCCGAACGGATTTTAGAGGTTTTCTTAGCGGAATATGTAGAGGCAAAGTCACCGCTTCTTTTTAAAAACCTTCGTTCCATGGATATGGAAAATGAGAAAGAGCACTATGTCAGCTTTGTGCAGTTAAGCTTTGAAAATAGGGGGATATTGAAAGAAATCTCCGCAAGCGGATCAGGACCGATTGATGCGGTGGCGAACGCCTTACAGAAAGAACTGAAAAAGGAGTTTGAGGTTATTGACTACAGTGAGCATGCTTTGAGCTCCGCATCCTCCGCCAAGGCGGTTTCTTACATCCATTTACAGGATAAAGCGTCCGGAAAGATGACCTACGGCGTGGGGATTTCCTCTAACATTACCCGTTCCTCCGTCCGCGCTCTGTTCAGTGCGATAAACAGACTGTACTATTAAAAGAACTTTTGTGAGATACAGTAAAATATCTATCAAACATTTGTAAGGCTTCAAACGGTGGCACGTTCTCGCTAGCTTCGCCTGACTGAGCGATGCGTTTTGAATCCCATTGCTACCTGTTTAAAGCCTTACAGATGTTTTGCTTATATGATTTTCTTAAACTCTTACTTGTTTCCGTCTGTTTCGTTCAGAAAGGTATACAAAGCAGTTTTTCAGGAGTCTCCACTCTAAGGCGATATAGCGCGAGAGAGGAATTCCTCGGAAATCTGCTTTTTTCATGCCCTTTCGTTCCTTAAGACCGCGCATAATCCCCCTTCTATAGGCTTTTCCGTAGCCCTTTTTTTGGAAGTAGAGAGCCTTAATCAAAAAGCCAAGAAGGAAGGGGAGAAAGTTTACGATTTTTAGGAGAAACGGAAAGTTCTTATATAAGAGGAAGATAGAATTTCTTGCGGAAAGCTCTACTTTAAAGTCACTATATTTTCCGCCGCTGGTACCGGAGCCTACATGCTTACAGATTGCACTCGGGCAGTAGTAAATGCTGTAGCCGTAAAGCTGCGCGCGAAAGGAGATATCGACATCTTCCAGATAGGCGAAGTGCTTTTCATCAAAAAGCCCGGTCTTACTGAGTGCGGAGATAGAGTAGAGTGCAGCTCCCGCACAGGCGGAGAAAACCTTTTCCGTCTTGTTCCAGTTTTCTACGCGGTCTTCCAAGCCTCTTTGAAAGGGAAAGCCGAGGAGACAAAGCTCGTCCCCGGCATCGTCCATGAGCTTCTCGTCATGCATTTTCACCATCTTGGAAGAAAGGGCAAAGATTCGCTCCCCCTTCGCCTCTTTTTCCTCCATAAAACGGACAAGATTTTCCACGAAACGGGGGTCCACCTCGGTGTCGTTGTTTAAAAGAAGGGCATAGTCCGCTCCATGCTCCTTCGCATATAGAATACCTTGGTTTACAGCCTTGGCAAAGCCGTAGTTTTCTTTGTTTTCCAAAAGAAAGATGCGTTCGGACTCCTTCTCAATGTATTCCTTTATGGCAGGGATGCTTCCGTCCGAAGATGCGTTGTCCACAAAAAAAACAGAAAAGTCCTTCGTGCTTTGTTTGTCCAAAGCCTGCATACACTTTTCCAGAAAATGCTTTCCGTTGTAATTGGGGATAATCACTACTGTTTTCATATCTTCAAATACCTCGATAGATTGCTATTTTATCTTAAGAAATCAAAAGCGCATTAAACGTAAAAAACCTTATCACAAATCGGGGAAAAGTGCCAGTCGACATTTCGGATTACTCCGGTCAATGCTTCTCCACTTTTTCCCATCCTTTTTACATCTCCTTTTTACCTATTTGTAAGATGCTTCCAATTTTTCCGGCATTTACATTTTTCTGTGCTTACTATAAAATTGAACAATCTTTACGGTGAGGAAAGGAACAATAGAAATTCATGGAAAAAAAGCGGATTTCCTTTATGGAAAATGATGTACTTTGGAATGCGCTCGGGAGCATGATGTATGCGCTTGCTTCCATGATTTTGGCTTTTTTTGTTCTGCGTCTTCTCGGGGAAAAGGAGGGAGGCATCTTCGGATTCGGCTATTCCACCCTGGGGCAGCAGTTTTTTATTCTGGCTTATTTCGGCATTCGTCCTTTTCATATTACGGATATGCGGGGAGAATTTTCCTTTCGGGAATATCTGGGATTTCGGAACCTAAGCACAGCACTTTCCGTTTTCTTTGCTTTACTCTTTCTTCTTTATCAGTTTCTAAAGGGGAATTACACGGCAGAGAAGAGTGCTATCCTGTTTTTTCTTTGTCTGTACAAAATTTTAGACGGCTACGTCGATGTCTATGAGTCGGAGTTGCAAAGAAGAGGAAAGCTTTACAAGACAGGACAGTCTCTCTTCTTCAGAACTCTCTTTGCCGTAGTTCTTCTACTCATTACACTGCTACTCACAAAAAATCTGTTTCTCGGCGTGATTCTTATGAATCTTTGCCAGCTTTTTTGCTTTTATTTCTTCTGTCTTTCTCCGCTAAAGAAAACTGTTGCGATAGGAGAGGAGAGGCGTTTTAGCTTTGAAGCGGGAAAGAGACTCATTATGGAGAGCTTTTTTCTCTTTATTTCGGTTTTTTTGGACTTCTATGTGTTTTCGTCCTCCAAGTATGCCGTAGATGCGGTAATGGGTTCCTCGTTTTCCGGGATTTACAACCTCCTCTTTATGCCGAGTAATTTCATCTATCTGCTGGCAAATTTCATCATTCGGCCGGCTCTTCCGAGACTCGCCGCGCTTTGGCAGGAAGGAAAGACCGTGGATTTCAGGAAAGAAGAAGGCAGCCTTATGAAGAAGGTACTCCTGCTTTCCTTTGTTCTTCTTATCTTAGCGGTACTTCTCTCTCCTCTTGCACTTTGGATTCTGGAGAGACTTCTCGGAGAGACTTTTTACGGGAAAATGACGGCGGAGCGCTTTTCTTTCTGCCTCCTCATTTTGGGAGGCTGTTTCTATGCCCTTGCGAATCTTGAGTACTATCTTCTTGTGACAAAGAGAAGGCAGAAGAAGATTTTTGCAGGCTATCTTATCGCTTCCGTTCTCTCTTTTCTCACAGCGGATTCTATGCTAAAACGCGGAGGATTTTTCTTCGGCTCATTGCAATTTGCGGGGATGATGCTCTTTCTCTTCCTTTTTTTCTTCCTCTCTGAAAAAACAGGAAAGGGCTAGAAAGTGGAGTCTGTAGGGGTAGAAAGTGGAGTCTTTCTTTTCATTCCGGCTTAGGCATGGTAAAATAGGCTCATTGATTTTTTATCAAGTCAGATAGGGCCTTAATAGTTGAGAGAGTGTCCTACTCAGAAAGGACACTGAACTTGCATTTTGAATATAGATTTTGCATTGTTATGCAATAGGGAATTGGAATAGTGTAGGCGGATGACAGATTGTTTTAGGCAGGACAGTCCGGAAGAGGCTGTCCTTAGAGAAGAAAATAGAAGAGAGAAGGAGAACGAAAGGCGGCAGGGAGGGAGAGAAACGCTCCCCTCTTTTGATGTCTTGATTCCGACCTATAAGCCGGGAGAGAAATTTCGTGCCCTGCTTTCGGCGTTGGAAGAGCAGGAGTTCCCTCCGGCAAAGATCATTATTGTGAATACCGAGGAACGATATTTCCCCAAAGAGCTTTTAGAAGGAAGGAAAGTGGAAGTCTCGCTCCATCACATAAAAAGAGAGGACTTTGATCATGCCTATGCGAGAAATCTCGCGGCCTCCTTTTCCGATGCGGAGTATTTTTTATCGATGACCGATGATGCGGTGCCGGCGGATAAAAAGCTCACAAAAGAACTGCTTACGGCTTTTTCTTGGGACAATCGTATCGCCGAGGTATACGCAAGACAGCTTTGTACGAAGGACAGTTCCTTTGATGAAGTGCTCTCCAGAAGCTTTAACTATGGGGATAAAGTGGAAATAAAGGGAATAGAGGATGTGAAAAGACTCGGTATTAAGTGCTTTTTTGCCTCCAATGTCTGCTGTATGTATAAAAAAGCGGTTTTCCGGGAGCTTCAAGGCTTCCTGTCGCCGACCATCTTTAATGAGGATATGATTTTTGCGGCTAGGGCGGAAAAGGCAGGGTATAAGGTCGCTTACAATCCTTTGGCAAGGGTTTACCATTCTCATCATTACTCGGCAGGACAGCAGTTTAGAAGAAACTTTGACCTGGGGGTGTCTCATAGGGATTTTCCGGAGATTTTTTCTCTTGTGCCGCCTGAGAAGGAAGGGATGAAGATGTTTAGGCAAAATGCAAAAACGCTTGTTTCCGAGGGGAAGGCCCTTCTTCTTGTTCCTCTCTTTTTCAGGACGGGAGCACGTTTTCTCGGCTATAAGGCAGGAAAGAAATATCCGGTACTGCCGCAAATTTTCAGAAATGCCGTTACTTTAAATCCCCAGTATTTTGATAAAAAAGGAGAGAAGTCGTAAGTTAAGGGGAGTGCTGAAAGCGAAGACAATAGAGGACGGCAGACTACGATAAAAGATGATACGATAAAAGGTAATACAATAAAAGGTAATACGATAAAAGGGAATGGAAGGCGATAAAAGGCGATAGAGAACGATAGAGGGCGAAGAAGATAGGCACTCTATCCGTGAACCGGAAAGGATAAGATTTGATTAGTCTCTTAAAAGAAATAAAACGAAAGCGGAAGATGATTTTAGACCTGGCAAGAGCTGACTTTAAAAAGCGCTTTGTGGGCTCCTACTTTGGCGTGGTGTGGATGCTGATTCAGCCACTCGTGACTATTGCGATATACGCCTTTATCTTTGGCCCCTACGGCTTTAAGTCCAGCCCGCCGGTTCCGAATGTAAGCTATACTCTTTGGCTGATTCCGGGTATCGTTCCCTGGTTTTTTTTCTCCGAAGTGATGAATATGAACACGGGAATTCTGCAGGAGTACCATTATCTGGTAAAAAAGGTGGTTTTTCCGATAGAGCTTTTACCCGTGATTAAGCTTTTAAGCTGTACTCTGGTGCATTGCTTCTTCCTTCTGGTGATGTTTTTATTTTATCTCTTCAGCGGAAAAATGCCGCAGCTGACTTGGCTACAGGTTCTCTATTATTCTTTTGCTGCAGCAATGTTCGGACTGGGACTCAGTTACTTTACTTCCGCGATTTCCGTGTTTTTTAAGGATATGCAGCAGATTGTGGCAATTGTATTGCAGTTCGGTATCTGGATGGTGCCGATTATGTACGATGAGCTTCTGTTTACCAATAAGGCGCCCTGGCTAAAGATATTCTTTAAAATCAATCCTTTTTACTATATTGTGGCGGGGTATCGTGATTCGATGATTACGGGAAATTATTTCTTTGAAAGGCCGGGATTGACTCTTTATTTTTGGTTGGTAACGCTCTTTCTTTTATTCGTGGGATTGCGGTTCTTCCGAAAGCTGCGCCCTCACTTTTCAGATGTTTTATAGGAGGAAATCATGATAGCGCTTATTCGAGTGGGACTTTTACTCTTTGGATTTTTAGGACTGGGAAGTCTGCGTTTACTTTTTATTCGAAAAAGAGAGAGGACGAGAGAAAGAGACCTGGAGTGCCTTTCTATCGTGCAGGGAAAACTGAAAGCCATTTTAAAGATATGCAAGGTGGAAGTCCAAGCCGAAGGCTTGGAAAATATTCCGAAGGATGAGGCCGTGCTTTTTGTGGGAAATCACCGTTCCTACTTTGATATTGTCGTCGGCTACAGCCTTTTAAACAATGTGACCGGTTTTATTTCCAAGGATGACTTAACGAGGATCCCGAACTTGAAACTTTGGATGGAAGAGCTTCACTGTCTTTTCCTGGACAGGGATAATCTGAAGCAGAATTTGAAGGTGATTATTGAAGCGATTCAGGAAATAAAACGCGGAATCTCCTTTTGGATTTATCCTGAGGGGACAAGGACAAAGGGAGAGAGTGAAGAGGATATGCTTCCCTTTAAGAAGGGATCCTTTAAGCTTGCCGAGAAAACCGGCTGTAAAATTATTCCCGTAGCCATGATTAATACCAGAAAGATTTTCGAAGAGCAATTTCCGATTCTGAAAAGCACGAAGGTTTATGTGCGCTTTGGGGAGCCTATTCTTCTTTCGGCGCTATCCGAGGAAGAGAAAACGCACATCGACAATTACGCGGAAGGAAAAGTTCTTTCCATGATTCGGGATTTGAAAGAGATAGAACGGAAAGAACTGGAAGCTAAAGAGTCGGAAAGTAAAGCTCAATAAGGAGACACGGAGGAATCAATGGGACTGGAAGAGATTCGGAAGGAACTGGATACGATCGACCGGGAAATCGTTCAACTTTTTCAGAAAAGAATGGATCTTTCCATAGAAGTTGCTAAAGATAAGGCAAAGACGGGAAAGGCAGTCTTCGACGGAAAAAGAGAGGAAGAAAAATTAAACAGTATTTCGGATATGGTAGGAGATCCGCTATTAAAAACGCCGGCCAGAGAACTGTTCCGGGGCTTAATGACTCTTTCCAGAAGAAGACAGCTTCAATACCTTTCCGAAATTGGACGCAAGTCGGATTTTTCCTTTCGGGAAGTCGGGGAACTTTCTTTTTCGGGGAAAAAATTAGTCGCACAGGGCGTGAAGTGGTCGTATTCTTATCTTGCCGGAAGGGTATTTTTCCAAGAGGATTCCATAGAATTTGTGGAGCATTTTCAAGATGTGTTGGAGGCTGTCCAATCAGGAAGGGCGGATTACGGAATTCTCCCTATGGACAATTCCACCTACGGCATGGTGCAGGATAACTATGACCTTTTAAGTCGCTTTGAAGAGATTTCCGTATTAAAGGAAATTAATTACCCCGTTTCTCATTGTCTTTGCAGCGCCGGAGACTACAGGACGGAAGAAATCAGGAAGGTCTACTCTCACCCTCAGGCCCTTGCCCAGTGCAGGGAATTTTTCAAAGAATATCCTTTTATGGAAAAAATAGCGGACTTGAATACCGCAATTGCCGCAAAGAAACTTGCAGAGACAAAAGAGGAGTACGCCGCTGTCCTGTGCAGCAGACCGGCAGCAGAGTATTATGGTCTTCGAATCCTGCAAGACGGAGTGAGCAGTAAAGAAAATACCACCCGATTTTTCCTGATAGGAAAAGAGAAGATTTACACGAAGGATGCCGATAAATTGACGATGATTCTCTGGGCGGCGAATCAGGCGGGAAGTCTTTATCATGTGCTGGGGGATTTTACCTGGAACGGTCTGTCTCTCAGTATGATTCAAAGCAGACCTGTGGGAGACAAAGCCTTTTCCTACCTTTTCTTTGTGGATGTAAGCGGAAATCTTTCCGAGCCGGAGATGGAAAATGCCTTAAGTGCTTTGAAAGAAGAGGGAGTACAATTCAGGATACTGGGAAATTATTTACCCTGTAAAGTAAAGAATTCGTGAATTAAACGGGAAAGACTTGCCATTTCAGTTAAAAATTAGGTAAACTGAAGCGATCCATAGATAGTCAGACAGACGAGGAGGACTCTTATGCCACAGATTAATATATTGGTTGTTGATGATGAAAAAGAAATTGCCGAGCTGGTAGAAATCTATCTGGTTTCTGACGGCTATAAGGTTTTTAAAGCTTATAATGCGGAAGAGGGGTTGAAAATTCTTTCGGAGGAAGAGATTCATCTGGTTCTTCTGGATGTTATGATGCCGGGGATGAGCGGCCTCGAGATGTGCAGAAAGATTCGGGAAAGTTCCAACATTCCGGTGATTATGCTCTCTGCGAAGTCTGAAGACTTGGATAAGATTGTCGGCCTTACCGGCGGTGCGGATGACTATGTTACAAAGCCGTTTAATCCCCTGGAGCTTACGGCAAGAGTCAAGTCTCAGCTTCGTCGCTATACACAACTGAATCCGAATGCCGGCACGAACTATATCAATAATGAAATCAATATTCGGAATATGCATATCAATAAGGATAACCATAAGGTGATTATTGATGAGGAAGAAATTAAATTGACACCGATTGAATTTGATATTCTTTTCCTCTTGGCTTCTCACCCCGGTAAGGTTTTCTCTACGGATGAAATCTTTGAAAAGGTATGGAATGAGAAGGTCTATGAAGCCAACAATACTGTTATGGTGCATATTCGGAGGCTTCGCGGGAAGATGAAGGAAGACCAGAGGGAAGATAAGATTATTACTACGGTTTGGGGCGTAGGCTATAAGATTGAGAAATAGGAGTGTGTGAGGTGAATCAGGAAAGAGCACCTCACCATTTCGGTAGAGGGTATATGATGCAGGTTCTTCTCCATGTGGGAATGTCTGCTATTTTTGCGGGTGTAGTGGAATGTTTTCTGGTTTTTAACATCAGTTCCTATACCAGCTATCTTTATCAAATGGGAAATGATCATCCCATGGTACAGAGCTTTGCTTTTGCCAGCGTGGTAAGCATCCTGCTTTTTGTACTTTTGGGCATCGTTCTTTTTACGCTCTGCTTTCTTTTTCTGCAAAGGAAGACGGCAAGAGATATTGAAACTTTGGCGCAGGCGGTAAAGCAGATTTCCGCGGGAGATTTCAATACGGACATTTCCATTTCCGGAGAGGGAGAAATAGCCCATATTGCGGAGAGCATTCGTATGATGGAAGAAGAACTTTCGCGTCATATTGAAATGGAAAAGAGTAATGAGCAGTCGAAGACGGATTTAATTACCAATATTGCGCATGATTTGCGAACCCCGCTAACTTCTATTTTGGGCTATCTTGATTTAATCAAAAACAATCAATCCGCGAATGACGAGATGAAAGCGCATTACCTGGAAATTGTTTATAATAAAGCTCTTCGCTTGCAAAAGTTAATCGAAGAGCTTTTTGGCTTTACCAAACTATCCTATGGAAAAATGAATATGAAGCTTATCACCTTGGACTTGGTACAGCTTCTTTCTCAGCTCCTGGAGGAAAACTATCCGAATTTTGAAAAAAATGATTTAAGTTGTGATTTCAGTTCCAATGTAAAGTCGTTGTATATTGACGGAGACGGAGATCTTCTTTTCCGTTTGTTTGACAATTTAATCAGTAATGCCATCAAGTACGGTGCCGAAGGAAAGATGATCAAGCTTCGACTTAGAAAAGAAAAGCAATTTGTACGGGTTACGGTCTTAAATTTCGGCTACATCATTCCGGAAAAAGAACTGCCCTTACTTTTTGATAAATTTTACCGTGTGGAGTCCTCTCGTTCCCTTAGTACCGGCGGAACGGGACTCGGACTGGCAATTGTAAAGAATATTGCGGAAATGCATCACGGTTATGTGGAAGCGAAGTCAGACCTTTCCGGTACGCGGTTTATTGTTACTCTGCCACTCGAGTATCGGGATGAAAAGGCCCCCTTTGAGGGTGGAAAGAATCCGGAAGACAAAGAGAAGAAAAAGGCGTCTGAAGGACAGGGAGGAATGGAAAAGGGTTATTCCAAAGTATTACAGGACAAGCGAAAGCGGAAGAAAAAAAGAGGCGGAAGAGAGGAAGATGCTTTTGAAAAATCGTAGTTTTCTATTTATCTTTTTTTGTTTGTTTTTTCTTTTTTCGATAAAAGGCTATAGTGAAAATCTGAATTTAAGTCTGCAATACGGGATTCAAAATACCGCAAAAGCGGGACGGAGCCTGCCCTTGCAGATTACGGTTGAAAATGCGGAGGGAAGCACTTTTTCCGGAAATTTAAAGATTATTCTCGCTGAATCGGGAAAGCATATTGTGGAGTTTTCTTTTCCGCTTGTGGTAGAGGGAAAAAGCGTAAAAGAAATTGAGAAAAGTTTTATGTTACCTACGGGAGTAAATCAGCTGCTCCTGACGGTAGAGAACCTTTCTTCCGAACAAATTGCCTATAGACGTGTGGGACTGGATATTTCCGGGTCGGATGCGGAGCTTCTGATTGGCTCCCTGTCGCAAAACGGAGATACCATCAGCTTTTTACAGAATGCCAGAGTTAACGAAGGACTTCTAAAAACCAGAGTAATCAGCTTTACCGGAGACAGTTTTCCCAAGGAGGAAACGGACCTTTATCTCCTGGACTTACTTCTGATTCGTGATTTTGATCTTTTTAATTTGGATAAACAGCAACGAGACAGTTTAAAGCATTATGTTGAGCATGGCGGAGTGCTTTTGTTTTCTCTGTCGGAAAACGGCATGCAGACGCTTTCCGAAGATTTTTCATCCTATCTGGAAACACCTCTGGATTTTCAAGAGCGGACCCTTTTTCTTGCCAAGGAAAACGAAGGCGGAGAGGAAGAGGGAGAATCCTTGCTGGCTTCTCCGGTTTATTTGAAAGGAGGGAGGGAAGGGGCTTTTTCGGAGGGGAAAGCCTATCTTTCGGTTTATCCGATGGGGAACGGACTTTTGGCCGTGCTTGGCTATGATGTATTAAAATTGGAGCGTTACGCTACGGAAGATAGTGATTATGTAGGGAAGCTTTTTCTGGAAATCTATGGCCAGAATCGTTTAAATACTCTTTCTATTTCCGCATCGGAAAGGAGTCTGAAACAGTACTGGGACTTGGAAGAATTAATGAACCTTTCGGATTTATCCAAGCTTCCCTCCATTCCGCTGTATTTTTGTATTCTGCTACTCTACCTCATCGTAGTGGGGCCCGGACTGTATTTTTTCCTGCGTTCTCAAAATTCACTTCGTGTCTATAGACCGAGCATTGCCCTAATTTCTCTTTTTATGGTGCTGTTTATTTGGGTGCTTGGAATGGGAACCCGGATTAACGACAGCTTTATTTCTTATGTAAAGTTACTGCAACTGACGAAAGACAGTGTGGATGAGGAAAATTATATCAACTTCCGCTCCCCGAAAGAGCGTAACTTCTCCATGGAGATTCAGCCTGAGTATACCGTAAATCCTATCTTGAAAGGCGTGGATTATACAGGGGACTTAAGCGGCTTGGTGAAGGATTCGGGAGTGACCCGTACGGAAGTTTTACAGGAGAGAGACAAGTCTGCTATTGTCATTCATAAAGGTAGCGCGTTCAGTCCGCACTATTTCCTTTTGAACAAAAAGATACCGAATGATATCGGACAAATCGAAGGGAAAGTAAGTTATTTTTCGGGAGAGTTGTCCGGTGAAATTATAAATAATACGAACTATGTTCTTTCCGATGCTTTTATTCTCTTGTATGGAAGGGTAATCAAGCTGGGGAAACTGGAAAAGGGGCAGTCCATTGATGTCAGCATTGCCGAATCCATGCCTATGCCGGTGGGAGATTTTGATTATCTGAGTAATGCCCTTTTTACCGGAAACAGCAAAAACTTTATTCGTTTTATTCTGTCGGAGCAGATTCATTCTTATTTTCCGGATGCACGTTTTTATGCTTTAGCAAGAGAAGACGGAGTCAGCTTTACAGAAAACGGAGAAGGGGACAAAAAAATAGACAGGAAGAATTTCGAAAAATACGGATTCAGCATTGTGAATGCGTCCCTTGAGCTTAGTAGGGAGAAAGACGGTATTATAGAGTATAGTGCACTTTCGAGAGATCCTTCTGTTGATAGTGGAGAGTTTGATATGGCAACCAATACCATGAATCCCATGATCCCTTTGGAAATCCGTTATAATTTGGGAGAAGAGGAGGAAATCAGCGGAATTTCCTTTGAAATCATGGACATTTCCGGGAACAGCCTGTTAGCGAATTTTCAGGGAGATATGGCGATTTATAACAACAGCACGGGAGGCTACGACAGTATAGGAAGAAAGGAGGGAGTTTTAAGCGGAGATCGACTAAAGAAATATTTGACAGAAAAAAATGAATTAAAACTTCGCTTTGTTGCCAAAGAGTCAACGGCATCTCCTGAAATCAGACAATTGCTTCCCATGATAACCGTCAGCGCAAGGGAGGGAAGCGAATGATTCAATTTACAAATGTAAAGAAGAGCTTCGGAAACTACCTTGTTTTGGAAGATTTCTCACTGGAAGTGGAAACGGGACAGGTCTTTGGACTTTTGGGACTCTCCGACTCAGGGAAAACTACGGTATGTAAGCTTCTTACGGGGCTTTTGGCTTTGGATTCCGGAGAGATCCTGGTGGATGATATGAAAGCGGGTACCGGCGTCAGACGATTAAAAAGACGCTTGGGATATGTTCCGCAGGTCATGGGCTCTTATCCTAAAATGACTGTTTTTGAATTTTTACATTTTTTTGCATCCTGCTATCATCTGGAGGAAAGTAAAATAAGGGGAAGGATTCATATGCTCTTGGAACTTGCGGGAATTCGTTCCTGGGAGAATAGTCCTATGGAGGTCCTTCCGCGTGCCGTGATGCAGAAACTATCCATTGTGCGTGCCATGTTACACGAGCCGAAGATTCTGGTTTTGGACGATCCGATGATGTCTTTGGATCTACGGACCGTAGCGGAAATCAAGGAAATTCTTTTGGACTATGCCGAGGACGGAAGGACGGTATTTTTGACCGGTTCGGCACTGGGAGACTTTTCGGACCTCTGTACACATCTTAGCTTTTTGCATCAAGGCAGGGTAATCAGAAAAGGGGCGGTATCCAGAATATTTCAGGAAATCAGTGCTCAAAATCCGATTGTGATTCAGGTAGAGGGAAAGCGTACAGCTTTACTGAGTCTCTTAAAGGAAGATTATCGGGTGAAGTCGATTAGCCTTAAGGAAAATGAGATTCATATTCAATTTAAAGGGGATGCCAGGGAAGAGGCGGAGCTCCTGAAAAAGATAGTGGATACCGGCATTTTATTGCATTCCTTCTACAGGGAGGCGGGCAATATGGAAAATATTCTCGGAAAGGAAGATAAGGGAGAAAGGAGCCTGTTTTCATATGAATGAAAATCCGATTTGGACGAAAGATAATATGCTTTCCGATCGAAGTCTGTTTATGCCGATGCTGATTTCTTTTACAAATCTTGTTTTACTGATTTTGTTTATTGCAAATCTCTACTATATCTCTTTAAACGGATTGCAAACCGGTGAGATTCGGTATGCCGGTTTCCTGCAGATTTATTATTTTGTGGCAGCAGGTCTTTTTCTTTTTCTTTTGCTCTTAGCCCCGGCGATTACCGTATCCAGCCTGAGCACGGAAGAGGAAGAACATATGCTGGAACTTCTTTTGGAAACGGATTTGGACAGTAGAAGCATCATTTTCGGGAAGCTCTTTTCCGAGTTAAGTACTTTGGGAACGCTGCTTTTGTCCACCTTACCGTTTCTGGCAACCGTATTTATTTACGGAGGTGTGTCGAATTATTATTTATGCCTGTATTTTCTCGGATACGGGATATCCTGTGTCTTTTTAAGTTCGTTGGGCATTGCCTGCAGCGGCCTGGCAAAAAACAGCGTATATGCAACGATTTTTGCTTATGGAATCAGTTTTTTGCTGTATGGACTGCTTTTTTACGGGCTTTTCAGTCTGCAAAAGAACAGTTATTTCATTTATGCGACCATCCTTTCTTTCATTCTTTTGGGCTTGTTGAGTTTGCTCTGCCTCACCATAGGGAGAAAAACTTTGGACAAGCGCTATAACGGAAGAAATCTATAGTTTACAAAGGGAATGAATTAGGCTATTCTTTTTTCAAAATGAAAAGAAGGGGAAGACAGAAACCCTGCCATATAAGGGAAGTTTAGAGTAAAGGAGAGAAGAATGAATTATCAATCTACCAGAGGCGGAGAAAGAGGAGTGAGTCCCTCCTTGGCTATTGTAAAGGGACTTGCGAAAGACGGGGGACTGTTTGTTCCAAGTGAGATCCCCTCTCTTCCCTTGTCTGTTAGAGAACTTTCGGAGTTGAGTTATCAGGACCTGGCCTATGAGATTATGAAGTTGTATTTTACCGATTTTACCGAGGAGGAGCTTCGATACTGTATCAATAGTGCCTATGATACAAAATTTGATACGGAAGAGATTGCTCCGGTGGTAAAGAAGGGGGAGTACTATTATCTGGAACTTTTCCATGGAAGAACGCTGGCATTTAAAGATATGGCGCTTTCTATCCTGCCTTATCTTCTGAAGGTCAGTACACAAAAAAATGATATTCGGGAAAAAATCGTGATTTTAACAGCAACCTCCGGAGATACCGGTAAGGCGGCGCTGGAGGGCTTCTCCGATGTGGAAAATACGGAAATTATCGTATTTTACCCGAAAGACGGTGTTTCCAGTTTCCAGGAGCAGCAAATGAAGGTGCAAAGAGGGAAAAATACGCATGTAGCTGCCATTTTAGGGAATTTTGATGATGCGCAAAGCGGTGTTAAGCAGATTTTTGCAGATGAAGAGTATAGGGCGGAGCTTTTAAAACAGGGCTATCGTTTGTCTTCTGCAAACTCGATTAATATTGGACGTTTGGTCCCGCAGATTGTGTACTATGTCTATGCTTACGGACAACTCTTAAAGCGTGGAGAACTTTCTTCCGGAGAGGAACTCGCCGTTTCCGTTCCGACGGGGAATTTCGGGAATATTTTAGCGGCTTATTTTGCAAAGAAGATGGGGCTTCCGCTTGGAACATTGATTTGTGCGTCCAATGAAAATCGGGTTCTGACAGACTTTTTCCATACCGGAGTATATGATAAGAATCGCCCGTTCCATGTGACAAGTTCTCCTTCTATGGATATTTTGATTTCTTCCAATTTGGAGAGACTGCTTTATACGGTTCATGCGGATGAAAAGGATGTTGCTTCCTACATGGAGGACTTACGGGAAAGAGGCAGATATCAGGTTTCCGAAAATATTGAACAGAAGCTGGATGGAGAGTTTTACAGCGGTTCGGCAAGGGATGGCGAAGCCAGTGTAACTATTTTTCAGTGTTTTAAAGATTGCGCTTATATCTTGGATCCGCATACTGCAGTTGCAAAGTTTGTGGCGGACAATTATAGCTATAAAAGAGGAAAACAGGGGAAAACGCTTATTGTTTCTACGGCAAGTCCCTATAAATTCTCCCAGACCGTGCTGAAGGCTTTGAAGGAGCCGGTTCCGGAAGATGTATTCTCCGCTATTCGTGCCGTTTCTGAACTTTCGGGCGAGAAGATTCCGGATGCAGTGTTAGAAGTTATGGAAGGGGAAGTCAGACACAATACGGTTTGTATGGTGAAGGATATGAAGCTGACGATTTCACATTTCTTACTTTCCTAAGAATCAAAATTGTGCTACACTCACTCCGTATTGGAAAGATAATGGAGAGAGCGGATTAGTTTTCCGTTTAAGGAGGGAAAAAATGCTGGTAAATGCAAAAGAGATGTTGGATAAGGCGTTAGAGGGACATTATGCAGTACCTCATTTCAATATTAATAACTTGGAGTGGACAAAGGCGGTTCTTCTGGCTTGTGAGGAAGTGAAGTCTCCCGTTATTCTCGGCGTATCGGAAGGCGCCGGAAAGTATATGTGCGGTTTTGAAACGGTAACCGCCATGGTAAAAGCGATGGATAAGAGTTTGGGAATTACCGTTCCGGTAGCTTTGCATCTGGATCACGGCAGCTATGACGGATGTTTGGCTTGTATTAAGGCGGGATTTACTTCCATCATGTTTGACGGATCTCATTTCGGAATCGAAGAAAATGTTGAAAAGACAAAGGAACTGGTGGCTACAGCACATAAGGCGGGAATGTCCATTGAGGCCGAAGTCGGTGCTATCGGCGGAGAGGAAGACGGCGTTGTCGGCATGGGAGAATGTGCTGATCCGCAGGAATGTAAGAAGATTGCAGATTTGGGAGTAGACTTCCTGGCTGCAGGAATCGGAAATATTCACGGGATTTATCCGGAGAACTGGCAGGGGCTTTCCTTTGAAACTTTGGCAGCCATTAAAGCGGCTATCGGAGAGAACTTACCCTTGGTTCTGCATGGCGGTTCCGGTATTCCGGACGACCAGATCAAGAAAGCTATTTCTTTAGGTGTGTCAAAAATCAATGTCAATACAGAGTTGCAGCTTGTCTTTGCCAAGGCAACAAGAGAATATATTGAAGCAGGTTCCGACAAGAAGGGTAAGGGATACGATCCCAGAAAGCTTTTAAAGCCCGGATTTGATGCAATTATCGAAGAGTGTAAGGCAAAGATTGCCCTTTTCGGATGTGCAAATAAGGCGTAAGCGTTGTTTTTTTAGAAATCATTATTTTATCTTTGATTTTTTTGCGGTGTTGAAAGATTCTGTTTTCATGCTGCGAAATATTCATTCTTATTGCATGCCGTGCGCGAAGCGTACGGCATCTCCTTTATAAGGGCACTGACAGGAAAAGGAAGGAAAAGGCATGGATAATTTTTCAAAAAATGTTTTTCATGACGGAATGATGCGGGAGAGACTTCCGAAAAATGTCTATGTGAAATTGAAAAAGGCCATTCAAGAGGGAAATTCCTTAAGTCTTGAGCTTGCGGATGCCGTAGCGCAGGGAATGAAGGAGTGGGCGATTGAGCAGGGAGCTACGCATTATACACATTGGTTTCAGCCTTTGACGGGTATCACGGCGGAAAAACATGAAGCCTTCTTAAGCCCTGTGGGGGAGGGAAAGGTGATGCTCGAATTCTCCGGTAAGGAGCTGGTTCGTTCAGAAGCCGACGCCTCTTCTTTTCCATCAGGAGGTCTTCGGGCCACTTTTGAAGCAAGAGGCTATACGGTTTGGGATTGTACGAGTCCGGCCTTTTTAAGAAGAGAGGGAGAGACGGTTACACTTTGTATTCCCACTGCTTTCTGCTCTTATACCGGAGAAGCATTGGATAAAAAAACGCCTTTACTTCGCTCTATGGAAGCCATTAATCGGGAGGCACTACGTATTTTACGCCTGTTCGGTAATACCGGAAGTCGCTATGTAAAGCCCTCCGTAGGGGCAGAACAGGAGTATTTTCTCATAGATCGGGAAAAATACTTGAAAAGGAAGGATCTGGTTTATACTGGAAGAACACTTTTCGGCAGTATGCCGGCAAAGGGCCAGGAGCTCGATGATCATTACTACGGCATTATCCGAAAGAGAGTAGCTGAATTTATGCGGGACTTGGATGAGGAACTTTGGAGCCTCGGAGTACCGGTAAAGACGGAACATAATGAGGTTGCACCTTCCCAGCATGAGCTGGCTGTGGTTTATGAAGAGGCCAATATTTCTCTCGATCACAATCAACTGGTTATGGAAAGCCTGAAAAAGGTAGCTTCCCGACATGGTCTGGAGTGTCTTCTGCACGAAAAACCGTTTTCCGGTGTGAATGGATCCGGAAAACATAACAATTGGTCTCTTACCACGGATGACGGCATCAACCTGATGAATCCGGGAGAAAGTCCCCACGAAAATATACAGTTCCTTCTGGTACTCGCTTGTGTACTTGCGGCAGTGGATACACACAGTGAGCTTCTTCGTATGTCTGCTGCCAATGTCGGAAACGATCATCGACTGGGAGCTGATGAAGCACCGCCGGCGATTATTTCCTGCTTTATCGGAAGCCAGTTGCAGGGTGTGGTGGAGCAACTCATTGGAACAGGTTATGCGACGGCGTCTCAAAAGGGGAGAAGTTTAACGATGGGAGTGCGGGCGCTTCCGAATGTTCTCGCTGATGATACGGACCGAAACAGAACCTCTCCCTTTGCTTTTACCGGAAACAAGTTTGAATTCCGTATGCTGGGCTCCTCCGATTCCATTGCAAGTGCCAATATTATCTTAAACACGATTACGGCAGAGCAGTTCCAAAAGGCGGCAGACTTTCTGGAGAAGCAGGAAAATTTTCAGCTTGCGGTGCATGATTATATTAAGGAGCTTCTCACCAAGCATGAAAGAATTATTTTCAATGGAAACGGCTACGCGAAGGAGTGGATAGAAGAGGCCGAAAGAAGAGGCCTTCCGAACCTTTCCTCTACGGTACAGGCTTTTTCCGCTCTCAGTAAGAAAGAGGCTATTGCGCTTTTTTCCAAGTTTTCCATCTATACCGAGTCTGAACTTCTGAGTAGGGAACGGGTTGAGTATGAACATTATACGAAGGTGATTCATATTGAGGCGAGAGCCATGGTGAACATCAGCGGAAAACAGATTATTCCTGCAGCGGTTCAATATGTGGAGAAGTTGGCCTCTGCCCTTAAGCTTGTGAGAGAGGTTTCGAAGACTGCATCGACTTATGCGGAAGAGCGATTGTTGAATGAGACTTCCTCTCTTTTGGAGGAGATAGATAGACGGCGGGAAGAACTTTTAAGCAAATTGGAAAACTCCGGAGAAGGTGCTTCAGAGAAAGAAAAGGCTTTTTATGCCTATGAGACGATTGTTCCGGCTATGCAGGCACTCAGAAAGCCTTGTGATATTCTGGAAACCATTATGGATAAGAGCCTTTGGCCCTTCCCGAGCTATGGAGACCTCTTGTATGAGGTGTCTGAAATTTAGAAGCCATAGCCTGAAAACGGGATTTTGAAAAAATGAGCTATCTTGTGTTTTTGCATGCTGTTTTGCTATGCGTAAACGCAGAAAAATGAAAGTAGTACAGGACAAAAGCCTTCTTTTTTGTTATCATATTGTTCATGAAATATTATTGTTGTTTGAAAATGAACAGAATGGTTTAGGACATAGAAAAGGAGAAGAGATGAATTCCTGTGCTATTTTATTGCGAAATATTATGGAAAATCCTGATTTTAGCCAAAGACAGTTGGCAGAGAGAACAGGAATGTCTCTCGGGAAAGTGAATCGTTGTCTGAAAGATTGGGAAGAACAAGGCTATTTAAAAAAAACAAATGAATCCAAAGTAGAAGGCCGTTCCGTAATGCATAATGCCACCGAAAAACAGAGCCATGCAGAAAAGCGAATTAAAAAGGGGCAGTCACGAATTCTTACAGAAAAAGGAAAGGCTTTTTTAGAGGCGAATAAGGTAGATGCGGCTCTTATCCTGGCGGCAGGCTTTGGTTCCCGCTTTGTGCCCTTAACTTATGAATGCCCGAAGGGGCTCCTGGAGGTCTTCGGCGAAAGAATGGTAGAGCGGCAGATTAAGCAGCTTCATGAGGTAGGAATTTACGACATTACGATTGTTGTGGGCTATCTGAAGGAAAAATTCGACTACTTAATTGACGCCTACGGAGTGAAGCTTTTGTATAATCCCGAGTATTCTGTGAAGAATACGCTCGGGACACTTTATCATGCAAGAAAAGCCATGGAGGGGAAGAACTTTTATATCCTTTCTTCCGATAACTGGATGCGGGAAAATATGTACCATAGCGTGGAACCCCTTTCCTGGTACGCGGCGAGCTTTATGGAGGGAGAGACCAAGGAGTGGGTTTTACATTGCGCGAAGGACGGACAAATAAAAAGCGTAGAGGTTGGAGGTGAAAATGCCTATTGCATGTACGGCCCGGTATTTCTGAAGAAGGAATTTTTTTCCGCTTTTCTGCCCTACCTGGTGGAATACTACCATAAACCGGGAACGGAGGACTTTTACTGGGAAGATGTCCTTCGTCTGACCTTAAAGCATTTACCTCCGATTTATCGGAATGAGCAGAAGGATGGACAGATTTACGAATTTGAAAATCTGGAAGAGTTACGTGCCTTCGACGAGAAATACAATCACAGCTCCGGTTCGGAAGCCATGGAACTGATTTCTGCCGTTTTCCATATCCCTGAGTGCGAAATCGTGAAGCTTCGCTGTCTGAAGGCCGGTATGACCAATCAATCCTTCCTTTTTCGGATCCATAAAGAGAGTAGGAATAAGGACTATGCCGGAAAGGACTTTATCTGCCGCATCCCGGGGGTGGGAACGGGGAAGCTCATTAATCGAAAAGAAGAGGAAGAAATTTACCGTATTGTAAAGGATTTGCATATTACCGAGGAGCTCCTCTACTTTAATCCGGAAAACGGTTATAAAATTTCACGCTACTATGAAGAGGCAAGAAATGCGGACTTTTCAAAGCAGGAAGAGAGAAGAGCCTGCATGAAGCAGTTACTGAAACTTCATGAGGGAAAGAAAACAGTGGGTCATCCCTTCTCTTTAAGGGAAGGATTAGCGTATTATGAAGCGATTTGTCTGGAAGGAGGGGGAGAAATTCCCTATCAGGATTACGAAAAAATAAAGCCGGATAGAGAAAAAATGCTTTCGTTTACGGAGAAATCCAATCCTCCTCTTTGTCTTTGTCATATTGACGCAGTACAGGACAACTTCATTTTTACAAAAGAGGGCGTGAAAATGATTGACTGGGAATATGCAGGTATGGCGGATCCTTTACTGGATATTGCGATGGGAGCAATTTATTCCTATATGGACTTTCAAGAAGCGAAGGGCTTGCTGGAGGACTATCTCTTAGCGGCAGAAGGGGAGAAAGTGGCAGAACCTCTGCTTCTTCACGGTAGAACGAAAGAACAATTGGAAAAACTTTTGATTGCCTACATGGGGCTTTCCGGTCTCCTTTGGAGCCTGTGGTGCGCCTATAAGATGCGAAAGGGGCAGGAATTCGGAGAATACAGCTTGAAAATGCTTCGTTACTTTAAGGAGGCAAAGAAAACTTTGGGGCTGTAAAAGACTTTTTATGTAAAACGGGATATCGTGTATAGGCGCACGATATCTCGTTTTGTGAACTTTAGAAGCTTATAGTAAGGCTGAAAAAGGTCGATGAAAAAAAGAATTCTATTTACTAAAAGCAAAATTAAGAACAATTATTTATCTTGTTTTTCTTTGAAAAAGAAGTAAAATAGATTATAAAAGCAGAAATGCTTAAGAGCGATTAAAAATCAAGGAGGATTCCCATGGCAAAAACAATTTTAGTAGGAGCAAATCACGCAGGAACGGCCTGCGCAAACACCATTCTGTCTTATCCCAATCAGGAGCTTACCATTTATGACCAGAACAGCAACATTTCCTTTTTAGGATGTGGAATGGCTCTCTGGATTGGAGAGCAGATTCATTCGGGAGACGGTTTGTTTTATGCAAAGCCCGAGAATTTCCTGGCAAAGGGAGCAAAGGTAAACATGGAATCGCAGGTCCTTTCCGTGGATTACGACAAGAAGACCGTTAAGGTACAGCTTAAAGACGGACAGGTGATTGAAGATCACTACGACAATTTGGTTTTTGCGACAGGATCTATCCCCAACAGAATTCCGGTAAAGGGCTTTGATTTGGAGAATGTGCAGATGGTAAAGCTTTACCAAAATGCACAAGAAGTCATTGAAAAGCTGAAGAACAAGGGCGAGTTCAAGAAAGTATGTGTTCTTGGAGGAGGCTATATCGGTGTGGAGCTTGCAGAAGCCTTCCAGCGTCTTGGCTTGGAAGTAACCTTAATTGATATGGTGGATCGTATTCTTGCAGGCTATTTTGATGCTCCTTTCTCCGATGAGTTAAAGAACAGAATGGAAGAGCACGGCATTAAGCTGGCTTTGGGTGAGAAGGTAGAAGAGTTCTTAGGAGAAGGCAAGGTATCCGGCGTTAAGACCGATAAGGGTGTATATGATGCGGATATGGTCATCTGTGCAGTGGGCTTCAAACCGAATGCGAGCTTAGGAGCAGACCACTTAAAGCTGTATGCAAACGGCGCTTATCTGGTAAACAGAAAGCAGCAGACCAGCGATCCTTCCGTTTATGCCATCGGAGACTGTGCAAGCCTTTATGATAATGCAAGAGGTAGAGAAAACTATATCGCCTTAGCTACCAATGCGGTACGTTCCGGCGTTGTAGCAGGCCATAACATTTGCGGAACTCCTGTAGAAAGCTTAGGTGTTCAGGGCTCCAGTGCTTTAGGAATCTACGGCTATAAGCTCTCCTGCACCGGACTTTCCTTAGCGGCGGCGGAGAGAGAAGGCATGTCTGTATCCTATGAGGATTATGAGGACACTCAGTTCCCTGCATTCATGGAAGTGGAGAATCCGAAGGTCAAGATTCGAATTGTTTACAAGAAAGATGATAAGAAGATTGTGGGCTGCCAGTTAGGATCCAGCTACGATGCAACGGCCATTATTCATTTCTTCTCTCTGGCTATTCAGAAGGGATTGACCATGGCGGAGCTTCCCTTGGTAGATCTGTTCTTTATGCCGCACTTTAATCAGCCGTATAACTATGTGACCATGGCAGGATTGCAGTGGCTTAATAAAGAGTTGGGCTTAAAGGGCTAAGATTCCTATTGTGCTGAAAGGAAAAATAATTCGCGGTATTTTTTATAAATATAATACACCTGAAAGTGCTCGGACTATTTACGTCTGAGCATTTTTTCTTGAAACATTTTTGGAAGGAAAGAATTTGAAAATAGAAAAAAGCATTAAAAGGAGAAAAAATTCGTATAATTGTTAAGGAAAAGTAAGAGCTTAGTATAGAAATTTGAAAGCAAGCTATGCTATAGTTTAGAAAAGACGAAAATGGGCAGTTTTCTAAGGAAAAAGAGAGCTGCTTTTTTCATAGCCTTGTAATGAATCCGCTTTAAAGGGAGGAAAATATGAATTTAGGAAAAAGATTCGGTTTGAAAGCATTGGCGTTAGGACTTTGCATCGCCAGTCTTTCGATGACGGCTTTAGCCGCAGGTTGGGGACAGGAAAAAGGAAAATATTATTTTATTGATCCGAAGAATAATGAAAAGGTTAGCGGAAAGTGGATCCACACTTCCTCCGGGTACTATTATATCGGTGCAGATACCTATATGGTGACCGGCTGGAAGAAGATCAATAATTCTTGGCATTATTTTCGCCCGTCGGGACTGATGGTGACCGGCTGGAGAGAGGTGGACAAGCTGTGGTATTATCTGAAGTCCGATGGAACCATGCAGACCGGTTGGTTAAAATTACAGAAGGACGGGAAGGATGTCTGGTATTATCTGAAGGCTTCCGGAGCGATGGCAACGGGCTGGAGAAAGATTTCCGACAAATGGTATTACTTTAATCCGGAAGACGGTTCTTTAGTGATGCAGAAATGGCTTAAGATTTCCGATAAGTGGTATTACTTCGGTTCTGACGGTGCAATGCAGAGCGGTTGGTTGAATCTGAATGGAGAGTACTACTATCTTTCCTCGACGAATGGCAATATGGAAACCGGTTGGAAGACCGATACCGACGGAAACAAGTACTACATGGATTTAGGAAACGGAAAGATGTCTACTGGCTGGAAGCAGATTGAGAATGCTTGGTATTATTTCTTAAATAACGGAAAGATGGTAAAAGGTTGGCTGAAAGAGAAGAGTCATTATTACTATCTGGAAGACGGCAAGATGCTTGTAAATACCACGGTAACCTTGGATGGACGCAGTTTCAGCTTTAATGAATACGGTGTATGTACTTCGGATACTTCCAATCTGAACTTTACAGAGGCAAATACCCAGAATAACAACAATAACAACAACAATAGCAACAACAGTCAGGGGCCAGGAGCGGCAGGACCCGGCGTGACCGGTCCCGGAGGAAACAGCAGTACCGAATCAAATACGAGTCCGAACCCAAACGCAAACCAGAGCAGTTCTGATGGACCGAGTGCGCAGGGACCGTCCGGAACGAGTCCCAACGCTTCTTCCGGCGGAACAATACAGCCGGGAAGTACTACCGGACCGCAATAGATATGCTTTAGAGAAAAAAGAGGCTTGCCCTCTTTTTTTCTATGTAATAAAATTTCTTCACATAAAGGGTACAGAGAAGCTGGGAGGAATTGCATATGCTGGACGATTATATGGAAGCAAAAAAATTGGGAGATCGAGCTTACAGAAATGCTCTTCTTTTCGGACAGGCGCCGTATCTGGAGGCCTTGGACGAGAGACTGGGAAAAGAGGATATACAGGGCGAAAATGTCTTGGGACTGTTGGAAATTCCCTTGCAAGATATAGCCGGCACGAAAACCAAGGCCAGACAGCAGTCCTTTGCCAGAAATTTTATGCCGATACTCAGTCCTAAAACGGAATTTGCTTCGAAGTGGGCCAATCTTTTCGATTCCATTACGGAGGAAGGGGTTCGGGAACCTATTCTGGTCTATGAGTATATGTATCGGTTTTATGTACAGGAAGGGAATAAGCGTGTTTCCGTAAGCCGTTACAATAAGGCGGTTTCCATTCCTGCAAAGGTCATTCGAATCTTGCCGAAGCGAACGGAAGAGAAGGAGAATAAGCTGTATTATGAGTTTGTAGATTTTTATAAATCTTCCGGACTCTACGGCATTTACTTTTCGGAGCCGGGAGCTTATGAGCGTTTTTCTCAGTTTTTGGGAATGAAAAATGGAGAAATTTGGTCTTCCGAACTCTGCAAGGATGTGCGTGCGGCATTCTCCCGTTTTTCGGATTTATACTTTGCAATGGGGGGAAGAAGGCTTGAAAACACGGTGGGGGATGCCTTTTTTCTTTATATTTCGGTATATGGGATTCAATCCATTTTGGAAAATGCTACGGATAAAATTCGAGAAAATCTGGAAAAGCTCTGGAATGAATTTAAGAAATCGGCCGGAGAAGTAGTTTTGATACAAAATCCGGAGGAAATGAAGAAGGAAAGCAATTTCTTCACCGTTTTTTCGGGAGGAAGTTTATCCGGTGTGAAAAAAGAGTTAAAAATAGCCTTTTTATACGAAAGAAGTGTAGAAAGCTCTACCTGGGCTTATGCACATGAACTCGGAAGAAACTATATCCAGGATCGATTTAAAGAACAGGTAGAGAGTAGAGCCATGGAAAACTGCAGTACGGATGAAGAGGTCCGTGCGGCAATTGAAGAGGCTGTCGCTTGGGGAGCCAGACTCATTTTTACGACCGCTCCTTTTATGGCGCAGGAGAGTATTAAACTGGCCCTTAAGTATCCGGATGTTTCTATCCTAAATTGTTCGGTTAATACTTCATATAATTCGATCCGAACCTATTATGGCCGAATGTATGAGGCCAAGTTCCTTATGGGGGCGCTTGCCGCCTCTGTTTCCGATGGAAATGATTTAGGCTATGTGGAACAGTTCCCTCTTTACGGCACACTGGCAAATATCAACGCCTTTGCCATCGGCGCGCAGTTTATCAATCCCTGGAGCAGGGTTCACCTGTCCTGGAGCGGTTTACAGAATGCGGATTGGAAGGCTGTATTTCAGTCTAAGGGCATTCACGTGATTTCGGGGCCGGAGTTTGCAAAGCCATCCGAGCGTAGTAGAGAGTTCGGCTTGTATTTAAATTTAGACGGAGAAGTACAATCCAATATTGCGGTTTCTATCTACAACTGGGGAAGGTATTATGAATTGATTTTACATTCCTTCCTGGAGGGCTCCTACCATAGTAACAATCTGGCAAAAAGCTATAGTGCGCTAAACTATTATTACGGTTTGAAAGAGGGGGTAATCGATGTGATTCTTTCTCGAAACCTGAGCTACTCTTCGAAGAAACTGGTGTCTATTTTGGAAAAAGAAATTAAGGAAGGAAGCCTCTTGCCGTTTTCCGGAGAAATTCACAGTCAGCGGGAAAAAATCCATAGCGAGGGGACAGAAAGTCTGGAAATGGAAGAAATTGTGGATATGCGTTGGTTAAATGACAATGTTTTGGGAGAAATTCCTCCTTTGGAAGCTTTTACGAAGGAATCACAGGAAGCTATACTTTCAGGAGGATTCCTATTATGAAAATTCTTTGCATAGCGGATGAAGAGAACAGAGGCCTTTGGGACCATTTTCAGAAAGAAAAACTGGAGGGAATTGACCTGATTCTCTCTGCAGGAGATTTGAGTTCGGACTATCTGCAGTTTTTGGTTACCATGGGGCGAGCCCCGCTTCTCTATGTACACGGAAATCATGATGAGTCCTATTCGTTTAAGCCTCCCCTGGGTTGCGAGTCGGTAGAGGACCGAGTATATGATTTTAAAGGCTTGCGCATTTTGGGGCTGGGAGGCGCTCCATGGTATAAACCGGGAAGC
Organism: Oribacterium sp. oral taxon 108 str. F0425; assembly: GCF_000214455.1. Taxonomy (NCBI): domain Bacteria; kingdom Bacillati; phylum Bacillota; class Clostridia; order Lachnospirales; family Lachnospiraceae; genus Oribacterium; species Oribacterium sp. oral taxon 108. The sequence continues at coordinate 1,743,361 of NZ_AFIH01000001.1, read as the reverse complement.
TTTATGTATTCGGAAGATGATATGAAAAGGCGGATTAACAAAGTGAAAAAGGACATTTTGTTAAAAAACGGCTTTGATATTCTGCTTACCCATTCGCCGGTACGAGGTTACGGAGATATGGAAGATCCTGCTCATAGGGGGTTTTGTGCTTTTGAAGAATTATTGCAGAAGTACAAACCCAAATATATGATTCACGGGCATGTTCACGGGAATTACGGCAGTGCTTTTAAGCGGGAGCTTCAGCACAGTAGCGGGACGAGGATCATCAATGCTTATGATAAGTTTGTATTGGATATCGAAGAGCATGAGTATCCGAGGGAGGGAAAGACAGGTTCCCTTCTCTATGATTTATACAAGCAAATGAAGGGAAAGAAGGAGTAAAGTAAGCTATGATTGAAAATGATTGGGCGGAAAAGCTGCAGGGAGAGTATAAAAAGCCTTATTACCGAAAGCTATACAATACGGTCGTAAAGGAATATAAGGAACAACAGGTTTTTCCGAAAAGCGGAGATATTTTCAAAGCCTATGATCTTTGCCCCTTTCACAAGCTGAAGGTTGTTATTCTTGGGCAGGATCCTTATCACAATGTAGGACAGGCGCAGGGTTTGTCCTTTTCCGTACAGAAAGGGATTGCTCTTCCCCCTTCCTTACAAAATATTTTCAAAGAGCTGCAGGATGACCTTTCTTATCCGATTCCAAAGAGCGGAGACTTGAGTCACTGGGCTGAGCAGGGCGTTCTGCTGTTAAATACTGTTCTCACGGTACGTGCCCATCAGGCTTTTTCCCATAGAGGAATAGGCTGGGAGGAGTTTACCGATGCCACGATAAGAGCAATAGAAGAAAAAGAAGAGCCGGTGGTCTATATTCTTTGGGGAAGCCCCGCGCAAAAGAAGAGAGCTATGATTCACCAGAAGAAAAGGCTGATTTTAACGGCACCGCATCCCAGCCCATTGAGCGCATATCGCGGATTCTTCGGATCCAGGCCTTTTTCAAAATGCAATGCCTATCTGGAACAGGAGGGGCTTAGTCCGATAGATTGGCGTTTATCGGATGAGTAGTGCCGAGGAAAGCATTTTCAATTTTGTAGGATTATACGGTAGTCCGTGTTTTACGGTTTGATACGGAAGATTTTGTTTTAAGGAGTTTTATGAATATTGTTGAATTTTTAAAAGTTATTGTATTTTCCTTGGTAGAGGGCTTTACCGAGTGGCTTCCGATTTCTTCTACGGGGCACTTGATTCTTTTACAGAATATCATTCCCCTGGCAGGGACAAAGGAGTTTTTTTCCACCTTTGAAGTTTTAATACAGCTAGGCGCTGTTATGGCTGTTGTACAGGAATTCTTCTTCCGTCTCTGGCCCTTCGGAAAGAGAAAAAAGAGTGGAGGAATCTACCTGAAGGAAGAAAAGGTGATTCTAATTGGAAAAGTTCTTTTGGCTTGCCTTCCGGCGGCTGTTTTCGGTCTGCTCTTGGATGATTTTCTGGATCAATATCTCTACAACGGTTTTGTCGTATCTCTGATGCTGATTCTCTACGGCGTATTTTTTATTACTTTGGAGCAGAGAAATGCAAGCCGCAAATTTGCGTTCAACAGGGTTGAAGATTTACCCTGGACACTTTGTCTCGAAATCGGTCTTTTTCAGTGTCTGGCCTTAATTCCCGGTACTTCCCGTTCAGGGGCAACCATTATCGGAGCCATGCTGTTATCGGTAGGGAGAGTTGCGGCAACGGAGTTTTCCTTTTTCTTAAGTGTTCCCGTTATGGCAGGAGCAAGCCTCTTAAAGCTCATAAAGCACGGCGGTCATTTTTCGGGAATGGAGTGGTTTACACTCCTGCTTTCTATGGTTTTGGCATATCTTGTCAGCCTGTACTGCATTCGTTTCCTGCTTCGTTATATTCGAAGTCATGACTTTAAAATTTTCGGCTACTATCGGATTATCTTTGGCGGCATTATGCTGATGTGGTTTTTGGTTTCCCGTTTTCTCCTGTAAGAAAACCGTAATAGCACTGTAATGGAAAGGGGCTTGTATCTCTTTTGGGGAATCGGTATCTTTATAAAGAAGAATAAGGAAAACATAACCATAGGAAAGAGGGATAAAATGAAGGGAAGAGCGATAGTAGTCGGTCTTATGCTTTCTGCGATGCTTTCAATGCAAAGTTTTGCAGCGACGGAGATAGGCTTGAATTTAAATTGGAAATATGCAAAGAATGCGAAAATCAATACAGGAAAGGCAATTCTTTATACATCGGACAGTAAGAATCCGAAGAAGATTACGATTGCTGTAAATGCCGGACACGGAACAAAGGGAGGAGAGAAGGTAAGAACCCTTTGCCACCCCGACGGAACAAGAAAGGTTACGGGCGGAACCAATGCTGCAGGTTCTACTACGGCTTTGGCGGTATCTTCCGGGATGACCTTTAAGGACGGTACCAAAGAAGCTACGGTCACCGGTCAGATGGGGCATATTTTTGCGAAAAAACTCTTGAATGCCGGATATGATGTTTTACTCATTCGTGACGGTGATGATGTACAGCTGGATAATGTTGCCAGAACCGTTTTGGCTAACAATAAGGCGGATGCACATATTGCCTTACACTGGGATTCCACGGAAAAAGATAAGGGCGCATTTTTTATGTCTGTTCCCGACTCCTTAAAGAAGATGGAGCCGGTTGCTTCTCACTGGGAAAGTCATGAAAAGCTGGGAGAAAGTTTAATTGCCGGCTTAAAGGGAAAAGGGGTAAAGATTTTCTCAAGCGGCAGTATGGATATGGATTTAACGCAGACCTCCTATTCGACGGTTCCTTCCGTGGATATTGAGCTCGGAGATAAGATTTCGGATCACAGCGAGAAGCAGCTGAATCTTCTTGGAGATGCTTTGGTGGACGGAGTCAATAAGTATTACGGCTTTACATCTTAAGCTTTTTTAAAAGGAAATTCTTAAGAGCCTTGAAGAAAACTTCTTTGAGGCTCTTTTTCTTATATTTTTTCAGAACTGTGTCGAAAGACAAAAGAACGGAAAAAGCTAATCGATTTTTGTTTAGAGAATATCGTCCCAAAATCTTGCAAGATTTTGCTTTCATTTGTTTTTTCTAAAAGGAGGATAGCAAGACGCTTCGGTATTTCGAAAGGATGGAAAGCCGCGCTCAAAGTGTTATTTCTCCTTCCCTTATTGTAAAAAGCTGTCTTTTGTGGAGGGACCATGACGGGACCATTATCCAAGGATGGATATAGGGTAGTGCCATAGGAATAGGTATGCCCTATGCCATAAAGGACAGCTTTTTTTCTTTTAGAGGATTCGCTTTTTTCTTTTTCGGAACTAGTTCTTGTATTTTCAAAAAAGCGTTTGTATACTAAGCCAAGGTGTCATTAGACAGCAGGGCTTATTTTTTTGGGAGAAAAGAGTCTATCCTGTGGAGAAGGGTGAGGAAGGTTTATGAGCTATCTTTCTAGTTTATTCAGCCTCTTTGGGGGCTTGGGTATGTTTTTGTACGGCATGACCGTGATGAGCGACGGTATGCAGAAGGCGGCCAGTTCCAAAATGTCCAAATTCTTAAATATTGTAACGGAAAATCGCGTCATGGCGGTTATTTTAGGAGCGGGCATTACAGCCCTGGTGCAGTCTTCTTCTGCAACTACCGTTATGGTAGTCGGCTTTGTTAATGCCGGTATTCTCAATCTTTCTCAATCCGTTGGAATCATTATGGGCGCTAATATCGGAACGACCATTACTGCGTGGATGGTATCCTTGACGCAGGTGTCCGGTTCCGCCTTGAGTATTTTCAAGCCGGAGTTTTTTGCTCCGCTACTCGTTGGCTTCGGCTCTTTTCGTCTGCTTTTCGGAAAAAAAGGAAACGATGATCTTCTTGCGGACTTCTGTGTCGGTGTGGGGCTTATTTTCATCGGACTTGAATTTATGAGTTCCGCCGTATCGCCTTATGCCAATTCCCCCATTTTTTCCAAGGCATTCCAGATCATGGGGGGGAATCCGATTCTGGGCATTCTTACCGGAGCGGTTGTCACGGGGCTGATCCAGTCCTCCGCGGCTTCCGTATCCATTTTACAGACTTTGGCTCTTTCCGGGGCGGTACCGAGAGCTGCAGGCTTTTATATTACTCTGGGACAGAATATAGGTACCTGTGTTACCGCAATGATTTCTTCTGCCGGAGCCTCCAGGACCGCGAAGAGGGCGGCTATGATTCACTTACTTTTCAACGTGACCGGTGCAGTACTCTTTGGAATCATCATCTTTTTAATGAGTTTGCCTTTTGCAAGCTTTTTTCAGGGGCGCTTAAGTCCGGTTGAGATTTCCATGTTTCACACCATTTTTAATATCAGCTGCACAATCGTGCTCTATCCTTTTGCCGATCTTTTGGTGGCTCTTTCCGGCAAGCTTGTTTTGGAGACAAAGAAGGATAAGGAAGAGGCTGAAAATCCGAATCATTATACGGAAGTGGAGAAAAGCCTTATTCAGCATCTTGACCTACGTATTTTGGAATCTCCGGCAATTGCCATTGCGGCCGCAAAGTCGGAAGTGGTCAATATGGCACGGATTACGGAAGAAAATATTCATCATGCCACAGATATTCTTTTAGAAGAGAAAACAGAAGAAATCCCGGAGATTTTTAAACAGGAAAAGGTAATTGACAATATGCAAAAGCTCCTGACCGAGTATTTGATTCATATCGGAAATTTATCCTTAAATGAAATGCAAAAATTGGAAGTGAACAATATGTTCAATACCATTACGGATATAGAACGTGCGGGAGACCATGCTGAAAACATTGCGGAGCAGGCAAAGTTCGCGGAGGAGCATGCCATTTCCTTCTCGGAAATCGGACAGGACGATATTCGTAAGATTTCGAAGACTGTTGTAGAATCTTTCCATGCCAGTATAGAGGCCTTTGAGAAAAATGATTTGGATATGGTTGTGAAGACAGCGCACTTGGAAGATCAGGTGGATGAGATGGAAGAGGATATGAGGGAAACGCATATCGAACGTCTGAATTCAGGAGCCTGTGCCCCACAGGCAGGAGTTGTGTTCCTGGATGTCATCTCCGATCTGGAGCGTATTTCCGACCATGCGGACAATATTGCCGGCTATGTAAAGGCGATGATTTAAAGTGTTTCCCGCTTTGTGATTAAATATTTTTAAAAAAGAAGTATTTTTATGTGCAGAATCTTTCTATAGGAGATTCTGCATTTCTTTTTATGAAAAAAAGGTGAAATTTTTAACAAATGCAATAATTTCCCTTGAAAAAATAAGCTTCGTGCAATAGAATAGACGCTGTTATGTGAGAGAGGATTCGAAGAACGAATTTTCTCGTTATAAGAGGAAAGTTCACAAATAATTAGGAGGAAAAGGAATATGGCAGTTAAAGTAGCGATTAATGGATTTGGTCGTATTGGACGTTTGGCATTCCGTCAGATGTTTGATCATGAGGGGACAGAGATTGTTGCTATCAATGATTTAACCGATCCTAAGATGCTTGCTCACCTTTTGAAATATGATTCTTCTCAGGGAAGATATAAGTATTGCGATAGTGTTGTGGCCGGCGAGGACTACATCGAGGTTAAGGGAAAGAAAATTAAGATTTACAAGGAGGCTGATGCTTCCAAGTTACCTTGGGGACAGCTTTCCGTAGACGTAGTTTTAGAGTGTACCGGTTTCTATACTTCCAAAGAGAAGTCCGAGGCACACATTAAGGCAGGTGCTAAGAAGGTTGTTATTTCCGCTCCGGCAGGAAATGATCTTCCGACTATCGTTTACAATGTTAACCATGAAATCTTAAAGGCAGAGGACAACATTATCTCTGCTGCATCCTGCACAACCAACTGCTTAGCTCCTATGGCTAAGGCATTAAATGATTTCGCTCCGATTCAGTCCGGAATCATGGCAACGATTCACGCTTATACAGGTGACCAGATGATTCTTGACGGCCCGCACAGAAAGGGTGATTTAAGAAGAGCAAGAGCCGGCGCTGTAAATATTGTTCCGAACTCCACCGGTGCAGCTAAGGCTATCGGCCTTGTTATTCCGGAGTTAAACGGAAAGCTGATCGGATCCGCACAGAGAGTTCCGGTTCCAACAGGTTCCACCACTCTGCTTTTCGCAGTGGTTAAGTCCTCCAAGGAAGTAACGAAGGAGAGCATCAACGCTGCTATGAAGGCTGCTTCCGATCCCGAGACCTACGGATACACAGAGGATGAAGTTGTTTCCAGCGATATCGTTGGAATGACCTACGGTTCTCTCTTTGATGCGACCCAAACCATGGTTTCCAAGGTTGGAGACGATCTCTACGAGGTTCAGGTAGTTTCATGGTATGACAACGAGAACTCCTATACTTCTCAGATGGTTCGTACTATTAAGTACTTCGAGAAGTTTGTAAAGTAATTGATTCATAACAAGTATCGTGCGAAAAGCGTGCGATATCTCGTTTATAAATTGAAATTTATACTGTAAAGCTATGCGGGGAAGCCGCCGGAGTGTGTGCTCCGGCGGTTTTCCCTTTATTACGGGAGCTACGAGAGATTACAGGCTCCCGCCAATAGGAAAGGGGAATGATATGGCAGAATTAAACAAAAAGTCGGTAGATGATATTTCTGTAAAAGGAAAAAGAGTGCTTTGTCGTTGTGACTTCAATGTTCCTTTAAAGGATGGGAAGATTACCGATGAAAATAGACTTGTAGCAGCGCTTCCTACAATTAAGAAGCTTATTTCCGATGGTGGCAAGGTCATTCTTTGTTCTCACTTAGGAAAGCCGAAGGGTGAGCCGAAGCCGGAATTATCTCTGGCTCCTGTAGCAAAGCGTCTTTCTGAGCTTTTGGGGCAGCCCGTTCTTTTTGCAAAGGATGACAATGTAGTAGGAGAGAATGCGAAGAAAGCCGTTTCCGAAATGAAGGATGGAGATGTTATTCTTTTAGAGAATACTCGTTACAGAGCGGAGGAGACCAAGAATGGAGAAGCATTCTCCAAAGAACTGGCTTCTCTTGCCGATGTTTTTGTAAATGATGCTTTCGGTACCGCGCATAGAGCACACTGCTCCAATGTGGGTGTAACCGAGTTTATTGACGGACCCGCTGTGGTTGGCTACCTGATGGAGAAGGAGATTCGTTTCCTCGGCCAGGCGGTAGAGAACCCGGTTCGTCCCTTCGTGGCTATCCTTGGCGGTGCAAAGGTTTCCGATAAGCTTGCGGTAATCGACAATCTCTTAGAGAAGTGCGATACCTTGATTATCGGCGGCGGTATGGCATTCACCTTTGTAAAGGCGCAGGGCTATGAAATCGGAAAGTCTTTAGTGGACGACGAGAAACTTCAGTACTGTAAGGATATGCTTGCAAAAGCAAAGGAAAAGGGCTGCGAGATTTTACTTCCTGTAGACGCGGTTTGCGCTGCTTCTTTCCCGGATCCGATTGATGACAAGAATCTTCCGGTTAAGACCGTGGATATCGATGCCATTCCCTCTGATATGTTGGGACTCGATATCGGACCGAAGACACAGGAGCTTTTTGCGAATGCTGTAAAGACTGCAAAGACTGTGGTTTGGAACGGACCTATGGGTGTATTTGAGAACCCGATTCTTGCACAGGGAACCATCGCGGTTGCAAAGGCTCTTGCGGAGACTGATGCGACAACTATCATTGGCGGCGGCGACAGTGCTGCTGCTGTGAATACTTTGGGATTCGGAGATAAGATGACACACATTTCCACCGGCGGTGGTGCTTCTCTGGAATTCTTGGAAGGTAAGGAGCTTCCGGGGGTAGCAGCTGCAAACAATAAGTAGGTGTTAGCTGATAAGAGACAGCGTATAAATTATCGTGAGCAGTCTGAAAACGGAGTCCAAGTAATTTAAGTATAGTTTGGAGAAAAAAATGAGAAAAAAATTATTGCCGGAAACTGGAAGATGAATATGACCATTACGGAGGCGAAAGCGCTCTGTGATACCTTGATTCCGATTTCCAATACAGATGAGGTGGACGTGGTCTTCTGCGTTCCGTCCATTGATATTTCTACAGTAGTGGAGAAGGTAAAGGGCACAGCTATCTCTGTTGGAGCGGAGAACCTCTACTTTGAGGATAAGGGAGCCTATACCGGAGAAATCTCCGCTGATATGCTGGTAGATGCCGGTGTAAAATATGTTATTATGGGACACTCAGAGAGAAGAGGCTATTTCCATGAGACCGATGCCGATATCAATAAGAAGGCGAAGAAAGCTCTGGAAAAAGGACTTACTCCGATTATTTGTTGCGGAGAGAGTCTTGAGCAGAGAGAAATGGGAATCTATTTCGAGTGGATTGCAATGCAGATTAAGGCGGCATTTCAGGGAATTTCCGCAGCGGATGCTGCTAAGTGTGTGATTGCTTACGAGCCGATCTGGGCTATCGGAACAGGAAAGACGGCAACGGCAGAGCAGGCGGAAGAGGTTTGCGGTTATATCCGTAAGGTAATAGAAGAGGTTTACAACAAAGAAACTGCAGAGAAGATTCGGATTCAGTACGGCGGATCCATGAACAGCGGAAACTGTAAGGAACTTCTTTCCAAGCCGAATATAGACGGCGGTTTAATAGGCGGCGCTTCCCTAAAGGAAGAGTTTGCGAAGATTGTGCATTATAACGCGTAGGAAGCACAACGTATAGTAAGCAATACACGTTCGAAAAGAAGAAAGGAAAAGGGACTGTGGCATTCCACAGTCCCTTTTCCTTTCTCGCATAAGTCTAGTTTACAGCGATATATCATGTAACAAATTATTTTCTGTTCTTTCTATTCTTCTTTCAGCCGGAAACGTTCTACCAACACATTCATCTTATTGGCCTGGCCGGTCAGTTCTTCAGAGGCTGCTGCACTCTGCTCCGCTGTGGCGGAATTTGCCTGTACCACAGAAGAAATCTGCTGTAAGCCTTGATTCAAAGAAGTAATTCCTTTCAAATCTTTATCGGAAGCGGAAGAAATCTGTTCAATTAAGGTATTGACTTCTTCCGTACTCTTCGAAACGGAATGTAAGGATTCCGCTGTTTCTTCGGTAATTCTTGCTCCCTTTTCCACCGCTTCAATGGTTTCTTCAATCAGCAAGCCTGTATTTTGAGCAGCCTTTGCAGATTTCTGAGCAAGATTTCCTACCTCATCCGCAACTACGGCAAAGCCCTTTCCGGCAGCGCCTGCTCTTGCCGCCTCAATAGCGGCATTCAAGGACAGGATATTCGTTTGGAAGGCAATATCATCGATGGTCTTGATAATTTTACTGATTTCATTGGACTTTGCGGTAATATCATTCATGGCCTTCCGCATTTCTTCCATCTTCTCATTGGACTGCAGTACAGCCGTACCGGCCTCTCCCTGCAATTTAAATGCCTCTCCTGCGGTTTTTGTAGAGGCCTGGATAGAGTGAGAAATATCCTGCATATTGGCGGATAACTCTTCGATAGAAGAAGCCTGTTCCGTTGCGCCTTGTGATAAGCTTTGCGCTCCGGTGTTTACCTGCTCCGCACTTCTTAATACCTGCACGGAAGAGGAATGTACTTCCTGCAAGGTTTTATTCATATCGCTTTGGATATTTTTCAAACTTTCCAAGAGCGGTGCATAATCTCCGATATAGTCTTCGTTTTCCAGATTTTCAGTAAAGTTTCCGCCTGCCATGGCTTCTAAGCGGTCTCTCAGATCAAATACAATCTTTTTGCTTCTTCCGATAACCTCAGAAATGCTGTAAGAAAGTTCTCCGATTTCATCCTGATTAGGATAATGAATTTCCACATCAAAATTTCCATTAGCCACTTCTTTCCCCGCGTCACTGATCTTTCGTAATGGCTTTAAGGCTTTGGAAATCCGGACAAAGTTAATCATCTGAACCAGCATAAAAATTATGACTTCCGATAAAATCAGTGCGAATAATAGTTGATTTTTCTCCTGGTCAAAATGGGGGATAGTCATAGCGGTCTGCACCCACCAATCAACCCCTTCGATTTCCAACGGCACATAGTAGCGAACCTGGCTGTCTCTTTGGAAAAATGCTTCCTTATTCTGCATCTTCTCCACCAGCATATCACTATATTTCTGTCCAATAAGGTCTCCTAAGTTCTTTCCCTTGGCATCAGGGTTATTGCTGTAGACAAAGTTGTTGTGATTGTCTAAAACATCAAAGAACACATTTTCATAGCCAAGAGTACTCATATCCAACTCGTTAAAAACTTCAGTGGAAATTTCCGTGGTTACGATTCCTAAGAATCGATCTCCGTCCAGAATTGGAATGGTCATATAGAAGCTGCTTTTTCCGGTATCCGGATTTTCTATGGGAAGCGTTGCGGAAGCCGCTTTGCTATTCTGTGTCTCCTTATAAAAATCTTGTGTACCGTAAACCTCATAGGGAACCATAGAGAATTTATCTCCATCCGTATCATAGCGAAGAGAGTAATTAACATTTTCCTTGGAAAATACTCCCGGCTCCAACAGTAAAGCCTGACTGACAATTCCCAAGTTATTTTTCGAGAATCCCCGCATGGTATTCATTAAATAATACTCTTCTTCTGCTTCGGGAATCGTGAGAGGGGCACTGACCCCGTCCACTGCACTTTTTCCGCTAAGGGATGAATCTCCGCCGTCTTCTTTTTGAAAGTTGACAAAGCTATCCGCCAAAGATTGCATGGTGGTGCTGGTGTTTACCGTGATTTTATTTACTCTGCCGGCATTCAGGTTAGAAAGAGCATTCATATTTTGCTCATTTTTCTTATTAAATGCTGCACTGGCTACCGACAAAATAAAAGCGGTCATCATCGCAAATAAGAAAAGCATGATAATACCTAAGCTTAAAGAGATTCTTCCGCTTAAGGAATGACTTCGTTTCCTTCTCTTTTCTTGCCTAAGCCCTGTTGTTTGTGCATCGTGTTTTTTCATTGTTCCTTCACTCCTTCTGTAGAAAATTCCATTTTTCTTGCCATTTTGACGAATTTATATCGACAAAAATAAATAGTCTTATAATTTAATAGATTTATCTATTTTACAGTCTTTTTCTAACTTTTAGAGAGATTGGAGAAGAGGACAGCTGTTCTTCTTTTCCTACATCGGAAAACATTCAGTAACGAAATTTGCATTCAGAATTATATTTATTCGATAAAGAGTCGAAAATATTCCGAAAAGGAGACAGGATGTTTCCGGATAAATAGAGCTTTATTTACGGGAGGGATTCCATGATGCATTATCGATTTGCGGAGAAAAAAGATTTACAGGATTGTGTAGAATTGCTCACGGATTCTTTTTTTGATTATCCGTATTTTTCCAATTTCATTGAAGAAAATGAAAAACGAAGAGACTTCGTGCGCTCTATTCAAAGCATTGCTGTTGGAATTTACTATGGAAAGCAAAGGATGATGCTTGCGGAGGAGAACGGGGAAATCCTTGCCGTTGCAGCCATTCAAAGTCCTCGAGATAAGGGAGTGGAATGGAAAGACTATGTTTCCAAGAAAGCGTTGCAAACCTTTCTGATTGGCGGCATTTTCAAAACCTTAGCCTGGATTTCCATGACGGAAAAAGCGGAGAAAGTGATTCATAGCCAACGGAAGCCGTATTGGTATTTAGGTTCATTGGCGGTGAAAAATAACCGAAGAGGAGAAGGCATCGGAGGAAGATTCTTAAAAGAAGGAGTTATCCCTTATGTGGCCGGGGAAGGAGGAGAGCAGTTTACTCTGCTGACCAATACGGAAAGCAATGCCCGCTTTTATGAAAAAGCAGGATTTTCTCTGCTTTCCTATGAAGAACTCCAAACGCCGAAAAAACGAATGGGGAATTGGAGTTATTGTATGGATGTACGAACTGAAAGAGGAATCGTTGCTTAAACGAGATATCACACGCTTTGCGAGCGATACTCGTTATGAAAAAGGTATCTCAGATTTCGTCTACGCCACTTGTTAAGAATAAAGAAGAAAAGGGACACCTCAGATGAAGTGTCCCTTTTTAGTCTTGACAATTATTGAATTTATTTTTCCCAAGGAAGTTCGGGCTTTCCGAAATGGCCGTAGGAGGAAACCAAATTATAGTCAACATTTAACAGGTCTAAACGAGAAATAATTCCCTTCGGTGTCAGGTCATAGCTGTCTAAAACGGAACGCCAGATATTTCCTGCGGGCTCTTTTTCCGTGCCGAAGCAGTCCAGATAAAGAGATACCGGCTCGGCTACTCCGATGGCGTAGGCAAGCTGTACTTCACAGCGATCCGCTCTGCCGGAAGAGACAATGTCTCTGGCAACCTTTCTTGCCATATACGCTGCGGAACGGTCTACTTTGGAGGGATCCTTTCCGGAGAAAGCGCCGCCACCGTGGTGTGCCGCTCCGCCGTAGGTGTCGGCAATGATTTTTCTGCCGGTCAAGCCGGAATCGGCAAAGGAAGATCCTAAAACAAAACGGCCGGTAGGATTTACCAGGATGTGGAAATCGGTGTTCAGATTCATTTCTTCAGCGGTTTCCTGCATGATTTTTTCAATAATCGCACGCACTTCATTTAAACTAGCCGACTCACTGTGCTGGCTGGAAATGAGGAAGGTATCGATTCTATGCTCCTTGTAGTCAAAGCTGACCTGAGCCTTGGCATCCGGCTTTAGGACGGCAAAATCATTTTCCAAATTAAATGCGCGGAGCTTCTGCAGAGCTCTTGTGGAAAGCACATAGGGAAGCGGAAGCATTTCTTCGCTTTCCTTTGTAGCATATCCGAACATCATCCCCTGATCGCCGGCGCCGTCGTGGTCTACACCCATTGCGATATCGGGAGACTGTGCGGAAATCAGCTCCTGTACCTTGTAATTCTCCAATTCTTTCAGTCCGATTTTACGAAGAACATCCATTACCAGTTTTTGATAATCCGGAATATAGGTGGATGTGATTTCTCCAAGGATAATGATGTCGTAATCCTTAATACATACTTCTGCGGCAATTCTTGCCTTCTTATCGTGGGAAAGAATATCGGTCACAATGGCATCACTAATCTGGTCACAGATTTTATCGGGATGTCCGTTAGATACTTGTTCTGATGAAAATAACATATTTTTCCTTTCTTGCCTTAAGCAACAACATAATGAACACTTTTTGCACAGGAATCCTGGCAATAAAAAAGCCATTGGGCGACGCCAATGGTTCATATCAAATCTTATTGATCGAAACAACTGCTTCGCTCAGGTTAGCACCTTCCTTTACAAGGGGTTGCTGCGGTTTCATCGCTCCTATGTAGCTCCACCGTCTCTGAATAAGGTATTAAATTGTGATGGTATAGTAGCTAAAACAAAGTTTCTTGTCAATAAACTTTCGACATATTTTAGAAATATATAAATCGTTTTTTCTCTTCTATACCAATATATGGAAGCACTGCTGGATGTCTTTATCTTTTCCTATAATGAAAAGACTCTCTCCTTCTCGGAAACGATAGTCCGGACCCAGAGTGACATTGACTTCATCATTGCTTTTCACAGCAATGATATTGACTTTGAATTTTTTTCGAACATCAATTTCTCCGATGGACTTTCCCATCCAATCCTTTGGTAAAGCAATTTCAAAAACGGCAAAGTCTTTGCTGACCTGAATGTAATCCAGGACGTTTTCCGAACTGCATTGTACAGCGGTGAGGTTTCCGACGAGTTTTTCCGGATAGACCACAACATCGGCACCGTTTCTTAAAAGAAATTTCTCCTGTAAATCTCTGGCTGCCCTGGAAACGACTTTGTTTGCACCCAGTTCCTTTAAATGAGAGGTGACTTCCAAAGATGCTAAAAAGTCATTTCCAATCGCTACAATGCAGACATCGAAATTGGAAACACCCAGAGACTTTAAGAATTCCTGATTACTTGCATCTCCGATTTCCGCATTGGTAACATGGGGGAGGGCGGCTTTTACCCGTTCCTCACTGCTGTCCACTCCGAGAACCTGAATATGCATTTCATTCAACTTTTTTGCTACGTGTAAACCGAAACGCCCTAAGCCGATAATCAAAATTTGTTTCATACTTTCTCCTTTAACGACAATGCTATTTTATTTGATTAATCCGATAATTCCATTTTCTTCAAAAGACTTTCTTATCCGACAATTACATTTTCTTCCACAAGCCTTCCCTTGTTTGGATTGGCATTGGGGAAGACGGCATAAATCAGGCAGAGCCCGCCGACTCGCCCTATATACATCAGGGAAATGAGCACCACATGGGAAACGGGACTAAGCTTGGGCGTAATTCCCAGAGTGAGTCCAACGGTGGCAATAGCACTGGCGGTTTCAAAGCTGGTGGTGAGCAAAGGTAAGTTTTCATGAAGGCTGATAAACATTCCCGAAAGAACGCATAAACAAATGTACATAAAGGCAATCGTTGTGGCATTTCGGATGACCTCTCCGGGAATAGTCCTTCCAAAGGCTTCTGTGCGGGAATTGTTTCTAAAGATAGCTACCGAAGTTAAAAATAGAACAGTCATTGTGGTAATTTTCATGCCGCCTCCGGTGCTTCCCGGTGCTGCCCCCACAAGCATCAGCAGAGTTTGTAAAAATATACCGCTGTCGGAGAATTTACTGAAGTCCACCGTGTTAAAACCTGCGGTTCTGGGGGTTACGGCAGTAAAGAAAGAGGCGAGAATTCGACTTTCCATGGGCAGTTCCCGGAACTCGACAAAGAAGTAGAACAGTGCAGGGAGAAGGACAAGAAAGAATGTAGTAGAAAGTATGATTTTACTTTGCAGGCGATAGCGATGAAGGTTCCCTTTATTTTTGGCAATATCCTGCCAGGTCATAAAGCCTAAGCCTCCAAGGAGAATTAAGGCCATAATGCTGAGGTTCACAATAGGGTTTTCCGCATAGTCGGTGAGGGAGGAATAGGGGGCTTTGATGCCCATTAAATCGAAACCCGCATTACAAAAAGCGGATACGGAATGGAAAATACTATACCAAAGACCTCTTCTCCATCCGAATTCGGGAATGAATTGCGTTGCAAGAAGGATAGCGAAGAAGAACTCTATCACTCCGGTCCATTTCAGGAGAAAAATCAACATTTTCATAATTCCGCCCTGGGAACTTATGGAAATGGAATTGGCCAGCGTATTTCTTTGAGAATATCCGATTCTTTTTCCGGATAAAAGGATGAGGGAGCTTACAGCTACCGCTACGCCGAGTCCGCCAATTTGAATGAGGATAAGAATGACAACCTGCCCGAAGAAAGACCAGTGCACGGCGGTATCGTATACAATTAAACCGGTGACACAGGAGGCGGAGGTAGAGGTAAAGAGTGCATTTAAAAAAGGGGTATAAACTCTCTCATTGCTTGAAATCGGCAACATCAATAAGAAGGCGCCGAAGAGAATTAAAGCGGCAAAGCCCAATATAATTTTTTGAAAATAATTTAATCGAAAAAATCTCATCCCTTTATGACTCCGTTCTTTTAACTCATTTCGATTTTTATCATATTTTAAAAAACATTCCGGTTTATTTTGGAAATGGGATAGAACTGTTTATAGGTATAATATTGAGAATTATAGTCTTTTCCCGGGTAAATGGGAAGTCCTGTGCAGTAGAATTAATTTCATGAAAAATCAGGGAAGAATTATGCGCAATTCTTTTCATCTTGCTGAAAATATGATACTCTAAATCGGTAATCATGCAAGGCATGATACAAACCGGATGAAACAAGTAAAGGAGAGATTCTATGGGATTATTAAGAGCTGCGGAGACATCCTTCAAGACCCTGTTGGGAGATCAGTGGAGAGAGTACTTTTATTGTAATTCGTTAGATAATGATACTTTGATTGTAAAGGGAGAGAAGAGAGTCGGCGAAAAGAGTTCCAATACAAAGGGGGCGGAGAACATTATTTCCAATGGAGCCCTTATTGCGGTAAATGACGGTCAGTGTATGATTATCGTGGAGCAGGGGGCTATCGTAGAAGTTTGTGCAGAACCCGGTGAATTTGTATTTGACAGCTCAACGGAGCCCAGTATTTTCTACGGCAATTTAGGTGAAAACCTTGTAAACAGCTTTAAGACCTTTGTGAAGCGTTTTGCTTTTGGCGGAGATACGGCAAAGGATCAGAGAATCTACTATTTTAATACTAAAGAAATATTGGGAAATAAGTACGGTACAGCGAATCCTATTCCGTTCCGTGTATACGATAAGAATATTGATCTCGATATGGAAATAGCCCTTCGTGCACATGGAGAGTTTAGCTTCCGTATGATGGATCCCATTCTTTTCTATAAAAATATTGCGGGAAATGTGGAAAACTCTTATAAGAAATCGGAGATAGAGTCTCAGCTTCGTTCAGAGCTCCTGACCAAATTGCAGCCCGCTTTTGCCCGCATTGCCGAGAGCGGTGTGCGGTATTATCAGATTACCGCGCATACAGATGAGCTTGGACAGATTTTAAATGAAATGCTTTCCAAGAGCTGGGGAAAACATTACGGCTTGGAAATCACTGCATTCGGTATGAGTTCCGTTACCGCTCCGGAAGAAGATGTGGAGAAGATTAAGGAACTGCAGAAAAATGCTGTATTCCGGAATCCGACCATGGCGGCTGCAAACCTTACTTCCGCACAGGCGGATGCTATGCGTGCAGCGGCAAGTAATGAAAATGCAGGTCCTATGATGGCCTTTGCAGGGATGAATATTGCGAATCAAGCCGGCGGCTTTAATGCAGGAAACCTCTATGCCATGGGAGCCAATCAAAACGGAGCGCAGGGAAGTTCTGCGGGGAACGGCGCTGCATCGGCAGGAAATCCTTCTGCACAGGCAGAGGCATCTCCGGCTGCTGTTGGATGGACTTGTACAAAGTGCGGGCATGAACACAACCTTGGAAAGTTCTGCTCCGAGTGCGGTACCGCAAAGGAAGAGGAGTGGATTTGCCCTGAGTGCGGACATACCGGAAATCTCGGAAAGTTCTGTTCCGAATGCGGACATAAAAAAGAATAGAGTCTATCAGTGCCCTGCAGAAGTGAT
Organism: Oribacterium sp. oral taxon 108 str. F0425; assembly: GCF_000214455.1. Classification (NCBI taxonomy): domain Bacteria; kingdom Bacillati; phylum Bacillota; class Clostridia; order Lachnospirales; family Lachnospiraceae; genus Oribacterium; species Oribacterium sp. oral taxon 108. The sequence continues at coordinate 1,726,428 of NZ_AFIH01000001.1, read as the reverse complement.
TTTGCCGGGCATTTTTCGTAAGACGAACGCTGTAAGTAAAATCTTAAACGAGATACCTAATGCTCCGCGAGTGATACCGGTTTAGAATAAAACTGTTCACGATGCAGGGCGAAAAAACGGGAGAACAATATGGGAGAAAGATTGGGATGGCTTTCCCCTCTCGGGGATTTTTATGAAACGGACTGGGGAAAGCACGGTGAGGAAGCGGAGTGTATCTTGCAAAAAATCGGTTTGTATGCCTCTTTTTCAAAACAAACGGTTCTGAATGCGGGGGATTATTTGAGTGGAAGAGGATACTTACTCTTACATAATCCCAGCAGAAAAAAACTGATGATTACTCATCTTTGCCCTTTGAGTGATAAACAAAGGGACTTTTTATACGGCTATTTTTATGATTTGGGAGAAAAGGCGGAAGCGGAAAAATATTTGGATTAAAGAATTGCTTGGATTAAGGAAATATTGCTTTACGCCGATGTAAAAGTGGAGTAAAATCTGCCTTTATTAATTCATAATGAGTATCATAGGTAAAGCAAGTGATATCCGCTTAAGAATTTGCCGTTTGCCGAGCTTACTATCTCCCATTTCCGGAAGGCTTTTTACTTGGAAACGGCAAGAGTACATGAACAGAGGAGGAGAAGGATGGCATTAATTATTCCTGAGCATTATGATCCTCGTCTCTCTGTGAGAGAGACGCAGGAAGCAATAAAGTATATTCGTGATACTTTCCAAAAGGAATTCGGGAAAGAGATGAATTTGTCTCGTATTTCCGCACCTTTATTTGTGGAGAAGAGTTCCGGTTTAAATGACAACTTAAACGGAGTGGAAAGACCGGTGTCGTTTGACGTACCTTGGAAACCGGGAGAGACTATAGAGGTCGTTCATTCTCTTGCAAAGTGGAAAAGGCTTGCCTTAAAGCGCTATCATTTTGAAGCGGGGGAAGGGCTCTATACCAATATGAATGCTATTCGTAGAGATGAGGACTTGGATAATCTTCATAGCGTTTATGTGGATCAGTGGGATTGGGAAAGAGTGATTTCCAAAGAAGAGAGGAATGAAGAAATGCTGCGGGAAACGGTTCGCAATATTTTCCGGATTATAAAGCATATGGAGCATGAAGTCTGGTATAAATATCCGCAGGCAGTGAAAAAACTGCCGGAAGATATCTATTTTATAGACTCTGAAGAACTTTTACAGAAATATCCGACTTTGAGTGCAAAGGAAAGAGAGAATGCCATCACAAAAGAGCATGGCTGTGTCTTTATTCAGAAAATCGGAGATAAGTTAAGTAACGGAGAGCCGCATGACGGAAGAGCACCGGACTATGATGACTGGAACTTAAACGGAGATATTCTATTCTGGTTTGAGCCGCTAAATTGTGCTTTGGAGATTTCTTCCATGGGAATTCGTGTGGATGAAGAGTCTCTACGGAGACAGCTTGCACTCTCCCACAAAGAGGAAAGGGCGGCGCTTCCCTATCACAGGATGCTTTTAGAAGGAAAACTTCCCCTTACTATTGGAGGAGGTATCGGGCAGAGCAGACTTTGTATGTTACTTCTCGAACGTGCACATATTGGAGAGGTGCAAGCTTCTATTTGGCCGGAAGAGATGCGGGAAGAGTGCGAAAGGCACAATATGATTCTGTTATAAAAACGAGATACCGCACGCTTTGCGCACGATACTCGTTATGCACAAGATGTTTCAGGCTTAACCTGCGCCACTTGTTAAGAATTACAGCCTGTTCTGTCTCGTTTAGACACGAGACAGAACAGGCTGTGTGCTGTCGTAATCAATTTTTGATGCCTACCGCTTCTTTTGCCAGGCCATCGGCCATTTCATTAAAATATATTCCGCTATGGGCAGGAACCTTAAAAAATTCCAGCCTTATTTTTTTTTCTGCAGTTTTCATATAGTCACGATACTCTCTTGTTTTTTCTTTATTGCATTTCCATTCTTCTTTTGCCCAAGCGGAAATCCCTCGGTAGTCATGAAAAATGGTCAGGGAGGAAAGTCCCTTTTCCAAAGTGAGTTCTACAGCGCGCATTGCTCCGAGGATTTCTCCGGAAACATTGCGCATTTCCAGAAAGGCGTCATCATTTCCGCTTCCCTTATGTTTAGAAAGAATACCGTTTTTTTCTATCAAAACTACACCATAGCCATAAACTCCGGTTTCTTTTTGGAAGCTCCCGTCTACAAAGGCCAGTGCATCCGTATTGAATTTCCGGAGTAAACATTCCGCTTGCTCTTCCTCCGGAACTTGCTTTTCTCCCGAAAGGATGGAAAGAAGCTCGGCATTTTTATCCGAGCAGGAGGAGGTTTTAAAAGTCGGAAAAGACACGGAAGGAGAAAGTGGGATTTCGGATCCTCCGCGCAGATATTGTTCCGCCTCTTCCCTTGTTTTCCACTTTTTGTATATTGCACCGGGAAAACCGTGTACCTGGTTTTTGCAGTCCTCCCAATTTAGATAGATTCCCGGATTTTTTCCGATTTTAACTGCATAATAAGCTCCCAAAAAATGCCTCCTTACTGGACATGCTGAAATCCTTTAGCCTTGCAAGCTACCGCTTTGTAGCTTCGGTTGTGGAAGATGTCATACTGCATTATACTATAAGCTGTTATAAAAGGGAAAAAGAGCGGAGGCCTGAGATGAAGAAAAAGATAAAAGCCGTTTTTTTTGATCTGGACGGGACATTGGTGAATACCTTAGCCAGTTTAAAGAAAACGATGGATTTAAGCATGGAACATTTTGAATTGGAAGGGGTGAGCCTTCAGGAAACCCGCTTTTTTGTCGGAACAGGTTATAGAAAGTTTGTGGAAAAAGCATTGGCTAAGAATGCCGATAAAAAATACCGAGAAGCGGAAAAGTGGGAAGAGAAGGACGAAGAGAAGGCCATGGATCTCGATATGGAAGGGGATGAGATTATGGGACTCTACGATGAGGTATGTGAATACTATGCCTCCATTTTCCCGGAAAATTCCACCTACCGGGCAGAAGCCTATCCCGGAGTGAAAGAATGCATAGCGGCTTTAAAAGAGAAGGGGATTCAGATTGCCTGTATTACCAATAAATCCAGGGAAGTAGCGGAGCAGGTACTTTCCGCCGTCTTCCCAAAAAATTTCTTTTCTCTCATCATAGGGGATGACGGAAAAATGCCTTTAAAACCGGATAAAGCTCCACTCCTGAAAGCTTGTGAGGAACTTGGAATCACGAAGGATGAAGCAGTCATGGTGGGAGATACAAAAACGGACCTCGATGCGGCAAAGAATGCGGAAATGAGCAGAATCGGTTGTCTCTACGGTTTCCGTGACAAGAAAGAATTAGTAGAACACGGAGCGGAGTATTTGGTAGAGGATGGTTTTGCCTTGCTTCGTGTATTGGAGGAGGAATTTGAACCGGGATAAGTCTCGGGAAAATTGTGAAAGAAAAATGAAGTTTAGGACATGGGGTTAGCGATTGCTTACTTATCGTGCTATAATACCGAAAGTTTGCTTTATGCAATGTTGTTTTTTGGGTGATGGAAAAGGAGGAGTTATGACACAGATAGATATTATTTCCGGCTTTTTGGGAGCAGGAAAAACTACATTTATACAGAAGCTTTTACAGGAATCCTTAAAGGGAGAGAATGTTGTTCTGATTGAAAATGAGTTCGGAGAGATTGGAATTGACAGCGGCTTTTTAAAGAATTCCGGAATCGAAATTCGGGAGATGAATCAGGGATGCATCTGTTGTTCTTTAGTGGGTGATTTTGAGACTTCCTTAAAGGAGGTAATTGAGACCTATAAGCCGGACAGAATCCTTATTGAGCCGTCCGGAGTGGGGAAGCTCTCCGATATTCTTTCTGCAGTAAAGACCGTATCGGCAAATCTTCCCGTGCACTTGGATGGGGCGGTAACCGTTGTGGATTCTACCAAGGCAAAACTCTATAACAAGAACTTTGGAGAGTTCTTTGATGATCAGATTCGCTATGCAACCAGCATTGTTTTGTCCAGAACGGATATTGCGACGGAGGAAAAAGTGGAAGAAGCCATTCGGATTGTTCGCGCTTTGAATCCGAAGGCCAATCTGATTACGACCGCCATTAAAGAGCTTTCCGGAGAGAAACTCCTCGAAATCATTGGGCAGGAAGAAAACCTGGAAGAAGCTCTTCTTCAGGAAGTGAAGGAAAAAGCACATCATCATGAGCACCATCACCATGGGCATGAACATCATCATGATGAGCATTGTCATTGCCACCATGAAGAGGAAGAACAGGAACATCATCATGAACACCACTTTGGGAATGAAGAGGAGCATTGCTGCTGTTGCGGTGGAGCTTATGATGACGAGGATGAGGAAGAGTCCTTAGAACATGAGCATCATGACGAGCACTGCGCTTGCAGTCACGATCATGAGCATGAGCATCATGACGATCATTGTTCTTGCGGTCATGAACATCATGACCATCATGACCATGAACATCATCATCACGGAGAGCACTGTTCTTGCGGGCATGACCATGATGCCGATGAAATCTTTGACAGCATCGGGGTAGAAGTATTTAAGAAAGTTTCTCGTGCAAGGCTTGCGGAGATTTTGGAAGAGATGGCGGAAGGTTCATCTTACGGCGGCATTGTTCGTGCAAAAGGGATGTTGCAGCTGGAAGACGGGAAGTGGGTGAACTTCGATATGGTACCGGAACAGGTCGAAATTCGTGACGGAGAGCCGGAGAATATCGGAAAGTTTGTAGTTATCGGAACGGAGCTGGAAAAGGAAAAGATTAAGGCACTGTTTACAGCATAAAAGGAGTAATATGGGGGAAAATTATCAAGGAGACGGAATTCCGGTATTTCTGATTAACGGATTTCTGGAGAGCGGAAAAACCAGCTTTATTCAATACACGATGAATCAGGAGTATTTTCAAACCAACGGAAATACTCTGCTTCTGCTCTGTGAAGAGGGGGAAAAGGAGTATGACCCGATAGAACTCGCGAAACTTCATACCACTCCGATTTATATGAGTGATATCACGGACTTTCAAGAGGAGAAGCTGAGAAAGCTTGCCGATACCTATAAGCCCGAGCGAATTCTGATTGAGTGGAACGGTATGTGGAATCAGGACGATCTGTATGGCGGACCGATGAGTGAGGCCGTGCTTTCGGAACAGCAAAACAGAGAGCCGAAATATACCGTCTCGATGCCTAAGGAATGGTTTCTTTATCAGGTTATTACCATTGTGGACGGCAGTACTTTAAAAATGTATCTTTCCAATATGCGTTCTTTCCTGGGACAGATGCTTCGCAATGCGGAGCTTTGCATTGTGAATCGTTGTGACAATTTATCGAATGAGGAAATGATTGACTATAGAAGAAAACTCCGTGCCATGGGACAAAATGCCATGATCATGCTGGAGGATAAAGATGGTGAAATTCCGCAGTCCGCTCTGCCGGAAGAGCTACCCTATGATCTGAATCAGGAAAAGATAGCTATCGCGGACACCGATTACGGAACCTGGTTTTTGGATTGTATGGACAATCCCGAGCGTTATCTCGGAAAAGAGCTTTCCTTTACCGCTATGGTTTTAAAGCGAAAAAACATGCCTGCGGATGAGTTCATACCCGGAAGAATGGCCATGACCTGCTGTGCACAGGATATGAGTTTCCTGGGATTCATTTGTAAGGGAAATAAGGACATGCTTTCCGCCTTTTCTACAAGAGATTGGGTAAAAGTGACCGTGAAGGTCGCTTTGGAAGAAAGGGAAGAATACCATGGTGTCGGACCTGTATTGAAACTGGTGGATATCGTTCGAACAGGGGAGATTTCGGAGCCGGTAAATTTCTAGTACCATCGAGTGCAGAGAAAATGATTATTCTGTAATTCTCCCAAATTTCTAAGTAATTTTAATAATAAGTAAAGAAACTATTGTTAATTTAAGGCAGTTTATGTATAATTCATGGGGGTTTGTTGGAGCATAACGGATTGTGCGAGGACAGCTTTAATTCATAACGAGTATCGTTCGTAAAGTGTGCGGGATCTCGTTTAGGACATTGGATTTATCTTCAGAAGGGAATGGAGATATTCCGCTATTTTATCATTTTGGAGGATTGAAATATGGAAAATGCTTTTTCGATGATTTTGGCAGGTGGGGTAATCATTCTTATACTCGTCTTTGCAATCTTGATTGCTTTTTATGTATTGGAGTCTATGGCTTTATACACTATTGCAAAGAATAACGGACAGCAGGATAAGGCGGTTCTTGCTTGGATTCCCTTTATAAACCAGGGATTTTACGGATTTTTGGCAGGAGATCAGAATATCTTCGGAACGACGGTACAGGGAATTATCTTGGGTATTTTGATGATTATTTTCCCGATTCTCACTTCCAGAGTAAATGGCTTTTTGTTCTACATTGTGGGGCTTTGCGGTATTGCGGTCGCTTATTTTACTTTGCTCGGTCTGTATAAGAAATTGAACAACTCCGGTGATCCTACGGTCATGGCTGTTGTTTCCGCAATTCTTCCGCCGGTTCGTATTATCTATGTTTTCGTTCATAGAAATGATACTTTAACCGAAGAGGGAGAAGTAGTAGGCTAAGCTTTTAGAGCTTTTTCTCTAAATCTGTTGCATGTCGCTTTTTAAGAGGGCATGTATTTATTCGAAAATAGTTTTAAAAAAGACACTGAGGCTGTTTTGTCCTTGAATCCGATGGGAGAGGGCGATAAGATACAAAAAGCCCGGTGTTTTTTTTATGAAAGTCCGGAAATGCGGACATGAGCTGGAGGAAGTATGGTTTCGGAAACGGTAAGTCAAATTGAAAATGAACTTCGTGTATGGAGTTTTCAGAATTTCGGGAATGGCATTGCCTTAGGTTTAGGTCGTTTTATGGGGAAGCTTTTATTCGCACTCCTGATTTTTATGATTGGAAGATATTGTATCAGAAAAGTCATGAAATTCCTTCCCAAGCTAAGATTTTTGGAAAGAGTCAATCCAACAATCAGGCCTTTTTTTCTGAAATCGATTCGTTTTATCCTGTACTTTTTCTTGGGCATCAGTTGCATAGGAATCTTGGGTATTCCAATGGCTTCCGTGATTACTTTACTGGCTTCCGCCGGAGTTGCAGTCGGCTTGGCCATGCAGGGTTCCCTATCCAATCTTGCAGGGGGAATCATGTTACTTTTATTCCGACCTTTTCAGGTAAATGATTATATTAAAAGCGGTACGGATGAAGGGACTGTTCAGGAAGTCAGTGTTTTCTACACTATCATTCTTTCACCGGATAATAAAAAAATATCGATTCCAAACGGAAATTTGATGAACAGCAACATCATTAACTATAGTTCCGAAGCCCAGCGCAGGGTGGATCTTATTTTTTCGGTGGCAAGAGAAGAGGATGTTGAACGTGTTGAGAAAGTTCTCAAGTCTGCGATTGAAGGCGATGCTCGTATTTTGCATAAACCGGAGCCTTTCTTCGGAATTGCCGAAGTGAAGAGTGATTCCTTGAACTTTGCAATTCGTGTATGGGTGGATAACAAGCGATATTGGGATGTCTATAATACTTTGAATAAGCGGGTAATGATTGCCTTTTATCGGGAAAATATTGCTATGCCGAACACAAAGCTGAAAACAGTTTCCCCTGAAACGGAATAAAATGTTTTCCCTTCTCCTTTTCTCTGTTATACTGTCCTTTATACAGAGAATCCGAGAGGGTTTTCTTATGAATTAGGAGGTAGAGATGGACGAAAAGGGAATTAAGGCCCGTTTGAAGATGGCTGAGGGGCTTCGAAATAGTATCCTGGCATTTTCCGATCACAGAGATCAGGAACATTTGAATCTGGTGTTTCAAGCGATGGAGGAGCTGGTTTTAAAAGCAGGCGGTTTACTCCTTGCAGCGGATCCTGCCGGAGAGAAAGAGGGACAGCAGCAGATTACGCTTAAGTTTCTGAAATCGGAAGACGGAAAGAGTTTTGCTGCGGTATTTACGGATGAGGAGGAGAAGAGAGGGGATGATGCGGAGAATGCCAATGCATTGCTTCTCCCTGCAGGAGAACTCTTGAATATTGTAGCAAATCATCCGACAGCGGATGGTTTGGTTATCAACCCGTTCAGCAACAGTTTTATTATGCAGAAGGAAGCGATTCAAGCTTTATACAACAAGATTCGTACCGACAGTGTTGAGGAAAAACTGAAAGACAGCATCGGAATCAGTCAGGCGATTTCCCAATATTACGAAGAACAACAGAAATATACGGAATCTGAAATGCCGGAGGAGATGAGGAGAGCCGGGATTGAAAAGGTTCTTCAAGCGTTCTTACAGGGAATGGAGAAAAATGCACAGCTCTTGGTTGCCATTGTTCCACCGGAGAAAAAAGAAGGGGAAGTTATGGATGGGCAGGTGCTTTTTAATCACCTGAGTACAAGCGATGGAAGAGACGCTATTGCAGTCTTTACCTCTGGGGAAGAGGTACGAAAAAATAAGGAAGCAACAGCGGCTATTGCAATGCCCGTTATAGAAGTCTTGAAAGCGGCTGTCCATATTTCCGAACTGGGAAAGATGGACGGAATGATTATTAATCCCTGGTCTCAATCCTTCTTTTTGAGTCTGAATCTCATTAAGTGGCTTGTGGATGCAAGGGAAAGAAGAGACAAGCTGAGTAAGGAAAATGAAGAAAAGAAGAGCTTGACCAAAGATCTTTCTCAAAATATGATTTTCTCTTCTTTAATCGGAGGAAGTCTCGGACTGGCAAAAGAAAGAGCATTGATAGAGAAACCGCCTTTTGGAAAAGAAGCTTTTTCTTTCAGACCGACTATAAACAGTATTGTTCTTTCGGAATTCCACAGTTTGAATACGGAGAAGCGTCTTTCTCTGCAGGATATCATGGAAAAGATGTATGATTGGAAGTCCAAAGGAAGCTATCTTTTGGACGGACGGGTAGAAGATAGTGTAGAGGCGATTGAAGCGGCTATCATGCGCTATGCAACCGGAAAGAAACCGGGAGAATTGGGATCAAATCTTGCCGATGATTCCGTGCTTTGTCGTATCTTGCCGTTTTCTCTCCTCCTTTGCAGGAGACTTCATCAGTTTAGCGATTTAGACAGGGCTATGCTTCATGATAATGCAAAACTGACACATAATAACCCTGTGGCACTTCTCATGGCAGAGCTTTACTCCTACATTTTACGAAATCTGGTGCTTCATATCGGCGGTGAAAGTTTGGAAGAAGAGCTTTCTGCAGCGGCGTCTTATGTGGGACTTTTCTATGAAGAGGCGGAAGCGGAAGACGAAGAAGAAGCAAGAATGAATGAAGAGGCAAAAGAACAGCATAGAGAGGATGTCAAGGACTACGATTTGCTTATTGCTGAATACGACCGTCTTCTTCCTTTTATGAATGTAGAAGAAATAAAAGCCAAGAAGGAAGAGGAATTGGTTTTAGACGGCAGTGCGGAGCATAGTTTATATGCGGCACTTTGGGTGTTGCTACATACGGCATCTTATCAGAAGGCTGTAGAGAAGGCTGTGGAGCTTTCCGGCGGGAAAAATTTGCCGATTCTGGTATCCACCCTTGCTGCAGCGCATTATGGTTTTACGGCTATTCCGAAGGACTGGCTAGAGAATTTGTCCGGAAAAGAAGAGGCTTATGAACTTGCCATGGAATGGCAACAGAGATGGCTGAATTAGAATAGCATAGATTAAAAAAAGGGGTAAAAAACCGTGCAGGCTTTGCTGATTGAGCAAGGTTCTGCACGGTTTTAGATTTAATGGACTTTAGCCAGTATCAGAGCTGACATTTGAAAAATGTTAGCTCTGATACAAAAAACCACCCGCTATGCGGGTGGGAAACACTTGTTATACAAAAATCACCTTTCCTAATACAATAAAGTTGTTCAAGCTATATTGCAGAAAAGGAAGGTGATTTATGGCGAAGAAAGAATATGCATTGGCACATACCAAATGGATGTGTAAATATCATATTGTCTTCACACCGAAGTATAGGCGAAAAATAATATATTATCAATACAAGGCGGATATACGGGATATAATAGCGCAGTTGTGTAGATATAAAGGTGTAGAGATAATAGAGGGACATTTAATGCCTGATCATATACATATTTTGGTTAGTATTCCACCTAAGATTAGTATCTCATCATTTATGGGCTATTTAAAGGGAAAGAGTGCGTTAATGATATTTGATAAACACGCAAACCTTAAATATAAGTTTGGGAACAGGCATTTCTGGGCCGAAGGCTATTATGTCAGTACAGTTGGACTAAATGAAGCCACAATAAAAAAGTATATACAAGATCAAGAAAAACATGATATAGCCATGGATAAACTTAGTGTTAAAGAATATGAAGACCCTTTTAAGGGTTAAAGTGAAGTAGTAACCATACCCCTTTATGGGGTAGCGACGAGTCAAAAGCAATAAGGCTTGAATGGGGCTGTGGGAAGTAGGCGAAAGCAAACTTACCATAGCCAAAAATGAAAGCCAGCGCCTTTAGACGCTGGCCCAGTAACAGGGGCTTATAGCCCCCGAGCAAACCACCCGTTTGACGGGTGGTTATGATTCATAACAAGTGGCGCAGGCGAAGCTTGTGACATCTTGCTCATAACGAGTATCGCTAGCGAAGCAGTCGGTATCTTGTTCATAACGAATATCACTCGCGGAGTGTGTGGTATCTCGTTTAAGACATGACCTTTTCGCTTACGGTTTTTACGCTGACTTTATTCTCGTTCGTGTCTATATTGAGTTCAATTTTATCTTCATCATATTCTATTGCGTCAATATGCTCGTCGGAACTATCGTTTTCCTCTTCGATGACGGACTTCTTTTTCTTGTCCTCCTCAATCTTCATTTGCATAGCGCGCATGTTTACGGCTAAAGAGTACATCTTGGGGTCCTTTTCCCTTAAGTAGTTCAGGTCCTTTGGGCTGACGGCCTTTCCACTACCATAGAGAAGAGTGATTTTTAGGACGTTCATTTGTACCTTAAATGCTTCATTTGCCGCTTCAGCCTGTTCCTTTCCTTCTGAAGCTTGCTTTAAAGCATCACTGAACTTGGACTTTAACTCATTAAATTTTTTAACATCTTCGGCTACTTTTTTAAAATCCTTTTTTTCCTGTTCTGTGAGAATAATCTTTTTGCCATTTACCTCAACATAACCGTCTTCGGCGATACTCGTTAAATCGTCGGGACTTTCAAATGTGATTTTCCAATTTCTTTGATTTTTATCCTCTTTCAGCACTGCTGAGAAAGAGCTGTTCACCGATACGGATTCTCCCTCACCCGTAATCTCTGGTGTTTTTGCTTTCTCTACATGGCTTTTATACCCTTCACTTAGTGTGAAAGTATCTTTCTTTTGCAGGATGTGGAATTCTGCCGTTTTATACTCTCCATTTTGGCCGTATCCGACAACCTTCTTGTCAATCTGCTTGTAGAGAGAACCTTGCCCTCTGTTTACGCCTTGAATGCCCATCTTGATCTCCTTTATAAACATCCATTTTATAAAGTATATCGGCAAAGTAAGAATTTCTTATTAAAGTCAAAAATAATTATTTCTACAAAGAGAAAAAGTTTTGCTTGACGAATGAGAAAAATAGATTATACTACCATACAAGACTTGAATATAGGACATGGATAAATAAGTCCTAATATAAGGAGGGGGAAATATGAAGGCAAAAGCAAAGAGCGGAGCGCTACTCGGGGCGGCATTCCTTATGGCAACATCGGCTATCGGGCCGGGCTTTTTGACACAGACGGCAAAGTTTACAGGAGACTTTCAGGCAAGCTTCGGATTTGTTATCCTGATTTCCGTTATTCTTTCCGCCATTGCACAGTTAAATATCTGGCGAGTGCTTTGCGTAAGCGGGATGAGAGGACAGGATGTCGGAAACCGTTTACTTCCGGGACTGGGATACTTCATCTCCTTTCTGATTGTTCTTGGCGGTCTGGTCTTTAATATCGGAAATGTAGGCGGAGGAGCTCTCGGTATTCAAACTACCTTGGGAATTCCGGTGCAGATTTCCTACTTTATTGCAGGAGGACTGGCTGTACTCGTTTTCCTTTCCAAAGATGCTAAGGGGATCATGGATAAGCTCGTAAAGATTCTGGGCGGTATCATGATTGTGGTTATTCTTGTAGTCATTTTCATTGTAAAGCCTCCTGTTGCGACAGCGGTAAAGAACAGCTTTGTTCCGGATGCGGGTCTCGGCACTTTGGTTCCGGCTATCTTGACACTCCTTGGCGGTACGGTTGGCGGATATATCACTTTTGCCGGTGCACACAGACTGATTGATGCTGGGGTTACCGGAGAGGAGAAGCTTAAGGACATTCAGTATTCCGCAGTTATGGGAATGATTGTGGCAGCGATTGTTCGTATTCTTTTATTCCTTGCGGTGCTTGGTGTAGTGGTAAAAGGGGTGACTTTAGACGCGGGAAATCCTGCAGCGGATGCTTTCTTCCAGGGGGCAGGAGAAATCGGAAGACGCTTCTCCGGACTGGTGCTTACCTGTGCGGCTATTACGTCCATCATCGGTGCGGCCTATACTTCTGTCAGTTTCTTAAAGACCTTCTCTTCGAAGATAGCGGAGAAGGACAATCTTTGGACTATCGCCTTTATCGTGATTTCCACTTTGGTTATGGCCTTCCTCGGAAAGCCGGCAACCCTCCTTGTTTTGGCGGGTGCTTTAAACGGACTGATCTTACCGGTAACCCTTGGTGTATGTCTTGTGGCTTCACAGAATAAGAAGATTGTGGGAGAGAACTATAAGCATCCGAAACTGCTTTTTATCTTAGGTATTGTGGTTGTTGTACTTGCAGCCTATGTAGGTATTCGTTCTCTTTCGGCATTGAAATTATTCTAAAAGCATTGAAAATAATCTAAAAGATTAAATAATACAAAAGATTGAACTGTATTTTGCAGACTAATTTGGTTTATAATGAGTGCCGTACGAAAGCGTACGGCAGCTCGTTTGTAGGGGAAATTAAGAAGGAAAATTTATGGAAAAGGTAAGAGTGGTAGCGGCAGGGGATTCCGCAATTCTGATTCTTTTTAAACAGGAGATAAGTGAAGAAGTGAATCGGGCTATCAGTGCTACGGTGCAGCTGATAAAGATGCAACAGATTGAAGGCATTGTGGATATGATTCCGGCTTATGCGTCCCTTCTTGTGGAGTACAATCCCTTGGTAATTCGCTATGAGGAGCTATATAAGAGACTGCATTCCATTGTAAAAATGGATACACAGGTCGAGAGTCTCGAAAAAAAGATTTGGGAGATTCCTGTCTGTTATGGCGGGGAATTCGGACCGGATCTTAGCTTTGTTGCGGAAAATTCCGGCTATTCCGTGGAAGAAGTGATTAAGAGACATTCTCGGGATGCTTATCTGATTTATATGCTCGGTTTTCTTCCGGGCTTCACCTATCTTGGAGGCTTGGAGGAAAAGCTCCATACCAAACGACTCGATAACCCGAGACTCTGTATTCCGGCGGGTTCTGTCGGGATTGGAGGCTCTCAGACCGGAGTTTACCCCGTGGATTCTCCCGGTGGATGGCGTTTGATTGGAAAGACCCCGGTAAAGATGTATGATCCGGCAAAACAGGATCCGATCCTCACAAGAGCGGGAGAATACATTCGTTTCTGCCCCATTTCCCTTAAGGAATATTGGGAGATTGAAGAGGCGGTAGCGAAGGATGAGTACGAAGTAAAGTGGTATAAGGGGGAGTAAAATGGGATTTCGAGTAATTAAAGGAGGACTTCTTACCACGGTGCAGGATTTCGGGCGCTCGGGCTTTCAGGCGCAGGGCTTTAATGTAAACGGCGTCATGGATAGAAGAGCCTTCCGTATTGCAAACCTCCTCCTGGACAATCCGGAAAATGAGGCAGTTTTAGAGTGCACTTTAATCGGGCCGACACTGGAGTTTACGGCGCCCATGATTATTTCCATAACGGGAGGGGACTTCCGCCCGGAGTTAAATGATGAGAAGATTCCCATGTATACCGCGATTTACGTTGCGGAAGGAGATGTCTTAAAAATCGGCTCGGCAAGGACAGGAAGAACCTGTTATATTGCCTTTTCCAATTATTTGAAGGTGCCCGTGGTGATGGGTTCCCGTTCCACCAACTTAAAATGTCAAATAGGCGGCTTTAAGGGAAGAAAGCTGGAGGACGGCGATTTTATTGAAACCCGTATCAACAGAAGAATTTACCTTTCGAGCTTTCTCTCGAGAACGCTTCCTCTCAAAGAATATGAGGAAGATAAGGTGAAGATTCGCGTGGTCATGGGACCGGAGGAAGAGGTATTTTCCAAAAAGGGAATCCGGAGCTTCCTCGAGACGGAGTTCACGGTCGGTGCGGAATTTGACCGCATGGGGATGCGTCTGGAGGGAAGCTTTATTGAAACCAAGCACGGTTCGGACATTATCTCCGACGGTATCGCCCTGGGCTCCATACAGGTGCCTTCCCACGGAAAACCGATTATCCTTCTTGCGGATCGGCAGACAACCGGAGGCTACGGAAAGATAGCGACAGTCATTTCCGTGGATTTACCGAAGCTTGTGCAGAGAAGAATGGACGATAAGATTCGTTTTGAGGCCGTGAGTGTGCAGGAAGCACAGAAGCTTATGCTACAGGAGGAACGGGAGCTGCAGGAGATGCGAAAGGCAATCCATAAGCCCTGTAAGGAAGTGCTCGAATGCAGATTGGCTGCAAAGAGATTATCCATGCTGTTCGGATAGGATAGCTTTACGATAAGGAGAGTAGAATGTTGGATTTAGAAAAGTTAGAAGGACTGGTTAAGATTATGGAGGGCTCCACCTTAAACACCATGTCCATTAAAGACGGCGATTTTAAGATTATGATGAGTAAACTGGATAATCCCCCCATTGTTGCGGGAAGCGGAGTGGTGAGCAGTATCAGTGCGGTCAGCAGCGATAGCGGTGTAAGCAATTCTTCTACGGAGAATACCGAGGAGGAAAAGGAAGTACATATCACAAGTCCAATCGTGGGAACCTTTTACTCTGCTAAGGGTCCGACCATTCCGGCCTTTGTTAAGGTAGGAGACACCGTAAAGGCGGGAGATACCGTCTGTATCTTGGAAGCCATGAAGATGATGAATGAAATTACGGCGGATTTCGACTGTGAAATCGAAGCGGTACTGGTTTCCAATGAGCAGAAGGTGGAATACGGACAGCCTTTATTCCGTGTGAGAAAGCTGTAAGAGCGCTGAAAGGAACAGCTTTAGACTGTACTACAGCTGTAAAGGAGGAAAAGGTGTTTAAACGAGTTTTAGTGGCAAATCGAGGAGAGATTGCAGTTCGGGTCATCCGTGCGCTTCGTGCTCTTTCCGTGTCCTCCGTTGCGGTTTACTCCAAGGAGGACCAGGACGCGCTTCACAGTCGTCTTGCGGACGAAAGAGTGTGTATCGGAGAGGGCTCGGCAAGAAACTCCTATTTGAATATGGATACAATTTTAACCGTGGCGAAGAATATGGGCTGTGATGCCATTCATCCCGGCTACGGTTTTCTTTCGGAAAATGCGAGTTTTGCTAAAAAATGTGAAGAAAACGGCATAGTCTTTATCGGGCCGACTGCGGAAGTGATTGACTCCATGGGAAATAAATCGCAGGCGAGAGCGAAGATGCGGGCAGCCGGTGTGCCGGTGGTTCCCGGTTCCTTATCCGTTCTTTATGATGTGAAGGAGGCCTTAGAGGAAGCCAAGAAAATGGGCTTTCCGGTCATGATTAAGGCAAGCTCGGGCGGCGGCGGAAAGGGAATGCGAGAGTGCTTCGGAGAGGAGGACTTTGAAAAGGACTTCCTTACTGCACAAAGAGAGTCCGCGAATGCCTTTTCGGATGATGCGATGTATCTGGAAAAGTTGATTTTAGAGCCTCGTCATGTCGAGGTGCAGATTATGGGGGACAATTTCGGAAATGTTGTTGCTCTCGGGGAAAGAGACTGCTCCATACAGAGAAATCATCAGAAGCTTGTCGAGGAATCCCCCTCGCCGATTGTCAGTCCGGAAACGAGAAAGAAGATGATGGAGGCAGCCGTCAAGGCGGCAAAGTCCGTGCAGTACACCGGAGCAGGCACCATTGAATTTATCATGGATAAGAGCGGGGAGTTCTATTTTATGGAAATGAATACCCGTATCCAGGTGGAGCACGGCGTTACGGAGCTGCTCACGAACACAGACCTTGTCATGGAGCAGATTAGAGTTGCGGCAGGAGAGCCCTTGAGCCTTAAACAGGAAGAGATTCCCTTCCTTGGACACAGCATAGAGTGCAGAATCAATGCGGAAATTCCGGAGAAAAACTTTATGCCCAGTCCCGGTAAAATCACGGCGTTACACCTTCCGGGCGGAAACGGGGTGCGTGTCGATACCGCGCTGTACACCGGCTACAACATTCCGATGGAGTACGACTCCATGATTGCCAAGGTACTGGTGCTGGGACGAGACCGGAATGAGGCGATTCGGAAAATGAAGGTCGCCCTCGAGGAAATGCTGGTCCTCGGTGTGGAGACAAATCTCGATTTTCAATATAAGATTATGCAGTCCGAGGCTTTCCGAGAGGGAAAGGTCGATACCGGTTTCGTAGAGCGTTTTATGCTTTCGGGAAAGTAGGAGAAGATGAAGGTTGATTTAAATGCAGATGTAGGAGAGTCCTACGGAAGATATACCTTGGGACTCGATGAAGAGCTGATTCCGCTCATTTCTTCGGCAAATATTGCCTGCGGCTTTCATGCGGGAGATCCCGTTGTGCTGGAAAAGACAGTCGGAATCTGTGAAAAAGCGGGAACCGCAATCGGTGCACACCCGGGCTTTCCGGATTTGCAGGGCTTCGGCAGAAGAAATATGAATTTAAGCGTAAAAGAAGTGAAGGCGATGATGCTCTACCAGATCGGGGCAGTAGATGCTTTTTTGCATAAAAACGGGGGAAAGCTTCAGCATGTAAAACCGCACGGCGCCCTCTACAATATGGCGGCAAAGGAGGAAAGCCTTGCAAAAGCCATTTGCGAAGCGGTTCTGGAATACGATAAGAGTCTCATTATTCTTGCGCAAAGCTCCGGCACCCTTTATAAAGAGGCTGTGAAGCTCGGTCTTCCTGTTCGTGCGGAGGTCTTTATGGATAGAGCCTACGAAGAAGACGGCAGTCTTGTAGCTCGTACCAAAGAGGGAGCCATGATTACGGATGAGGACCTCGCAATCAATCGTGTGCTTTCCATGATTTTAAAGGGAAAGGTTAAGGCAATCAGCGGAAAGGAAATCCCTATACAGGCGGATTCCGTCTGCGTTCACGGAGACGGAGAGAAGGCAGTTCTCTTTGTAAAGAAATTACGAGCGGCTCTTATGGAAAACGGAGTGGAGATAAGAAAGCTTAAAGGGTAGGAGAAAATAGAAAAATAGGGAGTGTAGGCATTTAAAAGCTAATGCATGCAACTCTCTCTTTTTTTTAAGTACTTTAAATCTGATATACCTATAATTTCCATTTGATTTTCCAGATAAAGTCCTTTATATTTATTTTGTAACCTAAATTAAGTTACAAAATGAAAAAGGAGTATTTATGAAAGATTTTTTGGAAAAAAGACTGGGAATAGAAATTATGTTGGAAGATATTAACTTTGAAGATAGACTTCCTCTCTTATACATCAGTCTTTATACATTTAAATTGGTCCAAACCTATGGTGTAGAGTGGATTATTATTATTCCAAAAGAGCAAGTTCATTTATCAAAACTAAGAAAACAACATAAACAAATTGAAAAAATATTGAATCTGCATTGTGCTTTCTATCTGAGAGTAGGAAATTTATATTCCATAAATACGATGATTTCGGAAGGGATTCCTTTCTTTATAGAAAATAGGGAGATATACCTGCCTTTTTTAGGGATTTTGCTGCAAGCAAATTCTGAAAGAGAGATAAAACCGATTCAGCGTTTATCCTACCTATGTCAAAAATTAATTCTTACGGCAATATATGAGGATTGGAATGAAATAAATGTTAGCAAAACAGCGGAAAAACTCGAAATCACGAAGATGTCTGCTTCAAGATGTTTTGATGAAATCGAATTTTTAGAGATGCCGATTCTGGGCTTAAAGGGCAGGTCACGTGTTATCAATATACCTGAGGATAAAAAAGCTCTATGGGAAGATCTTGAGAATTTTATGAGAACGCCTGTGATATCTACGTTTTATTTTGCTGATGATTTGCAACTTCCAATCAAAGGTGGGATGTCAGCATTGGCAGAATATTCCAATATAGAAGATAACGCTTATCCAAGCTACATTGTGGCTAAAAAAGATATGAATAGACTGGGGATAAAAAATAGACCTATTTCCGGAAAGATAGATATGCCGGGATCTATGGTACAGGAGCTTGGATATATGCTTTTTTATAAAGCCGGAAATATAATGGATCCTTTGTCTCTTCAGCTTTCTTTATCAGCGGAAGAAAAAGAGGATTATAGAATCGGAAAAGCGGTTAAAGAAATGCTGGAGGAATATGTATGGTGACGGGGCTGTTAAAGTTTAGAGATTATTTTAAGGGCTATACAGGCAGTTATGTTCTTATAGGAGGCGCTGCCTGTGACATCTTGTTTGGATGGAAGAGTTGAAGAAAGTGGTTATTCCGTCTTGAGACCGGAGTATTTGATTTTATTTAAGGCAAAGGCATACCTTGACTTGAGTTCTAGAAAATTACATGGAGAGAGGATTGACTCCTTCGATATAAAGAAGCATAAAAATGATGTGTTAAGATTAGCGGTAGAAATGGCTTTAAATCCGATTAAGGAGTTACCGTTGTCAGTTTACGAGGATATAGGCTTTTTTATTTCAAAATTAAAAGAGGATGAATTTGATGATAATAGTTTGAAGACATATAGAGTAACTACAGAGCAAGTGATTCATAGACTTAAGAGTATCTTTAATGTATAAGAAATAGTTCATGTGGAAAGGAAATAAAACTATGGAATTACTGGATTATCTAAAATGGAGAAATGATGTTCCCTTATCCGTTTCCCCCTTTAACGAGGTGGATAATGTCATTTTTTCCTATCTTTCTTATATTGATTTTCGAGATTTGAGGGAGGACTGGAACGGCTTCTTTGATTTAAAAGAGCTTTTTCAAGATTTTTGTGAAAAGCATTCTTTGGAAGAAATCCAGACCACAGGAGAGTTTACGGAGCGAGCGCCCCTCTTACTGAAAGAAATGATGGAAGGAGAACGCTTTTCTGCTACCAAGGCCGGTTATTATGCGGAAGATTTTGACAAGGACAAGGTGAAGCAATTTGCGGCTCTTGTTTTTCTCTTACCTGACGGCAGAAATTATATTTCTTTCCGCGGAACGGATAAGACGATTACCGGCTGGAAAGAGGACTTTTTAATGAGCTGCCAATCGGAAACGGCAGGAGCCAAAGAAGCAGTAGCGTATTTTAACAAGATCGCTCCTGTTTTGGAGGGAGAGCTTATCTTGGGAGGACATTCGAAGGGTGGGAACTTCGCCATGTATGCTGCGGCTTTTTGCGAGGCTGAGTACAAGGAGCGTATTGTGCAAGTTTATAATAATGACGGCCCCGGCTTTCGAGAGGAAGTGATTCAGTCTCCGGAATTTCAGGAGCTTTTACCGAAAATTATTACTATTGCGCCACAAAGTTCTATTATCGGGCAACTTCTGTCCAATCCCGCAAAGCAACATGTGATTCACAGTACGGCAAAGGGAATTTTGCAGCATGATGCTATGACTTGGGAAGCGGAAAAAGATAGGCTTGTTCCTTCGGAACTGGATGAACTCAGTCAGTATGCAAAAACTACCCTGGGAAGCTGGCTGGAAAGCATGGATGATGAAAGCAGAGAGTCCCTTTGTACAACCGCATTTTCCCTGATTGAAAGTACAAATTCGGAGACCTTTATAGAGTTTTCCGGAAATTTAATGAAAAACATGGAAACCATCTGGAAAGAGATGGGGAAACTTCCGGAAGATAAGAAAAAGAAATCATGGATGCTTTAGCGAATTTAATGGAAAGCAGTAAGAAGTCGGCTATTCAACATATGAAAGACGGCGGACAGGCAGTACTTAACCAAATACAAAGCAGTGGACAGGCTCTGCTAAGCCAAATGAAAACCGGTGGCCATGCGGCCATTCATCAAGTTTTGGGAAAGACAAAGGAGGAAGGAGAGCAGGTGTAGAGGATTTATGATATAATCCATAATATTGGAAAGGAGGATTTCAGATGAGTGAAAAAGAAGAAATACTATTCATGCAAACCAGACTTATCAGATTGGCGGCAGAAGAATGGGAACTTTCCATGGATAAAGTGCTTTCTTTATTTAAACAGGCGAAGGTTTTAGACTATATAGAAAAGGCTTATGGAA
Source organism: Oribacterium sp. oral taxon 108 str. F0425 (assembly GCF_000214455.1). Lineage (NCBI taxonomy): Bacteria > Bacillati > Bacillota > Clostridia > Lachnospirales > Lachnospiraceae > Oribacterium > Oribacterium sp. oral taxon 108. The sequence continues at coordinate 1,706,094 of NZ_AFIH01000001.1, read as the reverse complement.
TCTTCCATTGCGAGGGAGACGAGGCAGTGTTGCAGGATATTGAAGAATATCTTGATGCGAAAGGATTAAAGATACATGCTTGAGTTAAAAGAAAGCTTAATTCTTTATCATGGAAGCTATTGTGAGGTACTTAGCCCGAACTTAAGGAAATGTGCTAAAATGAAGGATTTTGGACAAGGATTTTACCTTACAAGTTCCAAAGAGCAAGCAGAAAGTTTTTTGAAAATATCTATAAATAAAGCTAGAGCTTTTGGGCGCATTGAAGATAAGCAAAATTATGGATATGTTTCTATTTTTGAATTTAGTCCACTTAAACAACTGAATATACATGTATTTCCGGAAGCCAATGTAGATTGGTTGCATTGCATAGCTGCTCATAGAAAGAATACTTTTTTTCTTGAGGAAGAGAGAAAGCTGAGAAACGTTGATATCATCATCGGAAAAATTGCAGACGATGCCACTAATGCCAGCTTGACAGCTTACTTGGCGGGGGCATTTGGTATAGTAGGGGAGAAAGAAGCAGATGAATTTTGTATCAGACAGTTACTTCCCAATAAGTTAAAAGATCAATATTGCTTTAAGACAGAAGAGGCACTGTCTTGCCTAAAATTTATAGAAAGTGAGAAGATATGGCTGAGTTGAGTATTTCAAAAGAAAGACTGAATTATACAATTGATCTACTTGTCACTATGGCTGTGGAAGAAATATCGTCATTCATCGGTAAAGATAGTAAAGAAGTCTTAGTGGACTTCCTTGCTTCAAAGACGGGAAAAGCTTTGTATGATGATACAACAAAGCTTTGGTGGACAGGTCCCTCTTATTTAGCGGAAATGTATCTGGAGGAGATTGCTGTGAAGCAATAGGTTTTACCGTGCACCTGCGAGAATATGTAAAAAACAAGGTAAAGAAAATCCAGCCTGAAAGCCACAGGACGCACGATACTTCCGACAGGAGAGTATAGAAGTGTTCCCTTTGTTTCCTAAAGGGATTTTATCAGTTCGACAAACTTGAATTTGTTACTCTTTTGTATCGTAAATAATTCTGCCCGTAAAGTAAATTGAAATGTCCATTTGAACTAAATCTTCTGTTTCTAAGATAGATAAATAACCAGAATACAATACTTGATTATACCCATATAATTCATCTACAATTTCAAAGTTATAGTTTTTGTATCTCTTTATAAAGTGTTCCAGTTCTAATTTCTCACCATTAAATTTTCCATAGTTTCCCCATTTGCTCTGCAACATCACGCTGGTAAAATCAAAATCCACACCTTCGATTGTGATGTTTCCCTCGACCTGTTCAAAAGTTTCTGTAAGTTTTTTATATCCGTCCTCAAATTCAAGTACTATTGTTTGATCTTGCATTATAATCTTTTTGACCCGCATATCATGTAGACTATATGGAATGGGCGGATTGTGTTTATATTCTGTCCTCATGAGACCTCCCCGTCAAAGCCCGATTTGTTGCACAATTTTCGTATTCAAATTATACCAAAAAAACTTGTGAACAACGGCACTTTTTTACTGTTTAAAGACATTTTCGTTTTTTGAAAATAGCCTTTGGAAAAAGCGATAAATTTATTTCAAAAAAAGATGTAATAAAATAGTTGACAATAAAATCTAAAGATATTATATTGAACGCGTCAAATATGTAATAAATAAAATTACAACTAAGATTTATCCAAAACTATTACAAAGCTTTGACAAGACTGAAAAAATGAAGTTTAGGAACTCACAGTCTAAGAAATCAAGGAAAAACAAGCTTTAGTGTAGAGAGGAAAGTTTCCTCGGAAAGGAAAGAATCATGGCAAAGATCGCAGTTGTAGCAGCAAACGGAAAAGCAGCAAAGAAAATCATTACAGAGGCAGTAAATAGAGGTTTTGAAGTAACAGCATTTGGAAGAAGGGCGGAAAATGATACGGATGCCAAGAACTATATCCAAAAAGATATTTTGGATCTTACGAGAGAGGACTTAAAGGGATATGATGCAGTGGTAGATGCCTTTGGCGCATGGACAGCAGAAACCCTTCCTCTTCATAGCAAGACAACAGAGCACTTAGCAAACATTCTCTCCGGCACCAATGTAAGACTTTTGGTGGTAGGAGGAGCCGGATCTCTTTATGTAAATCCGGAGCATACGATTCAAGTGGCAGACGGAGAGAACTTCCCGGAAGCCTTTAAGCCTTTGGCACAGGCTATGGCAGCAGCACTTTCCGAGCTTAGAGAGAGAAAGGATGTGCAGTGGACCTACATCAGTCCTGCAGCTGACTTCCAGGCAGAGGGAGAGAGAAGTGGAAAGTATATCCTTGCCGGAGAAGAGTTCACCTTAAACCCTGCAGGAGAGTCTGTGATTTCTTATGCAGACTATGCCATTGCCATGGTGGATGAAATCGAATCCGGAAAGCATATTCAGGAAAGAATTTCCGTAGTAAGAGCGTAATAGCGTATGAGTATAGAGAGGATTAACAGCTAAATCAGGCATAATCCCTATGGATAAGCAAGGAAGACCTTGTTTCTGAAAGAAGTTTATTAGACTATAAGTATGTAAGTCTATATTGTATAGAAAGGAGCGGTGTCCATGTTTTTCTTTAATAGAAATACCATACAACATCCGGGAGAAAATGTCCCCTACGAAGAGCAGGTTCTTAACTTAAAGGAAAAAATTCAAAATGCGGAGGCTATTGTGCTGGGTGCCGGCTCCGGACTATCTACGGCAGCGGGCTTTACATACAGTGGAGAGCGTTTTCAGAAGTATTTTTTCGACTTTGCGAAAAAATATCCTATACAAGATATGTATTCAGGAGGCTTCTTTCCCTTTGAAAGCCCCGAGGAATTTTGGGCATGGTGGAGTAGAAACATTTACTTTAATCGCTATATTGATATCCATTCGGATGTCTATGGAAACCTGAAAAAAATAGTGGAGGGAAAGGACTATTTTGTCTTAACCACCAATGTGGATCATCAGTTTCAAAAAGCAGGCTTCGAAAAGGAAAGACTCTTTTATACACAGGGAGATTTTGGTCTTTTCCAAAGCACCCGCCCCACAGTGGCAAAAACCTATGACAATCGGGAAATTGTGGAGAAAATGTTGGAAGCCCAGGGCTTTGTCCGGGATGATGCGGGGATTTTTCAGCTGCCGGAGGATAAGAAGCTGAAAATGTCTATTCCCACAGAGCTTATCCCCATTTGCCCGGATGACGGACTTCCCATGACCATGAATCTTAGGATTGATGAGACCTTTGTGGAGGATGCGGGCTGGAAAATGGCGGCAAAACGCTATCAGGATTTCCTGCATAGCCATAGTCGGAAACATGTTTTGTACTGGGAACTTGGGGTAGGCATGAATACCCCTGTGATTATTAAGTTCCCCTTTTGGCGATATACCGAGGAGAATCCCAATGCTTACTACGCTTGTCTGAATCTGGGAGAGGCGGGATGCAGTGAAAACATTGTAGAGAGAAGCATTTGCTTGAATGCGGATATCGCTAAGGTGCTTAGAGATTTACTGAAAAAGGATCTAAAATAGCCTAGTGCATGAAAGCGAGTGTAAAGCTTTTCACTAAGCTTTCGTTTTATACTTAGTTTTATGCTTAATTTCATGCTTAGTTTATACTTAATCTTATATCTTGCCGAATGCTTGATGCAATGGTAGGAAAGACCTTTGATCTTTTTAAGTACGAGGAGGCAAAGATGACACAAGGGGAAAGAAGAGTCTGGTTAATTCAGGAATTACAAAAGGAAATGCCGGAGTACGCCCATTATCCGATTCCGAAAACTTCGGAAGAACAGTGGAGACTCCTCCGTGGACTCTTTAATGTGAGAAAGCCAAAGGAAGCTTCAGAGGACTTCCTGAAAATGCAGGACAGCTTTTTGCAGGAAATGACCCGTGAAAAGGGCGTAGTGGATGGGGACAGTTTGGAAGCCACAGCCTTGGATAAACGATTGGTATTATGGCAAGGGGACATCAGCACCTTAAAGGTGGATGCCATTGTCAATGCCTGTAACAGTGCATTGCTGGGCTGTTTTATTCCAAACCATAACTGCATTGATAATGTGGAGCACAGCATGGCAGGAGTGCAGATGCGCTATGCCTGTTTTCGGCAAATGCAGGAGCAGGGCCATGAAGAAGCCACCGGCCAATGTAAGATTACGCCGGGCTATAATCTTCCGGCATAATATGTACTCCATACTGTTGGACCAATCGTGCAAGGGGAACTCACAGAAAAAGAAGTGGAAGACTTGAAGTCCTGCTATCGAGCGTGCCTTACGAAGGCTACGGAAGCAAAATGTAAGTCCATTGCCTTTTGTTGCATTTCCACCGGCGTATTTATGTTTCCAAAGGATAAGGCGGCAGAGATTGCGGTAAGTACCGTAAGAGAATGGCTGGATGCCCATCCTGAAAGCACTGTAGAAAGAGTGATTTTCAATGTCTTTACCGACGAGGACAGAGAGATTTATGAAGAGTTGTTAAAAGGATAGAGAGAGCCTGCCGGATTTCAGAGCTACAGCTGCGAAAAATAGCCTTAGCATTCTACAGACCCATTTTAGAAGACCCATTTTGCCCTAATAGAGTAAAGATTTTGTCAGTTGTCCTAGATAAGCTTGCAAAGCCATGATGTAAAATGCAAAATTACATCATGGCTTTTTCTTGTGTGCCTATCGGCGCACGTTTCTAACGGGTTAAAGTCCCGAATCCGCCCGGTAGTGGGAAGGATATAGCCGAAGGCAAGGGTGTCGAGGGTGACCTCGAATCTGAAGGAAGCTGGATATGAGGAAGATACTAACTCATGGGCAAATCTCCGGTCTGACGAACAGAAATCTCATATGAGGTTATGCATGAGGATGCAAGAGGGTGGCTTAACTACTATGGAATAGCAAGTATGAAGAGCAACATGAATGATGTCAACGGATGGCTCTATCACAGAATACGTATGTGTATATGGAAACAATGGAAACGTGTGCGAACCAGATACCGAAACCTGATGAGCATGGGAGTTCCTCAAGACCTAGGGTGGAAAACGGCAAACAGCAGACGAGGCTATTGGTTTACAACACATACAGTTGTCATGAACATGGCAATGACAAAAGAAAGACTGATAAACAGTGGCTTTTATGATTTAGCCACAGCATATCAGTCTGTGCACGTCAACTATTGAAAGCGCTGTATACGAGAACCGTATGTACAGTGCTGTGAGAGGACGGCGGTTAGTCACCGCCTCCTACTCGATTAAAACCATATATTGCAGCGATGCAGGGCAGGGCTTTATGCCGCTATACAAAAGAGAAAAGATAACTGATGACTTACACGAAATAAGTGGCTTTCGCACAGACTATCAATTTCATTACTAAAGAACCTCCTTGACATATCTTCTTCTTAATTATATACTATCTATTAGTTAGTTTAGACTAACTAATGTCAAGCTTGAAATTTATACTGAAAAAGGAGAAGAGAAGAAATTGAAAAAGACATTAATATTTTTACTACTCGGAATTATACTATTAACAAGTTGTGGGAAAACAGGAAGTCAGGGAGAAACAATGACTTCTAAGAAAGATGAAGGCTCTAAAAGTACCATGATTTCCGGTGCGATGGGAGGTTCAGGAAAGACTGACTCCCAAATGACAAAGAAAAAGTAACAGTTACTACTTCATTTTTATATGATATGGTAAATCAGCTTGCAGGCGATATGGTAGATAAAGAGCTTATTATACCAGCAGGAGAAGATCCACATCTTTATGTGGCAAAGCCGGAGGATTTAAGGAAGATTGCCGAGGCTGATTTGGTGCTTTTTCACGGACTTCACTTTGAGGGGAAGATGCAGGAGGTACTTGAAAAGAAGGGATATGCAGTAGCATCCACATTTTCAGAGGACAAGATTGGCAAGATGGAGGAAGATGGGGCTGCAATTATAGATCCGCATTTTTGGTTTGATATAGATCTTTACAAGGAAGCTACTGAAAATGCAGGAGCAAAGCTTTCAGAGCTTTTGCCAGATAAAAAAGATGAAATAGAAAAAATACCAAAGCTTATGTAGAAAAGCTTACGGCTCTTGATGAAGAAAACAAAAAAGCGCTTGATACTCTACCTGAGGGCGGAAAGTATTTGATTACTCCACACGATGCCTTTAACTATTTTTCAAGAAGATACGGTATTGAAGTTGTAGCACCACAAGGGGTTAGCACAGATTCAGAGGTCGCAAATAAAGATATAGATAAGACTGTTGACTTTATTGTGAAGCATAAGGTGAAAGCTATTTTTGCAGAATCTACCACAGACCCGGCAAGGATGGAGAAGCTTAAAGAGGCTTGCAGGGCTAAGGGCTTTGATGTAAAGGTTGTAAGTGGTGAGGGAAATGAGCTGTTTTCCGACTCGCTTGCACCCGAGGGGCAAAGTGGTGATACTTACATAGATATGTATAAACACAATATAAAGTTAATCACTGAAAACTTAAAGTAAGAAGGAGGGGTAGGCATGGAAGAGGTGATTGTAAAGGTAGAGGATTTGACCATAGCCTACCACGACAAGCCTGTACTTAGGGATTGCGACATAGATATAATGGCAGGTTCGGTTACAGCCATAATAGGGCCTAATGGAGCAGGGAAATCGACCTTAATAAAAGGGATATTAGGGCTTCAAAAAAAACTTGCAGGAGAGATTTTGATTATGGGTGAGCCTATTAAAAAGGTTCAGAAGAAAATAGCCTATATTCCACAGACTTCTGAGGTAAACTGGGACTTTCCAACCACCGTTATGGATGTTGTGCTAATGGGCAGATATGTACACCTTGGCTGGTTTAGGCATCCCGGGTGGGAGGATAGGGAAAAAGCAGAGGCTGCTCTTAAAAGGATAGGCATGTATGAGTTTAAGAATAGGCAGATATCCAAGCTTTCAGGAGGGCAGAGGCAGAGGGTATTTATAGCAAGACTGATAGCACAGGAGGCAGAGATTTATTTTATGGATGAGCCTCTTGCTGGCATAGATAAGGTTACGGAGAAGGTAATAATTGATTTTATAAAAGAAGAGCAAAAAAAGGGGAAAACTGCTGTGATAGTCCATCACGACCTTGCCACAATAAGGGAATATTTTGATCATGTGGTTATAATCAACAAAAAGGTAGTGGCTGAAGGCAGGGTAAGTGAGGCATTCACAAACGAAAATTTAGAAAAGGCGATGATGAAAAATGTTTAACATCGATATACTTACAAGCTATACGTTTATCATAGTTGGAAGCGGTACATTTTTGCTTGCGGCTATAGCAGGGGCTGTGGGCTGTATTACAGTGCTTAAGGGACAGTCGCTGATAGGGGATGCCATTGGTCATGCCGCATTTCCGGGGATAGTCCTATCATTTATGTTATTTATGCAAAGAGAACCGGTGCTTTTAACTCTGGGGGCGGTAGTATCAGGTACTACTGCCTTCATTCTTATTCAATTTATAAAAGAGAATTCAAAGCTTAAGCTGGACGCGATACTTGCAGTAGTTTTATCTTCATTTTTTGGGGTTGGCATGGTACTAAAAAGCCATATTCAGGGCAACAGTACTTATAAAGACGCTGCTCAGTCAGGGCTTTCAAGCTATATCTTCGGACAGGCTGCTTACATTATGAAGGATGATGTAAAGCTTATAGTATATGTTGGCATACCTATGTTAGTTTTACTGATTTTGTTTTACAAAGAAATAAAAGTATTCTTATTTGATGAAATATATGCAAGCACAATTGGCATAAAGACGGTTTTACTCTATGGAATAATTCTTGTAATGACTATGGGAATAATAGCGACAGGATTGAAACTGGTAGGAGCTATCCTTATTTCATCTTTACTTATAATACCCGCAATTACTGCTCTTCAATGGAGTGATAAATTTGGTTGGGTACTTATAATAGCAGGCGTGGTTGGTGGAGTTTCTGCACTTATCGGCACTTATATATCAACCGCTTATGAGGGGATGAGCACAGGAGCAACTATTATCCTCATAATGGGAAGTCTTGCAATCATTTCTCTTGTGATAGGACCACATGGGATGATAAAGAATCTTAGGATGAGGAGGCAGGGGTGAAATGATAGATTCACTAATGTCATATTTTGCCATATCCTACGAATCTCTTTTTGTGCTAGTAGCGACTGCCATGGCTTGTGCTATTTTGAGCCCGTTTTTGGTATTAAGGAAGCTTTCAATGGTTTCAGATGCCATTTCACATTCAGTTTTACTGGGAATAGTTATCGCATTTTTCATAGTAAAAGATGTGGGTTCGCCATTTCTAATAGCAGGAGCGGCATTGTTTGGGGTAATTACTGTCTTTGTCGTGGAGTTTCTTTCAGGGACAGGACTTGTTAAAAATGATGATGCAGTGGGAATAGTTTTTCCGATGTTTTTTGCTCTTGCAGTTGTTTTAATCACTAAATTTGCAAGAAATGTACATCTGGATACTGACGTAGTGCTAATGGGAGAGGTCATAATTGCACCATTAAATAGGGTAGAGTTTATTGGAATGAGCCTGCCTAAGGCTCTGGTTCAAATGGAGATATTATTGTTGATAAACCTGCTCTTTGTTATTATCTTTTTTAAGGAACTTAAGATAACTACTTTTGATAGGGGATTCGCAAAGCTTGCAGGATTTTCCTCGGTAGCCCTGTTTTATGTATTGATGACACTTTCATCATTTACAGCAGTTACAGCTTTTGATGCTGTGGGGGCTATTTTGGTGGTTTCGTTTTTGATTACTCCGGGGGCAGCGGCCTATCTTATAAGTAAAGATCTTAAGGTGATGATAGCCATTTCGGTTGGCTATGCAGTTATCAATTCTATTATAGGCTATGTGTTTTCGCTTCTTATGAATGTATCTATGTCTGGAATGACAGCTGCAGCCGCAGGAGTTACATTTTTACTTACCTTTTTGTTTAATAGAGAAGGGCTGATTACTGCTATATTTATAAGATTACAGAGAAAAAGTGAGTTAAAACTAGGACTTTTCCTCAACCATATAGGTAATCATTCAGGCAAAAAGGAGGAAAGTGAGGAACTGGGATTAGGCTCAATCAAGAACCATCTCAAATGGAAGCAGGCCGAGGTTGATAAAATAGCAGGAAGACTTATAAAAAAGGGTTTATAAGGATAGATATAGATAAGAATATTTATGATTTGACCGAGAGAGGCAGAGAGAAGTTTGTGGAGATTGAGGAATAAAAGCCCTCGGCTGTGAGGTAGAGGATTTAATTGAGAGATAGATAAAGCCCTCCGAATTATCGGAGGGCTCTTCAAAGGTGCGCCTATCGGCGCACGTTTCTAACGGGTTAAAGTCCCGAATCCGCCCGGTAGTGGGAAGGATATAGCCGAAGGCAAGGGTGTCGAGGGTGACCTCGAATCTGAAGGAAGCTGGATATGAGGAAGATACTAACTCATGGGCAAATCTCTGGTCTGACGGACAGAAATCTCATATGAGGTTATGCATGAGGATAAGACTGCAAGACAAGCCAAAGTCCAATAACTACACGGAATCATGCATGATAGATGAGGCAGATATATGGAGGGGAAGAAACGTGTGCGAACCAGATACCGAAACCTGATGAGCATGGGAGTTCCCAAAGACCTGGCATGGAAAGTGGCAAACAGCAGACGAGGCTATTGGTTTACAACACAGACAGTTGTCATGAACATGGCAATGACAAAAGAAAGACTGATAAACAGTGGCTTTTATGATTTAGCCACAGCCTATCAGTCTGTGCACGTCAACTATTGAAAGCGCTGTATACGAGAACCGTACGTACAGTGCTGTGAGAGGACGGCGGTTAGTCACCGCCTCCTACTCGATTGGTTTTATTCTTTCTACAGCTATCCGGTAATACCTCCGACCAAGGCATCAGTTTTTTCAGTTCTTCCTCAGGAACATTTTCTCTTGGATATTTTAGGAGTTCCTTTAGTAGGTATGCAAAGTATTCGTAGGGCTTTAGTTGGTTTGCCTTTGCACTTTCCGCAATACTGTATAGAAGGGCACTGGCAGAGGCTCCTCTCACGGAATCGATGATGTGCCAAGAATGCTTTCCAACGCAGAAGCTTCTGATACTTCTTTCTGTGTCATTATTATCCAGAGGGATTAAAGCATCCCGTAAATACACTCGGAGATACACATAGATTGCAAAGAAATTTTTTATTCTTTTTGACGTTCTTTCTTGCAAAAAACCTGAAAAAAACCGAGTAAGTACAGGAGAGCTTTTATGCGATCACCGATGCGACCACAAAACAAAAAGATGGAGCCTGATTCCCTGGGATCAAGTTTAAAACCGGCATTAACTACTGCAATTAGGCCATCAATACCTCTTCTAAGGTCTGTATATCCGGTACAGAGATAAATGTGTTTGAATCCGGAAGCATCGTTAAGCATTTTTCAAGACCTTTATAACATTTGTCAGTAAATCCATCGGCGTGTTTTCGTCAATCCCTAGGACGATTTCATTTACGGACGCTGTTAACTTTGGAGATGGATAGCAGGAGGAAACCTCCACTTGTTGCCGTACTTCCACAAATCCACTCTGCGTAAGGGCGGCTTCCTTTACCTTTCGAAGCCGGTAGAAGTAGGCATTTCTGGAGAGACCATGTTGTGCACAATAGTCATCTACTTTTAGACCGCTCTCCTACAATCTTTAATAATGTCAGCCCATTGCCCTGTTCGCATCCTGCTTGTAGCGAGTTTTGTGTTCATCTTGAATTCCTCCCTGAGATAGTGTGCAAAGTGGGAAAAGTTTGTAAAGTGGAAAAAGTGCGTTCAACTTTTCACACTTCTCACGATTATCTCAATTTTTGTGGAAAGAAAAAAGATGACGGGTTATTGACCATTTACGAATCTACTGTTAATTGTATAAAATTAGCAGATTACAGATATGATTAAGCTCCCGCAACTTAGAGACTAGAAAAGGCTGTCACCCTAAGAATAAACACTTCTTAGAGTGGCAGCCACTTTTTATATACTTTTATATGCTCTATCAATACTCTTCCTACAAGCTTTTATACGTCATAAGTCACTTAGCTCTTCATTTTTCTTAACCTTTAAGAAAAATATTTCTTATCCTCTGGCTATAATGTATTTCTTATTCATAAAGAACTTCCATAATACAAGGTTAGCCAGTATCATCACCACTATACCTATTAGCTGTAACTCTAGGGTTTTAAGCCAAAATATATGCGTCCATCCAAATAAGGCAAGTATGAATAAACTCATAAATAACAACAGTAATCCCCGTCCTACATTTGCAGGATTGAATTCCGAAGAAAATGGAAGCTCCCAAGTACCTACTCTTATCATAAGACTTGTTACAAATATAAACGACAAGTAGGCAATGACTATGTCGGGTAGGATAGCAATTCCATAAACCGCAAAAAGCAGATCTGACAGAGCCACAAAGATAGGCGTCAGATAGCGAAACAATACTACCTTAACTCCTGCCCTTATACATTTACTTAGATTCTCAATTGGAAGAATCTGATAGAACATTATGCTCTCTTTATTCTCAGTCTGAGTTATTATCCCATAGATGGCTGCGGAAGTAAGCCCTGTAAAATAAAGCAGAGCCAGCCCCCATCTTCCTTCTCTGAGATTTTCTATAAAGCCTGTAAGTCCTTTTTCACCTGTAATCTGTGGCAGAACCATTATTATAGGGAGAATAAATACATTGGCAAGCTGTGGATAGAGCTTAAGCTTCATATCCCTGTTTCTTGACACCTGTATCAGCACAAGCTTCATAAAGGCATTTTCCTGCTCATCCTTTGAGAGGAGCTTACACATAAGATTTGAAAATGCTGAAAGTGTTTTATTTTCCTTGGCTGTTTCCGTAAGCTTGTCAAGTTCTCCTTCAAACTCCGGCATAGCCTTTTTCCTGTATATTACTTCAAGCAAGATGACAGCAGGCACTGTGATTCCTGCCAGTACATATATATACCATGCTCCACCCGCACCAAATAGGCTCTCCAGTATAGCTGAGAACCAAGCTGATGGCAGAAAAAAATAAAATGGCGAAAATGTAAGTTCCCCCTTTGAGAAGCCTGCTATGCTTACGACTCTTGGCACAATCTGATACGAGAGTATTATCGCTATTGTCATAAATATCTGAAAGCCGCTTAATATGTCCTTTAGCTTCTCTCCGGAAAATACCTTGAGAAGGAGGTAGTAAATGACTCCTGCAAGGTGGAGGCAAACGACAACAATCACAATCGATACCAGAGTGAACGCAAAGCCGTATAGGATTCCCTTAGAAATAAAGCCGACAACTATAGATGGCAGCATCATAGAGGCTGCTATAGTTCCTATATAATAAGCTATATGTATATTTTTTGCAGTACTTATCTCGTTTTTCCCAATCGGCAGTGCTCCGTAAAATGACTTTTCTGTAGTATCTAAGAGTACAGATGAATACTCACTGATATAGACGGAAAATAACATGAATATGAGCATTGCAAAGCTGATTGTATTAGCTCCAAACATATTTGGCATAATCTGCATAAAAGCGATAAAAATTCCTAAACCCATATAAACCAGACAGGTTAAAATCATAGATCTTTTCGGCTCTTTCCCTATCTTCTTCCCATTATTTTGCAGAGCAGGGGAAACCCTTCTGCTATCCATAATTAGCTTTAGCCTAAGCATCTCCCTAATCTGACCATAGTTTAAGTCTTTACTTAAAAATGGCTTTACACATTTATCAACTACCTTAAGCACAAAGGGTTCGCTATTTTTCATCTTCAATAGTCTCACCTCCGGTCAGTGTGTCTACAAACTTAGCTGCAAGGTCGTGTCCCTTTGTAAAGCCTGTAAGGTCATTGAAAATCTCCTCCATACTACTGCCCCTGCTGTTGTTTTTCAGCTCTTCAACCGTAGAATCTGCTATGACTGCCCCGTCCTTAAGAAGGATAACCCTACTGCTCATCTGTTCCACCACTTCCATAATATGAGAGGAATAAAATATGGTCTTCCCCTGTTTGGTAAGTGTCTTAAGCACCTCCTTAAACACAGCCACGCTATTAGTATCCATACCGTTAAGCGGTTCATCAAGGAAGAGGATGTCAGGGTTATGTATAAGGCTTCCTATGATGGCTATTTTTTGCTTCATACCCTTTGAATAACCAGAGATACGAGTGGTGAGCGCATCATTTATCTGAAATATCTCCGCAAGCTCCTCCATCCTACCTCTCCAGTTGCTAAGCTCGTAGACAGAGGATAAGAAAGAGATATATTCTTCCCCTGTAAGGCTCTCATAGAGTGAGAGTATCTCAGGTACATAGCCTATCTTCCTCTTGTAGCTTACCAGGTCTTCTTCGATATTCTTACCAAAGACCTCAATTGTACCTGTGTATCCACCAAGGATTCCAAGCATCAGCTTAACAGTTGTGGACTTGCCACTTCCGTTTGGCCCTATGTAGCCGATAAGCTCTCCCCTGCCTGCCTCAAAGCTCACATCATGGAGAACATGATGCGCTCCAAAGCTTTTATTCACATTAGTCAGTCTAAGTACCGTATCCATACAATTCCTCCACTCTGATTATATTAAAATAATAATATCACTAAATATTGATCTCAAACCATTACATTCTACTCCTGTTTTTTCTATTTGACATGTATATTACCTGTCTTTTGGAGTTGAGATTAAAAAATAGTGCTAAGCCAAAGATTAGAACCTATGGCTTAGCATTTTATTCATAACGAGTATCGTGCGCAAAGCGTGCGATATCTCGTTTATATCTTCATTATTAAGAAAATACAATGTCAATGGAAGTTTTGTATTTATAGCTAGTTTCTTTATAAAGTCTGAACTACATGTAAGGTTTATGTATTTATAATCTGAGATCTTTGCTACCTTAAAACCCCTTATAAAGTTAAATACTTCTTCAATTCCATATTTATCTTCTAAGATGTAAATTTGCAGCATTCGGGAAAGAAGAACAGCAAGGTAACATATCAGGAAATGACCGATAATTGAGTCTTATTTTTGGAGGTATACAGGTCTGGCGTCAAGCTGTGATTTCATTGCCCTGAATGACTCCTCGATTCGCCAAAGATTATGGTATGTATCATATATTTCTTTTGAAGTCATTGACAGCTCTGACGTTGCAATTAGATTATATCCTGCAAGATTTTTTGCTTTTTCTACCGCCTCTTCATTTATTTTAACTTTAATTTTCCCGTCTTCTTTATTTCCTTTTTTATCTGTAGGTATAAAAGTTACATACTTTGAACAGTCACCAAACTCAGACCTTTTAGCCTGTGAGGTTTTTAGATTGTGGGCTTTTTTCAACCAGTTTATTAATCTCGTATATGTGTTTTTCTGCAAGCTTAGGATTAAAGTAAATGGTAAATAATCTGTCTGCCCCAAAAAAATCTGCCAGCTGGCAGGTTTTTCTTATCGTGCGCCTAGCGGCGCACGTTTCTAACGGGTTAAAGTCCCGAATCCACCCGGTAGTGGGAAGGATATAGCCGAAGGCAAGGGTGTCGAGGGTGACCTCGAATCTGAAGGAAGCTGGATATGAGGAAGATACTAACTCATGGGCAAATCTCTGGTCTGACGAACAGAAATCTCATATGAGGCTATGCATGAGGATAAGACTGCAATACAAGCCAAAGTCCAATAACTACACGGAATCATGCATGATAGATGAGGCAGATATATGGAGAGGAAGAAACGTGTGGTACCTAGGGAGGCCTGTGTGATATGCCTCGAAAGAGGTAACCATTGCAAAAAGCAATGCTGAACACACAGAAGTCAGCAGAAGTCATAGTAGTCGAGAGACAAAGGACCGAATCAGTAGGAGTCTCAAGTATGACTGAGAAAGGAGGAATGACTGGTTATGGCAGAAAACATTGAAAACAATGGCTGTTTGCAGAGAGATAGTGCGGAACATGAAGGGTATGCAAAAGCGCGCAGGTCATTCAATCTGATTTGGAAAGAAAGAGATAGTGTACAGCCGAAGCTCTTGGAAGCGATACTGTATAAGGATAATTTTAACAGAGCGTATAAGAGAGTGAAGGCAAACAAGGGAGCACCTGGAGTTGATGGAATGACCATCAAAGAGGCACTTCCTTATCTTCAGGAACATCAACAGGAGTTAACTAACCGTATCTATCATGGAAAGTATACTCCGTCTCCAGTAAGACGAGTTGAGATTCCCAAACCAGATGGTGGTGTGCGAAAGCTTGGCATACCAACAGTGATAGACCGTACACTTCAACAGGCGATAACACAGCAGTTAGTTCCAATCTATGAGCCACTTTTTACAGACGGCAGTTACGGTTACCGTCCAAACAGAGACGCAGAGAGCAGTACGAGGTATCTTGAGGAGGAACTGAAACTTACAGTGAATCGAGAGAAAAGCCGTACTGTCAGTGTATTTGCAATCCGAAATTTTAAATTCCTTGGCTTTGCACTGGGAAGGAACAGAAGTGGCATATATGTCCGAGTTCATGCAAAGTCTTGGGAGAAGTTTAAGTCGAAGCTGAAAGAGCTTTCTTCCCGTAAGCGCTGTCAGTCAATCAATCCGAGCCTAGAAAGAATCAAGGTATATGCAAGAGGGTGGCTTAACTACTATGGAATAGCAAGTATGAAGAGCAACATGAACGACATTAACGGATGGCTCTATCACAGAATACGTATGTGTATATGGAAACAATGGAAACGTGTGCGAACCAGATACCGAAACCTGATGGGCATGGGAGTTCCCAAAGACCTGGCGAGGACGGCGGTTAGTCACGCCTCCTACTCGATTTAGGAATAATTATATGTACTGAAAATTATAAATGTTTGGAAATCGTTTGGGATTGATTGGAGAGAATAATGGAATTAATAGAATATATAAGACTAAGAAATAAAATGACACAGAGTGAATGGGAAAACTCTTTTGAGAAAGAAGAAAGAGAGATTATTATTCTAAGACATGAAGGTGGTGGTGGAAGCCTTAGAAACGGTTTTTGGGAATGGGAGGAGTATTTCTTAGCCTATGTGGACTGTAAAACAGGTGAACTGCATAAGGAGGAAGGACGGATAGCATTTCCTGTCACAGACACAGAAAATCTGCCATATCAATTTGAAGATGAAACCATTTACAGATTAAAGGTACGTGAAAAGGTACCGGAGGAAGTTCCAAACGGTGCCTTGCCTATAAAAAACCATTTTTTGATTGTGGAAGTTCTTGAAAAAACGTAGCTTGTCCGGAACTTGAAGAAATACTTACAGAGTATAGAAAGCCGATAATTTTGCAAGATGATGTATTGGGTGAGCTAACTTATGATAAGCAGCTTAAAAGCTTTGAGGGAAACCTGTCTTGGCTTGGTGGCAGGATACATATATCTTTATATGTAGACAAGGATAATAAGAGCGGTATAACAAAGGCTAAAAAGGCTATAAAAACAATGGTTTTGGAACAGGAAAAATGGGATGCAGACCTGCGTAGTTTTGCAGCCTAAAAGCTTACAAAACTTGCCTGTGAATGGGCAGAATCTGATGAAGAAGCTGCTTTAATTATAGAAGAAAGCTTTGCAAAGAGAATTAGCTTAAGCTTAATATGGGTGACATCGGGAGGTTCATTTACAGCTTATCTTGATGATGATGACCTTTTCTTTGGATACAGCATAGCAGTTAATGGAAGCCCTAAGAAGGGGATATTGTTGGCTGATATTGAGGGATAAAACATATACTGATATTTTTGGTAGTGAAAGGAGAAAAATGGAAAAACAAGCACTTATAAATCAATGGTTACTTGAGCAGGAAATAGCGCATATTAAAGGTTGGGATTTCTCACATATTAGAGGAAGATATAAAGAAGAGGATGATCTCCCTTGGGATTTTGAAAACATTATAAAATCCTATTTGAATGGTACAGATTATTTATTGGACATGGAAACAGGAGGTGGCGAATTTCTTTTGTCTTTTATGGCAAACGCTAAATATACTGCTGCGATTGAAGGGTATGAACCAAACATCAAAATATGTGAGGACAGACTTCTTCCTTTAGGAATAGATTTTAAAGCATGTGACGGAGGAGATATTCTTCCTTTTGAAGATAACTACTTTGACATTATTACTAACAGGCATGGTCAATATAACATAAACGAAATTAAAAGAACTCTTAAAAGCGGAGGAGTATTTCTTACGCAACAAGTCGGTGCAGAAAATGACAGAGAACTTGTAGAACTTTTGATAGGTGATGTTGAAATTCCTTTTCCGGAAGCATATTTAAGTATTGCAAGACAGAAATTTACTGATAACGGCTTTGACATTGTGGAAGCAGATGAAGTCTACAGACCGATAGAGTTTTATGATGTAGGTGCACTGGTTTGGTTTGCCAGAATTATTGATTGGGAATTTCCGGGTTTTGAAGTGGAGAAATATCAGGATAACCTTTTTAAAGCACAGGAAATTCTTGATAAAGAAGGTGTAATTAAGGGGAAAATTCATAGATATTATTTTGTGGCTAAAAAGAAATAATAAATTTATGAAGAGGTTGATTATTCCGGATTAGTCTGTGGAACTGAGTTTTATATAATGGAAGGGCAAAATAAAGTTGGAGAGGGAATTGAAATTATTTAATCCAAGTATAAGGAGGACGCAATGGAATTTATAGTAGCAGAGAAGGGTACTTGGAATCCTATAACGAGCAGGCTCATCAACATACATACGGGAGAATACGCAAGCCTTGGCGATTGGTATAATAATGTGAAAGTTAAAGAAAATGAAGTTGAATTAAAAAATGATTATAGTGGGAAATCAATGATATTGAAAAATGTTAAAGAACTGAAATGGAGTTAAAATACTAAAATAACAATAATTTTGTAAGTAGAAATCGATGTTTTATGCTAACGAAATGTATAGTATAAATTATACCTGATAAAGGATATAAAGGATGTATTACAAATGATTTAAATAAAACGAAGGAGAAGAGTAATGGCAAAGAAAAGAGTTACCCTGCCAAAAGACTTTGATGAATTGCTTAAAGTGGGAGATATTGAAGCACTTAAAGCTGTCTATGATAAATGTGAGCTTACTGCCTATGATGGAAAATTCGGTCTGCACACTGCACTTCATTACAAGGGTGTACCTGACGAGCTTGTTATCTGGCTCGTTAAGCAGGGCCTTGATGTAAATATACCTGACTATTATGGCTGCACACCTTTGTATAGTCAGGCAACCTTTGGCATGGATACAGTAAAACTGCTTTATGAGCTGGGAGGAGATGTACAAAAGCCAGATAGATATGGAAATACGCCGCTTCATGTGGCAGCAGAGTATTTCCGCCCTAATACAGTACGCTTTTTGATTGAAAAGGGGGCAGATGTCAATGCTAAAAATGATAGGGAAGAAACTCCTCTACTAGCCGCTCTTACAGTGTGTGGAGGACTCAGGGTAGTGCCTTTGGCCCAAATAGCAGAAATGTTAATAAAGGCAGGTGTAGAAATTACGCCTGAGATGGCAGAAAAAGTAGAAATAATTGGTAAGGATTTTGAATTCCACAGGGAAAATTTTAGTAAAGAGTCGCTTGAAGAGGCTGATGTAGCCTTGTCAAAGCTCTACAATATCTTTGGTGCAAAGCCTGTGACAAAAAGAATAATACATGACGGAGTTTCTCCTATTCTTGTAAAGGAAGGCACATGGAAGGAGCAGTATAACGAACTTTGGGACTTACTCATTCCTTCAACAGGAGCCGCAAAAACGGTGCAGGGAGAGGTTATCCGCATAACAGGCAGGGTGGACGATGAAATTAACAGAAACGGTGGAATAAACTGGGATAGGAGTTATAGAAATATGCTAAATTCGCTGCCGGTTCATTTTGCAGAAGGAAATGCGCTGTCAGAGAAGGAGATAGAAGAGAGTAAGGAGCTTATTTCAAAGATAGATGGAAAAGGTTTGGCTGAGGATGGTGTAATTACAAGATTATGCGAGCTTGCAGTTAGTTGGGTAATCTTAAACTCTAACCCAATTCCGCTAGGCGAAATAAATTATAACAGATAATAATCACAGGAGATTGCAGATGATTACAATAAAAGACATAGGAGATTTTGAATCTGTTCCCGGGATTGTAAGTGATATTATAAACGGAGATACATTGGCTTTAGATAAGCATTTATCTGAGGGCTTCGATATAGAAGAGGATATAAAACTCGGTAAATATACAAGAATCTCCCCCTTAGACCTTGCCCTTATTATGGAAAGCTTTGATTCTGTTAAGTGGCTGGTGGAAAAGGGAGCAAATCTGAATGTAAAAGGTAATCCTTCATTCTTACTTGCAGTGAGGTACTGCGATGAAGAGGTTATCAGGTATCTTGTGGATTTTGGAGCAAAGGTAGACGGGGTCAATAATGTAAAGTCAGAGGCCTTTAGTCAGGCATTATATGGTGGAAAATACGATAATCTTGCTCTAATCCACGAATTAGGCCATAGAGTAGAAAAATACGGCGGACAGGCATTTCGTAGTGCAGTCTCAGACAGCAATTATAAGGTGCTTGATTTTTTCATTAAAAATGGAGTCGATATTAACTACAATGCACCTGACTCAGTCTATCCTTTTAAGCCTACCCCGCTTTGTGTAGCAGCCAGATACGTGGATCTTAAAATGTGCAAATATCTTGTGGAAAATGGTGCGGATGTGACAATTACTGAAAAAGACGGAATGCGTCCTTACAGCATAGCAGTTGAAAAAGGCGATGAGGAAATGGCAGAGTATTTTAAGCAGTTAGAGCCTGAAGAGTTTCATGGCCTACATAATAAATTAGATGAGCTTAAGCCATTTAAGCTTCCTAAGACAGTAATGGATTTTCTTCAAGGTGAAGAACTGCATTTTGAACTTAAAGACTGCGATTTTAAGTGGATTGAGTTTTTCTCTTTGGTTGATACTGTAGCTATGAAAAAAGGAAGGCAGAAGTTCCTTCGTCTGTCAAAGGCTACGGGAGATTATGACCATGTTTACATAGTGTGGAACCCAAAGACAAAGAAGGTAGCTTTTTATGATGAGGAACACGAGGAAATGCGAGATATGTGCGATTTCTCTGAATTTATAAATGATATGCCATTATATATGCAAAAAATAAATGAAGGTGAGTACGAAAAATACAACAAAGGGTGAAGTGTATGCAGATGGTCGATAACCTAAAGCAGATATTAGAGTATGTTTGTGAGAATTTTGAGGATTTGGATATGGATGACCCTGTTGAAGAGGGATATCTCGATGATTACGAAGAAATCCTTGGAGCAACAGAGGAAGAGATATCAGCCTTTGAGGAGAAGTTGGAGATAAGCCTGCCAGAGGATGTAAAAGAGCTTTATAGGTATAAAAACGGAAGTGAGTTTTTCTCTCTCTCACATGATTTTTGGAATCTGGGGGACAGAGTGTTAAACGTATATCCGGACATAGAGAGCCTAAAGGAGAAGGATGCGTATCTTGCCGAGTGCTGCGAATCTTCTCTTTCGGAAAAGCCTTATGAGTTTTTGGATATTTAGATTAGGTATAAATACTAGATTTATAGAACTATAACAAGCAAATAATGAGATAGCTTTGTGTTTATATATCATATGGATTTCAGAGATGAAAAGAAGGAAGCTTTAATTAACATTGCTATGGTATATTTATCTGGTGTTCGGGATTATCGTCTTTCTCCTCGCGGTTAATGTAAATCATGTTCAAAAATTGATATTAAAAAAGCGGAGCGACTCTTAGACGAGTCTGTTCGTACCGGAATTGTAGAATATCATTTTTCCGTTGACGGGATTGAGATCATTTCTCAGCTTGGGATCAGCAAAAATTATTGAACCGCATATAAGGGCTACGCTACTAAGGGGCAATATATATACGCGGTAACCATACTAAGGGCGGTATTATTTTACATCATGGGCAGTAAGGGGGGGTATGAGATGGCGCTGATTACTAAAATCAAAGCCTATCGCGAACAGGCCGGAATAAAACAATTTTTAATATTTTTTCTATTGAAGTATTTTTTCGACTTTGCGAAAAAATATCCTAAATTTTACTCTAAGGGGAGGAATGGAAAAGGAAGAAAGGTGCTGTTATAAAATGGAAAAGGATAAAAAAATTTTGGCAGTATAGGTTTAAAATAGGGGTACGCTCTCATTAAGCTTGTCCAATGGGTAGAGTACTAAGTTCAAGCATTGCCTTGCTCGCTTTCAGTAAGTACTGAGAGGTTCAGATTACCCCCCTTTTTTTTAGACCTATACTACCAAAACTTGCACCAAAATCTGATTTTATTACAACCCCTTTCTTCCATAGAAAGAGAAGTGATTCAAGTATCAGTGTATATTTATCTTTTGGTGATAAAAATAAATTATCTTGTTCTGCCACAAAGTTCATTTAAAATACATATAAACTTATATTGTTTTTTTCTGCTTTAATAGCTTTCTCATGTTATTAATCGACTCTTGAGCACCATCTTTATCTCTTAATGTAACTGACAAAGCGGTTCCTCCGGTAGTTGTCAGCTTAAAGTATTCGTATTCTGTTTCCTTAGTTTCTTCAGGATATTTAATAGTATCCGATGCGGTGGAAACTGAGACAATATCTTTATAAAAGTAAACATCTGTACTTTCTGTCTTTTTTTCTTCAGTTGTACTATAAGAATATGTGTAACAGTGGACTTCGTTTGCGGAGAAAAATAAAGTTGTTGATTGATATTTATTTGTTCTCCATTTGCCGTCCTCGCCTTTTTTAGCATAGTCATATCCTTTAATTACATATCCGTCAAAAGAAATAGGAGAGATTTCATTGGCTTCACTTTCATCAAGTCCTAATTTATTAAGTGCTTTTTGATTGATATCCTTTAGTGCAGAAAGAACAGACTGGTCATACTCTTTGTCGGAGACGATACCTTTTAACGTTGATTTTAAATAAAAGAAACCTCCAACTAAAAGTAATAGTCCAATAATTAATGACTCTCCTGACCCGGAGAAACCGATAAGGGTTAAAATCGCTCCTATAGTCATTGCTATTAATGCGCCTTTTAAATCCACTTTTTGGAAATATTTTAAATTGCGTTCATAATTCATAATACCTTAAACCTTCCTTTTTGTTATTTATTTAGTCTGTATGTGGCTACAGAACAAGATGAGTTGAGACGAACGCTCTTACTTTTTAACATTAGCATTATATATATATATATATATAGTCAAGCAGGAAGTAAGAGGACACATTTGGTAAAAAGCATTGTGTAAAAATTATAAAAATCGTAAAAAGATAGGAAGAATAGATAAGCTTGCAAAGTCATGATGTAAAATGTAAAATTACATCATGACTTTTTCTATTCATAATAAGTAACTAAGGCGAAGCATGAGACATCTTGTTCATAACGAGCATCGTGCGCAAAGCGTGGGATATCTCGTTTAGACGAGTCCTGTCGGCGAGATAGCGGTAGTTCATTTTAAAGCGCTGTTATAGCAAAGCCTAGACTTTACTCTTGGACATTATTAAACATAATTTTGAAGGAGAATATATGCAGGTTTCAACCAAATTTACCATTGCCTTACACATTTTAATTGCCGTGAAATACTTTGAAGAAGAATATAAGCTCACCAGTGATTTTCTCTCTACCAGTATTGGCAGTAATCCGGTAATTATACGAAATATTATGTCACAGCTACGGGAAGCCGGAATCATTACCATTAAGCGA
The DNA here is from genome assembly GCF_000214455.1 of Oribacterium sp. oral taxon 108 str. F0425. Lineage (NCBI taxonomy): Bacteria > Bacillati > Bacillota > Clostridia > Lachnospirales > Lachnospiraceae > Oribacterium > Oribacterium sp. oral taxon 108. Next base: position 1,683,442 of record NZ_AFIH01000001.1, on the reverse strand, counting down.
GGACCCGGGGGAATAGAGATTACTAAAGATTTGAAGGACATTTCTTTTTTGGATATTTATAAGGCGGTAGAAACCGGGGGTCAGGGAGAACTTTTCAACTTCCATGAAAAGCCAAACCCAAACTGCCCTGTGGGGAAAAATATTCATAGGGTTTTGGATGAGAGCCTTTTGGAAGTGCAGAAAAAGTTTGAAGAAGAACTGAAGGAGCATTCCGTGGCGGAGGTGTATGAGAGGATGGAAAAGCGATAAAACACTTTCAAAAGATGAAAAAAATTATAGTTTTGAAAGTAAGTTAATCTGGAATTAGGACATGGAGAGGGAGGCCAGGAGATTTTTGTTGGTTATATCGAATGAAAATCTTCTTTTTACTTTAAATATCAAGTATAATAGTCTCACGTTTCCCATAAAGCCAAGAGGAGGCCTCCAAAATGATTCAACGTGAGAGATATATAAATCAGATTAAACTATTTATTGGAAAGGATGTCATTAAAGTTCTTACCGGAATTCGCCGGTCGGGAAAGTCTATTATGCTCCGACTTATTCAAGAGGAAATTCTAAGACAAGGCGTTACAGAGGCACAGTTTATCAGCTTTAATTTTGAGTCCATGGAAAATGCTGATTTCTGTACGGCGAGTTCCTTATACCAAGAATTGAAAAGAAGGATTTCATCAAACGAAGGAAAGGCATATTTATTTTTTGATGAAATTCAAGAAGTGGAACAATGGGAAAAATGCATTAATTCTGTCCGTGTGGATTTTGATTGCGATATCTATATCACCGGCTCCAATGCAAAGCTTCTTTCCGGAGAGCTGGCAACATATCTTGGCGGGCGTTATGTAGAGTTTGTGGTTTTCCCATTTTCCTTCGAAGAATATCTGGAATCTATAAAACAGAAAAAGGAAGAGTTTTCCGTTACAGAAGAATTCAAGAATTATCTGGAAATGGGAGGGATGCCTTTTCTGGTAAATCTTCGTTATGATAAAGATGCTTCTATGCAATATCTTAGAGACGTCTATAATTCAGTGCTTTTAAAGGATGTGGTTCAGCGTAACAATATTCGAGATGTAGAATTATTGGAGAGGATGATTCTATATCTTTTAGACAATGTGGGACATAGCTTTAGTGCAAGAAGCATATCCAAATATTTAAAGCAGGAAAATCGGAAAGTTTCTTCTGAAACTATTCTGAATTATATAAAGGCATGTTGCGATGCCTATCTTTTTATTAAACTTAGACGGGAAGACCTTCAGGGGAAGAAAATCCTTAGTATAAATGAGAAGTATTATTCGGTGGATCATGGACTAAGGGAATCTATATTAGGATCAAATACGAGAAATATCGACCAAGTTCTTGAAAACATTGTCTGTATGGAATTGCTTAGACGAGGCTATACAGTCACAATTGGAAAAAATGGGGAGAAGGAAATTGATTTTATAGCCTCAAAAAATAAAGATAAACTGTATATTCAAGTGACGTATCTTCTTGCGGGAGCCGAGACCATTGAACGAGAATTTGGCATCTATGACTCGATCCGGGATCATTACCCTAAGTATGTTCTTTCTTTGGATGAATTTGATATGAGCCGTAATGGTATAAACCATTTGAATATAAAAGATTTTCTTCTCAGTAAAGAATTTTAATGGACTCTTTCCTAATTTTGGTACGGAGTTTTTGAAGGAGGGCATGAAGCTAAAGCTGGAAAAGGAACCGGACAATAAAATGGCGTCCTTTGTAAAGTTACCAGTTGTGGATTGGAGAATAGGGAATCAGTGTAGAGGAGGGGCTGTATGCGTACCAAGAATATAGGTTTTCGAAAAATTACAGGTAACTTTTGGCTTGTGTCCCTAAATAACAAATTGAGAAAACTAGTTGAAGGGTATCCGGGAGTAGATTTAGCCAATCGTGTTCTTTGCTATGGATACATAGATCATGATGCCGGTCTAAGCTTAGAAGTTCTTGCTCTATCATCTAAAAATGCTGAGGAAGTTCATGTTTTTGAGCCAAGAACGGATATATCTTCTAAAATTCGTATTGGCGCAGTTAAAACGGGTCATTTATACTTTTTTGAGGATAGGGATGGCGAACTTAGAAAAAGATTTGCTTCTCAAATAGGTATCTTGGATGATTATGCTGTAGAAGAGGATATTCAAGAATCGCGAAGAATGGAAGTATTAGATATTTATAGAAGTCCTGAATATCCTGATGATGTGCTGGTTTATCTACTTAAAGAAGGAAATAAGCCGGAAGCTTGTTGGGTTCGGATAGAGGGGCTTATGAATAATCAAATCATAGGTACATTACTTAATGAACCTGAACAAAATTTTTCTTATCACGTAGGAGAAAAAATAGCTTTCTTTATTCACAAAGATGAAAATGGAGGTATTGCACTTTGTTCAAACATGAATCCCAGTCAAAAGATTACTGCGGAGGATTTGAAAGATGGAACGATGTTAGAATCTTCGATTTACAACTTTAATCGTGAAAAGAATCAAGATCATTTTTTGGATATATTAGAGATATTAAGAGATAGCTATGTCTGGGTTCCGGGTGTTTTTATTATGAGTGATACAGATGAATCTCGTATGAAAGACTTGATAGAACAATCTGAGACAGAGCCTCAAAGTATAGTTGGAAATACATTTAAAACACAGGATCAGTGTAAGTTCAAACCGGATATTTTAAAATACGATGAAGATCTATTTTTTCCTGTTTTTTCAAATCCGGAAGCTATGGGAGAGTATGGAAATCAGATGTCCAAGATACAGCAGCATTTTTTAGATGTGATTACGCTGGCAGCAAATCATGAACAAAATTTATCAGGAATTGTAATCAATGCATTTTCAGAGCCTTTTGTTTTGGATAAGGACTTATGGGATATTGTAAAAAATATGAAATCACGCCTTACATAAGGCGAATACTTTCTATAAATGTATTTACTTCGGAGATTCATACGAAATAAAAATTTTCCCCCGGAATCGAAAAATATTCTCCCTTTTCTTTCTTTTTAAATCTTTTAGAATGAAAGAAGAGGGATATTTTAGAATGTGAAAAAGAGGCGAATATGGGGAACAGTTTGGTTCAAATGAAAAATATTGCCAAGTCTTTTTCCGGCACCAAGGTTTTGAAGGGCGTGAATCTGGAATTAGGCCATGGAGAGATTTTGGCGCTCTTAGGAGAGAACGGTGCAGGAAAATCCACTTTAATGAAGATTCTCAGTGGAATCTACAGTAAAGACAGCGGAGAAATCTATTTAGACGGAGAGCTTTGCCATTTTCAAAATCCGAAAGAAGCACAGAATAAGGGCGTTGCCATCATCCACCAGGAAATGAACCTGTGTAACGATTTAAGCGTGAGTGAAAATATCTTCTTGGGTAGAGAAGTGATGGATGGGTTAAGACTGAATCATAAAAAGATGGATGAGGAGGCCCAGAAGATTTTGGATGATTTGGGCATCAGCATGAAGTCTACGGAGTTAGCGGGGGACCTGAAGGTATCGGAACAACAGATGGTGGAGATAGCCAAGGCTCTTTCTCAAGATGCCAAGGTTCTCATCATGGATGAGCCGACATCCGCCTTAAGCAGAAAGGAAATTGAGGACCTTTTCCGGGTAATTCGAAAGCTAAGAGATGAGGGTAGAGGAATTATCTATATTTCTCATAGGTTGGATGAGCTTCGGGCGATTGCGGACAAGGTCAGTATATTACGAGACGGAGAAAATGTTATCTCCGGAGACTTAAAGGATTTTTCCATTGATGACATTATCCGACACATGGTGGGAAGAGAAATTCAGGACAAATTTCCTCGAATTCTTTGCGAAAAGGGAAAAGAAATCCTTAGAGTAGAGAGTTTAAATGCCGGCCCAAAGGTAAGAGATATTTCTTTTAGCCTGTATGAAGGAGAAATCCTTGGAATTGCGGGGCTGATGGGAGCGGGAAGAACGGAGATGACCAGAGCGCTTTTCGGGGTGGATGAAAAGACTTCCGGGAAAATCTACCTTTTTGGAGAGGAAGTCAAGACAAATACACCTAAGGATAGCATAGAGCTCGGTATGGCTTTAATTCCGGAAGACAGAAGAAAAGACGGACTTTGTACGGATTTAAGCATACGAGAGAATATATCCCTCCCTAATCTGGACAGCATGAAAAAATCTTTAGGAGTTCTATCTAAGGACTTAGAGTTGAAAATTAGTGAGGATACCATAAAAAGCTTGAATGTTAAAGCTAAGGACCGGGAAATGATTTCCAAGAATCTTTCCGGAGGAAATCAACAGAAGGTGGTTTTAGGCAAATGGTTGGTAAGAAATCCTAAGGTAATCCTTTTTGATGAACCCACTAGAGGAATCGATATCGGAGCCAAAGTGGAAATTTATCAAATTATGAATGAACTGAAGAAGAAGGGGGTAGGTGTTCTCTTTATTTCTTCGGAAATGGAAGAAGTGCTGGGAATGTCCGATCGAATCTTGATATTCTGTGATGGGAGAATCACAGGGGAATTAAGTCGGGAAGAGGCAAATCAGGAAAATATTTTGAAGTTGGCAACAAGGTATGAAGAAAAGGTATAAGCAAGGTAATCCGTTACGGAGAAAAGGGCTTAGCTAAGAAAAGCGGGAGTATCAGGCTTGAAAAATATCGGTTTTGCGGGGAGTGAAAATGAAAAACAAAGTAAAAGAAATACTGAGAATCAGAGGAATGAGAGGAGCAATTACTGCCTTTGTGGGGCTAGTAATCATTTACGTTGTTTTCGGATGTATCAATGACAAGGTCTTTTCTTTACAAAACAACTTAAATCTTCTTCGTTCCATGGCAAAGTATTTACTCATCGGAATCGGACAAAGCTTTGTCATGATTACCGGAAATATTGACTTATCCATCGGTTCCGTGGTAGGCATGAGTGCCATGGTGACCGCAAGCCTGATGACAAGAGGAGTGCCTATTGTGGTAGCCCTGTTGGTCAGCCTCCTGATTGGTCTTATTATCGGATATGTGAACGGAGAATTGGTAGGAAAGTTCCAGATGCCTCCTTTTATTGCTACCCTGGGAACCATGTTTGTGGCAAGAGGCATTGCTTATCTGGTCAACGGAAACCGAAACACGGATAACATTGCCAGCATCTTAGGAAAGGATCAAGGTAAATTTTTTCAGGATGCCTTTTACTACGGAAAGATTCTGGGAATTTATACGACCTTCTGGATTGCCTTTTTGATTTTCCTGATTTTCAGTTTTATCTTAGGAAAAACCAAGCTGGGAAGGCATATCTATGCTGTTGGCTCCAATAAAGAAGCTTCCAGATTATCCGGTGTGGATATTGTTTCCGTAATCAAGAAAACTTACCTGATTTCTGCATTTTGCTCTGTGATTGTAGGATATATCCTCTGCGCACAGGCCGGAATGGGAAATATGGAAGCCGGAAATATGTACGAAATGTACGGTGTTGCCGCCGGTGTAATCGGAGGAGTATCTCCTCTCGGAGGCTCCGGCCTCTTACTGGGAACCTTTCAGGGAGCATTGCTTTGGCAGACTTTGGAAAATGGTTTAAACATGGTGGGAGCGCAGGTAGGTATTCAGCGAATTGTAATCGGTGTAATTGTGGTACTGGCAGTACTCATGGATGTCTTAGTTCGAAACGGAAATTTGTTTTCCAAGAAGAATAAGCAGTAAGTGAGGATTGCTATAATATAGAAAGAGAGGAAAACATTATGAAAAAGAAACTTATTTTGCTTGCTGCACTTTTATCCGCTGCAATGCTCTTTGGCTGTACTTCGGATAAGCAGGATGCTAAAGACACTACTGCGGCAGTGACGGAAGGAACTACAGCGGCAGGAGAGGAAAAGGCTACGGAGGAAAAGGCGGAGAACAGTGGAGAGACAACAGTAAAGGCTGATAAGCCTTATAAACTGGCTCTTATTACTATGGATTCTCTTGACCAGCACTGGGTTACCTTAAATGAAGGGGCTCAGGCGGAAGCAAAGCTCGTTGGCGTGGAAGTAAAGTTTATGTCTCCGGATACCAAGGATGACTCCAAGCAGATTGAGTGTGTAAACAATGCCGTTGCAGGCGGCGTGGACGGAATTATGATTGCAGCAAACGGACCGGATGCCATTTCTGCTTCTTTAAAGGAAGCACAAGCACAGGGAATCAAGATTGTTTATGTGGATTCTCCTGCCAATGTAGATGCGGAAGCAAGCTTTGCCACCAACAACAAGCAGGGTGGAAAAACTGCAGGAGAAGAAATGAGAAAAGCTTTGGAAGCACAGGGGGTTACAGAAGGAACTATCGGTATTATCAGTACCAATGCTTCTACCCAGTCCACAGTAGACCGTGACAGTGGCTTCAGAGAGGCTTTTGAAGGCTCCAAGTTCACTATCGAAGAAACACAATACTGTGACGGAGATGCTGCGAAGGCACAGACCATTGCAGAAAACTATATTACCAAGGGCGTAGTAGGAATCTTTGGTGCAAACGAAGGCTCTACTGTAGGAACAGGAAATGCAATTAAGGCTTCCGGCGATAGCAAGATTATCGGTGTAGGTTTTGATAAGTCCGATAATATTAAGAGCTTAATTCAGGATGGATATCTTCTTTGCACAATGGCACAGAATCCGGATGTCATGGGTAAGATGGGTGTGGATGCATTAGTAGAATCTTTGAATGGAAAAGACTTAAAGGGCGAGACTGTGGATACCGGTGTATCTGTTTTAAATAAGGATAACCTTAAGTAAGCTTTAACAAAAGAAATAGGAAGGCGGCTTTTAGAATAATCTGAAGCCGCTTTTCTTGCATGAATTGAAGAAAAAAAGAGGGACGTATGGAGAGATATTATTTAGGATTTGATTTAGGAGGAACAAAATCTGCAGTCATTTTGGGAAGAGATGCGGGAGGTCCCATAGAAATTTTGAAAAGGGAGGCAATTCCTACTTTTCAGGGAAACAGAAGTCCTTTGGAAACGATAGAATGCCTCTGCAAGATAGGAGAATCCTCCCTTTTAGAAAAAAATATCCAACTTCAATCCACCGGAGTCAGCTGCGGTGGGCCATTGGATGAAGAAAAAGGACTGATTCTATCGCCACCAAATCTTCCCGGCTATGATGAGATTCCTATAAAGCGTATTTTAGAGGATAGATTTCAAGTTCCTTCTTTTTTGGAAAATGATGCCAATGCCTGCGCCCTTTGTGAGTGGAGATTTGGAGCAGGTCAGGGGACAAAAAATATGATTTTTTTGACCTTTGGAACAGGGATGGGAGCTGGACTGATTTTGAATGGAAGTTTATATCGGGGAAGTTCCGGAATGGCAGGAGAAGTAGGGCATATCCGTCTTTCCAAGGGTGGTTCCTTCGGTTACGGGAAAGAGGGATCTTTTGAGGGCTTTTGTTCCGGAAATGGCATTAAAGAAATGGCAAGGAGGATGTATAAGGAAAGAGAAGATGAGGGAAGCTTGGAAGAACAGGACAAAGGCATTATAGATTTCACCGTAAAAAACCTGGCTTCTTTAGTAAAAGACGGTTCTCCTTTTGCCAAGTCGGTCTTTGATCGTTCTGCCTACTATTTTGGAAGAGGCCTTGCCCTGTTAATCGACATCCTAAATCCGGAATGTATCGTGATAGGCAGTATTTATGAGAGATGCGAAGCTTTATTTAAAGAAAAAGTAGAGGCAGTAATTCGGGAAGAATGTTTTACAGAAAGTGTAAACTTATGTAAAATAGAAAAATCAAAACTTAGTGATAATATCGGAGATTATGCGGCTCTTTCTGTTGCTATGGAAGTCCAAGGATTTGGAGCAGTTCCAAGTGGGACAAGGAAAAAACAAGGACTATCTCAATAAATACTAACGCAAGCACAAGTATAAAATAGGCTAAAGTGACTTATCAGCCTATTTATGATATAATATATCTTAACAATAAAACGGATAAGGGGTAATAATATGGCAATTTCTTATAAACCATTATGGCACTTATTGGTAGAAAGAGAAATGAACAAAGAAGACTTAAAAAGAGCTGCAAACATAACAAGTAACATAGTTTCTAGAATGAGCAAAAACTCTTATGTGAACTTAGAATCATTAGAAAAGATTTGCCTGGCATTGGATTGCAGAATTGAAGATGTTATAGAAATTCATAGAAATGAGGTGGAATAAAATGAAGAAAATATTTTTTAGAAAGGAGGAAATAAAGTGAGTCAAGAAAATAAGATAAATCAATCTTGCTGAGGTTCAATACAAAAAACCACTGGTACAGTGGAAGAAAAAGCAAATTGCCCCAAATGTCACAAAATAGGAGAAAAGGTTAAGAATATAACTGTAAAGCATATGGTATCAGAAAACCTTATGGGAAAGGTTGTAGATGAAGAAACTTACTATTTATGTATGAATGAAGATTGTGATGTCGTGTATTATAACTTAAACAATGAAAGAGTTTTTTATAAGGAAGATGTAAAAGTTCCTATATGGTTTAAAAAGGATGCAAATCCCAAATATATATGCTATTGCAACCAAGTTACAGAGCAACAAATTATAAACGCTGTTTTAGATGATGGTGCAAAGAATATTAAAGATATTATTAGACTTACAGGGGCAATGAAAAATGGAAAGTGCGAAATTAACAATCCTTTGGGAAAATGCTGTAGTCCTTTTATTCAAGAAACCATCAATAAGGCATTAAAAGGCTATAAATGTAATATAGAAGAGCAAACTTATAGTATGAAAAGGCTTGACGTAGAAGATGAAAGTTAAGGAAACAGGAATGAGAGTCTTGATAGCGGATGATGAAGAACGAATTTGCGAGTTGATTCAGTTTTTGGGTGATTTTCAGGAGGAAGGCATGGAATGTCTCCCCTTTGCAAAGACGGGAAAAGAGGCTTTGGAAATGGTGGAGAAAGAACTTCCGGAGCTTTTGATTACGGATATTAAGATGCCCGTTTTTTCAGGACTGGATATAGCCAAAGAAATTGCCAGAAAGAAACTTCCTACCAAGGTTATTATTATTTCCGCCTATTCAGACTTTTCCTATGCCAAGGAGGGAATACAGGCAGGGGTGTCGGACTATCTGTTAAAACCGATTAAGAAAAAGGAACTGCAGGAAAGCGTTCGGAAGATTAAGGAAGAATTGACTGGGCCAAGTCTGGAAACCATGATGAAAGATATGCCTTGCTCTCATTTGGTTTCTTTGTCTAAAAAGTATATTGACCGACATTTTGAGGAGAATATCGGTTTGGAGGAAGTGGCAGAGTATTGTAAGGTCAGCGCCTCTTATTTAAGCACACAGTTTAAGAAGGAATTGTCGCTTGGTGTCAATAAGTATATTTCAGGGCTTCGAATGGAAAGAGCCAAGCTGCTTTTGGCAGAGACCAATTTGAGTATTACGGAAATTGCCTCCCAACTGTTTTATTATGATACAAAATATTTTTCCAAATGTTTTTTTGAGAAAATGGGAATGAATCCCAAGGACTATAGGAATTCCTTACATGAAAATCGGAGTGAGTAAGACAGAACATAAATCGAAATCGGGACAAGGCTTAGTAAGAGCAGAGAAGAATGGTCTGAGTTCCTTATCCTCTCGCCTTCTTCGACTGTATGCTCTAACGCTGGCTTTATTTTTGTTATCTATTTTTATTATTTACCTACTGCTCGCAACAGGAGGCAGCTTCTTTCAGACGGGAATGAAACTGCTTCTTCTGGGGCTTCTATGTCTTTGTATATTGACACTTGCTTATTTTTATTATGACGTTCTCAGACCTTATAAAACTTATCAGTCCACACTGCGAAGAGTCCTGGAGGGTTATAGCGAAGTGCAGGAATTGCAGGAGCTTCCGGTTTATCTGACAGAGGAAAGTCATGAAGAATACCATTATATTTCAGAAATCCTCAGTGCCAATAAAATTATAGAAGAAGGGGAAAAACTGGCCTATATACAAAACCTGCAAAACCAGATGAATCCTCATTTTCTCTATAATATTCTGGAAAATATTCGCTCGGAAAGTCTTTTAAACGGATTGGAGTCAGTAGCAAACATGGCAGAGCTTTTGGGTGATTTCTATCGCTATACCATTTCCCAGGAGGAGAACTTTGTTTCTTTAAAAGAAGAGCTGGACAATACGGAAGTATATTTTCAAATTCAAAGATTTCGTTTTTCAAAAAAACTGGAACTGGAAGTGAAGGTGCAAGAGGATTTGTTACCGCTAAAAGTACCAAGAATCTTATTGCAACCTATCGTGGAAAATAGTATTGTGCATGGTTTAGAGGGAAGAGAAACCGGAGGAAAGGTAGGGATTTCCATTAGCCGCAGTAATCAGCATGTTTATATTCAAGTCTCTGATGATGGCATCGGCATAGAGGAGGAGAAGCTAAGACAGATAAATGAAGATCTTCGGAATATCCGTAGAGGATTTCAAGGAGGTGTAGTGGGAAAAAGGGATATGGGTAAGGCCGGAATGGGAGTTTCTCTTCTGAATATTCAGGAAAGAATCCATTTGCTCTACGGACGGGAATACGGTTTATATTTGCAGTCCTTAGAAAATGCCGGAACGGATGTGTGCATGGTACTTCCCCGGGAGCTTTCCGTAAAGCAAGAAGAGGAAAGTTTTATCAGTGAAAGTCTGGATCTTTTGTCCGAGGAAGAAAATGCTTTGATTATTAACACAATCAGTACTAAAGAGCCGGAAAAAGAAGAACTTCTCTTTGCTTTAGAGCTGTATCTGTCCGAGGGAACCAGATTTTCTGTAGAAAATCTATCTTTTCAGCTTTTTTCCGGAGAAAGCCTACTATTTTTAGCTTTGGACGAAGCTATTCCCAAAGACTTGGTCTTGGCTTTTAATGACGAAAAAGAGCTGTATTACGGCTCTGTAAAGTCCTATGAGAGCATGATAAAAACTGTTCCGAAGGTCTGGATGGTAGGGGATGGTAGCTCTTTAATAGAGGGGCAGACTGTGCTTTCTAACCTTTTTGTCTATCAGCCGGAATATCCTCATTTTCTCCTTCGAAATAAAGAATTGATTACAGGATATAAAGACTTGTTTCCGGAACTTTCCAGAGAAATTCCCTATCAAGAGCAGGTGGAAAATTTGGAAGAAAAACAGAGAATTTTAGTGGAAATCATGAAAGGAATGATTGCCGGAGCCAGAGTCTTTGCCTTATGGGAAGTGCATTTAGCAAAAAAAGATGAGGAAGAGCTTTATGCCTACATAGAAAAATGGAAGAAAGAAGGCTATGCCTTTTTGTTTTTTTCTTCGAAGCCTTCAGATGCCGAAAAGCCCTGTGAGCGATTGGGAATCTGGAAGGAGGGGAGAATATTAAAGATAATTTCTAACTCACAGTAAAGGAGTCTTTTACTTTGGTAAAACGAAAAACATTTCTACTCTTGGCTTGCTGAGTCTGGCGTATTGCAGTATTTTATATGGGGATTGGGGCTTCACTCTTTCTTGCGGGAGTCCTTTTCGGCTATCCATTTTTGAAAATGCAAAGAGAGTATAGATTGGAGGAATTATGCAGCATCAAATTTTAGGAGACAACGATTGTCCTATTTTGGAAATCTACTTAAATGCAGGGGAGGCAGTAAAAATCGAACGCGGTTCCATGGCCTACATGTGCGGTGTGGAATTACAGGGGAAAATGAATTCCGGCTCAAACGGAGGCGGTCTCGGCGGTTTACTTAGTGCCGTGGGAAGAAGTATTGCCAGCGGCGAAAGTATGTTTATTACAGAGGCAAGAGGTGTGATGAACGGTGGAAGAATCGGTGTTGCTCCCGCTATTCCCGGTAAAATTGTGCGTTTACCCATTGGAGAGAGGCAGTATCGCTTAAATACCGGGGCATTTTTGGCAGGAGATTATTCCGTAGGATATTCCATGAAGATGCAGGACATCGGAAAAGCCTTCTTCGGCGGAACAGGCGGACTTTTCGTGATGGAAACGGAAGGACAGGGAGATGTTTTTGTCAATGCCTTTGGAGATCTTTTGGAGCTGGAAGTGCATCCGGACTGCCCGATGACGATTGATAATGACCATGTGGTAGCTTGGGATAGAAATCTGGACTATCATATTTCCGTGGCTTCCGGAACCTTCGGCTTTACAACCGGAGAAGGTCTGGTGAACCGTTTTGTAGGAGAGGGAAAGGTCTATATTCAGACCAGAAACTTGAGTAGTCTGGCTTCGGCGTTACCTCTTGCAAGCATGAATAAGAACAGCGGAAAGGGCGGATTTTCGTTCTAGTTTGATTTTTCCTGTCAGAGAACGCCCGCCATAGCAAAAGAGAATCGCAAAAGCCGATTCTCTTTTTTTCAAATCCATTTTATGAATTTCTTAGATTTTTATAAGAACTATGCTTATTGACAAAGAGTCTCAGAGTGTTAAAATATGAAAACAGTTTTCATTTTATAAATAAGAAATCGAGAAGAAATTCCTATATCTGCTATAGTACAGGATTGGGAAAGGAAGGACGGAGGTGGAGAAAGTATGGCTGAAAAAACCATTTATAAAACCCAACATAAAGAGGAACTTTTATCCTATTTATCCACGTGTCCCGGTATGCATTTTACCGTATCGGATCTGGTTTCTCATTTTCGGGAGGAGGGAAAACCAATCGGCACAACCACGGTTTATCGTCAGTTGGAACGACTTTGCGAAAAGGGAGTGGTAAACAAATACATCATTGACCAGAACAGCCCGGCCTGCTTTGAGTATGTCGGGGAGGGGGAAAAGGCGGAGGAATCCCATTCCTGTTTTCACTGTAAGTGCAATGTCTGCGGGAAGCTCATTCACTTACACTGCCATGACCTTGAAGGGATGATGCAACACCTTCTTACGCATCACGGTTTTCACTGGGATTCCAAGAAAACGGTCTTCTACGGCTTATGCGCAGACTGTGCCAAGAAAGAGGAGCAGAACAAACTATAGTATTTTCAAGAAAGGAGCCTCAAGATGAGACTGAAAAAATGCATTTTGGCGGGAGGAATCTTGCTTTCCACTGCCGTACTGTTTGCCTGTGGAAACAAGAGCGGTAAAGAAGCGGAGACGACCGCTGCTGTAACAACCGATACGGAAAAGAGTATGGAAACCGAAAAAAGTACGGATAAGCCCACAGAAGGAAAAAAGTTACAGATTGTGACCACAAATTTCCCCTCCTATGATTTTGCCCGTGCCATTACCAAAGAAGATGCGGATGTTACCATGCTGGTTAAGCCGGGTGCGGAAACGCACAGTTTTGAACCGAGTCCGCAGGACATTATCACCATTCAGAATGCGGATCTCTTTATCTATACCGGGGGAGACAGCGACGAATGGGTAGACGGAATTCTGGAATCCGTGCAGAATAAAAATTTCCATGTATTTAAGATGATGGATGCCGTAAATCTCATTGAAGAAGAGACGGTAGAAGGCATGCAGGAAGAAGAGCATGAGCATGATCATGCGGATGCGGATCATGGGAACGAGGAAGCAGACCATGACCATGAAAAAGCAGATCAGGCTGAAGAGCATGAAGAGGAAGGTCCGGAAATGGATGAGCATGTTTGGACTTCCCCGAAAAATGCCATTACCATTGTAGAAAAGCTGGAAGAGACTCTTTCCGGACTTGATGAGAGCCATAAAGACAGCTTCAAGGCAAACAGTGACTCCTATGTTAAGGAACTTGAGGAGCTGGATAAGAGTTTTAAGGAAGTAGTGGACAGCGGAAAGAGAAAAGAAATCATTGTGGCGGATCGTTTCCCCTTTGCTTATTTCTGTAAGGAGTACGGATTAAGCTACTTTGCCGCATTCCCGGGATGTTCAACCGATACACAGCCGTCTGCAGCAACCATTGCCTTCTTAACGGATAAGGTCAAGGAAGATAAGATTCCGGTTGTTTTCCATATCGAAATGGGAAATGAGGATATGGTCAATGCCATCAGTAAAGATACCGGGGCAAAGAAGCTGCTGCTTAATTCCGTGCACAATGTGACAGACAGCGATTTTAAGGCAGGAAAGACCTATGTGGATCTGATGAAGCCGAATGTGGAAGCTTTAAAGGAGGCGTTAAACTAGATGTCCTATATATCCCTTAACAATGTTGGATTTTCCTACGAGGGAAAGACGGTATTGTCCGATATTCATTTCTCCGTAGAAAAAGGCGACTACCTTTGTATTGTTGGGGAAAACGGCGCAGGAAAAAGTACCCTTTTGAAGGGACTTTTGGGCTTAAAGAAAGCGAGTGAAGGGAGCATTGTCTTCGGAGACGGTTTGAAGGCAAATGAAATCGGCTACCTTCCCCAGCAAACCGATAGCCAAAAGGATTTTCCCGCCAGCTGTTATGAGGTAGTAGAGTCGGGTAGATTAAATAAACTTTCGTTTTTCCTTTTTATCGAAAGGAAGATAAGAAGAGCGTGGAAGACGCTATGGAGTACTTAAAGGTGACAGGTCTTAAGAAGTCTTGCTTCAGAGACCTGTCCGGCGGACAACGGCAGAGGGTTCTTTTGGCAAGAGCCCTCTGTGCCAGCGAAAAACTCCTCGTGGTGGATGAGCCGGTTGCCGGACTGGATCCTCTCGCACAGAAAGAGCTCTATGAAATGCTCGATAAGTTAAATAAAGAAAAGGGGATGACCATTATCATGGTCTCTCATGATGTGAAGGAAGTGGTGCAGCGTGCAAAAACCATTCTGCACCTTGACCGTACACAGCGCTTTTTCGGAAGTGCAGAGGACTATCTTTCCTCGAAGTGGGGGAAACTTTTGGTAAAGGAGGAAGAAAATGCTTAATTCTTTACTGAAAATGTTCCAGTACGACTTTATGATTCGTGCTCTTGTGGTTGGAGGTCTGGTTTCTTTGTGTTCCGCCCTTCTTGGAACAAGCCTTGTTTTAAAACGGTATTCCATGATTGGAGACGGTCTTTCCCATGTGGGCTTTGCGTCATTGGCCATAGCTTATGCCCTTAATTTCGCACCGATGTCGGTATCCATTCCGGTCTGTGTAGTGGCGGCATTTTTCCTCCTGCAGCTGGAAGAGAGCTCCAAAATAAAGGGGGACGCGGCTACGGCACTGCTCTGCAGCGGGGCTTTGGCTGTCGGTGTTATGACGATATCCTTAACCTCCGGAATGAATACGGATGTATGCAACTACATGTTCGGCTCCATCCTGGCCATCAGTCCTTCGGATCTTCGGCTTTCCGTCGTTCTTTCCGTAGTGGTTTTATTCTTATACATTGTATTTTACCCGCGTATTTTTGCGGTAACCTTTGATGAAAGTTTTGCGAAGGCCAGTGGTACCAATACACGCTTTTACAATATGGTTCTGGCGCTTCTTACCTCCATTACCATTGTGCTCGGTATGCGAATGATGGGAACCTTGCTGATTTCCAGCTTAATCGTATTCCCCTCCATTACGGCGATGCGGGTTTGCAAGAACTTCCTTTCGACGATTCTTGTAGCGGCGCTTCTT
Source organism: Oribacterium sp. oral taxon 108 str. F0425 (assembly GCF_000214455.1). Lineage (NCBI taxonomy): Bacteria > Bacillati > Bacillota > Clostridia > Lachnospirales > Lachnospiraceae > Oribacterium > Oribacterium sp. oral taxon 108. Next base: position 1,668,049 of record NZ_AFIH01000001.1, on the reverse strand, counting down.
TCGATCTTCGGTTTTATTGTCGGAATCAGTCTGTCCTTTTTGCACAGTATTCCTACAGGAGCGTCCATTGTTATTGTAGATATGATTTTGTTCTTCCTATTCTTAGGCCTTGAGATGCTGCGGAACAGAAAGAGTTAGGAGGAAAAATGAGGAATAAGGAGCAGAAGAATCGGAAAAGACATCCGATAGCAACGGAATTTTTCTGTTTGACTCGGCTTTACTTAAGGAAAACGGCGTATATTCTCTTTTCTCTTTTGTGTTTTTCTTTTGTTTTGACATCCTGCAAAAAGGAAAATAATGTGAGGAAATTACAAGATAAGAGCACGGAGGCAAGCGGATCATCCGTTTCGGAAGAAGAGGCTCTGTCCATGGCTAAGGATTTGGAAAGTCTGGAGCAAAAAGAGCAGGAATCCCTGGATAAGGAGTATGGTTCCGCGGATGAATCATCGACCGAGACGGAAGCAAATGGAAATGCATCCGATGCCAAATCCGGAGAGAAGTCTCCCGAAGCGAAGACGGAAGGGGAAGAAGAATCTTATCCCTATGAGGACTATCCCTATGATCCGAAGGAAGACAGGGGAAAGGTAAACTTGGATAAGCCGGATATTGTAGTGGGAGATAAGCACTATGCAACGCAGATCAATGACTGGTATATGAACTTTCAAGATTATGAGGGGAAGACGGTCAGTATTGACGGCTATTACATGAACTTCGGGGGGTATACCCTGGTTGGAAGAATGGGACCGTCTTGTCCCTATTGTACCGGCGGGTATGTGAATTTTGAATTTAAAACGGACTTGGATTTGTCTAAGTTGAAATCCGAAGAATCCTGGATTCGTGTAAAAGGGATTCTTCGAAAAGGGAAGTATTCCATTTCAAACGATCTTTCTCAACTTATCTACTATATTGAAGCCCTGGATGTGGAAGAGCTTCCGGAGGTGGGGGTGGATACGGTGACGGACTAAAACATGGCGAGAACCGGTGATTTCAAGTATTCGACTTAAACGGATAAGCGAAAAAAGACGGTATTTGAAGAAGGACAGTGCTAGTCTAAAATCGGCAAATATTCTTCAATGGGAATGGTTTTCTCGCCATGATTTCTTTCCTGAAAGGCATCCAAAATAGAGTTTGTTTTCTGAAGGGCCCATTCCCCGGCGGAAAGAAAATTTTTCTTCTGAAGGTATTTTCCGATAAAAAGAGAAGAGAAAAGGTCTCCGGTACCCCCAAGATTCAATTTTCTTTCTGTATAGGGGAGGGTATGAAATTCCTTTGTACTTTCTTCATAAAGGAAAATACAGGGCATTTCATCGATTTTCATGCTGGTGATACAGATATTTTTTGCACCTTTTTGAGCTAAATAATAAATCAACTCTTTTGCTTCATCCAAGTTAAAATTATCCGGAACGGTTTTGAGGTCTGCCAGGAGGCAGGCCTCTGTTTTATTTGGGAAAATACAATCGGCGACCTGCATGAGCTGTTTTCTGCTTTCAATGTCCTTTTTTTGAAGGCCGTTATAAAGTTTTCCGTGATCCGCCATAATGGGATCGAAGAAGATATAGCTTCCTTTTTCTTTTTCCTCTTTTGCAAATTGGTAAATATACTCTGCCTGCGTTTCTCCAAGGACAAAGCCGATAAAAAGTGCGGAAAAAGAAAAGCCGAGTTCTTTCCAAACGGAGAGGCTATGAAAGAGGTACTCTGTTGTATCCAGTATTTCCGCCTTTCCGTAATTTAAGGTATTCGATACCAGGGCAGTCGGAAGGGAAAAGACATCATAATGGAGCTTACCCAGTACGGCAGAGGCCATTCTAAGTGCCACCGTACCGTAGGAGGGAAAATCGCTTAAGAGCAGGATGGGCACATTTTTATTCTGAACGAGGGTCGCTTGCGACGCCTGCGCTATCTCATTAATATCTTTTTGCATGGTTCTATCTCCGTTTATGAATGATTATATTGCGAGAGTGCAAAAATATCTTCTGCTTAATCAAAGATTATAGGAAGCTGAATGCAGTGTAAAGAGTATAGCGCATTTTTATAAAAATATACTAGTTCCCAATATGGACAAAACATTTCTTAATCTTGACATTTTGGTACGAAAGATTAAAGTAGAAACAAAGAAACAAAGAAACAAAGAAACAAAGAAAAAAAGAAACAAAGAAACAAAGAAACAAAGAAACAAAGAAACAAAGAAACAAAGAAACAAAGATTATATTTGAATTAAGAGGGAAGAATATGAAAACGATGATGGAGAGGAAAGCAAGCGAAGTGAAAAAACTCAGTATTTCCCCTAAAAGGCAAATTACCATTCCCCAAAAATTTTATACGCAACTGGGGTTTTCGCGTGGCGCAGAGTGCGAGATACGTGGAAAAGAGTTGATTATACGTCCGCTTCAGGAGAATGGAGGGGAGTTTGCGGAAGAAATCCTTTCGGATTTGATTAAAGAGGGATTTTCCGGTGAGGAACTCTTGCGAGCTTTTCGAAGTAGGCAGAAGCAAATTCGTCCGGCGGTGGAAGAAATGCTGAAGGAAGCGAAGAGAGTTGCTGAAGATAAAGTACCTTACTATACCATGCAAGAGGTGTTTGGAGAGAGGGGAGAAAAATAGGAATGCCGGAGCTTCGATTTCTTCCCGCAGCGGGTAAATATCTTAAAAAGTTAAAAGATAAAGGCTTAAAAGAAAAGTTTCACGAGGCTATCCAAACAATTTTAGAGAACCCCTTCGTAGGAGAAGCAAAGAAAGGGGACCTGGAGGGGATATTCTGCCTGGATATATTTTATAATAAGACAAATTATGAGATAGCTTATGCGGTTTATCAAGAAGAAGACCAGATTATTGTTGTTATTATGGCGGGAACTCGTGAAAATTTTTATGATAGTTTAAAGAGGTACAGGAAATAAGGATTATTTATCATTTTTCTATTATTTATAGAGTATTCAAATAGTGTCTCGGATTCATCGGATATTCCATTCTATATTGCAAGAAAATTCGGCTTGGAAATCAATATCAGATATAACTATAATTACTACATGGACTGTGGGACTAAAACGGAAAATCATAACCACCCCGTTTGACGGGTGGTTATGATTTAATGGTAATAGATTGCAATTTATCATGTGTTGGGAAAAATATCTTAAAATCATCATGCAATGTATTGCATATTTCGTGCAATGTATTTATTATTTACATAAATGCATAAGGAAAGAAGAGGAAGATATGGCAAAATCAACGACTAATATCAGCATTCGCATGGATAGTGAGTTAAAGGCAGAGGCGGAATCGCTCTTTAATGAATTGGGAATGAATCTTACAACGGCTTTCAATATATTTGTTCGACAATCTCTTCGAGAGGGGGGGATTCCGTTTGATGTGAATCTTCGTGTACTGAATAAAGAGACAATTACTGCTATGACGGAAGCGGAAAGGATTGCAAAAGATTCTGCTGTTAAAGGCTATACGGATTTGGATGAATTATTCGCTGATTTAAAAAGATGAAAGAAAGCAAACTGACCGTTAAGTTGACGACAATATTTAAAAAAGATTATAAGTTGGCAATGAAGCGAGGACGTAAGTTGGAACTATTAGATAAGGTGATTACGACTCTTGCCTTGGGAGAAAACCTTCCAAATGAAAATCGAGATCATGATTTACATGGAAATTGGAAAGGCTACCGTGAATGTCATATTCAGCCTGATTGGCTTTTAATCTATAAAATAGAGAAAGACATCTTGGTGCTTACTTTGACCAGAACAGGGTCGCACAGTGACTTATTCGCAAAGTAAGTTTAATTTTTTTAAAGCTATAAGTTATACAAGCTATACCGACAATCTATGGCAGAGGGAGGAGAAACTCCCTCTGTCTTCGTTTACACATCTCCTCTTCTGTGTTAGAGTAAAGCCTTGCAAGAGGAAAAGGAGGGTATTTATGAAGAAAAAATTACTGGTAACTCTTGGTTTGGCATCCGTGCTTGCTTTAGCGGCTTGTTCCAAGCCTGCGGAGAAGGCGGAAAGTAAGGGAGATGAAAGTATTTCCGCGGAAGAAAAAGGAACGGAAGCCAAGGCAGAAGAAAAGACGGAGGAAAAGGGAGAAACCGGGGAGGAAAAAACCTATAAAGTAGGAATTTTAAAGTTTATGGACCATCCTTCACTCAATCAGATTGAGGACAGCCTTTGCACAGAGCTGGACAGTCTTTCCAAGGACGGCGTAAAGTACGAGTATAAGGAGTACAAATTAAACGGGCAGGGCGATGCCTCTGTACTAAACCAGATGACGGCACAGCTTCTTGCAGATAAGGTGGATGTTATTGTTCCGATTGCCACTCCTGCAGTACAGGTAGTACAGTCCGCTACGGAAGGGAAGAATGTTCCCGTCGTTTTCTCCGCAGTATCGGATCCGGTTTCCGCAAAGCTTGTCAAGTCCATGGAAGAGCCGGGCGGTATGATTACCGGAACTTCCGACTATTTGAATACGGATGCCATTATGAATTTGATTTTTGCGGCAAATAAGGATGCAAAGAAAATTGGACTGCTCTACTCAAAGAGTGAGGACTCTTCCAAGGCTCCTATTGAAGACGCAAAGAAATTCTTAGCGGATAAGGGTGTGGAAGTGGTAGAAAAGACCGGAACGACTACCGATGAAGTAAATCAGGCAGTGGATGCTCTCATTGCAGAAAAGGTGGATGCGATTTTCACTCCGACGGATAACACCATCCAGAAAGCGGAGCTCAGCTTCTATGAGAAATTGCAAAAGGCGAAGATTCCTCACTACGGTGGAGCCGATTCCTTTGCTTTAAACGGTGCTTTTGCCGGCTACGGGGTAGACTATGTACAGCTCGGAAAGGCAACAGCGGATATGGTGGATGAGGTTTTACACGGCGGAAAAGAAACGGCAACGCTTCCTGTACAGACCTTTGACAACGGTATTGCGACTGTGAATACCGATACAGCGGAAAAACTCGGCTTTTCCATGGATGAGTTAAAGGAAGTCTTTAAGCCCTACTGCACAAAGGTAGAAGAAATCAAGACCAATCAGGAATTTGCAAAATAAATTTTTACACGAAATTCTGTACGGAGAAGATAGCACTGCTATCTTGATAAGTAGTACAGGATGAATTTGAGAACAATTTTTATGCCGAAGCGGAGTGGATAACGAGGCTTCGGCATTCGAGTAACATTAAATAAATTCGAGTAACATCAAGTAAATTCAAGTAGAATAAGTAGGATGAGTATGGCTGAATTTTTTACGATAGGAATTATTAAGACTGCTTTGGAAATCGGGCTTATTTATGCGCTGGTTGCTATGGCCCTTTTTATTTCCTACAGTATCTTAAATATCGCGGATCTTTCCACGGACGGATCCTTTACGCTCGGTACTGCGGTATCGGCAGTGTTTACGATTTCCGGGCATCCCATACTGGGGATTTTTATGGCAATGCTTTCCGGCTCTCTTTCGGGCTTTTGCACTGCTTTTTTGCAAACAACGCTCGGAATTGAGAGTATTCTTGCCGGAATCATTGTGAATACCGGACTTTACACCATAAACCTTGCGGTAATGGGCTTTTCTTCAAATCTTTCCATATTCGGGACGGATACAGTGTTTACTTTATTTGCAGGGGAAAATCCCTTCCTTTCCGAGTGGGGAACGCTGATTCTCCTTCTTCTTATTTTATTGGTGGTGGCTTTTGCTTTACGTTGGTTCTTCGGAACGGGACTCGGACTTTCCATTCGTGCAACCGGAGACAGTCCGGCCATGGTACGGGCATCTTCCATTAACCCGGCATTTACGATTACAGTAGGGCTCTGCCTTTCCAATGCCTTAACCGGTCTTTCCGGATCTTTGATTGCTCAGTATAACAAGGCCTCCGATATCAACTTGGGGAATGGAATGGTTACGGTGGCACTTGCTTCCCTAGTGATTGGAGAGACGCTTTTCGGAAAGAGAAAGCTTCTCGGAAGAATACTCGGGGTTATCGGAGGGGCAATTCTTTATCGATTGGTGATTGCTCTTGCGCTTCGCTTACGTGTGCCGACAGAAGCTTTTAAGCTTGTCAGTGCTTTGATTGTTGCTCTTGCGATTTCCTCCACAAGAATCAAAGAGCTTTTCCATTACGCGAAGCTCAGAAGAAACGCGATGCGGGAAAGGGGAGAAAATGCTTGATTTAAAGAATATTTCCAAAACCTTCAACCCGAATACCATTCACGAGAAAAGGGCACTGGAAAACCTTTCCCTGCACCTTGATAAGGGAGATTTTGCAACTATTGTCGGCAGTAACGGGGCAGGGAAGTCCACCCTCTTTAATGCCATTTCCGGCTCCTTCCTTTTAGATAAGGGAACGGTTGTTTTGGAGGGAAGGGATATTACTTTCCTACAGGAGCATAAGAGAAGTGCCTTTATCGGAAGGCTTTTTCAGGATCCCTTGATGGGTACGGCTCCTCACATGAGTATTGAGGAAAATCTTTCTGTCTCTTACATTCGGGCGAGCGGTCTGTCCTTATTTTCCCGTGCGGGGAAGAAGGAGAAGGCCTACTTTAGAGAGCAACTAAGTCTTCTTGATATGGGCTTGGAAGATCGAATGAATCACCCTGTGGGACTTCTTTCCGGAGGACAGAGACAGGCACTCACGCTCTTAATGGCTACCATGGTCACGCCGAAGATTTTGCTTCTGGATGAGCATACGGCGGCACTGGACCCGGGAACGGCGGAAAAGGTGTTGAACCTCACAAAGAGTATTGTAGCGGAACGGGAGATTACCTGCCTTATGATTACCCACAATATGCATCAGGCTCTGGAGCTTGGAAACAGAACCTTAATGATGGATAGCGGAAAAATAGTCCTGGACCTTTCCGGAGAAGAAAGGGAGCATCTTACGGTGGATATGCTTCTTAAGAAGTTTTCTGAGAAGGCGGGGAAGGCTTTGGATAACGACCGCATTTTACTGTCCTAAAGGAGAGAATGGAGAAAAATCAGGCAAAGTAAGTACGGTAATATCAGGTTTAAAAGTTAAGGAGGCAGTTTAGCACGTAGAGACAATTTTTTAGCTGTGCTACTGCCTTTTCTGTATTATAATAAGAAAAACAATACCGCTAGCGATGTAGGAGGCGAATATGCTTACAAAAAAACTGGTCATTACCATTGGAAGACAGTATGGATCCGGAGGTCGTACTGTAGGAAAGCATTTGGCAGAATCTTTGGGAATCCCCTTTTATGATGAGGAAATTTTGCGCATTACTTCCGAAAAGACGGCAATCGGAGAGCAGTACTTCCGTTTGGCAGACGAGAAGGCGGGAAGTAATATCTTGTACAAGATTGTGGATTCTTTAAAACCGAGACTTGGAAAGCCGAGTCTTGAAGAGGACATCGTGAGTCCCGAGAACCTCTTTCGTTTCCAAAGTCAGGTTGTGGTGGAACTTGCGGAGCAGGAGAGCTGTATCATTGCAGGACGTTGTGCCAATGTGATTTTACGAGAAGCAAAGAAAGAACATGTGGATTTCTTTGTTTATGCGGATATGGAGAAGCGTATCGAAAGAACCATGGACTACTGTAAGGTCGACGAAGAAGAGGCAAAGAAGCGCATCAAGAAGATTGACCGGGAAAGAAGAGAGTATCATAAGTATTACACCGGAGAAGACTGGATGAAGGTGGATAATTATGACTTGATGATTAACGCTTCCCGAATTGATTACCGGGAAATGGAAGTACTCATGCGGAATTATTTGGAAATGAAGGGGTATCTTAAGTGATTGCGGAGCTCTATGGAGTAGGAAGAGTATTAAAGGGGAAACTTTGTGTTCCGGGAGATAAGAGTATTTCTCATAGAGCGATTATGTTTTCGTCTCTTGTGAAGGGAAAAACGGTGGTAGAGGGCTTTCTTCCTTCCGAAGACTGTCTCTCTACCATGGATATCTTTCAGAAACTCGGTGTTTCCATAGAAAGAGAAGGTACGAAACTCACCATAGAGGGAAAGGGTATGGAGGCTTTAGGGGCGCCGGCCTCCCCTCTTTATTGCGGAAATTCCGGAACAACGATGCGCCTTATGGCGGGAATCCTTTCCGGACAGACCTTTTCTTCCGTACTTTTCGGAGATGAGAGTCTGGAAAAGCGTCCCATGGGGAGAGTGCTGATCCCTTTATCAAAGATGGGAGCCAAGATTTCCGCGGAAGGAGAAAAATCCACTGCGCCCTTAAAGATAGAGGGCAGTGCACTTAAGGGAATTTGCTATGAAAGTCCCATTGCTTCCGCACAGGTAAAGTCTGCCGTACTTTTGGCGTCACTCTATGCAAAAGGGGAGACGGTCTATACGGAGCCTTCTCTTTCGCGAGACCATACGGAAAGGCTACTTTCTGCAATGGGTGCGGATATTGAGACAAAAATCCTGGAAGACGGAAAAGCCGAGATACATTTAAGACCGGGAAAGGTCTTGCATCCCATTCCGGGTATTTTTTCCGTCCCGGGAGACATTTCCTCCGCAGCCTACTTTATGGCGGCCTGCTTCTTCCTGCCCGGCTCCGAAATACTTTTAGAGAATGTGGGTTTAAATGAAAGCCGGAGCGGAATCTTGGACGTTCTTTCCAATATGGGGGCAAAGTTTCAAATTCTAAATAAAAAGACGATAGGGGGAGAAGAGAGAGGAGATATTCTCTTTACTTACGGAAAACTTCGTGGTACGGAAATTGCAGGTGCTCTTATCCCAAGACTCATAGATGAGCTGCCGGTTCTTGCCGTACTCGCTACAATTGCGGAAGGAGAAACCGTAATCAAGAATGCGGAGGAACTGAAGGTGAAGGAAAGTAACCGCATAAGAGCGGTGGTAGAGAATCTTAACCGTCTCGGAATTCCTTGCGTGGAAACGGAAGACGGCATGCGGATTTCCGGACAGGGTGGTAATTTTCCCTTAAAGGGAAAGCGAATTCCAAGCTTTAAAGACCATCGTATTGCCATGAGCTTTGCCGTGCTCGGACTTCTTTGTCCGAAGGAAAGTCCTATGGAGATAGAAGATGCGGAGTGTATTTCCATTTCCTATCCGTCATTTTTTAAAGATTTAGAAAATTTGCTTGACGGAAATCCTGCGGTATGCTAGAATTCGCTAGTCGGTTTCAAATCGACTAAGGCGAATTGGTCAAGAGGTTAAGACGCAGCCCTCTCACGGCTGAATCCCGGGTTCGATTCCCGGATTCGTCATATCCCGAGCGGTGCTCGGGATTTTTTTTATATAAAAATCGGAGGATTGTAATGATTTCTTATAAAAATATTCTGTTTGATATGGGAAATGTCTTGGTAACCTATAACCCGGAATGGGTTATCCGGCGCTATACGGAAGATGAGGAATTGATTCGAGAGGTAAAGAACATTGTCTTTAACTCACAGGAGTGGTTACTGCTGGATGCCGGACTCATAGAGGAAGAAAAGGCTGAGAGAAACTGGATGGAAAGGCTTAGTTCCGATAAGGCAAGAGAACTCGCCCATCTTTCTTTTCAGAATTGGCACCTATATAATATGAAGGTCATTCCGGGAACAGCGGAAATGATTCGTGCTTTAAAGGAAAACGGAAAAGAAATCTATTTGCTTTCCAATGCCTCCATGCGTCTCCTTTCCATTTATAAGGAAGTGATTCCTGCAGTGGAATGCTTTTCCGGGATTTTCTACTCTGCAGCACATAAGTGTGTAAAGCCGCAGGACATCATCTATGAGCGCTTTTTAAAGGAATACAGCTTAAAACCTTCGGATTGCTTCTTTATTGATGATTTGGAGGAAAATATTTCTGCGGCGAAGGCGGTCGGTATTTCCGGAGCCGTGATGAAAAGCAGAACGGCAAAAGAAACAGCGGAGATTTTAGGTTTGAATATAGGAGTATAGTTTGAAGACAATTTTTCCGATAAAAGACTACAAAAGCGGGAATCATACGGTTCCCCTCATTGAATCTCCTCTTTTACAGGAAGTTAGAGGACTTCGACACGGCTTTTCCACGAGGAAAGGCGGTGTTTCGAAAGAACATCTTTCTTCTCTGAATTTAGGCTTCAATTTGGGAGATGAAAGGGAGAAAGTTTTAGAAAATTTTCGTATTTTAGGAAGTCTTTTTGAAGCGAAGCCGGAAGATTTTGTGCTTACACAGCAAACACACAGTGTAAATGTCCGCCATGTAGGAAGGGAAGACCGAGGAAAGGGCATTTTCAGAGAAAGGGATTACACGGATGTGGATGCCCTAATGACCGATGAAGAGGGCGTGATTTTGAGCGCTTTTTCTGCGGATTGTGTGCCGATACTTTTCTACGATAAGGGACATAGAGCCATCGCCTCCTGTCATAGCGGCTGGAGAGGAACGCACGGAAGGATTTTGGCACGCGTGATAGAGGCCATGCAAAGAGAATTTTCTTCCAAACCTGAGGAAATCTATATTGCAATCGGGCCGAGTATCTGTAAGAATTGCTATGAGGTGTCAGAGGATGTGGGAGAAGCATTTTTGGACGCTTTTCCTGCACTAAGGGAAGAGACAAAAAATGCTTCCCCCATTGAACGGGTTTCCGAAGAAAAGTTTCACATTGATTTATGGGAATTAAATCGTTGGATTGCGCTCGAAAATTCGATTCCTGCAGAAAATATTTCCGTCAGCGGTTACTGCACAATGGAAAGGCCTGATTTGTTTTTTCTCACCGATACAGTCAGGGAAAAAGAGGGGTACAGGGAGCGTTTATCGGACTAAGTGAGGTGTAAAACGGTTCATGGCTTGTAAAAACAGGTAGCTTACTATGAAGAAGAGAAAGAGTAAAAATAGAATTCGAAGAATAGGCTTACTGCTCTTGTTTGCGAGCCTTTTTTTGTGTTCTTGCAGGCATTCCTCCGAAAAGGAAAAAGCCAGTGCGTCCGTCTTATCTCCGAGCGAAATGGGAGGAGATTCGGACAAGGCGAGTGATTCGGAGCTTAAGCTTAAACTGGATGAGAAAATTAAGACAGAGCAGGAAGAAGCACTTAGCAAATACCAAAATTTAGGTTTGGTACAATGCGATTCTTACATTAATTTTCGTTCGGATACCAATGAAAATGACATTCGAAATATCATCGGTCTTTTGCGAAACGGCGCCGGTGTGGAAGTACTGGATGCCAATCCGGAAGGAAAAGACGGTTGGGCGAAGGTGCGTTCCGGCGGCCTGGAGGGATATATTGCAAAACAATATCTTCTGGAAGGGGAAGAGGCGAAGAAAAAAGCCTGTGATTTTATGGCACCGAGGGTGACCATTTTAGCTGACAAACTTCGTATTCGTTCCACACCGGAAAAAATAGAGGGAAATACGCTTTCCTCCTGTGCTAAAGGGGAGCGTTACATTGTACTGAGTCGAAGCGGAAAAGATTATCTGAAGATTTTTATGGATACCATTGAAGGAGTGGAAGAAGCTTATATTTCCTCCAAGTCGGAGAATGTCCGTCTGGAATATGGGCTAGATGAGGCAAGAAGTTTAAATCTCCGCCAGAAAGTCCTGAATATGTATGACAATTTGGGCGTTTCCAAGGCACAGGACTATATTAATATTCGTTCGAGTCCCGAGGATAAAGGAATAGAGAATATCATCGGTAAGTTTCCGAGCTTTGCGGGAGCAAATATTCTTTCCGAAGAAAACGGGTGGTTAAAAATAGAGTCCGGGGGGATTACGGGCTATGTGAAGGCGGAACTTGTAGCAAGAGGGAAGGAAGCGGAAAACCTCGCATTGGAACATGCTACGGTAATGGCGATTGTGAATACCGATGCCTTGAATGTTCGCTCCAATCCGGACTTAAACTCATCAGCCTGGACAAAAATTACGAGAGACCAAAGATATTCCGTGGTGAATCAGTTGGACGGTTGGGTGCAGCTTGATTTGGACTCCGGTGATGATGAGGATGGAGAACAGGGGGCCTTTGTCTCAACAAGAGACAATAATGTTTCCGTGAGCTATGCTCTCTATGAGGCAATCAGCTATCGCCCGGCACAGGACAGGGCAAACCAGGCGGCCAAGAGAAGAAGTGATTTAGTGAATTTTGCCTGCCAGTTTGTAGGAAATCCCTATGTATGGGGAGGAACCTCTCTTACGCGCGGTTGTGATTGTTCCGGATTTACACAGACGATTATGAGTAAATACGGTGTATCTCTTCCGAGAGTGTCCAGGGAACAGGCTAAAACCGGAATAAAAGTAAGCAGTGAAAACATTAAACCCGGTGATTTGATTTTCTATGCGAACCGCAGAGGAGTGATAAACCATGTAGGCATCTATATCGGAAACGGCCAGGTCGTAAATGCCGCATCCCGTCGTTCCGGTATTCGGATTTATCGTTGGAATTACAGAACACCGGTAGCGATTCGAAATGTACTCGGAGAATAGAGACTTCCAAATGTACTCGGAGAATAGAAACTTCCATTGATACAAGGCGTTAAATGATAGAAAGGATAAAAGATGGAGAATTATATACTCTCTTGTTGTTCTACCATGGATTTAAGAAAGGGCTGGGCGGAGGAACGGGGCGTCAACCTGATTTATGCGAAGTTTTTCTTGGAGGGAGAGGAGTTCCGAGATGATTTTTATGAGTCCATCTCGCAGGATAAGCTCTTTGAACGGATGCTTTCCGGTGAAAAAAGTCAGACCACACAGGTGAATACCGAGGAATATATCGGCAGTTTCCGAAAATATTTAGAGCAGGGGCAGGACATTTTCCATATCTGTCTCTCCAGCGGAGTATCCGGAACCTTTAATTCCTGTCACATTGCAAAGGATATTTTACTGGAAGAATTCCCGGAGCGAAAAATCGAAATCGTAGATTCTCTGATGGCTTCTTCTGGTTATGGTCTGTTGGTGGATAAGGCCTGTGAGCTGAAAAGACAGGGCTTGGATATGGAGAGGCTTCGAGCGGAGGTGGAAAAATGGAGAAATCGTCTTCACGGCTATTTCTTTACCTCCGATCTTCGTTTTTTTATCCAGGGCGGAAGAGTCAGTAAGGCGGCAGGCTTTATTGGCGGACTGCTTAAAATTTGTCCGGTTTTAAAGATTACGGAAGAGGGAAAGCTGAAGCCCATCGAGAAAGCCCGCGGGAAGAAGCAGGCCATAGAAAATATTCTTTCCAAGATGGAGAAGGAAGGGTATCTTTCTACTGAAAAATGTTTTATCAGTCACTCGGCTTGTCCTCAGGATGCGGAGAAACTTGCGGAAAGTATCCGAGAACGCTTTCATCCCGAGGGAAGTATTGAAATCTTTGATATCGGCGGAACGATTGCCTGTCATACCGGTCCCGGAACGGTATCCGGCTTTTTCTTCGGAAAAGAGAAGGCATAGAACTAAAACGATTTGCAGAAACGGAAGTTATACAATTATAGAAACGAAGTCATGCAGTAGGAATACTGTGTCACTTCGTTTTTTTTATTCATAACAAGTGGCGCAGGCAAAGCTTGAGACATCTTGTTCTTCCTGAAGAAAGCAGTATAGAAGAAGTAGGAGAATCCTTGCTTATAAAAAATGCCTTGAGAGGCTTCTTTCTCAATCTCTGTTAAAGTATGGAATACTTCATTTACAAAACAAATGTTTTGTTATATTATACAGGACAAAGGAGAGAAGCAATGGAAGAGAAAGAGTCCTGTGGAATTATGGCTATCGATTTAAAGTCTTTTTATGCTTCCTGTGAGTGTGTGGAAAGGGGCTTGGATTCGATGGATGCCTATCTTGTGGTAGCAGACGGCGGAAGAACGGAAAAGACCATCTGTCTTGCGGTGAGCCCTGCTTTAAAGAACTTCGGGATTCCCGGAAGACCGAGACTTTTTGAGGTGATTGAGAGAGTTAAGGAAATTAACTATCAAAGGAAGCGTAAGACGGAAGAGAGAAGGCTGGTGGGAAGCTCCTGCCTGGATTCCGACTTGAAGGCTTATTCTTTTTTGGCTCTTTCTTATATTACGGCACCTCCCAGAATGGCTCTGTACATGGAGTACAGCAGAAGAATTTATGAAATTTATCTGCGTTTTGTGTCCAGAGAAGATATTCATGTTTATTCCGTAGACGAGGTGTTTATTGATTTACGTCCCTATGAGAAAGTTTATCGGAAGAGTGCGGAAGAGCTTGCGGCAGAAATTGCGAGGACGGTATATGGGGAAATGGGAATTGTCGCCACGGTGGGATTGGGAGAAAATTTGTATTTGGCAAAGGTTGCGATGGATATTATGGCGAAGCATTTAAAGACAACGGAAGATGGACTTCGTCTGGCAAAGCTCACAGAACGCAGCTACCGAAGAGAACTTTGGGGGTATCGTCCGATTCGAGATTTTTGGCGAATCGGAAGAGGAACGGCAGAAAAGCTGGAAAGTTATGGAATCTATACCATGGGCGATATCGCATTAGCCTCTCTTTCCGGGGAAGAAAAAAAGCAGAATCAGACACTGCTTTATAAGCTTTTCGGCATACAGGCGGAATATCTTATCGATCATGCCTGGGGGTATGAACCTTGCAGAATTGCCGATATTCATGCTTTGCAGGCAAAACGAAAGAGTCTTAGCTCAGGGCAGGTCTTGCCCTATCCCTACGATTTTCAAAAAGGAAGAATTGTTGCGGAGGAGATGGCGGAGGCCTTGGCCTATGAGCTGAAAGAGAAAGGGCTTTGTACAGAATTGGTACAGCTTTCGATTTCCTTCGACGGGGAAAATGTAGGAGAGTCTTATGCCGGAGAAAAACGGAAAAATCATTATGGGAAGTTTGTTCCCAGAGGAGTGCATGGACTGCATCACCTGACGGAACGAAGCAATCGGGAGAAAGAGATTACGGAGGCGATTTTATCTATCTATGATGAAATCATGGACAGACGATTGTCTATCCGAAAGCTTTCTTTGTCTTTTGAAGATATTTCTCCCGTTAAGAAAGAGAAGCTCGGTCAAGTGGATCTCTTTACCTATTGCAGGGAGAAAGAAGAGAATGAGAAAAAAGAAGAGGGATGCGGTAAAGGAATCTTGCAAGAGAGTTTTCCGGATAGGGAAGAGCGTGTGAGGGAGGCTTCCTTACAGCTTATGCAGAAGTATGGAAAGAATGCGGTATTAAAAGCCTATCAATATCTGGACGGGGCGAGGGGCAGAGAGCGAAATAAACAGATAGGAGGACACAGCAGTGGAATATAGGAAAAGAGAAGTTGCCGAAACGGAAACCATAGGGAGGATGGAGCTTGCCCGGCAAATGGAATCCGTAGGGAGAACGGAGCTTACCGGGAAAACGAAAAGAAATAAGATGATAGAGCGAAAAAATACGGAGCCCATGAAGCAATGCGGAAAATACAGTACGATTCTAAGTCATCCATATCCTTTCCCCCTCTGTCGGCAGAGGACCGATTTATCCCATAGAGCGGTACAATTTTTTTCTTTTGCGGCATTAAAGGGCTATGAGGAGATGATAGAGGAATAAATTCATTTTCTCCAGGAAAGTAAATTTATTTTCATTCTTGACATATACCCTATGGGGGTATATTATACCTTCTGAAAGGATAGCTCGAGAAGTTCCTTTCTCGAAAGAACAAGCAGCTTTCATAAATTGCTTTATACTATAGATAGGAGGGTAAATGAAAAAATATACAGTGACCGGGATGTCTTGTGCAGCCTGTCAGACAAGGGTGGAAAAGGCCGTGCAGAAAGTGCCGGGGGTAAAATCTTGTTCGGTTTCTCTGCTTACCAACAGTTTGGCAGTGGAAGGAGAGGTTTCGGAAACAGCCGTGCAGGAAGCGGTGGAGAAAGCCGGATATGGCTTTATATCCGATACGAAGTCGGAAGCACAGAAGGAAGATGCTTTGGAAGACCGAGAAACTCCAAAGCTAAAAAAGCGTTTTTTGCAGTCTCTTGTTTTTTTACTTGTTCTTATGACGCTGTCTATGGGGCCGATGCTTTTTCATTTTTCCTTACCGGCAGTTTTACGCTATCCCGGAATTCTTGCTCTTACAGAAATGTTGCTTGCCATTATCGTAATGCTGATTAACAAGAAATTTTTCACTTCGGGCTTCTCTGCCTTATTTCGGCTCGCTCCCAATATGGACAGTCTGGTAGCCTTAGGCTCCTCGGCTTCCTTCCTTTATTCTTTGGGCGTTCTCTATGGGATAAACTATTATTTGGAACTGGGAAATGCGGAAATGGCACATCAAATAGGGCATCATCTTTACTTTGAGACGGCAGCGATGATTCCTACCCTGATTACTCTGGGAAAGATGTTGGAATCGATTTCAAAGGGAAGAACCACGAGTGCTCTAAAAGGGCTGATGGATCTAAGTCCCAAGACCGCTGTGCTTTTAAAAGACGGCGTAGAGGAGACGGTGTCTGTTGATGATGTAGCGGTTGGAGATGTTTTTGCGGTGAAGCCCGGGGAACAGATTCCCGTGGACGGGCTGATTCTCTCCGGACGTACGGCGATAGATGAGTCGGCACTTACGGGAGAATCGATTCCGGCGGATAAAGAAGAGGGAGACAAGATTTCTGCGGGAACCCTGAATCGATCGGGATATATCACGGCGAAAGCAGTTCGCATCGGAAAGGATACAAGTCTTTCACAGATTATCGAAATGGTGTCCGATGCCGCCGCAACGAAGGCCCCCATTGCCCGCATTGCGGACAAAATTTCCGCTGTTTTTGTTCCTTTTGTCATGGGAATTGCACTCCTTACTTTTCTCGTTGTGCTGGGAAGCGGAGCGGAATTTTCCACGGCACTTTCCCGAGGAGTGGCGGTTCTTGTCATCAGCTGTCCCTGTGCACTGGGGCTTGCGACGCCCGTTGCGATTATGGTAGGAAACGGTGTTGGGGCAAAAAACGGTATTCTTTTTAAAACGGCATCTTCTTTGGAAGAAGCGGGAAGAGTGGAAATCATTGCCTTGGACAAGACCGGAACCGTGACAAACGGAACTCCGGTAGTCACCGATATTGTTCCGGTTCGGGAAGAGAAGAAAGAGGAACTTTTAAAGCTTGCCGTTTCGATAGAAAAGAATTCCGAACATCCGCTTGCCAAGGCAATACAGAGCTATGGGGAGCAAAACGGAATTTCTCCTTATCCGGTAGAAGATTTTCAAGCCATGGCCGGGCACGGTATCACGGCAAGTTATGGGGGAGAGAAAATCATTGCCTGCTCGGAAGGGTATTTACGGGAGCATTTCCCGGTGAAAGAGGATTTTTTAGAAAACTTGAATGCCCTTTCCGCAGAGGGTAAGACCAATCTGTTCTTCCTAAGAGGAGAAGAACTTTTGGGGGCCATCTCCGTAGCGGACAGTTTGAAGACGGACGCAAAGGAAGGGATTGAAGAGCTTAAGAAACAGGGTGTCTTTACGGTTATGTTGACGGGAGATCGGAAGAATACGGCGGAGGCGATTGCAAAGGAAGCAGGGGTGGATTTAGTGATTGCCGAAGTCCTTCCGGACGGCAAGGAAGAAGTCATCAGGAAGCTACAGGAATTCGGAAAGGTAGCGATGGTGGGGGACGGCATTAATGATGCGATTGCCTTAACCAGAGCGGATTTGGGAATCGCCATCGGAGCGGGAACGGATGTAGCGATCGATGCGGCGGATATTGTACTGATGAAGTCAAATGTTTCGGATATTCCGAGGAGTATTCGACTCTCCCGCGCCACGATTCACAACATCCATGAGAATTTATTCTGGGCATTTTTTTACAATGTAATCTGTATTCCCCTTGCGGCAGGATTTTATTCAGCCGTATTTCACTGGAATTTTGAAATGAACCCGATGGTTGGAGCTTTAGCCATGAGTTTATCCAGTGTGACGGTTTGCCTGAATGCCCTTCGTTTGAATTTATTTTCCATAAAAGATACGAAGAAAGACAGGAAAAAGGGAATCGGGGAAGAAAAGAGACAGGCAATTTTGGCGGAATTTTCCCAAAAGGGAACGGCAATAAAAGATAAAAGTGAAAATACGGAAAATCAGGAGGAAAAAAGAATGGAAAAGAAAATGGAAATTACGGGAATGATGTGCGGGCATTGTGAGGCCAGAGTAAAGAAGGCTTTAGAAGCAGTCAGCGGGGTGGATCATGCGGAAGTAAGCCATGAAAACGGAACGGCCACCGTTTTTCTGAAGGAAGAAGTGGACAATGCTACTCTGAAAGCGGCAGTAGAGGCACAGGATTACGGTGTTACAAATATTGAATAAGGTAGGGAATGCATGGAAAAATGTCACTGCGCCGAGAGAAAAAAGCTGAAGCCTCGGGATGAGGCGGAGAAAAAGGCATTAATATCCCGATTAAATCGAATGGAGGGGCAAATTAAGGGGATTCGGAACATGCTGCTGGAAGATCGATATTGTGTGGATATTATCACGCAGGTCAGTTCGGTTTCCTCAGCCCTAAAGGCCTTCAGTAAAGAACTTTTACAGAGGCACATTTCGAGCTGTGTAGTGGAAGAGATTCAGGACGGAAAGGAAGATGCGGTAGAGGAACTTTGCGAACTGATCAAAAAGATTATGTAGCAGAAAGAAAGCGCCGGAAGAGGAACTGATTTTTAAAGGAATCGGTGTGATTCCAAAAGAAAAGAAAAAGAGAATTATTCTTGAAGATTTTCATACTTTAAACACAAAAGGACTTTATACTGCCGCGTATAGAGTTCTTTTTTTAAACAGATATACAGAAGCAATAAAGTAAGGAGAAATACAGATGGATAATAAAAACTCATTTCCGAACTTTGACGATTTTTTTCGAATAGGCAAAATCACAACAAACAGGGAAATAACGGGAATAGACAGACGCCTTTTCTATTCTATGTTTTTGTGGCGTTAATCATCACTTTGCTTTTAAACAGTTTTGTGATTCCCGCTATCAAGCAGGCCAGAATTGAAAGCAGTACCTATTCCGACTTCCAACAGGCGGTAGAAAACAAGGAAGTTAAGGCGGTTGAACTGGGGGAGAACAGCATTAAGTACGAAGTGGAGAAGGATGGAAAAACGACCATTTACAGTACGACCAGAATAAAGAACGAATTTACCGAAGCGCAGATTTTAAGTGAACTTACCAAGCAGGGCGTAAAATATAATGAAACCCTTCCTGTAGAGAATAATTTTCTCCTGAATTTCATTTTTTCCTGGGTGATTCCCTTGCTTCTCTTTATGGCTGTCGGAAGTTGGTTGTCAAAGCGAATGACTTCCGCAATGGGCAACATGGGAGGCGGCGGCTTCGGACTGGGCGGTTTCGGGAAATCCAATGCAAGAGAGTATGAGAAGAAAGACGACAGCATTCGTTTTAGGGATGTAGCCGGAGAAGATGAGGCGAAAGAACTTCTTACGGAAATGGTGGATTATCTCAACAATCCGGACAAATATTCGAAGATTGGTGCGAAGATTCCAAAAGGAGCCCTCTTGGTAGGCCCTCCCGGAACCGGTAAGACGATGCTTGCGAAAGCGGTAGCCGGAGAGGCGGGGGTTCCGTTCTTCTCCATTTCCGGTTCGGAATTTGTGGAAATGTTTGTCGGTATGGGTGCAGCAAAGGTGCGAGATCTCTTCGATCAGGCAAAAAAGAAGTCCCCCTGTATCATTTTTATCGATGAGATTGATGCCATCGGTAAGAAGAGAGGTGCAGGCGGTTTAGGGGGCAATGACGAGAGAGAACAGACCTTAAACCAGCTTCTTACGGAAATGGACGGGTTTGACAGTTCAAAGGCAATCATCCTTTTGGCGGCAACCAACCAGCCGGACCAGTTGGATCCGGCACTGCTGCGCCCCGGCCGTTTTGACAGAAGAGTTCCGGTGGAGTTACCGGATTTCCAGGGAAGAGTGGATATCTTAAAGGTACATGCGAAGAAGATTAAGATGTCCGACAATGTGAATCTGGAAGCCATAGCGAAGGCTGCTCCCGGTGCCTCCGGTGCAGAGCTTGCCAACATCATCAATGAGGCGGCGCTTCGTGCGGTTCGTGCCGGCCGAGAGAGAGTAATTCAGTCTGATCTTGAAGAGTCCATTGAAGTGGTTATTGCGGGATATCAGAAGAAAAATAAGGTTATGACGGATAAGGAGAAGTTGATTGTTTCTTATCATGAAGTCGGCCATGCTCTGGTAGCGGCTCTGCAGAAGGATTCCGCTCCGGTGCACAAGATTACCATTATTCCGAGAACCTCGGGAGCCCTGGGCTATACCATGCAGGTAGAGGAAGAAGGCAATCATTATCTTTACTCCAGGGAAGAGTTGGAAAATGAAATTGCAACACTTACCGGAGGGCGTTGTGCGGAGGAACTTATTTTCCATACCTGTACCACCGGTGCGGCAAATGATATTGAGCGTGCGACAAAGTCGGCAAGAGCGATGATTACCCGTTACGGAATGGCAGACAGTATCGGTATGGTTGCCATGGAACAGTTGCATAACCAGTATATTGGCGGCGATGCGACGCTTACGGTTTCTCCCGAAACGCAGACCAAGATAGATGAAATGGTTGTGGAGCTGGTCAAGAAGCAACACGATAAGGCTTATAAACTCTTGGAGGAAAATATCACAAAGTTGCACGAGATTACAAAGTTCCTCTATGAGAGAGAAACCATTTCCGGAGAAGAATTTATGGAGATTCTGAACCGCAAGGAGGTGGATCCTTCCGTGGTGGCAAGGGTTGAAGACTAGACAGGATTTTCCGGCGGAAGAGTGCTACATTGTAGTGATATAAAAGAAATGCCGTATTCTTTGTTACGGCGTTTCCCGTAAATAAAAGGATTACAAGGGTATGTACCTGTTTCAGGATTTAAAAAGAGACAGGCTTGACCTTGTAGTCCTTTTTGCTTTATAGGCATTTTGTGTAGAAGAAAAAATCCCTTTTATCTTTTCGAAAATATGTTAAAGTGAAAATATACTATAGAAGCGTAAGAATAGAACAAATTGAATAAAGATGGTTTGTATACAGAAAAATAGTTCGAGAAGATTTCATAGAAGAGCGGGGAGAAATTATGAAAAAAGACTTGGATTATCTTCGTTTACTGGCAAAATCCTTTCCCACTGCGAATCAGGCAGCGGCGGAGATAATCAACTTGAAGGCAATTTGCGCCCTTCCCAAGGGAACGGAGTATTTTTTTTCCGACCTTCACGGAGAAAGTGAAGCCTTTATTTTTCTTATGCGGTCAGCTTCCGGTGTAATTCGCGATAAGATTTCGGAAATATTTTCCCATTTTCTTCCGGAGGAAGAACAGCTTCGTCTGGCTAATTTGATTTACTATCCGAGAGAAACTTTTTCGAATCGGAAAAATGCTTTTATTGAAGACAAGGAATGGCAGAAGATTACCATTCATCGCTTGACGGCCCTTTGCCTGAAAATTGCATCCAAGTATACCCGCTCTAAGGTAAGGAAGAAACTTCCGAAGGAATTTGCCTATGCGATTGATGAACTTTTACATGATGAAGAGGAAGATACGAAGCTTTATCATAAGGAGATTTTACAGGGAATTTTGGATGTCAATCGAGGCAGGGAATTTATTATTGCCCTTTGCGAATTGATTCAGAATCTAAGTATAGACAGTCTGCATATTATTGGAGACATTTTTGACAGAGGACCACATCCGGATCGCATTATGGAAGAACTGATGTGCTTCCATGATGTGGATATCCAGTGGGGAAACCATGATGTGGATTGGATGGGAGCCTTTGCAGGAAATCCCGCCTGCATTGCCAATGTGCTTCGCATTGCCACTTCCTATAACAGCTTCGATGTTTTAGAGGACGGTTATGGAATCAATCTCCGCCCTCTATCGATGTTCGCGCAGGAAATCTACGGAGAGGATCCCTGCACATGCTTTTATCCGCATCTTTGGGATAAAAATATTGCCGATTCGGTGGAGCCGGAGCTCGCTGCAAAAATGTGCAAAACCATCAGTGTGATAATGTGGAAGGAGGAGGGGCAGCTTATTCGGAGACATCCGGAGTATTGTTTGGAACATAGGATGCTTCTTCATAAAATGGACCTGGAAAAGAAGGTGGTGGAGGTCGAGGGAAAAATCTATCCTTTAAGGGACTGCTTTTTCCCGACGATAGATTGGGAAGATCCCTATGCACTCTCGAAAAAAGAAAAGGAGCTCATGGACACGCTCATCTATAGCTTTACACATTCCAAGATGCTGAAAAAGCATATGGATTTTTTCTTTACCCATGGTTCCATGTATAAAATTATAAATCACAATATTCTTTATCACGGCTGCATTCCGATGACGGAAGAGGGAGATTTTCTCTCTATCTCGACGAGAGACGGAGAGGTTTTCGGAAGGCGTCTCATGGACTATTGTGAACAAAAGTGCATAGAAGCTTACTTTATGAATCGTGACTTGGATCCGAACGGAAAGCTTTATGCCACGGATTTTTTCTGGTATCTTTGGTGTGGACCGAAGTCACCTCTTTTCGGAAAAGATAAAATGTGTACCTTTGAACATTATTTCATTGCCGTTCCGGAAAGTTATCAGGAAAACTACAATGCCTACTATAAGTGGATTGAAAAGGAAAGCTATGTAGATAAAATCATTGAGGAATTTCGTGAAAATCCGGAACTTTCTCATATTATAAACGGGCATGTCCCGGTAAAAAGCAAACAAGGAGAAAGTCCGATTAAGGCTTCCGGAAAGCTTTTTATGATTGACGGAGGAATTTCTAAGGCGTATCATTCTAAAACCGGGATTGCAGGATACACCTTGATTTATGATTCAAAACATCTTTCCCTTGCGGAACATAAAGATTTTCAAAAGGGAGAAGAAAATACGCCTGACATCCGGGTTGTGGAAAGAATGAAGAGCAGAATACGCATTGCAGAGACGGATAAGGGAACAGAACTCCGCCGGCAGATGGAAGATTTATGGGATTTACTGGAGGCTTACGGAAACGGAGATTTAAAGGAATGCCTGCGAGAAGTATAAAAGGTGGAAAAGAGGAAGTATGGGAAAAAAGACAGTGATGGTGGATTTGACCAAGGGAAATCCGATGAGCCTCATCATCGGATTTGCTTTGCCTATGTTTTTGGGAACATTGTTTCAACAGTTTTACAGTATGGTGGATACGATTATCGTAGGAAAGCTTCTCGGCTTAAATGCTTTGGCGGGTGTCGGTTCCACAGGGGCAATCAGCTTTATGATTAACGGTTTTGTTATAGGACTTTGTTCCGGTTTTGCTATTCCGGTAGCGCAGAAGTTCGGCGCCAAACAGGAAAGTAAACTTCGGAAGTATGTGGGAAACCTGCTCTGGCTCAGCATTATATTTTCCATTGTCATGACGGCTTTGATTGCCTTGGCGACCGATGGGATACTCCGCTTTATGAATACGCCGGAAGAAACCTTCTCTTATGCTTTTGACTATATTTTTATTATCTTCCTGGGCATACCGACCACCTTTTTATATAATATGACGAGTTCTACAATCCGTGCTCTCGGAGATTCGAAGACCCCGCTCTATTTCTTGATTTTTGCCGCCATTTTAAATATTATTCTGGACTATCTCAGCATTCGTTTTTGGGGATTTGGGGTAGACGGCCCGGCCTATGCTACCGTGATTTCTCAGCTTCTTTCCGGCCTTTTGTGTCTCTTCTATATGAGAAAGAAGTTTCCTATTTTACATTTTCAAAAAGGGGAACTCAGACTGGAAAAGCATTATTACAAAAGACTCTTGTTTATCGGTGTGCCGATGGGCTTGCAATACAGTATTACGGCGATTGGCTCCGTAGTTCTGCAGACGGCGGTAAACGGTTTAGGTGCGGCTCCGATGGCGGCAATTACCGCAGGGCAGAGAATCAGCGGATTTTGTTGCTGTGTTTTTGATGCCTTGGGGGCAACTATGGCAACTTATGCCGGACAAAACTCGGGAGCAAGAGAATATAAGCGGATTGACAGAGGACTTTGGGCCGCAACAAAGATAGGCAGTATTTATGCTGTTTTGATTTGCATTCTTCTCGTCCTGTTCGGAGGAGAAATTCCGAAAATCTTTATTGACGGCAAGGAACGAGAAGTACTGGCTATGACAAAACAATTTCTGATAGCCAATTCCCTCTTTTTTATTCCGCTGGTTTTTGTAAACTGTTGGCGTTTTACCATTCAGGGAATGGGCTTTTCCGGCTTTGCGATGCTTGCGGGAGTGAGTGAAATGATAGCGCGTTCTCTGGTGGCCTTTATTTTTATTCCAATATTCGGCTATATTGCAGCTTGCTATGCTTCTCCGCTGGCATGGCTTTTCGCGGACATTTTTTTGGTGCCGGCGTTTTATAGCTGCCTAAAGAAACTGAAGAGTAAAACGAGTGTGATTTAGACCGGGAGAAAATATGGCAGCAAGTATTCTAAATGTGGAAAATGCTTCAAAAAGCTTTCAAAATAAAGTTTTATTTCAGGACGCAAACTTCTATATGCAGGAAGGAGAAAAGGTAGCCCTGATCGGGAAGAACGGGGGCGGAAAGTCCACTCTTCTTCGTGTAATTGCGGGAGAAGAGGAACTCGACCGGGGAACGGTTGTAAAGAAACGGAATTTAAAAATTGCCTACCTTCCTCAAGAAACAAAATTTCCGGAAGAAGAGTCGGTTTTACAAGCTCTTATCAAGCATTTTTCGATACAGAACACGGTAGAAGAGAAGGAAGCCTTCGGGAGAAAGGTCATGCAGGAATTGGGGCTTTTGGAGTATGATGCCCCCTGTAAGACGCTTTCCGGCGGACAGAAAAAGCAGCTTGCTCTTCTTGCCGTTTTAAATGTGGAGCCGGACTTATTGCTTCTGGACGAGCCGACCAACCATATTGATGAAGAGGTGAGCGAGTGGCTTGAGGGAAAACTTTCTCAGTTTAAGGGAAGTATTCTTTTGGTCAGCCACGACCGCTATTTTTTGGATACGGTTTGTAACCGCATTGTGGAGCTGGAGAGAGAAGCTTTTATTTCCTATGACTGTAAATACGATGCGTACCTCGAAGAAAAGGCAAATCGGCTTTCCGCAGAGGTCGCAAAGGAGCGGGCAAGACAGAACCTTCTAAGAAAGGAGCTTGCCTGGGTTAGAAGAGGGGCCAAGGCGAGAAGTACGAAGCAGAAAGCCAGGTTGGATCGCTACGAGAAGCTTTCCGAGATGCACGGACCTACGGAGGAGGAAGAGTTAAATTTATCTTCCATCTATACCAGACTTGGGAAATCCACTATTTTTCTAAAGGATATCAGTAAAAGCTATGAGAAGAAGTGCCTGTTTTCTCATTTTTCCTATAACTTTCTTCGGAATGATCGAATCGGGATTATCGGGAAAAACGGAGTGGGAAAGTCCACGCTTATGAAGGTGATACTGGGGGAAATCAGTCCGGATTCCGGTACGGTGGAAATCGGGCAGACCGTACGGATTGCTTATTTTCGACAGGAAAATGAAGAGTTGAACAACGAGGAGCGCGTAATCGACAGCATTAAGGATATTGCCGATTATCTCCCGACAACGGAAGGCTTGATTTCCGCGGCACAGATGGCGGAACGTTTCCTTTTTACACCGGAAATGCAGTTTGCCCCGATTGGAAAGCTTTCCGGCGGAGAAAAAAGGAGGCTCTACCTTCTTCGGATTCTGATGTCCGCACCGAATGTGCTCTTTTTGGACGAGCCGACCAATGACCTCGATATTGCAAGTCTTATGGTTTTAGAGGATTTTTTAGATCATTTTTCCGGAATTGTCCTTATAATCAGCCATGACCGTTATTTTCTGGACAGGACGGTAAATCGTCTTTTTGCTTTTCAGGAAAACGGAAGGATTCGTCAGTTTGAGGGAGGATATACGGACTACCAGGTAGCGCTGCTTTCCGAGAGTCTTCCGGAAGGAGGAAGAGGAGGAAAGGAAAGTTCGGAAAGTACGAAAGGGAACAAGAACGGAAAGAACGAGGATAAGAACGGAAAGAACGGAATCAAGAACGGAAAGAACGAAGAAGAGGCGGATAAACAGGCGGAGACGGAGTCCGGCGGGAAATCCCGGAGAAAAGAACGGGCGCTGAAGATGAGCTACCGTGAACAGAAGGACTATGAGACGATAGAAGAAGAAATCGGAAAGCTCGAGGAAAAAATAGAGGAATTGGATAGACAGAGTGTGGAGAATGCAAGAGATTTTGTTCGTTTGCAGGAATTACAGAAGGAAAAGGAAGAAGCGGAACGTCTGCTCAGTGAAAAATGGGAAAGATGGGAATATCTTTCGGACTTAGCGGAAAGAATAGAGACAGGAGAAAAAAGACTCGATTGACTTTGTCTTTAATTTATGTTAACAATGCTACTATAGTTTTAACATAGAATTAAAGGAGAAGAGTCTATGTATTCGGTTGCCATTGTAAGTCCGGAGAAGTCTCTGGAACCAATAGAAAAGGTGATTCAGGACAAGAGTTTTGAATGCCATTTTTATCCCTATATTTATACCCACCTCAGTGACATTGACAAGATCTATGAGGACTGTCGGAAGAAGTGTGATGTGATTTTCTTTTCAGGGGAACTTGGCTATCATTACATTCTGAAAAAGTTTCCGGATATCCGGATTCCCTGTGCATTTACGGCGTATGAACCAATCGATGTTTTATCGATTTTTTTGCAATTTCAGATTGAACACAAGGATATTCCCCTGAATCGTGTATTTTGTGATTTTTTGACCGAAACCAACCATTACATGGGTGTAAGCAAGTATATTCAGGAGGAAGAGCGCCCCTATTTTTACAAAGACAGTCAATATGATTATAAGCATATTACGGAGTATGCCAAGAAGCTCTGGGATAAGGGCAAAATAGACATGATTTTATCCCGCAGCATCAATAATCTTAAACGTCTGGATGAATTAAAAATACCCTATGTAGCGGTATTTCCCAATGAAGAAATGATTCGGAACTCCATACAACATGCCTTGGATGATTTGCGTCTAAGTACCATTGTGGAAGAGAAAACTCTGTCCGTTTTATTGCGTCTGCCTTTCTCGGAGGAAGTTGATAAAGATGAGAAGGAATTTAGAGAGGCACAGGTCTATCAGTTTTTAACGGCATACAGAAAGGCGAAACATCTTCATTTTTCTATTGAAAAAGGTTTTAATCAGTTCGCCGTGAGTGCGGAGATTTCGATGGATGCGGAGATTCTTCCCATTTTGGAAGAAATTTTAAACCAATGCAGAAAAAATCTGAATTTTCCGTTCCGTTTGGGAATGGGGCTGAGCACTTCCATGGAAAGAAGTCGTTACTATGCCGAGAGGGCATTGATGGAAAGCAATCACTATAGCAGAAATGATGCTTTCTTTATGGAGGAAGAAGGAAAGATTACGGGACCACTTTCTCAGGAACTCCGTTTGGTGTATAACTATAAGAATGAGAAGGCACTTCAGTTTGCAAAAGCCCAGGGAATCCATGAAAGTAATATTTTAAAGCTGATTGGACTTTATGAACAGGCTCCGGAAAAAGCCTTCAATGCACAAAGTTTAGCTGAGCTTTTAGGGATTACTTCCCGCTCGGCCAGCCGGATTTTGGCAAAGCTTTTACAACTGCGTCTTATCCGGGAAGGGGTAATCGAAGAGAAAAAAAATTCCGGAATAGAGAAAAAGATGCGCCATGGCAGGCCGGCTTTGCACTTTCACTTTGTGAAGGAAAATTTTGAGGCAAGCTTTTTGTGAGAAAGTGGAACGAGTAGGAGTTTATGGCAAGAAAACAAAAGACAAAGAGAACAACGAGTAGAAAGAAGCAGGCAGAACGAAACATTGTGACGGATTCGAAAATCAGGGAGGAGATAGTGCTGATTATCACCTGCCTGTTTTCCTTCCTGCTTTTTTTCAGCAATTTGGGATTTTGCGGCTTTTTGGGAGAAATTTTAGTTAAAATACAGTTTTTCTTTTTTGGAACGTTTGCTTTTTTGTTTCCTTTTCTTCTTCTTTTTTTACTGCTTTTTTTATGGCACAGAGGGAAAATCCAACGGTTTATCGCAGAATCTTATCTATTGTCATTTTTTATCTTTTTCTGGAAAGCTTTATCGGAACGATATTTTTGGGGAAAGAAATTCCCTTTGACTTCAACTCTTTATTGGATGGGGGTGGAGTACTGGGGAATGGAATCCTCTTTCTTTTGTCCCGGATTTTAGGGAAGTTGGGAGCGCTTTTTGTTCTTTTCTTTTTGCTTCTTCTCTCTCTTGTTTTTATTACGGAACAACCGATAGTCAGTTTGTTTACGGCGTATTCTGTCCGTACTGCGGAAAAGGCGGGGCGCAAAGCAAAGGAGGACATCCGACGGATTTCGGAGAATGCGAAAGAGGCACTGCGGGAGCGCCGAGAAAAAAGGGAACAAAGAGAGGCGAGAGGAGTGGATTTTTCCGCGACGGATTTTCATCTGGAAGATTTTGCAGAGGAAAGTAAGGACAACGCCGGAATCCCGTTTAAAGAGATGCGGGAAGAGGGAGGATTCTCCTTTGAAGAGCTGGATTTAACAAGAGGCTTGGGGGAATCTTCAGACAATCGGAAGGATGAAGAGTTCAGCGAGCGGGAAGGCAGCAGACCGGAAGAGAATAGCATAGTGGAAAATGGCAGTTTTACACTAAAGGAAGATATACTCGAATCCCCAATGACTATAGAGGAAAGAGGAAGGTCGCGAAAGCGGAAAACGGAAGAGGATTCGGATCTGAAAAAAAGACTTCTGGAACAGGATTCTTCCACAAGGGTGGTGGAGACGGCATCCGGCGGAAGAATTGCATCCGATATGGAAAAATTGCAGGAGAGAATTGCGGAAAAGAAAGAGGAACAGGAAATAAACCCTGTGCAGGAAACGCCTCCCTATCATTTTCCGCCACTCTCTCTTTTGAAGTGCTCTAAAGACAAGCATGCCGGCGAGAAAAATGAAATAGAAAAGAATGCCAGAACTTTGCAGGAAACCTTGAAAAGTTTTGGAATCAGTGTCAGTATCACCAATGTTTCCGTAGGCCCTTCCGTGACCCGTTATGAATTACAGCCGGAACAGGGCGTGAAGCTGGCAAAAATTGTATCCTTAAGCAATGATATCAAGATGCGTCTTGCAGCAGCGGATATTCGAATTGAAGCGCCAATACCGGGAAAATCCGCAGTAGGGATAGAAGTGCCGAATAAGAACAGTCAGGTTGTGTACTTAGGAGATATTCTCTCTTCTGAGGAATTTCAAAAGAATACAATGCGTCTTGCCTTCGGCGTAGGAAAAGATATCGCGGGGAAGGTGGTTGTGACAGACATTGCAAAAATGCCGCATCTTTTGGTAGCGGGAGCCACCGGCGCGGGAAAATCCGTTTCCATTAATACTTTGATTATGTCCATCCTATACAAATACAGTCCGGAAGAGGTCAGAATGATTATGGTTGACCCGAAGGTTGTGGAATTACAGGTCTATAACGGCATTCCGCATCTCCTGATTCCGGTCGTAACCGATCCGAAGAAGGCGGCACAGGCATTGAACTGGGCTGTTGCGGAAATGACTAACCGCTACAAAAAATTTGCCAATTTTGCGGTGCGCGACTTGGCGGGGTACAATGAAAAAATTCGGAAAATGTCTAAAGAGGAGAGAGAAAAGGAGGGAGTGGACGTTTTACCGCAGATTATCATCATTATCGATGAGCTTGCGGATTTGATGATGGTTTCCGCACAGGAGGTTGAGGATGCCATTGTGCGCTTAACTCAGCTTGCCAGAGCCTGCGGAATGCATTTGATTATTGCGACACAAAGACCGTCGGTAAACGTCATTACCGGTCTTATTAAGGCAAATGTTCCTTCCCGAATTGCTTTTTCCGTGAGCAGCGGTGTAGATTCCAGAACCATTATTGATATGAATGGTGCCGAGAAACTCTTGGGCAAGGGAGATATGCTTTTCTTCCCGCAGAATCTGCCGAAGCCTATTCGTGTGCAGGGTGCCTTCGTATCCGATGAGGAAGTCGGAAAGGTAACGGATTTCCTGAAAAATCAAGGAACGGTAGAATACAACGAACGCATTATAGACAGCATTGAACAGGGTGAGAGCGGCAATACGGCGGAGGCGTCTTCATCCGACCGGGATGAACTCTTTATCGATGCCGCCAGAACGGTAATCGATACGGAGAAGGCCAGCATCGGATTTTTACAGAGAAGGTTCAGAATCGGCTTTAATCGTGCGGCCCGCATTATGGACCAGCTGGCAGAGGCCCATATTGTAGGAGAAGAGGAAGGAACAAAGGCAAGACAGATTTTGATGAGCGAGGAAGAGTTCGAGGCGAACTTTGTAAATAAGGGGGAATAAAAATGAAATCTGATTTGGAAATTGCGCAGGAGAGAGAGTTGTTGAACATTACGGATGTTGCGGCAAAATACGGCATCCCGGAGGAAGAGATTGAACTTTATGGAAAATATAAGGCCAAGCTTTCTCCTTCGGTTTATGAAAAAAGGAAGAAAGAGAAGGACGGAAAATTGATTTTGGTGACGGCCATTAATCCCACGCCCTTAGGGGAGGGAAAAACAACGGTTTCCGTCGGTCTTACCGATGCCTTAAATCGTCTGGGAAAGAAAACAACTGTTGCCCTTCGTGAACCGAGCCTGGGTCCCTGCTTTGGAGTGAAAGGAGGAGCAGCCGGAGGCGGCTATGCCCAGGTCGTTCCTATGGAAGATTTGAATCTTCATTTTACCGGGGATTTTCATGCCATTACGGCGGCGAATAACCTTCTTGCCGCCATGCTGGACAACCATATCCAACAGGGAAATGCCTTGGATATCGATTTGAAGCGCATTCAATGGAAACGATGTGTGGATATGAATGACAGGGTGCTCCGCAACGTCACTGTTGGCTTAGGTGGTCCCGGAGACGGTGTTGTCAGAGAAGACCATTTCATTATCACAGTGGCATCTGAAATTATGGCTATTCTTTGCTTAAGTAAGGATATAGAGGATTTAAAGGAAAGACTATCCCGTATCATTGTAGCTTACAACAGGAAGGGAGAACCGGTACGGGCAAAAGAGCTCCATGCTGTCGGTTCGATGGCGGTTCTTCTAAAGGATGCCATGAAACCGAATATCGTGCAGACTTTGGAAGGGAATATGGCACTTGTGCATGGCGGTCCCTTTGCCAATATCGCTCACGGCTGTAATTCTATTATGGCAACAAAATATGCTTTGAAGCTTTCCGACATCGTGGTGACGGAAGCCGGATTCGGGGCAGACCTCGGTGCTGAAAAGTTTTTTGACATTACCTGCCAGCTTGGAGACTTAAAACCGGATTGTGCCGTGATTGTCGCAACGGTTCGTGCTCTAAAGTATAATGGCGGAATGGAAAAGAATGCTCTTTTGGAAGAGAATCTCGAAGCCCTGGAAAAGGGAATTGTCAATTTGGAAAAACATATTGAAAATGTGCAGAAGTATGGTCTTCCGGTAGTTGTGTCCATAAACCGCTTTGCTTCGGATTCGGAGAATGAACTGAATTTTATTGCACAATTCTGTGAGAAAAAGCAGGTCGGTTTTGCCATTACGGAGGTTCACGGAAAAGGTGGAGCGGGCGGAGAGGCGCTGGGTAAGGAAGTTCTGAAGCAACTGGATAAAGCCGCCGCTTTCCGGCCCGTGCAGACACTGAGTCTTTCCTTGGAAGAGAAGATAGGAAAGGTGGCAAAGGAAATTTACGGTGCTAAGGATGTAAACTACAGTCCTAAGGCCAAAAAGGAGCTGGAAAAGCTTTCTTTACTGGGCTTTTCGGAATGTCCGGTTTGTATGGCAAAAACCCAGTACAGCCTTTCGGATAACCCGGCTTTACTGGGAAGACCGGAGGGATTCACTCTGCAGGTAAAAGACCTCTATGTTTCCGCCGGGGCAGGCTTTGTTGTTGTGCTTACCGGAGATATTATGACGATGCCGGGCTTACCGAAGGTACCTGCCGCAGAACGTATAGACCTTATTGACGGAAAAATCATCGGGCTTTCCTAAAAGGATGCCTTTTCAAGATAGTGGAAAGAAGGAAATAAAATGTCTCAGTGGATAGATGCCTTAACGGCCTGCCGGGTTCTTTTGGGAGACCCGACAAAGGAAGAATTACAAAGTATTTCTTATGACTCCAGAAAAGCGAAGGTGGGAGATTTATTTCTCTGCCTGAAAGGAACGAAGCTGGATTCCCATGATAAGATTCCGGAGCTGATTGCTTCCGGTGTTCGAATTTTTGTAGTGGAAAAAGAACTGGAAGAATTGGACTTGTCGGATGTAGAGCGGGATAAGCTCTGTATGGTAAAAGTGGAAAACGGGAGGAAGGCGCTTGCCGAACTATCAGCTTTTTATTTTCACTATCCGTCAAGAGAGATGCTGATGATCGGGATCACCGGGACGAAGGGAAAAACCACCACTGCAAGCATGGTGCGGAGCATTTTGGAAGAAGGCGGATATCGTACCGGGCTTATTGGAACAACCGGAATTGATTATGCGGGAATTCATGAAGAAAGCAGAAACACTACACCTGAATCTTATACGCTTCAGGAAACTTTTCGTAAGATGAGAGAAAAGGGTTGCACTGCAGTAGTGATGGAAGCCTCTTCCCAGGGTTTCAAAATGCATAGAACAGATGAAATTCTGTTTGACTACGGCATTTTCACCAATATTGAAGAAGACCATATCGGTGAAAATGAACACAAGGATTTTGCAGAGTATAAATATTATAAGTCCTGCATTTTCAAGCAGTCGAAGATAGGGCTTGTCAATCGCGACGCCAATTTTGCGGAAGAATTTTTGGAAAATGCCCCCTGTCCCTGTTACACCTTTGCCCTGGAGAACATGGCGGATTTTCAAGCGAAAGAAATTGAGAATTTAAGGCAGGACGACTTCATCGGAACCTGCTTTACCTTCCTGCATGGAGAAGTAAAGGAACGCATTTTCAACCATCTTCCCGGAGCCTATAATGTATATAACGCTCTGGCAGCGGTTTCTTTAGCGTGTCTTTTGAAGATTCCGATGGAGAAGATAAAGCATGCTCTTTCCAAGATTAAAGTGAATGGACGTATGGAGGTTGTTCTGCAGAGAGACGGACATACGGTGATTGTGGACTATGCACATAATGCGATGGGAATGAAGAACCTTTTGCAAACGCTTCGCTCCTATAATCCGGGCCGCTTAATCGTGGTTTTTGGCTGTGGCGGAAATCGTTCTAAAGATAGAAGATACGGGATGGGAGAAGTTGCGGGCGAAATGGCGGATTTCAGTATTTTGACCGCAGACAATTCCCGTTATGAAAAGACGGAAGACATTATTGCCGATATTGAAAGTACCTTGTCGAAAAAAAGTTCTGCTTACATTGCCATTCCGGACAGAAGAGAGGCCATTGCCTATGCTTTAGCGCATGCAAAGCGTGGAGATCTTATTGCTGTAATCGGAAAGGGACATGAGGAATACAATGAGGTTAACGGGCAGTTGACACACTTTGTGGATCGGGAAGTGATTCTGGAAGAAGCGGATAAATTGGCGGAGAAAAAATAGAATGGATTTTGAAAAACTCTTCTTAGCAATAGAAAAAATCGTAGTGGATTCCCGGGAGGATTGCTCTTCTGCACTTTTTGTGCCCATTCGGGGAGAAAAAGTAGACGGACATCGTTTTATTCCGATGGCAATCAGCCATGGAGCAAAAGAAATCTTCACGGAGGAGGACTTTTCCGATTTGGGAAAGCAGTATCCGGATGTACATTTTCACAGGGTGGAGAATACCCTGGCAGCGCTCCAGGATTTCGGTGCATATTGCCGAAGGAGGTATAGGGGAAAACTCATCGGCGTTACGGGATCCGTCGGAAAAACGACCACAAGAGAAATGATTGCCACGGCTCTTTCTTCCGAAAAAACGGTATTCCAAACTAAAGGAAACGCCAATTCCCAGATTGGTGTCCCGATTACACTTTTTCATATGGCCAAAGAAGAAAGGGAAATCAGCGTTATTGAGATGGGCGTATCGATTCCCGGAGAGATGGAGAAGTTGGCACGAATGGCCAGTGTGGACATGGCCGTCTTTACCAATATTGGCACTGCCCATCTTGAAAATATGCAGACAAAAGAGAACACCTGTTTTGAGAAGATGCATATTCTTATGGGAGAAAATAGAACGGTTCATCTCTACCTTCCGAAGAAAGATCTGATTCTCTCTGTTCTGGATGAGAAAAAAATCTATGAAATGGGATTTTTAGGTGGAAAGCGGGAGGAAAGGGAAGGCTCTGTAAAAGGAAGTTCAGAGGAAGAAGAGAGAATTCATCTCAAATTATCTTTCTATGAAAAGGCCAATATTCCGCTTTCCGTTCCGGGAGAACATATGCAGGAAAATGCGGGAATTGCCTTACTGCTTTCGAAAGAGCTCGGTGTTTCGGAAGAAGCGGCAAAAAAAGCGCTTTTCACTTTTACGGGACTACCCGGGAGGGGAGAGAAAATTCGGACGAAGAAGGGAATTACGATTCTGGATGACAGCTATAATGCTTCTCCCGATTCCATGAAGGCCAGTCTCCATGTTCTTTCTGCAGAAAAAGGAGGAAGAAAAATAGCGGTTCTCGGAGATATGAATGAATTGGGAAGAGATGAATTGCTTTTACATAGAGAAATAGGAGAAGAACTTCGAAAGCTTTCTATTGATGCACTTTTTACGCTGGGAGAAAAATCGAAAGAAATATGGAAGGGTTTGGGCGAAAAGAAAATTCCGGGAGAAGCCTGTACTTCTCTTTCCGCTTTGACGGAGGCAGTAAAGGATGAAGTAAGGGAAGGGGACATTGTTTTATTTAAAGCCTCCCATTCTCTTTCCTTATCAACGGTTATTAACAAGCTTTTGGAAGAGGAATAAGGAGTTGATTTGTACGCAGAGGTCATTGTAGACATAAGCCATGAGGCAATTGATAAGAGTTTTAGTTATAGGATTCCCGAGGACATGGTTCTCCATGTCGGGGATCCTGTTTTAGTTCCTTTTGGAAGAGGAAAGAAAAAAGCTTATGTCTTGTCCATTCATGAAAGGGTTTGTTTTCCGGAAGAAAAAATCAAGGATATTGATTCCGTTTTAGATAAGGAATTTTCCGTTGAGGAAGAGCTTCTTTCTTTGGCTGTTTGGATGAGCAGGGAATATGGAACCGGCTTAAACCAATGCTTAAAGACGGTTATTCCGGTAAAGAAAAAGTAAAAAAGAGGGGAAAAGCTACCGAACTTTTGTGGAAAGCGGAGGAGGCTCCTCTTTCTCTTACAAAAGAGCAGGCAAATGTCCTGGAAGGAATCAAACTTGCCTTCTCCAAGGGCGAGAAGGCTGCCCTATTGTTTGGGGTGACCGGTTCGGGAAAAACAGAAGTTTATCTCAAACTGATGGAAGAAATCATCCGGAAAGGAAAAGAAGTGATTTTTCTGATTCCGGAGATTTCTCTGAGCTTTCAAACCCGCTCTCGTATAGAAAAACGCTTTCCGGGACTCGTTTCAGTACTTCATTCTAAAATGAGTCAGGGAGAACGGGCGGAAAGCATGGAAAAGTGTCGCTCCGGTGAAGTGAAGATTCTTATGGGACCGCGTTCCGCCCTTTTTGCTCCGTTTTCAAATTTAGGACTGATTATTATGGATGAGGAGCAGGATAGGTCATACAAATCGGAACAGGCACCGCGTTATGAGACACGAGACGTTATACGAAAGAGAGGAGAATTGTCTTCCTGCCCGGTTCTCTTTGGTTCCGCTACCCCTTCCGTGCAGCTTTTTTCCGAGGTGGAGAAGGGAGCCCTGCCCTGTTTTTGTTTGCATAATCGAGCGGTAGAAGGAAGTACTTTACCGAAGATGCAAGTGGTGGATATGAGAAAGGAGCTGGAAGAGGGAAATCGCTCTATTTTTTCTCGGGTGTTGGAAGGGAAAATTCAGGAAAGGCTGGACAGAGGAGAGCAGGTGATGCTCTTTATGAATCGAAGAGGGTATGCGCCCTTTGTGAGTTGCAGAAAATGCGGAGAAGCACTTCGTTGCCCACACTGTGATGTGAGCTTGAATCTGCATAAAAACGGAATTCTGCAGTGTCATTACTGTGGTTATCAAACAAATCTTCCGAAGATTTGTCCGAATTGTAAAAGTAAATATCTCGCAGCCTTTGGAAGCGGAACGGAAAAATTGGAAAGCATCTGTCATAGTGTATTTCCAAAGGCCGGAATTCTCAGGATGGATCGGGACAGTACCGGTAAAAAAGGAAAGTATGAAGAGATTCTGCAAGCATTTTCGGAAGAAAAGGCGGATATTCTTCTGGGGACACAAATGATTGTAAAAGGACATGATTTTCCGAAGGTGACTTTGGTCGGAATCATTGCAGTGGATCAGATTCTTTTGGACTCCGACTTTCAGGCCGGAGAGTGGGCTTATCAGCTGATTACCCAGGTTTCAGGGAGGGCCGGACGCGGAGAGAGAGCCGGAGAAGTGCTTATCCAAAGCTATCAGCCGGATCATCCGCTACTGGAACTTGCCCTTAAGCAGGACTACCTGTCTTTTTACAAGGAGGAAAAGAACTATAGAAAACGACTCTCTTATCCTCCTTTTTCCGTTATGCTGGCTATGCAATGCATTTATACGGAAGAAGCTTACCTGGACTATATTCTCGGAAAGCTTATGCCCAGAGTACAGGAAAGAATAAGAGACGGAGGGGGAGAAACCTATGGTCCTTTCCCGGCTACCGTCTATAAAATAAAAGATAAGTTTAGGAAAATTATCTATATTAAGCATAGTAATCATGATATAATTTTGCAGCTAAGGGACTACTTTATACAAGAATTAAAGCAAGAAGATAAGAGAAATTTGATTCTGCTACAGTTTGATCTTCTATAGCAGGGTCCGTATTATCTGTAAATAAACACATTGAAAGGGGATAAAATGGCTATTCGTTCCATAAGAACCATAGGAGATCCGATTTTAGAAAAGAAAACCAAGCCGGTAAAGGAAATGACCGACCGCATAAAGGACTTGATTTCCGATATGTTTGAAACGATGTATGAGGCAAACGGAGTGGGGCTGGCCGCTCCGCAGGTAGGAATTTTAAAACAGCTTTTTGTTGTGGACATCGGAGACGGAAAGCAGTATGTGGCGATTAATCCGGAGATTACGACCCTGGGAGAAGAAATGCAAACAGGGGAGGAAGGATGTCTTTCCGTTCCGGGAAAAGAAGGACTGGTAACTCGCCCCATGCGTATTCTCATGAAGGCGCTCAATCAGAATATGGAGGAGTATGAACTGGAAGCAAGCGGCTTCTTAGCCAGAGCCTTTATGCATGAGAATGATCACTTACAAGGAATACTCTATACCGAAAAAGTAGAGGGTGAGCTTGAAGATGTTGTGTATGAAGAGCTCGACGAGGAGGAGCAGATTTGAAAATAGTCTTTATGGGAACGCCTGATTTTGCAGTAGAGAGTCTGGAAGCTTTAGATGCAGCAGGTCATGAAATTGCCCTGGTCATCAGTCAGGAAGATAAGGCCAAGGGAAGAAAAGCCATTGTTGAGAAAACTCCGGTAAAGCAGGCTGCAGAGAGGCTCGGCCTTCCGGTTCAATCGGTTCACCGTTTAAGAACGGATGAAGACTGCATCCGGAGAATCAGAGAAATTGCACCTGATTTTATTGTGGTAGCCGCTTTTGGCCAGATTCTTCCGAAGGAAGTATTGGATATTCCAAGATTTGGGGCAATCAATATTCATGCGTCTCTCCTTCCGAAGTACAGAGGGGCGTCTCCGATTCAGCAGGCTGTTTTAGACGGAGAAGAGGAGAGCGGTATCACAACGATGCTTATGGCGGAAGGCCTGGATACGGGAGACATTCTCTTACAGGAAAAGTTGCCTTTAGACAGGAAGGAGACGGCGGACAGTCTCTTCCAAAAGCTTGCCGAACTTTCGAGAACCTGCATTGTAAAGACTTTGGAGGGATTTTCCAAAGGAGAAATTCATCCTGTAGCGCAGGAGAATGAAAAGGCAAGCCTTACAGGGATCATAAAAAAGAGGGACGGCTTTATTAACTGGAACAGAGAGGCGTCCTATATCGAAAGAATGGTAAGAGCTTATACACCTTGGCCGAATGCCGTGAGTATCCTTCCGAACGGGAAAACTTTTAAAATCTGGCAGGCGGATGCAGTGAATAAGCCGGATGAGGAAATGCTGAGTTTGGGGAACATACAGAGAGAAGATATAGAGCATTTTCTGGGAGAAAACTTTAAGGAAGAGTATATTCCGAAGGAAGGAGCGGGAGGACTCTTTTGTTCCAAGAATAAGCAAAATCTGTTTTTTTCTACAGGAAAGTCTTTTCTGGAAATCACGGAGCTGCAGGTAGAAGGAAAAAAACGGATGGCGGCTCCGGATTTTCTCAGAGGCTATAGCGGAAAAGCGGAATAGGTTTGAAGCTTTATATATTGCAGAGGGGAATAGCTCGCGAAATTTGATGGGATGAGCATCCTATCGGAGACAAGTTCTCGTTTTTTGGAACAAAGTCAAAAGGAGTTATGGTGGAAAGAAAAAAGAGAGAAAGGCTAAGCGGTAAAAAAACGCAGGGAGACTGGAAAAAGAGGCTGGCAGAGTCCAAAACGGCAACTCCCTGTATCCATAAAAAAACGGAGAGAGAAGCAGTTTTGGAACTGCTTTGTTCTGTTTTTACGGGGGGAGAATTCTTGCACCTTGCCTTAAGAAAGCTTTTTTCGGAAGAATCTTATTTTGATACACGTTCGAGAGCCTTCATCACCCGCTTGAGTAGGGGGACACTGGAACGTTATATCCAGATTGACTACTTCCTTTCACTTTATTCCAATACACCTTTACGGAAAATGAAACCTGTCCTCTTGCAGGTTCTGCGGCTTTCTGCATACCAGCTTCTTTTTCTGGATAAAATTCCGCCGCATGCCGCCATTAATGAAGGGTTGAATTACCTGAAGAAAAGAAAATTGCAGGGCCTCGTACCCTTTGCCAATGCTATTTTACGGAAAATAGCGCAGGATAAAGAGCAGCTTCTTCAGAAATTAGAGCAGGAGCATAGGGAAGATGCGATTGGAGCAGCTCTTCCGGAGGAGATTTTTGCATTTTTAAAGAGAGATTACGGAGTGGAGGAAACTCTTCGAATAGCAAAAAGCTTCTTGTCCTCCGATGCCGGTTTTTATATTCGAAATGAAACCGGAGAGGGAGAAAAAGTACTGGGGAATATCATGGAGGAAGAACGTTTTCTCTCCGGAGAGGTAAGCATTCAGGATTTTTCATCGCAGGAGGTGGGAAGGATTGCTCATTTACGAGAGGGGAGCAGAGTCTTAGATTGTTGCAGCGCTCCCGGCGGAAAGGCTTGCCATATGGCGAGTCGCTTAAAAGGAAGCGGAATGGTCTATGCCAGGGATGAAAAATCGGATAAGCTACATTATATTGAGGAAAATCGAGAAAGATTGCATCTTGAAAATATGGAGATAGAAGCCTGGGATGCGAGAAAACCGGATTCCCGATTTGCAAAGGAAGAGGATAAACTGGATGTGGTTCTTTGTGATGCACCCTGCTCGGGACTCGGCGTCATCGGGAAAAAGGCGGATCTTAGGCTGCATTTTTCTAAAGAAGGAGTAAAATCTTTACAAAGCTTGCAAAGGGAAATTCTAAGTACGGTACAGAGCTATGTGAAGAGGGGAGGACAACTGATTTACTCTACCTGCACATTAAGCAGGGAGGAAAATGAAGAAAATCGAGACTTTATTTTAAAATCCTTTCCTTTCCGCCTGGAAACGGAAAAGAAATTTCTCCCGGGAGAGCCGGGAGACGGCTTCTACTATGCCAGCTTTATTCGAACGGAGGAAACGGGACAGCCATGCAAAGTTTAAGAGATTTGGAAGAAAGGGAAGTAGAGGCTTGGGTGTTGGAACATCATTTTCCAAGGTATAGAGCAGAGCAGATTTTTCGTTGGGTACAGGAGAAAGATGTAACGGATTTTTCGGAAATGGAAAATCTTCGCAAAGATCTCAGGCAAGCCTTGCGTGAAGAATTCAGCCTTGCCCTTCCGGAGCTTTACCGTCGTTATACTTCCAAACTGGATGAAACGGAAAAATTTCTTTTTACACTCGCAGACGGACATCGAATTGAAGCGGTATTTATGGCCTATCACCACGGGAACACCGCGTGTATTTCCACGCAGGTGGGCTGCAGGATGGGATGCGCGTTTTGTGCTTCGACGCTATCGGGCCTCGCAAGAAATTGCAGCTCCGGAGAAATGCTCGGGCAAATTGTTGCGATAGAGCATCTTACAGGAAAAAAGATTTCCAATGTTGTGCTGATGGGATCGGGAGAACCCCTGGATAACTATACGGAAGTACTTCGCTTTATACGCCTTCTTAGCGGGAAAATCGGCAGAAATATATCGCAGAGAAATATAACTCTTTCTACCTGTGGAATTGTACCGAGAATTTTGGAGCTTGCAGAAGAAAAACTGGGAATCACGCTGGCGCTCAGTCTGCATGCGGCAACGGATGAAAAACGAAAGAAAATTATGCCGATTGCCAATCGTTATGCTTTGTCCGATGTGATGGAAGCGGTTCGCTTTTATTTCAAAAAGACGGGAAGAAGAATCAGCTTTGAATATGCTCTGGTCTTCGGTGTAAATGACGGGGAAGAGGATATACGGGAGCTGAGTGGACTTTTAAGGAAGAAGGGGGAGCATTTTCCCGCACATGTAAATTTAATTCCCGTGAATCCCATTAAGGAAAGAGATTTTACCGCGCCGGATCGAAAAAAAATCAATCGTTTTAAAGAAGGACTTGAAAAGCAGGGAATAACTTGTACCATTAGAAGGGAGATGGGCGCGGATATTTCCGGTGCATGCGGGCAGCTTAGAAGAGATGCGGAAATGGTAGAGAAGGAGGATTGATGCAGTTTTTTGCGAAAACGGATCAAGGGAAAATGAGAAAAATGAATCAGGACTTCCTTTTTGCAACGAAGGAGGGACTGGGAATATTTCCCAACCTTTTTTTGTTGGCCGACGGCATGGGAGGACATAAGGCGGGAGATTATGCTTCCCGTTATCTGGTGGAAAGCTTAGTTTCCTATATTGGAGAGATGAAAGAGGAATCCCCCATACGGTGCTTGGATTTGGGAATCAATCGAATGAATCGGGAGCTTTTTTGCCTTTCCCAAAATAATGGAAATCTTCGAGGAATGGGGAGTACTCTTGTTACCGCCTATGTAGAAGACCGTGTGTTGTTTGTTTCCAATGTGGGAGACAGTAGGGCCTATCTTTTTCGAAAAAGCCGTTTGAAACAGCTCACAAGAGACCATAGTTATGTGGAAGAAATGATTGAAAGAGGAAAGATGATTCGCGGTTCGAGAGAATATCTGAGTTATAAAAATTATATTACCCGGGCTGTAGGTGTAGAAGAACAGCTGGCGGTGGATTATTTTGAAGAGGAATTGGAAGAAGGAGACCTGTTTTTTCTTTGTTCGGACGGATTAAGCAATATGGTGGATCATGAAAGCATGGTACAGGTGCTGAAAGATGATGCGGATTTGGAGGAAAAGGGACAGGCCTTGATTGATTTGGCAAATATCAATGGCGGAAAAGACAATATAGCCTTGATTCTTGTTGATCCCTTTGGAAAGGAGTAGGGAAATATGAAGATTGAAAAAGATACCCTGCTTCAGGAACGATACAGGATAGAAGGTCTGATCGGCGAAGGCGGGATGAGCTACGTTTATAAGGCACAGGATATTAAACTCGGAAGAATTGTAGCGCTGAAGGTTTTGAAGGATGAGTTTGCGGGAGATGCAGAATTTGTAAACAAATTTCAAAATGAAGCAAAAGCGGCAGCCAAATTGAATCACTTGAATATTGTTTCCACCTTTGACACGGTTGATGAAGGGGATTTGCACTTTATCGTTATGGAACTTGTCGAGGGGATAACTTTAAAGAACTTTATCCAAAGAAAGGGGAAAATTGCGGAGAGAGAAGCAATCGGGATTGCATTGCAGCTGATTGACGGCATAGACCTTGCTCACAAGATGGGGATTGTCCATCGCGACATTAAACCCCAAAACATCATTGTAAGTACGGAAGGCGTTGTTAAAATTGCCGACTTCGGTATTGCAAGAGCAGCCAGCCAGGAAACGGTTAACACGGCTGTAATGGGGTCCGTGCACTACATTTCTCCGGAACAGGCTCGTTTAGGGATAAGCGATGCGAGGTCGGATATTTACTCCTTCTCCTGTACGCTCTATGAGATGTTAACCGGAAAGGTGCCCTATGCGGGAGAAAACTCCATGGCAGTTGTATTTTCGCACCTGGAAGACCCGATTCCCAGAGTTCGAGACAGTGTAAAAGAAATATCCAAGGCTCTGGATTATATCGTTTGGAGAGGAATGCAGAAAAAGGCCTCCCTTCGTTATCAAAGTATAGCGGATATGGGAGAAGATTTACGTCTTGCACTGGAGGATCCGGATGGAAGCTTTCTTTCCGAGAGAGAGGACAATGGAGGAAAAGGAGTCTTCGGAAGAAACGGATTGGACCAGGGAATCAGTAATCTCTACAAAGGCCTGGCTATTGCATCGGTTATTTTGATTGTAGGAGTATTTCTCTTTTTGGGATATAAGGTGGTGGGACTTCTCCGTTCCGTGCAAAGCATTTCCTCTGACGAAACAAAGCTTACGGAGAAGACTACGGAAGACAGTACGCAGGTTGCTATTACGATTTCCGCATTGGACAGCTTGCTGCCGGGAATTATCGGAAAGACAATCCCCGAAGCGGAAGATATTTTGAAGAATTATGATATTCGCCTTTATGAAGATAAGGCGGAGTTTTCCGATGAATATGAGGAAGGGCAAATTATCTCCTACCCCGGCGGACAATACAACAGCCATAGTCGTATCTATGTAACGCTTTCCAAAGGAAGTAAAGATTTGGAATTTTATGACCCCAAAAATCCGGAAGATTTGTCCTCTT
The DNA here is from genome assembly GCF_000214455.1 of Oribacterium sp. oral taxon 108 str. F0425. Taxonomy (NCBI): domain Bacteria; kingdom Bacillati; phylum Bacillota; class Clostridia; order Lachnospirales; family Lachnospiraceae; genus Oribacterium; species Oribacterium sp. oral taxon 108. The sequence goes on along the minus strand of NZ_AFIH01000001.1, from coordinate 1,625,274 downwards.
TGCAAAAGATGTCTATTGCAGAGCTGGAGCGGAAATTACAGGATAGAAACATTCAGTACAGCATCAAGGAAGAAGCCTCCGATACAGTTCCTGCAGGCTATGTGATTCGAACCAACAAAGCTGGTACAAAAGATGCCGGAGCCTTGGAAATCACGGTCAGTACCGGAGCTGCCAGCAATTTGGTGGCAGTTCCCGACCTTGTCGGTATGACGGAAGATGAGGCGGTTTTAGCGATACAGTCTGAGGGGCTGGTAGTAGGAACAATCACTTATGTTTCCGGTACGTCAGTGGATGCGGATTATGTGCTTAGCCAGAGTATTCTGAGCGGTACTATGGTGGAGCAGGGACAGGCTGTTTCCCTTACCGTAATCAGAGGGCAGAGTTCCAAGCCTTCCACCTCTACGGAAAAGGCATGGGTTTCCAGCATTAATCAAAGTGTGAGCATAGGAAGCGGAGGACCCGGTGTTCAAGGGACCGTTTTGGTTGTTGTTTATCTGATTCAGGAAATTGATGGAGAAAGTCGTTATACTACCATACAGTCTGCCAGATCTTATGCCCTGGGCAGTGAGATGCAGCTGAGCATCAACCGGATTGTAGGGGCTACCGGGCTTTCCAAGGGAACCATAGAGGTAGTCGATGCGGAAAATGACCGCGTACTGGCTTCCTTCGACTTGGAATTCCACCCGGAGGGTTAGTATGATAGGAAAAATCATCAAAGGCGTAGGCGGATTTTACTATGTGCACACGAAGGACGGGGTATACGAATGTCATGCCAAAGGTGCTTTTCGCAATAAAAAGGAGAGACCTTTGGTTGGCGACAGGGTCGAGTTTTCGGAAGTTCCGGACAGTGAAAAGGAACACACGGGCCATATTTTACGTATACTGGAAAGAAAAAATGAACTCATTCGACCTTTGGTCAGTAATATTGATCAGGCAGTGCTTCTCTTTGCCGTAAAAAATCCAGCTCCGTCTTTTCCCCTCATAGACCGGTTTCTTTTACATCTTCTGGTGAAAGAGATTCCTTGTCTCTTGTTCTTTAATAAGAAAGACCTCTTGACTAGGGAAGATGGTGATTTTATAGAAGAAATAAAGGAAATTTACAAAAAAGCGGAGCTCCCCGTTTATTTTCTGCAAGGAAACAGTGCGGAGGATAAGAATAGAATTCTTTCTCTTTTAAAAGGGAAGACGACAGTGTTTTCCGGCCCGTCCGGTGTAGGAAAATCGACCATGATTAACTCCCTTCTCGGAGAGGAAAAGATGGAAACGGGCGGGCTTTCCGAGAAGATAGCAAGAGGAAAAAATACGACAAGACATGCTGAGTTTTTCGCTTTGGATGAGGACAGTTATGTTTTGGATACACCGGGATTTACTTCCCTTTTTCCTCCGGAAATCAGCCCGGAGAATCTTCGCTATTTTTATCCGGAGTTTGAAGCCTACAGAAAAGACTGCCATTATAACAGCTGTGTTCATATCGGAGAGAGAAAAACGGATTGTGCAGTAAAACGGGCAGTTTTGGAAGGAAAGATTTCGGCTGTTCGCTATGAGAGTTATAAAAAACTTTACCAGGAGTTAATAGAAGAAGGCAGGCAGTAAGCAGAAAGAAGGTGCAAAAGATGAAAAACAGACTGTCTCCATCTGTCCTTGCGGCGGATTTCGGAGCGTTAAGAGAAGATCTTTATTTAGCGGAAGAGGCGGGAGCCGAGAGTTTTCATTTTGATATTATGGATGGGCATTTCGTGCCCAATCTTTCCTACGGCTTAAGTCTTGTTTCCGCTTTGAGAAAGAATTCCAAGGCATTTTTTGACGTGCATCTTATGGTGGACAATCCGGACTTTTATTTTCCGCTGTGTAAGGAAGCCGGAGCGGACAGAGTCAGTTTTCATGTGGAAGCGACTCCACATATTGACCGCTCCCTGCATGCGATAAGAGAACTGGGGATGGAGGCGGGGGTGGCTCTGAATCCGGCAACTCCTCTTTCCTCTTTGGATGAAATTTTACCTATTTCAACTTATGTGCTTCTTATGAGTGTGAATCCGGGATTTGGGGGACAAAAGTTTATTCCCTATAGCCTGGATAAGGTAAAACGGCTTAGAAAGTTGGCGGAGGCACGAGGACTTGATTTGGAAATCGGCATAGATGGCGGCGTGGGATTGCAAAATATTCGGGATATTCTGGACAACGGGGCGAACTTTATTATTGCCGGCTCTTCCGTATTCTCCAAAAAAGAGGAAGTCGGAGAGAGTGTGAGACAGTTCAATCGTTTTATTCGGAAAAATTGATTTTTCTGCAATACAAGGCAGTGGCTTGAAAAAGCTATCGTATCAGTTTATATTTAAAAGAACGACAAACCGGAATAAGCGTATTCCATACGGGAAAATGCAATACTCGATAGGAAAAGAAGGGGGCAGTATGCTGGATATTAAATTTATTAGAGAAAATCCTGATCTGGTTAAGGAAAATATCAAGAAGAAATTTCAGGATGAGAAATTGAATCTTGTGGATGAAGTAATTAATTTGGATGTAGAAGCCAGAAAAGTACAGATGGAAGCCGATGAATTAAGAAGTAAGAAAAACCAGGTTTCCAAGCAGATTGGCGCCCTTATGGCTAAAGGAGAAAAGGAAGAAGCGGAGAAGGTAAAGGAAGAAGTTGCCGCTTTCTCCAAAAGACTTTCCGAATTGGAAGAGAAGGAGCCCATGTTGCAGGAAGAGATTCTGAAACGCATGATGGTGATTCCGAATATGATTGATCCGTCTGTACCCATTGGAAAGGATGATAGCTGTAATGTGGAAAATGAACGCTTTGGAGAGCCGCTTGTTCCGGATTTTCCCATTCCCTACCATGCAGACATTATGGAGAGTTTTGGCGGTTTGGATATGGATGCTGCAGGACGTGTTGCAGGAAACGGTTTCTATTATTTGGTGGGGGATATGGCAAGATTGCATTCTGCAGTCCTCTCCTATGCGAGAGATTTCATGATTGACAGAGGCTTTACCTATGTTATTCCACCCTATATGATTCGTTCCAAGGTGGTGGACGGTGTAATGTCCTTTGCCGAAATGGATGCCATGATGTATAAGATTGAAGGAGAAGATCTCTATTTAATCGGTACTTCGGAGCACTCCATGATCGGAAGATTTATCGATCAGATTTTACCCGCAGCCTCCCTTCCCTTAACCTTGACATCCTATTCTCCCTGCTTCCGAAAGGAGAAGGGGTCTCATGGAATTGAAGAAAGAGGGGTTTACCGCATTCATCAGTTTGAAAAGCAGGAAATGATTGTGGTTTGTGAACCGGAAGATGCTATGAACTGGTATCAGAAGCTATGGCAGAACACGGTGGATTTCTTTAGAAGCCTGGATATCCCGGTCAGAACTCTGGAATGTTGTTCGGGAGACCTTGCTGACTTGAAGGTAAAGTCCTGTGACGTGGAGGCTTGGTCTCCAAGACAAAAGAAGTATTTTGAGGTAGGATCCTGCTCAAACTTAGGGGATGCACAGGCGAGACGCTTGAAGATTCGTGTGAAGGGAGAGGATGGAAAGAATCATTTGGCCTTTACCTTAAACAATACCTGCGTAGCTCCACCCAGAATGCTGATTGCCTTTCTTGAAAACCATTTGCAAGAGGATGGAACGGTAACGATTCCAAAGGCATTGCAAGCTTATATGGGAGGAAAGGAAGTTTTAGTTCCGAAGTATAATTCCGTTGAAAAAGAGAGAAAAGCTTAGTTTTGTACCTGCTCGCTCATTTTCCATAAAATGAAAGCGGAAAAGTAAATAATCTGTAACGGAGAAGCCGTTCTTTCTGTCATAAAGAGAGAACGGCTTTTTTCTTATAAAATGCAGTTTTTAAAAAAGATATAAGGAAGTAAGAAAGAGATTTATTGATAATTTTTCGCCTATCCTCTATACTTTTAGAAATAGTGCCATACTTGCCTAGCTTAGAAAGGAAAAATATGGAACCAATCATTTCCGTGAGGAATTTGAAGAAAGTTTTCAAAATTGGAGACAATGATGTCCCGGCACTAAACGGTCTGGACTTTGATATCTATCAGGGTGAATTCATTGCCATAGTGGGAACCTCCGGATCGGGTAAATCCACTTGTTTAAATATGTTGGCAGGATTGGAGAAACCCAGTGAAGGAGAGATTCACATCGTCGGGGAAGCCATAGAGAAGATGAGTGAGTCGGAACTTGTCAGTTTCCGCAGAAATCATGTGGGATTTATTTTTCAAAGCTACAACCTGATTCCTTTTTTAAATGCTGTGGAAAATGTCGCTCTGCCGCTTATGTTTCGCGGTGTGGATAAGGAAGAGAGAAATAAAGAGGCCCTGCATTATCTGGAACTTATGAATATTGCGAAAGAAGCGGAACATACGCCGAATCAGATGTCCGGAGGACAGCAACAAAGAGTGGGGATAGCTAGAGCCTTGGTTATTAATCCGGAAATCATCTTTGCGGATGAGCCGACCGGAAACCTGGATTCCCATACCACGGAAGAGGTGCTGAGCCTGATGAGAAAGATTGTGGAGGAACAGAAAAAAACCTTGATTATGGTTACGCATGATCCCCATATTGCATCCTGGTCCGACAGGCAGCTTCGAATCGTAGACGGCAGAATTGTAGAAACGGTGCTCCGGGAAGGAAGCGCCATAGAAGAAGAAATTTTAGCGAATAACGGAAAACGCCCCTATACAGTGGTGCATCCTTTAAAAAATGAGGTGAAGAATGATGAAAGAGAATAGAAAAAGAAGAAAAGCAGGGGAAGGAGTAAGAGCATTCCTGAGAACTACGATACGAAGCAGTGCGGTTTTCTTCTTGTCTTTTACTATGCTTTTTCTCTTCTGCTTTGAAAGGCATGCCTATGCATCCTATGTCAATACAAACTTAAATACCTTTTTTCATGATCCGCAGGACATTCCTACAGGATACCCCGGACAGGAGATGGAGATTAAGGTAAGAGTAGGTTATAACGGAGTTAACGGTTTGGCCAACCCGAATACCGATGAAATCAAGAATGTTCGTGTTCGTCTGTCCAATGACCAAAGCTACCTGACAACAAAGAACAGTCCTACCAGAACGAATAAAGACAATCCTTATAAAAATGCCGGCGATGACGATGAGCAGGGAGAGGCACAGAAGGATGCTTGGGATGAGGGCTATAAGGCGGGAAAGAACAATGCCTATAAAAACGGATTAAATTATGTTTATCCCGTGGACGGCGGCGTCTATCCCTTTGAAGTGAATGCTTCTCTTTTCACACAGGAAAAAACGTTAGCCTCTCTGAAAAAAGGAGAGTATCAGGAGCTGACCTTTAAGGTTAATGTTCGTGCGGATGCCCTGAAGATGAAAGACGGTGCGGGAAATACCAGCGACGGCTATTTCGGTGTTCCTTTTACCATTTGGTATACCGATGGAAACGGACAGGAGCAAAACAGAACCGAGTTTGTCAATGTGTTTATTACCGAAAGCGGAGAAGTCAAGAATTCCGGTACGAAAATATTGGAGAAAACTTTTGTTGTGGGAGAGAATCAGTTGACCCCGACGGGAAATTATCCGACCCCGATGAATTTTTCTGTAAATTTCAGAAACCAGAGTAAGAATACTCTCTATGATGTTAAAGTGAAGTTTAACACGGCACTCGCTGAGAAAGAAACCGTACAGCTTACGGAAAATCCGAAGTCGGAAGCGCAAAAGGATTTTCCCTTTGCCATTAATGAGGCAAATTATGACCGCGATTTTTCTGTGGTAAAGCCCGGGGAAACTGTAAGTCCCAGCTATTCCATGGCAATCAAATCCAATACGGCAAGCGGCTATTATCCTCTTTCCTATACGGTAAGCTACAAGGTGGCGCCGGGAGCAAATGTTTCTGTCAGCGATACGTATTCCTTCTATGTTAACGTGCGTAATTCCACGATGATTCAGGTGGATAAGGAAAAATTGGGTGATTTCAACGCCAATGACAGAACAAAGGCAAGACTCATAGTCAGTGCCTATCGTACGGAACCGGAGAAGGTTTATGCCGGACAGGATTTTAAGCTTTATTTGACGATGAAAAATGCTTCGACTTCCATCGCGGCGAGCAATATTCTTTTTACTTTAACTTCCGAGAAAAGTCAGGATGCCGCTGTATTTGCTATCGCTGACGGAGCCAATTCCTTTGTGGTCAATTCTCTCGCGGCCGGAGCGGAAACGGAACTGACTTTAACCGTGAAGGCGAACGCCGGTGTGGATCCGAAGTCCTATGTGATGAGTATCAATGAGAAATATGATTCTCCGGACTTTAAGAATGCGGAAGAAAAGGTGGATATTGATATTCCTGTAAACCAGACGGCGCGCATGGGATTCTCCAACTTTAGTGTAACACCGGAGTCCGTGAGTGTAGGAAGCGAATCCAATGCGATGTTCGGCATCAATAATACCGGTAAGGTTATCCTCTATAATGTACAGGCTATATTCCAGAGTGATTACATTAAAAAGGCAACAGCGTATGTAGGAAACATTAAGCCCGGTGAAACCGGAAATGTGGATGTGATGCTTTCTGCCGTGAAGGCAACGGGTGGTGACGATACGATTCCGGTAGAAATTCAGTACGAAGATGTAAACGGTAATAAATTTACCGAGAAAACGGAAATCAACTTGACGATTACGGAACAGGCCGAGACTCTTCCGGGAGATTCCATGGATAATGTACCCAATTCACGGATACCCGAAAATCATACTTCGTCCGTTCCCTTAGCGGTAGGCGCTGTTGTAGCTGCCCTTATCCTTTGCGGAATCGTTGTAAAGATAAAGAAAAAAGGAAAGAATAAATAATGAAGATGCAGGACTTATTTCTTCTGGCTTTTTCCAATCTGCGAAGAAGAAAAATCAGGACCTTACTCACTGTGCTCGGTGTAGTGATTGGAACGGCATCTATCGTGGTCATGGTGAGTCTGGGTCTGGGTATGAGCGAGAGCCTTTTGCGTTCGTTTCAAAGTTCCGGATCTCTTACCAAGATTAATATCACAAACTACGGCGGTATTGGAACGAATGCCAAAAATAAGGTGGAGCTCACGGATGAAAGCATTCAGTCCTTTGAATCCATCCCTCATGTTATTGGGACCTCACCTTCCTTGGAAGTGTATGTCACGGCAAAGGTGGGGGCGCTGCAGGGAGATTTCAGTTTGAGAGGAGTTTCACAGGCCTATTTTCAGCAAATGAAGCTGAAGGAAGGGACTTATCCGAAGAAGGGTGACGCCGAGCTGAGTCTCATTTACGGAAATACGGTGGCAGGTTCCTTTCATAAGGGAAACAACTGGGACAAAGAATATTCCATAGATCCGATGAAGGACACCCTTTTCTATATTTTTCCGGAAGCGCAGAATAACAGTAAACCCGGCACGGCCCAAACGGAAGGCGAACAGAATAAACCGCAAAAAAAGTACATCATTAAGACTTCCGGAGTGATGGAAGGCAGTGCAGAAGATTATAGTGAAGATTCCAGCTATGTTTATGCAGACCTGGACAGCCTAAAGGCTTTCCTAAAGAAGATTTATAAGAAAAATCTGGTGCCTGATCCGAAAACCGGAAAGAATGGAAAGCCTCTTCGTTATTATTCTTATGACCAGGCCTATGTCTTTGTGGATGATATGAATAATGTTGCCGCTGTGCAAAAGCAAATCACGGATATGGGCTATTCCTGCTATTCTCAGGTGGAGTGGTTAAAGCAGGCGCAGGAACAAATCAAGACGACACAGCTTGTTTTGGGCGGAATCGGTGCGGTTTCCCTCCTTGTTGCGGCAATCGGCATCATGAATACGATGATGATGTCTATTTTCGAACGAACCAAGGAAATCGGTGTTATGAAGGTTCTGGGCTGTGATATGGGGGATATTCGTAATATGTTTCTTACGGAATCGGCCTTAATCGGAATCCTTGGAGGCATAGTCGGAATAGTGTTAAGCTATGGCGTGTCTTTCATCATTAATTTTCTTTCCTCAGGCGGAGGAGAAATGGTGGACAGCTATACCGGAGGAGGTGGCGGAAATATCTCTACTATACCTCTTTGGCTTGCCGGTTTTGCCATTATTTTTGCCATGCTTGTCGGAATGCTGTCCGGTTACTTCCCCTCAGTCCGTGCCATGAAGCTGAGTCCGCTTGCGGCAATTCGAAATGAATAAACCGTTAATCCGGAAGGATTCTATTGTGTAGTAGAAAGAAAGTATACACTTATGAGTGATACTTGTTCTGCAGAAAATCGAGTCTTGTTTCATGAATGGGAAAATGATACAATTTTCCCATTCTTTTTGTATATGGAGAAAGGGAAAATTTATGCTTAAAATTGCGAAATTCGGAGGCAGTTCCTGCGCCAGCAGCGAACAGTTTGAAAAAGTAAAGAATATTGTGATGGCAGACCGGGATAGGAAGTATATTGTGGTTTCCGCACCGGGAAAAAGAGACGGTAAGGATACCAAGGTTACCGATTTGTTTATTTCCTTATATGAAGCCGTGCAGAAAAAGAAGGGAATCGAGGAAATTGTAGAAAAGATTAAAAGACGATATCAGGAAATTATAGAAGGCTTATCTTTGTCTATTTCTTTGGAGGACGATTTTTCGGAAATTGTGAGAAGACTTATGGCGGGGGACAGCTTGGATTATGCCGCTTCTCGTGGAGAATATTTAAATGCCCGTGTCATGGCGGAATACCTCGGATTTCCTTTTATCGATGCGGAACGGCTGATCTTCTTTTCCGGAGATTCCTGTGACTTTAAAAAGACGGAGGAGGTGGCAAAGTCTGTCCTTTCTTCTGTGGAATATGCGGTTATTCCCGGTTTCTATGGGGTAAATGAAAACGGAGAAGTGGTAACCTTTAGTAGAGGCGGTTCCGATGTGACCGGCTCTCTCATTGCCGCGGCGGTTTATGCGGATTTATATGAAAACTGGACAGATGTTTCGGGATTCCTTGTCTCCGATCCGCATATTGTGGAGAAACCGGAGGTGATTGATTACATCACTTACAGAGAACTGCGCGAGTTAAGCTATATGGGTGCCGGTGTATTGCATGAAGACGCTATTTTCCCGGTAAGAAAAGAGGGGATTCCCATCCAGATCAAGAATACCAATGCGCCGGAGGATCATGGTACGATGATTGTGGCGAATACCTTGAAAAAGCCCCGTTTCATCATTACCGGAATTGCGGGAAAGAAGAATTTTTGTTCTATCAATATTGAGAAAGCCATGATGAATGCGGAAATCGGCTTTATCCGGAAGGTGCTTTCCGTAATTGAAGAAAATGGCATTTCCGTAGAACATACGCCATCCGGAATTGACACCTTAACGCTTTTTATTCATCAGGAGGAGCTGGAGTCTCACGAGCAAAAGGTATTGCAAGGGATTCAGAGGGCTGTGAATCCGGATCTAATTGAATTGGAATCGGATCTTGCTCTGATTGCGGTTGTGGGAAGAGGAATGAAGTCCTCCCGCGGTGTTGCCGGAAGGATTTTCTCGGCTCTTGCGCATGAATACATCAACATTAAGATGATTGACCAGGGTTCATCCGAGTACAATATCATCATCGGTGTGAAGAACGAAAATTTCGAAGCGGCGATTCGGGCTATTTATAATATGTTTGTGCTTTCCGCCCTGCCGACTAAGAAATAGATAGTGATATGGAATGACAGAAAGTAAACCGGTAAGGGATGAAGATGCGGTTAACAAACTTAAAGGGAGTCAAGGAAAAGTCCGAAAAAGGAAGGAATGCAAAGGGAGAAAAGTGGATATTATCGTAGTTGGCGGAGGGCCGGCAGGCATGATGGCGGCCATTTCCGCAAAGCAACATAAGAAGAATGCTGAAGTTCTTTTAATTGAGAAAAATGAAAAGCTCGGGAAAAAGCTTTTCATCACCGGAAAAGGGAGAGGAAATCTGACCAACAGCTGTGAAGAAGAGCAGTTTTTTTCTCATTTTCTCAGAAATCCGCGCTTTATCTACCCAGCCTTTCGTGCCCTTTCCAATCGGGACTTGATGGATTTTATGGAGAAAAACGGCTGTCCCTTAAAGGAAGAAAGGGGCGGCAGAATTTTCCCCGTCAGCGATAAGGCCTACTCCTTAACCGATGCCCTGAAATTTGCCTTAAAAAAGTATGGTGTCAAGGTGGAATGCAACCGGACTTTGAAGACAGTGAAGAGAAAAGAGGGTGGCTTTCTTTGTAATATTGGAGGAGAGGAAGTTTTTACCAAGAAGCTGATTCTTGCTACGGGAGGCCTTTCCTATCCCTCTACCGGTTCTACCGGAGACGGCTATCGTTTTGCGAAAGAGTTCTCTATTCCCGTCACCAAGCTCTATCCCTCTCTGGTCAAAATGGAGGTTTTGGAAGAGGATATTTTCCCTCTTTCCGGACTCAAGCTAAAGCATATTGTGGTAACAATAGAGGATGAAAAAGGAAAGGTTTACGGAAAAAAGACGGGAGAACTTTATTTTCAAAAGGACTCCGTACTCGGACCGACCGTGCTCTCTCTTTCCGCGGAACTATCTCCGATGATTCACGAATCTCCAATGGGTACTTTTGTCCTTGTCATTGACTTAAAGGGAGAAATGGAAGACTTTGACAAAACTTTCCTTTCAGAATGCGAAAAAAGAGGAAAGGAGAGTTTGAAAGATTTGATTCAAGAAAAGCTTCCGAAACAGCTATTTTCAAGCTTCTGTAAACGCTTGGAAAAAGAGGGAGTTGCATTGGGGAAAAAGGCTTCCGAAAGTAAAAAAGATGAACGGAAAAAGGTTTTAAAACTCTTTCATCATTTTCGTTTTACGATTGCCGCAACAGGTAGTTTCAAGGAGGCCATAGTTACCATAGGGGGAATTGATGTGAAGGCCCTTTCCAAGAAAACCATGGAGGCAAAGAGCGTAGCGGGATTGTATTTTGCCGGAGAGCTTATTGATGCAGACGCCTATACAGGCGGTTACAATATGCAGATTGCCTTTTCCACGGGATACCTTGCCGGAAAGTCTGCGGCAGAGGCTCTTACTATATTGCAGTAGAAGTGAAAGGAGAAAAAATGCCCTATTCAATTGCTATTGACGGACCTGCAGGTGCAGGAAAGTCGACCATTGCCAAAGCGCTTGCGAAAAGCTTGGGCTACTATTATGTGGACACGGGGGCCCTATACAGGGGCCTTGCCTTCGGCCTGTTGCAGAAAGGAGTTCCCTTTCAGAATGAAAAGGCTGTGGAAGAGGAAATCAAGGGAATCCATGTAGAGCTTCTTTATGAAAACGGAGTGCAAAAGGTGCTGTGCAACGGAGTGGACTGTAGTGCTTTTATTCGTACTTCGGAAATAGGGGAGGGGGCTTCCGTGATTTCACAATATGCCTCCGTTCGAGAAAAACTCCTGGATTTACAGCGCAATGTGGCCAGGCAGCATTCCTGCGTGATGGATGGAAGAGATATCGGCTCCGTGGTCCTGCCCGATGCCAATAAAAAGTTCTTCCTGACTGCTTCTCCGGAAGTGCGTGCAAGACGAAGAACGCTGGAATTTCAGCAAAAAGGGGAGTCTGCAAACTACGAATCCGTTCTGGAAGAAGTAAAGAAAAGGGATGAGAGAGATATGAGTCGCGCTGTAGCGCCTTTAAAGCAGGTGGAGGATGCGGTTTTAATTGACAGCTCCGACTTGAACATTGAGGAAGTAGTGGATAAAATGCTCGCTTATTGCGTGGGAAGTGAGGCATAAGATGGCGGTTGTCCTTGCAAAAAGTGCAGGATTCTGTTTTGGTGTGGAAAGAGCGGTGGATGCGGTATACCGTGTTTTGGAGGAAGAGGAGAAAAAAATCCGAAGGAACGTCTTCCCATTTATACTTACGGGGCTATTGTACATAATGAAAAAATAGTGGAGAATCTGGAAAGCCGCGGAGTGCATGTGCTGAAGAGCAAAGAAGAATTAAAAGCGCTTGAGCAAGGAATTGTTGTGATTCGGGCGCATGGCGTCGGGAAAGAGATTTATGAACTTTTGGAAAAAAGAGGACTGAAAATAGTGGACAGTTCCTGCCCCTTTGTACGAAAGATTCAGAAATTGGTTTTCGAGCACAGCAAAGCCGGAGAATCGGTAATCGTTATGGGAGATCCCGAGCATCCGGAAATTCAGGGCATTCTCGGATGGGGAGATGGTGATGTTACGGCGTTAAAAGGGATAGAAGAGGTTTTGCGCTTACCCGACGGAAACGGAAAAAAATTTTTGTTGTGGCACAGACCACTTTCCATATTGATAAATTCAAAACAGTTCTTGAAACTTTTAAAAAAAGGGGTATCATACATCTGTTATCAATACGATTTGCAACGCAACTTTCGAACGGCAGTCAGAAGCAAAGGAATTAGCTGGTAAGTCCGATGCCATGGTGGTTATCGGTGGAAGCAGTTCATCTAACACGAAGAAGTTATATGAGATATGCAAGGCGATTTGTCCTAATACCCAGCTGATACAAACGGTGAAAGATCTCAAATTCAACTCGGATGAAGCGATTCGCAACGTAGGTATCACAGCAGGGGCAAGCACCCCAAAAGAAATTATAGAGGAGGTTCTAACTTATGTCAGAAATGAGTTTTGAACAATTGCTTGAAGAATCATTAAAATCGGTTCATGCAGGAGAAATCGTTACAGGAACAGTCATCAGCGTAAAGCCGGATGAGATTGCACTGAACATCGGGTATAAGTCCGATGGAATCATGACCAGAAGTGATTACAGTGCCGACAATCAGTTGGATCTTACTACCGTTGTAAAGGTGGGAGATGAGATTGAATGTAAGGTAAAGAAGGTCAATGACGGAGAAGGACAGGTTATCCTTTCTCACAGAGACGCTTTACAGTCCAAAGCTTCCGAGGAGTTAAGAAAGGCTTTCGAAGAGAATGCAATCCTTACAGGAAAGGTTGTTCAGGTAGTAAAGGGCGGATTGAATGTGGAAGTGGACGGAGCAAGAATTTTCGTTCCCGCATCTTTGGTATCCGACAGCTTCGAGAGGGATTTAAATAAATACCAGGGACAGGATATTCAATTTGTTATCACGGAGTTTAATCCTGCAAAGAGAAGAATTATCGGTGATAGAAAGCAGATTATGTCCGCGCAGAAGAAGGAACAGCATGATAAGCTTTTCTCCGAGTTAAAAGAAGGAGATACTCGTACCGGTGTAGTAAAGAATCTTACCGACTTCGGTGCCTTTATCGACCTTGGCGGAGCAGACGGACTTCTTCACATCTCCGAGATGAGCTGGGGAAGAATCGAGAATCCGAAGAAGCTCTTTAAGCCGGGACAGGAAGTAGAAGTTTTGGTTAAGGAGATTAGCGGAGAGAGAATTGCGCTGACCAGAAAGTTCCCGAACGAGAATCCGTGGAAGGATGCGGAAAGTAAGTATGCTGTAGGAGAAATCGTAAAAGGAAAGGTTGCCAGAATGACCGACTTCGGTGCATTCATCGAGTTGGACAAGGGCATCGATGCACTTTTGCACGTTTCCCAGATTTCCAAGGATCATGTAAACAAGCCGTCCGATGTGCTTGAGCCGGGTCAGGAAATTGAGGCAAGAGTGGTTGATCTCGATGTAGATAACCACAAGATTTCTCTTTCCATCAAGGCACTTCTTCCGGAAGAAGAGGAAGATACAGCTGATGTAGATGTATCCGCTGTCAGTGAAGAAGAGTAATCCACCGGGATTTCTTAAACAAGCGATGCGTTTATCTTGCAATATCATGAATGAAAGGCTGGGCTTAGCTCAGCCTTTTTTATATAGTGTGGCTTTCAGCTGATTTATTAAAGAGGGAAAATATGGGAGTGGAAATTGAGAGGAAGTGGCTTGTTACAGAAGAAAGCTTAAGTAAGGAGCAGACTATCCGGAAAGATGAATTGGATTATTCGGATATGGAACAGGGGTACTTGTGCAGAAATCCCGTTGTTCGCATCCGAAAAGCAAAGTACAAGGATGGGCGAACAGAGTTTATCCTTTGCTATAAGGGAAAGGGGTTATTGGAAAGAGAAGAGTATAATCTTCCGCTTACCGAAGAAGCCTATCTTGTTCTGCGAGAGAAAATAGAAGGAAGACTCATCGAAAAGCGTAGATATCGGCTTCCATACGGAAAGTATTGTATAGAATGGGATATTTTCAAAGCTGATTTAAAAGGATTAATGTATGCTGAAGTAGAATTTCCGTCCGGAGAGGAAGCACTTGCTTTTCATCCTCCCTCTTGGTTTTCCCGAGAACTGACAGGAGAAGCCGGATACAGCAATGCGGATTTGGCTTTTCAATAGAAGCGGAAAAAGTTTTGATTAAATTCCTGACGAGATGCAGGATTTTTCCTCTTTTTCTTGCAAGAATGCAGTGAAAATGCTATACTTGTCCCTCGAAAGCTCTGCCGGTGGCGGAGTCCGGCAGAACGAGAATTTGGACGCGGATTAAGCGAACTGCTCGTTATAAAAGAAAATTTGTTTGGAGGTATGCGCAATGAGCGTAAAAGTAGAAAATCTTGAGAAGAGTATGGCTAAGCTTACCGTTACGGTAGCGGCACAGGAATTTGAAGAGGCAGTAGAGAAGGCTTATCAGAGAACAAAGTCTCGTTATAATGTTCCGGGATTTCGTAAGGGAAAAGCTACAAGGAAGATGATTGAAAAGACCTATGGTGCGCAGGTTTTCTATGATACAGCTTTAAATGAGGTTTTAGACCGTCGCTATCCCGAGGCGGCAAAAGAGTCCGGCTTAGACATTGTATCCCGTCCTGAAATTGAAATTTCCGAAATTGCAGAAGGGAAGGATTTGGTATTTACGGCAACCGTTGCCGTCCGCCCGGAGGTAAAGCTCGGTGAATATTTCGGTGTAGAGGCGGAGAAGGCTGATGTTTCCGTTTCCGCAAAGGAAGTAACGGAGAGATTAAACAAAGAGTTGGAAAAGAACGCAAGAATGATTGATGTCGATCGTGCGATCAAGAAGAACGACATTGCCACCATCGATTTTGTGGGTTCCGTTAACGGTAAGGAATTTGCAGGAGGAAGAGGCGAGGATTATCCTCTTACCATCGGTTCCGGTACTTTTATTCCCGGATTTGAAGACCAGCTCATCGGGGTGAAGGCCGGAGAGAGTGTGGATGTAAAGGTTACCTTCCCGGAAAACTACGGTGCAAAGGAGCTTGCAGGAAAAGAAGCTGTCTTCAAGGTAACGGTTAAGCTGGTAAAGGAAAAGCAGGTTCCGAAGGCGGATGACGAGTTTGCGGCTGAGGTTTCCGAGTTTGAAACCTTAGACGAGTTCAAGAAGGATTTAAAGAAGCAGATTAAAGAAGAAAAAGAAAAGAGAGCTACATCCGAGGTGGAAAACAACGTGATTGCCAAGGTGGTGGAGAATGCTACAGTTGAGCTTCCCGAGCCTATGGTGGCTACGCAGTTGGATCAGATGTTCTATGATTACGGAAGACGTATGGAACAGCAGGGAATTCCTATGGAGCAGTATATGCAGATTACAGGATTGACTCCGGCTGCGTTAAAGGAACAGATGAGAGAATCCGCTATTGCAAACATCAAGAATTCTTTGGTTCTCGATGCAATCCAGAAGAAGGAAGGCATTGAGGTTTCGGAGGAGAAGCTTGAGGAAGAACTGCAGAGAATCAGTGATCAGTATCGTATGAAAAAAGAGGATTTTGTTAAGACAATCACTGATTCGCAGAAGGAATCCATCAAAAGAGAATTGAATATTCAAGCGACAATCGACGCTTTGGTTTCCAAGGCAAAGCTTGTAAAACCGGAAAAGAAGTCCAAGAAAGAAGAAAAGGCTGAGAAAGAAGAGGCGTAATTTTTGCTTTTCTTTTGAAGTTCGTTAAAAAAGAAGTAATGTGTGTTTTGTACACGATGCTTATTATGAACATACGTCCATTCACTTTGTGGTGGGCGAGAAAAGACAGTCGGGAATTTTTCGACTGTCTTTTTCTTAAACTATGGGTTTATAGGGGGATTATTTTTTCTGTGCTAAGATAGGACAGGTACACTATAAGGAGGTAAAAATGAAAGAGTATACATTTCCACAAAATATAACTACGATACCCTATGTCATTCAGTCTACCAGCAGAGGAGAGCGTTCTTATGATATTTTCTCCAGACTGCTGAACGAGCGTATTGTTTTTCTGGGGGATGAGGTGAACAGTGATACTGCATCTCTTGTGATTGCTCAGCTTCTTTTCTTGGAGTCAGAGGATCCGGATAAGGATATTTCCCTCTATATTAATTCTCCGGGAGGTTCCGTTACGGCAGGAATGGGAATCTATGACACTATGCAGTACATCAAGTGTGATGTTTCGACCATCTGTGTCGGTATGGCCGCATCTATGGGTGCGTTCCTTCTTGCGGGCGGGACAAAGGGAAAGAGAATGATTCTTCCCAATGCGGAGGTTATGATTCATCAGCCCTCCGGAGGCGCCCAAGGACAGGCTACTGAGATTCAAATTACTGCGGAATGGATTTTAAGAACCAAGAAGAACTTAGCGAAAATTCTCGCAGAAAACTGTAAGCAGCCTTTTGAAAAGGTGCTGGCGGATACGGAAAGAGATTACTGGATGACTGCGGAGCAGGCTTTGGATTACGGCCTCGTGGATCATATTTTTGAGAAGCGCAGTAAGAATGAAGATTCCAAGGAGAAAAAATAAGATATGGCTATGAAACCGGATGATAAAGTAAGATGTTCCTTTTGCGGGAAATCGTCCAAACAAGTCAGGAAAATGATTGCCGGCTTGAATAATACCTATATTTGCGATGAGTGTGTCGAGCTTTGCCAGGAAATCTTTGATGAAGAAATGGGGGGAGAAGCATCGGGAGGAGAAATTTCGGATTTACACCTTCTGAAGCCCAGAGAAATCAAAGAATTTTTGGATGAATATGTGATTGGACAGGAGGAGGCCAAGAAGGTTCTTTCCGTTGCCGTTTACAATCACTATAAGCGAATCATGTCTAAGGTTAGGGATATTGATGTACAAAAGTCCAATATTCTGATGATTGGACCGACCGGAACGGGAAAAACCTATCTTGCACAGACTTTGGCCAAGATTTTGGGCGTTCCCTTTGCCATTGCCGATGCAACAGCTTTGACCGAAGCCGGCTATGTGGGAGAGGATGTTGAAAATATCCTTTTAAAGCTGATTCAGGCTGCGGACTATGATGTTGCCCGTGCGGAAATCGGAATCATTTACATCGATGAAATTGATAAGATTACGAAGAAGTCGGAAAATGTTTCCATTACCCGAGATGTTTCCGGTGAGGGTGTGCAACAGGCTCTTCTTAAGATTTTGGAAGGAACCGTTGCTTCTGTTCCTCCTCAGGGAGGGAGAAAGCATCCTCAGCAGGAGCTTATTCAGATTGATACTACGAATATTCTCTTTATTTGCGGCGGTGCTTTTGATGGATTGGAGCACATCATTGAGAAGAGAATTGCGTCCGGATCGATTGGCTTTGGCGCGGAGATTGTAGAGAAAAATAGAAATAATTATGACGATATTTTAAAGCAGGTTCAGCCGGAAGATCTTACCAAATTTGGTCTGATACCGGAATTTATCGGTCGAGTTCCCGTGGACGTGGAGCTTTCCAGTCATGATGTGGACAGCTTGAAGCGTATCCTGACTACTCCGAAGAATGCTTTAGTGAAGCAGTATCAAAAGCTCTTTGAGATGGATGGAGTAGATCTTCATTTTAGCGATGATGCTATTTCCGCCATTGCGGAAAAGGCGGTACAGCGGAAAACCGGAGCAAGAGGACTTCGTTCCATCATGGAAGGTATGATGACGGAAATCATGTATGACATTCCTTCTGATGAAGCAATTTGTGATGTGGAAATCACGAAAGACGTTGTGGAAGATGGAGCAAAACCGCTGATTACAAAGGATGAAACAAAGCGCAGAGAACGCTATGAACTCTTTCAGGCAAGCAATAAGGAAAGCTTAAAAGAGAAAAAGGCGTCTAAGAAAAGAGGATAATATGGTAATCCGTTCTGTTGAGCTTCCCTTTGTCTGCGGAGTGAAGTCGACTTTACCGAAGACAGAGAGACCGGAATTTGTTCTTGCAGGGCGTTCTAATGTGGGAAAGTCATCCTTTATCAATGCCCTGGTGGAAAGAAAGTCCTTTGCCAGAACCTCTTCTACTCCCGGAAAAACCAGAACCATTAATTTTTATAATGTGAACGACAGCTTTTATCTGGTTGATCTTCCCGGCTATGGATATGCGAAGACCGGTCCTGTTGAACAGGAAAAGTGGGACAGAATGATTCGTCGTTACTTGGAAAGCGGAGAAGATATTGAAGAAGTCGTTCTCCTTCTGGATGCAAGGCGGATTCCGAATGAAAAAGATTTACAGATGTTTTCCTGGATTCTTTCCACTACCGGTTATGAACCAATAGTAGTAATCACCAAGATGGATAAACTGAAGCGTTCCGAGCGGGCAAAGGCTTTAAAAGAGATTCGGGAAAAGCTTGGAGCAAGTAAAGAATGCATGATGATTCCGTTTTCTTCGGAAACAAAAGAGGGAAAAATAGAATTTCTCGACCTGGTAGAAAAGATATTGGAAACAGAAGAGAGTGAGAAAGAAAGTGTAGAAAAAGAGCAAGAAAAGAATTGACAAGAGATGCTTTTCTTGCTAGAATTACACAGTCTTATGACAGGAAAGTAGGTATCCACCTCACCTCGGCAGAAAGCTGACCCGGGTTTAAATTGATTATTTACTCTGTATATTTTCAATGGTGGATTGGCTTTCAATCCACCATATTTTTTGTGGAAATGCTATTTATAGCAGAGCACTAAGGTGAGTGAAAGATTTCACAGGATTATCGTACGGGAGTTCGATATTTCGTTCACCGGAAACCGGAGATTTTAGTACAGAGAGGAGCTTATGGCAGCTAAAAAGAATGCGGAACTGGAAATTAACGAGCAGATAAGGGACAAAGAAGTCAGAGTTATCGGGGCTGAAGGAGAACAGCTTGGTGTTATGCCTGTTCGAGAAGCACAGCAGTTGGCACACGATGCGGATTTAGACCTCATTAAGATTGCGGCGACGGCAACCCCTCCTGTAGTGCGTATTGCGGACTACGGAAAGTATCGTTATGAACTTTTGCGCAAGGAAAAAGAGGCCAGAAAGAACCAGCATACTACAGAGTTGAAAGAGATTCGTATGACACCGAACATTGATACCAATGATTTGAATACGAAGCTTGCTGCAGCTCGGAAGTTCTTGGAAAAGGGAAACAAGGTAAAGATTGCTCTGCGTTTCCGTGGAAGAGAGATGTCCAGAATGAATCAGTCCAAGTATATCCTGGATGATTTTGGAGAGAAGCTTTCCGACATCGCGATTGTAGATAAGTCTGCTAAGGTCGAAGGAAGAAATATGGCAGTGGTTTTAAGCCCTAAAAAGTAAATTCACAGGAGGCAAATATGGCAAAGTTAAAGCTGAAAACAAAGAGAGCTGCAAAGAAGCGCTTTAAGTTAACCGGTACAGGCAAGTTAGTAAGAAATAAGGCATTTAAGTCTCATATCCTTACCAAGAAGTCTACGAAGAGAAAGAGAAACTTGAGAAAAGACATCGTAGTTGACCATACCAACGAAAAGGTAATGAAGAAGATTCTTCCTTATCTGTAAAGTGTGAGTAAGAATAGGAGGATGAAATGAGAATTAAAGGTGGCTTAAACGCAAAGAAAAAGCATAATCGTGTATTAAAATTAGCTAAGGGCTATAGAGGCGCAAGATCCAAGCAGTATAGAATTGCTAAGCAGAGTGTTATGCGTGCTCTTACAGAGGCTTACAAGGGACGTAAGGAAAGAAAGAGACAGTTCAGACAGCTCTGGATTGCCAGAATCAATGCTGCAGCAAGATTAAACGGTCTTTCCTACTCGAAGCTCATGTTTGGATTAAAGAGCTCAGGCATCGAGATGAACAGAAAGATGCTTTCCGAAGTTGCTATTGCCGATCCGGAAGGATTTAAGGCATTGTGCGACAGCGCAAAGGCTAAATTATAAGAAAAATGACTGTCTATCTGTGACAGTGAAGAACGAGTTCTTCTTCGCTTAACAGGAGATTTATTGTAAGTAAGAATAAGATGCCGGGACATGGTTCTCGGTATCTTTTTTTAGTAAAATTGAGAGAGAGTATGCATTATTTTGATTTTGCAAGACAGGCATACCATACCGAGAATCCGATATCTTAGAATAGCTTTAGATAAAGTGGATTAGTTCCGGAATAGATAGTGTATTCAAATAAATGCAACATTTTATGAAAAAACACAATAATTCTATTTCTTGCGTTCTTGTTTAAAAGTTTTTATAATGGCAGGGTTGTTTTGAACTGTATTGTTTTCTTTTTTAGAAGACAAGATAAGTTATAGGAAAACAAGAGAAGTTAGGAGAAGAGAGGGATTTTAAGATGAAGAAGAACTATGGAAAGATACTTCTTTCTGCCACAATGTTAGCAACTGCACTTTCTGCCTGCAGTAATGCAAAAAAAGCGGAGACAAGTGCTGTAAGTAGTGAGAAGACTACAGAAGCGACAAGTGAGAAAGCTTCGGAAACGAAGAAGGCAAAGGAAACGGAAAAGGCCGGAGAGAAAGAAGCTACGGATCTTTCTTCCGTAAAGGAGGAGACAGTCTATGTTTCTGCCGATTATGTTAAAGCTTTACTGGATTCCGGAAAAGATGTGAAGGTCTTAGAAGCTGCTTGGGGTCCTGTGGAAGCGGATAAAGATTACAATAAGGCGCATATTCCCGGAGCTTTTCACGTCAATACGGACGATATCGAGGAAGAAAAGACATGGAACTTCCGTAGTCCGGAAGAGATTGAGAAACTCTTAAAGAGCTATGGCATCACGAAAGATACCATTGTTGTGACCTATGGAAATACGCCGGAAAATACGGCTGATGACAGACTGGCAGCTGTTCTTCTCTGGGCCGGTGTAGAAGATGTGAAGAATTTAAGCGGCGGTATCGACGCATGGGTTAAGGCAGGGTTTGAGACAGAGAAACAGGTCAATGAGCCCGTTGCAACGAATGAAGATTTCGGCGTAAAGATTCCGGCACATCCCGAGTATGTTCTCAGCATTGATGAAGTAAAAGAGAAGATGAAGGACGATGCAAAGTTTAAACTTGTCAGCATTCGTTCCAAGGATGAGTTTTTAGGAAAGACTTCCGGTTATTCCTATATTGATAGAGCCGGTGAGCCTTTAGGTGCTGTATGGGGACACGATACCGATGACGGATCCTATAACAATGCGGACGGTACGGTAGTTGACCTTGCAAAGCTCGAAGAATATCTTGGGGAAAGCGGACTTTCTCTTGAGAAAAACGATATCGCTTTCTACTGCGGTACAGGTTGGAGAGCTTCCGTTCCCTTCCTGATTGCCCACGAGAACGGCTTTAAGAATGCCTACCTCTATGATGGCGGTTGGTTCCAGTGGCAGATGGATCCGGAGAACAAGGTTCAGCTTGGTGAGCCGGGCTCTTCCGATTATAAGGAAGTGCAGGTTAAGGATCTTCCTACGGATAAGGCGGCAAAGAAATAAACAGACGAGATAGCACAGAAAGTAGAGGCAGTTTAAGACTTTCTGTGCTATTTTATAAGGATGAAAATGAGAAAAATAGTACTGTTAATCATACAAAAGATTTTCCTATTGGGAACAATACTCATGCTTCTTGCGCTTTACATTCTTCGCTATTTTACAATGCGAAAAATGGGCATGGCGCGCTATATGGTCTACTTTCGAGAGAAATGGAGCGGAAAAGAGCTGGGATACTTTTCCCTCTTACAGTGGAGTGCTTTAGTGATTTTACTGCTTCTTACTTTAGCCCTTTTTCTTATTATAAAGAGACTTTTCTTCTGTTTCAGAGGAAAAATTTTAAGAGAGAGGGGAGAAAAAGAGGCTTTTCCGCTTTTCCCCGTTTCTTACAGTGCAGTGCTTATCCTGTATTCTTTTCTTTACTTTTTTTCTCTTGTGGGATCTCCCGGAAGAGAATATACGGCAAGCCTTATTGTGCATGTCCTTATGCAGATCTTTTCCGTGCTATTCCTCTCGACATATTTAAGGAAGGGGACTCGGCATGAAAAATAAAAAGCTTTGGTTTTTCTTTTTTCCTTCTTCTCTTTGTACTCGCCTTATTTTTTCTTCCGGTAAAAGAGATTTTTCAGGGAAATGTCCTTCGTTTCTTGCAGGACAAAGCGGAGGAAAATTTCATTTTGTCCGCTTTTCTTTATCTTGTGCTTTGTGCTCTTGCGGGAGCTTTTTTAGCTCTGCCCGGAATTACTTATGCACTTATCGCGGGGACAGTCTTTCATGCTTTTTGGGGAACGATACTCTGTGCGCTTTCCGCCAGCATTTCCGCAGGAATCTCTTTTCTTATGGGGAGATACTTTCTCCATGATGCCATTAAGCCTAAACTGGAGAAGAATCCTTACATAAAGAAATATTTCTTTTCGGGAGAGAAGCGGAATCTCTTACTTCTCCTCTTTTTGACGAGAACCATACCGGTTTTTCCCTTTAATCTGCAGAACTATGCTTACGGTATCACGGATATCCCCTTTTCTCTTTATTTTATATCGAGCTTCCTTTTTATGATTCCGGGGACGGCGATGTATACCGTAGCCTTTGCCGGTCTTACGGAGAAAAAGAATCCCATGCTTTACTTTGGGATTTCGCTCGGGATTTTAGTATTGCTTCTTCTGGCCTCTTTTCTCTTCAAAAAGAAAAATGCAGTAGAAAAAGATATCGAAAAGGAAAGCAGTGTATAGGAGATAAAAGAAAATAGTATATAGGATATAATAAATAGTACTAATCATAAAATATAGTGCAAATAAAGTAAAAGATAAGCTATCCGCTTACCAAAGTGGAAAGAGGGTAAGAGGAAAAATGAGGATCATGGTAAAAGAAAAATGAAGAAGGAAATTCATAAAAGAGTTGAAGAATGCATCCATTGCAATGCCTGTAAGAGGAAGTGCAAGTTTTTAACAAAATACGATATTTGTATAGGAGACAGCGAGAAGCTGAAAGCACTAGCCTATCACTGCTATCTTTGCGGAGAATGTACCCGGATTTGCCCGAAGGGGATTGACGGAAGAGGCGTTATTCTCGACTACCGAAAGGAAGAGGTGAGAGAGGGCAAGTACGGCTTAAAAAAAAGGGGCTACAGCGGCATCCTTTTGGAAAAAAAGAACTATCTTTTTCAAAATCACAGAAAGGCGAAGGGCTGTAAAACCGTTCTTTTTCCCGGCTGTAATTTTCCGGCCTATTATCCGAAAACCTTAGATAAGCTGGTTGCACTGCTACAGAAGGAGGGGATTGAACCCTACTATGATTGCTGCGGGAAGCCGATTGAAGAGCTGGGTCTTACGAAGGAAGCGGAAGCAATCTTCACACGGCTAAATCAGGATTTTAAAAGACGCGGAATTGAAGAAATTATCCTTGTTTGCCCAAACTGTTTTTATCACTTTGGGGATAAGCTGAATGTTAAAATTACCACTATTTATGAGAAGCTTTCTGCATTAAACATTGGAAAAAAGCTTTCTACGGAAGAGTACGAGTGCTTCTTCCCCTGCCCCGACAGAGAGGATAAACGTTGGCTTCCGAAGCTTTCCCCCTTTCTTTCAGGAGAGCTTTCCGAAAAGAAAAATTTGCAGTGCTGCGGTATGGGAGGTTGTGCCTTCATTCAGGAACCTGCGCTTTCCAGGGAAATGGCGGAAAGTCGGCCGAAGGAGAAGAAGCTCATCAGCTACTGTGCAACCTGTATTGGGCAGTTTGCAAGATTCGGAGAGAGCGAGCATTTTCTGCCCCTTATTCTGGAAACAGGAGAAAAAGCCGATTACAGTCACTCCTTTTGGAACCGGCTTAAGCACAAGTTTTATTAAGGGGATAAAGACAAGAGAAAAAAGAGTGGAGACATAGATGGAGATGAGAAGTCGAAAGGAGCAAAGAAAATGCTAACGAAAGTAAACAAGATGTCTAAGGCTCCGACTGCGTCACCTGTTGAGAATAAGATATTGCACGCTCCAAAAGCGCTTTTTGCTAAGCCCCAAACATCGAAGCAGGCTCTCATACTCTTTACGAGGCTTCCTGAAGCCGGGAAGACGAAGACCAGATTGATTCCGTATCTTCAGGAGAAAGGAGCAAGGGATATACACCTTGCTTTGCTCCAAGATTTTGCGAAGCTCTATTGGAAATTGCATCGAAAGGAGAAAGAGGTTAAGCTCTTTCTCTTTTTCTCCTCCGCTACTGCTAATGAAATAGTAGAGGGCGCATTTGACTCGGGGAAAAAAGAAAGTAATAAAGAACAAGAGGGAAGAAACGAAGGTATTGCAGAAATGAAGATACTCAGAAAGCTCTTTCCCGATGCCGAGTTCGTTCCACAGGAAGGAGAGGACATTTTTAGGAAAATGGAAAATGCTTTTCTCTATACTTTTCAAGAGGGCTACAGCTTTTCCTATCTTGTCGGGGCGGATATTCCGTTTCTGACTACGGATAGCTTTTATAAGGTCTTTTCCGAAGGAAGAAAGGGGAAAAATGCGCTGGGAGAGAGCCTTGACGGAGGATATTACGGAATCGGTTTGCAAAGTAAGGTAGAGAAATCCGACCTGGATAAGATCTTTTCCCCCGGTAAGAAAAGAAATGGAAGAAAAGAAAATACGGAGCAGAATAGTACAAGGAAGCCGAAATCTGCGGAAACGGAAAAGCAGGAAGTCGATATTTTTGAATACACAAAAACGGCTCTCTATGCTACCGGCATTCCGCTTCTCCTCTTAAAGAAAAGAAGAGACATTGATGAGAAAGAGGATATTATTGCGTATAGACAGCTGATTCCCTATAACAAAGCTCTACAAAGCTCTTATATAGGAAAGGAAATCCTGAGGCAGTCTAAGATTTCCATTATCATTCCCTGCTATAAGGAGGGAGATACGCTTTCTAACATGGAAGAGCAACTTCGTCCATATAAGAAGCAGGCAGAGATTCTCTTTGCTGACGGCGGGGAAAATCATTTTTCCGGAGAGTACAAGGTCGTGCCTTGCCCGAAAGGGAGAGCCAAGCAGATGAATAGCGCGGCAAAGGAGGCAAGCGGGGATATTTTATTCTTCCTGCACTGCGATTCCATTTTACCGAAGGGCTTTTTGGAAGAAATCCGAGAAGCTCTACGAAAAACACCGGTGGCCTGCTTCGGTATTCGTTTTAAACCGTTTTCTCCCCTTATGACCATTTGCAGCTTCATCAGTAACCACAGAGTTTATGACAGGAAGGTGATGTTTGGAGATCAAGGGATATTCCTAGGAAGAGAGCTTTTTTTTGAAATGGGCGGCTTTCCGGATATTCCCTTAATGGAGGATTATCAGTTTTCACTAAACTTAAAAAGCCGGGGAATTCCCATGGGGCTTTGCAAGAAGAGACTGATTACCAGCGAAAGACGATTTAGCGGAAGCTTTTTTCATAAGCTGAGCATCATGTGGAAAATGAATCGCCTTCGGGCAAGATACAGAAAGGGAGAGGATATCGATGCACTTGCAAAAGAATATAGAGACATTCGCTAAAGAGCCGGATTTACTGGAGAGAATTTCGGAGAGAGCCTATAGAGAGGCTTTGCATCTTCCTATGGAGGTTATAGAGGAGTACGCGTTTTTGGCAAGGGGCGAGTACAACGAAAACTTTGTCTTCACCCATCCGGAAAGCGGAAAAAGATATGTTTTACGAGTCAATCACGGCTCGCAAATGCATCTCAAAAAACAGATTTCTTATGAAGCGCATGCTCTTTCTCTCCTCGAAAAAAGTGGAAGAGTTCCGAAGGTCTATTATGTAGAGGAAAAGGGAGATAAGGGCATTCTTCTTATGGATTTTTTGGAGGGTAGAGCACTTCGCTATGAAACGGATCTTACCCTTGCCGGACAAATCCTTGCAGATATCCACTGTACAGCGTATGAGAGAGAAAAGGATCGGGGAGAGCTCCGCCTTCTTTCTCCGGAAAATCCACTGTATGCGATGCTTTCGGAATCGGCCTCCTTATTAAGAACTTATGCGCTAAGCCCATTTAAGGAGGATTCCGTTTATGAGCGTTGTCATGCACTTTGGGAAAAAGGCGTGAATCTCGAAGAAAAATATGCCAAAACCCTTTCTTCCAAAGATTTTTGCATTATCAATACCGAATTAAATTCCGCTAACTTTTTGATTCAGAATGAAGGAAAGGCTTTTCCCAGTCACCTTATCGACTGGGAAAAACCGCTCTATGCGCATTTTGCACAGGATCTCGGACATTTCCTCGCCCCGACTACCAGCTTTTGGAAGACGGATTGTATTCTTTATGAAAAGGATAGAGATCTGTTCTTTCATGCTTATAAGGAAGCTTTGGCAGGAAGAAGGAACTTTTCCGGTATAGAAGAGAAGACCGAGCTCTTTATCCTCTTTAATTGCATAAGAGGGCTTTCCTGGTGTGCCTATGCCTACGCCGACTATCAAAAAGGACGAGATATTCAAAATGAAGATACCTTCCGTAAAATCAAAGAGTATCTTACGGATCCGTTTTTATCTTCTGTGGAAGAATTGTTTCGGGAGTCTCGGACATAAAATTGATCGGGATTCCTATTTATCAATCTTTTCGATGAATAGAGACGATTATTTTAAATCATAATCTGTAATAAAAGGAATAATTGTTCTTATTTTTTAAAATATATGATAAAATACGGAACTGTTGTATGCAATTTAGACACAATAAGGAGGACATTATGAAAAAGAAAAGTTTGGTATTAGTAGCATTCCTTGCTATGGGACTTTCTCTAACTGCCTGCGGAAACGGCGGCAGCACAAAGACGGAGACTAAGCAGGAGACTTCAGCAGCTTCCGAGGGAAGTGAGAAGTCGGAAGAGACAAAAGAGGAGAAGACGGACAGCGCCAAAGCGGAAGTGAAAGAAATGAAGGGCGATGCCATTAAGAAGATTGTGGAAGATAAGAAGGAAAAAGAGAACTACCTGATTATCGATGTTCGCAGCCCAGAGGAGTACGCTAAGGGACATATCAATTTTGCAATCAATATGCCACTGGATACTTTAAAAGACCATCTTTCCGAAATTGAAGATTGGAAAGATAAGAATGTCATTTTGTATTGCAATTCGGGAAAGATGTCCGGAGAGGCTGCCGATATTTTGGCTTCCAACGGTTTTACCAAGGTATTTAATGGCGAAGGGGTAAAGAAGTATTCCTATGATTTAAAGACCTTCGGCAATATCCGTGCAAAGGAGCTTATGGAGAAGGCGAAGGACGCCCTTGTAGTGGATGCAAGAGAGGCAAAGGACTTTGAAGCAGGTCATTTTGCTACTGCTGTCAATGTCAATTCCGAGGATCCGGCAACCATCGATGCTATTCTTCCGGATGACAAAAATACCTTAATCATTACCCATTGTTATTCCGGAAACCGTTCCGCTAAAGCTGCCGAGTATATTGCAAGCAAGGGCTATACCAATGTATGGAACTGCTTAGACGGTACGAAGGAAGTGGAGTATGATTTTTCCAAGGGAGATAAGTAATGAGTAAAAAATCTTTCCTAAGAGACAGAATTCTTCTGTTCCTTGGAGTGATTGCAGTCGTAGCTCTATACTTTTTATATGCCCCGTTTAGAGCTTTCTTAAAGGAAGTCTTCCGTGTTTTTGCCACGGGAGACTTTCAAAAGCTTAAAGATTTTGTAGCGTCTTACGGGCCGTATGCTGCAGCCATTTCCTTTTTGCTCATGGTTTTACAGTCCGTTGTGGCACCGCTTCCCGCCTTTTTGATTACCTTTGCGAACGCCGCACTGTTCGGATTTTGGAAGGGGGCTTTGCTGTCCTGGAGTAGCGCCATGGTCGGTGCTGCGCTTTGTTTCTTCATTGCAAGAAGTCTGGGTAGAGAGGCGGTCGAGAAGCTGACCTCTAAGGGAGCATTGAAAAATATTGATGATTTCTTTAAGAGGCATGGAAAGCAAAGTATCCTGATTGCAAGACTGCTTCCCTTTATTTCCTTTGATATTGTAAGCTATGCCGCAGGCTTAAGCTCCGTATCCTTCTTGGGATTCTGGGTAGCCACAGGTCTTGGACAGCTTCCGGCAACCCTGGTTTATTCTTATGTTGGAGGATTTTTAACCGGAGGAGCAAAGCTTCTTGTAACAGGACTTTTGATTCTCTTTGCCTTGGCATTTCTTATCGGCCTTGGTAAACAGCTTTATACGGAAAGACAGAAGAGTAAGGAAAAACAGAATCAAAATATAGGATAAATAAAGAATAAGGAGTAGAAAGAGTATGAAAAAGAATGTACGAATGATTTCTCGCCTTACAGCAATGGCTATGGCAGGAGTGCTCGCTTTATCCGCTTGCGGCGGAAAGAAAGCGGAAACTTCCACTACTACGGCGAAGGCGGAGGAAACAAAAGCAGTAGGAGAGAGTAAGGCGGAAGAGAAGGCGGAAGAGAAGGCAAAGGAGAAGGCGGAAGAAAGCGGTTCGGAAGCCTTTGATAAGCTTGTAGAGGAAGCCAAGGGGCAGACTGTAAATTTCTACGGTTGGGGCGGAGATGACCGTTTAAACCAGTGGTTGGACGGCTTTTATGCAGAGTATTTGAAGAAAAATTATGACATCACCCTGAATCGTGTTCCCATGGGGATTGAAGATATTTTGACGCAGCTTTCTGCAGAGAAGAAGGCGGGAAGCACGGAATCCGATATTGACATGATCTGGATTAACGGAGAGAATTTTAAGACAGCTAAGGAAAACGATTATCTTTATGGTCCGTTTACAGCGGAGTTGCCGAACTTTAAGGAGTATATCAATCAGGATGATCCGGAAACCAAGGCAGACTTCTCTTATCCGATTAACGGCTATGAAGCGCCCTATGGCAAAGCACAGCTTGTTTTATACGGAGACAGCAAGGTTGGAGAGTTCCCGAAGAATACCGCGGAGCTTTTGGAATTCGCGAAAGCACATCCCGGAAAGATTACCTATCCGGCACTTCCCGACTTTACCGGTTCCGCCTTTGTCCGTAATGTAATCTATGATATTGTGGGGGTTGATCAGTTCCAGACTGTTAAGGAAGACAAGGAAGCAGTAAGAGAACTTGTTAAGCCGGCAATGGAGTACTTGAAGGAGCTTGCTCCTTACCTTTGGAAGGAAGGAAAGACCTATCCGGAGTCCGCACCGACGATGATGAATATGTATTCCGACGGAGAACTTATCATGGGCATGAGCTATTCCGCATATATCGTGGCAAACGGCATTCAGGACGGCAGTTTCTCCCCCGATACGAAGACCTTCCTGTTCGACAAGGGAACAATCGGAAACACGAACTACATTGCCATTTCCAAGAATGCAAAGCACAGAGCTGCCGCAGAAGTGGCAATCAATGCGATGATGGCTCCGGAAGTACAGTTAAACCGCTATAAGACTTTGAAGACTATTCCGGTACTCGACAATGCCAAGCTTTCTAAAGAGGTGCAGGATGAGTTTTCCAAGGTGGATCTCGGACAGGGAGTTCTTCCGCAGAGTGAGCTTTTAAGTAAGCGCCTTCCGGAAATGCCGGCAGGGCTGGTTCCGATTATTGAGGAAATCTGGCAGGAAGAAGTTGCAGGAAAGTAAAATGAAAAAGAATTTCTCCTTTCTTTATCTCTTGCCGCAGCTTTTCTTTACAGGGCTTTTTTTACTGGCTTTGTTTTTGGGGCTTTGGGACAGCTTTACTGTTGAGGGACATGTTAGTATAGCGCATTATAAGGAGATTTTTACTAGAGGGGATACGCTCCCCTCTATTTTCTATACATTGCGGATTTCCTTTTTATCCTCCCTTTTTACGCTCCTTCTTGCGCTTCTTTGTTCTTTTTTGATTTTACATTTTTCGGAAAAATGGGACAGCTTAAAGTCGATATTACAGCTTGCGATTATTATGCCGCATAGCTTGGTGGCGCTTTTTCTGCTCTTTTTCCTTTCGCAAAACGGATTTATGGCAAGGATTTTTTATGCGTTAAAACTGATTTCCGACCAAAGTGCTTTTCCGGAGTTCGTCTATGACCGTTTTGGAGTAGGGGTGATCCTTGGTTACATCTGGAAGGAATTACCCTTTATGCTTTTTTTCGCTTTACCGCTTGCCTATTCGGTAGACGGAAAGTTGGGAGAAGCCGCGAGAACCATGGGAGCGAGTCCCTTATACAGCTTCTTTTTTATTACGCTGCCTTTATCGATTCGGCAGTATCTTGCGGCTTTTTTTATTATTTTCTCCTTTTCCTTCGGAAGCTTTGATCTTCCCTATCTTCTTGGAAATACAACGGAGAGGGCCCTTAGCGTCCTGGCCTATCAGGAACTGCAAAGAGGATTTATGAATCGACCGACTGCACTAAGCTATAACGGAATCATGCTCCTTTTCTCGCTCCTGCTTTCCTTCTTTTATTTCCGCTTTTTACCGAAGAAGAAAGGATAACTATGCTTGCTAAGAAAAATCCGGCGTATCAGCTGATACGCATATTGTTTCTGTTTTCGATTGTTTTTCCTTTTCTGGTCCTTATTTTACTGAGCTTTTCCGAGCGCTACACATGGCCGGGGATACTCCCCGGAAACTACTCTTTGAGAGCGATTCGGAGTATTCTCTTTCAAAGAAAGGCTCTTTTTATTAATTGCCTATTCAGTATCTTTTTTTCCGTCATGGTGTCTTTATGCACTATAATGGCTGCCTATTGCACCGCAAAATGGCAAAGTGAACACAAAGAGAGTAGCTTGCTTTCTTTTTGTATATTCCTTCCTTTTATGATTCCGTCTTCGGTTTTTGCCATGGGAGCACAGATTCTTTTCCTGCGCCTTCCCTTTAAAAATGCCTACTTTTCGGTCTTTCTCTCCCATGTGTTGTACAGCCTGCCATATGCTACAACTTATCTTACGGAGGGAATGCAGAGTCAAATCAAGCGTTTAGAAGAGCAGGGAAGAGTATTCGGAGCGAGCGGCTTCTATTTGCTGTTTAAGGTGACAATTCCCTTGCTCTTTCCTTACCTCATTCCCGCATTTATGATGTCCTTTATTCTTTCCATGAGCCAGTACATCTTAACGGTGCTTCTTGGCGGAGGGAAGCTGAAGACTTTAAGTCTTATTATGGTGCCCTTTATTCAGAGCGGAGAAAGAAATCTCGCAAGCGTTTACGGACTGCTCTTTTTACTGAGCAGTTTCCTGCTCTTTCTTCTTATGGAAATGCTTTTGCGAGGCTTAAAAAGGAGAGAAAAAGCATGTTAAAAATTGAAAATCTGAATGTGTACTTGGAAGGGAGTCCTATTGTAAAGGACTGCTCCTTGGAAATAAAAAAAGGAGAAATCTTTAGCCTTCTCGGTGTCAGCGGCTGTGGGAAGAGTACCTTGATTAAAGCTGTACTGGGGCTCATTCCGAGTTCTTCGGGGAGCGTTTTTCTGAACGGAAGAGATCTGACTAAGCTTCCTCCCGAAAAAAGAGATTGTACGGTGGTCTTTCAGGACCTCCGTTTATTTCCGCACCTAACGGTCGGGGAAAATATTGCCTTTCCCCTGCATTTTCAAAAAAAGAACAAGACGGAAGAACGGAAAATAGTAGAAGAGCTTCTTTCTCTCGTGAGCCTGGAAGGTTTTTCAAAGAGAACGATAGAAAGTCTTTCCGGAGGGCAGAAGCAGAGGGTGGCCATTGCGAGAGCACTTGCCCAGAATGCGGAACTGCTCCTCCTCGATGAGCCGTTTTCATCTTTGGACCCGAATCTTCGAAAGGAAATGGGAGAGCTTCTCCTTCATTTGCGGGAGAAGAGAGGCCTTTCCGTTTTGCTTGTCACACATGACCATGAGGAAGCCCTGCGCCTTTCCGACCGAATTGCTTTAATGAAAGAGGGAGAAATTCTGCAATGCGGAAGAGGGGAAGAGCTTTTCTATGCCCCGAAAACCGTCTATGCGGCAAAATTTATGGGGGAAGCCAACTTCCTTCCCGGAAGGGTGGAAAGGGGAGAATTTAAGATGCCTTTTTTCCTATTCTTAACAACGATCATTCGTGCACAGCGCAGTCTCTTGTTGCAAAGGACAAGCCGGACGGAGAGTATTCTCTTTTCCTAAGAGAGAGACAGCTCAAGTTTCAGAGGGCATCGGAAGCTCCGGCTCATGACAACGCTTCTCTTTTTTATCCGATAAGCTCCCAGTGTATCGGAGACAGCTGGAGAGTTTTTTGGAAAAATGAAAGTGGTCTTGTCCTTCATAATTTGCTGGACAGACCCCTGGAAATAGAGCAAGTGCCGTATAGGATGGTGCTTCAAGCGGAAAAGGGAGTTATTCTATTTTCTAAAGAAGAACTTTTGGAGGAGTAAAGGTGGAAACAGAAAAGATAGAAACAGAAAAAACGGAAATGCAAAATAGTGCAAGGCAAAACGAAAATAAGAGAAAAATCATTTTTGACTGTGACAATACCATGGGAATTCCGGGCTGTGATATGGATGACGGACTGTGCCTCCTCTATCTTCTTGGAAGAGAGGACATCGAGCTTTTGGCCGTCAGTGCAAGCTTTGGAAACAACCGAACCAAGGTCGTTTATGAAAATACGAGGACGATGCTTAGGGAAAGGAATAGAGAGGATATTCCCTTATGGCTTGGAGGATTAAAACCGGAAGACTGGGACTCGGAAAGCTCTCGAAATCTTGTAAAGCTTGCCAGAGCCTATCCGCATGAAATTGATTTGATTGTGACTGGCTCTCTAACAAATATTGCGGGAGCCTTTGTTTTGGATCCCGAATTTTTTAGTCTCATTAAGGGAATGTACTTTATGGGAGGAATCACCGCACCGCTCATTTTCGAAAAAAAGGAAATGAAGGAGCTCAATTTCTCCGTAGACTATAAGGCATCTACCCTCGTTCTCCAAAACGGAGAGAATCTTCATATCATTACGGGAAATGCCTGCCTTGCCGTTATGACCTCTTATTCCGATTTCAAAGAGAGACTTGAAAATTCAAGTCTCGGCCAATATATTTTAAAGAAGGAGAGTGATTGGTTCGCTTATAATGACAGGGAGTACGGCATCAAAGGATTTTACAACTGGGATATGACGACCGTCCTCTATTATTTTTATCCGGAGCTTTTTCGGAAGAGTAAGAAAAACATATATATTACGGAAGAAAATCTGAAAAGAGGATACTTGGAAGAGAGTCTGAAAACAGGCTGTCCGGAAGAAAAAGACTTAGGAAGAGAACTTTACTTTGGAGAAATCAAGGAAAAAGAGGAAGTAAAGCGGAAGATGCTGGAGGCCTTTGCTTAATACTTCGATATTTTTGAAAATCCTGTTTTACTTGATATTAGAAATTTGAAATGATAAGAAAGCAAAAATCAGTAAAAATAGAAGGAGCACAGTATGTCTACATTACAATTCGTTTTCGGAGCAAGCGGATCGGGTAAGACGGAGTTTTGTGTTAGGAAGGCCCTGGAAGAGGCGGAAAAGGACTTAAACCACAATGTCTACTACCTGGTTCCGGAGCAGGATACCCTTGCTATGCAAAAAAGGATTGTAATGCATGAAAACAATAAGGGAAAAGGAATCATCAATCTTGATGTTTTAAGCTTCCAAAGGCTCTATTATGCCAGTTTTTCTCATAGGAACAAAACAGTGCCGAAGGCTCTCGATGAAATGGGAAAAGTCATGGTTCTTTCTCTTGTGGCGGAAAAATACAATCGCAATCTGCTTTATTTTCAGGGAGAAATCGATAAACCGGGGTTTCTCGAGGAAGCGAAGTCTCTTATTTCGGAATGTATGCAATATGGGATAAGCCCGGAGAATCTAAGCAACTGCGCGCTTAAGTCCGTTAAAAAGCTGACAGGAGCAAAGCTCCATGATATGGCGCTTCTTTATGCGGGCTTTTTAAACTGGCTTTTGGAACACGGGAAATATACCGAGGAAGGGATTCAAGACCTTGCTTTAGAGCAGGTTTTACAGGATCCGAATTACAAAAATGCGACTTTTCTTTTGGACGGCTTTACCGGTTTTACCGTTTCCGAGCTCAGATGTCTTGAAATCCTTATGGAAGGAGAGAATAACATCCTGATTTCTCTGGAAATTCGCAGTCGGGAAGAGGGAAATCTCTATGAGAAGGGAGATATGTCTTCTCTTTTTTACCTGACAAAGGATGCAGTAAAGGAAGTAGAGGAGCTTGCCTTAAAACTGAACGTAAAAGTCCTCCCTGCGATTAATGTAAATCTTTATGACAGCATTAGCGGAGAGAGACGGAAAGAGGGTGAGGTCTATCCTCGCTTTGAAAAAATACCGGCGCTTCAGAAAATCTGCGATGACTATGCGTATGGAAAGGCGGAAGTAGAGAGAGCCTGCAGAGGGCAGGAGAAAAGGGACGTTAAATCCTTCGAAAAGACGGAGCAAGAAGAGAAGCAAAAAGAGAAGCAGATTCGACCTTTCGGGATTACGCTTCGCGAATGCCCGAATATTCTAAGAGAGGTGGAGGAAGCGGCAGTAGAGATTCGCGCTCTCGTAAAGGATGAGGGCTATCGCTATCGGGATATTGCCGTGATTGTTCCGGATCCGGAAAGCTATCGGGACATTTTATTTAGAAAATGGAAGGATTTGGAAATTCCCTTTTTTCTGGAGGAGGATATCAAGCTTATGGATTCTCCTTACGGGAAGGTGCTTCGGAGTGCTCTTTTGGTCCTCGAAAAGGGCTTCCTTTTTGATACGGTATTTCGCTATCTTCGTGCCTTTCCTTATCGGGGAGCCGGGGAAGAAGAGCTGGTGGACCGATGGGAAAATATTGCAAGAGAAAGAGGATTGAAAGGGCTTCCGGCCTTTTCTTCCTTACTAAAACCGGAGGAAGATGAGACAGAGGAAGAAAAGAATGGAGAAAAGAATAGTGATCTTCAGCCGGGCGCACGGAATAAAGAGGGAAACATTCTCGAAAAGCCTAAAAAGAACGCAGAAGACTATCTAGCCCATAGGGACTTGGCATGCCTTATTGCCTTTTATGAGAGAAACAGAAAAAGTGCGGAGAAGAAGGGGGAAAAGGAGCAAAGCGAGGAGAAGCAGGAGGGGGAGACACAGCAAAAAGAGGAGAACAAGGAGAAAGGTTTAGTTCTTAAGGACAGGATAGACAGTCTATCCGAACTTCTGGAAAAGACGGATTTGGAAAACAGGCTTTTAGAATCACTTTCCTTCCTCTCGGAAGAAGGCATGGAAAATAGGGAGGAGAGCTTTGAAAAGAGCATAGGAATCATTTTGGAAATGATGGAAAAAATGAGGGAAAGTCTCGGCGAAATTTCCATTTCGAAAAAATCTTTCGGAAAGCTCTTTGATCTTGCATTTTCTCTGGAAAAATTAAGACAGATACCGGCAACACTGGATCAAGTTGTGGTCGGAGATTTACGGCGCTCCCGTTTTCACAATCCGAAGGCCTTTTTATTCTTGGGATTAAGCTCGGAATTTCTTCCGAAAGGAATGGGGAAGAAGATTATTTTCACGGAAAAAGAAAGAGAATTTTTACGGGAGAGCGGATACCGGCTTTCTCCGCTTTCCTGGGAGGAAAGTTATATTGAGAAATATTATGTGTATAAGGCTTTTCTTACGCCGAAAGAAAGGCTCTATTTGTCGTACCCGAGAGCAGTTCGAAATGGAAAAAGCGGAAAGGCATCGCCCTATCTGAAAGAGCTCTTTCCACTTTTTTCGGACTTGAAAATCATCTATTCCGAAAGGCAAAAACTCCCGATTTATAATGGAAAGAGAGCTTTGGAAGAGTTGGTAGAAGAACTTCCTAAAAAATGTACAGGAAAGAGTCTTTACTTACAGAAAGAAGAAATTGTTCATCGTTTTAAAACGGAGAGTTTCCGGCTTTTACATTATTTATGGAACAGGGAAGAATATCGCGAGGAAGTGAAGAAGATACTGAAGGGGATTTTCTTTGAAAATACGGAAGAGCGTATTACGAAGGAGATGAGCCTGGCACTCTATGGAGAAATCCTAAAAGGTTCCGTAAGTCGTATGGAAATCTTTTATTCCTGTCCTTATGCCCATTTTCTGCAATGTGGCCTGAATCTTAAGGATAGAAAAACAAGTGAAGTACAGGCTTTTACTATCGGAAATCTCTATCACAGAATGCTGGAGCTTTTCTTTAGGAAGCTGATGAGAAGGAAGGATATGGAGGAGGCTTTCGGAGAAAAGCTGGAAGAAATTTTAAACGAGGTTTTAGAGGAACTTTGGCAGGATCCGGAATTCAGTCTCTTCCTTTCCGGCGGAAGAAACGAATATTTACGAATGAAGCTTCAGAAAAATGGAAGAAGAATCCTTTGGGCGCTCGGAAAGCAGCTTTTGGGCGGAGATTTCAGACCGAAAGCCGTGGAAGAAGAGTTCAAGATGGAAGAGGAGGGACTGCAGCTTCGAGGAAGAATAGACCGGGTGGACGAATATCTGTCGGAGGATCGGAAAACGCTTTTTTTGAAGGTCATCGATTATAAGAGCGGAAAGAAAGCGTTTTCTTTGAAAAATCTTTTCGCAGGACTGGATTTACAGCTTCCGCTTTATATGGATTATGTTCTGCAAAGGGAAAAAGAGAAAAATTCGAATCGGGAAGTGCTTCCTTCGGCACTTTTCTATTTTACCATGGAGAACCCCGTCATTCCTTATGATAAGGACAGTGATCCCGATAAGGAGCGTTTAAAGGCGTTTAAACCGTCCGGGCTTGTGAATTTCTCCGAGGAGAGTCTTTCACATCTGGAAAAGAGGGAAGGGGAAAGCCTTCTACTTCCCGTGCAGTGTAAAAACGGCGAGGTTGAGGAAAAAGGAGCGGCTGTTTCTTCCGAAAAGTTGGAAGCTCTTTTGGCATTTGCCAGGAAGGAAATGCTTGAAGGCGCTAAACGCATTAAAGAGGGGGAGAAAGGGATTTCCCCGATAAGAAAAGAGGGGGATATTACTTCTTGCAGCTACTGTCCTTATCACAGTATCTGCGGTTTTGATGAGGATCTCCCGAATTTCCGATACCGAAGTCCCGATTCCCGAACAGACGAAGAACTCTGGGAAGAGATTCTAAAGAAGACAAAAGGGGAAACAGAGGAAGATATAGAGACGAGAAAGGAGGATGGCGATGAGTAAATGGACAAAGGAACAAAGCGAAGTCATTTCCCACAGAAAAGGGAATTTACTGGTTTCCGCGGCAGCAGGATCCGGAAAAACCGCAGTACTGGTAGAGCATGTCATTGATCGCCTCCTTGATAAAGAGCATCCAATCAGCCTCTCTTCCGTGGTGCTTATGACCTTTACGGAAGCTGCCGCATCGGAAATGAAGGAAAGGATCAAGGCACGCTTAAAGGAAGCCTTTTTAGAGAATAGAGATCCGCATATTGAACGAGAAATAGCGGAACTGCCGAATGCGAATATCAGTACCATTGATGCCTTTTGTAAGAGGCTGATAGAGGAAAACTACACGAGCCTCGGTATTGAACCGAATTTTCGTATCGGAGAGAAAAATGAGCTCGCCCTCCTTAAAGAAGATATTGTAGAAGAGCTTTTAGAAGAGGAATACGGGAAGAAGGAGGAAAGCTTTCTTTCTTTTGTAGACCGCTATTCCACGGGAAAACAGGATAAGGGAATACAGGAGATTATTTTAAAGCTGTATTACCTTGCTATTGCCAGTCCCTTTCCGGAAAAGTATCTGAAGACGCTTTCCGAGAACAGCAGCAGTGCTTGGAAAAACTATCTCCTCGCGAGCATCAGGAAGCGAGTGGAGGAAGCGATAGAAACGCTTAGGGAGGCTATCCGGATTTGTTCAGAAGAGGGGGGGCCTTCCGAGTATCTTGTGACGGTGGAGGAAGATTATCAAAGCCTTTTAAGAGTAAAGGCAATCCGGTCTTCTCAAAAAGAAAATACGGAAGAGATTTTGGAAAGGAAAGAGAGCGAAAGTGGCGGAGAAGCAGCGAAGCTTTTAGAGAAAGCAGAGGAGATTTTAGAGAAATCAGAGGAGGCAGGGGCTATTCTTCGCCGTACAATTGAAGAAATACAGACGATTTCCTTTAGCCGCATAAAGAATTCCAGGGCGGAGAGAAAAGAGGAGGTTAAAGGTAGAAGAAACGCGGTAAAGGCGCTCGTACAGAAATGGCAGAAAAACTATATTCTGATTCCTGAGGAGATAGAAGAAAAGGCGGAAACAGAGGGAAAAACTTTATTGCAGGAGGCAATCCGTCTTACCCTTCTGTTCCATGCGCGTTATCAAAAAGAAAAGCTGGAACGAAATATTCTGGATTTTTCGGATCTTGAACATTTTGCGCTAAAACTTCTCTATACGGAAAAAGACGGTGTGCTTCACTTCAGCACCCTTGCGGACGAATTGGCACAGGAGTATACGGAGATTCTCGTAGATGAGTATCAGGATTCCAATATGGTGCAGGAATATCTTGTGTCTGCCTTATCCAAAGAACGCTTTTCGGAGGGGAATGTCTTTCAGGTCGGAGATGTAAAACAGAGTATTTACCGCTTTCGTATGGCAAGACCGGAGCTCTTCCTTCGGAAATATTATGATGAAAGCTATCCCAAAATCTTTTTGCAGAAGAATTTCCGTTCCTTAAAAGGCGTTATCGATGCGGTAAATGCCTGTTTTTTCCGTATCATGAAAAAGGAACTCGGCGGAATCGAGTATGATAGGGACAGCAGTCTTTTTCAGGGGAGAGAAGAAAAGGAAGATACGGACTCTCAGACAGAGTTTCTCCTTTTGGAAAAGGAAGAGAACAAGCCCGAAAAAAAGAAAGGGGAACAAACAGAGGAAGAAAAGGCGAAGGGCAAGAAGGAGGAAAAGCAAGGAGAAAAGGGCGGAGAGGCCGGCTTAGAGAAGGAGACCGACCTGCAGTTAGAGTGCCGTATGATTGCTTCCCGTGTGAAGGAATTGCATAAAAAGAATATACAGTATAAGGACATGGTTATTCTGCTTCGCTCTCCGAAGAAAGTGGCAAAGGAGATGGTGGACATCTTTTCCGAGGAGGGAATCCCGAGCTTTGCGGTGAGTTCGGACGGTTACTACTCGCAGGTTGAGGTGGAGACGGTTCTTGCCATGCTTTCCATTATCGATAACCCGAAGCAGGATATTCCGCTTGCCGCCGTTCTTCATTCAGCTATGTTTCACTTTACGGATGAGGAGCTTTGCAGCTTAAAAATCGCGTACGGAAGCCTTTCCGAGGCACTCTGCATTTCTTTGGAGGCTATTGCCGATGGAAATATCGGTAGTGAAAATGTATGTAGTGGAAATAAACACAATGAAACTATTTCCGGTGAAAATATATGCAGTGAAAAAGAGAATCCATTGCAGGTGCAAGCGCCACTTGACCAAGCGCTCTATGAGAAATGGAAGGATTTTTGCACGAAACTGGAGCGCTATAGAAGGCTTTCCCGAAATCTTCGCGTTCATGAGCTTTTAACCCTTCTTTATGAGGAAACTTCTTACTATCTTTACGTTTCTGCGCTTCCCATGGGAGAGAAGAGAAGGGCAAACCTTGACCAACTGATTGAGGATGCTCTGCAGTTTGAAAAGGGGAGCTTCAGCGGGCTGTTCTATTTCATTCGTTATATCGAAAAGGCAAAGCAGAAGGAGTATGACGAGGGAGAGGCGAATATTTATTCGGAAAAGGATGACCTTCTTCGTATTATGTCCATTCATCAGTCGAAGGGCCTGCAATTCAAGGTTGTATTCCTTTCTTCCATACAAAAAAATTTCAACAAGCAGGATTTACGAGAGTCCATCCTGCTCGATGAAGAGCTTGGCATGGCCTCTAACTATCTGGATCAGGAAACAAGAATCCAATATCCTTCTTTACAGCTCTCTGCCATAAAGGAAAAAATGGAGGAAGAAAATCAGGCGGAGGAGCTTAGATTGCTCTACGTTGCGATGACAAGAGCGGAAGAAAAGCTCGTCATGACGGGAGTGATAAAAAATCTTGCTTCTTATCTGGAAAAGCACCCGCTGAACGAAGACATTAAGACGGAAGAGATAAGAGGGGCGAATTCTTATTTGGATTTTATTATGCTGGCCTTTTCAAGAAGCTTTACGGAGAGTTTGGAAAACCCGCTTGTGAAACTGCGTACATTTACAAGAGAAGCCCTTTCTGAAAAGAAAGAGGAAGAGGAAGGAGAAAAGTTTTCCTTTAAAGACGCGCTATATTCTTATTTAGCGGAAAATCATGAAAAAACTGTGGAAGAAGAGGAGTGGGATAAGGATTTTTCTTACCGATATCCGCATGAGGAAAGTACGCATCTCTATCCGAAGTATGCCGTCTCCCTCTTAAAGAAGCAGGCGATTGAGGCAGTAAAGGAACAAGGGGATAAAGAGGGTGAAACGGGAGGAGAAAGCGAAGGGCTTAGCGAGGCGGAAAAAAGTGGAAAAAATCGGCAAGTGTATGAAAGAAATACGGAAAAAAGAGAGAAGGGTCTTGGAGCGAAAATCGGAGACAGCTTTCACCATGCACTGGCTCTTTTTGACTACACTAAGGGCCCGGAACAACTTCCCTCTATCTTAGGTGAGGAAGAACTGAGTCTTTTAAACAAAGAGCAGTTTCAGACTTTTCTTTCCTCAAGCCTTGGAGAATGTTTTAAAAAAGCGTATCAGGAAAAACGACTTTTCCGGGAGAAGCATTTTATGAGGGCGCTGCCTTATCATTCTTTATTTCCGGAAAGGGTGGAAGAGGATGAGGTGCTTTTACAGGGAATTATCGATGCTTTTATTGTGGAGGATGACGGAATTATCCTCGTGGACTATAAGACGGATCGTGTAAGAGAGGGAGAAGAGCTGAGAGAAAGGTACCAAAAGCAAATTATGCTTTACAGCGATGCCCTGGAAGCCATTCTCGGAAAAAAGGTAAAGAGAAGAGTGCTCTATTCCTTTTATCTTGGGGAGGAAGTGGAGATTTTGCCCCGGGAGGATATGGTGAGAATTCTGTAGGAGGATATGGCGAGAATTCCGGATTGACGGAGGGGGCATCCTAGAGTAAACTAGAGCCTTAAAGTATTGTGAATGGTCGCTGCCGGGAAACCGGGAGAGGAAAGTCCGGGCTTCACAGAGCAGGATGCCTGATAACGTCAGGTTGAGGCGACTCACAGGAAAGTGCAACAGAAAAGAACCGCCGTTTAAACGGTAAGGGTGAAAAGGCGATGTAAGAGATCACCGGTTCTCCGGTAACGGAGGATGCTATGTAAACCCCATCCGAAGCAAGGTCAACAGAGGGCATAAGGCTGCTCGTCTGCTCTCGGGTAGACCGCTTGAGGCTTATGGTGACATAAGTCCTAGATAGATGACCATTTTAAACATAACCCGGCTTATAGCAATACTTTAGCCCCCTCTTTCGAGGGGGCTTTTTTTCTTAGCTATTACGGCCATAGGCAAAGTGCAGAATGGCTTATTTTTATTCTTCAATCTCGACTTTTTCCATGATTACTTTATTGACCGGAGCATCTTGAAAACCTGTTTCTACGGAAGCGATTTCGTCAACCGTATCGAGCCCTTCAATCACCTTCCCAAAGGCGGCATATTCCCCATCCAAGTGAGGAGCATCCTCATGCATAATGAAGAATTGGGAGCCTGCAGAGTTCGGATCAAAGGCTCTTGCCATGGAAATTACTCCACGTTCATGTTTAAGGTCATTTTTTACGCCGTTAGAGCGAAATTCTCCTTTGATTTTATATCCGGGACCGCCTGTGCCGTTTCCGGAAGGGTCACCGCCCTGAATCATAAAGCCCGGGATAATGCGGTGAAAGGTCAGGCCGTTATAAAAGCCTTTTTTACCAAATCCAGAAAATTTTCCACCGTAACGGGAGCAATTTCAGGGTATAATTCTAAGCGAATAGTCTTGCCACTATCCATGGTAATTCGTACAATAGGATTAGCCATTTTAGTTCTCCTTTTATTTACACGATAATGATAACAAGGGGATTGTAACAGCTTTCAAGCTAATACACAAGAAAGACTCATGGGAAAGCTTGGATTTAGATGGATAAGGGGAGTAGAGAGAATTAATGGATGAAGCTAGTGGCTTTTCTTACCGCTCTTGCGAACTCTGTGGAAGAGCATGCAAAGTAAATAGAGAAGAGGGACAAAGGGGATTTTGTAAGGCCGGAACAAGTATGCACATCGGGCGAGCTGCAGCACATTTTTGGGAGGAACCTTGCCTTAGCGGAACAAAGGGGAGCGGAACCATTTTTTTTCCTCCTGCGGGCTCTCCTGTGTATATTGTCAAAACCAAAGGCTTTCCCGAAAAGAGTCGGGGCAAGAACTCAGTGTAGAAGAACTGGTGGAAGTATTTTATCAACTGGAAGCAGAAGGATGTCATAATATCAATTTTGTGACACCGGAGCATTACAGTCCGGGGGTTCGAGAAGCCATGCTTCTTGCTCGTAAGAAAGACTTCTCACTACCCTTTGTTTGGAACTCTTCGGGCTATCAAAGCGCTCGGACTCTAAAAGCATTGGAAGGACTGGTTGATATTTACCTCATGGATTTTAAATACTGGGAGGGGAGTCTGGCTGAGCGCTATTCGAAAGCAAAGAATTATCCGGAAATCGCAAAGGAAGCTTTGGAAGAAGTCGTTCGACAATGTCCGGAGCTCTATTATCGGGACGGATTATTAAAAAAAGGAGTGATATTACGACATTTACTTCTTCCGGGACAGGTTTATCAGGGAAAACGGATATTAAAATATAGTTTTTGCCGATATGGAAATCATATACTATATAGTCTTCTTTCACAGTATACTCCTTTTGGAGCATTAGACTGTTTCCCGGAAATAAACAGGAAAGTCTTCGGAAAAGAATATCAAAGGCTCGTGGATTATGCCCTTTCTTTGGGAATAGAAAAGGCTTTCATTCAAGAGGGAGAAAGTGCAAAGGAAAGCTTTATACCGGATTTTTGTGTGCAGAATTTAGCTTTTAAGGAGAACAAAACTAAATGATTAATTTTACGGTAGGCCCGGTGATGACATCAGAGGAGATTCTCTCTATCGGAGCGGAACAGCTGCCTTATTTCAGAACGACAGACTTCTCCGAAATCATGCTGGAAAATGAAAAGTATATCCTGAAGTACAGTAAGGCCGGGAGAAATGCTCGGGCTGTCTTTATGACTTGCTCCAGTACGGGCTCCATGGAAGCCGTCATAATGAACTGTTTTACCAAGAGGGATAAGCTTTTAGTTATTAATGGGGGAAGCTTTGGACAGCGTTTTGTCGATCTATGTGAAATCCATGAAATTCCCTATGTTTCGATTGCACTTGAGTATGGAAAAAAGCTGCGAAAAGAAAAGCTTTATGAATATGACGGACAGGATTTCACGGGACTTCTTGTTAATGTAGATGAAACCTCTACGGGGGTTTTATATGATGTCGAAATGCTTGGAGAATTTTGCGAGAAGAATCATTTATTTTTTGTCTGCGATTGCGTTTCCTCTTTTTTAGCGGATTCTTTTGATATGGATAAGGTCAAGGCGGATATCATGATTACCGGTTCGCAAAAGGTTCTGGCCTGTCCTCCGGGGATTTCTATCATCGTTTTTTCTGAAAAAGCGGTAGAGAGAGTGAATTGTCTGAAAACAAAAAGTATGTACTTTAATTTAAAGTCCATGCTGAAAGATCAGGAGAGAGGGCAGACATCCTTTACTCCGGCGGTCGGAATTCTACTGCAGATTAATGCAAGACTTAAGGAGATTGAGAGACTGGGCGGTGTAGATAAAGAAGTGGAAAGAGTAGCCCTCCAGGCAAAGGATTTTCGGGAGAAAATAAAGGGACTGCCTTTTATGCTTATCTCAGAAAGTCCTGCCAATGCGGTAACTCCTTTGCATCCGCTTTCCGCCAATGCCTATGAAATTTTTCTTCGCTTGAAAGAAGAGTATGGAATTTGGGTTTGCCCGAATGGAGGAGAGTTAAGAGACTATCTTTTCCGTGTAGGGCATATCGGAGCATTGAGTCATGAGGATAACAGCACTTTGGTGAAGGCTTTCCAAGATTTAAAGTTGCGCGGACTATTGTAGTGGAAAGGAAAATAAGATGATACTGGCATTGGATGCGGGAACAACGAGTACAAGAGCAATCCTTTTTAATGAGGAGGGACAGTCCGTTGCTGCCGCACAAAAGGAATTTCCGCAATACTATCCGAAGGCGGGCTATGTAGAGCATCATGGAAATGAAATTTGGCAGGCACAGCTTGCGGCTGCCAGAGAAGCGGTGGAGAAGTCCGGGGTTGATTCTTCCGAAATCAAGGCTATCGGCATTACAAATCAGAGAGAAACGACTCTGGTTTGGGATCGGGAAACAGGTCTGCCTATTTATCCGGCCATTGTTTGGCAGTGTAGACGAACAACGGAAATGATAGAGAAAATGACAAAGGAAAATCCCTCCGTCATACAACTTATTAAGGAAAAAACAGGTTTGGTTTTTGACCCTTATTTTTCCGCAACCAAGCTTTCCTGGATTCTGAATCATGTAAAAGGGGCCCGGGAAAGGGCGGAAAAGGGAGAGCTCTGCTTTGGAACGGTGGATACTTGGCTGATATTTAATTTAAGCAAGGGAAAATGTTTTGCTACCGATTATAGTAATGCGAGCAGAACGCTTTTATTTAATATCCATAGCCTTGAATGGGATGCGGAGCTTTGCAAGCTTTTCCGGATTCCC
Organism: Oribacterium sp. oral taxon 108 str. F0425; assembly: GCF_000214455.1. NCBI lineage: Bacteria > Bacillati > Bacillota > Clostridia > Lachnospirales > Lachnospiraceae > Oribacterium > Oribacterium sp. oral taxon 108. The sequence goes on along the minus strand of NZ_AFIH01000001.1, from coordinate 1,580,684 downwards.
AAGTGCATGCTTCCGGAGGTTCGCCCTTCTTCTTCCTTTTTCGGAGAGACGGACGAAGAATATTTCGGAAGAAAAATTCCGATTTGCGGAGTGGCAGGAGACCAACAGGCTGCTCTTTTCGGACAATGCTGCTTCCAAAAAGGGGATGTGAAAAATACCTATGGCACAGGTTGCTTTATGCTTATGAATACAGGAGAAGACTGCGTTCCTTCTCATCATGGCCTGCTCAGTACCATTGCCTGGGGCATTAACGATAAGGTTTACTATGCATTAGAGGGCTCTGTCTACGTTGCAGGAGCCGTGATTCAGTGGTTAAGGGATGAATTGCATCTTCTGGATGATTCCCGAGATTCGGAATATTTTGCCACGAAGGTGGAAGATACACATGGGTGCTATATCGTACCTGCTTTTACAGGATTGGGAGCACCGTATTGGGACCCGGAGGCAAGAGGCTCCATTACCGGTCTTACCCGTGGAGTGAATAAAAACCATATTATTCGAGCAGCCTTGGAATCCATTGCCTTTCAGAGCAGAGACCTCTTAAATGCCATGGAGCAGGATACCGGACAAAGACTGAGAAGCCTTAGGGTGGATGGAGGTGCTTCCGGAAATAACTTCCTTATGCAATTCCAGGCGGATATCATGCAGGCCTCGGTTATTCGTCCGTCCTGTGTTGAAACCACAGCCTTGGGGGCGGCGTATCTTGCAGGTCTTTATTGCGGTTTTTATCCATCGATGAAGAGTCTTGAGGAAAGGCATCATGTGGAGATGGAGTTCTTCCCGAAAATCCTTCGTGAGGAGAGGGAAAAGAAACTTTTGGAGTGGAAAAATGCTTTAAAGGCCAGCTTAACCGGTATAAATGGAAATAGATTAGGATAAGGGAGAGACGAGATAAAATGCAAGTAACGAATACCACCTGCACCGTTTGCAGGAGAAATTGTTTCATCAGTGTAGAACATGACGACCATGAGGTTTTTGCCGTTTATGGGAATTCCTGTCACAGAGGAAAGGAAGCAGCCATAGAAGAGGCCCTCGCAAAGGAAAAGAAATTTTTAGGAGAAATCAGGATTATCGGCGAAAAAGAACTTCTTCCCGTCCGTACGGAAGGAATGATTCCTAAGGAAAAATTCGCTGAAGCGGAAGAATTCTGTAAAAACTTCCGCATCCCAAAGCCCATCCGAATAGGAGATATCCTTGTAGAAAACTTTTTAAATACCGGAGTGCACTTAATTGCACTTAAAACGGTATCTTAGGAAAAAAGGAGTGCCTTTTCAAAAGGGCGGAATTATGCTTGGCAATTTTATAGGGACTGAAAGACAGGGGTAGTTCTCCGCCGGTGGGTACTTGCGAAAAACAAATGAAATGCAGTTTTTCGTTTAGTATCCCCTACGTGGCGAGGTTAGCGAGAGCGTGCCCCGATTCTGAGCCATACAGTGTGGAAAAGTGTATTTTTTTCGGCTCCATGTTTTTTTCTTATAATCCTATAAAATTACTAGGAATACTATTGTCACACCGGTAGTCCTGCTTTATAATGCGTGAAATGTAAGAGAGGGAGAGAAATTATAATAAATAATACTCAACTTACTGCTTAGTGGATTATGGAATATTCATATCGCTTAAGAGAGGGCGGTATAGTAGATGGAGGAATTATGGCAGATTTGCTGGACGTCAAAAATTTATCTGTTTCCGTAGAGGAAAAGGCAATACTCGATGCGATTAATTTAACTATAAATAAAGGAGAAACCCATGTTTTAATGGGACCGAACGGGGCAGGAAAATCTACACTTGGAAATGCCATTATGGGAAACCCCCGCTATACCATTACAGGGGGCAATCTTTTTTTTAACGGAGAGAATATTACGGCTGAGCCGGTAGATAAGAGGGCGAAGAGAGGGATTTTCCTTTCCTTCCAAAACCCCTTGGAGGTACCGGGTGTGAGCCTTGGGAACTTTATCCGTTCCGCTATGGAGCAAAGATTCGGAAAGAGAATCCGTCTTTGGGACTTCCGTAAGGAGCTGAAAGCCTCCATGGATATCTTGGGAATGGACCATAGTTATGCGGAAAGAGACTTAAATGTCGGATTTTCGGGCGGAGAGAAGAAGAAAGCTGAGATTTTACAGCTTCTTATGCTGAAGCCGGAGCTCGCCATTCTTGATGAAACCGATTCCGGTCTTGATGTGGATGCGGTTCGTACGGTTTCCGAAGGAGTAAAGGCTTATCAGAAGAATATGGACGGTGCACTTCTTATCATTACGCATTCCACCAGAATCCTGGAGGCGCTTAACGTAGACAAGACGCATGTTATTATAAACGGAAAAATGAAGGCTACCGGGGACGGCAGTCTGGTCAATAAGATTAATGATGAGGGCTTTGAGTCCTTCTTAGAGGGTTAAAGTATGGCAAAAGACAGAGCAATAGTAGAAGATATCGATCGCTCCCTCTATGATTTTCGCTATGAGGAAAAAGAAGGAGAGTTCTATAAGATAAAAGAGGGACTGACCGAGGATATCGTTCTTGAGATTTCCGAGAAGAAAAACGATCCGAAGTGGATGCGGGATTTTCGATTGAAGTCCTTAGAGATTTATCATAAATCGGAAATGCCGAACTGGGGACCGGATATTTCGGGACTGAACGTAGACAATATTGTAACCTATGTAAAACCGAATACGGAAATGTCTCAGACTTGGGAAGAGGTGCCGGAAGATATCAAGAATACCTTCGAGAAGCTCGGGATTCCTGAGGCGGAAAGAAAGAGCCTTGCCGGCGTTGGAGCGCAGTATGACTCGGAGCTCGTTTATCATAATCTCCAGGAAGAGGTGGCAAGACAGGGCGTTATTTATACCGATATTGAGTCTGCATTGCATGGTCCCTATGGAACAATGATTGAAGAGCACTTCATGAAACTGGTGCCTCCTACAGACCATAAGTTTGCCGCGCTTCACGGGGCGGTTTGGTCGGGCGGATCCTTTGTCTATGTTCCGAAGGGGGTCAATGTGGAAATTCCCCTGCAGTCCTACTTCCGCTTAAATGCGAAGGGAGCAGGTCAGTTTGAACATACCCTGATTATCGTGGACGAGGGTGCACAGCTTCATTTTATTGAGGGCTGCTCCGCACCGAAATATAATGTGGCCAATCTTCATGCAGGTTGCGTGGAGCTCTTTGTCGGGAAAAATGCGAAGCTTCGCTACTCCACCATCGAGAACTGGTCCAAGAATATGTATAACCTGAATACAAAGAGAGCAAAGGTAGAGGAGAACGGGATTATGGAATGGGTTTCCGGCTCCTTCGGTTCCCATGTTTCCTATCTGTACCCGATGACCATTTTAAAGGGGGACAATGCGCGTTCCCAGTTTACGGGAGTAACTTTCGCCGGAAAGGGACAGAACCTGGATACCGGAGCAAAGATGGTGCATATCGGAAAGGACACCAGTTCCTTTATTAATACTCGTTCCATTTCGAAAGGCGGCGGCATTTCCACTTATCGCTCTGCTGTAGTGATTCAGAATCAGGCAAAGAATGCGAAGTCTGCCGTTTCCTGTCAGTCCTTGATGCTCGATGACGAGTCCCGTTCCGATACCGTACCGGCTATCGATGTACGGACAAACAAGGCCGATGTAGGACACGAGGCGAAGATCGGAAGAATTTCCGACGATGCCGTTTTCTATCTGATGAGCAGAGGCATCTCGGAAGAAGAGGCGAAGTCCCTTATTGTAAGCGGCTTTGCGGACTCGGTTTCCAAGGAGCTTCCTTTAGAGTATGCGGTGGAAATGAACAATTTGATTCGTTTGGAAATGGTTGGAGCCATCGGCTAGGAAGGAGGATAGGATGAAGGAGAACCAATTTATAATCAATAAAATGCCTGTGCCTACCTTCCGTTGGTTGAAAATGAACGAGGCAAAGCTAGAAATACCGGGAGAACTTACTGCCTATCAGCCGTCTGTAGAAGGAAAGCTTCCGGAAAAGCTTAAGGAAGAAAGTGACTTTTCCGGCAGCATGAGTACGGCACTGGATGATTATTTTCGAGAGGAAAGACTTCCCGTACAGTCCTTTGTGTTGAGAGAAGGAGAGGAAAGTTCGGACTATATTCGCATGCATTTTCAAAACGGAGAAAATGCGGTGGAGCACTCCGCTTACTGTTTTACGGTAGAAGAAGGGGCAAGACTGAAACTCTTTTTGGCGATTGAATCCATGGAAGAGTCCAAGAATATGGCTTTTTTACAGGAAAAGTTCTTGCTTAAGAAAAATGCCAAGTTGGACCTTGTTGTTGCTGTAAAGAATGCGAAGGATTTTGCACATTTACAGGACTTCTCCTTTGTTTTGGAGGAAAAAGCGAAGCTGAAACTGACTTCCCTTCTTCTTTCAGGAAAGAGCCATCATATCTCCTATCAGATTGATTTAAACGGAGATAAGTCCGAGGCGGAACTGCATCTGGATTATGTGCTCTCTCAAAAGGAAAAGGCGGATTTCAATCTCGTTGTGAATCACAGGGGGAAAAAGACGATTTCCAATATCGTGGCTGACGGTGTATTGCGGGAAGACGCAGTAAAAATCTTCCGGGGTACCATTGACTTAAAGCACGGAGCAAAAGGGGCTTCCGGTACAGAGCAGGAAAATGTGCTTCTTATGGATGACTCTGTAGTGAATCAGACGATTCCCGTTATTCTTTGCGATGAGGATGATGTGGAAGGAAATCACGGGGCAAGTATCGGAAGACTTGATGAAGAGAGTCTTTTCTATATGCAAAGCCGCGGTCTTTCTTTGGAAGCGGCTTATGAGCTGGTTGCGGAAGCCCGTATGGAAAATGCGATTCACAGTATTATGGATAAAAGAGTAGAAGAGTATATAGAAGAAGAACTTCGGGGAATGAGGAGTGAGGAGGAATGATGGAAGATAGAGAAAAAAGATTGAAGAGATAAAGAGGGATTTTCCTATTTTTCAGAGTGGAAGATTCTTTTATCTGGACAATGCTGCCACTACGCAGAAACCGCACTGTGTGATGGAGGCAATGAAGCAGTATTACGAGACGGAAAATGCCAATCCTTTACGAGGACTCTACGAGCTTTCCCTTAAGGCTACTGAAGCCTATGAGAGGGCAAGAGTAAGCGTGCAGAAATTTCTAAATGCCAAAAGTCCGGAGGAAATTATTTTTGTACGAAATGCTTCAGAAGGCTTGAATTTAGTGGCACAAAGTTATGGACGCGCATTTCTGAAAGAGGGGGACGAGGTCCTGATTACCATCATGGAGCACCACAGTAACCTGATTCCCTGGCAGCAGGTTGCAAAAGAAAAAGGGCTAAGCTCACCTTCCTGGAGCCGAATGAAGAGGGGCTCATTACACTGGAAAGCTTTAAACAGGCACTGAACGATAAGGTGAAGATTGTAGCGATGGCGGAGGTTTCCAATGTTCTTGGGAACCGTCAGGATATCGAGACTTTTGTAAAGCTTACGCATGAGAAAAATGCTATTTTTGTTTGTGACGGCGCTCAGTCCGTGCCGCACAGAAAAGTGGATGTGCAAGAGATGGATGTGGACTTTTTGGCCTTTTCCGGTCATAAGGTTTACGGACCGATGGGCATCGGTGCAGTTTACGGAAAGAAAGAATTGCTGGAAAAGATGCCACCTTTCCTCTTTGGCGGAGAGATGATTGAATATGTTACGAAGGAAGACGCCACTTGGGCGGAACTTCCCCATAAATTTGAAGCCGGCACTGTAAATGTTGGCGGAGCGGTAGGCCTCGCCGCGGCGATTCACTATGTGGAAAAGCTGGGATTTTCCTTTATTGAAGAAAGAGAAAAAGAACTCTCGGTCTATCTTATGGAAGGGATGCGGGAAATTCCGCATGTGCACATTTTGGGATCCGAGAAGGGCGAAAATCACCACGGAATCATGACCTTTACGGTTGATGGGGTGCATCCTCATGATATCGCGGAGATTATGGATTCCCATAAAGTATGCATTCGAGCAGGGCACCACTGTGCCCAGCCTCTTATGAAGTTCTTGGGGACGCCCAGTACCAGTCGGGTGAGCCTTGGCTTATACAATACCAAAGAGGATGTGGATGCCTTTTTAGCCGCTTTAAAGACAATCAGAGGAGCTATGGGATATGGCGAATAATACTTATTACAACGAGATCTTAACGGAGCACAATATTCGGCCCCTCCATAAATATAAGATGGAGGGTGCGGATTTTTCGCTGGAAGGAGTGAATCCGAGCTGTGGTGACGATATTGTTCTTTACTTGAAACTTGATCAGGATGAAAAAATTGTGGAAGCCAGTTTTGACGGAGACGGTTGTGCCATTTCCCAAGCGAGCAGTGACATCATGTGTGACCTGATTATCGGAAAGAAGAAGGATGAGGCTCTTCGTCTTTCCGAGATTTTCCTTCGGATGATTCGAGGAAAGATCACGGAAGAAGAGAAGGAAGAGCTGGAAGAGGCGGGGATTCTCGAGGATATTTCCCACATGCCGGCCCGTGTGAAGTGTGCGGTTTTGGCATGGCGAACCATGGATGAAATTTTTCAGGACGCTACAGAAGGAAAGATTGACAAGTATAGCGGAAAGTTTGATTAAAACCATGGTTTGATTCATTTATAAGTGATTAACTTGTTTTTACCTCAAGATGAAGCCTGTGACACAGACCTGTTTGATTTTTCAATTTAGGATTGTTTGATTTTATAATAAACTGCTTGCTTTTTAGAGAATCTTGTGTTAAGCTAAGCAAGCTGTTTTTGACGAGGTGTGATAATGGTAGTCGGCCAGCCTGGAAAGTTGGTGCTCACGTACGTGGGTTGTGGGTTCAAGTCCCATCCTCGTCGCTAAAGGCTCTAGGTTCTTATGTTTTTAAGGATTTGGAGCTTTTTTTATGCAATTTTTCCGATTCTATTCGATATTTCTTTTCAATATACCGAAATACGATATAATAAGAATAACCGGGGGAAAGGAGGATGCATATGCTGGAATATTTGAACTTAAAGTTGGATGGACTGGGCGTAGGAGAAAGTTCTTTGAACATTTGGATGAAGAACGGTCGATTAAGATACTCCTATGATGTAGAGCAAGAAGACGGTCCTGCAATGATTTTGAACGTTTCCAGAGAGCGTGCGTCTTACTTTTTAAAAAACCTGGAGAACTTGAATCTTTATCGTTGGAAAGAACAATATTTTGGAGAGAAGAAAGAGAAGCGAAGGGAGATTTCCGCGCTTTCTTCCCGCTGGTATCTTCTGTATAAGGAGGTTGATAAGGAGGCAAGAGAGTTTCAGGGCTTAAACGATTTCCCTAAAGAGTGGGAAAGCCTGATGAGCTTAATTGCAGATCTTACGGTAGACATGGATTGCCTCCGTTTTAATGAACTTTCTGCATTCAGTCTGGATGTAAGGGACTGTCGCGAACAGATTTTATGGAATCCGCTCAGTAAGGAAGAAAATTCTGTAGAGGTAGAATATCAAGAGTTTTTGCAGATTTCCAGAACAAACAAGAAATTGATATACCAGCAGTACATTAACAATATTTTCACGGTAAAGCACGAGTACAATATACCCAACATAGTGGATTATCTGTTGGGAAATATAGAACGTTATTTTTCTACTTTTTCTGAAAAGGAGCAGGAAGATGCCGGAGAGGCATCGTCAAAGGTGATAATCAGCCTGTATTTTCAGAATGGTACAAAGCGAGTCCTGAGAAGAACTTATGACCGATACGGGTTACCGGATGATTGGGATGATTTTTTGGATGATTTTCGGAAAACGCTGGCATATCATGGCGTTTTCGGGATCCTATTTGATTCCGGATTGTATCATCACGGGGTGAAGGAAGAGGAATACATTTATCTTTCCTGTATCTTTGAACCCAATGGGAAGACTTATTATTACAGGAGTAAAGAGGATAATTTGTCCATTGGAGATTTTGTTCTGGTTCCCAGTACTAAGCAGGAAAATGCGGAAACGGTAGTCATGATTTCAGAGATTATGTATTGTAAAAAAGAGGATGTACCGTATCCTTTGGAGAAGACGAAGTTTATCGTGCGAAAGATAGACGACGGCGGGTTCTATAATTTCTTATCACAGAATAATCCGGATGAAGAAGCATAGAAAAGCTTCTTAGAAGGAGAGCAAGTGATTATTTTAATTGATTTTGAAAATACGCATGCCAGCGGCTTTCAAGGTGTAGAATACTTGGATGAGAAAGATACGTTGGTTGTGTATTACAGTGACGAAAATTCAGCGGTAAGCAAGGGTCTGGTTGAGGATTTAAGACAAAAAAATGTGCATGTCAGAATGGTTAAGCTTTTAAAACAACACAGTAATGCCTTGGATATGTATATTGCCTCTACCACGGGGATGTTTCTGGATACGGGAGAAAAAATCTGTATTGTATCAAAGGACAGAGGTTATGCCGCAGTGAGAGATTTTTGGCACAGCTTAAGAGGTGCGGAAATTCTTTTGGGAGAAACCATAGAGGAATGTTTCTTGAATTCCGTAGCAAATGATGATGAAAGAATCCGAAGAGCAAAGGACCGGAGTCAAAAAGCACTGCTGACGGAATCCTTTGAAACGATGAATAATATTCCTACCAGGCCAACTTTAAGCAGAAGCAATTATTGGAGAAGAAAAAAACAGATTAACTATGATTTAAGTAAACATTTGGCACCGGTCGAAATTTTGCCGAATCCTTTGGCAAAGCCGGAACAGGAAAACGGATATTCCGTGGAGGAAACGGAACTTGTTGATCTGGTGGAGGAAATCAAAGAAGAGCTGGCCTTAAAGAGGAATAGAGAAGAGGAGGATTCTCTTATTTTGGAATCCACTCCGGATGCGGTTTCGGATGGTTCCGAAGCTATAAAAGAAGAAATGAAGGAAGAGGGGCATATTGAGGATAAAACGGAAAGCATTCCGGAAATAAAGCATGAAAGTTTCCGAAATGACAATCCTCAGCTTATGCGCAGGGAGATGAAAAAGAACGACAATCAAGTTCGTTTTGTTTATGATCCTGTGAAGAAGGCTATGATGAAAGTGGAAGAGACGGAACCCCTGGCTTCTTCGGAAGAAAGAGAAGAGAATCATTCCCCTGTAAGCAATTTGGAACTTTCTGGTGAACATGTTGAATCGGCTCGGACTCACCCTGAGGATGTCCATGAAGAACATAAGAAGAGAAATAATCGAAGAAGAGGCGGACGGAAGAAGGAAACAGAAAAAAAGCTGTCTATAAGCGGGGAAAAGGAAGAGGAAAAGAAGGATAAGCAAGTTAAGACCGCCCCAAAGGATGAGGTAAAAGAGTCTGTAGCGGCTAAGAAGAATATAGAAAAAGAAGAGCAGGTGTCGGAAGGCAAAAAGGACGCTGTAAAAGAAAAGCGGTCTCAGACAAGCAAGAAAGATATGGAGAAAGAAAAGAAGCCTGCATCGACCAAGAGGGGAAGAAAGAAAGTAACAAAAACTGTATCCTTGAAACAAGAGTCGGAAGAGAAGCAAACATCGACAACGACTGAAAACAGGGCAAAACAAGAGGAGAAGGCGGAAGGAAATCAAGAGAATACTGTAAAAAGAAGCAGGAGAAGAAACAATACACAAAAGAGTAAAAAGAAGGAAGAGGGTTTGAACGTTCAAGAGAGTACAAGTGCTGAACCTGTAGATAAGAGCAAGGAGTAGAAAAAGAAGAAGCGAGTATCGGGTGTAAAACCTGCAATACTCGCTTTTCCTTTTTCTACTTATGACGAGTATCGCTCGCAAAGCGTGTGTTATCTCGTTTGGAACTTTAAATTTCGAATTAAGTTTTGAAAATCATCGGGCAGAGGAATTTCAAAATTTTTTCCGGATAGTGGATATAAAGCATTGTTTTCCTGGATTTCTGGAAAACTGAGGGAATAGGCGTGTAAGAGTTGTCGATGGACGCCTTTTTTTCGATATTCCCTGTTTATTTCTTGCTCACCATATTTCTCATCACCCAGAATGGGATGCTCAAGAAAGGCAAGCTGACTACGAATTTGATGTGTTTTTCCGGTTATCAACTGAACGGAGAGAAGTGAAAACAGCTGTTCCCGATCCCGGTATTTTTGAATGGTGGAAAAGATAGCACGAATATGTTCTCCTTCCCCTTCTTGTACCTGTATCACCTTATTGATTTTAGCGTTCTTTCGAATAAAGCTTTCTTGTAAGCCGTCTTCCTGAAAGTCACCGACGACAAGCGCCTGATATCGTTTTTGGATTTTGTGCTCCTGAATCAATTTGCCTAAATTCTGTGAGGCTGCTAAAGTTTTTCCAAATAGAATCAGTCCGGAGGTATTACGATCCAATCTGTTGGCTATACCCGGACGAAAGGTTTCCCTTGTTTCGCTGCTTTGCTCTCCTTTTTCCAAAAGATAGGAGGAAAGTAGGGAATTTACAGATAAAGTGGACTTCGCGTCATTTTCGGATAAAAGACCTGCCGGCTTATTGAAAATAATGAGGTTTGGATCTTCGTAAACGATAAACTTCTTGTAGAAGTCGCTCCAAATGCCTTCTTCCACTTTCGGCAACGAACATAGCTTTTGCAGGCTTTCTTCACTAAAGTAGAGTTGAACTTTATCTCCGGAAGATAAAAGTTCCTTTCCGTTTGCTTTTTTCCCGTTTAAAAGAATATTCTTTTTCCGCAGCATTTTATAGAGAAATGCATCGTTCTGCCCTTTAAAAAATTTTTGTAGAAGCTTTAAGAGCTTTTGCTCTTTTTCATTTTCCGAAACCAAAATTTCGCGCATGTGTCACCTATATAGCTTTCTAAGAAGCAGTAAGAGAAACTCGTCAGGAATTATTTGAGAAAGAACATAAAAAACCTTCATAGGAAAACCGTAGATGGAAAGCGGTCGATCCAGAACGCTGTCCACCAGGGCGGTCTTGGCTACTTTCTTGGGATTAGCCATAAAGAAGGATTTGATTGCTTTTAACTTACTCTCATTTCCGGCTACAGAGAAAAAGGCGGTATCAACCGGACCGGGACAAACAGTGGTAACGCCGATTTCTTTATGCTTCAGCTCCTCTCTTAAAGAAAGAGAAAAGGAGTAGACATAGGCTTTTGTTGCGGCATAAACGGAAAATTCTCTTTGGGGTAAAAAAGCGGCAGCGGAAGCAAATTGAATGATTCTGGATTTTCTTCTCATATAAGGAAGGGAATAGAGGGTGAATGCTGTCAGTGCTTTTATGTTTAAGTCAATCATATTTAATTGCTCTTCAGAAGAAAGACTGCAAGCCTCCCCCAGTTTTCCGAAACCGGCGGCATTCACCAAAAAAAGAATTTTGGGATTTTCTTTTCTCAAAGTTTCTTTATATTGAGAAAGGCTTTCCTTTTTTGTTAAATCATAAGGAAAAATCTTCACTTTTCGAAAGAATAGATGAGATAGCTCGTCTAAGGCGGACTTATTCCGTGAAAAGAACCAAAATTCCTGAATTGCCGGAATCCGGTCCTGTAATAAAAGACAAAGTTCTCTTCCGATACCGGAACTCGCGCCGTTAATCACTGCAACATTCATAGTATACCTCTAAAGTATCCCCGATTTATGTAAGCAAAACGGAAACAGCCTTCGCATAGGAAGCGGGGAAATCTTGTAAAAAACATGCATGAACTAAGATACAATCACTTATATAGCAAAAAAACCTAAAATACAAAGTATTTTTAGGTTTCTCTTCTGCGGGAGATGGGACTTGAACCCACACGCCCAACCGGACACAAGATCCTTAGTCTTGCCTGTCTGCCATTCCAGCACTCCCGCGCAACAGAGTGATACTAACATAATGTTGCTCTATATGCAAGAACTTTTTTGAAAAAAGATACGCAATCGAGAGATACAAAGAAAGTATTAAATTCTTAATTGTGATAGATAGAATATTTTTATTTGACTTCTTTTTATCTGCTGCATAGTCTTGTGATAGAAGTGTTTCAACAATCTCTAAAGTAAAACAGTTTCAAAATAGTTTCATATTTCGAAATATTCCATATTGATTTCTTTCTATCCAAGTATTCAGAAAAATCTGCTTTTTTCTATGCAAAGCATTCAGAAAAATCTACTTTTTTGTATTAGACCATTTAGAAAAAATTCCGAATAAAGTATTTTGGCACATAAACTATTATAGACTTGTTTCTTTTTCGTTTTAAAGCTTTCCAATTCCAAGGATTTAAAAAGTTTTTTCAATTCTATTTTCAATTTCAGTAATTTCCAATTCATAAATAAGGAGGCTGCTATGTTGGCAAATGTATACTCGGCGGGTCTCATTGGACTGAATGCCTGTCTTTTTTCAGTTCAAGTGGATGAATGCAATGGCTTACCCCGCTCTATTATTGTGGGAAATGTATCGCCGTCTGTTCGAGAGGGACTGGAAAGGGCCATTATTGCTTTGAAAAACAATGGCTTTGAATTACCTCCAAAGAAAATCACCATCAATATTCAACCGGCAGATGTAAGAAAAAACGGAACTTCTTTTGATTTTGCGATTCTTGCAGGCATGTTCATTGCAACGAACGTAAAAGAGTATCCGTATCATAATTATGCTTTTCTGGGAGAACTCGGATTGGATGGAGAAATTAAGCATATTCCGGGAGTGCTTCCCATGACTCTTGCCATGGAAGAAGCGGGGATAGAAGGGGTATTTGTGGGAAAGGAAGATGAAAAAGAGGCTTTGCATTGTAAGAAATTGAAAATCATTGCCCTATCGTCTGTTCGGGAATGGATAAAAATTCTATATCCCTTTTTGATTAAAAAACCATCTCTAAACAGCTTGGAAATGAAGCTGAAAGGAAGGCGAAAAATTGAGGTCAAGAAGCCCTGTATTTCACAAAATCAAACGAAGAAGATTTGTATGGGTTTTCCGCCTTCCGCTAAAGATAATAAAGTACAAAAGGAGATTGCCGACTTTAGTGACATTGCCGGGCAAGAAGCGGGAATTCGCGCCTGCGTCATTGCTGCTTCCGGTATGCATGCCATGCTTTTTTCGGGACCTGCCGGCAGTGGAAAAAGTATGTTGGCAAGACGGATTCCCGGGATTTTGCCGAAGCTTTCCGAAGAAGAAAAGCTGGAGGTAAGTAAAATCTATTCCATTGCCGGTGACTTATCCGGAGAAGAGGGACTCCTTCAAGAAAGACCGTTTCGGGCGCCTCATACAGCTATCAGCCAAAATACACTTTTGGGAGGAATGATAGGGGGAAACTTGGTCCCCGGTGAACTTGCACTTGCCACGAAGGGGGTTCTGTTTTTGGATGAGTTGCCCCTCTTTCGTAAGGAAACCATAGAGGCTCTACGTAGTCCTTTAGAGGAAAAGGAAGTTGTACTGCATCGCTTGCATCAAGTATTTTCCTATAAAGTGGATTGTATTTTGGTTGCCGCGATGAATCCCTGCCCCTGCGGTTTTTTTCCGGACAGAAATCGCTGTCACTGTACACCCGGACAGATTCGTGCCTATCAAAGAGGAATTTCCAAGCCGATTTTGGAGAGAATTGATATTTCTTTGGAATTGCCTCCGGTACCTTTGGAAAATGCCTTGGGAAAGGAGAAGAAATTTTCTTCGGAAGAATTAAGTAAACAGGTAATCGAAGCAAGAAGAAGACAAAAGGAGCGCTTTAAGGCAGAGGACTATATAGATTGGAACAGTCAGATGGGCCCAACGGAACTGGAAAAATATTGCTTTCTCGGCAAGAAGGAAGAAGACTTTATGAAAAAGGTTTTTGCATTAAAAAACTTGTCAATGAGAACCTATCATAAGGTTTTAAAGGTGGCAAGAACCATAGCGGATGTCGAGGGAAAAGAGAATATTACCATAGAGCATTTGGCGGAGGCGGTAAGTTATCGAATCGTAGAGGAAAATTTGTATTAAGGGGGAAAATATGCGGGAAATCTTAGCGATGGAAGATGGCTTTCCGGAAAGACTCAGAGAGATACCGGACAGCCCGAAATGCATTTATCTGATAGGTTCTCTGCCTGAAAAGAAAGAACCGACGGTTGGTATTATCGGCGCAAGAAACGGGACGGAATACGGGAAAAAAGTTGCTTTGAGTCTTGCTCGGGAGCTTGTTGCTTACGGTATAGGAATAGTCAGCGGGATGGCTTACGGAATTGACAGTGCAGCACATAGAGGGGCATTGGAGGGAGGCGGGAAAACCTACGCGGTTTTGGGTTCCGGTGCGGATGTATGTTATCCCGCGGTCAATCAAAAGCTCTATGAGGAAATTGCAAAGACGGGAGGGATTATTAGTGAGTATGCACCCGGGGCTCCTCCTCTACCACACCATTTTGTTGAAAGAAATCGTTTGATTGCCGGTCTATCCGACGTTCTGATTGTGGTTGAGGCAAGGGAACGTTCCGGCACATTTATTACCGTGGATCGTGCATTGGAACAGGGAAAACAGGTTTTTGCGGTACCCGGTAGGATTAGCGATGCGCTCTCCAAGGGGTGTAATAAATTGCTTATGGAGGGAGCGGGAATCTGTCTGTCCCAAGAGGATATCCTGCACTGTTTTTCTATAGAAGCAGGAGAGAAGAAGCAAGCGGAAATCCATTTGAATGAAGAAGAAAATAGGGTTTATCAGGCCTTACGCTTGGACGGAAAACATATTGATTGTTTGGCAAAGGAATTAAAGATGTCCGTAGAAAAACTGTATCCCATATTGATTGGACTTGAACTTTCGGGCTATTGTGAGTCTAAAGGAAACACCTATTCCCGTAGAAGTTTGTAAGGAAAAGCATCTTAGCCTTGCAATTTTTTTCTTCATCGTTTATATTGTCCACGTTTTTATAAGAAAAAGGAACGGAATAGGAGGAGAGGCTTTTCATGGCAGATAACTTAATTATTGTAGAGTCTCCGGCAAAAGTTAAAACAATAAGCAAGTTTTTGGGAAAATCATACACGATTGACGCAACAATGGGGCACTTGATTGATATGCCCAAGAGTTCCCTCGGAGTGGATGTGGAGAATCACTATGAACCAAAGTACATTACCATTCGAGGAAAAGGGGATCTCTTAAGTAAGTTAAAAAAAGAAGCAAAGAAAGCCGATAAGATTTACTTGGCAACCGACCCGGACCGTGAGGGTGAAGCGATTAGTTGGCATTTGCAAAATGAGCTCCTGAAAGATGAGAAGAATAAAAAGAAGATTTCTCGTATCAGTTTCAATGAAATTACAAAAAATGCAGTGAAAAACGCCTTAAAAAATCCGAGAGAAATTGATATGAATCTGGTTAACGCACAGCAGGCCAGAAGAGTAATGGATCGTTTGGTGGGATATACCATCAGTCCTTTGCTTTGGCAAAAGATTCGAAAGGGGCTTTCTGCAGGAAGGGTTCAGTCCGTTGCATTGAAAATGATTTGTGACAGAGAAGCAGAGATTGCAGCCTTCGTGCCCGAGGAATATTGGACACTGGAAGCAGCCTTCAGCGTGGGAAAGAAGACTCTTGAAGCAAGCTTTTACGGAAAAGAAAAGCGAATTCCTTTAGACAAGGAAGAAACGGTAAGTGCTATTATAAAGGAAATTGGTAAGAGTAAGCTTACTGTAGTCGAAAAGAAACAGGGAGAGAGACGGAAAAAAGCGCCTCTTCCTTTCACGACATCCACTTTGCAGCAGGAAGCGGCTAAGCTCCTGTCTTTTCCGACCCAGAAGACCATGCGTATTGCACAGAAGCTATACGAAGGCGTAAATGTGAAGGGGAGAGGTGTTGTAGGTCTTATTACGTACTTAAGGACCGATTCCACCCGTATTTCGGATGAGGCGCAGCAAGCAGTTCTGGAAAAAATTCGTACAGAGTATGGCGAGGACTATTGTCAGAAGAAGAACAGAGAAGAAAAGACGGATGTAAAGATTCAGGATGCGCACGAAGCAATTCGTCCGAGCTACCTGGAAATTACGCCTTTTGAGGCAAAAGACAGTCTGGAAAAGGATGAATACAAATTATATCAATTGATTTATAAGCGCTTTGTAGCATCCAGAATGGAAAGCGCGGTTTATCAGACGGAAACCATCATGCTTTCCGCAAAAGACTATATTTTTACATTGAGCGGAAGTAAGCTGCTTTTTGACGGTTTTCTTGCAGTATATATGTCCGAGGAGGATAAGGCGGAAAAAAATGTAATGCTTCCGGCCATGGAAGTAGGAGATTCCTTCTCGGTAAAGGAATGGATAAAGGAACAGCATTTTACACAACCGCCTGCACACTTTACGGAGGCATCTCTTGTTAAAGCATTGGAAGAGGGAGGTATAGGCAGACCATCTACCTATGCGCCGACGATTGCCACTTTGCTTTTGAGAAGGTATGTAACCAAGGAAAAGAAAAATATTTTTGTTACGGAGCTTGGCAATGCAGTGAATGAGATGATGTCTCAGAATTTCCCGACGATTGTGGACAAGGCTTTTACGGCGAATCTGGAGTCTTTACTGGATTCTGTGAGTGTGGGAGATACACAGTGGAAGACGATTATAGAGAATTTTTATCCGGATCTTTCCACTGCTGTCGAGAAAGCCAGAGAAGAAGTCAGTAAGGTGGACATAAAAGAAGAAGAAACAGATGTTATTTGTGATAAGTGCGGACGAAAGATGGTCTTAAAATACGGTCCCCACGGAAAATTCCTTGCTTGTCCCGGTTTTCCGGAATGTAAGAATACAAAACCCTATGTGGAGTATGCCGGATTCCTATGTCCTACTTGCGGGGCGGAGTGCGTAAAGAAGAGAAGCAAAAAGGGAAGGATTTTCTATTCCTGCTCTCGATATCCGGAATGTGAGTATATGACCTGGCAAAAACCGAAGGATGCCGTAAGCGGTGAGAAAAAAGAAGGAGAAATCATGGCGTAAAATCCCTTGCAAAGCCGAGACTATTTTGTTATAGTAATCTCTGCGTCTTTTTAAGGCGAGTTTTTTACTGCCTATTTTGGGCAGGCAAGATAGAAGCAAATCGGCTTCTACTTGTAAGGAATGAACACCCTATATAAAAAACCGACGGTGTCTTTTAAGATGATTTCGGTGTGCACACAGTGTATAGGGGAAGAGAAACCAAGGAGGTATCAAATGAGTGCAATTGGAATGAAGCAGTTACTGGAGGCCGGTGTACATTTTGGACATCAGACAAGAAGATGGAACCCCAAGATGGCTCCTTACATCTACACAGAGAGAAACGGAATCCACATTATTGATTTACAGAAGACTGTAAAGTTGGTGGATGACGCTTACAACGCTCTTTCTCAGATCGTTGCAAACGGCGGAACCGTTCTTTTCGTAGGAACCAAGAAGCAGGCTCAGGATGCTGTAAAGGCAGAGGCTCTTCGTTGCGGAGAGTTCTATGTAAATGAGCGTTGGCTCGGCGGAATGCTTACAAACTTTAAGACCATCCGTTCCAGAATCCAGAGATTAAAGGATATTGAGAAGATGGCTGAGGACGGAACATTCGATGTTCTTCCGAAGAAGGAAGTTACCCTTTTAAAGAAGGAGTGGGCTAAGCTTGAGGCGAACTTGGGCGGAATTAAGGACATGAAGAGAACTCCGGATGCGATTTTTGTTATCGATCCGAAGAAAGAGAAGATTTGCATTCAGGAGGCGCATTCTTTAGGAATCACTCTTTTCGGTATTGCGGATACCAATGCGGATCCTGAAGAGCTGGATTATATCATTCCGGGAAATGATGATGCTATTCGTGCTATTAAGCTGATTGTTGCCAAGATGGCGGATGCCGTTATCGAAGCAAAGCAGGGCGATATGACGGAAGAAGAGGCTGCTTTAGCAAGCAGTGAAGAGAACTTCTCCGAAGAGGAAGCATAAGGACAATGAATCTCCCTTCTGCACTTTGCCTTTGGCTTAATGCAGAAGGGTTTGTTTATTCATAAAGAATGTATAAGTCTCGTTTCATTAAAAAAGGAGGAAAGTAACATGGCAGAAATTACAGCTGCATTGGTAAAAGAGTTAAGAGATATAACCGGAGCAGGGATGATGGCTTGTAAGAAGGCTCTTACCGCTACGGATGGAGATATGGACAAGGCTGTAGATTATTTGAGAGAGCAGGGACTTGCCGGAGCGGAGAAGAAGGCGGGAAGAATTGCTGCTGAGGGCGTTTCCTTTACGAAGCTTTCCGCGGACGGAAAGAGCGGCGTGGTTGTAGAAGTAAATTCCGAGACGGATTTCGTTGCGAAGAATGAGAAATTCCGTACTTTCGTGGATGAAGTTGCTGCACAGGCACTCACCAGCAATGCAAAGGATATCGAGTCTTTCCTTGCTGAGAAGTGGGCTCTTGACCCATCCAAAACCGTTTCCGAGCAGCTTTCCGCTACCATTTCCGTAATCGGAGAGAATATGAACATTCGTCGTTTCGAGAAGCTGGAAGAGCAGAAAGGTCTTGTACAGGATTATGTTCACTCCGGCGGAAGAATCGGTGTACTTCTTCAGGTGAAGTCTTCTGTAGTCAATGATGCGATTAAGGAAATGGCTAAGAATGTAGCTATGCAGATTGCGGCATTGAATCCGAAGTATATCACTCGTGCTGAAGTGGATCAGGATTATCTGAAGAACGAGAAGGAAATCCTTCTTGTTGCTGCAAAGAATGAAAAGCCGAATGCTCCGGAGAAGGTTTTACTCGGTATGGTTGAGGGAAGACTGAATAAGGAGTTAAAGGAAGTTTGCCTTGTAGATCAGGTTTACGTTCGTGCAGAGGACGGAAAACAGACTGTAGGGCAGTATGTAGAGAGCATTGCCAAGCAGGCCGGAGCGGAGCTTTCCTTAGTTCGTTTTGTTCGTTTTGAGACCGGTGAAGGACTCGAGAAGAAGAACGAAGACTTCGCTGCAGAGGTTGCTGCACAGATGAAGTAAGGCTTAGGGCTAGGCGATATCGAGCCGAATTTGCTCTTTGTCTTAGTGAATTCGTAAAAAAGGGGGGATTTCCCCCTCTTTTTTAGGGAGTAGTAAGTTCCCAAATAAAAAAGGAGTGGAATTATGAAAAAAAGACTTGTTTTGACAACAGCAGCGATTCTTTCTTTGGGATTGCTGGCATCCTGCGGCGGAAAAAAGGCCGAGGAGACAACGGCTAAGGCTGAAACAACTGCAGCGGCAACGGAAAAAGCCGGAGAGACCACTGCAGCTGCAACAGAGGCTGAAAAGGCAAAGTCCGATTTAGGCGGAGAGCTGAATATTGTAGCAACTTCCGAGGACTATAAGAAGCTTTTTGATAAGTTCACGGAGGAGACCGGAATTAAGACCAACTTGCTTTCCAAGTCTTCCGGAGACGTGCTTAGTCAGCTGAAGGCGGAAGGCGGAACACCGTCTGCGGATGTTTGGTTTGGCGGCGGAATCGATGCTTTTATGAGCGCAAAGGACAACGGCCTTTTAGAGAAAATTGATTTGGACAGTGCAAATGATTTTGCTACAGGTTATGTAGATCCGGATCACTACTGGTATACAAAGGGCGTTACCGTTGTCGGCTTTATCGTAAATGATGAGCTTTTAAAGTCCAAAAATGCAGAAGCCCCGAAGACTTGGGACGATCTTACCAATGCTTCCTACAAGGATGAGGTTTTGATGTCCAACCCTGCTGTATCCGGAACAAACTATGGTGTGGTAAATGCCATGTTACAGAAGAAGGGCGAAGAGGAAGGTTGGAAGTATTTCACTGCTTTAAATGAGAATGTAAAGTACTATTCCAAGAGAGGCGGTGATCCCAGAGAGAAGACCGCCCAGGGTGAAGTAGCCATCGGTATCACCCCGATGGATAAGAAGACAGAGAAGCTTGCGACAGAGAAAAACTGTTCTTTAGTCTATCCGGAAGACGGAATTCCCTATGTTCCGGAAGGAGTAGCCGTATTTAAGGGCGCAAGTAATGTTGAACAGGCCAAGGAATTCTTAAACTGGTTGTATAACAGTGAGGATAACCTGAAGGAGCTGGCTGAAATTGATGGAAAGAATACCATCAAAGTAGTACTTCCCAAGCTTTCAAACGTTGAGCTTTCCTTTGATACCGCTAAGCTTATGAAAGAAGATTTATCTCTCTTCGGTTCTCAGAGAGACAGCATCTTACAGAAGTGGGAGACTCTTGCCGGATCCAAGAACGAGGCTTAAGAGATGGCATTTTTGCATAGAAAAAGGGTGGATTTATCCACCCTTTTTTCAAAAGATAAGCATTCAGACTTTCATACTAAGGAATACGGAAATCCATTCTTTTGGATTTTTGTTTTTTTATTGTGTTTTCCCTTGGCATTATTTATTGTTTATCCGACCCTGCTCCTGTTTATTCAAGCGTTTCAAGGAGAAAACAGTTTTGCGGTTTTTTCGGATGTTTTACAAAGATATCGTCTTGCATTTTGGAACAGTATAGAAAGTTCTTTTTTTTCTGCGTTTCTCTCCACGATATTCGCTTTTTTCTTGGCGTACGGGATTTTACAGCTTAAATCCAATATACAAAGAATCTGCTTAATCATCCTGTCCATCAGCCTGGTGTCTCCCCCTTTCATTTCCTCTCTGTCTTTTATCAGCTTATACGGAAGACGAGGACTTATCAGTTACAGGCTTCTTAAATTATCTCTGGATCCCTACAATAAATATGGTGTGATAGGGATGCAAAGCCTGCATTTTACCTGTTTAAATATTTTGTTTTTTATCCATGCCTTGCGCGCTATGGACGGGAAATTATTTTATAGTGCAAGAGATTTGGGAGCCGGTCCTTTATCTATAGTAAAGGATATTGTTTTGCCACTTCTCAAACCTGCCTTTTTAGCGAGCTTTTTTATTAGTTTTCTGAGAGCCTTGGCAGACTTCGGTACTCCCGTTATTATCGGTGGAAGATATAGTACCCTGGCTTCGGAGATTTATCTGCAGTTAATCGGATATTCCGATTTTCAAAAGACAGCGATGATGAACATTCTTTTACTTTTCCCTGCTCTCTTTTCTTTTTATTTCTACAGAAGAGCCATGGAGCAGAGCAATAAGTGGAACGGAGAACAAAAGGGAAGAATCCGTCCGGACTTTCCTGCAAATTTTCTGATCAGAACAGTGCTTTCTATTTTGTTATGCTTATTCTTTTTGTTTGAATGTTTGCAATATCTCTCTATTTTTCTTTACGGCTTCCTTCGATTCGATCAAGGCGAGGTGCATTTTACTTTGGAAAATATGGGGGAAC
The DNA here is from genome assembly GCF_000214455.1 of Oribacterium sp. oral taxon 108 str. F0425. Classification (NCBI taxonomy): domain Bacteria; kingdom Bacillati; phylum Bacillota; class Clostridia; order Lachnospirales; family Lachnospiraceae; genus Oribacterium; species Oribacterium sp. oral taxon 108. The sequence goes on along the minus strand of NZ_AFIH01000001.1, from coordinate 1,559,590 downwards.
TGTTTCAATATAACCTTTCCACGATGTATTTAACACTGGCCTTATCCGTAATAACCGGATTTTTCGGTAGTTTCTTTTCCTTTGTTTTGGCCTATATTGTGGAGAGAAAGCTTCCGTTCGGTAAGAAAACAATTGATTTTGTTCTGTCCCTGCCTTATCTTTTGCCCGGAACCTGCTTTGGCCTTGCTTATATTCTCGCCTTTAATAAAGCCCCTTTTCGACTTACGGGAACAGTATGGATTATTCTTTTTTCTCTGATTTTTCGTCAGATGCCGCTCGGGAGTCGTATGGCATCAGCAGCAATCAGTTCCTTGCCGAAAAATATGGAAAGAGCGGGGAGAGACTTGGGAGCAAACCCGATAAGAGTGTTTTTGGACATTCTGTTTCCGATTCTTCTTCCAAGCTTTCTATCCTCAGTCTATAATCAGTTTACACAAAGCCTGACTACAATGGGAGCGGTTATCTTTCTGATTTCAGCAAAATATAAGGTGCTGGTTTATACGCTTTTTGACGCCATTAATCGAGGCAGTTATAATGTGGCGTCGTTGATATCCGGTATAATGATTCTACTGTCTCTGGCTTTTTATTTGCTTTTGGAGGGATGTAGATTTTTAGCAAAGAACAGATATTAAGAAAGAATGGGGGTCTTATGAGCAGAAATGAAATACCGGCTTCTCAATATACGAAAGCAATCGGAAATATAGTGGCAAACATGGATGGAATTTCCTTCCGCTATGGAAAAAAAGAGCCTTATGTATTGGAGAACTTTTCTTTATCCATTGAAGAAGGGGAGATATTTTGCCTTTTGGGAGAGTCAGGCTGTGGAAAAACAACTTGCTTACAAATTTTGGGCGGTTTTATCTTTCCGGAACGTGGGAAAGTGACTATAGCGGGGGTGGATTATAGCAGGATTCCGCCGGAAAAACGTCCTGTAGCTACCGTTTTTCAGTCTTATGCGCTATTCCCGCATTTTTCCGTAATGGAAAATGTGGTATACGGATTGAAGCAGAAGGGGATGAGAAAAAAGACTAGAGAAGATTTAGGAGAGCAATATCTTTCTCTTGTTGGCCTTTCGGGTTATGAAAGTCGAAATGTGACAGAATTAAGCGGAGGACAGCAGCAAAGGGTTGCTCTTGCCAGATCTTTGGCGATTGAGCCGAAATTGCTTCTTCTGGATGAACCTTTAAGTAACTTGGATGCGGGGCTTCGTCAGAAAATTCGTGAAGAATTAAAAATATTGCAAAAGAAATTGGGAATTTCCATGCTTTTTGTAACCCATGATCAAGAAGAGGCTATGGGACTTGCAAATCGTATCGGTATTATGCAGGAAGGGAAAATACTGCAGATTGGAAGCGGGGAAGAACTTTATCGAAGACCGGTCAGCGAGTATGTGCGAGATTTCTTCGGAGAAAGCAATCGTATATCCTATCGAGGGAGAGACTATGTACTTCGTCCGGAGGAAATCGGGATGGAAAATGAAAAGGCTTCCATACCCTCCCTTTCCGGTGAATTGGGGAAGGAAGAAAATAAAATCATCTTGGAAGCTACCGTTCTTACCGTGCAATACCTTGCAATACTGAAGCAATATTATGTAGAGTGGGAAGGACAAAGAATCAAGGTGAAAATTTCTTCTCGTGCTCCTTTTGAAGAAGGAGAGCGCGTTAAGTTGTTTTTTCACAGATTGGAGGAATCATGATTTACTTGGATAATGCGGCAACGAGTCAGAAAAAACCGCAGGCGGTTTATGACGCCGTGCTTTATGCTATGGGACATATGGGGAATGCGGGGCGTGCCACGCATGCGGCTTCTCACGGCAGTTCCAAAACCGTTTTTGATACAAGAGCACTTCTTACAAAGTTTTTTCACGGAGACAAGATTTCCAACTGTATCTTTACAAAAAATTCTACGGAAAGTTTGAATATTGCCATTCAAGGGAGTTTGAAAGCCGGAGACCATGTGATTACAACGGTCATGGAACATAATTCGGTATTGCGTCCGCTTTATGCCATGGAAAAAAGAGGCGTGGAATTATCCTTTTTACAGTATACGGAAGAGCAAGGCTTGGACTATGACAGTTTGGATTCCCTCCTACAGAAAAATACCAAAGCACTTGTCTGTACCCATGCTTCCAACCTTACCGGAGATATGGTGGACCTGGAGAGGATGGGAGAGTTTGCAAAGAAACACGGACTTCTCTTCATTGTAGATGCATCGCAGACGGCGGGAGTTTATGAAATAGACTGTACAAAGTGGGGAATTTCCGTTCTTTGTTTTACCGGACATAAGTCTCTTTTGGGGCCGCAGGGTACAGGAGGAATGATTATTGCATCCGGCGTGGACATTGCTCCTCTTTCCTTTGGCGGTACCGGAGTGGAAACCTATAATCCGGATATGCCCTTGGAAAATCCCAATCATTTGGAAGCCGGAACCTTGAATGGGCACGGGATTGCCGGGCTTCATGCCGGAGTGGAATATATTCTGGAGACAGGCATAGATAAGATTCGTAGTATAGAACTGGATCTTATGGAAAGGATGTACACCGGAATAGTACATCTTCCCGGGATTCGAATCTATGGCAATTTTAAAACCGGGAAGCGCTGTCCCATTCTCAATTTAAATTTATATGACTATGATTCTGCAGTAGTTAGCGATGAGCTTTTTACAAGATTTTCCATAGCGACGCGTTCAGGCGGACACTGCGCTCCGTTGATGCATGAAGCACTAAAGAATGTGAACCAAGGCTCTGTGCGTTTCAGCTTTTCTCACTTTAATACGAAGGAAGAAGTGGATCAGACCATTGAGGCGTTAAGAATCCTCTCCGAAGAAGGATAAAGATGAAAGAAAATACCAATAAATCTCCGGTTTTATTGCATTTTCACATTAGACAAATGAATTAAAACTCATTATAGTTTAAGGAGTTTGGACTTGATATTACGCATCTGTTGATGGAAAGGAGCGGTACATGAATAAAAAACTGAATTGCATGGGGATGGCTTGTCCTTTGCCAGTAGTAGAGGCTAAAAAGGCGATTGATGCTATGGAAGAAGACGGAATCCTGGAAGTTGAGGTAGATAATCAGACCTGTGTGGAAAATCTTCGTCGTCTGGCCGGAAAATATGATTTTACGGTAGCCAGTGAAAGCCTTTCCGACAATCATTTTCTTGTGAAAATGGAAGTCAAGAAAGAGCATGCCTTAAAGGGGAAGGACGAGGGAACCTGCACCGTAGTATTTTCTTCCGATAAGATGGGTGAGGGAGAGGAAGAACTCGGAAAAACATTAATCAAGTCTTTTGTTTTTGCATTAAGCAATGTGGATCCGCTTCCGACCGCTATGGTTTTCTATAATAGAGGCGCGTTCCTTACTTCCGAGGATTCTCCGGTTCTTGCCGATTTAAAGAATCTTGAGAAGGCGGGAGTGAAGATTATGACCTGTGGACTTTGTGCGGATTACTATAAAATAAAGGAGAAGCTGGGAGTCGGTATCATTTCCAATATGTATGAAATTGTGGAAACACAGATGCAGTCCCAAAAGATTATTAAGCCGTAATGAGAGAAAAAAAGTTACAATTTTTACTGAGTTTCAAAAATACCGTGGATGCCTTGGAAATGGAACAGATCGGACAGAAAAGAAATCTTCCGGGGCGCCTGATTCCTCTTCCGTCCGTGATTTCCGCCGGATGCGGACTGGCGTGGACTACGGAGCCTGAGAATAGAGAAATAACCCTTTCCGTCATAAAAGAAGAGGGGTTGGAGCCGGCTTCCATGCATGAAATCATGTTTTAGTCGCTACGGGGTTTGACAGTTTCACTTTCCTATGATACTATTTTACCCGTTCGCTTTGGAGGTGGATAGGTACCTGGTGAGCCTCCTGGTCTTCAAAACCAGTGTTGGGCGCGTAGAGCGTCCTAGGTGAGTTCGATTCTCACACACCTTCGCCAAATATCCCGGTAAGTTTACCGTTATAGAAGCTGTCCGTTTTCGGGCGGCTTTTTCTTTATCTAAGAGATAACGTGTGCTATCCATACGGTATTTCGTTTCATATCAATATTGCAAGAAAAGCGGTATTTTGCCTTTGTTAATGTTACATTGTGAAAAAAGTATAAGAATGAGGAATCCATGAAAATACTTAGTATTTTAGCCCAAAAACCGAGCAGTACCGGGTCCGGCATTTTTTTAACGGAACTCCTAAAGAATTTTCAAAAGATGGGAGAAAAGCAGGCCGTGCTTTACGGCATCGCGAAAGAGGATAAATTGCCTGAGTTTACCGATGTGGAAAGTTATCCTGTATACTATGAATCCGAAGACTTGCCGTTTGCGGTTCTTGGGATGAGTGATGAAATGCCTTATAAAAGTACACGCTATCGTGATATGACACCGGAGATGCTGATGCAGTTTAAGGAAGCCTTTCTCAAGAAAGCAAAAGAAGCCGTAGAGCATTTTCAACCGGATATCATTTTGTGCCATCATCTTTATCTCTTAACGGCAATCATAAGAGAAGCCTTTCCGAGCATTCCGGTTTACGGCTTTTGTCATAATACGGATCTTCGGCAGATGGAAAAACATGATTTGATGCGAGATTTTATCAAGGAAAATATACAAAGATTGGATCGAATCTATACTCCGAAGGATGCACAAAAAAAGAGGTGATGCGGATTTACAAAGTAGAGCCCGCACGAATTCAGAATATTGCTGTCGGCTATAATGCGGAGAGATTTTGTCTTCCGCGTGAGAATACCGTATTTCGAGGCGGTATTGAGAGGAGAAAAGAACTTATTCTGCCATCCGGTGAAAAGCTGCAAAAAGAGCATAGTACCGACCTTCTTTTTGCAGGAAAGCTGGGAGAAAAGAAAGGAGTATTTTCCTTACTTCGAGCGGTAGAAATGCTTTACAAGGAGAACCGAAACATTCGCTTATTTCTGGCCGGAGACAACGGGAATACAGAAGAAAAAGAGGCGGTCCATGCTTTGGGAAAGAAATGCAGTTATCCGCTATATTTTCTGGGGCGCTTAGAACAGGAAGAGCTGGTAAAGTATTATCAGTTTTCAGATGTCTTCACCTTACCGTCTTTCTTTGATGCTGTACCCCTGACCGCTTTAGAAGCTTTGGCTTGCGGAAATAAGGCGGTATTAAGCGGCCTGGACGGTTTGGAAGAATTTTTCCGGGAAAATTGTCCGGATGCTCCGGTTTTCTTTGCGGAACTTCCGGAAATGCTCAATCAGGACGAGATGCGTGAGGAGGACCAAACTCTATTTGAAAAGCGATTAAAGGAAGTTATACAGACGGCAATCTTGTATGACTATAGTAAAATGGCATCTTTTTCCCATCTGTCCTGGCTTTCGATTTGCAAAAAAATTATCGTGAAAGATTAAGTCAAACTTATTTAGTTTAAGAATTTGTTATGAAATAATCCTTTTTATTGACTTTCTCTATTACTGCAGTAAAATAATTATTCGGAAAAGAAATAAATGGGAGGGTATTTTCCGTACCTTCCCATAAGTGTTAGTAAGGGGGAAAGATGAGCGAGATTAAACTGACATCGATGACGAAGCTATCCGGTTGAGCGGCTAAAATAGGTCCCAAGACCCTTGCTCAGGTTGTGAGTAAGTTACCGAAATTTGATTTTGATCCCAAGGTTTTAGTCGGATTGGACACATCGGATGATGCGGCTGTTTATGAATTGACTGACGATCTTGCTATGATACAGACGGTGGATTTTTTCACACCGATAGTGGATGACCCGTATATGTTCGGGCAGATTGCCGCTGCAAATGCCTTGTCGGATGTCTATGCCATGGGAGGGATTCCCAAGTTGGCACTCAATATTGTGGGATTTCCGAACTGCCTTTCTCCGGATGTGTTATCTGAAATCATGAAGGGAGGAGCCGACAAGGTTATGGAGGCCGGAGCCATCCTGATTGGAGGGCATTCGATCCAAAATGATGAGCCGTTCTACGGTCTTTGTGTTTCAGGTCTGATTCACCCGTCCAAAGTTTTGAAAAACTATGGTGCAAAGCCGGGAGATGTCCTTATTTTAACAAAGCAAATTGGAACAGGCATCATTAATACTGCCGCCAAGGTATCACTGGCGGACAGTCGCGCGATACAAGAGGCAACTACCGTTATGGCGAGCCTGAACAGAAAACCGAAGGAAGTAATGGATCGATTTACGGTACATGCCTGTACGGATATTACCGGATTTGGCTTGTTGGGGCACAGCCTTGAAATGGCGGAGGCAAGTAAGGTCAGTTTTCTTTTGCACAAAAAGGATATTCCGTTTATTAAGGAAAGCTTAGACTATGCGGAAATGGGACTGGTTCCCGCAGGGGCACATGAAAACAGAAAATTCCAAGAGGAGAAGGTTGAGTTTAAGGGGATAGATACTGCGTTTCAGGATATTCTCTTTGATCCGCAATCCTCCGGAGGCTTACTGTACAGTATCCCGAAGGAAGAAAAGGATGCGGTACTGGAGGCGATAGAGAAGGCGGGCCTTCCGACTCGTTTTTCCTGCATAGGTGAAGTGGTGGAGTTTTCAGAAAAGAATATTTTTGTGGATTAAGACTTTAGCGTATTTAAAATGGGGCATGTTTGTACCGTTATTAAATAATCATAACCCGCAACAGAAGGAGAGGCAGAATGAACATCAAACAATTAGAGGCATTTGTTCGGATTGTGAAGAACAAGAGCTTTTCTCAAACTGCAAAAGAATTGTATCTGACACAACCGACGGTCAGCTCTTATATCAGCAGCTTAGAGGAAGACCTTGGGGTACAACTTTTTACCAGAACCACGAAAGAAGTGCATACCACAAGTGAAGGAGAACAGATTTATCTCTACGCCAAAGATATTGTGAATCTTTCGAATAAAATTCGAAATGCGTTTAAAGAAGAACAAAAGGATGATATTAATGAAATTGTGATTTCTTCCTCCAGCATTCCGGGGCAGTATTTACTTCCGGGAATGCTGGCCAATTTCAGTAAGCGTTATCCCAGTACGGAATTTCGGGTACATGAGACAGATAGCAAAGGGGCAGTCAGTGATGTTGCGGAGCATCGTGCAGACATCGGCTTCTGCGGGACGATTGTACCGAAGATGGCTTGTACGTTCCTTCCTTTTTATGAGGATGAACTCATTTTGATTACACCGAATACTTCGTACTATCAGAAGAAGAAGGAAAGTAAGGATCTCAGTTTTCTTGCACAGGCGGATTTTGTGATGCGAGAACAAGGGTCCGGTACCAAACAGGAAGCGTTAAAGATTTTACAGCAAAACGGCCTGAATTTGGACAATATGAAGGTGGTAGCCCGCTTTGCGAATACCGGTGCGGTACTTCTTTCCGTGAAAGAGGGTGTAGGGGTTGCTATTGTTTCCAAGCTTGCCGCACGTTCGGAGATTAAAAATCAGGAAGTACTGGACTTTCCTTTGCAGGAAGGCGGTTACTTCAGAAAAATATACATGGTCAGCAATTCCAATTATCCCTTAAGTAAAAGAGCAAAGCTTTTTATGCAAATGATTCAAAATCATGTGGATAAAAGAAAAATATTGTAGTTCGTAATTGCTTGTCAAGGCATTGTGCTTACTCGGAGGAAAAATGAAACAAAACTACAAGCTTCTGCTTAGCTATGACGGTTCACGATACTTTGGCTTTGAAAGACAGAAGGATCAGGAATTGACCATACAGGGAAAATTGGAGGCGGTGCTCACGGCAATGCCCAGAAACGATACAGATTGGGTGGAGACTTTTTCCGCGGGGCGGACCGATGCCGGTGTACATGCCAGAGGGATGTGTTGCCATGTTTTTTTGGACACGAACTTCTCTGAAGAAGAAATACAAAACTATTGTAATCATTATCTTCCGGAGGATATTGCGGTTAATTCCCTTAAAAAAGCAAGTGAACGTTTTCACGCCAGGTATCTAGCAACAGGAAAAATTTATCGTTATTCCTGCCATACCGGCAAAAACAAAGAGGTTTTCGAAAGAAAGTACCTTTACCATCTGGAGGAAGAACCGGATATCGCAGCAATGCAAAAGGCGGCGGAGTTTCTTATCGGAGAGAAGGATTTTAAGTCTTTTTGCGGAAATCCGAAGATGAAGAAGTCTACGGTAAGGAAGATTTTCAATATTGAAATCAAAAAGAACGGCTCTGTTTTACGCTTTTATTTTCATGGAAGTGGATTTCTGCAATATCAAATCAGAATCATGGTGGGAACCCTTTTGGAAGTGGGATTCCATAAAAGAAGAGCGGAAGAGGTGGAAGAAATTCTTTTGGCAAAAGACAGAACAAGAGCGGGGTATACCGCTCCGGCCAAGGGCTTGTGTCTTATGAAAGTGGAATATGATTAGACTGTAAAGACGGCACGGCCTCAGGTTTGACTATCTGGTACATTTTAATTCTTAACAAGTGGCTAAGGCGAAGCCTGAGACATCTTGTTTGCAGCAGGGAAACAGACATAAAAGGAGATTTTTTTGAAAAAACAAATTTTACTATCCCTTGGAGTTTCATTACTTAGTATGATCTCTCTGGTTTTATTGGTTCTGACCTTTATGGAAGGCCGTTTTTTTCCGGGAACTATGGTAAATCAGGTCGATCTTTCTCTTATGAAACGGGAGGAGGCGGCTGCTTACTTTTCCAAGTGGAAGCAGGACGAGTTCAAGCTTTATATCATGGATAAGGACGGGAATACGGAAGCATTGGAAGGGAAGGATATTCATTTAAGCTATGAGCCTGATTTTTCAGAGATTCCGAAATTAGATTCGTTTTATATTCTGTTTTCTCTCGGGAAAAAGAAAGACTATCCTTTAAAAGGAAAGCTGCAATATGACGAGAGTGCATTAGAGGAGTATGTGAAGAATTATGCGGCTTCACATAGTACGGAAGAAGCTCCGAGAGCGATGTTTTTAAGCGGATATGTACCGGGAGCGGGATATTTGCTCGGTGCAGAGAGGTCGGGCGGGAAAATCTCTGAAGAAGCGCTTCAAAATGCTATAAAGTCCGCCATTGCAGAAGGAAAAAATCAAATTAAATTGGCAGATGCCGGAGTTTACCCGAAGGCGGAAAACGCGGAAAACCTGGAGAATCTTAAAGAGGAGAAGAACAACGCCCTTCCCGGAATCATTCGATATAATTTTTCGGGTGAAGTGATAGAACTGAATAGCGATACTACGCTGAGTTGGTTTAAAGACGGCGGAACGGAACTGGATATCAGCCGGGTGAAACAGTATGTGAAAAATTTGAAAAATTATACTGACACCAGCGGAACAGAGAGAAGCTTTCTGACGGAGGATGGCAGAATCTTATCATTGGGCGGAAAATACGGCTTTTCTTTATCGGAAAAGAAGGAAATAAAAAAACTGACGGATAGTCTTCTTATGAGAGAGAACATTATTCGGGATGCGGAATATGATATGGTTGCGCTTGCCCGCGGTGCTGAAGATATCGGGAATACTTATGTTGAAGTGGATATCGGAAGACAAAAGATATTCTACTATGAGGACGGTGTTTTACAGCTCAGTTCCGATTGTGTTACCGGAAACCTGGCAAGACGAAACGGTACTCCGGACGGAATCTATGCTTTAAGTTATAAGGCTAAAAATGCGACCTTAAAGGGACCGGATTATGAGACGAAAGTAAATTACTGGATGCCTTTTAACCGGGGAATCGGATTCCATGACGCTTTATGGAGAAATCGTTTTGGTGGAAAGATTTATCAAAATGCCGGTTCGCACGGTTGCATTAATCTGCCTTTTTCCAGTGCAGAGAATTTGTACCAAAAGGTTTATCAAGGGATTCCTGTAGTTTGTCATTTTTAAAGAAAGAGCAGAGGGGGATTGTGGAAGAAATACAGCAAATGCAGAGAGAGGAAGAGAAGAAATCCTACGGGAAGAAAAGAAAAAGCCTTTTAGGGATTTTTTTAACGGTTCTTCCTCTCATTTTAGGCGCCCTTGTCGTATTTTTACTTTACCGCTACGGACAGCAAGTAATTAGAGAACGGGATACGCATAACGAGGCTTTGATCCATGAGGCGACACAGGCGCCTTCCGATGCAGACTATAGCGGGGCATTATTTGAAAAACTGAAAAATGGAGAAGAACTTCGAATCCTTCTTTTAGGAGATGGAGATCTTCATTCTGACTCCGCAAGCCTTACGGCACTCAAAACCAAACTGGAAAAGGACTTTGGCGGAAAAATCGTTTTTGAAGAAGCTGAGCTTCCGGATAATGCAACTTCTCTTTCAGGCTATCTTATTTTGAAAGGTGAGGGGAGTGGAGCGAATCTTTCTTCCAATCCGGATTTGATTGTTCTTTCTTTTGGCAATTATGATGAGCCCTATACCTTTCCTTATTACTATGAATTACTTCTTAGGACAGTGATGGAGAACTATTCCGAGTCATCCATCCTTCCGATTATTTCCTATAAAGCGCTGAACCCAGAGGGCTATAGCAAGGATAATGCCATGGTTCTGCAGAATATCAGTAGCCATTATGGCCTGGAGACCCTGAATTTTGCAGCGGTTTTGGCAGAGCAGGAAGAGCATCCCGATTCCGTTATGGAAAATCAGGAAGAATTTCAACGCTTTCAGGAAAAATACTTTGTATCGGCCATGATTTCCGCTATGGAAATGGTAAAGAAGGGTGAAGAGGCATCACCGATTAATCCTATTTTAGAAGAGGGTAGGGAGTGTATAGCGATTCCCAGGTCTTTATGGAAGGATTATGGGGCGACAGCCCTGCTTCTTTCCGAAGATGAATTGGAAAAACTATCCTTAAAGGGGAGACATGGGATATTAGCCTTATCAACCGCATTACACGCAGGAGAAAATAAAGGAAATCTCTATGTGGACGGTATTTTGGAGGGGAATTATTCTTTAACGGGAGAATCCTACTTGGGCATTCTTTCAAGAGATGTCAGTATGCGACAGCAATGTATCTTGAACTTTGAGACGGAAGAAGAAAAAAATAATTTTCGAAGTCTTTTCTTCCTGTCCCCGATACCGCTGGAAAAAGGATTAAAAAACGGGACAGTATTACCGTTACCTGAAATTACAGCGGAAAGCAGTCAAGAGATACCTTCCGAGACAGCCGTTCCGGAAGAAAGCAGTACTGAAAGACAAACTCAGGAAAGAAATTCCGATGCAGAGAATAAAGTGGAAGAGAAAACAAATACAATGGAAGGAAGTACGGAAGAACTGATCGGCATTTATGAAGGGGATGCCCATTCATAAGGATTATCTTTCGAAAAGTCTGTGGATTTACACCCTTATGAAGGCAATCCGTGAAGCATACGACAGTTTATTTATCGGAGATAAAAGATGTATGATGAAGAGATTCGAGAGGAGCTGTTCTTCTTTCTGGAAGAGCAATACGGAAAGAGCCGGGTTATTGAGGAAAAGGTCATTGGAAAGGCACGGGCAGACTGTGTACTGATTACGGAAAATGCTTTTATCGGAGTGGAAATAAAATCCGACCATGATACTTACCAAAGGCTTTCCGAGCAGGTAAAACAGTATAATTCTTTTTTTGACTACAATATTCTCGTTGTAGGAACAAAGCATGCACACAGTGCCAAGGATCATGTTCCCCCGTTTTGGGGAATTATCACGGTAGAGGAGGTGGAGGGAAAAGCGGATTTCTATCAATTAAGAAAAGAAGAACGAAATCCTTATCGTGACTATACAAAGAAGGGGAGTCTGCTTTGGAAAGAAGAACTTGTTTCCATTCTGGAAAAGTATGGCTTTCCCCTATACAGACAAAAGTCCAAAAAAGTTCAGTTTTCTTATTTAAAAGAGAGACTATCCGAGGATGAACTGGACAGGGAGATGTCTTTTCAGCTTTTGGAACGGACATATCCGGAGGGAGATGCTCTGTGGACACAAAAAAAGAGAAGGAGAAGAAAGCGCAAACCCAATGTACTGGTTAGCCACGTTTTAAAACGAAAAAACAGAAAAGATAAAGCGGAAGGGTAAGGATTGCACTCTGCCCTTCTTTTTTGTATAGTTAGGAAAGTGATTTTTTGGCAAAAAGAGAGGGAATAGCAAATGGATGAGTTGGAAATAATGCAAAGCTTAAAGGTGAAGTTTCAAGAGCTTTTCGGAAATAGTGAAAATGCCCGTTTCTTTTTTGCTCCCGGAAGAGTGAATTTAATAGGGGAGCATACGGATTATAATGGAGGACATGTTTTTCCCTGTGCCCTTTCTATGGGAACGTATGCATGTGTAAAGAAAAGACAGGACGGACTCTTTCGGTTTTATTCCTTAAATGTTGAAAGTGCAGGCGTGATTACCGCTGATGAAAATAGTTTTCAACCCCTGGAGGATAAGCAGTGGGCGAGTTATTTAAAGGGCGTGATTTGGGCATTTCGGAAGAGAGGATACAGCCTTCCGGAAGGACTTGACGTGGTTTTATATGGCAATATCCCAAATGGCTCAGGATTATCTTCCTCCGCGTCGCTGGAAGTTTTAATGGGGACGATTTTAAAAGAATTTTACGGACTCAGCGTAAGTTTTCCGGAGATTGCCTTAATCGGACAATACAGTGAAAACAATTACAACGGTATGAACTGCGGTATTATGGACCAATTTGCCTCTGCAATGGGAAAGAAGGATCATGCCATTTTCCTCGATACGGCCAGCCTGGAATTTAGTTATGCTCCGCTTGTTTTAAGCGATTATGCACTTATCATTACCAATACAAATAAGAAGCATAAACTGATCGGTTCTGCTTATAATGACAGAAGAAGAGAATCCGAGGAGGCTTTGAAAATTTTACAAAAGTTTGCGGAGATTAAAACTTTAGGGGATTTATCGGATGAGGAATTTTTCCGTTTAGAGGAAGAAATCAAGGATCCGATTATACGGAAAAGAGCCAAGCATGCCGTGCTGGAGAACAATCGTACCATCGCAGCAAAGAAGGCCTTGGAAGAAGGAAATTATAACGAGTTTGGAAGACTGATGAATCTGTCCCATGTTTCTCTCCGGGATGACTATGAGGTTTCCTGTGAAGAATCGGATCTCCTTTGTGAGACAGCGTGGAGTCTCCCTTATGTTCTGGGCTCCCGTATGACCGGTGGAGGATTCGGAGGCTGCACCGTATCCTTGGTAAAGCGCGATAAAATTAAGGACTTTGAAGAAGCGCTTCAGAAGGTATACGAGCCGAAAATCGGCTATCCCTGCAGCTTCTATGAGGCGGAGATAGCAGACGGACCGAGAGAACTAAACTTTTAAAATGTGCTGCGTTTGACGATAAAAGGGTAGAAATAGAATTTTAACGGATTTAAAAGGAGAAGAGAATGAAGATTTTAGTATCCGGAGGAGCGGGTTATATCGGGTCTCACACACTGATTGAACTTTTGGAAAGCGGCTATGAGGTAGTGGCCTTTGACAATTTCTATAATTCCAGCCCTAAGGCGATTGAGAGAGTTAAGGAAATTACAGGGAAGGATTTTGCTTTTTACGAAGCGGACATGCTGGATAAGGAAGCCTTGAGAAAGATTTTTAAGGAGCATCCGGATATTTCCGCAACAATTCATTTTGCCGGATTGAAGGCGGTGGGAGAGTCTGTGGCTAAGCCGATTCTTTACTACCATGACAATTTCCTCGGAACCTTGAATCTTGTAGAAGTGATGGACGAGGCGGGATGCAAGAATATTATTTTCTCTTCCTCCGCAACCGTTTACGGAGACCCTGCAGAGATTCCCATTACGGAAAATTGCCCGAAAGGAACCTGTACCAATCCTTATGGCTGGACCAAGTGGGTACAGGAACAGATTTTAACCGATTTACAGAAGGCAAAGCCGGAGTGGAATGTTATCCTGCTTCGCTATTTTAATCCGATTGGCGCCCATATTTCCGGAAAAATAGGGGAAGACCCCAAGGGAATTCCGAATAACCTCCTTCCCTATGTGGCAAAGGTCGCATCCGGCGCTCTGGAAAAGGTGCATGTTTACGGAAACGACTACGATACAAAGGACGGCACCGGAGTCCGCGATTATATCCATGTAGTGGACCTTGCAAAAGGCCATGTGAAGGCAATCGAGAGATTGGCAAAGAATGACGGTGTCTTTGTTTGCAACCTCGGAACCGGAAAGGGATACTCCGTTTTAGAGATCATCCATGCCTTTGAAAAAGCCTCAGGAAAAGAAATTCCTTACGTAATTGACGGAAGAAGAGCAGGAGATATTGCGACCTGTTATTCCAGCCCGGAAAAAGCGGAGAAGGAACTGAACTGGCGCGCGGAAAAAGGAATCGAAGAAATGTGTGAAGACGCGTGGCGCTGGCAGTCGAGGAATCCAAACGGCTATAATTCTTGATAGAGGATAAAAAGAAAGACGGCCTTCAAGGATGTTTTTAGTGAAGGCTCATCTTTTTATGCAGAAGAATTTTGCTTAGAAGGAAAAGAACAGCATGTGAGGCATACGAGGTGCCGCTTTTTACATGGCGGTATTTCATGCATAATTGCAAAAGCACGATATACGTTTAGCAGCAAGGAGCAGGAATGGAAGAGGTTTTGGAACGCTTATTGGCGTACGGAGAATATACCGGTTTAATAGAGAAGGAAGATACAATCTACTGCTACAACAGTTTGGCAGGTCTTCTTGCCTTTGAACCTAAGGCTTGTAACGAAGAACATATCAAAGAAGAAATTAAAAAAATCAAAAAGGAAGAGTTGGAATCCGGAGAATATCTGGAGAAAGTTCTAAAAGAGATTCTGGACTATGCCTTAGTAAAGGGCATCATCGAAGATGACAGTACGATAACGAAAGATCTTTTTGATACACGGGTTATGGGGGTTCTTACTGACAGACCTTCCAATATTCGAAAGCGTTTTTGGGACAAATATGCATCTTCTCCGAAGGAGGCTACCGAATATTTTTATCAGTTCAGTCAGGATAATGACTATATCCGCCGTTATCGTATCAAAAAGGATATCCGCTATAAGGTAGAGAGTTCTTACGGGGAACTGGATATCACGATTAACTTGAGTAAGCCTGAAAAGGATCCGAAGAAGATCGCTCTTCTTGGAAAGACGGTTTCTCATTCTTACCCGGCCTGTATGCTTTGCAAGGAAAGTGAGGGATATTTTGGACGCCTTGATTTTCCGGCAAGAGAAAATCACAGAATTATCCCTGTAAAGCTTTCAGGAGAAAATTTTTATTTTCAGTATTCTCCCTATGTGTACTATAACGAGCATTGTATTGTTTTCCACGAAGAGCATAAGCCGATGAAGATAGATTCTGCGGTTTTTGGAAAGATCTTCTCCTTTGTGGAGCAATTTCCGCACTATTTCCTGGGCTCTAATGCAGACCTTCCGATTGTGGGCGGTTCCATTCTTTCCCATGAGCATTTTCAGGGCGGAAACTATTCTTTCCCTATGGAGAAGGCCGGTCTACGGGAGGAGTTTACTTTGGACAAATTCCCGGAGATTCACTTCGGCATTGTCAACTGGCCGATGTCCGTTATCCGTTTAAACGGAAAAGACAAGGAACGCTGTGCTGAGGCAGCAAGCTTTATTTTAGATCGATTCCGAAGCTATAGCGATGAAAGCCTTTCCATTCTTTCCCATACGGGAGACACGCCGCACAACACGATTACCCCGATAGCGAGAAAGCGCGGAGAGCTTTTTGAGCTGGATCTGGTGCTCAGAAACAACAGGACTACGGAGGAGCATCCTTTGGGGCTTTTCCATCCCCATGAGGAGTGGCATCATATCAAAAAGGAAAATATCGGTTTAATAGAGGTTATGGGTCTTGCCGTTTTACCGGCAAGACTTCGGACAGAGCTTTCCGATCTTGGAGAAGCTATTTTGGAAAATAGAGATATCTCTTCCGACCCCATTCTTGGAAAGCATCATGCGTTTTCTTTGGAAATCAAGAAGAAATACAAGAATATTACGAAGGATACGGTAGAGGAAATACTAAGAGCGGAGGTAGGAAAGGTATTCTTAGAGGTGCTTCGTGATGCCGGAATCTTTAAAGAAGATGAGGCGGGAAAGGAAGGATTCAGAAGATTTATTGCAAGTCTTTCGTAAATATGCAATTATAAATGGATCTGTAAAAAAACTTCTTTATGCTATGGAGGTCCGTTGCGGGGCACGCTCTCGCTAACCTCGCAACGGACCTCTATAGCACTAAAAACGTCATTTTTTTACATCCCATTTCTCATTACATTTTCCTAAGGAGCAATACCATTTTTGTTAAATCACGATAGAAGCGGTTTGGATAGTTAAAGGAGCAAGATGGCAAAGAATTACAATGCAGACAGTATTACGGTTTTGGAGGGCTTAGAGGCTGTACGAAGAAGACCGGGAATGTATATCGGTTCCATCGGGAGTCGGGGCTTAAATCATTTAATTTACGAAATTTTAGACAATTCCGTGGATGAGCACCTGGCCGGTTACGGAACGGAAATCGATGTAACACTCGGAAAAGACGGCTCCTGTACGATTCGTGATAAGGGTAGAGGAATCCCGGTAGACCGCCATCAAAAGGGAATTTCCGCGGAAAGAATTGTGATGACTACCCTACATGCCGGCGGAAAGTTTGACAACTCAAGTTATAAAACTTCCGGTGGTCTGCACGGTGTAGGCTCTTCCGTTGTCAATGCTTTATCAAAATATATGCGTGTTCGGGTTTTTCAGGACGGAAAAATCTATGAGGATGAATACAGCAGGGGCATACCTACGAAAGAGCTTGTAGACGGCCTTCTTCCGGTAGTCGGAAAGACCAGAGAGACGGGAACGGAAACCTGTTTCATCCCGGACGATATGATTTTTGAGAAGACGCGCTTTAAGGAGGATTGGCTGAAATCCCGCCTGCATGAGACGGCTTACTTAAACCCGAATCTGCATCTCTTCTTTAGAGACGAAAGAGGAGATGAGCCGGTAGAAATTGAGTATTACGAGCCAAATGGGATTGTTTCCTTTGTGGAAGAGCTGGTAAAGGATTCCGAGAAGGCGGTGACTCCCGTAATTTATTTTAAAGGAAAGAGTGAGAAAACCGAGCTTGAATGTGCTTTTCAGTTTACGGACAGCTTTGAGGAAAATATTCTGGGATTTTGTAACGGGATTTACACTGTAGAGGGCGGTACCCATATTGTGGGCTTTAAAACGAAGTTCTTGCAGCTTATCAACGGCTATGCAAGACAGCTTGGTGTTTTAAAGGAGAAGGACCAGAATTTTACCGGGGCGGACAGCAGAAACGGTATGGTGGCCGTGCTTTCCGTGAAATACCCGGAGCCTGTTTTTGAAGGACAGACGAAGACGAAGCTTGCTTCTTTGGAGGCAGCCAAAGAGGTTTCCCAGATTACGGGAGAGGAGCTCGAGCGTTTCTTTGACCGCAATGTGGAAATTGTAAAGGCAATCCTCACTTGCGCGGAGAAGTCCGCAAAAATCAGAAAGCAGGAGGAAAGAGCCAAGGTCAACCTTCTTTCCAAGTCAAAGTACAGCTTTGACTCGAACGGAAAGCTTGCGAACTGCATTTCCAAAAACGCGGAAGAGTGTGAGATTTTTATCGTGGAGGGAGACAGTGCGGGTGGTTCGGCAAAGACTTCCCGAAACCGCCATACGCAGGCTATTCTTCCCTTACGTGGCAAGATCTTAAATGTGGAGAAGGCTTCCATGGATAAGGTTCTTGCCAATGCGGAAATTAAGACGATGATCAATGCCTTTGGCTGCGGTTTTTCTGAAGGGTATGGTAATGACTTTGATATTACAAAGCTTCGATATCATAAAATCATTCTGATGACGGATGCCGATGTCGACGGCAGTCATATTGATACCCTGCTCCTGACCTTCTTCTACCGCTTTATGCCGGAGCTTATTCAGGAAGGGCATATCTATGTTTCCATGCCGCCACTCTACCTTGTGACTCCGCAAAAAAAGACGGAGAAGCCGCAGTATCTCTATGACGAAAGAGCTTTAACGGAGTATCAGAAAAAACATGGCACGGAAGGCTATGATCTGAAGCGCTTTAAGGGACTGGGAGAAATGAATCCGAAGGAGCTTTGGGACACTACCTTAAATCCGGAAAATCGTGTTTTAAAGCGGGTGGAAATAGAGGATGCAAAGCTTGCTTCCCGGGTTACTACCATGCTTATGGGGGCTGAGGTTGCACCAAGAAGAGAATTTATATTTACGCACGCAAGAGAAGCGGAAATCGATACATAGAATAAAGGATAAAATATGGCAGAACAAATCTTAAGCACGGAATATTCCGAGGAGATGCAGAAGTCTTACTTAGACTATTCCATGAGTGTTATAACGAGTAGAGCCGTTCCGGATATTCGGGACGGCTTAAAGCCGGTGCAAAGAAGGGTACTTTTCGATATGGGGGAACTTCGCGTCTTCCATGATCGCCCGACCTTAAAGTCCGCAAGAATCTGCGGTGATACCATGGGTAAGTATCACCCGCACGGGGATAGCTCGATTTATGAAACCTTAGTTGTTATGGCGCAGGATTTTAAGCGTATGCAGGCGCTTATCGAAGGGCAGGGAAATTTCGGCTCCATTGAAGGTGATTCTGCCGCAGCTCCAAGGTATACGGAGGCAAGACTGGAAGCCTTTACGGAAAAAGCCATGCTTGAGGATCTAAGCCTTTCCGTGCCTTTTCAGCCAAACTATGACGGTAAGCTTATGGAGCCGGAGGTGCTTCCCGCAAAGATTCCGTATTTTCTTTTAAACGGTTCCGAAGGAATCGCGGTAGGCATGACCACCTCTACTCCCTCTCATAATCTGGCAGAGCTGATTAACCTGATTCTCGCCTACATGAAAAATCCGGAGATGAGCTTGGAAGAAATGCTTCGCATCATGCCGGGACCGGACTTTCCTACGGGAGGAATGGTTGCCAATAAAGATGATTTAGCGGAAATCTACGCTACGGGACAGGGAAAGCTTCGTCTTCGCGGGAAGCTCGTTTTTGAGAAAAAACAGGGAAAAAACGATAGAGACAAGCTCGTCATTACGGAAATTCCGTATACTATGGTCGGTGCCGGAATCAGTAAGTTTATGCAGGACGTCGCCGGTCTTTGCGATGAGAAGAAGATTACGGATATTACGGATATATCGAACCAGTCCGGAGAGCAGGGAATTCGTATCGTTCTTGAATTAAAGAGCAATGCGGACATAGAGAAGATTGAAAATATTCTCTACAAGAAAACCAAACTAGAGGACAGCTTCCCGGTCAATATGCTGGCTATTGCAAAGGGCAGGCCGGAAACTCTTTCCTTAAAGCGTGTCTTGGAAGAGTACCTTTCCTTCCAGGAAGAACGGATTCATTCCAAGTTCGGAAAGCTTCTGGAAAAGGAAGAGAAGAAAAAGGAGATAGAAGAAGGACTCATTAAGGCGGTGGATGTGATTGACGCCATTATTGCTCTTCTTCGCGGTGCAAAGAGCCAAAAGGAAGCGAAGATTGCCCTGATGCAGGGGGATAGTTCGGTTCTGCAATTAAAGGACAGAGATCTGATTTTCCTAAAGGATATTGAGAGCTTTTCCTTTAGCGAGGTACAGGCGCAGGCCATTCTCGACATGCGGCTTTCCAAGCTCATCGGGCTGGAGATTTTGTCTCTGCAAAAGTCCTATAGAGAGACCTTGAAAAACATTAAGAACTATAAGGCGATTGTGTCCTCCAAGGAAGTGCTATATAAGCATCTTGAGGAAGAGCTTCTTTCTATTCGAGAGGAGTTCGGAAGAAAGAGAAGGACGGAGATTCGGAACGCGGAAGAAGCCGTTTATGATGAAAATGCCATTGAAGAAATGGATCTTTTCTTTGTGCAGGATCGTTTCGGCTATGGAAAGCTTCTGGAGCCGCAGGTTTACCAGAGAAATAAGGAAAGCATAGAGGCGGATTATCCCTTTATTCTTTCCTGTAAGAATACGGATCGTCTACTCTTCTTTACGAGTGAGGGGAATCTCCATCAGGTTAAGGTTTTGGACTATCCCTTGGCAAAATTTAAGGATAAGGGTATCCCCCTGGATAACCTCAGTAAATTCTCCTCGGATAAGGAGATTGTGCTTTCCGTATTTGCAAAAACTGCGCTTTTACAGGAAACCTTACTTTTCTTAAGCAGAAACGGTTATGGAAAAAGGGTAGAGGGCGCGGAATTCGATACGCAAAATCGTCTGGTGCAGGCAACGAAGCTGGTGGATGACAGTTTAGTAGCTGTCCTTCCCGTAAAGGCGGAGGAACAGCTCGTTTTGGAGTCCGAGGATTCCTTCTTCCTGCGTTTCCCGGTAGAGGAGCTTCCTGTGCAGAAAAAGACCGCAAGGGGCGTCTGTGCCATGAGCCTTAGGAAGGGAGACAGCGTAAAGTCGGTTTACCTTCTTTCCGAGCAGACTGAGTTGAAGCTTTCCGGAAAAAATCTGTCCTTGTCGAGACTGAAGCTCGCAAAGCGCGGAGGAAAAGGGGCAAAACACAGTTAAAGGGATTTTCTCTTTAGAGGGAGCATGATACAATAAAAAAGTTGGCATACTGAAGTTAACGAAAAATGATAAAAGGTTCAAGCGTAAAAGCAGTATTGTTTAAAGCTTGCAGGGCAATCTTTTGCAAAGTATAGCCGTGTAAAGTAAAAATGTAAGAAGTATAGAAAGAGGGATAAGATGGAAAAATTTAAAGTAGGAATATTAGGAGCAACCGGAATGGTGGGGCAGAGATTTGCCACACTTTTAGAGAATCACCCCTGGTTTGAATTAGCTTGCCTTGCGGCTTCTCCCCGTTCCAAGGGAAAGACCTATGAGGAGGCTGTGGGAGATAAGTGGAAGTTGGACATTCCGATGCCCGAGTCCGTCAAGAAGATGGTTGTGAAGGATGTTTCCGATATTGAGTCTGTTAAGGAAGGTCTTGATTTCGTATTTTCCGCAGTGGATATGAATAAGGAGGAAATCTTGGCCATTGAGGAAGCCTATGCGAAGGCGGAACTTCCGGTGGTTTCCAACAACTCCGCACACCGTTGGACGGAGGACGTTCCGATGGTTGTGCCGGAGATTAATCCGGAGCATTACAAAATTATAGAAAGACAGAGAAAGCGTTTAGGAACCAAGAAGGGATTTATTGCTGTAAAGCCGAACTGTTCCATTCAGTCTTATACCCCGGCCTTTGCGGCATGGAAGGAATTTGAGCCGTATCAGGCTGTGATTTCAACCTATCAGGCGATTTCCGGAGCGGGAAAGAATTTTGAGACCTGGCCGGAAATGGTAGGAAATATTATTCCTTATATCGGCGGAGAGGAAGAAAAGTCCGAGAGAGAGCCCCTGCGTGTTCTTGGTACCCTTACTGAGAAGGGGATTGCCTTGAAAGAGGATCTCGTTATCAGTGCACAGTGTATTCGTGTTCCCGTGTTAAACGGCCACACGGCTACCGTTTCGGTTTCTTTTAGAAAGAAACCGACTAAGGAAGAGTTGATTTCCGCGCTTAGAAACTATAAGGGACTTCCGCAGGAGAGAAATTTACCCTCTGCACCGAAGCATTTTATTCAATATTTAGAGGAGGATAATCGTCCTTCCGTTTTGGAAGATGTAAATTATGAAAAAGGAATGGGTGTGTCTATCGGCCGATTAAGAGAAGACCAGCTTTTTGACTATAAGTTTGTCGGTCTTAGCCACAATACCTTAAGAGGCGCTGCGGGAGGTGGTGTGCTTTCTGCAGAAATGCTGGTAGAACTCGGTTATATTACAAAATAAAGACAGGAGGATGCAGGGAAAGAAAGAGACTAAATCATGGAATTTTTCTTTTCTTGCATCCTTTTTTTATCATTCATTTCGGAATTTTCGTACTGCGATTTTAGGATTTCGTTAAACGGTTCAGGAAAACAGAAGGAGGAGCGCATGAAGGTTCAAAAATTGGGACATTTTGTGGACGGAAGAGAGGTTCATCTTTTTACGATGGAAAATAAAAACGGAGTCAAGGCAAGTTTTACCGACCTTGGCGGAGTTTGGCTTTCTCTCCTTTTTCCGAACCGGAGTGGGAAAGAACTTGACCTTCTGCTTTCTGTTGAAAACTGGGAAGATATTATGGAAAATCCCGGTCATATGGGAGAAGTAGTGGGAAGAAACTGCAATCGTATTGCCGGGGGAATGTTCAACTTGAACAACAAGTTGTATCGTCTTTTCTTGAACGACGGACAGTACAGTAACTGCCATTCCGGTCCCGATTATTATGGAAGGCGCCTCTTTACAGTAAAGGAGAAAGGGGAAAATACTCTGACGCTGGCTTTATTTTCACAGGATATGGATCAAGGCTTCCCGGGAGACTTGGATTTTTCCGTACGCTATACTTTGACAGATGATAATGAAGTGAAAATCCGTTATAAGGGACTTTCCAATAAAGATACCATCATGAACTTTACCAATCATGCCTATTTTAACCTGATGGGACATGATTTCGGTTCTCTTTCCGAGCATGAAATTTGCATCCATGCGGACAGCTACACGCCTTCCGATTCTCATCTGATTCCTACAGGCGAAATTTGCGCAGTAGAAGGAACTGCCTTTGACTTTAGGACAGAGAAAGCGATGCTCGATACGAAACGTCTTAAGAATGAGCTGAAAGCAGTTGGGGGATACGACCACAATTTCTGTATAAGAGACTATGACGGAACACTCCGCTGTGCTGCCGAAGTATTCTGCAAGAAGTCCGGTATTGCCATGGAAGTGGAGACGGACTGCCCGGGAATTCAGTTTTACACCGGAAATTTTATGGCTGCGGAAGATCTTGGAAAGGGTGGCTGTGACTATGGAAAGCATAGCGGCTTTTGCCTGGAAACGCAGTTCTATCCTGATGCGATAAATAAGCCGAATTTTCCGTCTCCGGTTGTGAAAGCGGGAGTAGTGTATAAGTCTGAAACAATTTACCGTTTCTTTAGAAGATTAATTTAAAATGAAAAAATTATTCATTGCGGAGAAGCCTTCCGTTGCCAAGCAGTTTGCGGAAGCACTGGGAGTGGCAACAGGAGGAGGAAACCGCGGCTATTTGGAAAATCAGGACTATATCTTTACCTGGTGTGTGGGACACCTCATCAGTATGAGTTATCCGGAAAAATACGATGAGGAGCTTAAGAAGTGGAAGATGGAATCACTTCCCTTTATTCCGAAGGAGTATCTCTACGAGGTAATCCCCTCCGTGAAGGAGCAATTTTCCGTGGTTTCCGCCCTTTTACAGAGGAAGGACCTGGAAACCATCTATATCTGCACCGACTCGGGAAGAGAAGGAGAATATATTTATCGCCTTGTTGCTTCCCAATGTCCGGAAATTACGGCGGAAGAAAAACGGGTATGGATTGACTCGCAAACGAAGGAAGAAATTCTTCGAGGCATACGAGATGCGAAGGCAAAGACCGCCTATGACAGGCTGGGAACGGCCGCTTATCTTAGGGCTAAGGAAGACTATCTTATGGGAATCAATTTCTCCCGTGTGCTGACCCTTCGCTACGGAAGAGAGCTTGCAAGAGCACTTGGAAAGGAAAAATCCACCGTTATCGCGGTGGGAAGAGTGATGAGCTGCGTTCTTGCCATGATTGTGCAGAGGGAAATGGAGATTCGCGCCTTTCAAAAGACGAGCTTCTGGAAAGTCATCGGAGATTTCAGTTTGGACGGGGAAAGTGCAGCCCTTTCCTGTGAATTTCGAGGAAAGGAAGAGAGTAAGTACTATAGAGAAACCGACTTATATAAAAATATGGGCTTTCTACAGGCAGAAAAAGCGAAGGCCTTTCAGGAAATCTTTAGGCCGTATCCACAGGAAGGAAGCATTACAAGTCTGGAAAAGAAAAAAGAAGTTAAAAATCCGCCTCTTCTTTTTAACCTGGCGGAACTTCAGAATGAATGTGCCAAGATTTTGAAAATCAGTCCGGATGATACCTTAAAGCTTGTGCAGGAGCTTTATGAAAAGAAGCTTTGCACCTATCCGAGAACGGATGCCAGGGTACTTTCCACAGCTGTTTCCAAGGAAATTGAGAAAAATATCCGCGGTCTTTCCGCCTTTCCGCAGTACCTCCCCTTTGCAAAGGATATCTTGGAGCGAAAAAGTTATAGCGGTATCGCTAAGACGAAGTACTGTGACGATAAGAAAATCACCGACCATTATGCCATTATTCCGACCGGGCAGGGAAGAGCCCAGTACAATAGTCTGGGAACGCTTCAAAAGAAGGTCTTTGATTTTATTGTCCGTCGATTCTTCTCTATTTTTTATCCTTCCGCAGAGTACAAAAAGTACAATCTCTCTATTACGGTTTTAGAGGAGGAGTTTTTAGCGAGTGAAAAGCGGCTTGAAAAACCGGGTTACCTTCAGCTCTATGAAAAAAGCATAGAGAAGGAAGAAAAGGAAGGAGATTCGGAAAATGAGGAGAATCATGTAAGCGGTCTTTCAGGACTTTCCGGTCTAAAAAAAGGTTCTAAGGTTTATCTTATGAGTACAGCTTTAAAAGAGGGAGAAACTTCTCCCCCGAAACGCTATACTTCGGGAACAATGATTCTTGCCATGGAGAACGCGGGAAAGCTGATAGAGGATGAGTCCCTAAGGGAACAAATCAAGGGTTCCGGAATCGGAACCTCCGCAACGCGTGCAGGGATTCTTACCAAGCTGGAAAAGAATGAATATATTCATTTGGATAAGAAGAACCAGCAGCTTTCTCCGAGCCTTTTAGGGGAGAAAATTGTGCATATTCTCTGGAACTCCATTCCCTCTCTTTTAAATCCGACCCTCACCGCTTCTTGGGAAAAGGGACTTTCCTATGTGGAAGAGGGAAAGATAGAAGAGAAAGAGTATATGGATAAGCTCGAAGATTTTGTACGGAAAAATACGGAAAAGGTAAAGTTTGCCTGACGAAAAGCTATAGGAAACGAAAAGCTATAGGAAACGAAAAGCTATAGGAAACGAAACGTAATAAGAAGTTGAAAAAGGTTTTTTTTAATTCTGATTGAAAGGATACGATAGAAAGGAAAATATGAAAAAGGAAGCTTGTACAACAAAGAAAGTTTTTCCCGAGCTGAAAGCACCCTATGACAGCTTGTTAAAGGATACGCTCTATCCCTGGGAGGCACTTCCGAAGATTAAAGCCTGGATTAAAGAAGTGCAGAAAAGTCTTCCGGAGGACTTTAACGAGGTAAAACCGGGGGTATTTATCCATAAGACGGTAAAGCTTTACCCGAACGTCTATCTGGGAGAGAATATTATCCTTATGGAAGACTGTGAGCTTAGGCCGGGGGCTTTTTTACGGGAAAATGTCTTTGCGGGAGCCGGATCCGTGCTCGGAAACAGCTGTGAATTTAAAAACGCGGTACTTTTCCCGCACGTGCAGACTCCGCATTATAACTATGTCGGAGACTCCATTCTGGGGGAATATTCTCATCTGGGAGCCGGGGCACTGACCTCCAATGTGAAATCGGATAAGACACTGCTCATACTGCATTTTGAAGACGGGGAGATAGAAACCGGTCTTAAAAAGTTCGGGGCTATTCTTTCCGATCATGTGGAAGTGGGGTGTCAAAGTGTTTTAAATCCGGGAACAATTATTTTTTCCCATACGAATATCTATCCATTGTCCGCTGTAAGGGGTATAATACCCGGTGGCTCAATCTATAAAGACAAGAATACGCTTGTAAAGAAGAGAGGAGAGGAATAGCAATGAATCAATTTGGTGAAAATGTATTTATTTTGGACCACCCGCTGATTACCCATAAAATCTCCATATTAAGAGATAAAAACACCGGGACCAATGAATTCCGTCAACTGGTGGAAGAAATTGCCATGCTTATGGGTTTTGTAGCACTGTCGGATCTTCCGATGACCAAGGTTCCGGTGGAGACGCCGATTGAAACGGCGGATACCTATGTGATTGCAGGAAGAAAGCTTGCTATTGTACCTATCCTTCGTGCAGGTCTCGGCATGGTTTCCGGACTGACTGCCTTGGTGCCTTCCGCAAAGATTGGACATATCGGTCTTTACAGAGATGAAACCACACATAAGCCGGTAGAATATTTCTGTAAGCTTCCGAACCCGATTGAAGAGAGAATAATCGTGGTTTGCGATCCGATGCTCGCAACAGGCGGTTCCGGTGTGGATGCCATTAATCTCATTAAAAAGCATGGCGGAAAGAAGATTAAGTTCGTATGCATCATTGCGGCACCGGAAGGGGTAAAGAAGCTTCATGAAGAGCATCCCGATGTGCAGATTTATGTTGGAAATTTAGACAGAGAATTGAATAAAAATGCCTACATCTGTCCGGGACTTGGAGATGCGGGAGATAGAATTTTCGGAACGAAATAAAAAAGAGGAAAGAATCTTCTTTCCTCTTTCAAAATGCCGCTGGCCGGACTTGAACCGGCACGGTTTCCCGCTTGATTTTGAGTCAAGTGCGTCTGCCATTCCGCCACAGCGGCAAGCGCTATAAAGATTAGCACATTTATTTTTTTTTGCAAGTATTGTTTTTGGAGAAGTATTTTGTGGAAAGAGACTTGCCATTATTTTACCATAGGAGTGTATAGTGAACTGTTTAGAGGCTAGAAAATATATCTATGATTTCGTGCAGGGAAACTGGGAAGAGGATAGGCTGGAGGACTTTTTGCAACATATTAAAACTTGCCCGGATTGCAAGGAAGAATTGCGTGTGACACACATGATTTATCATGGCTTAAGAAGTCTGGATGGGAAGGAAAATATGCCGGTGGACCGATCCTACCGAAAAATGGAAGAAGAAGCGGAACATTTTCTACGCTTGGGACATTTCTTTTCTGCAGTGAGGATTAGCTCGGAAACGCTTGTTTTTTGGGCACTGTTTTTTTCCTTATTCTATTTTATTCTAGGCTATTTGCCCTTGATTTTTCGATAAAACAGAATTTCTGACATTTCATTTTCGTACAGAGTAGGAGGATTCTTTGAAGCAGAATAAATTGTTGTTAATCGACGGCCACAGTATCTTATCCAGGGCCTTTTATGGCGTACCGATTTTGAGTAATCATGAGGGGATTCCCACAAACGGTGTTTTTGGATTTTTAAATATTTTCTTTAAAGAATTGGAATTGGAAGAGACGGAGCATGTTGCTGTCTTTTTGGGCACTGTTTTTTTCTTTATTCTATTTTATTCTAGGCTATTTGCCCTTGATTTTTCGATAAAACAGAACTTCTGACAGTTCATTTTCGTACAGAGTAGGAGGATTCTTTGAAGCAGAATAAATTGTTGTTAATCGACGGCCACAGCATCTTATCCAGGGCCTTTTACGGCGTACCGATTTTGAGTAATCATGAGGGAATACCCACAAACGGTGTTTTTGGATTTTTAAACATTTTCTTTAAAGAATTGGAATTGGAAGAGGCGGAGCATGTTGCTGTCGCCTTTGATATGCCTGTGCCGACCTTTAGACATAAGATGTTCTCCGACTACAAGGGGACGAGGAAATCCATGCCGGAGGAATTGAAGCAGCAGGTTCCGATTTTGCAGGAGCTTCTTACTGCCATGAATGTTCCCATTTTAACCATGGAAGGCTATGAAGCAGACGATATCCTGGGAACGGTTGCCAAAAGAATGCAGGAAGAGGGAAAGGAAGTCACCATTGTTTCCGGTGACAGAGACCTTTTACAACTTTCTGATAAGCATATCAAAATTTCCCTTCCGAAGACGGCAAAGGGGGAAACCAATATTTACAATTACTACCCGAAGGATGTGGAAGCGGAGTGGGGAGTCAGTCCAAAGGAGTTTATTGACTTAAAAGCTCTTATGGGGGACAGCTCCGATAATATTCCGGGGGTTCCCGGTATGGGAGAAAAAACGGCAACGTGGATTATTGCAAAGTATCACAGTATTGAAAATGCCCTTGCTCATACAGATGATCCGGAATTCAAGGTACCCAGAAAGCCGAAAGCGGCAGAGGATTTAAAGACACATTTTGAGCTTGCGAAGTTATCGAAGGAACTTGCGACCATCTGTATTGATGCCCCCATTGCCTTCCGATTTGAAGATGCCAAACTGGAAAACTACGCGAATGCGAAGAGCCTTGCCCTTGTGAAGAAATGGGAGTTCCGCTCTCTGATTCCCCGTTTTTCTTCGGAAAATACAGAGGAAAGTCCTGCTTTTCAATTAAAGCCATGGAAGGATGTCACGGATCCTTATCTTTTTCAGATTGTCGTAAAGGACGCTGTAAAGCAGGGAGAACTGGGACTTATTTTAGCGGAGGAAGAAGAGAAGATGCTCTATCTCGCACTTTCCGAGGAACGTTTATACCGTGTTCCGCTCCGTATGTCCGAGGAGAAACTTC
This sequence comes from Oribacterium sp. oral taxon 108 str. F0425, assembly GCF_000214455.1. Taxonomy (NCBI): domain Bacteria; kingdom Bacillati; phylum Bacillota; class Clostridia; order Lachnospirales; family Lachnospiraceae; genus Oribacterium; species Oribacterium sp. oral taxon 108. The sequence goes on along the minus strand of NZ_AFIH01000001.1, from coordinate 1,531,362 downwards.
CGGAGCTTTTTGAGACCTGTAAGATTTATACTTTGGAAAGTAAGAAAGAGATGCACCTCCATGAGATATTCACGGAAGGAGAGGTCTATGATTTGGCCATTGCGGCCTATCTTTTGAACCCTCTGAAAGAGTCCTATTTCTATGATGATTTGGCAAGAGACTATCTTTCTCTCATTTTACCCGGGAAAAAAGAACTGAAAGACAGCCGGGAAGAGGGAATTTATCAGGCACTCATCGCCCTAAAGGCAAAGGACAGTATTTTCTCTAAATTAAAGGAAGAGGGACAGTGGGAGCTCTATGAGAAGATTGAACTGCCGCTTGCAAGAACGCTCTATTCTATGGAAAAGACCGGCATTTTGGTCGATAAGGAAGAACTTCTCTCCTATGGAAAGGTTCTGAAAGAGAAAATTGACGAGTTGCAGAAGGAAATTTATGCCATGGCGGGAGAAGAGTTTAACATCAACTCTCCCCAGCAGCTCGGTGTAATTTTGTTTGAAAAAATGGGAATAGCAGGCGGAAAGAAGACGAAGACGGGCTATTCCACGGCAGTGGACGTACTGGAAAAGCTTTCGGAGGACTATCCGATTGTGGCGAAGGTGATGGAATACCGTACCTATGCGAAGCTGAATTCCACCTATGCGGAAGGCTTACTGAACTATATCGGGGAAGACTCCCGTATACACGGTGTATTCCAACAGACGGTTACGGCAACAGGAAGACTTTCTTCTACGGACCCAAACTTACAGAATATTCCGATCCGAACCGAAATGGGAAGACATTTCCGCTCCGTATTTATTCCCAAGGAGGGCTGCGTATTTTTGGATGCGGATTACTCCCAGATTGAACTTCGTATCTTGGCTGCGCTTTCCAAGGACGAAAAACTGATTGAAGCTTATCGTATGGATAGAGATATTCATAAAGTTACCGCGTCCCAGGTTTTCCATGTGCCACTCGATGAAGTAACGGATGAATTAAGAAGAAACGCAAAGGCGGTTAACTTCGGCATTGTCTACGGCATTTCCGCTTTCGGACTTTCCGAGGGCCTAAGTATAGGACGGGCCGACGCAAAGGAATATATTGAGCGCTATTTTACGACCTATCCGAAGGTAAAGGAGTATTTGGATTCGGAAATAGCCTTTGCAAGAGAAAACGGATATGTGAAGACGGTTTTCGGAAGACGCCGTCCAATACCTGAGATTCATGCTTCCAACTTTATGCGAAGAAGCTTCAGCGAACGTGTAGCCATGAACTCTCCGATTCAGGGTACGGCTGCGGATATGATGAAGGTAGCCATGAATGCGGTTTATGAGGAACTTAAAAGAAAAGAGCTTCAGAGTAGAATTGTCTTACAGGTTCACGATGAGCTTCTTTTGGAGGTGCCGGAGGAAGAGCTTGATGGGGTAAGAGAAATTCTGGTTTCCTCCATGGAAAATGCCTTGACTCTTCCGGTTCCCTTCCTTGTGGAAGCGAAGACCGGGAAAAATTGGGAGGAAGCGCACTAATGGAAATCGATAAGAAGGATCTTCTTCCTCTAAGCTTTTTAAAAAAATCTCCCTATACGGGATCCTTTCAAGGGATATGCTATCGCATTGAAAAACAAGAGGAAGGAGAAAGCAAATCGCTTCTTGTCTATACTTGGCCTGAGCCCTATGCCTTTTCGCATACGCCGGAGGAAGCAAAGGAAAAGAAAAGCTTTCCTTTTTCCGAAGAAGGCTTGGAGGAGATTCGCCTGTATCTGAGCCGTTTAGGGAATGAGTAGGAATACTTTTTGTTTTGCTGTACTAAAAGATTAGTCGGACTGAAAAAGTTTGCGCCGGAACAGCCGGCGGAAAGGTGATATAGCAGATTGCAAAAGAAGGATTTAGCAGAAAAGAATAGTTCAGTAGAAATTCCTTATTTGGCTGAAAAGACTGTTATTACGGAGAAGAACAGGAAATCGGAAAAGAATATTTTGGCTGTAATAGGTGGAATGGGCAGCGGGAAAAGCACGGTGCTTTCCGTTTTAGAGCGGGAAGGGCAGTATGAAAGACTGGAGATGGACCGGCTGGCAAAGAACTGCTATCTGGACAGCGTTTTCTTAAAGGAGCTGTCTTCTGTGCTGCCAAAAGATGTTTTTACCGAGAAGGGGGAATTAAACTTTCCCCTATTTCGTGCTCTTCTTCTAAAGGAAGAATCCTATAGAAAGGCGGTGGAGGAAAGAGTTCATCCGCTTGTCTTTCACATGGCTGCGCAGGCTATTTTCAAGGCAAGAAAAGAAGGAATGAAGCTTGCCGTAGAGACGGCCCTTCCGAATGAAGCCTTTTTATCTCTTTGTGACGCCGTGCTTTACGTGGATTGTCCATTTGAAACACGGCTTTCCCGTCTTACAAAGAATCGGGGATATAGAAGGGAGGAGGCGGAAAGAATGATTAAGGCACAAGACATCGAAAAGTATAAGGAAAGAGCGGATTTTGTGCTTTTCAATGATGGAAACAGAGAAAGGACAGAGGATGCGATTCGCCAGTTTATCCAGCGGTTCTGATGGAAACGCAAGCTATATCGGGACGGAAGAGGCACACATTTTAATCGATTGCGGAGTGGGGATTCGAACCATAGAGGCAGGACTTAAGGCCTTGGATTTATCCTTACAAGACATCGATGCCATTTTCCTTACCCATGAGCACTTTGATCATATTAAGGCGCTGGGGAGTATTCTCAGGAAGCAGGAAATCCCGGTTTATGCAAGTCTCGGAACATTACAGGGAACCTTGCTTTGTAAGAGTTTAAAGGATTTTCCGAAGGAACTTTTGAACCCGATTTTAACCGACCGGAAATTGAGCATAAAAGACCTCGATTTATTCCCTTTCAGTATTCATCATGACACCAGAGAACCGCTTGCTTATCGCGCCGAGTCGGGAGAGAAGCATTGCGCCATTGCTACAGACCTCGGAAGCTATGATGAGTACACAATCAAACATTTGAAAGATACGGATGTCCTCCTTTTGGAGGCGAACCACGATATTGAAATGCTGGAAAAGGGACCCTATCCCCTGGAACTGAAACGCAGAATTCTTTCGGACTTCGGACACCTTTCCAATGAAAGCAGTGCAACCCTTCTGGAAAAGGTAGCCGGGAGTACCCTGAGACAGGTCTTTTTGGGGCATTTGAGTAAAGAAAATAATACTCCAAAGCTCGCTTTACAAGCGATTCGGGAGAAGCTTTCGGAAAAAGACTTACCGATTACCGTAGCAAAGCACGGAGAGATTTCTGAAATTGTAGAATGGTAGATAAAGTAAAAATATTGCACGATATCAAGGAAAGGGTTTTTCGAAAAATGATAAACGGGAAAAAGGTAGTAGGCGTAGTCACCGAGTTCAATCCTTTTCATGACGGACACGCCTATTTTTTACACGAAATCAGAAAAAAATATGCTGCGGATTATATTGTTGCCGTGATGTCCGGAGACTTTGTGCAAAGAGGAGAACCGGCTTTCCTCTCGAAATGGGAAAGGGTAAAGCTTGCCCTTAAGAGGGGCGTGGACCTTATTGTGCAGCTTCCCGTTCTTTTTTCGCTTTCGGGGAGTCTTGACTTTGCCTATGGAAGTGTCAAGCTTCTTTCCGAACTCGGTTTTGTGGATCAAATTGTTTTCGGATCGGAGTGCGGGGACTTGGAAAGGCTTAGGGAGACAGCTATATTTTTACGGAAAGAAGAGGAACATCCGGAATATCAAGCTAAACTTCGGAAATATCTCGCAAACGGAGACAGCTATCCGAAAGCCAGGGAAAAGGCATTAAGTCTATATTATCCCGGAGAAATCCTACCCAATGATAATCTTGGTATTTCTTATTTAATGGCAGCAGATATTTTGAAAAGTCAGATAGAATTCGGCGTGATACAAAGAAACCCTGCCTTTTCCTCCGCCCATGCAATACGAATCGAAAAAAGGGAAAAAGCGATGAATGAAATTTCTGCATTACAAAGTGGGAAAAAACGTGATAACTTCCTTATTTTGGAGAAGGAGGAATCTGTGGCCGGAAGAGAATCCTATGGAGACATGGAGTCTTTAAAGGAGTTCCTCTTATACCGGATTCTCGAGTTGGAGAGGGAAGAGCAGAGTCTGTCTTCTTTTTTGGATATTAGTGCGGACCTTGAACAGCGCATTTTTAAGAGGATAAGAGAAGGCGGGGCTTTGCGGGGAAAAGAAGGTACAGTGGAAAGTTTTATACAGAGTCTGAAAGGAAAAAACTACACTTATTCCCGAGTGAGCAGGGCTCTCCTGCATGTCCTTCTCCATATTCGAGAAGAGGATATGAAACAGGCTAAAGCGGAAAAAAGCCCCTACTTTAGAATTCTCGGTTGCAGTAAAAGGGCGGAAGTACTGCTTCATTATTTGCCGGAGAATTCTATTTTTCGTCTTGGACACAGTCTTCGGGAAAATCTCGGCTTAAAGGACAATTATATGATGAAAATAGACCTGTTCGGAAGAAAAATCTATCAGGCAATTTTACTTGGAACGGAAGAGGAATATCGTGAGTTTTTTCTAAAAATATGATAGGATAAATGGAGTAAAAAATGCCCCAATTATAGGCTAAAGGGAAAACAGGTCTTTAGGACTTGGAAGAGTAGGATTAAGCAGAGAGGAATTGCCTTATGAAACTGATTTATGCGATTATCAGAAATGACAATGAAGATGATGTGATTCAGGCTTTGATGCAGGAACATTTTGTGGTAACCAGGCTGTCTACAACAGGAGGTTTTTTGAAAAAGGGAAATACGACGCTGATGATTGCCGTGGAAGACAGCGATGTAGATCGATGCATCGATGTCATCAAGGCACAGTGCGGAAGAAGACAGGAAATCACGGTAAATATGCCGTATTTGTCCGGCAGTTCCATCATGAACTACACAACAATGCCGATGAATGTGGAAATCGGAGGAGCAACCATCATGGTTGTGCCTTTGGAACGCTTTGAAAAATACTAGAATGTACAAAATGGTGTTATTTATAGGATTCTGTATATTTCTCTTTTTTCAAAGGAATAGCTTTGCTATAATAACAGTCAGTTTTATGGATTTCACAGGGTGACCTGTGCCATTTTTTATGAAAAAAGATGGATTCTGGAAGAAAAGAAAGAAGGAAGAATATGTCATTTATTGAAGATGTAAAAGCAAAAGCCAAGGCCAGGATGAAGACCATTGTACTCCCGGAAGCGGAGGACAAGAGAACGCTGGAGGCGGCGCAGCAGATTAAAAAAGAAGGCTTTGCGAATTTGATTCTTCTTGGGAACAAGGAAACGGTGGAAAAGGATGCCCGTAATTATGGCTTTGACGTATCCGGTATAGAGGTTGTAGACCCAAAGACTTCTCCTTCGCTGGATGATTATGTTGCCACTTTGGTGGAACTGAGAAAATCCAAGGGGATGACGGAAGAGGAGGCAAGAAAGCTCCTTACGGAAAGCAATACCTACTTTGCCGTAATGATGGTGAAAAAGGGGGATGCGGACGGTCTCGTTTCCGGTGCATGTCATTCTACTGCGGATACCCTTCGCCCCTCTTTACAAATTTTAAAAACCAAGCCCGGAACCAAGCTGGTATCCGCATTCTTTGTTATGGTTGTTCCGGATTGTCCTTATGGGGAAAACGGCACTTTTGTTTTTTCCGACTGCGGTCTAAATCAGAATCCGACAGCGGAAGAGCTTGCCGCCATTGCAGAGTCTTCTGCAGAATCTTTCCGTTTCCTTGTCGGAAAAGAGCCGAAGGTGGCCATGCTTTCCTACTCTACCATGGGATCAGCTAAGCATGATGATGTGACAAAGGTTCAGGAAGCAACGAGAATTGCAAAGGAAAACAATCCGGATTTACTTTTGGATGGCGAGTTGCAGCTGGATGCGGCACTTGTAGAATCGGTTGCTTCTTTAAAAGCACCGAATTCCAAGGTTGCAGGGCATGCCAATACTCTTATTTTCCCGAATCTGGATGCGGGAAATATCGGTTATAAGCTTGTGCAGAGACTGGCAAAGGCGGAAGCGTACGGACCCATGACACAGGGTATAGCAAGACCCGTAAATGACTTATCCAGAGGCTGCAGTGCAGAGGATATTGTGGGAGTTGTTGCCATTACCGCCGTGCAGTGTCAGCTTTACGATTAAACATAGTCGTGTTCTTAAACGAATATCGAAACGATATTCGAAGAAAAATACATCATTTTTGGAGGTTCTATGAAAATCTTAGTAATTAACTGTGGTTCTTCTTCTCTGAAGTATCAGCTCATTGATATGGAAGGAGAGAAGGTATTGGCTAAGGGACTTTGCGAAAGAATCGGGATTCAAGGATCTCGTATGAAGCATGAAGTGCCAGGGCAAGAGGACTATATTGTAGAAACCGATATGCCGGATCATTCTGTAGCGGTAAAGTTGGTTTTTGATGCCTTAACAGGAGAGCATGGCGTCGTAAAGTCTGTTGATGAGATTAATGCAATCGGACATCGCGTTCTCCATGGAGGAAATAAATTTACCCAGAGTATCGTTGTAAATGAAGAGGTAAAGAAGGTTATCCGTGAGTGCTTTGATTTAGGACCTTTACACAATCCTGCAAACCTGATGGGAATTGAAGCTTGTGAGAAAGTTGTTCCCGGAAAGCAGAATGTGGCTGTTTTTGACACCACATTCGGCATGACCCTTCCGGAGAAGGCGTACTTCTATGCGATTCCGAAAGAGTACTATGACAAGTATGCGATTCGTCGTTACGGCTTCCATGGAACCAGCCATGCTTATGTTTCAGCAGAAACGATTCGTTTTGGCGGATTGGATCCGGAGAAGGCAAAGGTTATTGTTTGCCATTTAGGAAACGGTGCTTCCATTTCCGCCTCCATCGGTGGAAAGGCAGTGGATACTTCCATGGGACTTACCCCGCTTGAGGGTCTCATTATGGGAACTCGTTCCGGAGATATTGACGGTGCGGTAATTCAGTTTATTGCCAATCACGAGAATAAGAGTGTAGATGAAGTTCTCAATATTTTAAATAAGAAATCCGGCGTACTCGGAATGACCGGCATCTCTTCCGATTTCAGAGATATTGAACAGGCAGCCGAAAAGGGCAACCACATGGCTGAAGTAGCACTGGACGCTTTCCGTTACAGAGTTGCAAAGTATATTGGTGCTTACGCGGCCGCTATGAACGGTGTGGATGCCATTGCTTTCACCGCAGGAGTCGGAGAAAACGATAAAGTGACGAGAAGACTGGTAGTAGAGCAGTATCTCGGATACCTCGGTGCAAAGATTGATCCGGAAAGAAACGATGTAAGAGGAAAGGAGACTTTGATTTCTGCAGATGATTCCAAAGTAAAGCTCTTCCTGATTCCGACCAATGAGGAGTTGGCAATTGCAAGGGATACACAGCGTTTAACAAAGTAATCCGATAGGGAATATTTGTTAATTTCGTATTTTTTGCTTGCTTTTTATACAAAGATAGTGTATTTTATCATGAGTGTGTTTTCGACGGAGATGTTCTTACTATGGAATTTCCCGTTTAGAGTGTGGGGAAGGGCTCACACTACGATTAAAAAGCATGACCAAATCTACCGATTCCAGTTCGGTTAAGACGGGAGGTGTAAATATGTCTATTTGTCCAAAAAATAAATCATCCAAGGCCCGCAGAGACAGCAGAAGAGCAAATTGGAAGATGGGTGCAACAAACCTTGTTAAGTGCTCCAAGTGTGGTGCTTTGGTTATGCCTCATAGAGTTTGCAAGGCTTGCGGATCTTATAACAAGCGTGAGATTATCAAAGTAGAGGACTAATGAGAAGAGGAGTTTCCGTAAGGGAACTCCTTTATTCTTTCCAAGTATTGCCGTAGGGGGGAGCAATCACGCTTATAACGGGTGTTGTGCGCTTGGCTATACGGCATTTCCGTTTTTAAATTGTACTCAATTTAAAAACAGAAATTATTCCTAAAATTACTGGACTTGTGCACAATCTAATGATAATATACCAGCGAGTAATAACTCAAACACTTAAGTTTAGTATTAGAAAAGGAGAATTATCATGAAGAAATATGTATGTACAGTTTGTGGTTATATTTATGATCCGGAAGTAGGCGAAGAGGGTGCAGGTGTAGCTCCCGGAACAGCTTGGGAAGATGTTCCCGAAGATTTCCTTTGCCCGCTTTGTGGAGTAGGTAAGGATCAGTTCGAAGTTTCTGAGGATTAAGGGTGAGTTCCCAACATCTGAAAAGCTGAGAATCGATCGTGACGAGTAATCAGAGGAGTAGTAAAGATGTATTCATACAGAAAAATTACCGATGATTTAGTATATGTGGGGGTAGATGACAGAAGACTTCCTCTCTTTGAGAATCTTTTTCCTTTGGAGAGAGGAGTAAGCTATAATTCTTATCTGCTTTTAGATGAGAAGACAGCTTTGTTGGATACCTGCGATCATACAGTAGCGCATCAATTTTTGGAAAATGTTGAACATGCTTTAGGCGGTAGAACTTTGGATTATCTTGTTATTCATCATATGGAACCGGATCATTGCGGCTCTTTTGAGGATATTTACAGGAGATATCCGGATTTGTGTATCATTTCCAATATGAAGACATTTCAGATGCTGGAGCAGTTTTTCAGCTTTGCCATTCCGGAAAAAAACAGAATTGTAGTGAAGGACGGAGAAGAATTTTCTTTCGGAAAACATAGCTTTAAATTTCTATTTGCACCAATGGTGCATTGGCCGGAGGTTATGTTCTCCTATGATATTACCGATTCTATTCTTTTCTCAGCCGACGCATTTGGCGTTTTTGGTTGTAACAACGGTAATATTTTTGCCAGTGAACAGAATTACAAAGACAAAGATTTCGTGGATGATGCAAGACGCTACTATGCCAATATTGTTGGAAAGTATGGCCCGCAGACACAGGCTGCTTTGAAAAAGACAGGTGCTTGTTCTATTAAGATGATTTGCCCCTTGCACGGTCCGATATGGGATGAAGACCTTTCCTTTATTTTGGAGAAATATGATCTTTGGTCAAAATATCAGCCGGAAGATAAGGCTGTAGTGATTTATTATAATTCAGTTTATGGCAATACTGAATCGATAATCAATCATTTTGCTTTGGAACTCGGGACAAGAGGCGTACGGAACATTCGAATTTATGATGTTTCCAAGACGGAAGTGTCTTATCTAATCGGAGAAGCTTTTCGCGCAAGCCACCTGGTATTCGGAGCAACGACTTATAACAACGGCCTTTTCCCGAAAATGGAAAATTTGCTAACGGATATGAAAAATCTGAGTGTGCAGAATCGAACGGTATCCATCATTGAGAATGGAACTTGGGTACCGCAAAGCGCTAAGTTGTTGAAGGAAATTTTAGACGGTATGAAGGGGATTACTTATCTTGCATCTCCTCTTACCGTAAAGTCCTCCACAGTGAATCGGGAAGCTTTAGAGGGACTTGCCGATATGATAGCAAAGGACGTTTTATCCTAAATGAGTTATTGTACGAAAATTGTACGATGCCGATTATGAATAAAATCAGCTTTTGAAAAACTATCTAACGAAGAACGATTTTTCATATTGAATGAAAGAGATAAAAACAGCCATAATGTTAAGCGTGAATGAAGCTTAAGCATTATGGCTGTTTTATTCTTAGTGAATACCGCTCACTGAGCGTGCGGCGTCTTATCTCTTGCGAAGCATGCGGTGTCTTATCTCTCGCGGAGCATGCGGTATCTCGTGTGCGTTCACGCTATCCCAAAATTTCTTGTATTAGAATGTCAAAGTGGTATAATCAGACTATATTTAAGCATAAAATAGGAGGATTATGAGAGTTAAATCATATCTTTGGATTTTAATCATTCTTTTTTGCTTTCTTTCGGCTTGCGGCACAAAAGCACCTCTGAAGTATAAAGTGAACAAGACTCCTGAACTGAAGCAGTACGAATCCGAACTTGCAGAGAAGGCGGAGTTCCAAGAATCTCTGGCACAGGAAAGTATAGAAGCCAAAGAAAGGGCAGAAGAAGAGGAAAAGGCTAAAGCAGCTTTGATTTGGAAAAAACCTGCTATTAGTAAGGAAAGAAAGAAAGTAAAAGGAATTTATATTACCGATAATACAGCCGGTTCCGGGCGCATGGAGGAAATTCTGTCCGGAATGAAGGGTACGGAATTGAATGCCTTGGTTATTGACATCAAAAATGATCAGGGAAGGATCAGCTACAGAATGAATAACCCGATGGTGAAGGAATTGGGAGCGGATTTAAAGATTATTCCCGATTTACCGGCACTTTTAAAGCGTTGTCATGATGAGGGGATCTATGTGATTGCCCGTTTGGTTTGCTTTAGAGATCCTTATATCGGCTCGAAGCATCCCGAATGGATGAATCAAAAGGCTGACGGAAGTCTTTTTGAAGATAATAATGGATTAAATTGGGTAAATCCATACAAAAAAGAATACTGGGACTATCTTGCTTCCATAGCGGAAAGCTGTGCTGACGACGGTTTTGATGAAATACAGCTTGATTATGTTCGTTTCTGTACTGAAAAAGGGATGCAGGAAGTGGTCTATCCGGAAGAGGCGAAAACGGATAAAACAAAAATCATCACCGAATTTGTTCGCTTTATGGCGGACAGAATGGCGCAAAAAAAAGTTTTCTTTTCTACGGATGTTTTCGGAACGATAATTGGCTCTTATGTAGACAGTATGTCTGTCGGACAGGACTATGCCGTTATGGCGGAATGTGTAGATTATATGTGCCCGATGATTTATCCGTCTCACTACGGAAACGGTAATTTCGGAATTGCTTATCCGGATACGGAGCCTTATAAAACGATTCAAGGTGCTTTGGCTGCATCACATAAGGCTCTCTTCTTGGAGGCCGGGAATCAGAGTTATCAGGCAACGGTACGTCCTTGGTTGCAGGGATTTACGGCCTCTTATCTGCAACATTATATTTCCTATGGAAAAGAGGAAATTCGTGCTCAGATTCAGGCTGTTTATGACAGCGGATATGAAGAATGGTTAATTTGGAATGCAGCGAACAATTATGATTTTTCCGCGTTCCTTTCTAAAGAAGAGGCGGAAGTCGAGGAGAAGAGCAGAAAGGAAGTCGGAAAATCCGTGCAAATGACGCAAACGGAAGAATCATCGGAGGAAAGAAGGAATGGAGAGTAGCTCCGAATTTACAGAGGAAAAAGAATTTAATATTCCAGAAGAATTAAAAAAACTCCCGAAAGCACCGGGAGTTTATTTAATGCACGGTGCGATGGATGAAATTATTTATGTTGGGAAGGCTAAGAATCTTCGGAATCGTGTAAAGCAATATTTTCAAAAATCCTATAAAAAATCCGTTAAAATTCAACAGATGGTTTCGCAGATTCAAAGGTTTGAATATATTATTGTGGATTCAGAGTTGGAAGCTCTTGTTTTGGAATCGAATCTGATTAAAGAAAATAAACCGCGCTACAATACGGTTCTTAAGGATGATAAATCCTATCCGTACATTCGCTTTAGTGTAGAAGAGGACTATCCTCGTCTTTTTTTTACAAGGTCAAAACGAAATAAATTGTCTAAATATTACGGACCGTATACTTCCGTGGAACAGGTGCGAGAGGTCATTGAGCTTCTTCGAAAAACCATACATATCCGAAACTGTAACAAGGTATTTTCCGAGAAAAAACCTTTGCCAAGACCCTGTATATATTATGATATGGGCCAATGTGATGCACCTTGCACCTTAAAGCAATCGAAAGAAGAATACAGAGCACTGATTCCGAAAGTTTCTGCTTTTTTATCCGGGAAAACAGAGGAGCTGATTCATTCTCTTCAAGAGAAAATGATGGAAGCATCAGAATGCTTGGATTTTGAAAAAGCAATGGAATACAGAGACTTGATTTCCGGAATTCATACTTTGGAGAAACGCCAGAAAATTACGGCTTTGGATGGAGAGGACAGAGACATTCTGGGAATCAGAAGAGATCATAGCGACTGTGTGATTCAGATATTTTTTGTACGAGACGGCAAAATAGTGGGAAGAGATCATAGCTTCTTAAAAATTGATGAAGAAGAGAGCGATGAGGAGATTTTATCTCTCTTTTTAAGACAGTTTTATAGCGGAACCCCTTTTCTTCCCAGAGAAATCCATCTGCCTTGTCAACTGCAGGATCAAGAAATGATAGAGGAGTGGTTAAGTGCACTGAAGGGGAAAAAAGTGCATCTTGTGAATCCTAAGCAGGGGGATCGGGAAAAATTAGTGGAACTTGCAGGGAAAAATGCGGGAATTTTGATGCTTCGCTATGTGGAAAAGTATAGAAATGAGAAGAAGAAACAGGCCATTGCTTTGGAAGAACTGAAAGAATTGGCCAATTTGGAAAAACTCCCCTCCCGTATTGAGTCTTATGATATTTCCAATACCTCCGGGGCTCTTACGGTCGGGTCCATGGTGGTATACCAGGATGGGAAAGAAAAAACAAATGATTATCGAAAGTTTCGAATTCAATCGGTAATAGGGCAGGATGATTATGCCTCCATGCGCGAAATGCTTTATCGTCGTTTTTCTCATGGTTTGGAAGAAAAAAAGGAAAATCGAAAGCAGGATAAAAAGGATGAAATGGGTTCTTTTTCACAGTTTCCGGATTTAATCTTAATGGATGGCGGAAAAGGTCAGGTCAGTATTTGTCTATCCGTTTTGCAGGAACTCGGGATATCCATACCGGTATGCGGAATGGTGAAGGATGAGCATCATAGAACCAGAGCACTTTTGGTGGATTTTAAAGAAGTTCCCATCTCTACACATGGAGAATGCTTTAAATTCTTAACCAGAGTGCAGGATGAGGTACACCGCTTTGCCATTAGCTATCATAGGTCACTTCGAATGAAAGAGCAGGTGCATTCCCTTTTGGACGACATTAAAGGAATCGGACCCAGAAGGAAGAAGGCTCTACTCCGTAAATTTCATGATGTAGTCGGAATCAGTAAGGCAAGCTATGAAGAAATCCGTTCAATTCCGGAAATGGATGAACAGTCCAGCAGAGAAGTTCTTCGATTCTTTCAGGAGAGAAAGGATGAAGAAAAAGAAGAATTTGTGAAAGAAACGTAGAGAGACTTTTGCAGCTAAACAGAATCTTTTAGCAGAAAGAAAGATTTTGTTTTCAGATAAATTACTGGTGATTTTCGGTATTATCCTATATAAATATAAGTTATGGTATAATGCCGAAAAGAAGAGTAGTTATATGGATAGAGGAGCAATCTAGTAATGAAGGAGATTTTACTGAAACAGCATATCGGGTCGCCTGCGAAAGCTGTCGTAAAGCCGGGGGATAGAGTGAGGAGAGGAAGTCTTCTTGCCGTTCCGGAGGGGCTTGGGGCAAATGTTCATTCTTCTGTGGACGGACTGGTCAAAGAAATTAAGGAAGACCGAATCTTTGTGGAAGAATCTGTAGAGCAGAGCGATGGTTTTGAGCCGATATCGGGGGGAGACATCCTTTCACTTATCCGAGAGGCCGGCATTGTCGGCATGGGAGGAGCAGGTTTTCCTACTGCGAAAAAATTAAATATAGATTTAAAAGGCGGCTATCTTCTGGTCAATGCAGCGGAGTGCGAACCGCTCCTTAAGCATAATATGAGGCAGATTTTGGAGCAGCCGGAAAAGACCCTTAGGGGCATAAACTATGCTATGCAAAGTTGCAAGGCGGCTAAGGCGGTTATTGCGATAAAGAAGAAGCATGAGGAAGAAATCAATTTGCTTCTTCGTACGCTTCCCGATTTTCCGAATATTACCCTGCATCTTCTTCCGGATCTTTATCCGATGGGGGAGGAAAGAGCGGTAGTTCGGGAAGTCCTCGGCATCTTGCTTCCGCCTACGGCACTTCCCTCCGAAGCGGGAGCCGTGGTAATCAATGTGGAAACCTGCCTTCGTATTGCGGAAGCCGTGGAAGAGAAGAAGCCTTCTTTCCTGAAAAATATTACCGTAGCGGGGAAGCTCAAGAAGGGGAAGGAAGCACAGGTTTTTATGGATGTCCCGGTGGGCACTACGGTAGGAGAGCTCATTACAATGGCAGGAGGGATAGACGGAGAGTACGGAGAAATTCTTTTCGGAGGACCGTTCACAGGGACTGCGGTTTCCCTTTCCACTCCCATTACAAAGACAAGCGGCGGGATTCTTGTTACAGAGCCATTTCCGGATCTTAAGGGAGCCCAAACGGGGGTTCTGATCTGTGCTTGCGGCGGAAACATGGACAGAATGGAAGATCTATGTAAAAAGTATAATGCTACACTTACTGCAGTCCAGGCGTGTAAACAGGCGGTGGATGTACGGGGAACACTGAAATGTGAAAATCCGGGAAACTGCCCCGGTCAGGCAGCGAAGATTTTGCACTTTAAGAATAAGGGGTGCACGGATATTCTTATCGGGAATTGCAGTGATTGTACGAACACCGTTATGGGATCCGCTCCCAAGATGAATTTAACAGTACATCATCAAACCGATCATGTTCTTAAAACTGTCGGGATGGAGCCTATGCGCTACCTTACAAAATCCAAAACGGTAGAACAGCTTCCCGTAAATGAAGAGGGAAGACAGATTCCCTTTCCGAAGGAAGAAAAAAAGCAAGGTTCTTCAGGAGGAGGCGAAGAAAGGAGAGATTCCGGTACTCTCGATAAGAAAGAAGAACAAAAGTTGGGTACCGAGGCGTTTATAGAAGAAGGACTGTTCCATATCCGTATAGAGGAAGGGCAGGATATTCATATCGAGTTTTCATAAAAGAAAGGAAGTGTGCAATGTCAATTTCGGCGGAATATGCAGAAGAACATAAAAAGAGTCCGGCAGTCTTGTGCTGCAGGGCGGAGGAAGGAATCGTCCTTTCCCATCACAATCTCGAGGATCCGGAGATATTTGATGATTTGGTTGACCAGGGGCTTTTGAAGCTGGATGGATGTATTACGATAGAGGAGGCTTTGGGGGCAAAACTGGTAAAGACCTGTGATTCACTGACCCCTCTTACGAAAGATTTAGTGCAGCTTTCCGAGAAAGAAAGAGAAGAAAAAATAGAAGAAAAAGAAGAAAGAAGAGAGGCAGGGGATAACACGGGAAATGCTGTAAGCGAAGAAAAAAATGGACAGACTTTCCTACCCGTAGGGCAGAACAGTTTTTTCGGGGGCTGCTTAAAGATTCATATTGGAGAGGGAAAGGGAATCGATATCCAGATTCCTGTAGGCGCGCTCGGAATTTCTTCTGCTACTTCTGCAGTGCAGGGAGCATTTGCCTCTCCAATAGCATATCCGCTCGCTTCCGATAACGGGAAAAACACAGAGAAAGAGAAAAAAGAAGAAGAAATTCTTGTTCGTTCTCTTGTAAGAAAGCACTTTAAGGTTACGGAGGTTAGGCGCGGCTCCGAAACAAAACTGGAAGGAACAATCCTTTTCATACGAGAGGGAATTGAAGAAGAGGCTGCAGCTTCTCAGGAACTTGTGGAGAAGCTGGAGCTGGATATTATCACCCCGGAGCAGTACCACAGCTTTTCCAACACCATCATGGATGTACAACCTATTGCGACAAAAGAGGGCGATGAAGAGCTTGGATGCGGAACAACCAGAGTCTTGGACGGCGTGGTCATGATGGTTTCCGGAACGGATTCCAACGGGGTACAAATCGGAGAGTTCGGGTCCTCTGAAGGTTATCTTGATGAGAATATTATGTGGGGACGTCCCGGATGCCCGGATAAGGGAGAAATCTTCATCAAGACTAATGTGACGATTAAAGAAAAGACCAATATGGAACGTCCGGGACCCTTGGCAGCGCATGCGGCAACGGATGTCATTACCGAAGAAATCCGTAAGGCCTTAAAGAAGGCGGAGGAAAGTCTTGCTGTCGATACGGAGACCTTTAATCAGCTGAGAAGACCGGGTAAGAAGAAAGTGGTTATTGTAAAGGAAATCATGGGGCAGGGTGCTATGCATGATAACCTGCTTCTTCCGGTAGAGCCGGTAGGCGTGCTCGGAGCAAAGCCGAATGTAGACCTTGGAAATGTTCCTGTCGTGGTTTCCCCTTTGGAAGTCCTGGACGGTTGCATTCATGCTTTAACCTGTATAGGGCCGGCATCGAAGGAAATGTCCCGTCACTACTGGAGAGAGCCTTTGGTTCTGGAGGTTTTACATGATAAGGAACTGGATCTTTGCGGAGTGGTTCTTGTAGGATCTCCGCAGATTAATTCGGAAAAGTTCTATGTTTCCCGTCGTGTAGGGATGACCCTGGAAGCTATAGGCGCGGACGGCGCTTTTGTTACCACGGAGGGATTTGGAAATAACCATATCGACTTCGCAAGCCATATTGAGCAGATTGGAAAACGAGGCATTAAGGTTGTGGGGATGTCCTTCTGTGCAAATCAAGGTGCCCTTGTTGTCGGAAATAAGTATATGAATGCCATGGTAGACAACAATAAGTCCGAGGCCGGTATTGAAAACGAAATTCTGGCAAACAATACGCTCTGTCATGAGGATGCTATCCGTGCTATTTATATGTTAAAGGCCGAGATGTTCGGAGAGGAAATTACGAAGGCGGAAAGAAAATGGAATCCGAATGTAAAGTTGCAGAATGTTGAACTGATTTCCAATCTGAGCGGAAAACCCGTTCAACTCGTGGAGAATGAAACTTCTCTTCCCATGAGTGATAAATTTAAGGAAAAGTACCTGCAGTCCTGATGCCGAAATATACGGACAGGCTCATTTACATGGAAGGCATTATCGTGGAAGTTCACGATGGAGCGGTAGGAATTGATTTAAAGGGACGACTCGGGTTCTTGAAAATCCCTATGCGCATGCTGATTTCCGACTACGAAATCAAGGTCGGACAGGAGGTGGGCTTTAACATGAGTTTTATCGAACAGCTCGGTCCTGCAGTAAATGAGAAATATGTTAGTAATATTCAAAAGCATAAAGGGCTTTAGAATATTTACATAAAATACGAAAGAAAGGAGAAAAAGATGGATTTTACAGTAGTAAAAGGGATGCAGTCTGAAATCTTTGTTCCGATAACGCCTCCTCCCGTATGGGCACCGGTTACCAAACCTCTAAAGGATATGGTTGTAGCGATTGCCACGGCGGCAGGGGTGCATCATAAGGATGATAAGAGATTTAATCTTGCCGGTGACTTCAGTTTCAGAATCATTAAGGATACGATGCCTTCTTCGGAGCTGATGGTTTCTCATGGCGGATATGACAATAGTGATGTTAACAAAGATATAAACTGTATGTTCCCCATTGACCGTTTGCATGAACTTGCAAAGGATGGAGTCATTAAGGCGGTAGCGCCTGTTCACATCGGCTTCATGGGCGGTGGCGGAAACCAGGAAAAGTTTAAAAATGAAACCGGTCCGGCTATTGCGAAGATTTTAAAGGATGAAGGCGTAGATGCCGTTATCCTTACCGCAGGCTGAGGGACCTGTCATCGTTCTGCCGTGCTTGTGCAGAGAGCTATAGAGGAGGTTGGCATTCCCACAATCATTATAGCCGCCCTTCCTCCTGTCGTAAGACAGACCGGTAGTCCAAGAGCAGTTGCTCCTCTCGTTCCGATGGGTGCAAATGCAGGAGAGCCGAACAATAAAGAAATGCAATATCATATTGTAAAGGATACCTTGGAGCAGCTTGAGAAAATCGAGTCTGCAGGAAAGATTGTATCCCTTCCCTATGAATATATTGCGAAGGTATAAACGAAATACCGCGTGAACCGCGAGTGATACTTGTTCAGAAGGAGGTACCGTGTACTTTACACGATATCTCCTACTCAGTGAAAAGGACTGTGAAAAATCAAAACTGTAGTTTTTTGCCATGCGGGTTTCCGACGAGCTTAGTGAAAGCACGCCGGAAAGAAACTTGCCGGCATAGCGTATTTTTGATTTTTAACGGTCTTTTTTTTGTATTCTTTAGGAGTAGCCCTTGCGAAATATAGAGCTTCTCGATTAAGCTTATTCAGCAGGGGAAATCGAGAAATAGAGAGGGAAATCATGGAAGAAAGAATTCTTAGAACTTTAAGCATCAAAGCTTTTCATGTTCAAGCGGCAAGAGAGGAAA
Organism: Oribacterium sp. oral taxon 108 str. F0425; assembly: GCF_000214455.1. Lineage (NCBI taxonomy): Bacteria > Bacillati > Bacillota > Clostridia > Lachnospirales > Lachnospiraceae > Oribacterium > Oribacterium sp. oral taxon 108. The sequence goes on along the minus strand of NZ_AFIH01000001.1, from coordinate 1,513,333 downwards.
ATCGTTTTGCTTTGGAAAAAGAGGCGAACAATCAATATACCCTCTGTTTTGATTCTTCCGTTCCGGAAAAACTGGCAGAAAAAGAACCTTTAATCCACTCGGCCTCTCTTAAGCTTATTTCCAAAGAAGAACGACACGTTCCTATTCATTCCATTATGGACATTATTCCCATTTCCACCAAGGTACTCGGGAAAATCGGAGAGGGGATTACGCATACGCTGACCGGAATTTATCTGGTTCTTTGCGGAACGGATACGGAAGGAAACTACATTTCCGCCTTCGGAAACTCAGACGGTTTTCTGGATGAACAGATTGTCTTTGACCGTGCAGGTACACCGGGAAAGGAGGACTTGATTCTCCTTATGGATATTTGTCTTGAGGCAAGAGCCGGATATTCCCGTTCGGGACCGGATGCCTGCCACAGGATTTGTGACTCTTTTTGTCAGGAAATACGGCATGTTCTGAAAAAGCTGGACGGAAGGCATTGCACGGAAAGACATGATTATCAGGATATAGAGAGACCCGGGAAAGAAAAAGTGGTTTTAGTGAAAATGGTGAGCGGACAGGGCGCGATGTACGATACACATTTTCTCTCTCCCGAGCCTTCCGGCTATAATGGAAGTCGCTCCATTATAGAAAGCACAGGCTCTCCCGTGATTCTTTCTCCGAATGAGTACCGGGACGGTGCGATACGGGCACTGTATTAGATGCATCAATTTGACCTTACTTTTTGAAAAGAGATAGAATCGGAAGAGAAAGGAAGAAAGAAGCTTATGGGAATCGGTCCTTCTACCAAAGAAACGACTTTGCATCATTTTCGGGATCCTCTTGTGGATGAACTCTGCGACGATACGGATATCGATTTTGTCGGAGTGATTCTTGCCGGGATTCCGCAGGACAATGCCAGTAAATATTTTACGGGAGACCGTATCGGTGCGTTAGCGGAGGCGATGCGCGTTAAGGGGGCAATCGTCAGTGAAGACAGCTGGGGGAACAGCAATGTGGATTTTGCTCATGCAATAGAGGAGATCGGAAAGCGAGAGATTGCCGTGGTTGGAGTCTCTTTTGTGGGTGTGCAGGGGGCTTTTGTGGTGACAAATCGTTATATGGACAGTATTGTGGATATCAATAAGAGCGTGGAAGGCATCGAGACGAATGTGGTAGGGGAAAATAATCTTGTGCGTACCGATGCGAAAAAAGCAAAGGCTCTTCTGAAATTAAAGATGCGGAAATTAAATCGCTAGAAATACAAAATAGTATTGCTATGGAAACGAAAAGGACTAAGAGCTCAAGCAAAAAATAAGGAAACAGTATGGAGGAAAGACATTACGTAATCGGCACTGCCGGACATATCGATCATGGAAAGACGGCCCTCGTGAAAGCCTTGTGCGGTTGTGATACGGACAGACTGAAAGAAGAAAAAGAAAGAGGAATGAGCATTGCATTGGGCTTTGCCTCTCTTTTACTTCCGTCCGGAAAGAAGATTTCCATAATTGATACGCCGGGACATGAAAAATTCATTCGCAGTATGGTCTCCGGTGCTATGGGAATGGATTTGGTTCTCCTTGTTGTTTCGGCAAAGGAAGGTGTCATGCCGCAGACGGAGGAGCACCTTGCGATTCTTCGTCTGCTTCAGATAAAGAAAGTCGTTTTAGTGCTTACTATGGTGGATCTTGTGGATTCTTCTCTTTTATTAAAAAGAGAAGAGGAAGTTCGCGAACTTTATAAAACATTTTTCCGGCATGAGCCGGAGCCGAAGATATTTTCGATTTCCTCGTATACGGGAGAGGGGATTTCCGCTTTAAAAACGTATTTAAGCGAGGAAGCGGAGAAAATAGTGGGAAAGTCTTCCAAGGGAGTCTTTCGCATGCCGGTGGATAGAGTGTTTTCCGTGGCAGGTGCCGGAACCATCGTTACCGGGACGGCTCTTTCCGGTAAGATTCAAAAGGATAAGCACAGCGGAAAAAGCGGAGTAAGCGAGGAAATTCGAGAAGCCGGTGATAGCGGAGAAAGCGGGGGTGCCGCCGGAGTTTACTTACTTTATCCCGAAGAAAGAGAAGTAAAAGTACGAAATATACAGGTACATGGGGAAGATGTGAACTCAGCCTTTGCAGGGGAAAGAATCGCGCTGAATCTGCAAGGAATGGAGAAAGCAGCCTGTAAAAAAGGAGATATCATAGCGGAAAAGGGAAGCTTACAGCCAAGCTTCCTCTTAGACTGCCGTATAGAATGTATTTCTCCGTTTTTCGAAATAAAGCATAATCAGCACTTGGAATTAATGATAGGGACTGCGCACATCCCGTGTAAGGTCATTTTTTTGGAGGGAGAAAGGATAAAAAAAGGAGAGTCCTCTTTCGTCCAGCTACAACTTCAGGAAAAGACGGTGTCCGTTTTTCGGGAACGTTTTATTCTTAGAAATGATGCGGAGGGCGAGACGCTCGGAGGAGGGTTTGTTTTGGATCCTTGTCCAAGTGGGCGTCATAGAAGGGGAAGATTTCCGCTTACATTTTTGGAAGCTTTGGAAAATGAGGGTGAAGAGGCTTTACTCGCATCTTTCTTAAAAAAGCGGAAGAGAAACTTCAGCTCTTTTACGGAATTGAAAAAACGCTTCAGCGGTTTTCCGAAAATTCAGGAAATTGTAGAGAAGGAAAAGATAAGCCACTTAGTTTCCTCCGATGTGGACAACAATACGAACAGTGTCTTCTTTACGGAAGAGAATGGGAACACTTTTCTTTTTACAATAGAGCTGAATGGGGAACTTTTTGCTATTCTTTCCGAAGAGGAAATGCTTATGCGAAAAGAACTAGAGGATTACCTTCGGGATTTTCACAAGAAGAATCCGTATAAATTGGGGGAAAAGTCCGTGGTGCTTCATAGTAAGCTCTTCTCTTCCTACAACAAAAATACGTATAAGGCTCTCTTAAAAGCTTGGGAAGAGAAGGGGGATTTTCGCTTCGGCGAGGGATTTATTGCCTTATCGGATTACAAGCCGGTCAAGGATGCCCTGTACACGAAGATTGCCAATGCTCTTGTAAACGATATGCAAAAAGGAAAGTACAGCTTTATGAAACTTTCCGATCATTTCTGGCTTTCGGAGGAAAAAAATCGCCTTAGCGATGTTGTGGCAAGCTTGGAAAATAAGGGAACACTCGTCAAGCTGGACGGAGAATACTATACGCTCCGAAAACTCTTCGAAAACTTAAAGAATTTTTCTCTGGATAAAATGGAAAAAGAGGGAGAAATCACCATCGATGCGCTTCGGGAAGAGTTCGGAATCTCCCGGAAAAATGCGAAGCTCTTCTTTAAGGCGACGGACAGAATGGGGATAACGAAGGATAGAGGCTTTGAAAGTGCGCGGTCTGTGCCATAAAGCAATAAGGGATAGCTTTAAGCTGACTCAGTTTTAAGAAATCAGCTGGCACGCGGTCTACGCCTTGACGAGACTCGAAGTTTGGATATACAATAAACAGCATTGTTGTAGGAAGATAGAGGTGAAACATGGCAAGATATAATCATGCACAAGTGGAAAAGAAGTGGCAGGAATTCTGGGAGAAGAATCCCATTAATCCGAAAGATGATAAGAAGGAAAAGTATTATTGTTTGGATATGTTTCCATACCCTTCCGGCTCCGGCTTACATGTGGGACACTGGAGAGGATATGTGATTTCCGATGCCTGGTCTCGTTACCAGTTGATTAAGGGGAAATATGTGATTCACCCCATGGGCTGGGATGCCTTCGGTCTTCCTGCGGAAAACTATGCTATCAAGATGGGCATTCATCCGTCTATTACGACCAAAAAGAATGTGGAAAATATAAAGAGGCAGCTGCAGCAGATTAACGCCATTTATGACTGGGATATGGAGCTGAACACCACGGATCCGGATTATTTTAAGTGGACACAGTGGATTTTTGTGAAAATGTTTGAGAAGGGTCTTGCCTATGAGAAGGAGTTCCCTATCAACTGGTGTCCAAGCTGTAAGACCGGACTTGCGAACGAAGAGGTGGTAGACGGAAAGTGCGAGCGATGCGGAACTGCAGTGACGAAGAAAAATCTTCGCCAGTGGATGCTGAAGATTACCGCTTATGCGGACCGTTTACTCGATGACCTGGACACGCTGGACTGGCCGGAAAAGGTAAAGAAGATGCAGGCGGAGTGGATTGGTCGCTCTTACGGTGCAGAGGTGGATTTCAAGCTGGAGAACTCCGAAGAGAAGATTACAGTCTTTACCACAAGACCCGATACGCTTTACGGCGCGACTTTCCTGGTTCTTGCTCCGGAACATCCTTTGGTAAAAAAGATTACAACAGCGGAGAAGCTTCCCGAGGTAGAGGAATATATTCAAAAAGCGGCAAACAAGTCCAATGTGGACAGAATGGCCGTTACGGATAAGGATAAGACCGGTGTCTTTACCGGGGCTTATGTTATCAATCCGATGAACGGCAAGAAGACCCCGGTTTGGATATCCGACTATGTACTTGCCGATCACGGAACCGGCGCTATCATGTGCGTGCCTGCGCATGATTCCCGTGACTTTGCCTTTGCGAAGAAATTCGATCTTCCGATCGTGCAGGTTATTTCCAAGGACGGAAAGGAAGAGGAACTGACAGAGGCTTATACGGAAGCAAGCGGAGTAATGATTAATTCCGGCGCTTGGAACGGACAGGAATCCTCCGTATTGAAAGAAAGCGCTCCGGAAGATATAGAGAAGAAGGGTCTCGGTAAGAAGACCGTCAGCTATAAATTAAGAGACTGGGTATTCTCCAGACAGCGTTACTGGGGAGAACCGATTCCCATCGTGCACTGCCCGAAATGTGGAAATGTTGCGGTTCCGGTTGAGGAATTGCCCTTAAAGCTTCCCGAGGTAGAGCATTATGAGCCGAGCGGAACGGGAGAATCCCCTCTTGCCGGCATTCCCGAATGGGTAAACTGTACTTGTCCGAAATGCGGCGGAAAGGCAAAGAGAGAGACGAACACGATGCCCCAGTGGGCAGGCTCCTCTTGGTACTTTATCCGTTATGTGGATAAATACAATGACAAAGAACTGATCAGCAGGGAAAAGGCGGATAAGTATCTTCCGGTGGATATGTATATCGGAGGAGTGGAGCATGCGGTGCTTCACCTGCTCTATTCCCGGTTCTGGACGAAGTTCCTCTATGACATCGGTGTGGTAGGGTTTAAGGAGCCTTTTAAAAAGCTCTTTAATCAAGGCATGATTTTAGGACCGGACGGGCAGAAGATGTCCAAGTCCATGGGAAATGTAGTTTCTCCGGATGATCTGGTGGCAGATTACGGCTGTGATGCCCTGCGTCTTTATGAACTTTTTGTCGGTCCTCCCGAGCTGGATGCAGCCTGGGACGCAAGAGGAATAGACGGCGTTTACCGTTTCTTAAACCGTTTCTATTCTCTGGTACTCGATTCCAAAGAGAAAAATGTAGCAGAGACAAAGGAGATGGTTCGCCTTCGCCATAACTTAATTCATGATATTGAGGAGCGTTTCGAAAGCTTTAACTTAAACACCGTGGTTTCCGGTTTTATGGAGTATAACAACGCTATGCTCGATATCGCTAAAAGAGAAGGTGGAATGGATTTAGAGACTTTAAAGACCTTCTCCATCTTACTGGCTCCTTTTGCACCGCATATTGCGGAGGAATGCTATCATTTATGCGGCGGAGAGACTTCCGTCTTTTCCGCAAACTGGCCGGAGTACAGCGATAAGGAAAGAGAATCGGATGAAATCAAGGTGCCGGTGCAGATTAACGGGAAAGTAAAGACTGTACTCGAGGTGCCTAAGGATATCGATAAGGAGAGTATTTTAACAGAGGCGAAGAAAGCTCTCGGAGACAAGCTTTCGGGTAATCTTATCAAGGAAGTTTATGTTCCGGGTAAGATTGTGAATTTTGTAGTAAAAGCTTGATTCTTTTTCTTACAATTTTGTGACTGACTACAGAAAGATTTTAGGAAGTTTTTCTACACAAAAAAAATACTGTGGTATGATAAAGGGCGTCGTTTTCTGTATTAGGAAACGATGCCTTTTCGTAATCAATATCGAATAGCAGAACAGGCAGATGCTATCCTTATTGCCATGTTGTTATGAGAGAATTGTGCAATATTTATTTTGTTTTCAAACTTTACGGAAAGTGCTTATCCAATTTATTGTGGAGTCACAGGAGGATACTGTGATCTTGTTTGTATAGAAGACAGAGGATGAAATATGCTAGCCAGTCAAAGAAGATTATCAAGAGGAGTCAGTAGAGCGCAGGGAAGTTCCAGAAGTCGTAGCGCATCCTACAGCTATAACGATAGAGGAGTAAGGTCCGGGAGAAGTAGCGGAAACGGCGGAAGTGGAAGAAGACCCAATAAAAAATCTCCATTTCCTTTTGTGTTAATCGGTGTTTTGGCTATTGCCGTACTGGGTACGGGAGTTTATGCGCTGTCCCGTCCTTCTTCTCATGCGGAAGAGACGGAAAGTGCGGTAGAAACACAGGCAATCAATCCCGATGCAATTCAAAAAGATTTATATTTAGATTACTCTGCTTTCAAGAAGGGTGCCGAACTTTTAAATATGAAGGGCATGACCAAGGAGGAAGTGGAGGATTTTCTGCACAAATCCTACCAGTGGAATATTGTGATTAAAAATGCGAATCCCAATATTCAGTATTTTTCCATGCCGGAGTTTCCGGAGCATAAAGAGAATAGCAGCTCTGATGACGGAGTAGATGACCAGGGTACGGAGGAAATTGTTAAAATTGCCAATTCTCTTTCCGATGTGAGCATACGACCGGAAAAAACGGAATACAACGTTCCGGATTTGCTGGAAGACAGTATTCACGATTTTGTAGAGCAAATTTTTACGGCATACAAGGAAAGTGAAACCGCTGTGAGCAGTACGGAGGAAAGCTCTACCGAGAAAGAAAAAAAGAAAAAGAAGAAAAAAGAAGAAAGTACAACGGAAACGGAAACGCAGGCTCCTACAGCGGACTATGTGTTACAACTGCCGAATTTCAGCGATAAGATAACGGACTATGTGAATCAGCTTGCGATTGTTTGGAAGATGGCTCCGCAAAACGGAGATATTACAAAATACAACAAATCAACCGGAGAATTTGAATTTGGAGGAACCAAGGACGGCTATGCCGTTAATGTAAGCGATACAGCCAAGAAGGTTATGGATTTGCTCGATGCAAAAGAGTTTTCCGGGGAAGTAGAGACTGTTGGTTCCGCCATTCCGGCTTCAACCGACTCTATTAAGGATAAATATAAAATTATTGCCAGCGTAACCACAAAAACAACCTCTAATCAGTTGCGGAATACGAATGTCAAGCTTGCCGCAGAGGCGGTAAACGGTACGGTGTTAGAGCCCGGCGAGGAGTTTTCCTTTAATACTATTGTCGGACAAAGAACGGCGGAGAAGGGCTATAAACCTGCAGCTGCTTACAACCAGGGAGAAGTTGTGGAAGAAGTTGGAGGAGGCGTTTGCCAGATTTCCTCTACACTTTATAACGCGGTATTTCGTGCAGGACTTACGACTACCTATAGAAGAGCGCATACCTTTGCCCCGACTTATGTTACACCGGGAACCGATGCGACCGTTTCCTGGCCGGGACCGGATTATAAATTTGTAAACAATTCCAAGCACGCTGTCGGTATTTTGGCTTGGTACAAGGATCAAACGGCTACGGTACAAATATACGGTTTGCCGGTTCTTCCGGAGGGAGTGAAGTGGGAACTGGTATCGGAGAAAGTTAAAGATTTACCTGTTCCGCAGCCTCAGATCATTACCCCTGAACAGGGCAAGGAGAGTAGCGGTTCCGCCGGATCCGAATGGCAGGCGTTCAAGGTCATTACGAAAGACGGAAAGACCGAGAAGGTGAAAGACCATTATGCCAGCTATAAAGGGCATACTCCGAAAAAATATGCGGAGGGCAGTACGGAAAGTTCCTCTGCGGCAGAGAGTCAGACCGGAAGTACGCAGGCAAGCTCTGCACAGGAAACAAAGAGTTCGGAAACGAAGCAAAGTGAGTCTAAAACCGCTGAAAATCCGGTGATTTCCAATGGACCGAGTGGAAGCAATACGGTAACGACTACAGCAGAAGACTACATTTCTCCGGGGCCCGGTTCCGATTAATAGAAGAGTATTTAAAAAGAGTATTGAGCGCATTGCGTTTAATACTCTTTTTTGTGAAAGTTTTGATAATTGTACTAAATAAGGAACGGAGGCAAATTCCATTGCTTTTCAAAGGGGGAATGTTATACTAATTTTCGGTATGTAAGGTCCTAAAAGGGACTTTAAGGATAATGTTTCATTTTTTTCAGGAGGGTATTTTATGGCAAGAAAAATGAAGACCATGGACGGTAACCAGGCTGCGGCTCATGCATCCTATGCGTTCTCGGAAGTGGCTGCAATTTTCCCGATTACACCTTCTTCTGTTATGCCTGAGCATGTGGATGAGTGGGCAACAGAGGGAAGACAGAACATTCTCGGGGAAACCGTTCAGGTAACGGAGATGCAGTCCGAGGCCGGTGCTGCAGGAGCAGTACACGGAGCACTCGCTGCCGGTGCTTTAACAACTACTTTTACGGCATCCCAAGGTTTACTCCTTATGATTCCGGATATTTATAAGATTGCCGGAGAGCAGCTTCCCGGTGTTTTTGATGTATCTGCAAGAGCTGTTGCAACACATGCGCTTTCCATCTTCGGAGATCATTCCGATGTTATGGCTTGTCGTCAGACCGGTGCCGCACTGCTTTGCGAATCTTCCGTACAGGAAGTTATGGACTTAACTCCGGTTGCGCACCTTGCTGCCTTAAAGGGAAGACTTCCTTTCATTAACTTCTTCGACGGTTTCCGTACTTCTCACGAGATCCAGAAGATTGAAGAGTGGGATTATGAAGATTTGAAGGATATGGTAGATTGGGAGTATATTGATGCTTTCCGTAAGAATGCATTAAACCCGAATCACCCGGTTGAGAGAGGTTCCGCACAGAATCCGGACATTTTCTTCCAGGCAAGAGAAGCTTGCAATCCTTATTATGATGCACTTCCGGCTATTGTGCAGGAGTACATGGATAAGGTAAACAAGAAGATCGGAACAAATTATGCCTTGTTCAACTACTATGGAGCACAGGATGCAGAGCACGTTATTGTGGCTATGGGTTCTGTAAATGAGACCATTGAAGAGACCATCGATTATTTAGCGGAAAAGACCGGCGCAAAGCTTGGTTTAATCAAGGTAAGACTGTATAGACCGTTTGCAACCGATGCTTTCTTGAAGGCTATTCCGAAGACGGTCAAGACTATCTCCGTATTGGATCGTACCAAGGAGCCGGGATCTATCGGTGAGCCTTTATACTTAGATGTTGTTGCTGCACTTTCCGACAGCGAGTTTAAGGACGTGACTGTTCTTTCCGGCCGTTACGGCTTAGGTTCCAAGGACACTACTCCCGCACAGATTGTAGCTGTATACAACAACAAGGATAAGAAGAGATTCACTATCGGAATCAATGATGATGTAACCCATCTTTCTCTGGAGGTTGGGCCGTCTATCGTTACGACTCCTGCAGGAACCGTAAACTGTAAGTTCTGGGGACTGGGAGCTGACGGAACCGTTGGAGCAAACAAGAACTCCATCAAGATTATCGGTGACAATACGGATAAGTATGCACAGGCTTACTTCGATTATGACTCCAAGAAGTCCGGCGGTGTTACCATGTCTCACTTAAGATTTGGTGATAAGCCGATTAAGTCTACTTACCTTATTAAGAGAGCTAACTTCGTTGCCTGCCACAATCCTTCCTATATGACTAAGTTTAATATGGTACAGGAGCTGGTTGACGGCGGTACCTTTCTTCTTAACTGTACATGGTCCAAGGATGAGGTGGAAAAGCATATTCCGGGCCAGGTAAAGAAGTACATGGCTGAGCATAACATCAAGTTCTACGTAATCAACGGTGTTAAAATCGGTATCGAAACCGGCATGGGACCAACGCGTATCAACACGATTCTGCAGTCCGCATTCTTTACCTTAACCGGTATCATTCCGAAGGAGCAGGCTAACAAGCTCATGAAGGATGCCGCTGAGAAGACCTACGGTCGTAAGGGTGAAGATGTCGTTAAGAAGAACTGGGCTGCAATTGATGCCGGTGCCAATGCTTTCGAAGAAGTAGAAGTAAAGAAGGAATGGGCTAACTGTGCAGATGAAGGTCTTGAGTTTAAGACAAAGACCGAGGGCAGAAAGGATATTCTTGACTTTGTAAACAATGTGCAGAATTATGTATCCGCTCAGGAAGGCAACAATCTTCCGGTTTCCGCCTTCACAAGCTATGTAGATGGTTCCACACCGATTGGAACAGCTGCTTACGAAAAGCGTGGTATTGCTGTTAACGTTCCTGCATGGAATCCGGATAACTGTATTCAGTGTAATTTCTGTTCCTATGTTTGTCCTCATGCCGCAATTCGTGCTTTTGCTTATACGGAGGATGAGGCTGCAAAGGCTCCGGAAGCGGATCAGCAGAAGGCTATGAACGGAATGCCCAACTACAAGTTCGGTATCAAGGTTTCCGTAATGGATTGCGTAGGCTGTGGATCTTGTGCAAATGTATGTCCGGGTATGAAGGGCGAGAAGGCTCTTGTTATGTCCCCAATTGAGGACAATCTGGACCGTCAGAAGTACTTCGACTATGCTGTTAAGCTTCCCGAGAAGGAAGAGGTTATTGCAAAGTTTAAGGAGACTACCGTTAAGGGATCTCAGTTTAAGAAACCGCTCTTCGAGTTCTCCGGTGCATGTCCGGGATGTGGAGAGACACCGTATGCCAAGCTCATCACACAGCTTTTCGGAGAGAGAATGTACATCAGTAATGCTACAGGATGTTCTTCTATCTGGGGTAACTCTTCTCCCTCTACACCGTATACGGTAAACGCAAAGGGACAGGGTCCGGCTTGGGATAATTCCCTCTTTGAGGATAATGCCGAGTTTGGTTACGGTATGCTTCTTGCACAGAATGCTATCCGCGACAGATTAAAGAAACAGGTTGAAAAGCTTGTGGAAGACAATAAGGACAGCGCTGTTGTGGAAGCGGCTAAGGAATATTTGGATACCTTTGCCGTTGGTGCTACAAACGGTACAGCCACAGAGAAGCTTGTTGCAGCGTTAGCTGGCAAGACTGATGAAGTATCTAAGGATCTTCTTAAGCATAAGGACTTCTTAGGAAAGAAGAGCCAGTGGATTTTCGGTGGTGACGGTTGGGCATATGATATCGGATTCGGCGGATTGGATCATGTTCTTGCTTCCGGAAAAGATATCAATGTTATGGTATTTGATACCGAGGTATACTCCAACACAGGCGGACAGTCTTCCAAGTCTACTCCGACCGGTGCTGTGGCACAGTTTGCTGCCGGCGGTAAGGAGACCAAGAAGAAGGATCTTGCCGGAATTGCAATGTCCTACGGCTATGTTTATGTAGCACACATCGCAATGGGTGCAGATATGGCACAGACCGTTAAGGCTATTTCCGAGGCGGAGGCATATCCGGGACCGTCTCTTATCATCGCTTACTCTCCCTGTATCAATCACGGTATCAAGAAGGGTATGGCTAAGGCACAGACCGAAGAGAAGCTTGCCGTTGAGGCCGGTTACTGGAACAACTTCCGTTTCAATCCGCTTGGCGGAGACAAGAAGTTCAGCTTAGACTCCAAGGAACCGAAGTTTGAATCTTATCAGGAATTCTTACAGGGTGAGGTTCGTTACCTTTCTCTGGCTCTGAAGAATCCGGATAGGGCAAAGGCTTTAGACGAGATGAACGAGAAGGAAGCTAGAGAGAGATACGAGAAGTTAAAGAGATTGGTTGATTTATACAACAACTAATTGAATTACTTTTTCATGCAGATGGATTTATATTCATCAACAGCTTTCTATGAGACCAACGTAGTTTTTTAGGGATACTCATTAAACGAGATATCGCACGCTTTGCTCACGATACTCGTTATGAATTCAAGAAAAAGGAAGGGACTTTGTTCCCTTCTTTTTTTCTTCAGCTATTTTTTTAAGCATGTGACATTATCCTGAATTAATGGTAAAATGAATCGATTTCGAGTATTGAAAGGGAGGAATAGCGTGAGAAAAGCCATTGTCGCCGTAGTGGGGCGTCCTAATGTGGGAAAATCCACTCTATTTAATACAATAGCCGGAAAACAGATTTCCATCGTACAGGACACGCCGGGGGTAACAAGAGATCGTATCTATGCCGAAGCGTCCTGGTTGAATTATCATTTTACCTTGGTCGATACCGGCGGAATTGAGCCTGTTTCCGATGATATTTTACTGAAGCAAATGCGCTCTCAGGCTGAGCTTGCGATTGAGACTGCAGATGTGATTATTTTTGTTACCGATGTGAGAAGCGGAGTGGTGGATGCAGACTATGAAGTGGCAAATATGCTCAGAAAATCCAAAAAGCCGGTTGTACTCTGTGTGAATAAGGTTGACAGTGTGAAGAAGTTCGGAAATGATATTTACGAATTTTATTCTTTGGCTTTGGGAGAACCCTTTGCCGTCTCGTCTGCAAATCATATGGGAATCGGAGATTTGCTGGAGGAAGTGGTGAAGCATTTTCCGAAGGAAGGGGAAGCTTCGGAAGAGGATAATCGCTTGAAGATTGCGCTAATCGGAAAACCGAATGTGGGAAAGAGCTCTCTAACCAATAAACTTCTGGGAGAGAACCGTGTTATTGTCTCGGATATTGCCGGAACGACTCGAGACGCCATTGATACGGAAATCATTCATAACGGCGTTCCATATGTTTTTATCGATACGGCGGGGCTGCGTCGAAAGGGGAGAGTTACGGAGGAGATTGAGCGTTATTCCGTGATTCGAACCGTTTCAGCGGTGGATAGGGCCGATATTTGCATTGTTTTACTGGATGCTACCGAGGGTATTACGGACGGAGATACGCGTATTGCCGGCATTGCTCATGAATCCGGAAAGGGAGTAATCCTGGCAGTCAATAAATGGGATCTTGTGGAAAAGGACGACAAGACCATGCAGGAGTTTACGAAGAAGCTTCGTGAAAAGTTTTCTTATATGGACTATGCGGAGATTCTCTTTATTTCCGCGGAAACCGGACAGCGCACACAGAAGATTTTTGAGATGGTGGACAGAATTCATGAAAATCAGGTTCTGCGCATAAAGACCGGGGTCTTAAATGAAATTATGGCAAAAGCGACTGCCATGAAGCAACCGCCTTCCGATAAGGGAAAAAGACTCAAGCTGTTCTATATTACACAAGCCTCCGTCTCGCCTCCCACCTTTGTGATTTTTGTCAATGACAGGGAGTTAATGCATTTCTCCTATACTCGTTATATTGAGAATCAGATTCGGGAGAACTTCGGTTTTAGAGGAACCCCTATACGCTTTATCATTAGAGAAAGAGGAGAAGAGAAGTAGATGTCGGTACAGGAAATTTTGCTCTGCCTAGTTGTGGGTTATACTTTCGGGAATATCCCTAACGGCTATTTGTATGCAAAAACCCAGGGAATTGATATCTATAAGGAAGGATCCGGGAATCCGGGCAGCACGAATATTCTTCGCACTCTGGGGAAAAAAGCGGGGATTACCGTGCTTCTTATGGATATTGCAAAGTGTATGCTCCCCATCTTTTTTATGGTGCTGTTTTTCAAACCGGAAAATGAGGATTTAAAGAGTCTTATTTTGATGGTGACGGGTATCGGAGCAATTCTTGGACATAATTTTCCCTGTATTCCCAAGGTTAAGGGAGGAAAAGGAGTAGCCTGTACAGGTGCTCTTTTGATTGCCTTATCCCCAATCTACACGCTCTGTCTCTTGCTCTTTTTTATTCTGGTTGTTCTGATTACCGGCTATGTAAGTCTCGGATCCATGTTGGCTGTTACGGTATTTTTCTTCTCTGTCGTATTGTTTGGGAAGACATCACTGCTTTTTCCTTTTTCAAAAGCGGTTTATCTTCCCATGTGTGCTTTAAGTTTTCTTCTTATGGCTATGCTCATTTTCCAGCATAGAGGAAATATCAAGAGACTTTTAAACGGTACGGAAAATCGTTTCGGAAAAAAGAAGAAAGAGCCGAGGGAAAAAGAACGGTAATTTTGAAAAGGAGCTTTTATGAAAATCACAGTGCTTGGTGCCGGAAGCTGGGGAACGGCCTTGTCGATGACACTATGGAAAAATGGGCATTCCGTTTACTTGTGGACTCATGACGAGAAGGAAGCAAAGTATTTGGAGGAGAACAGAAAATGCATGAATCTTCCAGATGTGGTGATTCCGAAAGAAATTGCAATTCTTACTTCTTTGGAAGAGGCTGTAAAAGAGGGGGAAGTGTTGGTTTATGCGGTGCCTTCCATCTTCACAAGATCTATGGCTGAAAGAACGCTTCCCTTTGTCAGGAAGGAGCAAATCCTCGTGACAGTTTCCAAGGGAATAGAAGAGAGTACGCTCTTTACCATGACGGATATTTTGGAAGAGTTCTTTCCGGAAAATAAAATTGCCGTGCTTTCCGGGCCTTCCCATGCGGAGGAGGTATCCCGCTTTATTCCGACTACCATAGTTTGTGCGTCTAAGGAGGAAGAGACGGCAAGAAAGATTCAGTCTGTATTTATCAGCGACACCTTCCGGGTTTATACCAATAAAGATGTGCTTGGAGTGGAAATCGGTGCGGCTTTAAAGAATGTCATTGCGCTTGCCGCAGGCATTGCAGACGGGCTGGGTTACGGAGACAATACTATGGCGGCTTTAATTACGCGGGGAATTGCGGAAATTGCAAGGCTCGGACAGGCTATGGGATGTCATCTGGAAACTTTTGCCGGACTTTCCGGAATCGGAGACCTGATTGTTACCTGTGCATCGAAGCATTCCCGAAACAGAAGAGCGGGAATCCTAATCGGAAAGGGTGAGACTTACGAAGAAGCAATGAAGGAAGTCGGACAGGTCGTAGAAGGCGTGTATGCCGCAAAAGCAGCCAAAAAGCTTGGTGAAAAATACCATGTCGATCTTCCGATTGTAAAAGAAGTGAATGCGGTTCTTTTTGAGGGCAAACCTGCCAAAGACGCAGTATCCGATTTAATGCTCAGGGATAGTCGAAGTGAAAGCCCGGCCGTCGGCTTTTAATCAATATATAGCAAATGGAGGCTGGAAAGAATAAGCTTCAAAGCATTGCAATCATAATAGGTATTCCCTTGGGTTATAACAAGATAAAAATTCCGTAAATATTGTTATAAAAAGAATTGACAAGCCGGGCAGTCTTCCCTATAATACGGAAAGATTTTAAGAATTAAGGGAGGATTGCAATGAAAAAACAAATTAGTTTTGCCTTGGCGACACTTATGGCTTTGTCCTTAGTCGCTTGCGGCGGGAATACAAAGAGTAGTAATGAAACAAGCGGTACTGCTTCCGAGAAAGCGGATGCAAGCGGAAAAGTATGGAAAATCGGTGCACAGGGACCTTTAACAGGGGGTGCGGCAGTCTATGGTAACGCTGTAGTGAACGGTGCTGAAATTGCGGTGAATGAAATCAATGCAAACGGCGGAATCAACGGCTATCAGATTGAATATAAGAAAGCCGATGATGAGCATGATCAGGAAAAGGCCATCAATGCGTATAACAGCTTGAAGGACTGGGGAATGCAGTTCCTTGTAGGACCGACAACCTCTGCTCCCGCTATCGCTGTAGGAACAGAGTCCGAGCCGGATAATATGTTTATTCTTTCTCCGTCGGGTTCCGCTTTGGAAGTAACTGCACCGAAGAATGTCTTCCGTGTATGCTTCTCCGATCCTGCACAGGGTGCAAAGTCTGCACAGTATATCGGTTCTCATAAGCTGGGAACCAAGATCGGTATCATTTATGATTCTTCTGACGTATATTCTACCGGTGTACATGATTCTTTCAAGGAAGAAGCTCCGAAGCAGGGATTAGAAATCGTAGCGGATGAGCAGTTTACTGCGGATTCCAACAAGGATTTCTCCACACAGTTGCAAAAGATGAAGGATTCCGGCGCAGATTTGGTTTTCCTTCCTTTCTACTATACAGAGGCGGCTTTGGTTCTTACCCAGGCCAATACTATGGGATATAAGCCGACCTTCTTCGGATGTGACGGTATGGACGGAATCCTGAACGTGGAGAATTTTGATACAAAGCTTGCAGAAGGTCTGATGCTTCTTACCCCGTTTGCTGCAGATGCTAAAGATGATTTGACCGTAAACTTTGTAAAGAACTATAAAGAGAAATACAAGGATACACCGATTCAGTTTGCTGCGGATGCTTATGATGCGGTTTATGCTATCAAAGCTGCCGTTGAGAAAGCAAATCTGACACCGGACCAGAGCGTTTCCGAGTTGGGAGATGCTATGGAGAAGGCCATGACGGAGATTTCTTTAGACGGTCTTACCGGTTCCGGTATGAAGTGGGATGCTTCCGGAGATGTAGATAAAGAGCCGAAGGCTGTTATTATCAAAGACGGAGCATATGTTTCCGCAGAGTAACCCTTTGTAGAGCAGTTCTTTATATAAAAAATTTCAGTCAGGGATTTGATTTTCGGCTTGTGTGTTTTTATGTAAATGGATAAAAGCTCCAAGATTTACGTTTTTAGCTATAAGGAAAAAGGCAATGCTTTCGCTTTGCCTTTTTCTTACTATGAAGGAGAAATTTTTCTATGATGAGTTTTATTTCATATCTTTTAAGTGGTATAAGCTTAGGCTCTGTCTATGCCATTATTGCGCTGGGCTATACCATGGTATATGGAATTGCGAAGATGCTGAATTTTGCACATGGAGACGTACTCATGGTCGGCAGCTATACGGCTTTTATTGCCTTTAATCAAATGGGCCTTCCTATTCCGCTTGCCGTGCTTCTCAGCATGGCGGTCTGCACGGCACTTGGTGTATTAATTGAAAGGATTGCCTATAAGCCGCTTCGAAATGCAAACGCTCTTGCAGTATTGATTACTGCCATCGGCGTTTCTTATTTGCTCCAGAATCTGGCTTTATTATTATTTAGTGCAAATCCGAAGAGCTTTACTTCTTTTGTGAAAATTTCTCCGATTAAACTTTCCGGCGGAAATCTTGTGATTTCCGGGGAGACGGTAGTAACTATTATTGTGGGGGCTTTGGTTGCGGTTTTTCTCCTTCTCTTTATCCATAAGACGAAGGCGGGACAGGCAATGCTTGCCGTTTCCGAGGATAAGGGCGCGGCTAGCCTTATGGGGGTCAATGTCAATGCGACTATTGCCATGACTTTTGCTATCGGTTCCGCTCTGGCCAGCGTGGCGGGAATTCTGCTGTGCTCGGCTTATCCGAGTTTAACGCCGACTACGGGGGCAATGCCCGGTATTAAAGCCTTTGTCGCTGCAGTACTTGGAGGAATCGGATCGATTCCGGGAGCCTTTATCGGCGGCATTTTACTTGGAATTTTAGAAAACCTGTCCAAGGCTTATATTTCTTCAAAGCTGTCTGACGCTATCGTGTTTTCCGTTTTAATTGTAGTTCTCCTGATTAAGCCGACCGGCATTTTAGGAAAGAAGATTATGGAGAAGGTGTAAAATGAATAAAACAAGACTAAAGCAATCGAAAGAGATTTTTCTAAACTACGGGATACTGATTCTCGTTTATCTTGTGGTACAGTTCTTTTTACAGACCGGATCCGTTTCTTCTCTCATGAAGGGCCTTTTGGTTCCTCTCTGTATTTATTCTATCCTGGCAATCAGCTTAAACCTGGTTGTCGGCATATCCGGGGAACTTTCCCTTGGACATGCCGGCTTTATGTGTGTGGGAGCCTTTTCCTCCGCAACCTGTTCCATGCTTTTAAAGGGAAGCGGACTTCCTCCTATTTTACTTTTTTGTATCGCTCTTTTTGTCGGAGCACTTTCCGCGGGTGTTCTTGGGATTTTAATCGGGATTCCCGTACTTCGTTTGAAGGGGGACTATCTGGCTATTGTGACCCTGGCCTTCGGTGAGATTATCAAAAACCTCATCAATGCGCTTTATTTTGGCGTGGATAAGGCAGGCTGGCATTTTTCTTTAAAGGACAGTAACGCGATTTCTTTGGGCGAAGGCGGCTCATGGATTATCAAGGGTGCTCAGGGAATAACCGGAACACCGAAATACAGCAATTTTACAATCGGGATGATTTTACTTATTCTTTCCATGATTTTTATTCAGCATTTTATTCACTCCAGAACAGGACGTGCTGTGATGGCGATTCGTGACAACCGCATTGCGGCGGAGAGTATCGGCCTTCCGGTAACCAAATTAAAGTTACTTTGCTTTTCTATTTCTGCAGCCTTTGCCGGTATAGCGGGTGTGCTCTATGCCCATAATTTGAGTTCTCTGCAGGCACTTCCGAAAAACTTCGGCTATAATCAGTCCATTATGATTCTGGTTTTCGTGGTATTGGGCGGAATCGGTAATATGCGCGGCTCTATTCTTGCTGCCGTAGTTTTAACCCTCCTTCCAGAGATGCTTCGTTCTTTAAATGACTATAGAATGCTGATTTATGCAGTAGTCTTAATTCTAATGATGCTCTTTACCTCCGCTCCGAGCTTCATTGCCTTTCGGAAGAACATTTTGCAGAAGTTCCGTAAAAAGGAGGTTACAGCATGAATTTATTAGAAGTAAATGCCCTCGGGATTTCCTTTGGCGGCCTGAAGGCGGTGGATAATTTTCATATTTCCGTGAAGAAAAATGAACTTTACGGCTTAATCGGACCGAACGGTGCCGGAAAAACCACGATTTTCAACCTTCTTACGGGGGTATATAAGCCGAATGCGGGAGAAATCCTTTTGAACGGAAAAAATCTGGTGGGAATGAGCTGTATTAAGATTAACCATCAGGGAGTGGCAAGAACCTTTCAGAATATTCGTTTATTTAACAAGCTCTCTGTTTTGGACAATGTGAAAGCAGGCTATTTTGCGTCTCAAAAGTACAGTTTTTTAGATGGAATATTCCGTCTTCCCAATTATTTTAAGAAAGAAAAGACCATGGATGATCTGGCTATGGACTTACTTTCCGTTTTTCACTTGGAAGACCTGGCCGGGGAATCTGCAGGAAATCTTCCCTATGGAAAACAGCGGAAGCTGGAGATTGCGAGAGCTCTTTCTACAAATCCGTGCCTCCTTCTTCTCGATGAGCCGGCTGCGGGAATGAATCCGAGTGAGACGGAAGAACTCATGGAAACGATTCGTCTTGTACGAGACCGCTTTGATATGACCGTTTTACTCATTGAGCATGATATGAAGCTTGTCTCGGGAATTTGTGACAGACTTACAGTACTCAATTTCGGACAAGTCCTGGCCGAGGGAGAAACTGCTGAAGTTCTGCACGATGAAAAAGTCATTAAAGCCTATTTAGGAGAGTAGTATGGGAAAGATACTGGAAGTTAAAAATTTACATGTGCATTACGGCATGATTCATGCAATCAAGGGCATTTCCTTCCATGTGAATAAGGGAGAAATCGTCACCTTGATTGGAGCAAACGGCGCGGGAAAAACCAGTACCTTACAGACGGTTACCGGGCTGATTCCGTCTTCCTCCGGAGAAATTATCTATAATGAAAAACATATTGAAAAGGTTCCGGGACATAAGCTTGTAGAGCGAGGATTAGCCCATGTTCCGGAGGGAAGAAGAGTCTTTGCCAGTCTCTCCGTTTATCAGAACCTCATGCTGGGAGCCTATACCAGAAAAGATAAGAAAGAAATTGAAGACAGTCTGGAAATGATTTATCATCATTTTCCCAGGCTGAAAGAGAGACGTAATCAGGTAGCGGGAACGCTTTCCGGAGGAGAACAGCAGATGCTTGCGATGGGAAGAGCTCTTATGTCCAAGCCGGAAATGATTCTTCTGGATGAACCTTCTATGGGGCTTTCTCCCATTTATGTTAATGAAATCTTTTCCCTCATTCAAATGATTCACGATAGCGGTGTTACGGTACTTTTAGTAGAGCAAAATGCGAATAAAGCGCTCATGATTGCGGATCGTGCCTATGTACTGGAAACAGGTTCCATTGCCTTGGAAGGTGATGCAAAACAACTTTTAGAAGATCCAAAGGTCAAGGCTGCCTACCTTTCGGAGTAAAAATGAGTAAAAAGAGCCTATTGCAATTTTTAATCCTTGTAGTCCTGCTCATCATTTTCGGACTGGGTATAAGCCTTCTTCTTCACAGACAGTGGAAGAGAAGGCTTATGCAGTATGAAACAAAGGGAAATCCGCAACAGGTAGAAGCACAGGAAATTCTTCCCGTAGAGGAAGAGGATATAGAACTTTCGGAAGAAGATAGCGGATCTTTTTTTCAAAATGAGTTTTCGAAGCTGGAGGAACTGGAGAAAGATAAGAATTGGCAAAGAGACTTGCCATTAAGGAGACGATACGAAAAAATAGCGTCTCTGTATGATGGAGAATTGCAAAGATTGGTTTCCTATTACGGTAAGCAAATTAAAGGAGCGGAAAGAGATAATTTTTTTGCGGAGCAAAGTATCTTTTTAGCGGAAAGATCCAGGGAAAGTAAGAAAGAGCTGAGTCAGGATAAGACGGGTGTAGAGGAAAATATAGATTACTTAAAAAAATATATTGCTTTAACAAAAATGCGCTGTAGTACCATACTGGAGAAGATATCCGCCGAAAGTGACGACTGAAGTTTTGAGTTGGAAACTATTTTAATTTGGAAAATAGGCGAAAAAATGGAGGATTCCATAGTGTTGGCGAGAGAAGCATTAAAAAAGCTTTTTCTCGCTGTTTTTGCGTATCGGCTTGCTGTTTTTGCGTATCGCCTAAGCTTGAACTTGCCCTCTAAGTAGGGTATAATTTTGAAGTTTGAATTGAGAAAGAAAGGGATGGCTTACACGCCATTTCGTAAACGGATATAGCTTTGCCATATCTTGTTGAATATACATTTTAGAGGAGAATTTATGGAAAAATACGGTGTAAATGAATTAAGAAAGATGTTTCTGGACTATTTTAAGGAACAGGATCATCTTATTTTGAAGAGCTTTTCATTGGTTCCCCACAATGATAACAGCTTGCTTTTAATCAATTCGGGTATGGCTCCCTTAAAGCCCTATTTTACAGGACAGGAGATTCCACCTAAGAGAAGAGTTTCTACCTGCCAGAAGTGTATTCGTACCGGTGATATTGAAAATATCGGAAAGACAGCGCGTCACGGTACTTTTTTTGAGATGCTCGGGAACTTCTCTTTTGGTGATTATTTTAAGTCCGAGGCACTGCATTTTGCTTGGCAGTTTCTAACGGAGCGGGTCGGGATTCCGAAGGACCGTCTCTATCCGAGTATTTACCTGGATGATGAAGAGGCTTTCCGTGTGTGGACAGAGGAACTCGGAGTTCCTGCAGACCGTGTATACCGTTTTGGAAAGGAAGACAATTTCTGGGAGCACGGTGCCGGTCCCTGCGGTCCTTGCTCGGAGATTTACTACGACAGAGGAGAGAAATACGGAACGGGGCCGGAAGATGTTATGGGCGGAGAAGGAGACCGTTTTATTGAGGTTTGGAATGTTGTGTTCTCACAGTTTAACAACGATGGCCATGGGCATTATACGGATTTGATTCAGAAAAATATTGATACCGGTATGGGACTGGAAAGACTTGCGGTAGTCTGCCAGGATGTTCCTTCTCTTTTTGATGTGGATACCAATAAGGCTATGATGGAAGAGATTGCAGAACTTTCCCACAAGCGTTATCTGGAAAATAAGGAGGATGATGTTTCTTTCCGTATTATTGCCGACCATGTGAAGAGCTGTACCTTTATGGCGTCAGACGGGATTATGCCTTCCAATGAAGGAAGGGGTTATGTTTTCAGAAGACTGCTAAGAAGAGCGGCAAGGCACGGAAGAATTTTAGGCATCGAAGGTGCTTTTCTGGCCAGGCTTTCCGAGAAGGCCATTGCGCTTTCTAAGGACGGCTATCCGGAACTGGAGGAGAAGAAGGATATGATTCTTCGTGTGATTTCCGAGGAAGAAGAGCGCTTTAATAAGACTATTGACAACGGTCTTGCGATTCTGCAGTCCCTGATTCAGGATTTACAGAAAAAGAAAGAGAAGACGCTTTCCGGCGAGGAAGCCTTCCGCCTCTATGATACCTACGGATTCCCCCTGGATTTAACAAAGGAAATCCTGGAAGATGCCGGAATGGATCTCGATGAAGAAGCCTTCCACAAGGCTATGAAGGTACAAAAGGATACTGCCCGTGCCGCAAGAAAGACAACAAACTACATGGGCCGTGATGATATTTACCAGAATCTGGATCCGAGTATCAGTTCGGAGTTCACAGGCTATGACAGGCTGGAAGAGGATGCCACGGTACAAGCTTTGGTGTTCTTATCCGACGAAGAAGGACAGGGCAAGATCTGTGAAAAAATCACAGAGGGACAGAAGGCTGCGATTATTACGGATAAAACCCCATTTTATGCCACTATGGGCGGACAGCAGGGCGATCAGGGAGAAATCACCGGAGAGAATTCTTTATTTGTGGTAGATGAAACCATTCATTTACAAGGAGGAAAGATTGCGCACCTTGGTGTAATGGAGCAGGGAGAAATCAGTGTAAAGGAAAGGGTTCATCTTTCCGTTGATGAAGAGGCCAGAAATTTAACAGCCAGAAATCATACGGCTACCCACCTTTTGCAAAAGGCCTTAAAAACCGTTTTAGGACCGCATGTGGAGCAGGCCGGTGCTTACTATGACGATAAGCGTCTTCGTTTTGACTTTACACACTTTGCAGCGCTCACAAAAGAAGAGCTGAAGAAAGTCGAAGAGATGGTCAATCAGGAAATTGCAAAGGGAGATTTGGTAAAGACGGAAGAAATGAGTCTGGAAGACGCAAAGAAGTCCGGTGCAATTGCGCTTTTCGGAGAAAAGTACGGAGACAAGGTACGAGTTGTTTCCGTTGGCGACTATTCTGTAGAGCTTTGCGGTGGAACCCATGTTTCTCAGTCCGGCAGCATTCAGGGCTTTAAGATTATTTCCGAACAGGGAATTGCAGCCGGTATCAGAAGAATTGAAGCGCTGACTTCTCAGAATCTTTTTGACTACTTCCAAAAGGAAGAGGAGTTGCTAAAAGAGCTGAGTGCCAAGTTAAAGTCTGACCCCGAGCATTTACTGCAAAGAGTAGAGAGCTTGGAACAGGAGTTGAAATCCAGCAAGTCCGACCTTGATAAGCTAAAGGCTAAGATGGCGAAGGAGGAGATGGGTGAGCTGAGTGCGGAAACAGTGAACGGATGCTCTGTCATCATTAAAGAACTCCAGGGAGTGGACAGAAACGGTCTTAGAACCTTGGGAGACAGTTTGAAGGATAAGTATGAGAACGCTTTTGTACTTCTCATTTCCGTGGAGGACGGAAAGCCTGTCCTTATGGCGACAGCCAGTGACGGTGCTGTAAAGAAAGGCGCTCATTCCGGAAATCTGATAAAAGAGGTTGCTGCAGTACTTGGAGGCGGTGGCGGTGGAAAGCCCCAGATGGCACAGGCGGGCGGAAAGGATGTTTCCGCTATACCGCATGCCTTAGAGAAGGCAAAGGAACTGATGCAGGCACAATTACAGGGCTGATGCATTATGGAGGAGCTTACACTCTCTTTTGAAGAAGTTGTACGAAATCTGCACTTTATACCTTATATAGAACAAGAGATTTTGAAGTCATTTTCCCGAAAAGAAAAGTGGATTC
The DNA here is from genome assembly GCF_000214455.1 of Oribacterium sp. oral taxon 108 str. F0425. NCBI lineage: Bacteria > Bacillati > Bacillota > Clostridia > Lachnospirales > Lachnospiraceae > Oribacterium > Oribacterium sp. oral taxon 108. The sequence goes on along the minus strand of NZ_AFIH01000001.1, from coordinate 1,489,654 downwards.
AAGAGATAGCTGAAACTGCGTATAGCGGGACAGACTATGCCTTTCCTTTATTGAAGAGAAGACCTTTTACAAGGCTTCTGGTGCTTTGTTATTTGCTTAAGACTAAGTTTTTTGACTATCAAAAAGCTTGGCGCGTCAAAGGAGATCATCTGGGACACGTTCCAAGATGTCTCCGTCCGATGTAACTTGACATATCAAGCTACAGGAAAGATGGGAATCTCGAAGGAAGAAGTTCTTTGGTTCAGTCATATCATCTCTACTTCCATATTTAAAATCGGGGTATTGCAATATGAAATCACGAAGCTGCAGTATCCGGGTAAAGAGAAGGGTGAACCTTATATGGAAGTCTCAGCGAAAGGGAAAGCGCTTTTACCGGAAGGATGCGATGTGTTAAGTTGCCATATCCGGCATGGAGTGGAACTGAGTAGCATTGCCGTAGAGGCTTCATTCCGGAAAGCTGCAGACTTTTTTAAAGAGCATTATCCTCATACGAACTTCAGGGCCTTTGTTTGTAGCAGCTGGCTGTTGTATCCGTCTATGCTGGCGCTTTTAGGAGAAGAGTCAAAAATCAGACAGTTTGCTTTGCGCTTTACGATTATAGCCGCTTGTCCCGATCGCAAGCAGGCAATGGAAAGAATCTTTTCCTACGGCTCGAAAAGTCTGCCGAAGGAAAAATGGACGAGTTTACAAGTACTCGCTATACAAAATAAAAAGAGGCTTGGTTATGCAATGGGCGTCATTATGATAGAACCGGATGTCCAGAGTTCTCCTATTTTTCCGGGAAAGAACGGAACTCTGCGCACTCTGTGAGCAATGCCTGTTAAGAAGAATAGGGTCCTATAACTTGAAGAATAGAAAAAACCGTATCCTCGAAGATACGGTTTTTTTCTATTTTTAACGAGTGTCCATTGCAAAACATGCGTCAACCCGTTTGATTTATTTACGCTTTTTCTGTGTTCTTGCTACACCGTAAAAAACGGATGCAAGGATGGAAAGTCCCAGTAAGCTTGCCCAGAGAAGAAGATGGGAAGTGTCTCCGGTGGGAGTATTTCTCTTATTCTCTTCGGCAGGCGTTCTGGATTCTCCAAGAACTGTCGGAATCTTGTCATTCTCTATGACTTCAGTCGGATCCGGTGTCTCTCTGGATTCTCCGGCAACGGTCGGCGTATTCGGATTCGGTGAAGTCGGTGTAGATGGAGTAGACGGTACAGGATTTACCGGTCTACCCGGTGTAACGGGAGAGGGAGGTGTATACGGATTCGGATCGGGAGGATTCGGCCCCGGCGGTGTGGTTGTCTTCGTATTTGTAACAATGAATCCGCTTGCGGCATCTCCGCTGATAGAAGAGGTGTAACCGCTTAAAGCGACCTCGGAAACCGTATATACAATTTCATGTCCGTCGTTCTCTGCAAATCTCGGAAGGTTTGAGAAGGTATGAGTCCACTGCTCATCTTCGGTAAGAATAGCTTTGTCCTTTTCTACACCGTCTGCAAGGAGTTTAATTTCTACCTGATTGGCTTTCTCTCCATTCCATTTCTTTTCTACCTGTACCGTTGTCTCCGGAATATTCGTCAGAGTATAACCGCTGTTCTGATTTCCGCTAAGCTGTACGGCATACCCTTCTATGCTTTGCTCTTTAATTGTATAGCGGTAAAGCTTTGCGTTTTCATCCCTCTTGGGGAGATTCTCAAAGTTCAGCTCCCAAACGCCATCCTTCTCCCACATGATGCCTGTACCGATTAAAGTGGGGTTATCCGGATCTTCTTCCGCCTTTCGGTAGAGTTCAACCGTAATGCTTCTCGGACGATTTGCCGCATCATCATACTTCCAGAGCTTAGTGACTTTAATATTCGTTACTTCCTTCTTTCCGGCAACGAGTCCGCCATTGGAACCAATTCCGCCGCCGCGAGTAGAAGATTTGTTTCCTTTAATGATGACCGTGGCAAGACTTTCTGCCTGTGCGTCCTCTGTTACATCGGTGTGCAATTGCATCTTCTGTGATATGTAACCATCCAAAACCCCGGTCAAGCTTGTAAGAGGGACTTCGTTGTTGTTGTTATCTTTCCAACGATACGGAGTTCCTCCGAGCATTACAGGAGAAATTGTATACGGCGGGAATCCACCGTGTAAGCCGTAATCGAAGATACCCGATTCAATATCGATATCCTGTCCTAGCTTTGCTCGGTTTCCATAAATGGCAATACCGTCTTTTTCAAAGATATTCGTTGTAGAAACAGGACAGGATGCATAACCGCCGCCGGCAATAGCTGCTTCATTATCCGTAATTAAGGCATTTTTTAAATTTAAGACAGCCTGCAGACTCTGGCTTAAGCCGTTGACGTAGATACCGCCGCCACCAAACATCTTATCTGTTGCACCACGACCTGTCATTTCATTGTCCAGAATTTCCCCTGCACTGATGTTTGCAACATTGGATCCGTCTGTATCCCGTTTTTGGTTATCGGTTTGAACGAAAATGCCTCCACCGGCGGATCCGGCCTTATTTTCCTTAATAACTCCGCCGGTCATATTCAGAATGCATTTTAATCCGCCATATGGCTCATAGGAACCCAGAGAGATTCCCCCACCGCATTCCGTTGCACTGTTTCCGCTTATAACGGCATCTCCGCTTAGGTTAATAGTAGAAGACATATAGGTGCATATTCCGCCACCGGCCTCAGCACTGGTAAGGGCTTTTTTACTGCGATCCATATAAGCCTTGTTATCTTCAATTGCACCGCCGGACAGGTTCAGAACGGTATTACGACCAAGATAGATACCCCCTCCCTGGTGTGCGCTGTTGTTTCGGATAATGCCGCCCGTCATATTGATGGTTCGTTTATGCTCTTTATCACGATCTGTGTAAATTGCCCCTCCATAGACATGCCAGTGATCCAAATCAAGGACAATGTTGTTCTCCAGAATCGTTCCGTCCGTCACATTCAAATCTCCGTCTACGAGAAGCAGAGATTTCAAAGTAAGACGGTCGTTTAATCCGCCACCGTCAACCGTGATGTCTTTCAGTGTTGCAGTCTCACCCTGCTTAACCCGTAAAAGGTGGTCACGAAAACCGGGGTTTCGCATCAAAATGGCATTTGTTCCGTCCAGACTGATTTCACCGGAGATATCTACAGTACCGTTAATATAAATCGTTTCTATGTCGAGATCCGCTCCTGCGAGTTCCTTAGCTTTCTCAAAAGTTTTTACTGCATTTCCTTCCGACATTCCGTCATTTTCGTCATTTCCCGTTTCTCCGTTGAGATAGATGCTGCCCGCTTCACGAGCGTAGGTAAACTTCATATCGGACGGAAGAAAGGATGCAGATAAGATGAATGCAAGAAAAAATACCAAAATTGCCGGTACTTCTCCTCGAACCCACTTCTTAATGAATTGGGTACAATCTGTAACCATGTAAATACCTCCTAATTTTCCTTGAATTTAATAGTTAATTCATAAATTAATAATATCATAATCTTAAAATAATACAATGATAATAATATCTAAATAAAAACATTTAATCAATTGTAATAAGGAATGAAATTGAATTTATTTTTGACAGATGTTGTGCGTTTTTAAGTATGAAATATCTAGATTTTAGGTACTTTGTTGCTTGTTTTCTATGGTTAGTCGTTATAAACTCTCCTTATAGGAGAATCGTCGTATGAAAAATTATTGTAATGAACATCAGAAAATGCCTCTTTACGGCATAGGACCGTTTTTGATTTTGGCCGTAGCCCTTCTTTCTTTACTGGGAATCCTCTTATCCTTTACCGTTTTATCGGGAGGAACGGTGAATGGGCCGGGAAAGCTATTGTTTTATTTTGCCGCATTTTTCCTGATTATTTCAGGATTTTTGATTTGGTGTCCATGCATGACGGAGGCAGGGTGGATTCCTATCAGGCTTATGAGCTTGAGAGAATATAAATGAAAGGGAGTGTTCTCTTTTTTTGCTATTTTTCAAAGAATATACTTTTGTGACTTATAATAAAGAAAAAATAAGAATAATACATAAATAGAAATTAAAATGCAGTAGGAAAATTATATTGTTAAATACTATATATAAATATGATTATTTTAACAATTAATTAGACGAAACATACAAAATAAAATAAAATATGTTATAAGTTTAACGAGCTTCTATAAAGGAAGCTTGTTTTTCATTGGGAAAGGAGATTGTATGAGAAGAGCTATTTTAACAGGAGTGACATTGCTACTCACCGGTGCTTCTTTACTTTCCGCTTGTGGAAATACAGGAAGCAAGAGTCAGGAGTCTACCGTAAAGGAGAGTGCTACGGAGAAGAAGGAATCGGAAAATACCACTGAGTCGGAGACAGAAGCGGAGAAGGCTGAAAAGAAAACAGATAATTCGCTGCTGCCGAAGGAGTTAAAAGATTTCCCTGAAGCGAGTGAAGAGGAAGTAAAGAACTATATGAGCGATAATGATGAAAATACGCTTCTGATTGATAGCCGTGGAGAAGAATATTATAGCGGATGGGCAGAAGAAGGAAAAACAAAAGGAGGCCATCTGTCGAATGCGTTATTATTTTCGTCCCGATGGCTGGATTGCTATTACACAGAAGAAACTCCCAGGAAGATGTATCTTGACCGTGCCATGAAGGATCAAGGGATTGACAAGGATAGGAGTGTCATTGTCTATGACAGAGGTGGAGAAGAAGCTAAAAATGTTGCAAATTATTTGGCATTGGAGGGTGTTAAAAACATTAAAATCTTCCATGCGGATAAACTATTAAAAGATTCTGATACGATTTCTTATCAGGGATATGATCATTTTCTTCCGGTAGAAATCGTAAAATCTGTTTCTGATGTAAAAACTGGAGAGGCTGAGAAATTGTCAGCAGCTGCTGAAGCGGTACTGGGAAGTGACCCTTCTAAAATTGTTCTGATTGATGTGGCGTGGGGAAATATGAAGGAATCCACTTATTTGTCAGAGGGACATGTTCCCGGAGCAATCCATATCAATACAGATTGCTATGAAAGACCTAGAGTTTATGTTCCGGAAAAACGTTCAGATTATGCTAAAGAATGGAGACTTCTTTCCATTGAAGAGTTTAGAGACAGTCTCTGCCCGCAGTACGGCATTAACAAGGATTCTATTGTGATTTTAACCGGAGATACAGCAGAAGCCCATGGAAGACTTGGATTCATGTTACGAACTATCGGAGTGAAAACGTATGCCATGACCGGAAAGTTGACTGCATGGCGATATGCCGGATACCCCTTAGATAAGGGAGAGGATTCAATAGTACTTCCCAGCGCAGTGGACAGCTTTGGTAGTACGGATATTCCTAATCCTCATGAAATTATTTGGACGGATGAAGTCAAGAAGATCCTTGCAGGAGAAGAGGAAGGACAAATCGTTGATAACAGGGCGGAAAAGCAGTGGAATGGAGAGGATTCCGGTTATTTTTATCATGATTTAGCAGGAAGAATTGAAAATACAATCTGGTGTTTGGAAAATGATGTAGAAAACGGTCAGTACTTTATGAATGCGGATGCTACGCCGAGAACCAAAGAAGAACTCGTAATTTATATGAAGAAAAATGGAGTTGATCCGGAAAAGCCCGCCATCTTCTTCTGTGGAGATTCTTGGGGAGCCGCAAAAATTGCGTATTGGTGTCAAGCTGTTGGTTTAGATCAGGTTAAGGAATGGGGAAATGGTTGGATTCCTTGGTCTAATTTGGGAAATGAATTTATTGACCATGAGGGAAGAAAGGTACATTACGACAAGTATCTTGATGCAGTTCTGGATGAGAATGGCAAGGATGTCAGTGATGGTGTAAATATTCTTGTTTCAAAAAAGAAAGCATAATGGATCAGTTTTCTTTTTGAAAATCCTTTATGAGGAAAGAAGGCGTTTATGGGAAAAAATAAAGTACTTGTTCCAATACTGGGGCTGGTGTTGCTAATGGTTGTTTTTCTCGGATTAGCGTTCCAAATGGCTAAAATAGAGGATAATAGAGGAAAAGCTTCTTTGGAATCAAGTGAAAATCAGTCAGCTACAGTAAAGGCTGAAGATAATACGAAAGAATCTAAGCTTGACCCAAAAGAGGAAAGTGAAAAAAATCAATCAGAGAGCAAGCAGAAAACGGAAGCTGAAGCTTTGATAGGAGAAAAAATCACTCAGGATGAGATACAGAACAAAGTAGGGAAATGGAACGATTTTGAAATGAGTAGTGAAAGCTGTGAGAGAGGTGTTTATGCCGGTAAATTTTTTTACAACAGCTTTATTATTCATACAAGAACCTATGACCAGGGACAGACTTTTAATGTGGTATCTGTAAATTGAATACGTCAGATTGAAAAGGAAAAGATATGATAGGTTTAAAATTACAAGGGAAGTTGAAAAAGAATTTTTCCCTCATCTGTCTTGTGGCATTGGCAGGTTCTGTAATCTTTGCGCTACCACTGCTTCGGTTAGAATACTATGGCAGCTATATGAAGGAATACCATTTGACAAATACGGAAATGGGTATACTTGCCAGTGTCTTAGGAGTATTTGGAGTTGTTTCTTATCTTTTTGGGGGTGTTGTGGCAGATGGAATATCATTAAGAAAAATTGTAGTATGCTCATTATTGGGAACTGGTGCAGGTGGACTGCTTCACCTTCTTCCCTTATCCTTTAAAGGATTGCTTTTGGTATATGCATTGTGGGGAATTTCCACAACCTTTGCTTTTTGGCCAGCCTCGGTTAAGCTTGTGCGCCTTGCTTCGGATCAGGAGGATGAAGGAAAAGCTTACGGATACTTTGAAGGCGGGCAAAATATAGGTGCCGGCCTAGCTGCTGCTTTAGCGCTTATTCTATTTCGCTTAGCGAGTGCAAGAGTATCTAATCCATTTTTTGCCATGAAAGTTGTGATTCTTTTTTATAGCTTTTTAAATTTCGCCTTTGCTCTTCTTACTTTCTTCTTTCTAGAGAAGGAAGAAAAGCTGGATAGTAAAAATCCCAGCTTTAAAGGCCTATTTCAGATATTAAAAAGAAAAGAAATATGGATTATCAGCTTGGTGGCATTGTGTAATCATATTTTTTGTATTGGGATAGCTTATTATATTCCTTTTTCTACGGATGTATTGGGTGCCGGAATTGCTTTTGGGGCGGCTCTTGGAGTCGCCCGGAAGTTCTCCTCTTTTCTGGGAAATGTTTCCGGCGGGTATATTCGTGATAAAATTGGGACTACCAATATGATGATTCTTGCCTTTTCGGGAATGATTGTTTTACAAATTATGCTATTCCTTTATCCGAAAACTCCTGCATTTTTAGTTCTTACTGCTCTTTCATTTGTCTTTGTACTATTTGTTTTTCATATGAATTATGCTATGGCTTGGACAATGATGAGTGAGGGAGTAATTCCGGTAGAGTACACCGGGACAGCTGCAGGAATCATCTGTATGTTTGGAGCAATACCGGAAAGCTTTGTATCACTTCTTGCTGGAAATCTCTTGGATCAATATAGGGTACATACCGGATATGCAATATTTTTTCTGATTCTTATGGCAGTTAGTACATTTGGTTTAATTTTAGTGATTCTTTGGAAGGAGTTACTGAAGTCAAATCAACATAGAGAAAATTTGGACGAAAAGGCTCTAGAGGAGTTAAAACAGTACGTCTAATGGAATTTAGTTATATAGCCAATAAGATAATCGAAGAAGTTAATTTTTAGTTTAACAATGTAGAAAAAAGATATTTAGAATGTTAGTATCAGCCTTCATGCAGTATAGGCTAAAAAGTGGGTATTCTGACCTTGTGGGTAAGGTTAACAAGAGCATGCCCAAATTTCAGCTCTATACTGTTGTGAAGGCTTTTTTAGATTTTGTATTCTATTTTAATAAAATGTAGCTTATTTATACTTATAAAATCCTTCCCCTGCATTCACACCGATTTTTCCTTCTGCCACATACTTTTCTAAAATCGCCTTAATCGTACCTGGAATGCTGCTTGGATCCTGGGACTGGAGATTGTTGAATACAATATTTAAAGCGGTATTCAGTCCTACGATATCCAGAATCTGGAAAGGGCCAAGGGGAGAGCCGGTACCCAGTCTCCAGGTAAGATCAATGGTGGCAGGGTCTGCCACTTCCTTAGCCAAAAGCATTTCCCCTGCACTTAAGAAGGGAATCAGCATAGAGTTATGGAGGCTATCTTTTCCTACAGGATATTTATTTTCAGTTGGGGTTTGATAAGATTTGTAAAGCTATTGCCAGAAAGCATGGATTTAAGTACAACCTCAATTCAATTCTTTCAAGGCTGCTATATACAAGAATCCTTTATCCTTCTTCAAAACTATCTTCTTTCGCTCTTTCTTCAAGATTCATAGAAAAACCGGATTTTTCTCTCGAAGATATTTACCGTTCCCTATCCATCATTAATGAAGAGTCGGATTACATTCAGTCCACACTTTATCGGAACAGCTTAAAGATTTCAAAAAGAAAAACCGGAGTGATTTACTATGACTGTACCAACTACTTTTTTGAGCTTGAGCAAGCAGATGGATTAAAACAGTATGGAGCCTCTAAAGAAAACCGGCCTCTTCCCATTGTTCAGATGGGATTTTTATGGACAGTGATGGTATTCCTCTTGCCTTCAGTGTCAATCCCGGAAATACCAATGAACAAACAACAATGGTTCCTTTGGAAAAAAGCTTGTTGAAGATTTTTCCTTGTCTAGACTGGTCGTATGTACGGATGCAGGGCTTTCAGCCTTATCCAATCGCAAATATAACTCCAAGGGGAATCGTGGTTTCATCACAACACAATCCATAAAGAAGTTAAAAGGTTTTCTAAAAGAATGGTGCCTTGATTCTAAAGACTGGAATCTAAAAGGCAGTTTGCAAAAGTATGACATTTCCGAACTGGACGGAGAAAAAGATAGCAATAAAATCTTTTACAAAGAACGGTGGATAAATGAAAATGTCTTGAACAACATCTGATTGTATCCTATTCCATTAAATACAGGGATTATCTAAGGTGCGTTCGGAGCGGACAAATCAATCGTGCCCAAAACCTTATTACTAATAATCCCAAAGAAATAGACCACAACCGCCAAACCGATTTCAAACGTTTTGTTAAAAAAAACAGTGTAACGCCGGAGGGGGAACTGACCGAGCAGAGCTTTTTAGAACTCAATGAAGATGTTATTCGAAAAGAAGAACAGTATGACAGTTTCTACGCTGTATGCACTAACTTGGAAGATGATGCTTCAGCTATCATTGAAGTAAACAAACAACGCTGGCAAATCGAGGAATGCTTTCGCATTATGAAAAGTGAATTCAAAGCACGACCGGTATACCTTCACAGAGATGATAGGATTAAGGCACACTTTATGCTTTGCTTCCTTTCATTAATTCTCTACAGATACCTGGACAAACAACTTGGAAGCAAGTATTCATGCGAAAAACTGTTACGTGGTCTAAAAGATATGAACTTTCTAAAGATTGAAGGTAGAGGATTTATCCCGACATATGCAAAAACAGAATTTACAGACAATCTAGAAAAAGCCTTTGGAATTAATACTTCTATGCAGATCGTCACTATAGAAAAAATGAGAAATATTTGCCATCAGACTAAAGAATAAAAATCTGTACACACATCTGATAACAAAGGAAAAAGCTCTGTAAACCGCTTGATTTCAACGATTTACAGGGCTTTTTTGCTATATAGACTGTCAAATTCGGGATTATGCCATAAAAAGAGGATTTTGAAAAAGGGGAAATATTCATCTTTGTTTAATAGCTTAAAGATTCTTATCTTTCCGATTTTCCCGCTTCAAATAATTGGACATGCTTCCAGCACTGAAGCTATGTCCAACATTTTAGCCGCAAGTCTATTAAACAAAAATGAAAAATATTTGTTTTTGTTTAATAGACTTGCTATACTATCTTTCAGTGAGGTAAAAATCTATGAAGCTTATTGAAAGAACATCTTATCTTGAAAAACTGATAAAAGTTTATGGAACTCCGGATATAAAAGTGATAACAGGTGTCCGAAGAAGCGGAAAGTCTAAGCTTATGGAGTCCTTTCACCATTATATTCAAAAAAATCATCCGGAAGCAAATATTATTCACATCAATCTTATTCTTACCGAGTATGAAACTTTACTGGAATACCATGCACTCAACAACTATGTAAAAGATCATTATGTTCCGGAAAAAGAGAATATTCTTTTAATTGATGAAGTGCAGATGTGTCGAGGATTTGAAAAAGCTATCATCAGCTTTCATAGTGAAGAAAAATACGATATCTATATTACCGGTTCAAATGCGTTCTTATTAAGCAGCGATTTGGCAACCCTTTTTACAGGTAGAACCTTCCGAATAGAAGTATATCCTTTTTCATTTAAGGAATTTTGTACTTATTACGAGATCACAGACAAGCAGCAGGCATTAAATCAATATATAGTTGAAGGAGGTATGGCCGGTTCCTATGTTTATAAAGACGAAAATCTTAAATTGAATTATCTGAAGGATGTCTATAATACCCTCATTTTAAGAGATATTGTCCAAAAATTCAAAATCAGAAAAACCATTCTGATTGAACGTGTCTCAGACTTTTTGATGGATAATATTTCAAATATATCGTCCGCCAGAAGTATAAGCACTGCCGTTTCAAAATCCGATATTAGTTCTTCCAATGCCACTATCGGCTCCTATATGAAGTACTTATGCAACGCATATGCTTTTTATAAAGTGAGAAAATATGATATTCGAGGAAAAAAATATCTTTCTTCTTATGACAAATACTATCTAAGTGACCATTCTTTTCGTTATGCCTTTCTAGGTAAAAGAAATATGGATTATGGCAGAACCTTAGAAAATATAGTAGCAATAGAACTACTCCGTTCAGGCTATGATATTTATGCCGGTGCTCTCTATAAAAAGGAAATAGACTTCGTCGTCATGAAAAGAAGTGAAAAAATCTATATTCAGGTCTCAGATAATATAGCAGAAAACAAAACATTGGATAGGGAACTTGCCCCTTTAAAAGCAATTAAAGATGCCTATCCTAAGGTAGTACTGGCAAGGACAGGGAATCCGCAATATGATATCGAAGGTATTCAAGTAATAGATATTGCAGAATGGCTCCTTATGAAAAAAGATTGAGTTTGTTTAAAAGGGGATGTTGATACGAGAACTATAAGTCCACATCACCTAGGTACAATTATATACTAATTGATTTCCTTATTATCCATGGTTTATGTCATTCGTTCATTCTGGGGGGAAGGGAAAAACCGTGAAAAGTATGTTCACACTTTTCACGATATTCCTAATTTGTATAGAAGAAGAAAATATAGCAGATTATTCACCGTATATATTTTGAATATTTTATTTGATTTAGACTCTACTTTTTCTTTCAGTTAAAACATTAATAATCATCACAAAAATTAGAACAAGACCCCATATCAGATTTTTATAATAGTCCGATATATTGTGAAACATCGATAAATCGGAAGAGAGCACCTGCAAAATGATGACTGCTAAGACCATACCACCAACCTTTCCTTTTCCTCCGTTAGGGTTTATCCCTGCAAGAACACAAATCAGAATTGCAGCATATTTTGCCGCTGTTTTATTAGAGCCAATCATGTAAATCTGAGACCCTGTAGCAGTATGATTAAGTACAAAGGCTGTAATTGCAGCACAAATAATAAATACTAATGTTGTCACAGGAATTAATCCTAATATCCTCATATTAGTAACATAGTTAAGAATAGATGGCAATTTTTGTCTATTTCTTACTGATTTATTTTTAAAATTTATGCATTTCGTTATGTTGAAACATTTATTCATTTTAGGATTTGATTCAAGGATCTATTCTGTAAATATTATTCTGTAAATATTATTCTGAGCGAAACTATTTAATAGAATAATATATTGCTAAAGACGAGAAGGAAGGTTCTTTACATTATTTTCCCGTTATCATCAACATATAATTTTTTTAAAAGCATACAATGAAAATATATTTATTTGACTTTGTACGTACATAGTGCTATATCTGAAATTATCATAGAAACGGAATATTTTCTAATTACTGTTTCGGAAAGGTGGAGCGATATGAAAAACTTGGCAATTATTGGAAGTAGCGGAGGAAATCTTTATAACCAAGGCGGAAGCGATCCTGCAAAGATGATGGACGAGATTATTACACAGGCAAAAGCAGCAGAAATCAAAGTTTCTTATCTCCAATTTGTTGGAACAAACGCTTCAATGGATGGCATTTCTCCGGATGCAAAGGCACGTCTTTGGACAATGGAAGGTGATAATGTAGTCTCTAGTGATGAAGGCACGTTAAAGGATATTAATCATTTAGCTACAGAAAAAGATGATGAACTTTCAAAACTGATACTTGACGGAAAAATCGACGGAATTATGCTTCTCTCCTGTGATCCCACAGGAATCAACAACAAGGCTTTAGTCGCAGCCGCAGAAAAGCATATCCCCGTTGCAGGCACTGGTGGAACGTCCATGGCTAATACACAATCTTTAGGATGTAATGTCATTGCCGCATCGGGAACAACCGGAACAACAAACAAAACAAGAGCGATATCTGCCATTACAGCATTTAGCAAAGAATGGGGAATTAAATATCGTCCCATTTTAGGGCGGAGCAATACTCCAAACATGCAAGAGGGAAATGTTTGGAAGAGAGTGAATTTTCGAGGAATTATGATGGCATCTATGCCCGGATTTATTTCCATGGCTCTCTGTCTTGCATTAAGCAAAATCCCCGGATTAGGAAATCTGGAATCCGTTTTTGAAACATTAGTTGGTTACCTCCCCATTGTATTAGCCGCGATTGCCGCAAGACAGGTTTCCGGACTTGATGAAGTTGGAATTGTTGCAGGAATTATTGCCGGTGCTCTTGCCGTAGATGGCGGTATTATAGGTGGGTTAATCGTAGGTATTCTAGCAGGAGTCTTAGCTTACTATCTAATTCTAGTCTGCTTTAAGTACAATGTACCGGGCACAACCGCCAATATTACCGCAGGCGGTCTATCAGGGCTCATTGCAGGACTAGTTGGAATGATGCTCATTGCCCCAATTACAGCTTGGGCAGGAAATGCAATTAAATTAGCCATTGACTGGGCTCTGGATTATAATCCAGTCCTTGCAGGAGGTCTTGCAGGTTTTGCAATTTGGTTCGCTATCCTAGGTGGCGTTTACCACGCTGCAATCCTTCCCATTATCCTTCTCGAAATGGAATCCACCGGATTCAGTTTCCTTGGAGCAATTGATCTTTGCGGGCTCATAATGGTTACAGCAGGCTTGAATCTTGCAAATATAGTTTTTCCAAAACAAAAAAGTGACCGTATTGCATGTATTCCCAATTTAATTATCAACCTTGCTTTCGGTACGTTTGCAGAAGCTTCATACCCCTTTATGTTCGCAGACAAAAAGGTTTTTGGGGCAGTAATATGCTCTGCAACTCTATCCGGAATACTGATTGGCTTTTTAAATGTAAAATGCACCGCATATGTTCCCTTCTTTGTAGCACCACTTATGTCAAATGGAGCAATTAAAGCTATCATATGTATCCTTTTTTCAATGGCCATAACATTTATTTTAGTCTCAATATGTAATAAATCCTCAAAAAATAATCAAAGAGTGTAGATAAGGAGAGTGAATTATGATTACAAATGATATGAAAAGAAAAATGGAATTTGCAAAAGAAAAAGTACAGCAAGCTATCTTGGAAGGAAAAGGACACACTATCTTAAGTACCGGAATCACAGGTGATGATGCACGTATGGCAAAAGCAGCAGTTGATGCCGGTGCAAAAATGCTGGAACCCAACCATCCGGCTCTTGCTTTGGCACGCGGCCATAAAGGAGTGACAAGTATGCACGAGGCAGAAGCAATCCGCCATGAAATTTCAGTAGAGCAGATGGCTGAAGTTACACGTGGAGTTCGCAATGTTGTTGGCGAAAATATCTATATAACAGTTGGTATCCCCGGCGGTTTCACCGAAACCATGCCCACCCCTCTCACTGACGATGATTTTATGAAAATGGCTCTCGCCGGAGCTGACGGCCTTCACACTCATAAATCCAGCCTTGAAGATCTAGAAACAATTGTTGAAAAAGCTCATCATTATGGACTATGTGTCGATGCATATATTGGACTTCCAACTGATCGTCACATGTTCGGTATCCCTGCCGAATCACCCGAAGAGGTCGCTAAAACAGCCAAAAAAATGGAACAGATTGGAGTAGATATGATTGGCTTAATGACCGGCATGAGCTATGAAGGTGTTGAAGCCGGACAGATTCACCCTCAGCTGAAGGCACGTCTTGAAGCATTGGTACAAGCAGTGAGTGTTCCAACATTAGCAGAAGGAGGCATTAATCTGGATAATTTCCAAGCATTCAAAGATACCGGTGTAAATATTCTTGTCATTGGAACCTCCATTGATAAAATGGCCGGAAAAGCAGTTTCACAGGCAGTAACCAGCTTTTTAAATGCATGATTTATAAAACAACACATAGTCAGCTATTCAGCTTAGCATTACGCGCTATACACAGCAAAGTAATTTACCAATAATCAAAAAATTTTATATATCCAAAGGGGATTTAGTTTTCATTCTTGCTAAATCCCTTTATCTAATTGTAAAATAATCATGAAACTGAATTGGGCTATAAGCTTTTATATAGCCCAATTCAAGACTTTATTTATTTTCATATACTAATATATAAAACCAGAAATATATTTACGCAGTTAGCAAGAGGTCCTGTTTTGAACACAAAAGAAAAAAAAAGTATCTTTATCAGGAGATATATCAAACATTAAAAAACGACATTGAATCGGGCAAACTAAACCCCGGCGATAAGTTGGACAATGAAAATGAACTAAAAGATAGATTTAACATAAGCCGAGATACATTGAGAAAGGCCTTGGCAAAATTAGAAGCAGAGGGATATATTAAAAGAAAAAATCTTTAGGTACTATTGTGCAAAAAAGAAACACGATTATTCTTTAGCTCACCTCGAGAGTTTCACGGAGCAAATGAAAGCAAGAGGAATTACTCCTTCTTCTGAAATGATTTCTTGTACAATGTCAGAAGCTATAGATTCTCCTTATCAAAAGGTTTTAAATCTTAAAGACGACGAAAAAATTTATCGAATTGAAAGAATTCGAAAAGGTGATGGAAATCCTATATCTTTGGAGATTAGCTACATTCCATATAAAATATGCCCCGAAATCTACAAATATCTAGACGAAACCAGCTCCTTATACCAAATTTACGAAGGAATATATCATCTAAAAATCGGTGTAGGAAGAATCACACTAGAGGCAGAAAAGCCCAGTAAGATTGTCCAAAAAGCCTTAGATATTAGTAAAAGTGGAACTGTGCTTCATATGCATTGTCTAGCACATCTGGAAAATGGCACTCCCCTGTATTACGTGGATGGATACTACAAAGGAGATTCCTATTATTTTTCCGCTTTCCTCACAAGGTAGATTAAACCGCTCTACAGCCTTTATTTATCCGGCTGTAGAGCGGTTTTTATCAACACGTTTTGTCCTATTAGCCTTTGTATACTACTCTATTTTTCAATCCGAATTCTTCCCAAAAGAATAATCCGTCGAAAAGAAGGCGAATTTTTTGCTATACATGATCTATGGCTATTTGCAAAAATTCAAAAAAAAATTCCGCAATATTGCAGAATTCTCTTCTTATGATTCGTTTTCTTTTTGAAATATTTTACACCGTAATCAAAGCCGCAAACCGATAATTCTTTAGGGACTTGAATTCCCAATCGTCTAGCTTCATTTATTACTCCCAAGGCAACCATATCGTTTGCACAGTAGATAGCAGTAGGACAGTCCGTCATTCTCAGGAAATGTCGTATTGCTTTTTCTCATAATGACGGTGCCAACTCCCCCTTTTTATTATAAATACACTGTGGGTCATATGATACCCCCACCTGTTCAAGGCCATCTTTATACCCTTTAAATCTTTTCTCGATAGATTGCAAATCAAGGCTATTTCTAACATAAGCAATTTTACGGTGCCCTAAATTATATAAGTAACGCACTACTTCTATTGAACTCTCATAATTTGTACTCGTAACAAATGGAGATTTTTGAGCATCATAACGATCCGCCCAAACCAGTGGAATGTCCATATTTTCAAAAAGATTATTCGAAATTCCCTCTGTAACAATGATTCCCTTACATCGTTTCGCCAAGCAAAAGTCTCTATAGGTTTTTTCTTTCTCAATATCATTTTGTGTATTACAAATCATCAAGGTATAGCGATTTTTTAAGCATTGTTCATCAATAGCCGTTATTAATTTACTGTAAAAAGGATTATCAATACTTTGAATAAAGATAGCAAGAGTATTTGATACTCCACCAATGAGCGACTGTACATTTTCATTAGGCACATAATTGTACTCGTCAATTATGCTTTTGAACTTTTCTACCGTCTCCACACGACATTTCTCCGGATGATTCATAACGCGTGATACAGTCGCTGTTGAAACCCCCGCAAGTTTTGCACCCTGTCGAATATTTACAAAATTATGCTTACCCTTAATAAACTCATCCATACCGCTCGTATACAATGCTTCGTAAAGCATTACTCCCAACTTTTTTTAGTATTGCTTTTTGCTGTTATAGCATATATTTCTTACTAATTAAGCAATAAGAATTTTCAAGGATTTTTCACTTTAGTAAAAATAGGGTTATTTTTCTATAAATTGCCACTATTTTATTTTTTCCAACTCTTTTACGTACTGAACAAACTTCTGAATAGTCCAGATACGTTCCTGTTTATCGGAACTTTGACATCTAAAATAACATAAACAGTATCGGGAGGCTTGAAAAGCCTCTATTTTTTTACGCAAACGTATCGTGGTATAATATAATTTATTTTAAAGGAGGTGCCTATGAGACTTAGAGCCACTAAATCTGCTCACTCAGTTTCTTACTCTGTTATTAAATCTGCTTATATCAATAAAAAACGTACGACTGTAACCGTCGAAAAATTAGGAAACGAAAAAGAAATCTGTAAAAAGCATGGTGTTTCTGATGCTCTTGCATGGGCAAGAGAATACGTCGCCAATTTAAATAAGAATGCTGAAATGAATAAACCTATTGAGATCTCGTTTGATCCCTCAATTCATCTTACTCAGAACGATCAGAGGCTCTTCAATGGAGGCTATCTTTTCCTACAGGATATTTATTGTCAGTTGGGGTTTGATAAGATTTGCAAAGCTATTGTCAGAAAGCATGGATTTAAGTACAACCTCAATTCAATTCTTTCAAGGCTGCTATATGCAAGAATCCTTTATCCTTCTTCAAAACTATCTTCCTTCGCTCTTTCTTCAAGATTCATAGAAAAACCGGATTTTTCTCTCGAAGATATTTACCGTTCCCTATCCATCATTAATGAAGAGTCGGATTACATTCAGTCCACACTTTATCGGAACAGCTTAAAGATTTCAAAAAGAATAACCGGAGTGATTTACTATGACTGCACCAACTACTTTTTTGAGCTTAAGCAAGCAGATGGATTAAAACAGTATTGGGCCTATAAAGAAAACCGGCCTCTTCCCATTGTTCAGATGGGACTTTTTATGGACAGTGATGGTATTCCTCTTGCCTTCAGTGTCAATCCCGGAAATACTAATGAACAAACAACAATGGTTCCTTTGGAAAAAAAGCTTGTTGAAGATTTTTCCTTGACTAGACTGGTCGTATGTACGGATGCAGGGCTTTCAGCCTTATTCAATCGTAGATATAACTCCAAGGGGAATCGTGGTTTCATCACAACACAATCCAGGATGTCGTGCGTCTTTTAAGTGTGAAATATCTCGATTTCAGGAACTTTGTTGCTTGTTTTCTATGGTTAGTCGTTATAAACTCTCCTTATAGGAGAATCGTCGTATGAAAAATTATTGTAATGAACATCAGAAAATGCCTCTTTACGGCATAGGACCGTTTTTGATTTTGGCCGTTGCCCTTCTTTCTTTACTGGGAATCATCTTATCCTTTACCGTCTTATCGGGAGGAACGGTGAATGGGTCGGGAAAGCTTTTGTTTTATTTTGTCGCATTTTTATTGATTTCCTCGGGATTATTGATTTGGTTTTTCGGAGCAGTGCATTCCGATGTGGATAGGTATATTCAGGAAAACAGACTGAAAACCGACGGAATTTACGCATGGACAAGAAACCCCATGTATACGGGATGGTGGTTTGTTTTAATCGGGATTTTGCTTCTTTTCCACAACCTTTGGACACTTCCTCTTATTCCGATTCAATGGATTCTTTTAACTGTGGTTTTAAAGAGAACGGAAGAGCAGTGGCTTAGGGAACTTTTCGGGGAAGAATATGAGAATTACTGCAAGAAGGTGAACAGACTGCTACCATGTAAAAAAATCATTTGACTTAAAGGGAAATTTTGCTATAATAAAGCGTAGTTTGTGCCCGAAGGGAGGTTTGGGAGTTCGCATGTCAAGTGTTATCGTAAAAGAGAACGAGTCTTTGGACAGTGCATTACGCAGATTCAAGAGAAACTGTGCTAAGGCAGGAATCCAGCAAGAAATTCGTAAGAGAGAGCATTACGAGAAGCCGTCCGTTAGACGTAAGAAGAAGTCTGAAGCGGCTAGAAAGCGTAAGTTCAATTAAATCATGCGAGGCTATTGGTCTCGTTTATAGCGTAGAGATAGCCCCGATTCATTTTGAATTGGGGCTATTTCCTTCCATGAAGGAGTGTAATGGCAGAGAAAGAACTGATTTTAGACATCCCCTTAGAGCATGAAATGAATATCCTGGGGGATATGGACAAGTATTTACGGAAGTTACAGAGACAGTTTTCGGTGAACATCATTGACCGGGACGGTTTATTAAAGATTATTGGGGAAGAAGAAAATGCGGAAAAGACAAAAGAGGTTCTTCTTTCCCTTTTAAAGTTATCCGAAAAAGGGAATCGGATTTCCGAGCAAAATGTGGACTATGCCATTTCCCTTACCATAAAGGAGGGGAAGGCGGAGCAGCTTTTACAACTGGAAGAGGATTTCGTGGCAAGAACCGCTCTTGGGAAGCCGGTAAAGCCGAAGACCTTGGGGCAGAAGTCCTATGTCGATAAGATTCGGAAAAATATGATTACCTTTGGTGTAGGGCCCGCCGGAACGGGAAAGACTTATCTTGCGATGGCTATGGCGATTACCGCCTTTAGAGAGGAAGAGGTCTCCCGTATTATCCTGACAAGACCGGCGATTGAAGCGGGAGAGAAGCTCGGCTTCTTACCGGGTGACCTGCAGTCGAAGGTGGACCCTTATCTTCGTCCGCTCTATGACGCCCTTTATAATATCATGGGGCCGGAGCAGTACCTTGCAAATGCCGAGAAGGGGCTCATTGAAGTGGCTCCTCTTGCCTATATGAGAGGAAGAACGCTGGATAACGCTTATATCATCCTCGATGAGGCGCAGAATACCACTCCTGCGCAGATGAAGATGTTCTTAACCAGAATCGGATTTGGCTCAAAAGTCATTGTAACGGGTGACCTTACACAGAAGGACCTGGAAGAGGGAAAGCGTTCCGGTCTGGAAGATGCCATGTTTATCTTGAAAAATGTGGAAGGGATCGCCTTTTCGGAGCTGACCAGCGAAGACGTGGTAAGGCATCCTCTTGTGCAGAGAATTGTCAATGCCTACGAGAAGGATGAGGAGAGAAAAAAGAGGGAAAACCATGCAAATCGACATAGAGTGGGAAGTAGGGAAAGAAACAAGCGTTCCGTATGAGAAGATTGCGAGAGAAATCGTGGAAGAGGCGGCGGATTTTGTCGGCTGCCCCTATGATATTTCCGTTTCTGTTCTTTTTATAGAGGATGAGGAAATGCACAGGATCAACCTGGAAAACAGGGGAATCGATAAGTCTACCGATGTCCTCTCTTTTCCGATGTTCGAACTGGAGAGTCCCGGAGCTTTTACGGAGGAACTGGAAGAGGATCCTGGTAACTTTGATCCGGACAGTGGTGAGCTTCTGCTTGGAGACATTATTCTCAACTGGGATAGGGTACTTTCGCAGGCGGAAGAATATGGACACAGTGTAGAGAGAGAGCTTGCTTTTTTGATTGCCCATTCCATGCTGCATCTCTTTTCCTTTGATCACATGGAAGAGGAGGAGCGAAAGGAAATGGAAGAGAAGCAGGAAGCGATTTTACAAAACAGAGGGTATCTAAGATGAGTAAGGGAAGAGTTTCTTCTAAGGCGACAGTTTCTTCTAAGGCTACAGGACATAGGAATAATTTTGTACTGCAAGGCTCCCTTCTTGCCGTAGCGGGGATTTTAGTCCGCATCATTGGAATGGTTTACCGTATTCCTTTGACGGCGATTATTTCCGATGAAGGAAACGGGTATTATACCTCCGCGTTTTCTATCTATACTCTGCTCCTCATTCTTTCCAGCTATTCTATGCCTACGGCAATTTCCAAGCTGATTTCTCAAAATTTAGCCAAAAAACAATACAGAAACACGGAGCGTGTGCTTCGCGTTTCTTTCCTGTATTCCTCCTTAATGGGGGCGGTTATGGCGTCGGTTCTTTTCTTCGGAGCGGACGGGATTGCGGAGCTTTTAAAGAAGCCTTATGCGGCCTTTGCGCTTCGCGCTTTAGCCCCGACCGTTTGGATTATGGCCTACTTGGGACTCCTTCGCGGTTATTTTCAGGGTATGGGAAATATGATTCCCACTGCCATTTCTCAGATTCTGGAGCAGATTGCGAATGCCATCGTTTCCGTTTTAATGGCTTATGTTTTATTTGCCAAAGGACAGCAGGCGGATTTAC
Organism: Oribacterium sp. oral taxon 108 str. F0425; assembly: GCF_000214455.1. Lineage (NCBI taxonomy): Bacteria > Bacillati > Bacillota > Clostridia > Lachnospirales > Lachnospiraceae > Oribacterium > Oribacterium sp. oral taxon 108. Next base: position 1,468,852 of record NZ_AFIH01000001.1, on the reverse strand, counting down.
TCTATAAAAATACGGAGTTTTCCTATGCCTACGGGGCAATGGGAGGCGCAATCGGCACCGGTGCGGGTGCGGGACTGGCCCTACTCTTTATGTTTCTCTTATACCGCTATCAGAGCCCTGCCTTAAGAAGAAAGGCGAAGCGGGACGAGGGGCTTACGGAGAGCTATGAGCGCTCAGCACTGCTCCTTCTCTTTACCATGCTGCCGATTCTTTTTTCCAGTACGGTTTACAATATTTCTTCCGTTTTGGATGATTTTCTCTATTCCTCTATTATGACAAGTCTCGGCTCAAAAACGAAGCAGATTGTCATGGAATGGGGAATTTTTGGAGAGTATCATGTGCTCTTTAATATTCCTGTTGCCTTGGCGAATGCGCTTTCTTCGTCTTTGATACCGGCTCTTACCATGGCGGTGGCATCTCACGACAGAAAGAAAACGCTGACTCAGATTCGGGTAAGTATTCGCTTTACCCTTCTCATTGCCGTGCCCTGTTCCATCGGTATGGCCGTGCTGGCTGATCCGCTTTCCCGTATGCTTTTCCCCGGTAAAAATGTGCATCTTTTAATTCAGCTTACAAGAGTCGGCTCTTTTGCCATACTGCTTTACTCGCTTTCCACGATTACGAATGCGATTTTACAGGGACTCGGGCACTTGAATCTGCCTCTTTATCACTCCATGGTTGCCCTCGTTTTACACCTTGTATCCCTGGTGCTTTTCCTCTATGCGGGTCTTGGAATCTATGGCGTCGTTTTATCGAATATTGTTTTTGCACTGATTATGTGTTTTTTAAATCAGCGAGCTATTTTCCGGCATACCCGTTTTCGGATTGACCTCTTCCGAAGTCTTGTGATGCCGATGCTTTCGGGCCTGATTATGGGCGGTGCAGCCTATGTGATTTACTTTGTGATTCATATTGTCCTTCCGGAAGGCTTAAGAAAGGGAAGAGTGGGATCGGCTCTGTCTCTTCTTCCTGCTGTTTTTATCGCCATTTTGATTTACTTCTTCCTTCTTTTAAAAAGCCATACTTTGACAAGGGAAGATTTGGATGAAATGCCGATGGGCGGAAGACTGAAGCGCTTCCTGTAAAAATGGAAGGATAAGGAATGGAATAGAATGGAGTAGAGTAGAGTGGAGATGCAGGACTGTGTGATAATCGGAGGAGGAGCGGCAGGAATGGCGGCAGCGATTGCTGCGAAGCGTTCCGGCGCGCAGTCGGTTCTTCTTATTGAGAAAAATGACTGTTTAGGGAAGAAACTTAAGCAGACGGGAAACGGCAGATGTAATTTTACGAATCGGAATATGCAAGCCTCTTGTTTTCGTTCGGAATCTCCTACTTTTATTGAGGCTTTTTTAAAACAGTTTTCCTATGAGGACAGCCTCCGCTTTTTCCATTCTGTCGGTGTTTTGGAGAAGCTAAGAGGAGACTATGTTTATCCGCACTCCGACCAAGCGAAGTCTTTGGTTTTTCTTTGAAAAATGCAATGCGAGAATTAGGTGTAGAGCTGATGTGCTCTACGGAAGTAAAGGCCATTCGGAATAGTGGAAAGAAAGAGAATCCTCTTTTTGAAGTAAGCTGTTGTATAGCAGAAGAGCTAAAAAAAGAGAAGGATTTAAAGCCGGGGAAAGCTTTTGGAAAAGAGAAATTTTTAAAGGAAGAGAAGGCTTCCAAAGCGGAAAAAGATGTAAAGCAAGAAAGAATTTTTAAGATTCAAGCAAAGAGACTTTTACTTTGCACAGGTGGACTTGCAATGCCAAGCTCGGGTTCTACCGGAGAGGGGTATCGTTTTGCGGAAGCGCTAGGACACACGGTACTTAGCCCTTTTCCGAGTCTTTGCCCGATTTATACGGAAGAGAAGTTTGTAAAAGCTTGGGCCGGTGTTCGAGTGGATACGGAGCTGAGTCTTTTTGAGGGAGAGAAGCTTCTTTTTAAAGATAGAGGGGAATTGCAATGCACGGAATACGGAATTTCCGGCATTGTGGTTTTTCAATGCAGTCGCTTGGTGCATGAGCTTTTGGAAAAAAACGGAAAGGCGATGCTTTCTCTTTCTTTTTTTCCGGAGTTTAAAGAAGAGGAATTCCTTCGCTTTTTACTGAAAAGAAAGGAAGAAAGAAGCGCGCAATATGGAAGAGATTTTCTCCTAGCACTCCTTCCGGATAAGCTTGTGTCCGTTCTATTCCAAAAAGCACAATTACCCGTAGACAAAACGCTTTCCGAGATTTCCAAAGAGAAAATCGGAGAGCTTTGCAGGCTGCTTTTTCATTTTCCTTTTAAAGCAAGTAAAATAGCGGATTTTACTAAGGCGCAGTGTACTGCGGGAGGAATTTCCGTTTCGGAAGTGCATCCCGATACGATGGAGAGTAAGCTTTGCCCGAAGCTTTATTTTGCGGGAGAAATCCTGGATGTAGACGGACTCTGTGGGGGCTATAACCTGCATTTTGCCTTTGGCTCGGGAATCCTTTCGGGCAGAGCAATGGGGAGAAGAAATGATTAGAATTTCGCAAATAAAAATGGAGCTTTTTCATAAAGAAGAGGAAATTAAGAAAGCGGCTGCGGAGCTATTACATATGGACTGCTCCGTGATTTCCGATTTTTTGATTGAAAGACGCTCTATTGATGCCAGAAGAAAACCGAAGCTTTACTTTGTGTATTCGGTTTATCTCAGTTTAAAAGGGGTAAATGAAGAGAAGCTTGTGAAAAAGCTTCGCTCGAAGGATATCGTTCTCACAGCACCGGTGCGCTATAAAGCTCCGGAGCTTCCCTTGGAAATAGAGGGAATAGCGCGGGAAGAGTATTTTCAAAAAGAAGAAAACAGGCCTGTGATTGTCGGCTTCGGACCTGCCGGCATGTTTGCCGGACTCCTCCTTGCAAGAGCAGGGCTTCGTCCCATCATTTATGAGAGAGGACAGGCTGTAGAAAAAAGACAGGAAGCGGTCACAAGGCTTTGGACGGAAGGAAAGCTTGATCCAAATTCCAACCCGCAGTTTGGCGAGGGAGGAGCCGGTACCTTTTCGGACGGAAAACTGAACACCTTGGTAAAGGACAGCTGCGGCCGCTCTCGTTTTGTTTTGGAAACTTTTGTTCATTACGGTGCAAAGGAAGAGATTTTATACGATTCAAAGCCTCATGTCGGAACAGATGCCCTGATTTCCATTGTGGCCTCTCTTCGAAAGGAAATAGAGAGCTTGGGTGGAGAAGTCCGTTTTGAGAGCCAATATCATTTTGAAAAGCATGAAAAAAGACCGCTCATTATTGCCATAGGGCATAGTGCAAGAGATAGCTTCTGCGAGCTTCATACGCTTGGGTATCCCATGGTTGCGAAAGACTTTGCAATGGGCTTTCGTGTGCAGCATGAGCAAAAGGATATAGACCTTGCGCTATACGGGGAAATAGATGAAAAGACGAGAGCACTGCTTGGCGCAGCAAGCTATAAAATCAGTCATCACACAAAGCATAACCGTTCCTTTTACAGCTTCTGTATGTGCCCGGGAGGCTATGTCGTAAATTCCTCTTCGGAAGAAGGCGGGCTTTGCGTGAACGGGATGAGCTATAGCGGTAGAGATAGCGGAAAGGCCAATTCGGCAATTATTTTTTCAGTTTCTAAGGAAGAATACGGGGGAGAAGCAGATCCTTTAGCAGGAATTGCTTTGCAAAGAGACTTTGAAAAGAAGGCCTTTCGCTTAGCTGGAGGAAAAGTTCCTTACAGTAGGTACGACAGAATTAAAAATGTCGCAAGCGAAGAGGGAACACAAACCCTTATGCTGAAAGGGCAGGGAGAGGAATGTGATATTTCGCCCCTGTTCCGGTTGGAAAACTACCCGAAATTAAGTCATTTGGAGGAGGATTTTGTGGAATCCATGGAAGCCTTCGAAAAGAAAATCAAGGGCTTTTCCAAGGGAAATACCTTGGTCTACGGTGTTGAAAGCCGCACATCTTCTCCGCTTCGTATTCTTAGGGGAGAGGACTACAGCACTATGGGAAGGCGGATTTATCCTGCAGGAGAAGGTGCGGGATATGCCGGAGGAATCATGAGTGCCGCAATGGACGGCTTAAAGGTAGCGGAAAGTTTGATTTTGTCTTATGATAAGCAGGGGTAAAAAATGGATATCAATAACGGATATATTTCTTGTTTGTGGATATGGTAACAGGGGCACGCTCTCGCTAACCTCGCCTGACTGAGCATGGGCTCGGTAGCCCATTGCTCACTTTGCTACGCAAAGCAACTTCCGAAGGAAGTTGGTCTTGTACAGTACAACTTTTCTGATGAAAAGTTTGTCCTTGTAGCAGTACTAAGCGAAAAACTGCAGTACCTTTGTTTTTCGCAAGTACCGGCGGGCTCAGATTACCCCTTGTTCCCATATCCACAAACAAAGAAAAGATTCAGTTCTATTGTTTATATCCAATTTTTATAAGCCCGTAAGAGTATAGAGAGGAAATTTAGTGAAGTATATGGTTTTTGAGGAGATAGAGAGAAATGCGCCGAAGGAGGAGCCGGCTCGGCAACTTTATTTTATAGAGGCTCTTCGTTCTTTTGTGGAGATGAAGAAAGGCGAAGGATATGAGGCGAAAGCCATGGTCTCGGTGATAGGATGCCAGATGTCTGCAAAGGACGGAGAAAAGCTGCAAGGCATTTTAGAAGAGGCCGGTTATCAGAGTACGGAGTCGGAAGAGGAAGCGGATGTGATTCTCTTTACGACCTGTACCGTCCGGGAAAATGCCAACCAGAAGCTCTATGGCAGAATCGGGCAGTTAAAGCATTTATATAAAAATAATAAAGACATGGTAATCGGGATTACCGGGTGCATGATGCAGGAAAAGGACGAGGTGGAAACCATTCAAAAGAAATATCCTTATGTGCATCTTATTTTCGGTACGCACAATATCTATAAGCTTGCTGAGCTTCTTTTGGAGGCTTTGATTTCCAAGGAGAGAAAGGTGGAAACCTGGGAGGATACGAGTCTTATCGTGGAAAATCTTCCTTCCAAGCGGAAATATCCCTTCCGTGCGTCTGTTAATATCAGCTTCGGCTGTAACAATTTCTGTACCTACTGTATCGTGCCTTATGTGCGCGGAAGAGAAAAATCCAGAGATTCGAGGGAAATCGTGAAGGAATGCGAGGCTTTAGTGCGGGACGGCGTGAAGGAAATTATGCTGCTTGGGCAAAACGTAAACTCTTACGGCCTAGACAGGGAAGAAGAGCTTTCCTTTCCGGAACTTCTTCGCGAGGTCGCAAAGATTCCGGGACTTCGGAGAATTCGTTTTATGACGCCAAATCCGAAGGATTTTTCGGAAGAACTTCTTTCCGTAATACAGGAAAATGAGAATATTTGTAATCATATTCACCTGCCCTTACAGTCGGGCTCCACGAACATTTTAAAAAGAATGAACCGGCATTATACGAAGGAATCTTATCTCTCCTTACTTCGTAAAATTAAGGAAAGACTTCCGGAGCTTGGACTTACCACGGATATTATTGTGGGCTTTCCGGGAGAGACGGAGGAAGACTTCCAAGATACTCTGGATGTTGTGAGAGAGGCAAAGTTTGACTCCGCCTTTACCTTCCAGTACTCGAAGCGTTCCGGAACGCCTGCAGCGAAATGGGATGCGGTGGATGAAAAGATTGTAGCGGAGCGTTTTCAGAGATTACTCGATACCGTGCGAGAATCCTCCAAAGAGCGCGAAGGAAAGGACCTCGGTAAGGTTATGGAAGTCCTTGTGGAAGAGCGCAATACGGAAACGAATATGCTGACAGGACGCTTGGAAAACAATATTTTGGTGCATTTTGAAGGAGGAGAGCGACTGCTTGGAGAGATTGTTCCGGTAAAGCTCGAAAAGTCGATGGGCTTTTACTACTACGGGAGTGTAGTTTAACTTATCTTTAGGAAATAGCTTTATAGGAAATATTTCTATTGAGAAATAAATTCCTGACAAATTGCCTTATGAAATAATGTTTATAAAGAACCGGAATGTATTAAAAAATAGTGATGTAAAGGAGTTAGGGGAATGGACGAGAGTAAGTTATCTCCAATGATGAGACAGTATTTAGACAGTAAAAAAGAATATCCCGATGCCCTGCTCTTTTACAGAATCGGGGATTTCTACGAGATGTTCTTTGACGATGCGCTTACGGCATCGAAGGAACTGGATCTGGTTTTAACCGGAAAGGACTGTGGCCTAGAGGAAAGAGCGCCCATGTGCGGCGTGCCCTATCATGCGGCTGACTCCTATGTCAGTAAATTGGTTTCTAAAGGCTATAAGGTCGCGATAGGGGAACAGGTAGAGGATCCGAAGAAGGCAAAGGGACTGGTAAAGCGGGAAATTATTAAGGTGATTACCCCGGGAACGCAGACGGAGGAAACGGCTTTAGAAGAAGGAAAAAACAATTTCCTGATGTCTATTTATTTGGGGGAGAAAAAAAGAGGCATTGTGACGGTGGACATCACTACCGGAGAATGCTATGCGACAGCGGTGGATTCGTCTAAAGAATGTCTTGACGAGATTTCCCGCTTTTCTCCGAAGGAAATCCTGATGAATCCTTCTTTAAAAGAGGAAGAAGAGCTCTTTTCTCAGATAAACAGTCGTTTTAGCATAAGTCTTACTGAAAAGGAAGAACGGTTTTTCTCCTTAACGGAAGCGGATAAGTTGATTACGGCGCATTTTCAGTCCTCTATCATGGGGCTCGGGCTTTCCGACCAGGCGGATCTTAGAAGAGCTCTCGGAGGCTGTCTTTCTTATCTTTATGACACACAGAAGAACCTGCTTACGCATATTCGAAAAATAGAATATTTTCAAAATAAAGACTATATGATTGTGGACAGCTACAGTCAGAGAAACTTGGAGCTGTGGGAGACACTTCGGGAGAAAAAGAAGAGAGGAACCCTTCTTTGGGTACTGGATTACACGAAAACGGCTATGGGAAGTCGTATGCTTCGCCATTTTCTGGAAAGACCGCTTCGGGATAAGAAGAAGATAGAGGCCAGACTTGATGCCGTGGAAGAATTTAACGGGCATTATATCGATATGGAGGAGCTCCGAGAGTATCTGGACAGCATTTACGATATAGAAAGACTTCTTTCCCGCATCAGTCTTTCTACGGCAAATGCGAGAGACCTTCTTGCTTTAAAGCTGTCTCTTCAGTATTTACCGGATATTAAAAAGGCACTGTTACCATTTCAATCCTCGCTTCTTTCGAAAATGAGGGAGGAGCTGGACTGTTTAGAGGATATATACCGAAAAATCGAAGAAGAAATTGTGGAGGAGCCACCTCTATCCGTTAAGGAGGGAGGTCTTATTAAGGCGAGCTTCAGTAAGGATGTGGAAGACTACCGAAATGCCGGAGTGAATGGCAAGGAATGGCTGCAGGAGCTGGAAGCAAGGGAAAGAGAAAAAACCGGTATTAAGAATTTAAAAATTAAGTACAATCGTATCTTCGGCTATTGCTTTGAGGTCTCTAAAGCCTATCAGGGAGAAATTCCGGACTATTTTATCCGGAGGCAGACTCTTGCTCAGGGAGAACGCTATATCACAACGGAACTCGAGGAACTTCAAAATCGGATTCTCGGTGCGGAAGAGAAGCTGAAGGATCTGGAATATGCCCTTTTTTGTACCCTGAGAGAGGAAATTGCAGCGGAGCTCCCGAGGATACAGAAAACAGCTAGAGAGCTTGCTCATTTGGATGCCTATCTTTCTTTGGCGAAGCTTGCCATAAAGGAAAATTATGTTCGTCCCCGTCTTAGTGAGGGCGGAAGTCTCTTCATCAAAGAGGGAAGACATCCTGTAGTGGAGAAGCTATTAGAGGAAGAGCATTTTATTCCAAACGATACCTCTTTGGAGGAAAATCAGGAAATTGCGATTATTACCGGCCCCAATATGGCGGGAAAATCCACCTATATGCGGCAGGTCGCGCTTATCGTGCTGTTATCCGCAATCGGCTCCTTTGTGCCGGCAAAAGAGGCGGAGCTTCCGATTTGCGACAGAATTTTCACCCGAGTCGGTGCATCGGACGACCTTGCGCAGGGGCAGTCGACCTTTATGGTGGAAATGAGCGAGGTCGCAAACATTTTACGAAATGCCACAAAGCAGTCCCTTCTTATTCTTGATGAAATCGGAAGAGGGACCTCGACCTTTGACGGGCTTTCCATTGCCTGGGCGGTTGTGGAGTATATTGCAAGACATATTCAGGCGAAGACGCTTTTTGCAACACACTACCATGAGCTTACGGAGCTGGAAGGAAAGCTGAACAATGTGAAGAACTACTGCATTGCCGTTTCCAAAAAGGACGGCGAAATCAGCTTTCTTCGGAAAATTATTCCGGGAGGTGCGGATGAAAGCTATGGTATTGATGTGGCAAAGCTTGCCGGTGTGCCGGAGGGCGTGCTAAGCCGCGCAAGAGAGATTTCCGCCTTTTTATCGGACAATGATTTTATGCAGGAAAATAAAAATATCGTCGCTAAAGAAGGCGGCTTGGAAACAGACGATAACTCGGGAGGGTACGGAAAGCAGGCGGAAAACGGTGCTTTCGAGAACGGCGAATCAAAGAACGGCGAATCAAAGCGTGGTACCTCCGGGGCAAAGCTTCTTAAGAGCTTAAATAAACTGGAAGACAGAGCTGCCCTTACCGAGGGGGAAGAGGAGGTTCTTCGGAAGCTTCGGAGTATCATTCCGGAGAAAATCAGTCCCTTTGAGGCTTGCAGTCTTTTGTTTGAATTAAAGGAGCTTTTACAGTGAAAATTCATGTACTGGGAACGGATACGGTAAATCAAATAGCGGCGGGAGAAGTGATTGAGCGCCCGAGCAGTATGGTGAAAGAGCTTGTGGAAAATGCTGTCGATGCCCATGCTACGCAGATTACCGTAGAAATAAGAGGAGGCGGAATAGAATATCTTCGTGTCACTGATAACGGAGAAGGAATCGGGGAGGACGATATTGTAAATGCCTTTCTTCCCCATGCAACGAGTAAGATTCGAAACCTTTCCGACCTCGACAGTATCTTAAGCTTCGGCTTTCGTGGTGAGGCGCTGTCTTCGATTGCCGCCGTTTCCGATGTGGAGCTGATTACGAAGACGAAAGAAGATTTCTTTGCCCATAGAATACAAATTCACGGCGGAGAAATGGGAGAAGTCGAAGAAGTTGCGGGAGTGGACGGCTCCAGCTTTATTATTCGAAACCTCTTCTTTAATGTGCCGGCAAGAAAGAAATTTTTATACAGTGAGAGTACGGAGAGTAATCGAGTGGAGGATATGGTGGAGAAGCTTGCCTTAGCGAACCACCGCGTTTCCTTCCACTTTATTCGAGACGGAAAGACCCGTTTTCAGTCCATCGGTTCCCCTCGTATTGAAGATGTGGTTTACAGCATTTACGGGAAAGAGCAGAGTAAGGAAAGTCTCCCTTTAGAAGGGGCGTATTATCCCTCAAAAATCACCGGGATGCCGACCGTGCATATCCGGGGAATTCTCGGAAGACCGAGTATTACGAGAGCAAATCGACAGTATGAACTTTTTTTTGTCAATGGGCGTTTTGTGCATGACGGTCTATTAAGCCGTGCCCTGGAAGATGCCTATAAACCTTTTTTAATGCAACACAAGTTTCCCTTTGCCATTCTTTTTCTGGATTTAACTCCGAATTTAGTGGATGTGAATGTTCATCCGCAGAAACTTGAGGTACGCTTTCAAAACAGAGACAGCATCTATCAGGCTGTCTTTAATTCGGTCAATAAAACGCTTTCCGAAGCGAACCTTATCGATGAGAATCCGCTCTCTGTCTTCTTAAAAGAGGAGAAAAAGAAGGCGGAATTTCAGCCGGAGCTTCTACTTCGGAAGGAGTCGGAGGAGAGAGCGCAGGGACTGACGAAGGATAGGGTGCAGGGACTGGTGAAGGATAGGGCGTCGGAAGTACCAAAGGATATCACTTATCCTGAAACGGTTTTTCGTCAAAAAGAGGAGAAACAGGAGGCCGGAGTATTAGAGAAGCCGGTGCAGCCTGTACGTTATGAAGAATTCGATCTTACAAAGGGGCTAAATTCCATTCAGGAGGGAAGCTATTCTCAAGAAAAGAACAGTTTTGCATCAGAGAAAACTTTTACTCTGAAAGAAGATGTCGTTTCTTCGCAATCGTTTGGAGTAGACAAAGTCTTCGATACAGCTTTTCAGGAAAAGAAAAAAGATAATACACCGAGTCCTGAGAGGGAACACTTACGTAACGAAGCCAAAGAAACGAAGGAAGGGCAGGAAAGTCTGTTTACCGCCCCCTTCCTTTCGGAAGAGGCAAGAATTTCTCATAGAATTATCGGGGAAGTTTTTCAGACTTATTGGCTAATTGAGTATGGAAACAGCCTCTACATCATGGACCAGCACGCCGCTCACGAGAAAATCAATTTTGAGCGTATGATGAGACGGAAGAAAGAAAAGGACGTTTTCAGTCAAAATATTATTCCGCTTTCGATTCATCTTTCTACCGGAGAAAGAGAGGTTTTGGAGGAATATAAGAAAGAATTTCTGGAGATGGGATACCTTTGGGAGGAAGAGTCAAACGGGATTTCTCTTACGGCGATTCCTGTCGATTTTCCGACCGTGAGGCAGGAGGAAGTCCTTCTCGAGATTTTAGACGGCTTAATGGAGGATTCCGCTATCTTAGAGGGAGAAAGTATATACAACAAGATTGCCTCCATGTCCTGTAAGGCGGCTGTAAAGGGAAATCAAAAAATCTCCGTAGCGGAATGTGATACCATTTTGCAAGAACTTTTACAGCTGGAGAATCCCTTTGCCTGCCCGCATGGAAGACCCACCATTGTTGCTTTTAAGAAGCAGGATTTGGAAAAGATGTTCAAGAGAATTGTGTAATGATGTTTAAAATTATTTCGAAAATTATCTTTAAGAGAATTGTGTAGAGATAGGAAAAGTGGAAGGCTATGAATCGGTATCAACAAGATAAACCGCTATTGATTCTTGCGGGACCCACTGCCGTAGGAAAAAGCGATATTTCCGTTAAAGTGGCTAAGGCCTTAGGCGGAGAATGTGTTTCCGCGGATTCCATACAGGTGTACAAGGGGCTTACTATCGGATCGGGAAAGATCACGGAAGAGGAAATGGAGGGGGTTCCCCACCATCTTTTGGATATCCTGGATCCGAAGGAAGACTATGATGCCAGTGCCTTTCAACGTATGGCCAGAGAGAAGGTAGAAGAAATTTACCAAAGGGAAAGACTTCCGATTTTAGTGGGCGGAACCGGTTTCTATATTCAGGCTATGCTGCGAGATATTGATTTTCAGGAAGAGGATGAAGAGGAAAAGGAAAGACTTCGAAGTAAACTGGAAAAAGAGATGGAAGAGCGGGGGAGTATAGCCTTACATGAGGAATTAAAATGGGTGGACCCGGTATCGGCAGAAGAAATTCATCCGCATAACCGGCAAAGAATTATGCGTGCTTTGGAGTATTTTTATCTTCATAAAAGTCCGATATCGAAGCATAATCAGGAGGAGAAGGAAAAAGAAGCACTCTATGACAGCCTTTTTCTGGTTCTCAATCGTAATAGAGAAGACTTATATGAGGGCATTAACGCTAGAGTGGAGAAGATGTTTCAAGACGGCCTCGTTTCGGAAGTGGAAGCTTTTTACAAAAAGGGCTATACGGAGCATTCTCCGGGCTTTAAGGGAATAGGATACAGGGAGCTTTTCCCTTATCTTCGAGGAGAATGCAGTCTTAGTGAGTGCAAATCCCTGATTCAGCAAAATTCCAGACACTATGCAAAAAGGCAGTTAACCTGGTTTAAGAGAGAAAAAAATACTATTTTTGTGGAAGCGGAAAATTTTCAAAGTCGCGAGGAGGAAGCGGAATGGATTATAGAGAAATGTATGTCGAAATGGGGATTTCTAAAGAGGTCATAGACTACAGCGAGTCTGTGGTGAAAAGCCTTGAGGAGAGATTTAAAAGAATAGATGAAATTGCAGAGTTAAATCAATTAAAGGTGCTTGCCGCTCTGCAAAAGGCGGGGATTTCCGAGGCACATCTTACGGGAACAAACGGTTACGGTCATAATGACGCGGGAAGAGATGCTTTAGAAGAGGCCTATGCCGCCTATTTTCATACGGAGGATGCCTTGGTAAGAGGACAAATTATCTGCGGAACACATGCTCTTGCTATTGCTTTACAGGCCAATCTTCGTCCGGGCGAGGAAATGCTTTCTCCGGTCGGAAAGCCTTACGATACTTTGGAAGAGATTATCGGAATCCGGGAATCCTTAGGTTCTTTAAAGGAATTCGGAATCCGATATAGGCAGGTGGATTTACTCCCGGACGGAGGTTTTGACTGGGAAGGCATTAAAAATGCCATCAATGAAAAAACGCGTCTTGTGGAGATCCAGCGCTCTAAGGGCTATAGCGATAGAAAAAGCTTCAGTCCGGAGGAAATCGGAGAAATCATCCGCTTTGTAAAGTCGATTAAGCCGGATCTTATCTGTATGGTGGATAACTGTTACGGTGAGTTTGTCTGTGCAGAGGAGCCTAGTGACTTCGGAGCGGATATGGTTGTGGGATCCCTCATCAAGAACCCGGGTGGCGGACTCGCTCCTATCGGTGGCTACATTGCCGGAACCAAGGCATGCATCGAGAGATGTGCGGTTCGTCTTTATGCACCCGGACTCGGAAAAGAGCAGGGACCGTCTTTGAACTTAAATAAAGATCTCATTGAGGGATTTTTCCTTGCACCGACCGTGACCGCTTCCGCGGAAAAATCAGCGATTCTTGCGGCAAGTCTTTTTGAAAAAGTGGGTTTTTCCTGCCATCCCGCGGCAGATACGAAAAGAATGGACATTATTCAGGCGATTACACTGGGCAGTAAGGAAGCACTTCTTGCCTTTTGCGAGGGCATACAGGCTGCAGCGCCTGTAGATGCCTTTGTGCGTCCCGAAGCGGATGACATGCCGGGCTATGAGGATCAGGTCGTTATGGCGGCAGGAGCTTTTGTACAGGGCTCCAGTATTGAGCTTTCCGCAGATGCTCCGATTCGTCCTCCCTTTACCGTATATTTCCAAGGCGGTTTGACCTTCCCGCATGGAAAGTATGGTGTCATTAAGGCCTTGGACACCATGTATAAAAAAGGCTTTATAAAACTTTGATGTTTTATCCTTGCTTTTACCGGAATAGGGCAGAAAGCATTTTATGCAATAAAGCTTAAGAAAAGTTTTTATGCAAAGCTTCGTTTTCGTGGTAAAATAAAACCTCTGTAGACTCCTCCATAAAAAGGAGGAAAATATGAAAGAAGAATGGAAAAACTATCAGGATCTATTGCCAAGGGAAAAGGCAAGTCAAAGGGGATTTTCCGCCTTGAGCGATACGGAGCTTTTGGCCCTGATTCTTCGTACAGGAAGAAAAGATGCTTCGGTTTTGGAGCTTTCCGAGGAAATTCTTCATCTAAGAGAATGTTGTAAGGGTCTTACCGGACTCATGCACTTTTCCTTGCAGGAACTTAAACAAATACAAGGAATCGGAACGACTAAGGCGGTAGAACTTCTTGCCATCGGGGAGATTGCACGTCGGATTTGGAACAGCAGAATTCGCGATAAAGTGCAATGCTTCCGTTCCCCACATGAGGTTCTCTTATACTTTAAGGAAGAGATGCGTTACTTGGATCATGAAGAGGTTCGTGTACTGTATCTGGACACAAAAGCGAAACTTATAAAGGAACATTTTCTGGCAAAGGGAAGCGGAAATTCCGCAAGTATCTCGGGAAGAGAGCTTTTCCGTGAAGCCTTGATGGTTGCGGCCAATTGTATTATTTTAGTACACAATCATCCTTCCGGAGACCCGGAACCTTCCAAGGAAGACGAGACATTTACGGATTCGGTCAGAAGGATAGGAGAATATATGGGGATTCCCTTAGTGGACCATATCATTATTGGAGATAATCGTTATTATAGTTTTAAAGAACAGGGGAAGTTTTAGTGGAAAATAGAAGGAGCAGATACATCTTTATATTTCTTACCGTGCTCTGCATTATGATGGTGGTTCTGTCTTCCATTAAGGACGGTCTGATGAATCCCTTGAGAAATGCGGTAGGAACCATTCTGGTTCCCATGCAATCCGGTGTGAACCGTGTCGGTAGAGGTATGTATTTACAATGGGAAAAGCATAAAAGTCTTGTGGAAGCGGAAGCGGAGAATCAGAAATTGCAAGCCAAAATCGACACGCTTACGGAAGAGAATAATATTCTAAAACAGAATGAGGAAGAGCTGCAAAGACTGCGCGAACTTTACAGCCTGGATCAGGAGTATTTACAGTACAAGAAGGTTGCGGCCAGAGTTATTGCGAAGGACTCGGAAAATTGGTTTCAGGTCTTTCGAATCGATAAAGGCTCAAAGGATGGCATCAAGGTAGATCAAAATGTCATGGCAAAGGGCGGTCTTGTGGGAATTGTCACGGATGTGGGGTTAAATTATGCCACGGTTCGTTCCATTATCGATGATGAATCCAGAGTTTCCTGTATGGGAATTCAGTCCAGTGATACCTGTATTGTAGCAGGGGATTTACGGCTATATGAAGAAGGAAGACTGCGTATCACCAATATGAAGAAAGATGCGGTGATTCAAGATGGAGACCGTATCGTAACTTCCAATATTTCTTCCAAGTTTCTTCCGGGAATCCTTGTCGGATTCGCAATTGATATAGAGGTGGATGAGAAAAGGCTGATGAAAAACGGTTATCTGATTCCGGCTGCCGATTTTACAAACTTACAGGAAGTTCTGGTGTTGACAGACAGGAAGGATGATCGCTTCCAAAAGGAGAGTAGTAACGTTGGGGAATAAATTTGTTAGAAGAAAGAAAAAACACCATACCCAATTTTTGTTTTATTTTGTTCTTTTGATTCTGGCTTTTTTACTGCAAACCAGTGTATTTCCTTTGCTCCCTTTTCTTTCCGCAAGTCCAAACCTTCTTTTAATTCTCTGCTTTTCCTTCGGCTTTTATTATGGCTCCCTTCCGGGGATGCTTTACGGTTTGGCTGCAGGACTTCTTATGGACTTGTTTTATTCGGGGCCTTTCGGCTTTTATTCCCTGATTTTTGTCTTTATCGGTTATGTAAACGGATATTTTCATGCTTTTTATTACGAGGAGTACATTCAGCTTCCCTTGTTTCTTTGTGTCTTAAGCGGTTTAGCCTACCACAGCTATATTTATCTTTTACGTTTTTTGATTCGTGGAAAATGGAATCTTCCTTATTACGCTGTACATATCGTTCTTCCATCCATCGTTTTTTCGTTTTTACTGACGCTGATTATGTACCGTTTCTTCTTTAGTGCAAGCAAACAATTGGAGGAAAAAGCGCTATGATTAAAGAAATATACAGCTTGATTAAGGAACTGTTTTCCAGGCTTTTTTCATCCCGTCTTTTCGCGTTGGCTCTTATCTTTACCGGTCTTTTTTCCGTACTGGGTATCCATCTTTTTCAGATGCAGATTATGCAGGGCCGGAGCTATCTGGAAAGTCATTTGAAGAGTACCAGAAAAAATCTGGTGCTTCCGGGAACAAGAGGGAATATCTACGATAAAGACGGTAAACTGCTTGCTTACAATGAATTACAGTACAACATTACCATAGCGGATACGGGTGCTTTTAATTCGACCCCGAAGGGAATCAACAATCGAAACAGAATGTTGCATAAACTGGCCATAATCATAGAAAAATATCAGTATCCGATTTTAAGCCAGTTTAAAGTAATACTCAACGAAGACGGGAGCTTTAGTTATGCGACATCGTCCGACCAGGACAGGCTTCGGCTTCTGGCCAATGTCTTTCGTAAGGATCCCGATAAATTAAGTGAGAAGGAGCGGAACAGTACAGCGGAGGAATGCTTTGAACAGGCTAAAAAACTATATCATTTCAACAAACTGACGGACGAGAACGGAAATCCGATTTCTCTTTCGGACAGAACTGCTTTGGATATGATTGGGATTATTTATACTTTGCGCCTTACCTCGTATCAACGTTATATGAGTACAAACATTGTAGAGAATATTTCCAGAGAATGCATGGCTGAAATACTGGAGTCGAAGTATGATCTTCCCGGAGTCGACGTGGAAAATGTTTCCGTTAGAAAGTACAATTATGCGCCGTATTTATCGCATATTGTCGGATATACGGGACAGGTACAGGAAGGGCAGCTGTCCGATTTAAAAAAGATTGATGATTCCTATGAGGTTAATGATATCGTGGGAGTTTGGGGACTGGAAAAAAGTGAGGATTTGATTCTCAAAGGGAAAAAAGGATATAAGGAAATGTATCTGAACAATGTGGGAAGTATTATGGAAGTGATTTCCGAAGAAAAACCCATGGCCGGAAATGATATCTATACCACTATTTCCGCAAATGATCAGATTTCCATTTATCATCTTCTGGAACAGGAACTTGCCGGAATATTATCCTCCAAGCTGACAGAAAATAATGATTTGGATCAAAGTAAGATTAAACAATCGCAGCTCATGATTCCGGTAAAAGACGCCTATTATCAACTGATTAACAACAACGTCTTAAATAAGGATCACTTTTTTACAGAAGAGGCCGGTGAGGCGGAGAAGGAGATAGCTTCTCGTTTTAAGCAGAATAAGGAGGAGATGCTTTCTCAAATAGAGACCATTTTAAATGAAGAAAACGGAGGAGAACTTTCCGGACTGCCGCAGGAATTGCAGGCCTACATGGTCTATATTTATGATTATCTACTCAGTAAAAAAGGAGAAATTGTGGATCCGGAAGATACAAGATATAAATCCTCTTCGGCTTATACACAATGGAAAAATGATGCCATCTCTCTTCATGATTTTCTGATGAAAGGCATTGAGGAAGGCTGGATTGATACCAGAAAGTTGTCTTTAAATACGGAGTATTCCGATACGAATGAGATTTATGCCCTTTTTGTACAGAAAATCATGGAATATCTGCGAAGTGATGCCGGGTTTGATAAATTGCTTTATAAGTATGCTATTGCAAAACAGACTATTTCCGGAAATCTGCTTCTCCGAGCTCTTTTTGAGCAAAATGTACTGACACAGGATGATGCTTCTTACCAGGCCCTGGCTGCCGGCGATGCCCATACGGCTTTTACCTTCCTGTTGGATAAAATCAGGAAAATTGAGCTTACTCCCGCACAGCTGGCTTTAGACCCCTGTAACGGTTCAGTCGTGGTAACGGATGTTAAGACCGGAAAAATCCGTGCACTTGTCACATACCCCGGTTTTGATAACAACAGAATCAGCGATGCCGCCTATTTGAAAAAATGCAATGAAGATCTTTCCCTCCCCTTATTAAACGGAGCAACACAAACACAGCTTGCACCGGGTTCATCCTTTAAGCCGATCAGTTCTATCGCTTCGCTTGAGGAAGGGGTAATCAATACCGATACAATTATTGATTGTACCGGAAAATATGAAGAAGTAACACCGAATATTCGTTGTTGGATTTGGCCTTCTCAACACGGAAACGAGAACTTGGTAGACGGAATCAAGAATTCCTGTAACTATTTCTTTGCCGATTTGGGCCATCGTCTTGCGACGGACAGTAAGGGAAATTATAACTCAGAGCTGGGCATGGAAAGAATTCGAAAATATGCGAGTGACTTCGGTTTAAATGAGAAGTCGGGCGTGGAACTGGATGAGGCGGAACCCAGAATTTCTACGTATGACCCGGAACGTTCCGCAATGGGACAGGCCAATCATGCATTTAATGCGGCGCAATTAGCCCGCTACATTACGGCTGTAGCAAACAGCGGTTCTCTTTATAAATTATCGATTGTGGATAAAATCAAAGATCCCCGGAATAATGCAGTAGAAGAGAGGAGTCCGGAACTCGAAAAAACCCTTTCTTATAGTGATGTGACCTGGAATGCGGTACATGAAGGGCTTAGAAAGGTGATTACCGAAGGTGTGGCAAAAAGTGTATTTATCGGACAAAATATAGCTGTGGCCGGAAAAACAGGTACTGCCCAGGAGAGAGAGGACAGAGGAAATCACGCCGTATTTGTTTCTTATGCTCCTTATGATAACCCTGAAATCTCCGTAACCGTGAACATTCCTTACGGTTATTCTTCCGGTAATGCGGCCAGCCTTGCCAATATGGTGTATGACTATTGCTTCGGAAAATTAAGTATGGACACAATCCTTTCTCGAGATGCAAGTAACATCAATTCTTTGACTGTGAGTGATTAGGATAGAGAAGATATGAAGTTGGATTACGATTTTAAACAATATGACTTTAGGCTCCTGTTTTTAATGATTTGCTTAAATACCGCCGGTGTCTTTATTGTGCGGTCCGCTATTTCTGCGGAAAGCTTTAAAGACACTCTGGTTGTGAGACAAATCATGGGGTCTTTTGTCGGCCTGTCTATGAGTATCGGTATTTCCTTGTTTGACTATAGGAAACTTTGTAAGTATTCTCCTTATCTATATGCAGCATCCATTCTGCTTTTGGCCGGTGTTCGAATATACGGAACCGCATCGGGACATGGTGCAATGAGATGGATTACGGTACCTGTTTTAGGAAAGATACAGCCTGCGGAATTTGTGAAGGTAGCCTTGATTCTATTTTTTGCGGACTATTTACAAAGGGTTAAGGAAGACATTAATACCCCTCACGGACTGCTTATGGAGGCATTATACCTACTCTTACCGGTTGGTTTGGTTTTGATTCAGCCCAATCTTTCCACGGCTATTATTATGACGGTAACCGTGTTTGCCATGACTTTTGCTTCTCCGCTTAAGTTACGCTATATTCTGGCTTTTGTCGGAATTGCGCTTATAGCTCTGGCTTTGCTTTTTTATCTTTTTTCTTCGGGATTATACGATAAGATTCCGATTTTGCAGGGATATCAAGTCAGAAGAATCCTGACCTTTTTGCACCCTGATGAGAATTCCAATGATTTTGCCCAGCAAATGTATTCCATTATGGCAATCGGGTCCGGAATGTTTAAGGGAAAGGGGCTCTTTAACCACTCCATTTTCTCCGTGAAGAACGGAAACTTTCTGGTTGAGGAAGACAATGACTTTATCTTTGCGGTAATTGGAGAGGAATTAGGATTTAGAGGGTCAATAATAATTATTATATTCTTCTTGTTGATTATTCTGGAATGCCTTATAATAGCTTACAAGGCTAAAACATTAAGCGGAAGATTAATATCTGTGGGGGTAATGGCTTGGATTGGTTTCCAAACCTATACAAATATTGCAGTTGCAACAGGACTCTTCCCTAACACGGGAATTACGCTTCCCTTCTTTTCCAGAGGCGTAAGTTCCCTGCTTTCGGTTTATTTCGGGTTGGGAATAGTCTTAAATGTTGCTTTGCAAAGAAAAACATAGGAGGAGTAGGAGATGAAAGTGGGTTTGCTTGCGCATGATTCTAAGAAGAAGCTCATGCAGAACTTTTGTATCGCTTATAGAGGAATTTTGACCAGACACGATTTATATGCAACAGGGACAACCGGAAGTTTAATACAAGAAGTGACCAACTTGAAGATCCATAAGTTTTTACCGGGAGAAACCGGCGGGGTAAGACAACTTGCTTCTCAGATTGAACAGGGAAATCTGGATATGATTATCTTCTTAAGAGACCCTTCTCCTGAAGCGGACGGGGAGACTGAACTTACAGAAGTTATTCGACTTTGTGACATGTACAATATTCCCATCGGGACGAATCTTGCTACTGCTGAGCTGTTGATTCATGCATTGGAAAGAGGAGAGTTGGAGTGGAGAAATATAGGCTAAAGTTTTTTCGCAGGAGTAGAGTCTCTACTCCTTTTTTTCTATGGTTAATTTTATTGTTGATTCTGTCTTTCTGTGTTTCTTGCGAAAGAAAACCGGAGAAAGCCTTTTCGGAAGAACAGTGTATACAAAGGCTGACTTCTCTATCCTGGGGTACGGAGGCAAATCATACCGCACAATCTTTTGCTGCAAAGCTTGCGATACCTGTGGATCAAAGCTATAACGAGCAGGAGATGGATACCGAGAGCTTTCTGCTGGTAGAAAAAAGCAATACCGTTTCCGACCGAGCTCTTTCTTATAAAAATCCATACAAGAGAGTTTATCCTGCCAGCATTACAAAATTGATGACTGCACTTGTTTGTGTGGAAACAGTTGAGGATTTAGAGCAGGAATTTGTGATTTCTTCTGCTTCATCCATAAAGGTAAGCGGGTCTTCCACCGCTTTTCTGCAGGTCGGAGAAAGTTTGAAAATTAAAGATTTACTGTATGGGATGCTACTTCCTTCCGGAAATGATGCTGCCGTTGCGGTTGCAGAAGCAAGTTGCGGTTCTGTCGATGCATTTGTGGAGAAAATGAATGAAGAGGCGGTAAAGATTGGTGCCCTGTCCTCCCATTTTACCAATCCTCACGGGCTTCCGGATGAAAATCATTATACTTCTCCGTATGATATTTATTTGATTTTTCGTGCTGCAATGCAACATGAAGTTTTGCGTGAAATATTAGGAACAAAAGAATACCAAGTTGTCTATAAAGACCGGAACGGAGCGCGAAAAACGCAGGTATGGAAAGCAACAAATCTTTACAGTACCGGAGAAAAAGAGCTGCCGGAGGGCCTAAAAATAATGGGAGCCAAAACAGGAACGACCAAAGAAGCCGGTTATTGTCTGGCCTTGAATACGGAGAAGACGGGGAGTGATTTGGACTATTTTTCTATCGTTATGAAAGCGGATACAAAAGACATTCTTTATGAAAATATGACAATCTTGCTTGATAAGATTTCTTGAATGTACTATACTTTTTATAAGTTTTAGCAGTTTAAACGCAAGTAAAATTCTTGTTCTGTCAAGGAGGAAATGCAAATGGTTCAATTTATTGTAGGACAAAGAGGAAAAGGAAAGACAAAGCAGCTGATTGAGAAAGCGAATTCTACTGTCAAAGAAGCGAAGGGAAATGTCGATTTTCTGGATCGCTCCGCTCAACATATGTATGAACTGAATAATAAAATTCGTTTAATCAATGTAAATGAGTTTCAATTGGATTCTGAAGACGCTTTTATCGGGTTTGTTAGCGGTATTATTTCTCAAGATCATGATTTAGAATATCTTTTTCTCGACAGTTTTCTGAAATTAGCCTCTCTGGAGGGAAAGCCTATTACTGATTGCATCAGAAAGCTGGATTTGCTTTCCGATAAGTATAAAGTAAATATTGTAAGCAGCTTATCCATGAGTCCGGATGAGGTTCCTGCAGACTTAAAGGATCATATTGCGTTAGCACTTTAATTATGGCAAATAGCAGTTATTTAAAGAAAAGAAGAAGTTTTTTCAATATAGAGGGAGTAATCTTTATGATTATTGCTCTCTATATTCTTTTTAGTGTTATATCTTTTCTGAGGAGAGATCAAATTCGTTTTTATGAAGTGCGAGAAGGCAGCTTGGTTCGGGAAAATCAGTATACCGGACTGATATTGAGAGAAGAAAAAGCCTATAATGCGGTTAAAAGCGGTTATATTCATTTTACGGTATCGGAAGGCAGAAGAGTTTCCAAGGGGGCGGAGCTTTATACCTTGGATGAAACCGGAAATTTGGAAAAATATCTTTCGGATCATCCTGAGCTGCAAGAGAATTTAAGTGAACAACAAATCATGGAAATTCGAAATCGTTTGGAAAGCTTCTCTCGTTCTTTTCGAGATGACGAGTTTTATTCTCTCTATGCCTTTCCTTCAGGAATGGATGGAGATAATCTGGCATTTTCCGGAGAGGATGGAATAAAGTATTTAAACAGCATTTTAAATCAGCTGGGAATTTCTTATACCGTCGAAAACGCCAAGGAAGCCGGCGTAGTGTCCTATATTTTGGATGGCTATGAAAACTGGAAAGAGGAGGATCTCTCGGCAGATACTTTTCGAAATGCCAATGGAAAGAAGGTATATATCCATGGCGGAGATCGTGTAGAGGAAGGAACGGAAATCTATAAAATCATTTCTTCTTCGAACTGGAGTTTAGTCTTTCCCTTAACGGAGGAAGAGCGGAATAATTTGGAAAATCGTCACAAAGTAACACTTTCCTTTTCCAATCCGGATTTGGAACTTTCCGGAGAACTCTTTTTTATTCACGGAAAAGACGGAGCGCTTTACGGAAAGGTAGAATTAAAGAATTATATAGATTATTTCCTGGAGGATCGTTTTGTCGAATTTTCTCTCAAAGAAAAGGAAGAAAGCGGACTTAAAATTCCGGCATCCGCAGTGGTTCAAAAAGAATTCTACGTTATTCCAAATGAGTTTCTGGCTGTTTCGGCAGACGGAAGCCAGGGATTTTACAGGCAGGAGAGTGACGGAAGCACTAAGTTTATTGCCACAGAGATTTATCGGAAAGATCAGCAGTTTTCCTATATCAGTATTCCTAAAGATGAAGACAGTCATGTTTTGAAAACGGGAGACGTACTACGGAAAGAGGGAAGTTCGGATTCCTATAGTATCGGCCCTACAAAATCTTTGGAAGGTGTGTATAATATTAACAAAGGATATGCTGTTTTTCGACAGATTATTCCATTGGAAAAAAATGACGAATATATTATAGTAGAGAAGAATACTTCTTCGGGAATTGAGGTTTACGATCATATTGTATTACAGGGAGATATGGTGAGTGACGGCCAACTGATCTTTCAATAGAAAATGATCGCAGGAAACTTTCAAGCTTGACTTTACGTGGAAATTGAGTAAAATTATCTTGTTTAACATGGCCGATATTGGGAGATTAGTATGAGCTTTTTAAGTAACCTTATGACAAAGATGAATTTGAATAGAGACAGCGATGATGATTATGATTTAGATCATGATTATGACTTCGACGACGAGTACGAAGAAGAGGAAGAAGAAGCACCGAGGAAGCCTTCCTTCTTTGGAAGACGAGTTGATGAGGAGGAAGAAGCTGAACCCAAGATTCGTTTTTTCAGTAAAGCCAAGTCCAATACAAATGAAAGAAGAGCCAGCATGGAAGTTACAATGATTAAACCGAATTCCATGGGAGATGCAACAGAGATTTGCGATTATCTTCTTAGCGGAAGAGCTGTTGTGCTGAATATGGAAGGCTTACATACTGAGGTTGCACAGAGAATTATTGATATTTTGAGTGGAACAGCCTATGCCATTAATGGAAATCTGCAGAAGATTTCCACCTATATCTTTATTATCAGTCCTGAAGAAATTCATCTTTCCGGTGAATTCTCCGGTGCAGGTTTTGGAGGAGATGGGGAAGGTACTTTTGGAGCTTTAAACTTTAGATAATAAAAAGTATATAGGCATATCCCGAAAAGGATATGCCTTTTTTTAATGCAAGGAGCAGATATGCGAAAGCTGGATATTTACGAGAAAGATTTTCATAGTTATTCCATTTATTTGGAGAAAAATTTTTCCGGAATTTCGGAAAAATTAAAGGAACTGGATTGCAAGGAACAGAAGGTTTTGATTGTAACGGATGACCATGTTGCTCCGCTTTATCTTAAAGAACTGGAGGATAAGATTCGTTCCTCTTTCTCTTCAATGGAATCCGTGGTGCTTCCTTCCGGGGAAGAAAATAAGACCTTATCCCATATTTCTACAATTTATGAGGCGGCAATCGCTTTTGGACTACAACGGAAGGACTTTATGATTGCACTTGGTGGCGGAGTAGTGGGAGATATGACAGGATTTGCCGCTGCAACCTACTTAAGGGGAATACGCTTTATTCAGATTCCCACCACCCTTCTCGCCCAGGTTGATTCTTCTATCGGTGGAAAGACAGGAGTGGACTTTCAGCATTATAAAAATATGGTTGGAGCGTTTCATATGCCCTGCCTGGTTTATTCCTCGATGCATACACTTTCTTCTCTGCCTGCACTGCAATATGCATCAGGGATGGGAGAAATTATTAAGCATGCATTAATTCATAATCCAAAGTATCTTCCGTATTTAATGGAGCACAGACAGGGATTAATCGAAAAAGATGCGGATACCCTCTTAGAGACCATTTATCAGAGCAACAGAATCAAAAAATACTTTGTCGAAAAGGATCCTTTTGAACATGGAGACAGAAAATTCTTGAATTTTGGACATAGCTTGGGACATGCGATAGAGAAAGTTGCCGATTTCTCCTACAGTCACGGACAATGTGTGGCCTTCGGTTCCCTTATGGCGCTGAGTCTTTGTGCAGGGATATCCGAGGAAGAAAGAAAGAGTATTGAAGAATTGATGCAAGATTTATCTTTGGAAGTCCGTTGCAAAAAAATGGATTTTGAGTCAGTCTTTTCTGCCATGAAAAAAGATAAAAAGCAAAATAAAGACCATTTGCAATTTATTTTGCTGCATCACCTCTGTTCTCCTTATATAGACGAGGCTTTGGAGAAGGAAACACTGGAGCAGGCTTTTTATCGTTTCGTGGAGGACTAGATGAATAAGATTCGACGCTATTTGCTTTTTTTTACCCTTGCTGCGGTTCTTGTCGGGATGGATCAATGGACGAAGCATTGGGCCGTGAGTACGCTGAAGGCCGGAACGGAAATTTCCCTCATTCCCCATACTCTTTCTCTTGTTTATGTGGAAAATCCGGGTGCCGCTTTCGGAATTTTACACGGACAGCAGGGCTTCTTTTTGTTGATTACCGTGATTGTATTGACGGGAATCTTATATGTTCTTTGGAAGCTTCCGCTGCATTGTAAGATGAATAATTTTGGAGGGGAAAGAGTCCGGAAAAATAAAGGGAAATCTTATTATCCTTTATTTGTTGCGCTTTGTTTTGTTTTTTCCGGTGCAATCGGAAACTTTATTGATAGGCAGCTTCAATCCTATGTTGTGGACTTTATTTATTTCAGTCCTATTGACTTTCCTGTATTTAACGTAGCGGATATCTATGTTACTTGTGCTTCTTTCTTACTTGTGTATTTACTCGGGTTTTACTACAAGGAAGAAGATATGGGCTTTTTAAAAAAGACATCCAAACAAAATGAGGCGGAAAACTAATGGTTTTTATTGTTGAAGACGTCGATGCGGGAAAACGTCTGGACAGTTTTCTTGCGGAGAAAAATACTGCAAAATATACCAGATCTTTTATCGGGAAAATGATAGAGGAGAATTTGGTTCTGTACAATGGAAAGCCGTCTAAGGCTTCTACAAAGATTAAGACAGGAGACAGAATTGAACTGTTTGAAAAAGAACCGGAACCTTTGGCTGTAAAAGGGGAAGAAATTCCCTTGGAAATCGTTTATGAAGATGATGATCTGATGGTGATTAATAAGCCGAGAGGAATGGTTGTTCATCCTGCTCCCGGTCATACATCCGGGACTCTTGTCAATGCAGTGCTTTCTCACGCCGGAGAGAGTTTATCCTCCATTAACGGCGTTTTACGTCCCGGAATTGTACACAGAATTGATAAGGATACTTCCGGATTAATTTTGGTCTGTAAAAATGATTTTAGTCATAAGGCCTTGGCAAAGCAGTTGGAAGAACATAGCATTACTCGTCGTTATCATGCTATTTGCTCGGGGAGATTGAAAGAAGAGCAGGGGACCGTTTCCGCTCCTATCGGCAGAGATGAAAAAAACAGAAAACAACAGGCGATAAATTACAAGCATGGAAAAGAAGCGATAACCCATTATCGGCTTTTGGAAAATCTGCAAAATGCCAGTCTTTTGGAATGCCGTTTGGAGACCGGAAGAACCCACCAGATTCGTGTACATATGAAAAGTATCGGACATCCGCTATTGGGAGATCCTTTATACGGCCCGAAAAAGAATCTTTATGCAATAAAAGGCCAGGCCCTTCATGCTATGGTTTTGGGTTTTGTTCATCCGCGAAGCGAAGAGTATATGGAATTTTCCGCAGATTATCCGGAAGACTTTCAAAAGCTTCTGAACAAACTTCGAATAAGCAGATAAAAATTTTCAAGAAATGTAATAGAAGTTTATCAAACTCTTAAAGCATAGATTTTACTTCGGTTGTAGAATAACGAAATTCATAAAGAGAGAAATGAAATAAGGTAGTGGTTAGGGAGAAGGAGAGTTTTGATTTACTTTTTTAAATGGATAAAAATTGCTAAAGAGAAAATGAAACGGATTGGTACAAAAAAATGTATAATTGTACTTTCTTTTATTTTTCTGGGTCTTTTATATTTGAAAAATACATCTGAAAAAAAGGAAGAAGTACCGGTTGCCGAACCGGTAGTCAGCAGTAGTACTCTACCGACTATGAAACTGTACTATGACAGAGCGGAAGACGTGTTTTTAAATTATAGTCCAAAGATTGATGTTTATAATCTTTTCTATGAAAAAAATAAGGAAGGGCAATCCATAGGAGATCAATTCTATAAAGAAATGATGAGTATGGACAGTCGGTACTTGGCTTCTATTACGGATGAGGCAGGAGAAACGCCGGAAAAGGTGGCAAAAAGCCTGGGGATTAAACGTTCCCGTATTATGGGAAAATATAATCCTGCAATACAGGGAGAAAATGAAAATCGTTCCGCTTCTTATCCTGTGGCCTATTTCAAGAACATTCACTATCGATTTCTAAACGGAGACGGGCAGGAAATTGAGGATTCCAGTAATGTTAAAGACATTCTTGCCATGGTATCCGTTTATAGCTACAAGCATAATTATCTGGATATTGAGCATTTCAAGGAAATCTGTCAGGAACTCTACTTAAAGTCTCATTCCTACAGCTTATCCATCAGTCCTGTCTATTATGATGATGGCTGTGTAAATCTCAGCGCCAAAGAAGAGGCGGAAAATGCGGGAGGAAAGTCTGTAGAAGAAATTCAAAAAGAAGAAAAACAAACGGAAGGGATGGAAGAGACTAAGAAAGATTCGGCGGAGAGTGCTTCCGAGACGCAGATTGGAAAGGAAGTGGAAGAACAGGAAGAAAAATTATCGGGAAAACAAATTGAAGACGGAAAAGTAGCGGAAAATCAGAAGATAGAGGGAACTGTTTCTTCCACCGGGGCTCCCGAATCGAGTGCTTCAACTGAAAGTACAGAGGAAAGTTCAGCTTCGGACCCCGCTGAAGAAGCAAATAAAGAAAGGAAAGAAGGGGAGAACGACAGTTCTAAAGTAAGTCCTTCTGAAATGGAAAACGGGAGTGCTAAAAAAGCAAAGAAAACAACCGAAAGTAGTGAGAAGAAGAGTTTACCGAAGAATTATTGTCCCGGTCATGTCGATTTGACGATTACGATTCAAGTCAAGAAATTTGGAGATCAAAACGGTTTGAAAGAAATCATTCTGGATTCTTTAAAAAAGGATGAGCCATTTGACAATATGCCAAGCTCCCGATGGAAGGGGTGGAATGAGGAATGCATTAATGCAGTGAATCAATTAATAGATACGGACTGGTTCAATGCATACGGTTTAAGTTTATCCACTGTTGAAACCAAGATGCCGCTTAGTGAAGAAGAAATTTCCCGCTACATGAGTATGCTGCCGGAGAATTTGAGTGCAGAACGAAAGAATGTGATATACTATGCCCTAAGCGCTGTAGGGAAGGTTCCCTATTATTATGGCGGAAAGGCCGCAAAGCAGGGGTTGGATGGAAACCAGTTCGGGAAAACCGTTGGACGGGATTATAAAGGAAGAAATAAAAAGGGGCTGGATTGCTCGGGATTTGTACAATGGGCGTATTGGAGCGGCACGGAAAATCCCCTGGATTTTGCTTCCAGTACGAAGGAACTCGTTGGAAAGGGAAATAAAATTAAACGCAGTGAATTGATTCCCGGAGATCTGGTGATTCAGCCCAGCGGGGAAAGCCATGTTGTGATGTTTTTGGCATGGACGGAAGAAGGACAAATGCTTGCCATTCATGAGAACTCTACGGCAGGAACCGTTTCCGTAGATGAGGTTTCTGCAAACTATCCTTATTACAGGAGTATTCTGCCATAGATATTTCATTCGTTAAAGGTCTTTCCAAGCCGGATTATTTCGGTGTGAAGAAATAGCTCTGTTTTCACCTTGAAATCAAGAAAATTTTCACTTTGGAATCAAGAAAACTGCTTGACGGAAGAAGGAAAATACTGTAGAGTAGCTTAGATGCCGCATAGCTAGGTTTAAGCAGTGTCAACTCACCAAAGCTAGCGAGTAAATTTATAGGAGGATGTCCTAAATGTATGCAGTTATTGTAAGTGGCGGAAAGCAGTACAAAGTCAGTGAAGGCGATGTAATCCGCGTAGAGAAGTTGGAAGTGGAAGAGGGAGCAAAGGTTTCCTTTGATCAGGTTCTTCTTATTAACGACGGTTCTCTGAAGATTGGTACTCCCACTGTGAAAGGTGCGAAGGTTTCCGGAACGGTTCTTCAGAACGGTAAGGGCAAGAAGGTTATTGTTTACCGTTACAAGAGAAAGTCCGGTTATCACAAGAAGAACGGTCACAGACAGCTCTTTACGGAAGTAAAGATTGACAAGATCGGTTAATTCGTAACGAGTAGGAAGTATCAAACTCGTTTATTGCAGGAAGGAGTAAAAAATGGCTCATCATAAGGGTATGGGCTCTACCAAAAACGGTAGAGATTCTAATTCAAAAAGACTTGGTGCGAAAAGAGCAGACGGACAGTTTGTAAAGGCAGGAAATATCCTGTACAAGCAAAACGGCACAAGAATTCATCCGGGTCAAAATGTAGGCTTGGGAAATGATTTTACCTTATTCGCTAAGGTTGACGGTGTTGTAAAGTTCGGCCGATTAGGTAGAGATCGTAAGCAGGTTTCTGTTCTTCCAAGGGCATAAAGAAATGTTAACCCCATGCCGGTTTCCGGTGTGGGGTTTTTTCTTCAATATAAAAGGAGCTTATATGTTTGCTGACGTAGCAAAAATCTATGTAAGAAGCGGTAAGGGAGGAAATGGACATGTTTCCTTTCGAAGAGAGCTATTCGTACCGGCCGGAGGACCTGATGGCGGAGATGGCGGTAAGGGCGGAGATATTATCGTAGAAGTGGATGATGGTCTGAACAGCTTGGATTCTTTTCGCCATAAAACAAAATATACTGCCGGAGACGGACAGGAAGGCGATGGACGTAAAATGCACGGCAAGAACGGAAAGGACCTGATTTTAAAGGTTCCTGCCGGAACTCTGTTAAAGGATGCGGAAACAGGTAAGGTGATTGCCGATATGAGCGGGGAAAACCGCAGAATTGTCCTGCTTCCGGGAGGAAAGGGCGGCTTGGGCAATATGCATTTTGCAACACCCTCTATGCAGGCTCCAAAGTTTGCTCAACCCGGGCAGGAAGCAAGAGAAATTACTCTCCGCCTGGAGCTTCGTGTGATTGCGGATGTAGGGCTTTTGGGCTTTCCGAATGTAGGAAAATCGACTCTTCTTTCCATGTGTAGTAATGCCAGACCGGAAATTGCCAACTATCATTTTACGACGTTAAATCCTCACCTTGGCGTGGTGAATTTAAAGGGAGACAGAAGCTTTGTCATGGCGGATATTCCGGGACTGATTGAGGGAGCCAGTGAAGGAGTGGGACTCGGATTTCAATTTCTTCGCCATATTCACCGCTGCCGTGTCCTTATACACCTTGTGGATGGGGCGGGATCGGAAGGAAGGGTACCCTTGGAGGATTTAAAGAGCATTCATGCCGAGTGCAAAAGCTATGATCCGGAGATTTTAAAGAAACCGATTATTGTTGCCGCAAATAAAGTAGAACTTATTCAATCCGAGGAGCAGGAAGAAGCACTGAAGGACTTGGAGAAATATTGCAAGGAAATGCATTATCCTTTCTTTAAAATTTCCGCTGCAAGCAATCAGGGAATTTATCCTCTTCTGGAAGAAGCATACAAACTCTTGGAAGGAATCAGTAAAGAGGAAATGCTCTATGAAAGTGAAGTGGATCTGGAAAGCCTGGGTGCGGTAGAATCCCTTCCCATCAAGTATGAGCATCCGGAAGAGGGACTCTTCCTTGTGGAGGGGCCGAAGATGGAGAAGATGCTTGGATACACCAATTTAGAGGCGGAAAAAGGGTTCCTTTTCTTCCAGCGCTTTATGGTGGAACAGGGAATTATCAAAGAACTTAAAAAAATGGGCTTGAAGGAAGGCGATACCATTAAGATTTTCTCACATGAATTTGAATATTATGACGATGAAGCTGCGGATGAAAATGAGTCCGGGGAGGAAGAATGAAGTCTTATATTGTAGATAGTAAGATGCGGGCTCGTATTCGAAGTGCTGCACAAAGCATTGATCCGGTGCTTTCCGTTGGGAAAAATGCCCTTACGCCTGAGTTTACCCGTTCTGTGGAAGAATACATGGAAAAGCATGAAATCATGAAGATTAATGTGCTGAAGAACTGCGACGAAGATTTGCATGAGTTGGGAAATACTATAGCAGAGCGGTCCAATACCGAGCTGGTACAGATTATCGGAAGAAAAATAGTACTGTATAAGCCGGCAAAAGAAGAAAAGAACAGAGCCTTCTAATGGATAAGCAAAATCTATGCTTCAGTCTTTCCGATATCGAAAACGGACTGTGCTTTCCCTCGGTTCAAAAGCTCGGAATCCTTGGCGGAAGCTTTAACCCCGTTCATTACGGGCATTTAATCTTGGGGAGAACGGCCCTAAAGGCTCTGGAAGCACAGGAATGTAAGCAATGTGAGCGGAAATGGATACCTTACAAACGAGAATTACCGGATTATGATAAGCAAAAGGACAGTACAATTGCTTCCGCATCCGAAGACGGAGTGACTGAAGAGGGAAAGAATTGTTTTCTTTCGAATGAATGCGTTTTATTCTTGCCTACAGGGCTCCCTTATCATAAGGAAAATACAGATTTGCTTTCTTTTTCTGCACGTTCGGAGATGCTTAGACTGGCACTGCAAGAGGAAAACAGAAAACTTGCTTTTGAACAGGATGGCCTAACAAAATTTTTCTTTTCCACGATGGAGGGAGAACGAAGCGGCAATTCTTATACCTATGATTCCGCTGTTCTTTTAAAAAAGATTTTTCCTTATGCAGAACTGTTTTTGATTATCGGAACCGATGAATTTTATACCTTGGAGAACTGGTACAAAACTGAAGAGTTAGGGAAAATGCTCAGGTTTTTGGTAGCCAATCGAAACGGAGAAGCGGAGCAAAAAGCTTTGGAAGAGAGAACTGTATTCTTGAAAATAAATTATGGGCTGCAATGTACTTTTTTGGAGATGGAAAGAATAGAATATTCCAGTTCCCTTATTCGGAAGCGAATTAAGGAGAAAGCATCAATAGAAGGAATGCTTCCCGAGCCGGTAATAGAATTTATACAAAAGAATCGCTTTTATGAATAAGAAATAGGATAAAGTTTGTGTTGCCGGAGTTGGCAATTTGCGGAAATGGAATCATTGTGAAATTGTATTTTTATAGATGGCAAGAAGATTTATAGAAAAAGCCATTATTTTATGGAAAACGTCAATATTAATATTGACGTAAAAGGAGCTTGCTTTGATAGAAGAAAAGGAATATCTGGAGAAAATCAAATCCATTCGGAAACATTTGAAAGAGCATTTACAGGAAAATCGTTACGAACACTCCATCAGTGTTTCCTTTTCGGCGATAGCCCTTGCCATGGCCCATGGTTATGATTTACAGGCTGCAGAGCTTGCAGGGCTTTGCCACGACTGTGCAAAATTTATGGGGAAGAAAGAGTTAATTTCCGCTTGTGAAAGGGAGCATATCCCCCTTCTTCCGGAATATATTGCAGCTCCGCAGGTCTTGCACGGGATTTACGGTGCAACATATGCCAGAAAGCATTTTCAAATTCAGAATGAAGAGATTTTATCGGCTATCTACTACCATACTATCGGAAAACCGGCGATGAGTTTGCTGGAGAAAATAATTTATCTGGCGGATTATATTGAGGTGAGAAGAGGCTATAGGGAGGAACTGGAAGAGGTGAGAAGAGTAGCCTTTACTAATCTGGATGAGGCGATGTATTTAGCCTTATCTCAAACGATACAGTATGTCGAAGAAAAGGGACAGCCACTTTGTACGTCCTCCCTGGAGGCATTACGTTATTATCAAGCGCGGAGTGAGGAAGCGCCGGAAATACAGTAAAATAAACGCATTGAAAAAGATAGCATACATAGAAAAACAAAAAAGTATAGGAAAGAAAATAGGGAACGGAAAGGATAAATATGGAATCAGAAGCTTTAGCAAAAAAAATCATGACTATTTTGGAGGAAAAAAAGGCCACGGATATTCTTGCTCTTGATATTTCCGAAATATCCACTTTGGCTGATTACTTTATATTGGCATCCGCTGAAAATGTAAGGCAGTTGGATGCATTGGAAGATGCGGTAGAAGAGGATGTTCGTTTAGAGGTAAATAAGGAAGGGGAGAGCAGTTCCGGTTGGATACTGATGGACTATCGAGATATTGTGGTGCATCTGTTTACAAAGGAACAGAGAGTTTTTTATGATCTGGAAAAAATCTGGTCTGATGCGAAAAGAATGGAAATGTAAAGAATAGAACTATTTCCGTACAAATGTTTGCAATTTAGATTCTTTATGCTATACTTTATAAGAACAAAAGTTCGTGAGAGAGATATGAGCGAGATTGTAGAGACGAAGAACTGATTCCGGGAGGATAGCATGGGAAGACCCAAAAAAGTATATAGCATAGATAATTTAACGGAAAAACAGAAAGAAATATATGAATACATTAAGGATTGTGTGCAGAAGCGGAATTATCCCCCTTCTGTGCGGGATATTTGTGCGAAAGTTGGCTTAAAGTCCACCTCCAGTGTGTTCACTTATTTAAATGATTTGGAAAAGCTTGGCTTAATCAGAAAGGATCCTGCTCACCCAAGAGCTATCGAAATTCTAAACCGTGAAGGATTAAGCTTGGAGAGAAAGCAGAACGAGGAACAAAACAACGATTCCGGAACCGTTGATTCTTCTATAGAAAAAGATTCTTCTATAGAAAAAACGACTTCTGATGAGGACACGGTTTCTACGGAAGCTTACGGAGAAGAGATGGCTGCCCTTCCCATTGTGGGAACAGTTGCTGCAGGAACACCGATTTTTGCCGAAGAGAATATCACCGGGAACATTCCTTTTCCCGTGAATTTACTTCCCAATCAGGAAAGTTTTATCTTGAAGGTTAAGGGAGATTCCATGATTAACATCGGTATTTTTCATGGAGATTATCTGATTGTGGCTAAGCAGAACACCTGCGCCCAGGGTGAAGTGGTTGTTGCTCTGGTGGATGACAGTGCCACGGTAAAGCGCTTTTACAAAGAAAATGGACATATTCGTTTACAACCGGAAAATGATGGCATGGATCCGATTATTGTTGAAGATTGTACCATCCTTGGTAAAGCCGTGGGATTGATTCGTCTTGGATTATAATGAGTAAAGCCTATGTTGGAAAAATGGTCTGAACCGGGTCTCGGAAAACATGTGGTGGAAAGCCTGGAGCTTAGAGTAGAGGATGAGGAAGCTTTTTTGCAGATTCAGAAAGAAGTTTCAGAGCTGGATTCTCTTTTAAAAAAATATGGCATGAAGCTTTCTTTATCCCAAAATAAAGAAGAAAAGTCTATATTAAAATGGGATATCGCCTTGGACAGGTTAAAAAGAGCTGCCGGAAAGAAAAGAGATTACGGTTCTGCAAAGAAAGTTTCGGAAGTATTCCTCTACAGTAAGTTACATAAGAGCGCTGAAGTTGCGGAATATGCCGGTGTACAGCTCAGGACTTATCAAAGGCGAGTCAAGAAATATAAGGAAGAACAGCGCTGGAATGAAGAGAATTCGTCGTTCTTTTAGACAGTTTCATCGAATTGTTCCTTGTAAAATGCGAACTCTTTGTAAGTGTGTAATTCTATCTTGCGAAAAAAAGGAGAAAGCCATTAAAAAGGAAGAAAGCCATTTTAGCTTTCTCCTTCTTCTTTCCGGAGGCGAACAACATTTCGTACGCTTCTTCGTCTTTCTTCCTCTAATGCGGCATAGTGCTTTTTCGTTGTATTTACATCGCTATGCCCGAGCACATCGGCAACAAGATAAATATCTCCTGTCTCCTGATAGAGATTTGTGCCGTAGCTGCTTCGCAGCTTATGCGGCGTAATATGCTTTAAAGGCGTAACTCTGCCGGCATATTTTTTTACCATTTTCTCTACGGAACGAACGGAAATACGCTTGTTTTGTATGGACAAGAATAAGGCTTCTTCATGTCCTGAAGCCGGAATTTTCAGCTTTCTTTCCTCTAAATAGGCACGGAGCCCGCTTTCCACCTCGTCCGAGAAGTAAATCGTGACATTCTTACCGCCTTTTCTATGAATGCGAATTCCGTTATTGTTAAAGTCTAAATCGGATAAATTTAACCCCACACACTCGGAAACACGTATCCCGGTTCCCAGCATAAGTTGCATCATGGCAAGGTCTCGAACGTTATTTTTCTCATGAAATTCACGCTCTTTTTTGCTTAATTGATTTCCATTTTCCACTTCATCCAAAAACTCCGCAATTTCGCCCTGATCCATACGAATAATCTCCTCTTGAGAGAGTTTGGGGAGGGAGAGTAGGGAAGCTTTGTTGCTGCTGATTAAACCGGCCTTGTAAAGGTAGTTGTAAAAGCTTTTTAAAGAAGAAATTTTCCGTTTAATACTCTTGTTGTGGTTTAAAATATCGACGGTTTCCATTTCTCCGTCAGCATTTTTCTTCTTTTTTGTTCTGTACTTGAGATATTCCATATATTCCTCAAGTTCCGGTATAGAACAATTTTCCACATCCGAAATGGTAAATTGCTCTATAGAATCATGCAGTTTCAGTTCTTCCATAAGATAGGTAAAAAATACCTTCAAATCATAGGCATAGGCTATCTTTGTGCGAGACGCGGTAATCTGGTCAATTCCGCGAAAAAAAGCATTACAGAAAGCAGGAAGATCCTTTTGTAATTTCCTGAGCTTTAAAGTATTCTTTTTATCCAATTCCTCATGATAGGCTAAAGCCATGGTTCACCTCACATCATTTTTTTAAAATAGCATTGAATATTGTAAGTCCTGATAATTCTTTTATAGATCTTTAAAGTAGCTGTTTATTTGCAATATAAAAGGTACAGCTTATTCAGCTATACCCTTATTTTATCATATAACTATTCGTTAAACAAGAGTTTAGCGAATAGTTATATCGATATTTTCATTACTCTTTTCCTCTATGTTCCGTCTATTTATCAATGGTTTAGGCTATTTATCAATGGTATAGCCCTATTTTCATTACTCTTTTCCTCTATGTTCCGTCTATTTATCAATGGTTTAGGCTATTTATCAATGGTATAGCCCTATCTTGAATACAATGATACTTAGAGCTTCAATGCTTTACGAATCGGGCTTAGTTTGTTTTTCTCCAAGTTTTTATGGAGAATAAAATCAACATCGGGAATATTTCCAGTCTTCCGGCTAACATATCAAAAATCATGACCAGTTTTGAAAAATAAGAATACACGGAAAAATTGCTTAGCGGTCCGACTTTTCCCAGCCCCGGTCCTATATTGTTAAAGGTTGCGGAAATGGCTGAAAAGTTAGTCATAAAATCATATCCGTCAAAACTGATGAGGAATATGGAAATCATGTAAATAAAGCAATAGGCAATCAAATAAGTACTGACGGAACGAACCACCGCGTGATCCAGGCACTTTCCCTCCAGCCGTACCTTTCGGATGGCTTCGGGATGAATAATCAAGTGCATCTCTTTTCCGAGACTTTTTAAAAGAATCAGAAGTCTCGATACCTTTAGGCCTCCTCCTGTCGATCCTGCACAGGCTCCGCAAATCATCAGGAATAAAATTACCATCTGGGAAGGCATAGCCCATTCATTAAAATCCAAGGTGGAAAATCCTGTTGTCGTGATAATACTTCCTACTGTAAAAAAAGCATGATGCAGAGCAAAGAGAAATCCTCTTCCGATACTCTGGAAGATATTCAAAGTGATAAATAAAGTGCTTGCCGCAATAATGATAAGATAGCCTCTGGCTTCTTCCGAATGAAATGCATCCGAAAACTTCTTCCTCTGAATCAGGTAATACACATTAAAGTTTACACCGAAAAGAATCATGAATACGGTAATCAAAAACTGGCTTAGCATGGAATAATCGGCCATTCCGGAGTTTCGAATGGCAAAGCCTCCGGTTCCCGCCGTACCGAATCCGATACATAAGGCATCAAAAAGCGGCATTCCGGAAAGGAGAAAAATCACAATCATGATAATGGTCAGAATAAAGTAGATTTTATAAAGCGCTTTTGCCGTATCCGCTACCCTGGGAACCATTTTGGAAACTTCCGGACCCGGAGATTCCGCTTTCATAATCATCATATTATAGCCGCCTCCCAGAGGAAGGACGGTAAGAACCAGGACGAGAACTCCCATGCCCCCTATCCAGTGAGAAAAGGAACGCCAAAATAAGAGTCCTTTTCCAAGCGCCTCCACATCGGAAAGTACGGAGGAACCGGTTGTGGTAAAGCCGGAAACAATTTCAAATAAAGCGTCTATATAGTGCGGAATTCTTCCGGAAATAAAGAAGGGTAAAGCACCCACCAGAGAAAGAACAACCCAGCAGGCCGCTACAATCACGAAGCCTTCTCTGGCATAAAAAGCAATTTTCTTCGGTTTTTTTGCCGTTAAAATATATCCCAGTAAAATGGATGCCGCTCCGATAAAGAAAAAGCAAAGTGCAATATCATTTTCTCTGTAAAGTAAGGAACAAATGAGCGGTAAAATCATGCTTATTCCTTCAATTTTCAGTACCCATGCCAAAATATAGACAATCATACTAAAGTTCATAATGGATTACACTCTCCTCTTCTACCTTCTCTTCCAAGATATCTCTTAAGTCGTTATAGCCGGTATTCTTGGTAACCACGATTACGCGATCTCCCACTTTCATCATATCGGAACCATTAGGCGTGATAACTTTATGATTTCGAATGATTCCGCAAATTAATACTCCATCTTTGAAATTCATGTCGGAAAAGCTTCTATTGATTAAATCCGGGTCATTTAATACACGGAATTCCATGGCTTCCGCTCTTCCGTCCGCGATTTTATAAAGGGTTTCCACGTTGGAGCCTTTCGAGTTTTCCAATGCACGAACATAGCGAACGATACTGTCCGCAATAATTTGCTTAGGATAAATTACGGAACCCAAATTCATTTCACGAATGACATTTTCGAAGCTGATACGGTTTACTTTGGTTACCAGTCGGGTATCGGATAATTTTCCCGCATAAAGGGACAACATGATATTTTCTTCATCAAAACCGGTAAGGGAACAAAAAGCATCCGTGGTTTCGATTCCCTCGCGCTTTAAGAGTTCCTGGTCTATGCCGTTTCCGTTGATAATGCTGCACTCCGGAAACTCTTCCGCAAGAAACTCGCAGCGTTCCCGATTGGTTTCGATAATTTTCAGTTTTAATTTCAAGTGTGTTTCTTTGCAATATTTTGCAATATAGTAGCTGACTCTTCCGCCGCCTACAATCATGCAATCCCGCACAGGCGTATATTCGAGTCCGAGTTTTAAGAAAAAGTCTGTAATATCTTTCGGAGAAGCGATAAAACTGATCTCATCTCCTGCCATAAAGCAGTCGGAACCCTTTGGGATGAGAACATCCTCTCCTCTTTCAATACAGCATACCAAGACATCCAGACCGATTTCATTTTTGAGAGAATAAAAAGGAATGCCCACCAGTTTACTGTTTTCCGGTACTTTTGCCCGAATCAAATCGAGCCTTCCTCTGGAAAAGCTGTCTATTTTTATAGCGGAAGGAAAACGAAGCAGTCTTTCTATTTCTCTTGCGGCTGCCATTTCCGGGTTGATAACCATAGCGAGGTTTAATTCATCCCTAAGATACTTAATTTCCGTCGTATATTGCGGATCACGGATTCTTGCGATAGTACTGCAGTGTCCTTCCTTTTTGGCAAAGAGGCAGCAAAGCATATTGACTTCATCTTGATTCGTTGCGGCAATCAGTACATCCGCGTCGCTAATCCCCGCTTCTCGAAGAGTTTGGGGCATTGCGCCGTTACCGTGAATTCCCATGACGTCCAGAAAGTCCACAGCATGTCGTAATTCTTTTTCATCATTATCAATGATAGTGATGTTATGCCCTTCTTTGTTTAATTGGTCGGCTAAATTCAGACCGACTTTACCACATCCGACTACGATAATATTCATCTCATCTTCCTTTTTCTATACTATTGTCTTTTCATGAGACCGGTATTTGTTTTTCTAATAAAGCATGAAATCAGTTCTTTTTTTCAATAAAACACGATACCAGTTCGTTTTTTCCAATAAAACACGACCCGATAGAATATGATATAAGTTTGTTTCTTTATTCCGAAGACATTTCATTTAATAGTAAAATATCTTCATTTAAAGCCTCTAAAAAGTGCACCAAAAGGTCCTTTTTTCGGTAAATTCGGTGCGAGCACAGAAGCTCATCATAGCGAAAACTCTTTTTACCGCCCTCTTCCATTCTCTTTGTGAAGCGTTGAAGCTCTCGAAGGGGCACATAATAGATTTCATTTCTCTCGGTAAAGGAAAGAATGATGAAGCTGATTCCGCCCTGCTTCATAAAGTCCTGCATAAAAGCCATTTGGTGTGCATGAAGGTTTTGCAAAGGAAGCGAGTCCTTATGACATTCCTTGGCATCGAAACAAACAGGAATCCCCTGCACTACTCCCACATAGTCCACAGTGGACTTCCGGTCAAAGTAGGCAAGGGTAATCTGCTTATGACTCTTATCCAATTCTATAGGAGTAATCGGGGTCGGTATTTTCTGAATGAGGGCGAGGTTCTTTTCCCTATAGAGGGAAATAGTCTGATTCAGCTCCTCTTCCAGAAGAGAGCCTCTTAGCCCTCTTGACTTCCATGTACCCATTTATCCCATTCTCCGATGATTTCATTTCCTTTAAAATAATTGATGCGCATCGCGTCTCGTACTTCTTCGAGGGTGGCATTTGTCGTTTCCTTTGCCTTTTCCGTGCCTTGATAAAGAATATCATAGACATCGGAAATGCGATTCTCCCAGCGTTTTCTTTCTTCTCTTATGGGAGAAAGCATGTTTTCCATAACCTTTAGAAGAAACTTTTTACACTTTACATCCCCGAGACCGCCTCTTCTGTAGTGTTCTTTCATTTCCTCAAGATTCGCATATTCCGGAAGGAACTCGGCAAAATCTTCTTGTTTGGAAAAAGCATCGAGGTAAGTAAATACCGTATTTCCTTCAACATGACCGGGATCTGTAATATTAATATGAGAAGGATCGGTATACATACTCATAATCTTTGTTTTAACAGTCTTTTCATCATCGGAAAGGTAAATACCGTTTCCGAGGGACTTACTCATCTTTGCCTTTCCGTCAATTCCCGGAAGTCTTCTCTGGCTGGAATTTTTCGGAAGAAGAATCTCCGGCTCGAGAAGTACCTCTCTTTGATAAAGTTGGTTAAAGCGTCGTACGATTTCCTTCGTCTGCTCAATCATGGGGAGCTGATCTTCTCCAACCGGAACGGTTGTCGCCTTAAAGGCGGTAATGTCCGCAGCCTGTGACACCGGATAGGTAAAGAAGCCGGCAGGAAGTCCCGCCTCGTTGTCGTTTTCATTTTCTCCGCTATAGCCCTTCTGCTTCATTTCCGCCTTCACGGTCGGGTTACGGCTCAGTCTTTGCGTGGTAACCAGATTTAAGTAGTAGAAGGACAGGGCATGCAGTGCGGGAAGAGCCGACTGAATACAGATAGTACTCTTTGCGGGATCAATACCGACAGAAAGATAGTCCAGAGCCACTTCAATAATGTTATCTCTGATTTTCTTCGGGTTGTCGTAGTTATCGGTTAAGGCCTGGTCATCCGCAATCAAAATATTGATTTCGTCATATTCCCCGGAATTTTGCAACTCCACTCTTCTTTGTAAAGATCCTACATAATGTCCAAGATGCAGTTTTCCGGTAGGTCTGTCTCCCGTTAAAATCACTTTGCGCTCATTTTTATTCTTGCTCTTTTCTTCCATTCCGTTAAACTCCTTTATCTATTCTTCTCTTTCGAATGATGAGAAATAATATATCATTTTATAAAAAAGCATCATATGCAAAACACATTTTTCCATTTTAAAATAACTAAGATCTGTTCTTAAGTAGCTAAAATGCATTCTTAATGAGCTCTATTTCTTCCCCTGAAATGCAAAGTACATCAAAACGACAAGGGGTGTCATATAAGGATAAATGTTGTTTTACCAAGTATCCCTCCGCCATGGTTCGAAGAAATTGGATTTTCTTCCGACTCACGGCTTCATAGGGAGAGCTTAAGCTTCCGCTCTTTCTCCCCTTTACTTCTATAAAGCAGAGGTATTCTACGTCTCTTGCAATAATATCCGTCTCTAAATGGTGAAAGCGCGCATTGCGCTCCAAAATACTATACCCCATTGCTTCCAAATATTCTACCGCCATATTCTCGTACTTTTGCCCGAGAAGATGGGTATTCTTCGCCTTATTACTCCGCATTTGATTTACCTCTCTCGATAAACCGCTGTGTTATTTCTAAAGCACTGATTATTCATAGGAAAGTCTGCAAATCGAGATTGCATTCTCTTTAGCAGTTTACTCATATTTAACGATATAAATTCTTTAAAAAGCTTCTTCTATGTATCGGACAGGGGCCGTGTGTAAGAATGGCTTCTCTATGGACCTTTGTCCCATAGCCTTTATGCTGCTTAAAACCGTATTCGGGATATTGTTCATCGTATTTGAGCATGATATGATCTCTTGTCACCTTGGCTAAGACACTGGCTGCAGCAATGGATAAAGACTTCGCGTCACCGTGAACAATAGCCTTCTGCGGAATCGAAATTCCCGGAATCGTCACTGCATCATTTAAAAGAATCTTCGGGCTAAGCGAAAAATGCTTCTCCATATCCTTCAGCGCCTCTCGCATAGCTTCATAAGTCGCCTGTAAGATGTTGATTTCATCGATTCTTTCCGGAGAAACAATGCCGATTCCAAAGGCAATGGCTTCTTTCTGTAAGTCCTCAAAAAGCGATTCTCTTCTTTTCTCGGACATCTTCTTCGAGTCATTTAAATAGTAAAAGGGATAATCCAAAGGAATCACGGCACAGGCCGCAACCACCGGTCCTGCCAAGGGGCCTCGTCCCGCTTCATCCACTCCTGCTATCGGGCTAAGCTCTAAAACTGTCCTCTCCTCTATTCGCATTTCCTCGAGCCGAAGCTCTTCCTTTTCTCTTGCTTTATCGGTCATATCTTATCCTATTAAAATTCATTCCTTTTCGAAGCATGGGAATATTCTTCCATACTTTGAACTATCTAATAAATTTATACTTCCAATCTATACTTCCATCCGGCTGTCTTCTTCCCATTTCATGGGATGCTCCAAGCTGATTCTTCCCAGTCTTCCGCTTCGAAAATCGTCCAGAATGAGTCTCGATACCTTCGTGTAATCAATATCTCCACCCTTTTTGATGCAGGCTCTTTTTATGGCAATGGCATCCATTGCTTCCAAAGCTTCTTCTTTCCCTAATAG
The DNA here is from genome assembly GCF_000214455.1 of Oribacterium sp. oral taxon 108 str. F0425. NCBI lineage: Bacteria > Bacillati > Bacillota > Clostridia > Lachnospirales > Lachnospiraceae > Oribacterium > Oribacterium sp. oral taxon 108. Next base: position 1,427,409 of record NZ_AFIH01000001.1, on the reverse strand, counting down.
CGTTTCTCCATAGCGGGAAACAAGGGCGGATCCGTAATAACGGGTAAGATATTTCAGAAGATAAAAGATAAGCTCCTCTATCGGCAGTATCTCATCGTTAATAGAACCGATGAGCGCAAGATTCAGCCCCACAATCTCTCGTTCAAATTTCGGCCAGGTGATTCCCGGCGTATCGAGAAGCTGTAAGTCTTTTCCAATCTTAATCCACTGTGCCCCCTTGGTGACTCCGGGCTTATTTCCGGTTTTTGCCGTGGCCTTTCCCACATAGGCGTTGATAAAGGTGGATTTCCCTACATTCGGAATGCCGAGAACCATGGCTTTGATGCTTTGGGAAAGAATCCCTTTTTGCTTTTTTCTTTCCAAAAGTTCCGCACAGCTCTCCATGACAAGCTTATTTACGCCCTTTACACTGGAACGGCTTCTGGCGTCCATTTCCATGGTATAGAAGCCCTGCTTCTGAAAGCTTTCCATAAAGCTCTTTGTTCTTGCCGGATCTGCAAGGTCGGCCTTGTTAAAAAGCATGATTCTGGCCTTATCCTTAGCCAAAATATCGATTTCCGGGTTTCGAGAGGAGTTAGGACAACGGCTGTCTATTACTTCAATAATTGCATCGACAAGGGGCAGATCTTCCTTCATCTTTCTCTTGGCTTTTGCCATATGCCCGGGATACCACTGTATTTTCACTTCCGGCTCCTTTCTATACTATGAGCTTCATTTTCCGAAGAGGAAGCAGGCGAAACCAGACTCTTCCCCGTATCTGCTGAAAATGCACATTTCCAATATTTTGAAAACGACTGTCCTCCGAGGAATCCGTATTGTCTCCAATAAGGAAATACTCGTCTTTCCCAAGCTCTACGGGATTCTTGGCCAAACCCGGTAAAGCGATGGGAGAAATCTTCGTTGTTTCCAGAAGCTCTCCGTTAATATAGATTCTCCCATTTTGAATAATCACGGTTTCACCGGGTAGACCGACTATCCGTTTCATATTATAAGACTTATCCGCTCTTTGGAACAGCACGATATCCATCCTTTTCGGCTTAATAAAACGATAGCTCAGCTCATCAATGAGAACGGTATCGCCTGTGGAAAGAGCTGTCTCCATGCTGTGTCCCGAAACCCGGTAAAGGGAGAAGAAGCTGTAAACAATGAACCAGGCCAAAGAAAGAAGAACAAGGATGTCCACCAGAGTATGAATAAACTTTTGAAAAATCGTTCTTTCTTTCATAACACTCCTTAGAAAAAAACAGGTGCTCCGAAAGGAACACCTGTACTGTATGGTTTAAATTACTTCGCAGCCTTAACTTTAGCAGCCTTACCAACACGATCACGAAGGTAGTTCAATTTCGCTCTACGAACCTTACCCTTACGAACTACTTCAATCTTCTCTACGAACGGGCTATGAATCGGCCAGGTCTTCTCAACGCCTACACCGTTACTGGACTTACGAACGGTAAAGGTCTCTCTGTTGGAACCACCCTGAATCTTTAAAACGGTTCCCTCGAAAATCTGGGTTCTCTCTCTGTTACCCTCTTTAATCTTGTTGTATACCTTAATGGTATCTCCTGTGTTGAACGGTGCTAAGGCTTCCTGTCTTAACTGTGCCTGTTCAATTTCTCTAATGATTTCAAAATTTGACATATACAAGTCCTCCAAAACATTCTATGTTCATACACGGTCTCGTCAGCGGAACATATTATAGGGTTATATTTTGTCTTATGACAAAACAGCTCGTATAGAATAGCACAGTCTCTTCTAAAATGCAAGAAAAAATGCTATTTTCCAACACTTCATTATAGTCTTAATAGGTCCATTTAAACTGTTTACTTCTTCGAAAAACAAAAGCAAAAATTTCTTTTCCTACAAAGAAATATACTGCACATAGCATCATTAGAATAAAAAAATCCTTAACACTTGCTGTGTGATGAATCATTCGGGCGTAAAAATGGGAACCTGCCGATAGCGGATTGGTATAGTTCAGATATTCCGGTAAAGAGAGGATACTTCCGGAAAGAAATAAAAACAGATAGCCCACAATGTTGACAAAAGAGGCCATTTTCGTAAAAATGAGGGTTAATGCAGACAGTATATAGGATATCCCCATACAGCCAAAGCACACCAGCACAACAATATAAAAGTATTCAAATCGAAAGGTAAGTTTTATAAACAAAGAGGCTATTCCTATGCAAATACAAGCTTTAACACTATTTAGCAAAAACCAAACCAAGGTTTTCACGCTAATGATTTGCATAATGGAATAGGGTTTAATCATCAGGTTTTGCAAAGTTCCCTGTTGCTTTTCCGTGGATATACATAAAGACGCTTCTGATAAAACACCATTTACCAAAATCCATAAAACATAAGCAAAGAGCTTTTCCTCTTGTTCCCCCTCCGTATTCATGACTATTACAAGTAACAAAAGATCTGTTAATATGCCCACAATATAATCCGGATAATAGCTGGCCGCCTCTATCAGACTTTTTTTGAATTCAGCTTTAATCAGTTTCATGGAAAACCTCCAGCAGCATTTCTTCCAAGTCTCTTTCTTTTTTTCTTATTTCCATAATTTCATGTTTTCCATAATAGCTTTGATAAATATCCTGAAAGCTTCCTCGAACCGCATCACTTTCCAGTTTATTGTCCTTCATATAGGAAACAATATATAAATCCTTGTCTTCGTAATCCGTTTTATCGAATTCATCTACGACTCCATCCTTTAAAATCAGTATTCTGCTTTGAAGTTTTTGTACCACATCCATTTGATGAGAGGTAAGTAATACTGAAATTTTCTCTGTTTTTATAATGGTATTCAATATCTGAATAACGGATAACTTACTCTGTATATCCAGCCCTAAAGTTGGCTCATCTAGGAGTAAGAGCTTTGGAGAAGACATTAGGGCAATCAATAAAGCCAGCTTTTGCCGCATTCCTCGAGAATAAGTCCCTACAGCTTCATGGATTGCTTCTTCCAATTCGAATAGGGAAATATATGTTTTGATTTTCTCGTTCCCGGAATCGATGTTCAGAAGTCCGGAAAAGTACTCAATATTTTGCCATCCAGTAAGATAATCATAAACATTCACACTGGATTCCAGCAAAGCATTTACCTTGGAAAAATACTCCTTGTTTTTATACGTAAAAATGTCTCGTCCGTCCAAGAGTATAGAGCCCGAATTTGCCTGTATCATTCGCAGAATACAGTTAATTAAGGTGGTCTTTCCGGCTCCATTATTCCCCAGCAAACAGACGATTTCTCCTTCATTGATGGAAAAATTCAAATTTTTCAAAACTTCTTTTGCTTTAAAACTCTTCTTCAAGTCTTTGATTTCCAGCATTTACCATCTCCTTGATCAGGGGAATATCATTGGCATAAAATTGAGCCTTTTCACAATGAAATCCCGATATTTGATTCCTATATTCACATCCACCGTAACAGATAGGAAATAATTCACAAGTTTTACACTCTGCCTGTGGCTTATTTCCCATGCCCGGAAAGAGATTTTTTTGAGGTTGTTATGCACTATTTATTATAACAAAATCAGGCAGAAATGAATTTCAAACTGCCTGATTTTAGGGATTTTTTTAAGCTAGGTAGAATTTACTTCTGCACTAGAATTTACTTTTTCAATTTAGCAAAAATGCTATTTTCTTCTCTTTTTCTTAGGCTGAAATTCTTCCGGATTCCTTTCTCTATAGAGCTTATAGAGATCGGGACGAACCTCTTCGGTTAGCTTCAAACTTTCCTCATGTCTCCATGCGGAAATTTTCTTATGATCTCCGGAAAGAAGGACATCCGGAACCGTGAGTCCCTTATATACTCTCGGTCTTGTATACTGCGGATATTCCAAAAGACCGTTCGAGAAGCTCTCCTCCTCGTAGCTCTCTTTCTTGTTGAGCACGCCTTCTCTTACTCTGGAAATGGCATCCATCATAATGGCACATGCCAGCTCTCCACCACTTAAAACATAGTCACCGAGTGACAGCTCCTCAGCGTTAAGAAGCTCCAAAGCTCTCTGATCCACTCCCTCATAGTGTCCGCAAAGAAAAACGATATGACTTTCTCTTGCCAGCTCTTCCGCAATCTTCTGTGAAAATATTTTTCCTCTCGGAGAACAGTAAATTACCTTTGTGGGGTTCTCCTTCTCTTGTAGCTCCGAAAATGCTTCATATATCGGCTCCGCCTGCATGAGCATTCCCGCTCCGCCTCCAAAGGGCGAATCATCGACATGCCCGTGCGGATCTTTCGTATAATCCCGGATATTGATACAGCATAGCTCTATTTTCCCGTCTTCCATCGCTCTTTTCATAATGGAGTGGGAAAATGCGGCTTCCACCTGTTCCGGAAATAAGGTCAGTACAGTAAATTTCATCATAGTTCGAGTAACCCCGGTATGGTATGAATATGGATACGATTGTTCTCTATAGAGTAGACGATGGCAGGAACATGCGGAATCAGATACTCCTTATCCTTTCCTTTTACCACAAAAACCAGATTGGCTCCGGTTTCAATAAGCTCCGAAACCTGCCCAAGACTCTCCTCTCCCTCGACAAAAACCTCCATACCGAGGTAATCTCCGAGGAAATATTCTCCTTCCGCTAAGGAGAGAGCTTCTTCTCTTTTTACATAAAGAGAGTAATCTCTATATTTTTCGGCAAGCTCTATGCTGTCAATCCCCTTTAAACTTAAAAGAACGGTATCCTTATGATAGCGGACAGCGGAAACCTCTCTTTCTTCTCGCTCTTCCTTGGAAATCAGTCCTTTGCTTTCCTTTTTTAAAATAACTTCCTTTAAGGCGGAAAATCGTTTCGGATCATCCGTTGTGGGGAAGATCTTAAGTTCCCCTTTTAAGCCATGAGGCTTTCCTACAATGCCCACTCGTAATTCTTCTAACATAGTTTACCGCTCCTAAAGAAAAGGGCTGTAAAATCAAAGCTTCTTTATGCTCTACAGACTTGTACAGCAATCAAAAATCCTTAGCTTTGCTTTTACAGCGCTTATCAAAACTGCCAGATAAATCTCGCCGATTTTACTGAATATCGATAGATATTCTCTTGTTTTGCTTGGATGCAGCTGCATTCATCACAGAACGAATCGCCTTAGCAATACGGCCTGAGCGTCCAATCACCTTTCCCATGTCCTGCTCATTTACAGAAAGGGTGAGAAAGACTTCTCCTTCTTTCTCTTCCATTTCGGCATGAACATCTTCGGGAAACTGAACCAATGCTTTTGCAATGGTCTCCAGAAGTTCTTTCATTACAGCATCCCCTCCTTGTAGAGTTAGATGTTAAACTTCTTGAGAAGTCTAGCTACGGTTTCTGTCGGCTGAGCACCATTCTGTAACCACTTCTTTGTAGCTTCAGCATCTACCTTAAATACAGTAGGCTCCTTAGTCGGATCATAGTATCCTAACTCCTCGATAAATCTACCGTTTCTCGGGCTTCTGGAATCTGCTACGATTACACGATAGTACGGTGCGTGGATCTGTCCCATTCTTCTTAATCTGATCTTAACTGCCATTTTTTTCTCCTTTGAAAATACACTTGATTTATTTCTTCAGCAATGCTGTTGAAACCGTTTAATGAAATATTCGCCTAATTTCTTACTTTAAATATATCAAATCCTGAATTGAAATTTAGATAAAAATTGTATTTCCGATTCTCTTCATCTATCTTAGAAAGGAAATCCTTTTCCTCCCATGCCCTTCATGCCCATACCGGGAAAACCGCCGCCAAACGGACTGCCGTGCTTTCCTCTTCCTCCGCCGAACTGCTTCATCATTTTCTGCATTTCTTCAAACTGCTTTACCAGTCTGTTTACTTCAGAAATATCCACACCGGCACCGCTTGCAATTCTCTTCTTTCTGGAAGGATTCATAAGCTTCGGATTGGCTCTTTCCTTAAAGGTCATGGACTGAATGATGCATTTTACCTGCTTCATCTTCTTCTCGGAGTCTTCAAGGTCTATTCCCTGCATCGCCTTATTCATCCCCGGAAGCATTTTTAAAATCCCGGCAATTCCGCCCAGCTTTTGTAGCTGGTTCATTTGCTCCATGAAATCATCATAGTTGAACTGCCCCTTGGAAAGCTTACGAACGGATTCCTTCGCCTTCTCTTCATCAATTTCGCTCTGCGCCTTCTCGATTAGAGAAAGGACATCGCCCATACCGAGAATTCTTCCGGCCATACGATCCGGATAGAAGGGCTCAAGATCGACAAGCTTTTCTCCCATACCGAGGAATAAAATAGGCTGTCCGGTCATTGCTTTAATAGATAAAGCGGCACCGCCTCTGGTATCTCCGTCACACTTCGTAAGAATAACACCGTCTACGCCGATATCTTCACTAAAGCTCTGACTGACATTGACCGCTTCCTGACCGGTCATCGCGTCTACGGTAAGGATTGTCCAATCCACCGGAACGGCAGCCTTCATACGCTTTAATTCCTGCATCAAAGCATCGTCAATTTGCAAACGACCTGCCGTATCCAAAATAAGAAGATTATATCCCTTCTCTTTCGCCTCTTCATAAGCTCTTTTGGCGATTTCCTCCGGCTTAACCTGATTTCCCAGACTAAAGAAGGGAATGGAGAGCTTTTCCGCATTGACTCTTAACTGCTCAATCGCTGCAGGCCGGTAAATATCACAGGCAACAAGGAGAGGCTTTCTATGCATCTTCTGGAACTTTCCGGCCAGCTTTGCCGCTGTAGTCGTTTTACCGGCACCCTGCAGACCGACCATCATAAGGACGGTAATCTCACTTTGGGGACGAAGCTTCAGCTCGGTATTTTCCTCACCCATCATCGCCGTAAGTTCATCTTTTACGATTTTAATTACGGTTTGAGCGGGACTTAAGGAAGAAAATACTTCTTCACCGATGGCCTTTTCCTTTACCTTGGCAACAAAGTCTTTTACCAGCTTGAAATTCACATCCGCTTCCAAAAGTGCCATACGGACTTCTTTTAGCGCCAGATTTACATCGTCCTCGGAGAGCTTCCCCTTACCGGATAAACCTTGAAATATTGTACTTAGTCTTTCTGATAAGCTTTCAAATGCCATGCATTATTTCTCCTGCTAATTTCCTGATTTCCTCATCCCCGCTTTGCTCTGCAATCCTCTCCGCCAGTGCACGAATATGCAACCACTTTTTTCCCAGCTGCAGATTCTCTTCCATAAAGCGAAGTTTTTCGTCGGCTTTACTGTACAAGTACTGTGCTGCCTGCCTCGTGATATTCATCTCTATGCCGATTTCCGAGAAGCTCATATCTTCCATTATGTGATAGGCATAGACCTTTTTCTGGTTTTCCTTTAAAAGCCCCGAGTAAAGCAGGAATAGATTTCCTTTTTCTACAAATTCATCCATAGCACACCTCGCTGCAATAAAATAACAAAAAAAAGAATAGCTGTCAAGTATTTTTCTTGACAGCTATTGGGTTCACATCGACCAAAAAAACTGCTACGCTTAAAAAGTTTAACTTTTCGGGGTCACATCAAAGAGCCGGCAGATTTTTTTGAACGGGCAGGTTATTTACCATTTTCAAAATGAACTCTTAATACCATTAATCTAAATATTAGAACAGTATTCAGAATAGCCGCTAATATAAGACCAGCTCCAACCCAAAGCAAATCTATCGCAAACCCTATAATGAAACATACGCTCCATTTCATAATTTGCTTACCACAAATGATGCATAGTTCTTTGCTTTTATTGGATATATTTTCGTCAAGATCATGTCCAGTTAAATATCGAATTGCTCTGCCGTTCGCTCTAATAAATAGAATACCTATAATCAAATAGAGCAAAACCATCTGAGAACAAATCTACTGCTCTCATAAACGAATCCCTCTAATTTTGTTTAGGAAGCAAAATAACAATATCACCTATCTTATTCACCATCAATAAATTCAATTCTTTCTCATCACGATCAAGAGCCTATCGATTTATACCTTCTGACACCAAATTTAAAGAATAAGCAACACGGAATTAAAAAAATAAGGGATAGCAATGGAAACCCAATATAATACACTTCCGATTTTCTGCCAATTAGATACAACAAAGGATAATATTGAAACAACGCCAGCGGTATGATGTAGGTAAGAATGGATAAGACAGTCTTCCCATAAATGGAAAACGGATATTTGCCGTATTCCTTTGCTCCATACGTAAATAAATTTAAAAAATCTAAATCCTGTACAGTGAAGAAAGTAAATGTCGCCTTAAACAAAAACATAGAAAAAAACAAAATGCTTCCACAGACAACCATTAGAACAAGGGTGATTATCTTTTTATAGTCCCATTGAATAGCAGATCTCCCTATTGCATATGCAAGCGTTCCTACAGACTGAATCAACAGCCCTATACGTGTAAAATCCACACTCGGAGCCAGTACTTGGAGTACAACATTGCCCGGTCTTACTAATGCTCTATCAAATTCACCATTTCCAAGTATGCTACCAAATCTTGCTAATCCGCCAGCAAAAGCTTCACCAATTGAGAAAGACAAAACCACAATCGCATAACACAAAATTACATCGGTATAGTTAAAACCATATATCTTGTCCACATGTTCAAAGATAAATTCGATACTGAATAATCCTGCAAAGGCTGTTATAAACTGACCTAAAACTGTCATGAAAAAGGATATCTTATATTGCATTTGACTTTCTAAATTCAATATCATCATCCTTAGATAAACTCTCATTGTGTTTATCCTCCCTGAACAACTACATGCTTTATTGAATGATTCATCAAAACCTTTCCAATTAAAATTAAAATAAGCATCCATAAAATCTGCATAGCAATTCCTTTTAAAATTTCTGTACCGGTAATATTTCCACTATAGATTAGTAACGGAGTGCTCTGCATAGACGAAAAGGGAAGATATTTCACTACAGCGAATACCTTTTCAGGAAAAAAGTTATCGGAATCATTCCTCCTGATAGAAATGAGCTTACTGCTGTAACTATAATCTTTATCCCTCGTTGAGCTATCGTATAAAACAATGTAATAAACATTATCATGGCAAACGCTACTACAAGTCCCAGTGCAAGAATGACAGAAACAATAAATGCAAATACCTGTAGAACGCTCATAGGAAACTGCAGTCTATATGGTTCCGGGAGTATTATTGCTATCAATAACACCGGGATGCAAGTTATCATTGTAGATGTGACTCTATTGGCTACGGCCTGAGAATACCATTTTCCATATAGATCCATAGGCCTTACCAGTTCATATGCTACAGCGCCATTATTAATAACACTATATATCTCTCCATCATACGCAACTACAGCAAGCATATTCATTACAATTCTTTTTACCCAAACGTAGGAGACAATTTGAGAAAACGTCATAGGCAGTACATGCCCCGCAGAATTATACAGTGCCATATAGATCATCAGTTCCAACAATACCCATACTATATTGGAAGCTATAGCGCCAAATGTAACCATCCTATACTGAATATTGTTTATAAGGCGAATTCTAAATACTAATAAATACTTCTTCATATCTGATACTCCTTATAGAGTCTTGCGACCATTTCCTCCGCCGATATATCAGATACTTCCAAATCAATTAGTTCAGTCTCTCGAGACAAATACGCAATTCCTTCAGAAACAGAAATCATCTTAGGGTCTAATGAGATTCTTAATTTATCTTCTTTTTGTTCTAGGAAATTCATCCCTTCACATAGTTCAGGAGTCTTTCCATGGTGTTTGATTATTATCTCTTTCTTATCCGAGACTCTTTTTTTCAGTTCTTCAATGCTTCCATCCAAGAGAATTTGGCCTTTGCCAATTAACATTACACGATGTGTTAATGCTTCAATGTCCTGCATGTCATGTGTTGTTAATATAACGGTAGTTCCCTTTTCTGCATTGATTCTTTTTATGAAATCCCTTACTGCCAACTTAGATATCGCATCCAAACCAATGCTTGGTTCATCCAAAAAAAGAATCTTGGGATTATGTAATAATGATGCTACAATTTCACATCTCATTCGTTGACCAAGACTAAGATTTCTAGCAGGCGTTTTTACTATTTTCTCTAAATCCAGTAGCTGGCACAATTCCGATACATTCTGTTTATATGTACGACTATCTATATCGTACATATCCTTAATCAATTCAAAACTATCAATGATTGGAATATCCCACCACAACTGGCTTCTCTGCCCAAACACAACCCCGATGTTTTTAACATATGATTTTCTGTCTTTCCATGGAACATAGCCATCCACAATACAATTGCCTTTATCAGGAGTCAGAATTCCGCACAATATCTTTATAGTGGTACTTTTGCCGGCACCATTAGGTCCTATATAGGCAAGAATTTCTCCATCATCAATTTTGAAGCTGATGTCATTAAGAGCTCTTACAGTATCCTGTTTACGGGAAAATAAAGCTTTAACAGCGTTATGAAAGCCCGCCTCCCTTTTAGCCACTTTATAAACTTTCGTAATATGTTCCACTTCAATCATGGTAATCTCCTACCGTGTATTTTTATAAAGTTTTTGAGATATTTTGTGATCGTAACTGTTTCTCATTATAACAAAATCAGGCAGAAATAAAATTTTATACTGCCTGATTTTGGATGTTTTTTAATATTTAATTTACTTCTACAATAGATTTTATTTTTTTAACTTAGCCGGAAGAAATCTCTAAAAGGCAAAAATATCCTCCACATATTTTTTGGCATCAAAGCGCTTTAAGTCTTCGATCTTTTCTCCCTCTCCCACATACTTTACGGGAAGTCCGAGTTCCGCCTGGATGGAAATGGCCATGCCGCCTTTTGCTGTGGAGTCCATTTTACTTAAAACCACGCCGGTGACCTGAGAGCAGTCTTTGAACATCTTGGCCTGGCTCATCGCATTTTGTCCGGTAGTGGCATCGAGAACCACCAGTGTCTCTCTATAGCCTTCCGCAAATTCCCTGTCAATAATACGGTTAATCTTCCCGAGCTCTTCCATCAGGTTTTTCTTGTTATGCAGTCTTCCTGCGGTATCAATGATTAAAATATCCGCATTCTTTGCCTTAAAGGATTGTAAAGCATCAAAAACCACGGCAGCCGGGTCTGAGCCCTCTTTTTGGTGAATACAGTCCACCCCTACACGATTTCCCCATTCTACAAGCTGTTCAATCGCACCGGCGCGGAAGGTATCGGCAGCGGCAAGGATGACTTTTTTCCCTTTTTTCTTTAAGTGGTAGGCGAGCTTTCCGATAGAAGTGGTCTTTCCGACTCCATTTACGCCGATTACGGAAATGATACTCTTTTCTTTTTCAAAATTATAGTAATCCTCATCCACTGACATGGTATCCAAAAGATAATCCTTTAAAATCTTCTGGACATCCTTAGTAAGATTTACGCCCTTTCGATCCGCCTCGCGCTTCACCGCATCAATAATCCGCATACAGCTTGGATAAGAAACATCACTTTGAATCATAGCCTCTTCCAGCTCTTCGTAAAATTCCTCATCGGCAACCCGATCCGACTGAAAGAGATTATTTAAAATTTTTGAGAAAAAATTCGCCATAGCTACTCCTTATACCATAGTTTTATATCTAATTACTTATTGCAAATGCTCTTCCACTAAATCCATTTCGATATAGTTATTGCAAATGTTCTTCCACAAGGTCCACGGAGACCAAAGTGGAAATGCCTTTTTCCTGCATGGTGACGCCGAAAAGACGATCGGCACTTTCCATGGTTCCTCTTCTATGGGTAATCACGATAAACTGCGTGTTTTTTGTTAAATGATGCAGGTACTTCGCAAAGCGCACCACATTGGAGTCATCCAGTGCCGCCTCAATCTCGTCCAGAAGACAGAAGGGGGAGGGCTTCAAGCTCTGCAGAGCAAAGAGCAGGGAAATGGCAGTTAAAGCCTTTTCTCCGCCGGAAAGCTGCATCATATTCTGCAGCTTCTTTCCGGGAGGCTCCGCAATAATGGAAATGCCGCTTTCCAGCAGGTCCTCACTGTCATCAATTTCGATTTTTCCGCTGCCTCCTCCAAAGAGTACACGGAAAACCTCATTAAAGCGCTCTTGAATCTTGTGGAAGTTCTCATGGAACTGCTTTCGCATCCCGCTGTCCAAGTCCTTAATAATCTCTCGAAGCGATTCCTCCGAGCTAATCAGGTCTTCCACCTGTTTCCGTAGGAATTCATAGCGTTCTTTTACCTCGGTATATTGCTCAATACTATCCAGGTTAATGGAGCCTAGTCCCTTCATTTCCGCCTTTTTCTCTTGAATAATAGAGGGAAGTGCGGGATTATCGGAAAGATTTTCATCGAAATACTGCTTTGCCTGACTGACCCCGATTCCGTAGTCTTCAAAGAGCTGTGACGCGGATTGGGCAGACTGGTCTTCCAGTTTTTCCTTCTGATGCTCCAGTCGAAGCTGTTCTTTCTCAATTTGCAAGAGTTCTTCCTGGATTCCTTCTTTTTCTTTGTAGAAGCGCTTTTCTTCTTCTGCGATTTCCGCCCTTCTATTCTTTAAAGCGCTAAGGCTTTCTTTTCTTTTTTCTTCCTTTTCAAGTAGTGCGCGAATCTTATCTTCCAAAGCATGAATCTGATTTTGGTCCTTTTCTACCGAGCCGGCAGTATTTTTATTTTCCTCTTCCAAATCCATCTGGTCCGTGAAGTTCTTTTCGAGCCTTTCTCCGTAGTCATGAAGTTGTTCGGTTAAGAAGTCAACTCTTGTAGAGAGAGTTTGCCTCTCTGCATTGACTGTACCTTGGAAGGTTAGGAGTTTTTCCCGATATAGCTTATCCAGACTCAGGATTTCTTCTCTTTTTTCCGCTTCTATAGAGGATAGTTCCTGCAATGCGTCCTCTTCTCTTCGTAGAGAAGCCCTTTTCTCCCCTTCTTCCCTTTCCATAGCTTTCAGCGTCTCCACGAGCTCGTCAATTTCCCTCTTTCTACCAATAAGAGATGAGGAATTTCGGTAAGCTCCACCGGAAAGAGCACCGCCGGCCTGAAGAAGTTCTCCGTCCAGGGTGACAATGCGAAGACTATGTTTATATTTTCGAGCAATGGCTAGGGCATTGTCCAGATTGTCAACGAGAAGAACCTTGGATAAAAGATAGTTCTCGAGACCCGCGCAAGACCTCGGTACCTCTACAAAATCGGCAAATACGCCAATCAGCCCCTTTTCTCCTCGAACGCTGTCATAACGTCCGTCTCTTTCCTTTCGAATCGAACTAAGAGGTAAAAAGGTTGCCCGACCGAGTTTCTCTCTTTTCAGCTTCTCCAAGAGACGCTTTGCCGTCGCTTCCTCTTCCGTAACAAGGTTTTGCAGACTGCCAGAAAGAGTGGTTTCCAGTGCAAGTTCGTACTCGGGTTTGGTTTTTAAAACATCGGCTACTACACCGATTAGCCCTTTTTCCCGCTCTTTCTCCTGCATACACTTCCGAACAGCCTGTCCGAAGCCTTCATAGCGCTCGGCAAGATTTTGCAGGTTTTCCAGCTGAATTCTGTGTCTTTCCTTTTGGTGCAAGAAATCCTGTAAGCTTGCTCTTTTATCCGTAACCGTCTTTTCCGCGTCCGCCCTTTTCCTTTGCAAATGAGAAAAGGCTTCCTGCTTTTCCTCTCCCTCTTTTTTTAAGGCGCGAATTTCCGTTTCGATTGCATGGAAATTTTTCGCGTCCTCAGACGAGGCCTCCGCATCTTCCTTCTCCTGTATTCCCTCATCAAAGTCAAAGTCGGGATAAAAGGTACTTCGGATGATTTGCTTGGCTTCCGAAATAGTGGAGTCAATCAGCTGAATATCAAGCTTCACCTTCTCTTCTTCCGTGTTAAAGAGGAGAAAGCTTTGAAACTTCTTCTTCATGGAAAGGAGTGCAGAAACCAAATCCTCCATTTTCCCAATGGAAGACGATGCCTCTTCCTTTAAGGCATTGACTCTTTCCTGAAAATGCCTCGACGAGCTTTCTTTTCCGGAGATAGCCTCCTTTAAACGGACAATCTCTTCCTCGAGCGTTTTTTTCCTGCTCTCGTCCTCCTCGTTTCCGCGGCTGATTTCCTGCTCCTTTTCATCCAGTAAGAGGAGCTCTTCCTCCAAGCCCTTAAAGGACTCGGAAAGCGCATTTTGCTTTTTGACTTCTGCTTCGATAGTGGCCTTCAGATCTTTTTCCGCCTCTTCCAGCTTCTGTAACAGCTTTTCCGTATCCTGCAGCTTTTGCAAAAAATGCGTTGACTCCAGTACTACAAGCTCATCACGGAAGCTCAGATATTTTCTGGCCTTTTCGGATTGCTTTTCCAGAGGGCCTACCTGCTTTTCGAGCTCGGAGACAATGTCCTGAATGCGTTCCAGATTCGCTTGCTCTTCTTCCAGCTTCTTTTCGGCGATGTCCTTCCTTCTTTTAAACTTGACAATCCCCACCGCCTCATCAAAAAGGGCTCTTCTTTCTTCCGCCTTACCGGAGAGAATTTTATCAATTTGTCCCTGTCCGATTAAGGAATAGCCCTCTTTTCCGATTCCGGTATCATAAAAAAGCTCATGAATGTCCTTTAAACGACATTCTGAACCATTTAAACGGTATTCCGACTCCCCTGAACGATAGAGCCTTCTACTGACGGTGATTTCCTCATAGGGAAGCGATAGTGCATGATCACTGTTATCAAAGGAAATGCTCACGGAGGCATAGTTTTGCGGTCTTCTTGTTGCGGTTCCGGCAAAAATCACATCCTGCATGGAAGCACCACGAAGCTGTTTTACCTTTTGCTCACCCAAAACCCAACGCACAGCATCGGAGATATTCGATTTTCCTGAACCGTTTGGGCCCACAATTCCCGTAATGCCCGGGGAAAAATCCAGTACGGTTTTATTCGCAAAGGATTTAAAGCCCTGTACCTCAATAGATTTTAAATACATCCCCTGTTTCCGCCTTTATTTTTTCTAAAGCAAAGTATGCTGCATTCTGCTCTGCCTTTTTCTTGGAGCTTCCTTCTCCCATACCGTACTCCGTGTCTCCCAGATACACCATTACGCGATAAAAGCGGTCATGAAATGGCCCGGATTCCTCCAAAAGACTGTAATGAAGAGGAAGGTGCTTTGCCGTAGAATATTCCTGCAGCATGGTTTTGGCATCCATTTGCAGTTGCTTCTTCTCGATATCATTTAATAGATTTTTCTTTACAAAACAGCTTGCACTTTCAATACCGCTATCCAGGTAAATGGCACCGATAATCGCTTCCAGTGTATCGGAAAGCACGGAATCCCGGTATTGGATTCCTTCTCTTCCCTCGCCCTTTCCCAGCACAATGTGCTCCGAGAGCTTGAGAGCCTTGGCAACGGCGGCAAGCGCGGGTTCACAAACCAGTGCAGCACGGAGCTTCGTCATAAGCCCTTCCTGCATGGCTGGCTTTCTATGATAAAGTACGGTACTGGAAATAAGCTCCAGCACGGCATCCCCCAGAAATTCCAAACGCTGGTTGGAGGCTTCCTTGGCCTCTCCCATTTCATTGGAGTAAGAGGGATGAATTAAGGCGTGCTGCAGCAATTCTCTGTTTTGAAAATGATATTCCAAACGCTCTTCCAAGGCGGAAAGCGCCTCTTCCTTCTCTGTCATTTTACTGTCCTAATGCCTTTAAAATAGCCTTATGTGCCTCTCCGACAGTCTTAATCTGGTAGCTCGCCTCTTCCGGAATTTCAATCCCGAACTCGTCTTCAATACCCATAACGATCTGTACCACATCTAAGGAATCGGCATTTAAGTCTTCCACAAAACGGGTGTCTTCCGTGATATCCTCTTCCTTAATATTCGTTAATTCGTGGCAAATAATCTTCTTTAACTTCTCTAATTCCATCTTTATTCCTCTACTTCCTTAAAATCGATAGCCTCCGCTATTTTCTTTGTCAGCTTCTTTTCCGCAAATTCCTTTGCTTGCTTGATAGCCGTTGTGACTTCCTTACCGTCCGTATTTCCGTGCACCTTGATTACCAGTCCCTTAAGTCCCAAAATTGGTGCTCCGCCGTACTGCTTTGCATCAAACTTTTTGAGTCTCTTCTTTAAGGGCTTCTTTAACATCAGGGCCGCAAGAAGTGCCAGAGGACCGCTGTGTTTCATGGTGTCCGTAATCTCCGAAAGGAGCATCTTTCCGACACCCTCGTACATTTTCAGAACGACATTTCCTACAAAGGCATCACAGACAACAACCGAACAGTTTCCTTCTACAATGTCTCTGGCTTCCACGGAACCGATGAAGTTATAGTCCGTGTCCTCCTTTAAAATCTGCATGGCAGCTTTCACAAGGCTGTTTCCCTTTTCTTCTTCGGCACCGATGTTGACTAAACCGATACTCGGATTTTTAATCTGCAGCATTTCCTCCATATAAATTGCGCCCATCTTGGCAAACTGGTGCAGCCATTCAGGCTTGGCATCCACATTTGCCCCGCAATCCGTAAGGAGACAAACTCCGTTCTTAGTCGGAATGAGCGCTGCAAGGGGCGGTCTGTAGACACCCTTTTCTCTTCCTACAACGAGTTGCCCTCCGGCAAGCACCGCTCCGGTAGATCCGGCGGAGATGAAGGCATCGGCCTCTTCATTTTTCACAGCCAGCATTCCGCGAACAAGGCTCGAATCCTTTTTTCTTCGAATCGCCATAACCGGTGATTCATGAATACTGATATTTTCACTGCAGGGAACAATCTCGATCCTCTCCGGATCATAGCTGTAGGGAGACAATTCCTGCTTTAGGACTTCTTCCTCTCCAAAAAGAAGGAGCTTCATTCCTTCTTCTTTAAGACTTTCCACTGCGCCCTTTACCATGGCTTTTGCGCCTAAATCGCCACCCATAGCATCTATCGCAATACGAACCATATTTACCCCTTTTTACGCTATAAAATAGGATACAAAGAGCCCTTTCCGACTCTCTTATAGCAACAAGAGTTATGATAAATTATTCGCCCTAAACTGTCAACTTGCCAAGAGCGGTACGAAAGAGCGTAAAAAGAGGTCTAAAAAACTAGGAGTTCGGGGTTTCTGTTCATTTTCATTATCTTTACTTATTTCAGTGATTTTTGGAGTAAAAGTAAAGATAAATTGGAGTTTAAGATAAAAAAAGTAAAGATATAGATAAATTGTCTTTTACTTGATAAAAAAAATGATTCTTGTTCGTGACCTTACGTAATGATTTATTATATCTATAAGGAGGTGCGTAAATATGACGAAATACAGAGCAATTCCACCGGGATTTATGACTGTCGGGGAAATAGCAAAGAAAATGGGAGTTACCATACGTACTCTACAATATTACGACAAAGAAGGATTGCTTACTCCATCAGCAGAAAGTGAGGGTGGACGCAGGCTTTATACAGATAAAGATTTGCTTATGCTTAATCAAATTATATCCTTGAAATCACTGGGATTTTCTCTGGAGGACATAAAAGGGCGTTTGTTCCCTTTGGAAACGCCGGAGGAAGTTGCAAATGCGCTTTCCGAGCAGGCAGAGGATATACGAAAAAAAATAGAGAAGCTTAAGGCTTCTTTGTCCGCAATAGAACAGTTAAAAGCGGAAGTTTTACAGATACAAACGGTTAATTTTAAGAAGTATGCAGATATTATTGTCAATCTACAGATGCAGAATGACTCTTATTCGCTAATTAAGCGTTTCGATGATGATACTCTCGACCATATACGCAGTCGATTTGACAAGAAAAGCGGATCGGATTTTATGGATAGGTTTAACCGCCTAAGTGATGAAATTATGCAACTTCAAAAAAATAAGGTGCCTCCTGAAAGCAAAAAATGCCAAGAACTTGTGAAAGAATACTGGGATCTCATTATGGAGTTTACAAATGGTGATATGACTATGCTTCCGAGATTGACGGAAGTAGGAAAAATAGATATCGCCACAAACGCTTGGGAAGAAAAGCAAAAAATTATAAATGAGTATTTAGGCCCTGCTTTGCAGATCTATTTTTCAAAACTTGGAACAAATCCTTTTGAGGAGGTGTAAGTGTGAAAAATGTAATACAGGTTCGTGGATTAAAGAAAAGTTATGGCAGGAATATAGTTCTTAAAGGCCTTGATTTTCAAATCGAAAAGGGCGAAATTTTTGCTCTGCTCGGTGTAAACGGCGCCGGAAAAACTACAACGTTGGAATGTATAGAAGGTTTAAGAAAGTATGATGGCGGCATAATCTCGGTGAACGGTAAAATGGGGATTCAACTCCAGTCCTCCTCTTTACCCGCGCATATCAAAGCTATGGAAGCGATAAATCTGTTTACAAAATGGAACAATACAACATTAGATTATGCCACACTTAACAGTCTTGGAATAAAAGAAATGGAGAAATCACAATACATCCAATTATCCACAGGACAGAAAAGGCGGCTACATCTAGCTCTTGCACTTGTTGGCAATCCGGATATTCTTTTTCTCGATGAACCGACAGCAGGACTTGATGTTGAAGGACGACTATCACTCCACAATCTAATCCGAGATCTCAAATCACACGGAAAAACAATTGTTTTGGCAAGCCACGATATGGCAGAAGTAGAAAGCTTATGTGACCGTATAGCCATTTTAAATAGTGGAAATATTGTCTTCTGCGGCAGCGCTTCTGAACTAACCGAGAAAATCGGAAGAAAATATTTCATCCATTTCAAGACACAAGAGGGAGACAAGTCTTTGGAAACGGACAACATAGAGGATACCTTGATTTCATTATTAAACGGATTTAAACAGAAAAAAATCCATGTATTGGATATTAAGGTTGATCGTGGCACGCTGGAACAACATTTTATTGAATTGGCAAGGAGGGAAGCGAAATGAACAGCTTTTTTTACAGCGTAGCATTACAGTGGAGATTGGATATACGAAGTAAGTCTCTCTTGGTTACTTGCTATATTGTTCCGCTTATCTTCTTTCTTTTAATGGGGGGGATTTTTACGTCCGTTATGCCCGAAATGGGAAACACGCTAATACAGTCTATGATTGTAATGAGTGTTTCAATGGGAGCCTTTATCGGATTCCCTCCTTTGCTGATTGAAACTTACGGAAGCGACATAAAAAAGATTTATAAAGCAAACGGTGCGCCTATCTATTTAGGGCTCGTTACAATGTATCTCTCTGCATTTGTGCACTTGATGATAAGCTGCTTGGTAATAGTGCTACTTGCCCCTATTTTATTTAAAGCAATTCTACCAACCCAACTTTCCATTTTCTTTCTTTCACTTTCCCTCTTTATTATTGTATCGCTGAGTATCGGAAGTATACTGGGGCTTATTGTAAGAAACCCGGCAAAACTGACCATGATAACGCAACTTGTGTTTTTACCCTCAATTATGCTTTCGGGGATTATGTTTCCTATCCATTTACTGCCTGATTTTCTTGCCATTTTAGGGCGTTTTTTTCCCGCTTATTGGGGATATCGTTTGATGTTGGATCACGGTTTTCATCTTGAAAATCTATGGTATTTGATTCTCGTATTTTGTTTAGCTGTAATTGCATGTACTGTGCTTTTAAATAAGCAAAAATTGCAGTAGTTTGGGGGACAACAATCTGAATAGAACGGAATCACTACCACCCGTCAAACGGGTGGTTTGCTCGGGGCTATAAGCCCCTGCTACTGGCCAGCGTCTAAAGGCGCTGGCTTTCATTTTGGGCTATGGGAAGTTTGCTTTGCACCTTCCCACAGCTCCATTCAAGCCATATTGCGTTTGACTCGTCGCTACCCCATAAAGGGGTATTGTTACTACTGCACTTTAACCCTTAAAAGGGTCTTCATATTCTTTAACACTTAGTTTATCCAAAGCTATATCGTGTTTTTCTTGATCTTGGATATACTTTTTTATTGTGGCTTCATTTAAACCTACTGTACTGACATAATAGCCTTCGGCCCAGAAATGTCTGTTCCCAAATTTGTATTTAAGATTTGCGTGTTTATCAAATATCATCAAAGCACTTTTTCCCTTTAAATAGCCCATAAAAGAAGAAACGCTAATCTTAGGTGGAATACTAACCAGAATGTGTACATGGTCCGGCATTAAATGCCCTTCTATAATCTCCACTCCTTTAAAGGCGCAGAGTTGCTTGATAATATCCCGAATATCTGACTTATATTGATAATATATTATTTTTCGCCTATACTTCGGTGTGAAGACAATATGATATTTACACATCCATTTCGTATGTGCTAATGCATATTCTTTCTTCGCCATAAAATCACCTTCCTTTTCTGCAATATAGCTTGAACAACTTTATTGTATTAGGAAAGGTGATTTTTGTATAACAAGTGTTTCCCACCCGCATAGCGGGTGGTTTTTTGTATCAGAGCTAACATTTTTCAAATGTCAGCTCCGATACTGGCTAAAGTCCATGAACGAGATATCGCACGCTGTGCGCACGATACTCGTTATGAATGAAAAAAGCGACGAGAAAGTTTCTTATCTCGTCGCTTTTTGCTTTAAGGAAATACTTATGTATTCTTTTACTCTTCCGCTGCCGCTCTATCCTTCGCTTCTTGAATTACGATGTTTTGGATATCACCGGGTGCCTGCTCGTAACGGTCAAATTCAAAGGAGAAGGATCCGGAACCGCCTGTCATGGAGCGAAGATCCGTGTTATAAAGGTAAAGATTACTCATCGGAAGCTCCGCTTCAATGAGCTGCTTACCGCCATGTACGGCATTCATACCGAGAATTCTTCCTCTTCTCTTCGTTAAGTCGCCCATGATGTCTCCCGTGTAGCTGTCGGGCACATTTACCGTCAGGCGGGCAATCGGCTCAAGAAGAACAGGATTTGCCTGCATAAAACCGTCCTTAAAGGCCATAGAAGCTGCAGTCTTAAAGGCTTGCTCGGAGGAGTCTACCGGGTGGTAGGATCCGTCCAGGAGGACAGCCTGTACGCCCACTACGGGATAACCTGCCAAGGGGCCCTTCTTGCAGGATTCCTGGATACCCTTTTCAACTGCAGGGAAATAGTTCTTCGGAACGGCTCCGCCGAAAACCTGCTCCTTAAAGGTATAAGCCTGATCATAGTCGAAACTCGGAGAGAATTCCATCACTACATCACCGTATTGACCGTGTCCGCCGGACTGCTTCTTATACTTACCCTGTACCTTGGCGGTCTTCTTAATCGTCTCTCTATAAGCAAACTTCGGCTTAGTTAAGATAAGAGAAACATTGTAGCGATCCTTCAAACGTGCTGCCAGTACCTCAAGCTGCTGTTCTCCGATACCATAAATTAAGCTCTGTCTGTTTTCCGGATCCGCCTTTACCTTAAGGGTGCGATCCTCTTCCATCATTCTCTGAAGAGCTGTGGAGAGCTTATCTTCATCCGCCTTATTCTCTGCGGTATAAGCCATATAGGTGTAAGGAGTAGAAATCTTCGGTGCATGATAAATAATCGGCGCATTACGAACCGCAATACTGTCTCCGGTCTCTGTAATACTCAGTTTTGCAACGGCACCCAAGTCTCCGCTCTTTAATTCCGGTACTTCAATCGGAGTATTTCCCCTTAAGATATAGAGCTTACCGATTTTCTCTGTGGCCTCTTTATTAACATTGTAAACCTCGAAGTTTGCCTTTAAAACACCGGTACAAATCTTAAATAAGGAGTATTTTCCAAGGAAGGGATCCGCAATGGTCTTCCATACTCTGCCGCTGATGGTTGCCTCGTCATTATAGTGCGCTGTAAAATGCTCCCCTGTCGAGGCGTCCACTCCGATTGCTTCCAGTTCCTTCGGGGACGGGAAGTACTTATCGATAACCTGTAAAAGAACATTGAAGCCCTGCACATGGATACCGGAACCCATCAGAATCGGGGCAATATTACATTGCTTTACATTTTCCCGTAAAGCGCTCTGGATTTCTTCCGTGGTAAATTCTTCTCCCGCAAAGTACTTCTCCATAAGCTCTTCGGAGCTTTCCGCTACGGCTTCCAGTAAGGAAGAACGGGCAATATTCAAATGCTTCTCCACATAGTCGGGAATCGGACAAGCCTCATATTCATTTAAATTGGTAAAACGGCGACCTGCCATCTTAACGACATTGACAAAGCCGACAAATTTCTCATTTTCACGAATCGGTAACTGGAAAGGAGCCACGGACTTACCGAAACGCTTCTCCAGATCCAAAACGAGCTGACGGAAGGAAGCCTTATCGTCATCCATATTGGTCACGAAGAAAAGTCTCGGAAGATGATTCTCCTCGCAAAGTTCCCATGCCTTTACGGTACCGGGCTCAATACCGGCTTTGCCGTTTACTACGATAATAGCGGCATCGGCAGCGCTGACAGCTTCTTCAACCTCTCCTACGAAATCAAAATAACCCGGGGTATCCAGTATATTGATCTTTAAATCTCCGTCTTCTCCTTTATACTCTATCGGAAGTAAGCTTGTGGAAATGGAAAACTTTCTCTTCTTTTCTTCCTTATCAAAGTCGGAAACTGTATTGCCTTCGTCTACGCTGCCCAGTCTGTTTGTCACCTTGGTCACATAACAAAGACACTCTGCTACAGTCGTTTTTCCGGCACTGCCGTGCCCTAAAAGAACAACATTACGAATACTTCCGGTATCATACACCTTCATAGAAACCTTTCCTCCAATCTTAGCTTCTTGTGAGAACCTATTCTATTCAGCCCTCTTTTGCAACGAGAGTCTGAAGCGTTCCCACAGAAAACTCGTTGATAACAAAATGGATAGTCATATTGTATCGAAAAAGGGACAAAATTTCAATCTTCTTAGTCAAAAAGAGAGATTTGATTGGAGAGAGGAATTTCTCCGAGTAGGCCTAATTCATGGAATTTATCTGCAAATGCCTTCGGGCAATGTGTTCTTTGCACAAAATCATCCTTGGAAAGGTAGGGGCCATATTTTGCCCCTTCTTCAAGACCGAGGGCTACCGCCTCTCCGAGTCCCGCTATACAGCTGAAGGAAGGCATGATTTCTCCTTCTTCCGTAATCTGAAAATCCTTGGCCTTTGCCTTATAGATATCGAGTTTGGCAAAGCGAATGCCTCTGGCATACATTTCCTCACAGATTCGCATATCACGAAGACATAGATTTTCTGTCGCGGAAAGCTTATCCTTCTCCAGATACTCCTGCATATAGAAACGGAGCTTTTCCACCCCGAAGCACATTTTATCAAAATCAAAGCCGTCCGCACGCACGGAATAATATGCCGTGTAATATTCTCGCGGATAGAAAACCTTACAGTAAGCTACACGGTAAGCCATCATGACATAAGCTGCGGCATGGGCCTTCGGGAACATGTACTTGATTTTCTTACAGGCGTCGATATACCACTCCGGTACACCGTGGTCGCGCATGTCCTGACACCACTCCTCTTTTAAGGGCTTATGCTTTCTGGTGGCCTCCATGATCGTAAAGCTTTCGGAGGGATCCAAGCCCATATGCATTAGATAAACCATGATGTCGTCTCGACAGCAGATGGCATCACGAAGAGTCGTTATCCCGTTTAAAATGAGGTCCTGCGCATTGTTTAGATACACATCGGTACCGTGGGAAAGTCCGGAAATACGAATCAGGTCGGAAAGATACTGCGGCTTCGTATCCACTACCATTTGCATCGCAAAACCGGTTCCGAACTCCGGAATTCCGAGACAACCGAGTTTTACTCCGTGAATGTCTTCCGGCTTAATCCCGAGAATTTCCGTAGATTGGAACAAGGACATGACTTCTTTGGAATCCAAGGGGATATCTTTTACGGGGTCAAGCCCGGTTAAGTCCTGCAGCTTTCTTATCATGGTCGGATCATCATGCCCGAGAATATCGAGCTTTAAGAGGTTATGGTCAATCTTATGATAGTCAAAGTGCGTGGTAATAATCGGGCTTTCCACATCATTTGCGGGATGCTGTACCGGGGTAAAGGTATTGATGTCCTCTCCGTGGGGAAGCACGACAATGCCGCCGGGGTGCTGCCCTGTAGTTCTCCGGATTCCGGTCAGACCCTGCACAAGGCGATCAATCTCCGCATTTCGCTTTTGTTCTCCTCGTTCTTCGTAGTAATTCTTAATCATGCCGTAGGCGGTTTTTTCAGCAAGAGTACCAATGGTCCCGGCCTTAAAGGTATTTTCCTCGCCGAAAATCGTTCCGGTGTAAGCATGTGCCTTTGCCTGGTACTCTCCCGAGAAGTTTAAGTCAATATCCGGCTCCTTATCTCCGTCAAAACCGAGGAAGGTTTCAAAGGGAATATCGAAGCCTAAGCGGTCCAGTTCCGCACCGCAGTGCGGACATTTTTTCGAGGGCATATCGTATCCTGCCATACCCGAATAAGACTTCACCTCTTCCGAGTCAAAGTCCGTGTAATAGCATTTAGGGCAGATGTAGTGCGGAGGCAAGGGATTTACCTCGGTAATGCGGGACATGGTCGCCGCAAAGGAAGATCCTACCGAACCACGGGAACCTACCAGATAGCCGTCCGCATTGGACTGATCCACGAGCTTCTGTGCGATGATATACATTACGGAGTAGCCGTTGGAAATGATGGAGTTCAGTTCTTTCTCCAAGCGATTTGCCACGATTTCCGGAAGCTTCGGACCGTAGATCTTATGCGCTGTTTCATAGCAGATTTCCCGCAATGTTTCATCGGAGTTCGGAATCACGGGCGGGCACTTGTCCGGACGTACCGGCTTAATCCTTTCGCATTGTTTTAAGATGTTTAGAGGATTATCAATTACGACTTTTTTCTTGGTATTTTCATCGAGATAGGAAAACTCCGAAAGCATCTCTTCCGTACTTCTGAAATAAAGGAAGGTATCCCCCTCCTCTTCCGTCATTCCCTTCGTGGCGAGGATGATTTTTCGGAAAATATCTTCCTCCTTGTCCGTATAATGGGCATCGGAAGTTGCGCAAACCGGCTTTCCGAGCTGTTCTCCGAGGGAAATAATCTTCTTATTGTACTGTATTAAATCTTCTTCCGTCTCCGCACTGTACTTATCGGAAGAAAGCATATAGCGGTTGTTTCCCAGCGGCTGGACTTCCAGATAGTCATAGAAGGACGCAATCGTGAGAAGCTGCTGATCGTCCATACCGCGAATCAGAGCCTGAAATAGCTCTCCGTTTGAGCAGGCGGAGCCGATAATCAGTCCTTCTCTGTATTTTTTCAGAAGAGACTTCGGAATACGGGGGTGCTTTGCAAAGTATTTTAAATGCGACTCGGAAATCAAACGATAGAGATTGATTCGCCCAAGGTCATTTTTGGCAAGCAAAATAATATGATAGCTAGGGAGTTTTCTTACCTTTCCCACGGTGTCCATATCGAGGCTGTCTATTTGCCCTAAGGACTGCACGCCTCTTTTTTCAAGCATTTCCAATTCTTTCAGGTAAATGCGGGCGGTTGCTTCCGCATCGTCTACGGCCCTGTGGTGATGCAAAAGTTCGATCTTTAATTCCTTCGCAACAGTGTCCAATTTAAAACGATGGAGCTTCGGAAGAAGGAGTCTTGACAAAGCCACCGTATCAAGTACCGGTCTTTTAAAAGGAATGCCGAGTGCCTTCGCCTTATTTTCCACGAAGTTATAGTCAAATTCCGCATTGTGTGCGACCAGAATACTGTCTCCGACAAACTCCAGAAACTTCGGAAGCACTACTTCAATGCCGTCTGCATCCATAACCATAGAGTCGTCAATCGAGGTAAGCTGGGTAATGCGATAGGGAATCGGAACACGAGGATTCACAAAGAGATCCATGCGGTCCACGATTTTTCCGTCTTCCAGTTTAACCGCACCGATTTCGATGATATGGTTTTTCTTCGGATCAAAGCCGGTCGTTTCCAGGTCAAAGACCACGGTGCTACAGGATAATGGGAGATCCTCGGAAAGATTTTTTATCACGGTATCGAGGTCATTTACGAGGTATCCCTCCATGCCGTAGATGATCTGCAGCTCGTCTTCCTTTCCGAGCTTTTTTAAGTGTGCCATGGCATCCGGGAAGGACTGCGCTACGCCATGGTCGGTAATGGCAAGAGCCGGCATACCGAATTCCAGAGCTCTATTAATATACTCTTCTATGTCGGAAACCCCGTCCATGTCGGACATTTTGGTATGAAGATGCAGCTCCACGCGCTTTTCTTTCGCATTGTCCACACGCTTTGCCCGAACAAAATCGGATTTTTTAATGCCGAATACACGGGAAAGCTCGAGCTCCTTATCGTACTGGTCGTATTCGATATTTCCTTTTACAGCTATAGTCTTTCCGACCTGTAAAAATGCTCTCGCATCGTCCAGATTTTCTTCTTCCACGAAGATTTTAGAGGCAATGGAGTCGGTATCATCCGTAAAGGAAAAGGTGAAGATGACCATACCGGATTTTCTGGTCGGGCGTTCATCCACATGAAGAATAATCCCCTGCAGCGCCACGGTTCCGGAGAATTCTCCAACCGAAGAAATCGGCACAATTTCGTCCTGGAAATCTCTGCCGTAATAAACCTCTTCTTTGTCGCTTCTCTTGAAAGGACCTCTACTTCCGAAGTTTCTTTTAAAGGATGAATCCTCTCCCTTACTCTCTTCTTTACCTTCCTCTTTAGTCTTTCCTAGGTTTTTCTCCGGTTTTTCCTTGTTTACCGCTGTATTGCTGCCGGCTTCACTGCTATCATTACTATGCTTGTCGGAGTTTTTCCCTTGCATTTTGGCCTCGATAGACTCGAACTTTTCCTTTTCTTCCCTATGTTCACGTCTTTCATCCTCTTCAAACTCTTTTTCTTCCGCTTTATTGAGCTCGGGACTATAGCTAATGGAGAAATGCAGGATAATTCCACAACGCTCATGCATTATTTTCTCAATGACCCGGATACATTCTTCCTCTTCCTTTTGAAAAAGGGCAATTTCCGGTATCAAAAGAGCTAGAGTGGATTCATCTTCCCACTCTAGCTTTCCCTTTGTAAACATTTGATGGAGCACAATGTTTTTTTCTTTCAACTCATCCAAAAGGGAGTCTTCATAACGCTCAAAAAGAATCTTCGCATTGTACTGGGAAGAAAGATGAAAGCTTTCGTGAATTTCTATCTGAATCTTTTTCCCCGAAAAAACTTGCTTTTGAATGAGCTCTTCCATGGCATGGAGTTCATTTTTTTTAAGTAAATGATCGCTATGCAGGTAGATTTTCATCTTCGTGCGATCCCTGCTTAACGTAATGCGACTGACTTCCGTCGTCATGAAGAGTGTTTCTAAGTCTTTATTTCCCTTCAGTTCTTGAAATACTTGAAAAAAGTTTTTCATGAATACTTTTCAATTTCCTCTCGTAGTGCGCTAAGTAAGTCTTCTTCCTTAACCTTTCGGATGATTTCTCCCTTTTTAAAGAGCATGCCGACACCCTTTCCTCCGGCAATGCCGAGGTCCGCCTCTCTTGCCTCTCCGGGGCCGTTTACCACACAACCCATAACGGCAATCTTTAAGGACTTATCGGGATAGGAAAAGGCAATCTTCTCCACTTCTTTTGCAAGGGAAATAAGGTCAATATCCGTTCTTCCGCAGGTGGGACAGGATACCACAGAAACAGCTTTTTTACGAAGTCCGAGCGTCTCCAAAATCAGCTGTCCGCTTCGAATTTCTTCTACGGGATCCGCGGAAAGACTGACCCGAACGGTATCTCCGATTCCCTCATTTAAAATAAGAGCCAGCCCCATGGCGGACTTGATATTACCGGACCAGACGGTGCCCGCCTCGGTAATCCCAATATGCAAAGGCAGTTCACACTTTTCCGCTACAATCTTATGCGCATGATAAGCCATTAAAACATCGGAGGACTTAATAGAAAGGACAAGATTATGATAACCCATGTTTTCCACAAGTTCGACATTCTTAAGAGCGGACTCCGCAAGCCCCTCCGCTGTAACTCTTCCATTGTACTTCTCTAAGATATCCTTTTCCAAAGAACCGGAATTCACCCCGATACGAATAGGAATATTTCTTTCCTTTGCGCAGTCTACAACCGCCTTTACCTTATCGGAGGAACCGATATTCCCGGGATTAATGCGGATTTTGTCAGCACCATTTTCCATAGCAAGGATGGCTAAGCGATAATCAAAGTGGATATCCGCCACCATGGGAAGAGGGGATTCCTCTCGGATTTTTCCAAAGGCAATTGCCGCTTCCTTTGTCGGAACCGTTAAACGAACCAGATCCGCACCCGCAATTTTTAAGGCGCGAATCTGGGAAAGACTTCCCTCTATATCCTCCGTCTTGGTATTGCACATCGATTGCAATACCACGGGATTCCCTCCGCCGATTTTTAAGGGAAGGGATGGGTAAAGTCCTTTTTCTTTTTTTCCGAGTTCAATTACTCGAGTTTCCGTTCGTTTTATCATTGTTTTTCCCCTTTTTGCCGGATTATTTCAATTTCAAAAAATCACCGGATGAACACTGTTTTATAGACTTCCTCAATGTTTCCCTAAAACACATTTTTACTCATTCCTCTTTGTATTTCAGCTGTACTACAGATTAGTTTAACAACTTGGAATACACTCCCGTAAACAAGTTGAATACATCATTAAAGACAATAGCCACCATGAGAAGTAGTAAAATAGCCATTCCTACAGTGTTGATTCTCTCTTCCCACTTCGGGTTTAAACGCTTTCGAAGAAGCATTTCGAGAAGAATAAAGAGGAGTCTTCCGCCGTCCAGCGCCGGAATCGGCAGTAAATTCATAATCCCGAGGTTTACACTAAGCATAAGAGAAAGGTTCATTAAAACCAATATCGTTAGGCGAAGACCTCCGGAGCTGGACTGCTGTACCGCACCGCCAATCACGGCCACGGTTCCTACCGGCCCCATCACATCCTGTCTGGAAACCTTTCCTCTTAGAATCATGGCGAGGCTGTCAAAGACAATTCGTGCATTAAAGCGGAATTCGTAATAGCTGTACTCAAAAACTTGAAATAAATTATTCGCCTTGGCCCTTCCGTTTTTTAATTGCACTCCAAGGCGATATCTTCCCGTTTCCGGATCCCGATAGGGACTAAAGCTAAAGCTTTCTTTCTTTCCCTCTCGAAGTACAGTGACTTTAATCTCTCCTTTCTTAAAGTCCTCCTGATGAAGCTCAAGAAAAATCGACAGCTCCTGCAAGGTGGCAAGGGAGCGTTTACTTCCGTCGGCAAAGGCAATAGCTACAATTCTATCTCCATCTTGTAAACCGCTTTCCATGGCCGGAGTCTTCACGGTAGAGGCTCCGATAATCGGAAATTCCGTACCAATATTTACCGTAAGAATAATGGCAAAGAGAAAGGCCAAAAGAAAGTTATGCCAGACCCCTCCAAAGCAGATAATAAATCTTTGCCAGGCGGGTTTCTTCTCGAAGCTGTATTTTTCCAAGTCTTCCTTGGAAAAAACTACGCCATCAAAGTCCAGAACATCTTCCTCTTCTTCCCCTTTCGCTGTCGAAAAATCACCGCTGCCTGCCGCATCCTCTCCGAGCATCGCACAGCTTCCGCCTAAGGGGAGAAGTTTCAAACTATACCTTGTGTTACGGAAGACACCGGAAAGAATCCGAGGACCCATCCCGATAGAAAACTCCAAAACACCGACCTTAAAAAACTTCGCCGCCAAAAAGTGACCTAATTCATGAAAAAAACCAAAAACGATAAGGCAAGTAACGCCAAAACAATACTCAAAATTACTCCTTTACTTGTTAAAATAATTAATCTCTATACTATCTTGTATTAAAATCTAAAATCATTTTCATTATAAGCCTTCATTGGCTTTCTCCTAAGATCTATACTTCTACCTGATTTGCATTCTCTTCTACACAGTTCCTTGCCCAGCGTTCAATAGAAAGTATCTCATCTACAGAAGGGTAAGCCTTCCAGTCCTTCTCATGCAGCTGCATCGCCTTTTCTATTAAAGCCGGAATGGAAAGGAAGGCTATTTTATCCTGAAGGAAAAGGGAAACCGCTTCTTCATTTGCCGCATTAAAAACAGTCGTCATGGAACCGCCCTTCAGTCCTGCAGACCGTCCTAAGGCTAGAGCCGGGAAATCGGTATAAGAAGGGGGATAAAAATGCAGAGACATCACCTTGGTAAAATCCAGCTTCTCTCCCTTGAAATCTTCTCTCTCTTCTTCAAAAACGGCATAAGCTATGGGAACACGCATAGTAGGGACTCCCAGTTCCGCCTTGATTGCACCGTCTCGAAATTGTACCGCAGAATGGATAATACTCTCCCGCTGAATGACAACCTGGATTTTTTCAATCGGAATATGAAAAAGGATGTGTGCTTCCAAAACTTCCAAGGCTTTATTCACCATGGTAGCGGAGTCTATGGTAATCTTTCTTCCCATAGACCAGTTGGGATGCTTTAAGGCATCTTCCTTCTTCTTTCCCCTCATTTCCTCTTTTGTAAGACCGAAGAAAGGCCCTCCCGAAGCCGTTAAAATGAGTTTCTCGACTTCTTCCGCCTTTTCTCCTCTTAAGCACTGCCAGATTGCGGAGTGCTCGGAATCAATAGGGAAAAGCTCCGCCTTCGACTCTTTTAATAAGTCATTGATTAAATGCCCGGCACAGACCAATGTTTCTTTATTGGCAAGAGCTATCTTTTTTCCCGCCTGAATAGCCGAAATAGTGGGCTGTATTCCGACCATTCCCACTACGCTGATTACAATCATATCGGCTTCCTCCAAGGCGGAAAGCCGGATAAGGCCTTCCATTCCGGAGTAAATCACAGGAGAATAGCTATCTTTTTCGATTTCTTTCTTTTCGTAAGGTATGCTGTTCTCGGCAGATTCCGAATGAAGCGTATCATCTCGATTATAACTTGATTGAAAGCGCTCTTTCAGAAGTTTTGCTTTATCTTCATGAAAAACGCAAAGATACTTCGGCTTCCACTCCCGCGCCTGCTCTTCCAAAAGTGAAATATTTTCTCCGGCAGAAAGGGCAAGCACTTTATATTCCGTATGGTCTTTTAAAAGTTCCAGGGTCTGTGTGCCTATAGAGCCTGTAGACCCCAAAATCACAATATTCATATATATCCTCGATTCACACAATCTTAGAAAAAACATTATTTCACAAAAAGAACCAAAGCAAAGTAGATAATCGGAGCCGTAAAGAGTGCCGAATCAAAACGGTCCAGTATTCCTCCATGTCCGGGTATCAAATTACTGTAATCCTTGATTCCAAAATCCCGCTTGATTCCGGAAGCCGTCAAATCTCCCACAATGGAAAAAAGGGAGGCAAAGGCGACAGAAATCGCAAGCTTTAAAGGGGAATGGAAAAATCCGTCATAGACTTGATTATTATACAGTCCGTAAAGGTAAGTTAAAAGAAAAGAGCCGAGAACTCCCCCGATAGCCCCTTCCCAGGTCTTCTTCGGACTTAAAACCGGTGTCATTTTGTGCTTTCCGAAAAGAATCCCTACGGCATAGGCACAGGTATCCGCCGCCCAGCTCGATAGAAAAATCAGCCAAACCAGAATCTTTCCATGCATGACTCCTCTTGTCTGATAGAGGTAGGAAAACATGATTCCCGCATAGGGTAGAATCAGAAAATACAGGCAAATCTCCCGAATTGTCTTTTCCGGATAAAACAGAACATAGTCTACACAGAGCAGAATGAAATAAACCAGCATAAGGACCATTTCAAAATGCTTCCCATAGTAAAGTGCAAGGTAATGCAGAGAAATAAAAAGGTAGGGTAAAATCGACATTTTCTCCTTATGAAAGGAAAAACAATGCAGAAGCTCATAGCAGGCAAAAATAGATAAAATGAAATTAAAGAATAACAGTAGATTTCCTCCATCGGGAAGGATGATAAACAAAAGAAGCAGTAAGACAATTCCGCTTGCTAATCGCACAAAAAAGGAGGACAGCTTCTTCTCGTTCTGTCCTTTCGGAGCTGTTTTAACACTGCCTTCTCGATTTTTTATTTCTTCCGTTTCGTTGTGTTTCTCCATCTACCCCTAACCCTCTATTTTTTTCTTCCACCAAATCTTCTTTCCCTTTTTCCGTAACTTTCTATCGCTTTTAAAAGCTCTTCCTTATTGAAGTCGGGCCAGAGCACATCCGTAATATAATACTCGGAATAGGCAGATTGCCATAAAAGGAAGTTCGAAGTCCGAAATTCCCCGGAGGTACGGATAACAAGGTCAGGGTCGGGAATATCTTTTGTATCCAAGTAGGAAGCAAGCTGCTCTTCCGTAAGATTAGCTAAAGCATCTTTCAAATTCTCTCCCCTATATTCTTCAGAAAAGCGATGCATTGCACGAATGATTTCATCTCTTCCGCCATAGTTTACGGCAAAGATAAACTCCATCCCCGTATTGTCCTTCGTGCTTTCTTCCAAAGCACGGATCCCTTCCTGAATATCCCCGGAAAAACGACTTCGCTCGCCAATCATCTTCGCTTTCACATTATTTGCATTGGCAACGGAAATAAGCTTTTTCATATAGAAACGAAAAAGCTGCATAAGCGCTCCAACCTCTTCTTCAGAGCGCTTCCAATTTTCTGTGGAGAAACCGTATACGGTTAAATAGGATACGCCAAGCCTTGCGCAGTCTTCTACAATCTGTTCCAAGGTCTCACAGCCTTTTTTATGGCCGAGGGCTCTCGGAAGCCCGCGAGAAGCCGCCCAACGACCGTTTCCATCCAAAATAATGGCAATGTGCTTTGGAAAGCGCTCCGTGTTTTCCATCATACTGTAAGGAGTTCCTTGTTCTTTGCTTCCACGGACTGATCAATCTTCTCAATCATGTGGTCGGTGAGCTCCTGAATATCCTTCGTCTGTCTTGCTAAATCGTCCTCGGTAATCTCCGCATTTTTCTCCAGCTTCTTAGCCAAATCCATGGCATCTCTTCGGATGTTTCGAATAGCAACCTTTGCCGCTTCGCCCTTCTTCTTTACATCCTTAGTCAGTTCCTTTCTTC
Organism: Oribacterium sp. oral taxon 108 str. F0425; assembly: GCF_000214455.1. Taxonomy (NCBI): domain Bacteria; kingdom Bacillati; phylum Bacillota; class Clostridia; order Lachnospirales; family Lachnospiraceae; genus Oribacterium; species Oribacterium sp. oral taxon 108. The sequence continues at coordinate 1,394,605 of NZ_AFIH01000001.1, read as the reverse complement.
TCTCTTCAGTAAGTTCAGGGAACACAAGACGAATCACCTGTCCGTCGTTTGTAGGATTAATTCCGAGGTCGGACATATTGATCGCTTTTTCGATTTCCTTCATCACAGACTTATCCCATGGCTGAATCTGAATGATTCTTGCTTCCGGAACGGAGATATTACCTACCTGCTGAATCGGGGTCTGCGTACCATAGTAATCCACAGTGATTCGATCTAAAACATGGGGATTCGCACGACCGGCACGAATCGTCGCGAGCTCACTCATTAAGTTGTCGTGAGTCTTATGCATTTTCTCAATATAGATTGTAAATTGATCATCCATTTTTCAGTCCTCTTCTTTCGTATTTTTAGCTTTTGTTTTATCTTAAATCAGAATGAATTCTCACTACGGGATACTATTTCCTTGAAAGTCAGTCTGCTGTCACTCTTGTTCCTTTGTGTTCTCCGAGAAGGGCCTTGAAGATGCCGTCCTCTTCCTCTAAGGAAAATACGGACATCGGGAGGCTGTTCTCGAGGCAAAGGATGGATGCGGAAAGGTCAATGACCTGCAGACGCTTTTCCACCACTTCTTCAATACTGAGTGTATCGTATTTCTTGGCATCGGGGAACTTCTTCGGATCCTTGTCATAGACCCCGTCAATGGCCTTTGCAAGGAGAATTTCCTTACAGGTAAGCTCCAGCGCACGAAGCACTACGCCGGTGTCGGTGGAAAAATAGGGATGCCCCGTACCACAGGCACAGAATACCACTTCTCCATTTTGTAAAGCTTTATTTGCCTCATCCTTGGAAAAGACTTCACTCATATCGGAAATGGAAAAAGAGGACATGATTCTGGTCTTCATTCCGCTGATTCGGAAGATTTCCGAAACGTAGATGCAATTCATGAGTGTCGCAAGAATGCCGACCTGATCCGCTTTATACCGGTCTACCTGCTCGGACTGTCTTCCTCTCCAGAAGTTTCCTCCGCCGATTACAATGGCTACTTCTATGCCTCTGTCTACTGCTCTTTTTACCTGATCCGCCACTCTAAAAATTACATCATCGGAAAATCCGAAATGCTTCTCTCCGGCCAGGGCCTCTCCGGAAAGTTTCAACATGACTCTTCTTTTTTCCATAGTATTCTCCTCTTTCTAATGCCTTAGTTTACCATACAAAAAAAGGCTCGGCAATTCTTCCGAGCCTTTTTCGTGATAAAAGAAAACTTAAGTTTTCCGGATTTATATCTGTAAAATTACTCTGCCAAGGTTCCGTACATGAAGTAGTAATATCCTGTCGGAGAGTACCATACGTTCTGAAGCTTCGGACTCTTGAGATAGAACTCGCTGTAGTAAGCTATAGGAGCCATGCCGTAATCCTTTAAAATAACCTGCTCTGCCTGATGGAGATAATCATAGTGCTTTTCCACATCGGCGGTGCTTCTTGCTTCTTCCACAAGCTTATCAAATTCAGGATTACTGTACTTACCGTCATTGTTACCGTTACCGGTTTCAAAGAGGTTAATGATATTGGAAGGATCATCATAGTCCATTACCCAACCGTTACGTGCCACATCAAAGTTTCCGTTTCTACGATTTGCCGTAACTGTTTTCCACTCCTGGATATCAATCGTCATATTGAGGCCAAGCTTCTTCCATACGTCCTGCAGATACTCCGCTACCGCCTTGTGATATCCGGTATCATTCGTGAGATAGGAAAATTGCGGGAAGCCTTGGCCGTCCGGATAGCCCGCCTCGGCAAGAAGCTCCTTTGCCTTTGCAAAATTAGCATCATAGTCGTCATTATTAAAGAAATCGCCATACTTCTCTTTCGTAACTTCCGCAAACTGAGAGTCTTTTGCAGCATCACTGATACCGGGACCAACAAAGTTCACTGCCGGAGAATAAGTACCTTGCATTATGGTGTTGGCAACATAGTTTCTGTCAATAGCAAGAGACAGTGCTTCTCTTACCTTCGGGTTGTCAAAGGGAGCCTTCTGTGTATTAAAAGAAACATAGTAGGTTCCCATCATGGGATCCACATGGAAATCCTCTTTTCCTGCCAAGTTCGGAATTTCCTCGGAAGGAATCGCTTTGGCAAGAAGGAGTTCTCCCTGATTATATGCGGTATATGCCGCATTATCATCGGAAATCAGATGGAAAACAATCTTGTCGAAGGTAATATTTGCTGCATCATAGTAGTAGTCATTCTTTTCAAAGGTAATATGGTCACCGTCTACATACTCCGTCATTTTATAAGGACCGCTGGTAATATAGGTCTCCGGCTTAGTAGACCATTCGTCTCCATTTTCTTCAACGGTAACTTTTTGTACCGGAGATGTGGAGATGAAAGAAGCAATTTTATCAAAATAAGTACAGGGACTACTTAGCTTTACTACAAAAGTACTGCTATCCGGTGCTGAAACAGCTAAAGCATCCAAGTCACCTTTTGCGGCCTTATCATAGCCTTCAATCATATTTAATAAATCATAGCCATAAGGAGCCGCAAGTGAAGGATCGGCAAGTCTCTTCCAGCTATAGACAAAGTCCTCTGCTGTTAAGTCGGATCCGTCAGACCACTTTAAGTCCGGGCGAAGGTGGAAGGTCCAGGTCAAACCGTCTCCGGAAGTTTCCCATTTCTCTGCAAGACCTCCCACAATATTTTGATTCTTGTCTACCGTAAGAAGTCCCGTAAACGCATGAAGAATCATGTTGGCCGCATCGGCAGCGGAATTCAAAGCCGGATCCATGGTCTCCGGAGAAGAACCGATCTGCACATCGATAGAGCCGCCGGCAGAGGTCTTTTCCGCAGTTTGTTCACTTGCCGCATCACTGCCGGACTTTGTGCCGTCAACAGTCTTTGATCCGCCACAAGCTGAAAGTAATACTGCAGCAAGGAGCATAGCACTAATTAATTTTGTTTTTTTCATATACCCTCCTTTTCTGTATCAACACTATCCTAAGATAGCAGGTAACTAATTTAACTTATCCAAATGATGACAAGCTACAAAATGTCCCGCTTGCTCTTCCTTGAATTTCGGTGTTTCCGATGCACATTGTTCATCCGCATAGGGACAGCGAGTCCGGAAAGGGCATCCCGAAGGCGGATTTAGAGGAGACGGTACGTCTCCGCTCAGGATAATTCTATGTGAGGCTCTAGCCACCTTCGGATCGGCAATCGGTACTGCCGAGATAAGGGATTTGGTATAGGGATGCATCGAGTGGAAGGTGATTTGGTCGCTGTCCGCAAGTTCCACGAGGTGTCCCAGATACATGACTCCGATTCGGGATGAAATATGATTCACAATGGAAAGGTCGTGCGCAATAAAGAGATAAGTCAAGCCGAACTTTTCCTGCAAATCCTCAAACATATTCACAACCTGCGCCTGAATGGAGACGTCAAGAGCGGATACTGGCTCATCACAGACAATAAATTCGGGATTTACGGCAAGCGCTCTGGCAATTCCTATTCTTTGTCTCTGCCCTCCGGAAAACTCGTGCGGATAACGGTTCGCATGCTCGGAGTTCAGCCCTACGGTAGAAAGGAGGGACAAAATCTTCTCTCTTCTCTCCTTCTTATTCTTACAAAGCTTATGAATGTCAATAGCCTCTCCTACGATATCCTCTACGGTCATTCTGGGATCAAGTGATGCATAAGGATCCTGAAAAACCATCTGCATCTTCCTTCTGTAAGGAAGCATGTTTTTCTTGATTCCCTTTTCAGAATCAAAAATCACTTCTCCGTCATAGACGATTTTCCCTTCTGTAGGCTCATGGAGTCGTAAAATCGATCTACCGGTGGTCGTTTTTCCGCAACCGGATTCTCCAACAAGACCGAGGGTTTCTCCTTTATTGATATAGAAAGAAACATCATCCACCGCCTTGACCACTTTTTTACTGCCGGCAACGGGAAAATACTGCTTTAAATGACTGAGTTCGAGTAAATGATCTGCCATTATACTTCCCCCTTTCCGGTGTTTCTTATGAAATCCTCTTTTTGCTGTAATAGGCATCTGGCATAGTGTACTCCCCCGTAATAATTCTTTTCGGGTTTCACTTCCAGACAAATCTTCATGCAAGATGCACACCTTGGTGCAAAGCCGCAACCCTTCGGCGGATTTAATAAATCCACCGGTTGCCCGTCAATCGGAACCAGCCTCGAATAATCCTTCTCATGAAACTTCGGAATTGAACGGAGAAGTCCCTTGGTATATTCGTGTTTCGGATTGTAGAAAATATCATCGGTTGTACCGTATTCCACAATTTCACCGGCATACATTACCGCAATATAATCACACATAGAGGCCACTACTCCGAGATCGTGGGTAATCATGATGATTCCCATACCAAGCTTCTTTTTTAATTCCTGCATAAGCTCCAGAATTTGAGCCTGAATCGTCACATCCAGCGCAGTCGTCGGCTCATCCGCAATAAGAAGTTTCGGCTCACAGGCTAGAGCGATGGCAATCATCACCCTTTGTCGCATACCGCCGGAAAGCTCGTGCGGATACTGCTTGAGTCTTTTCTCCGGTTCGTTTATGCCAACCAGCTCCAAAAGTTCTTTTGCTCTGTCTCTCGCCGCTTTCCCCTTCTTATCCGTATGGAGAGACACCGCCTCCGCAATTTGGTTTCCGATAGTCCATACCGGATTTAAAGAGGTCATGGGATCCTGGAAAATAATACTGACCTCATTTCCCCGAATCTTACGGAGCTCTTTTTCGGTCATATTCTGAATGGCATGTCCATTAAAATCCACGGTGCCGCCTACAATTTTTCCGTTTTGCGCGGTAAGACCCATAATGGAATAGGCTGTAACGGATTTTCCTGAACCCGATTCTCCAACGATACCGAGAACCTCTCCCTCCTTCATTTGAATGCTGACATTATTTAAGGCTTTTACCTCTCCTGCTGGAGTAAAGAAGGAAAGTCGTTCTTCTTGGATATTTACAAGAAACTCTTCTGCCATATTTACTCCTTTCTTACTGCTGTTTTAACTTGGGATCAAAGGCATCGCGAAGTCCGTCTCCCAAGAGGTTAAAGCTTAAAATGATGATAAAAATCAGGAAAGCCGGTGCAAAAAGTTTTTCCGGATAAGTTTGAAAGCCGTTCAGTGCCGCACTGGCCAAAGAACCGAGGGATGGCATCGGAGCCTGCACTCCCAGTCCCAAGAAGGAAAGGAAGGATTCCGTAAAGATGGAACTCGGAATTTGCAGTGTAGTGGTCACAATCAAAGTACCGATACAGTTTACAATCAGGTGTTTGAAAATAATTCTTCCGGGGCCTGCTCCCAAAGCTCTTGCCGCTGTAACATACTCACTTTGCTTTAAAATCATGATTTGGGAACGGACAATTCTGGCCATGCCGACCCAGTAGAGTAAAGCAAAGACGATAAACATGGAAATCATGTTGGAGCCCAGTTTCTGCATCCAGGTAAAAGCAGGAAGCATGGATAGCTTTTCCAGTGGAAACTTCAGAGTCTGCGCCAGCAGAATAATAATCAAAACATCCGGTACGGTATAGATAATGTCTACAATTCTCATCATAACCATATCGATAATTCCGCCGAAATACCCTGCTATGGCGCCGAACACGGACCCAATCATTAAAATCAGAACAGAGGCTACAAGTCCGACAGTCATCGATACTCTTCCACCGACGAGAACACGAATCATATAATCACGTCCATTTTGATCCGTTCCGAGGAGATGCGGAAAAATCTTCTCTCCTTTTGCCATCTCCGCTTGTTCCACCTTCGAATATTGCATGGGAGCCAAACGCTCAGACCCCTTCATCTGTTGTTCATACTTATAAGGATAGAAGGCGGGAACGATAAAACAGAATATCATAATCAAAAGAACAAGGAAAAAGGCACTCATGGCAATCTTGTTTTTCCGGAATCTGCGAATACCGTCTTTCCAGAAACCGACAGACTCCCGCATCACCACGAGGGACTCTTTATCTTCACCGGATGCAGGCATAAAGTCCTCCATGGAGACCTGCATACTCAGGGGATTTTTCTTGATTTCTTCCATACTCTCATCTCTCCTTCCTACTTTAATTTGATACGCGGATCGACAAAAGCATAGGCAATATCCACGAAAAGATTCATGACGATAACAAATACGGCCAGGAAAATGGTCGTTCCCATAATCATGGGATAATCTCGGCTGGTGATACAGCTCACGAATTCGGAACCGAGTCCCGGTATATTGAAAATCTTTTCTACGATAAAGGAACCGGTCATAAGAGACGCAAGAAGCGGTCCCAAATAGGTAATAACCGGCAGAATAGCATTTCGGAGCGCATGTTTAAAAATGGATTTGAAGGTCGTTACTCCCTTTGCTCTTGCCGTTCTCATATAGTCCTGTCCCATAACGTCCAGCATGGATGAGCGCATAAGACGAGCCATATAAAAACTGGGATATAAAGCCAGAGCAATGACCGGCATCACATAACTTCTCGCATCCTTTAAGCCTAAAGAAGGTAATAAATGAAGTTTTGTTGTAAAGACGTAAACCAAAAGAGTGGAGGATAAGAAGGAAGGAATAGCGATTCCCGCCGTGGATAAAACAATGATGAGATTATCCAGAAACTTTCCTCTGTTGAAGGCGGCAACCGCACCGAGAGGCACCCCGGTAAGAACGGCCAAAACAAGTGCCATGCCTCCTATACGAGCGGAAACCGGAAACTTTACGGCAATGATTTGCGCCACGGTTCTTCCCCTCTTCTTAATGGAAAGACCGAAGTCTCCATGGAGAAGCCCGGTCATATAGGTCGTATACTGCTTGATGAGCGGTTTATCCAAACCGTATTTTGCTTCCATCGCAGCCTGTGCCTGCGGAGTTACCGCTTTTTCAGCCAGAAAAGGACCGCCGGGAACCATGTTCATGACAAAAAAGGTCATGGTTGCTACCAAAAATGCAGTTATCAGAGACATAATGGCTCTTTTCAAGATATACTTTGGCATAGTATCCTCCCAAGGCGATGTACAACAAACATTTGTCTTTAGCTGGCTTAAATGAAATTTTACTGAAGAATATACACGATTAGAGTTTGGATTTCAAGACATAAAATTCAAATTACTAATTTATGTCCATAATAAAACTGATTGTCTTTATTGTTTTATATAAATCTTGCATATTTTTTCTTGTATAACTTATCTAATGATGTTTTGTTAAAATGAAATACGCATACTTTGAGAGTGATGTCTTGTTAAAACGAGATACCACACAATGTGCGAAAGATAGTCGTTAAAATCAAAAAAAGTCTGTAATTAATCTACGATTTTTTACAGACTTTCTTTGATGAAATGAAAACCAACAGGATATAACTCCATCCCGAAAGTTTAGTTTATTTTATTTCTTGAGGCATCAACCAACCCTTTTGGTCGGTATGAAGCAGTTCCTCGGCAATTTCAGACAGCGGTTCTCCCAAATAATCCTTATATACGGACTTAATAGAGGGATTCTCATGACTGAAGCGGATACTGCCTTCTCTATCCTGCTTATATAAGACAGGGGCTCTAAGAGCAGCCATTTCCACTTGATCATGAATCGGTTGTCCTCCACCACCTACGCATCCTCCGGGACAAGCCATAACCTCAACAAAGTCATAATGGACTTGACCGTTTTTCAAGGCGTTCAGTAAACGGTCTGCATTGGCAAGACCATGCACTACTGCAATCTTTAGTTTATTCCCGGCGATTGTAAAGCTGGATTCCTTCCATCCTTCCATACCTCTGACTTCCTGAAAGGCATCCGGATCCGGATTCTCACCGGTCGCAAGATAATAAGCCGTTCTAAGAGCTGCTTCCATAACACCGCCGGTTGCACCGAAAATATTACCGGCTCCCGAACCGATGCCGAGAGGCATATCCAATGCTCTATCGGATAGCTTAGCCGGAGAAATATGCAGTGCTCGAATCAATCGGTTCACTTCTCTGGTTGTTAAAGCGACATCGACATCAAAGTTTCCGTCTTTATCCACCATATTGGGATAAGCACATTCCGCCTTTTTCGCGAGGCAGGGCATAATGCTGACAGAGAATATTTTCTTTGGATCCACCTTTAAGATATCCGCATAATAACTCTTTGCAATTGCACCGAACATCTGCTGAGGAGACTTGGAAGTGGATACCTGAGGAATGAATTCAGGATAATGACTCTTGATAAAGCGAACCCAACCCGGACAACAGCTGGTAAACATCGGAAACTGCCCTTCATTATGCGTCAGCTTGTGTAAAAACTCCGAAGCTTCTTCCATAATCGTTAAGTCTGCAGAAAAATCCGTATCAAAGACATAATCAAATCCCATTTCCTTTAAGCAAGCGGATAAACGCTCCACCGTTGCTTCCTCCGGACTTAAGCCGAACTCTTCTCCCCAGGCTGTTCGAATAGAAGGTGCGATTTGTGCCAAAACAATGGTCTCCGGATCATCCAGTGCATCCAAAATTTTATCGGTATCGTCTCTTTCCCGTAAAGCGCCAACCGGACAGTGGGTGATACATTGTCCGCAGAGCGCACAGGAGGAATCCTCCAGGCGATAAAAGTCTCTTACATCAACGGTACTCTTTCCTCCACTATTGATAACATCCCAAACATGGGTAGCCTGAATTTTATCGCAGACTTGGATACAACGCATACATTTGATACATTTATCATATTCACGAATCAACGGGAAGGCCTTTGAGCCTTTTTGCTTTGGTAAATCCTTCGGAAAATAATCTTTTCCTACGATGTTTAAATCATTGGCTACGGACTGTAGAGAACAGTTTCCGGAACGAACACAAGTGGTGCAGGTGACATTATGCTGAGACAGAATCAATTCAACATTATATTTTCTTGCTTCTCTGGCTTTTTTGGAATTGGTACGGATGACCATTCCCTCCAGTACAGGGCTGTTACATGCGGCGTGTAAACGGGCGTCTCCTTCCACTTCCACAACACAGACACGACAAGCGCCAATTTCATTTAAATTTTTAAAGTAACATAGTGTCGGAATGGTTATACCCACTTCTTTTGCCGCATCTAAAATCGTAGTATGTTCCGGCACACATACTTTTTTCCATCTATTATACAATTTACCATTTGCTCTCTCTGCCTCCCTTAAATATTCCATAACCAAAGTGATCACAGTGCAGACATCTTCCGGATTCCTGGCAAGCCTCTTCATCCGTCATACCGTACTCCATGAGCTTAAAGTCACAGACTCTTTCATTAGCCGGTCTTTCCTTCATATTGACACGACCGGTGGGTGCATTGTCATCAAAACGAACAGGCGGAAGCACAATATCCGACTCAATCTCATGGAAGAAGCCGAGATATTCATCAATGTTTGCCGCTGCCGTTTTTCCTGCGGCAATGGCACGAATAACCGTAGCCGGGCCGGTTACGCAATCACCACCTGCAAAAATTCCTTCAGCATTCTTTAAAGCTGAAGTATCCAAAGCATTAATGCGTCCCGATTCAATGGTGATTCCCTGGTATTCTTCAAACTTACGGAAGTCAATTCCCTGTCCGATGGCAACAAGAACCAAATCCGCATTTACCAGAACTTCGGGAGCCTGAGAATCCTTGGGAGAAGGTCTTCCATATCGAACTCCCCCGATAATTTGCGGTTTTAAAACAATACCCTTACAATGTCCCTTCTCATCTTTTTCAATCCGAACCGGAGAATGCAATTCAACAATATCGCAACCGTCAGCAATAGCGCCTTCCACTTCTTCAGGAAGTGCCGTCATGTCTACTCGTCTTCTTCTATAGGCAACCTTTACGGTCTTTGCACCAAGACGAACTGCCGATCTGGCCACGTCCATAGCAACGTTTCCGCCTCCGACTACCACAACATCCAAACCGGAGAAATCCGGATACCGGTCATCCCCGATATTTCTGAGCATTTCTACTGCGGAAATAACGCCTTCCGCATCTTCTCCCGGAATACCGAGCTTCTTATCCGTATGAGCACCGATGGAAACATAAACCGCATCAAAATCTTTCTTTAGCTGAGCCAGACTCAGATCCTTTCCGATGCTTACATCCGTCTTAACCTGAAAACCGGTCTTCATTAAGCCTTCAATTTCATGATCCAGAATTTCTCTCGGAAGTCTATAAGCCGGAATACCGTAACGGAGCATTCCTCCCAGCTTTTTTCTCTGCTCATAGACGGTTACATCATGGCCCATAATACTTAAATAATATGCGGCACTTAAACCGGAAGGACCTCCCCCGACGATGGCTACCTTCTTGCCGGTTTTATCCATAATTTGGGGAACCTTGATTTCTCCTTCATGTTCTACGGCATAGCGCTTCAGTCCTCGAATATTAATCGCCTTATCCACCATAGTTCTTCTGCATCTAAGCTCACAAGGGTGTTCGCAGATTAAACCGCATGCGGCAGGAAAGGGATTATCCTTTCGAATCAGTTGGACTGCCTCGGCATAACGTCCCTCATGAATCAAGGAAATATAGCCCGGAACATCTACATGAGCAGGACAAAGTGCCACACAAGGAACCGGCTGACTTTGTTTAGCGAAGCATCTGCCATGTTTTACATGCTCCGCATAATCGTCATAAAATCCGCGGATACCTCTGAGGACCATCTTTGCAGCCTCAAAACCTATAGCGCAATCCGCTGAATGGTAAATCGCCTCTGCAGTCTTTTCAATCGTTTTTAATGTATCCATATCGGCGGAACCGTTTAAAACGGATTCCATTAATTTTTCCAACTGCCCTAACCCCACTCTGCAGGGGGTACATTTACCGCATGACTGGGAATGGCAAACATGTAAGAATGCCTCTGCCAAATCAACCGGACATAATCCCGGTTGCGAAGCTTGAATTCTCCGTTCCAAGTCACGATACAGACCTTCCACGGTTTTTTGCGCTTCATTTTCCGTTACAATGATTAACCTGCTCATTTTTTCTCCTTTGCTAAAACGCAAGATGCGCTTTCGCCTTAAGACTCTAGTATTCAAAGCCAGTATAACATTGCCTACTTTTTTTTCTCACAAAAAAAGAAGGAATTTTTTGTGCATAATGTATAAAAGTTATTTTTTTAACAGAGTATTTTTAGTTAGATATATCTAACATATATAAAAGTAAACTAAAAAAGCACCTCTATCCATTTTCAAAAAGAAAACTACGATAAAGATGCAATTTTTTATCTATAAACGAGATATCGCACGCTTTGCGCACGATACTTGTTATGAACAAGATGTCTCAGGCTTCGCCTGCTCCACTTGCTATGAATTAAATTATGAGTGAAAAAGCTTTTTGTTTTGGTACTGCGGTTCAGACGTAATGCGGATTCCCAGTTTCCCCAGTGTTTTTTCATCTACCTGAGAAAGAATTACGGTAGAATGCATTTCACACTGATTCAGATTAACCAACTGTTCCATACATTTCTCCGCATTGGGGTCCGTATTTGCGGAAATCGTTAAGGCAATTAAGATTTCATCCGTATGCAATCTCGGATTATGATTCCCCAAATGCTCAACCTTCAAGTGCTGAATCGGTTCAATGATTTCAGGAGAAATAACCTTCAAATCATCCGGAAGCCCCGCTAAAACCTTTAATGCATTGAGTAACATTGCAGAACAAGCGCCCAGTAAAGAAGAAGTTTTTCCGGTCACAATGGAACCGTTTGGTAAAGAGATTGCAGCTGCAGGAGCTCCTGTCAGTTCGGCTTTCTGTAAAGCTGCGGAAATAACCGGTCTGTCCTTTCCGGAAACGTTTGCTTTTTCCATAAGAAGCTGTTCTTTTTCCACTATGGAATCACTGCCGCTTCCCTTTCTTTTTTCCACTAGAGCATGATAGTAACGTCGGATGATTTCCTGCTGAGAAGCTTTTCTAACCGCTTCATCATCAATGATACAGTTTCCCGCCATATTGACGCCCATATCCGTTGGAGATTCATAGGGAGAACTTCCGTAAATGGTATTAAACATAGCTTTCAACACAGGGAAAACTTCCACATCTCTGTTGTAATTAACCGTACTGACTCCATAGGCTTCCAAGTGATAGGGGTCAATCATATTCACGTCATTTAAGTCTGCAGTAGCTGCTTCATAGGCTAAATTTACCGGATGCTGTAAGGGAATATTCCATATCGGGAAGGTTTCAAACTTCGCATATCCCGCATTGATACCGTGTCTATGCTCTTGGTAAAGCTGTGACAGACAAACCGCCATTTTTCCCGATCCCGGTCCGGGAGCGGTCACCACAATCAGGGAACGAGAGGTTTCAATATACTCATTTTTCCCAAAACCGTCTTCACTGATAATGAGAGGAACATTGGACGGATAAGACGGAATGGAATAATGACGATAGACCTTGATACCTAAAGCTTCCAGCTTCTTCTGATAAGCAATTGCTCCTTCCTGTCCGCTAAAACGGGTCAAAACAACGGAACCGACATAAAGCCCGTATCCTCTGAAAGCATCAATTAGGCGAAGGACATCCATATCATAGGTGATTCCAAGATCTCCCCGAACCTTATTCTTCTCAATGTCTCCGGCATGAATGGCAATAACAATTTCTGCATCATCCTTCAGTTCTCCAAGCATACGAATCTTACTGTCCGGTTGAAAACCGGGAAGAACTCGGCTTGCATGATGATCATCAAATAATTTTCCGCCAAATTCCAGATACAATTTGCCGCCAAATTTAGCGATTCGCTCTTTGATATGCTTCGATTGTGTTTTCAGATACTGTTCATTATCAAATCCAATCTTATCCAAGTTCTCCCCATCCCTTCTTCTACAACGAGAAACTGTACTCTACAGGATACTCGTTAAAAATAAATTTCTACTTCAGAACGATTTGATGAAATAGATTCTTTGTACCAAACTCAGCCCATTATACTCTTTTTCCATTAGTTGAAAAGAGGAAGAAAGTATAAAAGATTTCTTATGTTTCCTTCATCATGTTCCAGTTCTTTAGAAAAAAATACGGCTATACGCAATACGCTGGGCTCTTCTCCAAAAAAGCAGGAAAATTGCTTCTTTTCCTCATCGGATACAGTGTTGATAAAAACAAAAGCGGTATAAATCCACTCAATACTCTGATAAAGCAGGGAAAATACAGGAAGAAGCGATGCCTCTTTTATGGAAAGTAAGGTATAGCGAAACAGATAATAACGACATAGTGCTACGATTTGTTTTTCCCATTCCAGTCGTTTTTCTTTTGAAAGACTGTTAAACTGCATTTCCGGATTCATTTTGTATTTCTTAAATAGTTCTTTCCATTGACCGAAGTCCTTATTTATTTCCGTACTTTTGTCTTGCCATTTTAAAAAGGCGGAATATCGTTCCTTGCTTAAGAAAGGATATTCTTCCAGTTCCTGCCATTTTGTAAGAAGCTCATGGATTGATTGATTCTTTCTTAACGGATGCTCACTTTGAGGAAATATTTGACTTTCTCCCTCCAAAAAAATGGGAATAGATGAAGAAAAAAAGTATTGAAATCGGTTGGAAGATAGGATAACTCCTCCCAAAGAGCAGTGCGAAAAGCTAAAACATGGATAAGCTCTCTCTCCTGCTCTCTTGAAAGTTTTTCTCCCATGCCCTCTTCTACTGCACGAACGATGCGTCCGTCCCATTTTAAAATAAATCGGAACGCTTCCTCGCAAGAAGCATTTAAGTCATATTGGGCATAATTTCCGTAGATTTGTTTCACTCGAGGGTAAGACGCACAGACATTACATAATGCATCTTCTCCTTCGGATAGGATCATTTCACACAGGCCGCTCTTTAAAAGAAAGGGACAATCCCCATTTTCTTCCAAGGGAAAATAATAGTTCCCCTCTCCTTCTTTCAGCTTCTCTTTAATCTTCTCTCCAAGAGGTCCTTTAATTCTATCCAGCCGTTTTTTGCTTTCCCTGTCAACATCGATACACCAGCCTCGACAACAGCTGTCCTTGCATTTTCCCGCAATACATCTGAATTCTTCATAATAACTCGGATATTCTATATCCATTCCTTTTCTCCTCTATATGCGTAGAAACTGCTTTCACTGTAAATTCTATATTTTGCACTGCGGTACTCTGCCATATTTTTTGCTTTACGAAGTTCTTTTATTCCTCTCACACTATTCGGATAATTCCTGGAAAAATAGGTCCAGCATTCCTTTAATTTTGCAAGCAGATTTCGATCCTCCGCGATTTCTTTTGAAAAGGCATCCTCTACAGCCGAAATATAGTCTTTAAACTCTTCTTCCTGTAAAGCCTTACCCCCTTTGATTTCACGAACCAAAGCTGGATTGGACAGCAACCCTCTTCCAAGCATAATGCCGCAAATCTCGGGAAATTCTTCCCGGATTTTTATTGCCGTTGCAATATTTTCAATATCTCCGTTATAAATCAATTTATGTTTTGAAATGCCGCAAATCTTTCTAAAAGCATCCAAATCTACATTTCCCTTGTAAAACTGCTTCTGTAAACGAGGATGTACAATCATTTCAGAAAAAGGGAATGCGTTAAAAAGTAAGAAAATATCTTCTGTTTCCGAGCTGTCGGAAATACCGATTCGTGTTTTAACCGAAACGGAAAGACCACTGGGAAGTGCTGAAAAAATATCGTTGAAAAATTCTTCTAAAAGTGTCAGATTCCGAAGCATTCCCGCCCCTTTTCCTTTTGCGACAACCGTTCCGCTCGGACATCCTAAATTCAGATTCACTTCCTGATATCCCAAATTTTGCAGATATTTGAAAACCTCCAGCATATGCTTGTGGTTTTTCCCCATAAGCTGTGGAACAAGATAAAGATTCTCATTGTTTGTCGGACTAAGGTCCCTTGCAATTCTTCCGCTGTAACTGCCTTCTTCATTTGCCGATACAAACGGACTGAAATACTTATCCGTTTCAGGAAAAAAATGTGCATGAGTATTCCGTAAAGGATAGGAAGTGATAGACTCCAATGGTGCAAAATAACAATTCATAACGCTCCTCCTATCTATAGATTGCCGGTAAAAAAGGCCAGAAAAACAAATAAGAGCAGCATCTGAAGATGTAAAAAAATGTAATGCAAAACAAATACTTTGGTATGCTCTTTGTTTTTCAACATGGAATGAGTAATAATTCCACTGTAATTTAAGGCCAGAGGATGAATAGCGGATAAAATAGAGGCGATAATCAATTGTCTCCCCTTCGTGCTTAGGTCCGCCAAAAACACACTGACCGGAAGACGCGTAAAAATTTCCGATAAAATCAAAGCTCGAGAGGCTTCCCTTCCCTGGATAAAAGGTAATAGAAATTCGGAAAACGCGCGAAGATGAAGAAGATTTCCCCGGATAAGAAAAACCAGAATAATCAAGCTTAGAAGATCATAATCCAGTCTTACAATGACTCTACGTCGAAAGAAGATGGTGTAAATCAAAGTAAGCGCAAAACAAAACGGAATTGGAATCCATTTTATGCAAGAAAGGAAAAACAAAATCCCGAAAAAACAAAAGGGATAGAAACAGTTTCCCTTTCCTAAAATTTTCTCTTTCTTCAATGTAAAATAGGCGTTTTGCAGTCTTTCCAAGGTTCCGGAGGATAATACTTGGTTCTTTTCTTTTTTAAAGCAAAAAACATAAGGAAGCAAAAAAAGAATAGAAAAGAGGAAAAACAAAAAACTGATACGAAAATACTCGAGGAGTGAATAATTAAAATGCAAAAATAAATAAAAATCGGACAAAGCCGTATAAGGCAAAAGAATACTACCCAGTTCCGCTGCCAGGATCTGCAGACAAAAACAATGAATAAAGAGAAAAGGAGAATCCTCTTCTCTGCCTAGAGTGGCATTACATAAGGGAAGGGTGTAATACAGGCTAATCCCGGTTCCAAAAAACAGAGAAACAAAGAAACTGATCAAAACCAAACAGGCATGTAATCCTCTTTTACTTTTACATAAGCGTAAAAGAGGATAGCTCAAATAGAAAAGAATTCTTGTTTCCATAAGATAAGACGACAAAATTAATAAAGTCGCCAAATACAAGAATGATTCAAATGGAAAATAGCGGATAAAAGGAAATTGCAAAAAGAAAGAAAAAGAAGTTTGATTCGTAATCTTTTCCGGAGAAACGAAAAAGCAGGAAAGTAAAAACAATCCTGCCAATAGGAAAAGAAGCCATTTTTTATGATTTCTTCTAATCAAACCAATTCATCCCTTCTGATAAATCCCTCTCCATGAACCTCCCGTACATCGGAAATAATGAAGAATGCCTTTTCATCCATATCATTCACAACGTCTTTCAGATTGGAAACTTCACGATTACTAAGAACGCAGTACAGCATGGTAATGCCTTTTTTAGTATACATTCCTTTGGCGTCCAGTCCGGTCACGCCACGATGCATCGTGGTAATAATATAGTTTGCAATTTCATCTCCTTTATGAGAAATAATGGTTACCGCCTTGGCAAAGTGCATTCCTTCCATAATGGCTTCACAGACTTTGGTAAAAACATAAATGGAAACAAGAGCATACAAAGCCTTTCTTACACCAAAAATCTGTAAGCCCCAAAGAATAACCATAGAGTCCACGCATTGAACCAGCTTAGCCATGGAAATGTGTTTAAACTTGGTTTGCAGAATTGCGGCAAGTAAATCCGTTCCACCTGTTGTACAGTTCGAAATAAAAACCATACCGCAACCTAAGCCCATAAAGATTCCGCCGACTACCGAGGCTAAGAAGAAATCGTCTTTGGGCAAAATTTCCCAAGCCGGTAAGATAAACAGAAAAAAAGAACAGAGTAAAGTAGAAACAATCGTTCGAAACAGAAATTTTCCGCCCTTAGTAAAAAAACCGATAACAAATAAAGGCACGTTAATCAATGTATAACTCAACCACAGCGGTACGGAAAATAAATGACGGATGATAATGGATACACCGGTTACTCCTCCGATAACGAGTTCCGCCCTATCATAAATGGATAGGGATGCCACGGAAATCAAAAAGCTTCCTGCAACAATAAAGATATAATCTCGAATAATTCTTTTCTTCTTATCCATTTTTCCTCCTAGTAATTCTTAATTTCCTCTTCATTTTGAAGAATCAGAATACTCAGTTTTTCTTTTAATAAAGGCAATAACTCTTCCATAGAAGACTTTTCTATTGTAATACACCCCGCACTCTCCCAAGTACCGGGGGATTTGATATGTAAGAAAATGGCCGATCCCCTCCCGTACACAACAGGATCTTGATTGAAACCGATTGCAAGCGCTTTTTCATAGCAAATCTTATAGTTCCAGAGCTGCTCGCCCGCAACAGGAACTTCTTTTTCCACCCACTGATTGTAAGTGGATTTTTCTCCGGACCAGACGGAATTTTTCTTGATTTGACGATAAGGCAACAAAGTATTTTCTTTCTCCTTAAAGCCGAAGGCAAAGGAAATCGGAAATGCACCTATAGGACTCGTTTCATCTCCTTCTTTGCGCTCTTCCGCCTTTTTCATTCCCTTTCTTCCGTAACCGTTTTTCCACTCTTTCAGCTTAAAATAACGATCCTCTCCTTTATTCCAAAGGCTCAATTGGTGGTCTAATACCAAAATAACTTGGGATTCTCTCTGCCCTACCTTAGATGCAAAGAGAGCCTTTCCGATTCTTTCTTCCTTTTCATCGGATTGACTTTCCGGAAGTTTATCATCAAACTCTATTGCCTCATAAGAAGGTTTCTTGTTGTCCTCTTCTGCAATTTTCTTTTCTTCAAGCTTCCTCCGGTACTCATCTCCGGGACCTGCAAAAACCGAGAACCCGACAGAAAAACAGAGGAGCAAAAAAATAATCCATGTTTTGTTTTTAATCTGTTTATTTTCATATTCTCAAATTATTCTTTCTAATTCATAACGAGTATCATGCGCAAAGCGTGCGATATCTCGTTTCGCCAAGACCTAGCTATAATACTCAATTTTTTTCTTTCTGTAAATATGAAGACAGAAAGGCAAATAAGAAAATATTTAAAGGGAATGACATAATACGAAAAAAGAATATTTTCAAAAAAAACGAGACGGTCGAACCGTCTCGTAATACCTCGAAAATAAATCTTTCAAAAAACAAAACATCAATCAACGAAGATATCTTCCAAAACCGTAAGCCTTTGCATAGTGGTAGTCGTGTTCTCTGACAAAGTCTCCTGTTCTTGTATTATGAATAATGGTGCCATTTCCGGAATAAATACCGACATGATAAATTGTGCTTGGAGAAGAACCATAAAAAATCAAATCTCCGGGTTGTAATTCCGCTTCGGAAATTTTAATGGATTCCGCATATTGAGACCTGGAATCTCTCGGAATAGATATTCCAAACTTTTTAAACACCTGCTGTGTAAAACCTGAACAGTCCGTTCCATTAATCAGAGAACTACCGGCTGTTTTATAGGGAAGCACGCCAATAAAAGATCGTGCATAGGTGATTAAATCACTCATATCCTTGTTGGCATTCAGTGCAGCGTTAATCGTATCCAAATCCGGATCTCCGAAAGAATCACTCAAATCCAAGATGTCACTTCCATCTTTCTTATCCTGTAATTTTTTATCCGGCTGATTGGACTTACCATTCAGTACATTCTTTCCGGCAGAAATGGAATTTTCTTTAATCTCCTTCACTTCCGTACCAAGATTCAGATCACCTTCCATCTCCACGGTACCGGTACTGTACTCATTTTTTCCATTTGTAAACACACCTGTTTCACTAACGGACTTCAACTTTACAACACCATTTTCAATCCAGGCTCCTGTGGAATCTACAGTATAACCGTCAATTGTTTTATTGGTTTGTAACCATCCTTGGCTGTCAAAATAATAACACTCCGCAAAACCGTCCCCACTGCTGTCAATCCATGCCCAAGCAGACTTCGGATAAGTTCCGTCCAAGTGATTATACCACCATTTATTTTTATTTTTTCCGCTCCCCTTTTGCCATTGCCCTGCATAGGCAGGAACTGCAAGAAATACGGAAAGAGCAGCTATCGAACATAGAGCTAAAAATTTCTTATTTCTCATACTAAACCTCTTCTTCTAAACTTTGTTTATCATAAAGCAAAGCTTCCCTTTTCACAAGAACAAAACTTAAATTGTAAGTTTTACTCTCAAAAGTTTAGGTTTTTGTAAGTTTATAAAAAATGTCGCTCTTTTTTTGAGCGACATTTTTTTATAAATAAGCATCTCTTTTGGGATTTAAGTTCTCCTGAATTTCTTTTATTTCTCGATATACAGCTTTATTTTCCTGTAAATAATGCTCCAGGTTCTGAAAATCTTCCTTCATGATTCTTAAGCACACTCCGCAACAAAGACTGGCTGAACGAGGGGTAGGCGCTATAACGGAATCAATCCCTGCATTTTGCAAGTCTCTATGCATTTTTATTGCCTGCTCATGATTGTCAAATAAAATGTAATAATTTAACATATTTGAAATATCACCATATTGTATAAAAAATTTTATGTATATTAACCATTCAATTAATTAGTTTTATTCGCTTCAATCATTTCGAGAAAAGCACTGACACGGGTTCTCAGTTGCTCCGCATCACTGTCTTCATAGTCGGTTTCCAAGCTTAAAACCTTGTATCCCTCTTCCTTTAAGCGTCTCTCAACGAAGTAATTTTCCGTAGCATAGAGATTACAGAACTTTAAGTTTACATTGAGAATACCGTCTACCTGATATTCCTTGGCAAGTCTTAGGATATCGTCGATTCTTTCCGGGTTCGGAGTAAAGCAAGCACAATGAATATTGTTGAAATAACGTTCCGTAAGGGCGGAAGCAGCTTCTTCCATGGTCTTGTTGTTTTCTTTTACGGTATGGGTAAAATAACGGGTTCCCGTACAGTTTTCTTCGCAAACCACGATTCCACCGCTGGTTTCCACAATATTATGCATCTTCCAGTTCGGAATGGCCATCGGTGTACCGGTAAGTAAAATTCTCGGAGCATTCTTCGGAGATACGGAAATCCCCTCCTCTATCCTCTTTTCCAGCTCATCACAAAGAGTATTGACTTGAGCCGTCAAACGCTCCGGATCATCAAAGAAAGCAATCTGCATAATGAGAAGCACGTCTCTTCCGCTAATCGGTACGCAAGTATTTTTTCTGCAATTATAGAGTCTCTGCAGTGCCTTTCTCTTTTCATTTACAATATGAATAGCTTGATTTAACTTATCAATATCGACTTTATTTCCCGTAAAGTCTTCCATAACTTTAACAAAGTCAAGAATTTCTCTATCCCAAGCAGCTGCGTCCTGCGGTCTTTTTCCATGTGGAAGATGCATAATGTGCATCTTGACATCTTCGGAAAGAATTTCGTAGGCCTTCTTTTTTCCGTCACAGGTCGTCTCTCCCACAAACATATCGGCAATACGGAAATAAGGGCAGGTTTTACCCAGTCTTGCACCGACAGATGCCTTAATCAAGGGGCAGGTATTGGCGGGAAGCACCTTTTCTCCTTCCGGTACCCAGAACTGGGAACCGCCGCAAAGACCGGTAACAATTCCGTTTGCCGCAATAATTACCTCATCCGGAACAAAGACACAGAATGTACCAATGACCTTTCTGCCTTCTTTTTGTGCTTGAATCAGTTCTGCAGGACGAATCCCGTGAATATCCGCAGTAACCATATTGAAATAATCCATCCCTTTCGGACGGTTCTCCTGTGTTAAAAACACATCGCCGAATGCACCCGGAAGGGCGGCACAAAGTAAGTCGTGTTTATCCAGATCCATTCCCAGATCGGACCACATCTGATGGTTCTTGTCCATAATTTGACCTCCTGAAAAAAATGATTTGATTCATAAGCACCTATACAGAATGCTCGTAATAAACGAGATTTCGCACGCTTTGCACGCGACACTCATTCTGAATCAAGAAAGACACCGGAAATCGTTCCGATGTCTTTGAGGGAACTCACGCTCCATAAGTCCCTCGGTAACACAAAATGGTTTCTATACCATTATACCGAGCAAAAAAGATCTTGAGAAATAGTGAGTTTGTATAAAATTATGGATTTATATAGATTCTTTATAAATTTTTTGTCTAAATTTCTGTATTCTCATCTCCATAAGTAATAACATGTGTAGTAAATTCCATATCCGGCATACATTCCGCCATATCCTTTCGGATACGCTCCAAGGCCTCCAGGCGCATCTCTACGGAAGTATTGGCATTTCCCTGGATGATAAAAATAGCATTCTTCGTATTCTCGTCAAACTTGTAGTTTTCTCCGTCACGAACATCAATCCAAGCCATGATGCCCTTCTTATCCTTGTAAACATAATCCGTTTCCGCCACATTCTTCTCCGGGGCAAGAATCGGGTAAAAAATATCTTCCTTTTTGCTGACCGTAAAGCAGATTTCTTCCTCAATCTTATCGAAATCATGTCCGCCGATAGCAAGGAAAGAATGCAGGGACTCTACATTGTAGATATCTACAATGCTGTTAATGTTTGGTATAGAACCGCGGCGCTTGATATTTTGAATAAGGGCTACAGCCGTAGGGGGATTCTTCTTAGTACTTCTTCCTACTGCAGAAATAGAGTCGATATAGCCCTGATTAACAGGATGCTTCGCCGCTTCCTCCGCATCACAATTCAGTGCCCACTCTTCCATCTTCTTCTGCTTCTCGAGGAAGGCGTCCGAGAGCTTTGCAGCAGGATTTACATTTTTGGCAATGGCAATCACAATACTCTTTTTCCCTAAATCGGCAATACTTTTGTCCACAATAATTTTCATAGAAAAATCTCCTTTGCTAAAATTTACTTTTCTTCCTCCAATAATTCCCTCAGAGCATCGGCAGCTATCTTTACTTCCTGATCTGTATTCGCAAAGCCAAAGGAAAAACGAATCGTTCCCGTCGGATAAGTCCCCATGGTTTTATGGGCGGACGGGGCGCAGTGCAGGCCAACTCTCGTCATAATACCATAGCGTGTATCCAGCTGAAAAGCCGTATCGGAAAGTTCTCTTGTCAGAGTCTGAATGGAAACCACTCCGGTACGCTTTTCCATATCTTTTTTCCCGATTATTTTTAATTTTCCTTCTTTTTCTAAGGGACCCAGCATTTTAAGAAATTCTGCAGTAAGATGCAATTCATGCTTTCTGATTTTTTCTAAGGCTGCTGAAAAGCATTGTTCTACGGAAAATGGAGTTTTGCCGAAAACTTCTTGCACAGCACTGTTTTCTTTTAGACTTTCCCCCTTTAATAAATCAGCTTCTCCCAGCTTTCGGAGCCAGTTTAGCGCGGCATGCAAGCCGAAAATTCCCGGTAAGTTCGGTGTTCCCGCCTCAAAACGATCCGGCATAAACTCCGGAACCGTCTCTACATTGCTAAGGCTTCCGGTTCCTCCGGAAATCAAAGGTTCTATTTTTAGAACAAGTTCATCTCGAAGAATAAAGCCGCCTATCCCCTGCGGTCCTAAAAGTCCTTTGTGACCGGTAAAGCAGAGAATATCGATATGCATTTTTTCCATATCGATTGGGAAAACGCCGGCTGTTTGCGCCGAATCCAAAATAAAAATCAATCCGTTTTCTTTGCAGAAATTCCCCACTTCTTGAATAGGAAGCATGGTGCCGAAGACATTACTGGCGTGGGTCATTACTACTGCCTTTGTGTCCGGACGAAGACAGCTCAAAAGCTTTTCCGGTTTTAAGCTGCCATCTGACTCACACTGCACTCTTGTAAAGTTGATTCCCTTTTTTTCCAGCTGCCTGATAGGCCGCATTACCGCATTGTGCTCCATAGAAGAAACAATGACATGGTCTCCACTACGCAAAAGACCTTTTAGTACTACATTCAGGCTTTCCGTAATATTCCTTGTAAATACAACATTTTTATAATCCGGCGCATGAAATAAGGCTCCAATCAACTCTCTACATTCAAAGACAACGGTTTCCGTATCATAGGCAGTAGCATATCCGCCCCGATTTACATTGGTACCGAGCTTTGTCATGTAATCGTAGACCGCCCTTGGAACTTCTTCCGGCTTCGGAAAAGAAGTTGCGGCATTATCCAGATATATTTTTTTCTTTTCCATCTGTCTCTCCTATAAAATATTTTCCAAATCAAACATCGTCTGAGCAGGACAGTCCTTGTAGGGAAAATCCGTGGCATAGATCGATTCCTTCTGCTTAAATTCTTCTATCCATTTGTCCAGTTGTTTCAGCATTTTTTCTCTATCTTTCGCTAAGGTACCCCAAACTCGCTTTCGAATACAGTCGTGAAAGGAATCATAAAATAGTTCCGTTCCGTCCGTAGCCAAAAGTTCCACCAGTCTTCTATCTTCTTTTAGGTTTTCCAGTTCCGTTGCCGGATGAAAGCATCCCTTTACTATGTCCTGATACAAGGGTGTATCGGAGGAAATAAACATGGAAAAGTTCACGACAAATTCCGGTTTTGTCCGATTTAGAAAAGCGGCCAGGGCTTCCGCATTTTCTATCCCTCTCCCCTTTCCTGCGACACCGCTCATGATATGCGCATCATAAATCATACCGGCATTTTTAATTCTCGCAATTTCCCGCTCCGCTTCCGCTACATCATGCTCCTTATGCATAAAGGATAGGACATCCGAAAGTCCACTCTCTATTCCGATATAGAGATGCTTGTAGCCGTTCTCCGAAAGAGCCCTAAGCTCCTCGTTCGTTTTTATCCGAATGCTTGTGACGGTTGCGTCAGAATTAATTATGTCGCATTCTGGAAAATACTGATGGATTAAATCCAGTATTTTTAAAAGCTGTTCGGTTTTTAAACCGAAAGCACAGCCGTCTCCTAAAAAGATCTTCTTAGGCTTTCCTCCTGCGTTCTGAACACGCTGAAGCTCTTCTTCTATCTGTGAAAATGAAAGCTCTCTGTAGTGCAGGTCACGAAAGAGATTGCAAAAATGACAGCCGTTATAAGGGCAACCGACAGTCACGGGCAACATATAGGAACTCTTCTCCATAGGAGAGCGACAAATCCTTCCCTCGTAGTCCATCAAAGCCTCCTTACCATTCAACTTACAATCTGTAAAATCAATCCGTGGGGAAGACAAACTATCGGTAAGTCCGCATTCTCTGCACTTATTGCCGGCGTATGCACACAGATTTGATTATTGCAATTGGATTCTGTGCAAAGCACCTTCCCGTCTTTTACTTCAATAAAATTCACCTCGTGCATCGCCGGATTTCGCTCGTCATCTGACAAACTGCTTAAACTTTCCTCAAAAGGAACTTCTTTGGCTTCCTGGTCCAGAATCATAAACTTGGCATCCTTTCCGAGCTCATGTTCCAGAAGGATTTCTCCATTTTTTAAAACACGAAGTTTTTGAGAGGGCTTGGACAGAAGTTTCGGAACAAAATAAGATAAGCCTGCTATAAAAAGCACGATTAAGACGATTCCGATAATGACTTTTAACTCTTTTTTATTCTTCATGGATTACTTCCCTATTCCCTTACTTTTCTTCACTTTCTTACTTCTTTACCTTCTACCTTCTCTATTTCTTTACTTCCCCGGTTCTTTCTACTCCTATTTTTTCTGTACCCTAGCTTTAGCCCCGTTTACGCAGACAAGCTTATTTAATCACTATTTTCCCATTATAGCAGAGAAAAACAGAAAAAAACAGGGAAGCCAAGCTTCCCCGTTTCCCTATTCGGCCACAAACCGGACTTGAACCGGTGACCTTCTGATTACGAATCAGATGCACTACCAACTGTGCTATTGTGGCAACCACTGCAGTATAGCACAGGTTTTCAGCATTGTGCAAGCAAGAAATTTTGCTGCAATTCACTTTGCTTTTACAAATTGGCATCAAAAAATCCATTTCCCTGCAAGAAATTATTCCAGCTCAAAGGCTCCGGTATAAAGCTGGTAGTATTTTCCTTTCTCTGAAATCAATTTCTCATGGCTTCCTCTCTCGATGATTTCCCCTTGTTCCAGCACCATGATGACATCGGAGTTCTGTACAGTGGATAGTCTATGTGCAATAACAAATACGGTTCTACCGGCCATTAAAGCATCCATGCCCTTCTGTACGATGGCCTCCGTTCTAGTATCAATGGATGAGGTTGCCTCGTCCATAATCAGAACGGGAGGATCGGCTACCGCAGCTCTGGCAATGGATAGGAGCTGTCTTTGTCCCTGAGAAAGGTTTCCTCCGTTTCCACTAAGCTCGGTATCGTATCCGTTCGGAAGTCTTGTGATGAAATCGTCTGCCCCTGCAAGGCGCGCCGCTGCAATACACTCTTCGTCAGAGGCATCGAGCTTTCCATAACGAATATTTTCCATTACGGTACCGGTAAACAGTACGGTATCCTGCAGGATAATCCCGAGAGAACGGCGAAGATCTCCTAAGCAAATGTCATAGACATCGAAGCCGTCATAAATAATCTCTCCCTTTTGAATGCTGTAAAAGCGATTCAAAAGATTAGTGATTGTGGTTTTTCCGGCACCGGTAGCTCCTACAAAAGCCACCTTCTCACCGGGATGGGCAAAGACATTGATTCCCTTTAAAATCATGCGCTTTCCGTCATAGGAGAAATCGACGTCCCGAAGCTCCACATCTCCCAAAAGACGCTTCAGAACGACAGTGCCGTCCTCCTTTACTTCCTTCCATGCCCACATTTCCGTGCGATCCATTGTTTCCACAAGTTCTCCGTCCATGTCCTTAACGCTTACAAGACGAATATGACCGCTATCCTCTTCCTTCATCTCATCCATTAAGGCAAAGACTCTCTTTGCTCCGGCAATACCCATCACCACGGCATTCACTTCCGACGAAATCTGCCCCACCATGCCGGCAAACTGTCTCGTCATATTAAGGAAGGGAATGACGATGGAAATGCTTAACGCCAAACCGGATATAGAAAGATTCGGTACCTTATAGGTTAAAAGGATGCCTCCCAGAATCGCCACCAATACATAAAGAATATTGCCGATATTTCCTAGAATCGGCATAATGACGCTGGAATAGCGGTTTGCCGAATTGGAAACGGAGAAAAGCTCCTCGTTATAGCGGTCAAAATCGGCTATCGCTTCCGTCTCGTGATTGAAGACCTTCACGACCTTTTGCCCGTTCATCATTTCTTGGATGAAGCCCTCGGACTTCGCAAGTTCTTCCTGCTGGCGAACAAAGAAGTGACCGGACTTTCCGCCGATATCCTTTACAACTCGAATCATCAGGATAGAGCCTAAAATAACGAGGAGGCTTAGCCAAAGAGAGTAATATAACATCAGAAAAACAACCGTCACCATAGTAATAAAGGAAGACAGTGCTTGCGGAATACAAATCGAAATAAACTGCCGCATGGAGTCAATATCGTTTGTGTAATGACTCATGATATCTCCGGTCTTATTTCTATCAAAAAACGAAATCGGAAGATCCTGCATGCCGTCAAACATCTTTTGTCTGTATTTTTTTAAGGAGCCTTGTGTGATTGTCGCAAGATTCCAGTTATAAATAAAAGCGGCCAGTAAGGAAATACCGTATAAAATTGCGAGGATAGTAATTTGATGAAAAATCGGCTCGGAAACGGACTTCCATTCGCCGCTTTTATAAGCCCTTTCCACGAGGCTGATGATTTTCTGCTGGAATAAGGATGGTATCGCGGAAACTACGGCATTGACCAAAATCAAAACAAGCGTAAGAGGCAAAAAGACCGGATAAAAGCTGAAAAGTGTTTTTAGAATTCGTTTCAAAGTCGGGAAGAAATCTTTGTCGATTCCTTTCTTTTTATTCTCCATCTTTTTCCTCCTTTCTGTTTTGTGACTCATAGGTCTCCCTATACTCTTTCGAGCTTTCCATTAGCTTCTCGTGATTTCCCTGCGCAATAACGCGCCCCTTATCCATGACCAAAATGAGGTCGGAATCCTGCACGGAAGCAATTCGCTGTGCAATAATAATTTTCGTAGTATCGGGAATGAATTCCTTAAAGCCCTTTCGAATCAAAGCATCCGTCTTTGTATCCACCGCGGAAGTCGAATCGTCTAAGATCAAGACCTTCGGTTTTTTAAGTAGTGCTCTTGCAATACAAAGTCTTTGCTTCTGTCCGCCGGAGAAATTACTTCCTCCCTGCTCCACACGACTTTCATAGCGCTCCTTCATATTGTCAATAAATTCGGCAGCCTGAGCAAGCTTGCAGGCATGCTCGATTTCTTCCTGCGTAGCATTTTTATTTCCCCAGCGCAGATTCTCCGCTATCGTTCCGGAAAAGAGGATGTTCTTCTGTAAAACCACGGCTACCTGATCACGAAGTACAGTCAAATCATAGTTCCGTACATCCACTCCGCCAACCAGAACCTCTCCTTCCGTTGCATCATAAAGACGGGAAATAAGCTGGGTTAGAGAAGACTTCGCAGAACCGGTTCCGCCAATGATTCCCACCGTCGCGCCTGACGGAATGTGTACTTCCACATCGGAAAGCACATTTTTCTTGGCATCTTTCGAATATTTAAAGGAAACATGATGAAAATCAATGGACCCGTTCGGGACTTCCATGACCGGATTTTCCGGATTTTGTAAGTCGCTTTCTTCCGTAAGAACCTCTACGATTCTTCGAGTGGACTCAATGGAAATGGAAACCATAACGAAAACCATGGCCACCAGCATCAGGCTCGATAAAATCAGGAAGCTATAGGTCAGTAAGGCGGATAGTTGTCCGACATCCAGACTTAAGCCCTGTGTAATTACAACGAGGTAAGAACCGAAGCTTAAGATAAAAATAACCCCAATATAAAGGCAGAACTGCATTAAAGGATTCGTAATCGAAACAAGCTTCTCCGCCCGAATAAACTCATTCGCAAGCTTTTCCGCCCTATCGTTAAACTTCTTTTTCTCGTACTCTTCTCTTACAAAGGCCTTTACAACTCGCATCCCCTGCACATTTTCCTCGATGGAATCATTTAAGGCGTCATAGTTTTTAAAGACCTTATCGAACATCGGCATAGCCTTCGCAATCAGAATCGCAAGAGAGGCTCCCAAAAACGGAATCATGATGCAGAAAATGATAGCCATTCTTCCGCCAAGAAGAAAGGCGGCCGTAAAGGCGAAAATCATCATTAAAGGCGCACGAAAAGCCAGACGCACAAGCATCATATAGGCCATCTGCACGTTACTGACATCCGTAGTCAGTCTGGTAACCAAAGAGGAAGTTTCAAAGCGGTCGATATTACTGAAGGAAAAGCCCTGAATCTTTTGAAACATATCTCTCCTTAAATTTCTGGCAAAACCGGTCGATGCGGAAGACGCATAATTTCCGGCCTTGATTCCGCAAACTAAAGAAAGCATAGCCATAATCACAAGGACTATGCCATAACGCAAAATCATAGGAAGGGAAGCATCCACCTTCATCTGATTAATCAGTCTTGCCGTAAAGAACGGAATCATGCACTCTAAAACCACTTCCGCACTGACAAAGGCGGGAGAAAGCATAGAGTCTTTCTTAAATTCCCTTACGGACTTAGACAAGGTTTTTATGATTGTCATATTCTCCTCCTAAAACTGAAAAATACACGGTGATCGGAAATCCTATTTCTAAACAGAATAATAATTATAACTTTTATAACATTAACATCCCTTTTCTACACGTTGTAAAGGATAAAGTCTGCCACATAATAATGAGTATCCTGCAAAAGCACGAATACTCATTAAATACGTGACATTATAAAACAAAATACGGCAAAAAGTAATATGGATTTTTTGAGAACATCGGTTCGTGAATTTTTCCAAACTTTTTTAAGCACGAAGCGTCACTTTTTTGCGTACTGTTTCGTGTTTCTAGCTTGCCTGGAACTGGCTTTCATAGAGTTCCTTGTAGAAACCGTTTTCCTGAAGAAGCGCATTGTGACTGCCCTTCTCGATGATATTTCCGTCTTTCATAACGAGAATACAATCCGCATTTTGTATGGTGGAAAGTCTGTGCGCTACAATAAAAGCGGTTCTGCCTTTCAGCATTTCCTGAAAAGCGCTCTGTACTTTCTGTTCCGTTCGGGTATCGATGGAGCTTGTTGCCTCATCCAGTATCAAAATAGTCGGATCCATCAGCATCACTCTTGCAATGCAAAGCAGCTGCTTTTGTCCCTGAGAAAGATTTCCGCCGTCCTCGGCAAGAATAGTATCATAGCCTTTAGGAAGCTGCATGATAAAATAATGACAGTGCGCCCTCTTGCAGGCCTCTTTCACTTCTTCCAAGGAAGCATCCTCTTTACCGTAACGAATGTTTTCGAAAACGGTATCGGATTTTAGCCAAGTCTCCTGCAGTACCATGCCGTAGGCTCTTCGAAGAGAAGCTTCTTTAATTTTTTCATAAGGAAAGCCGTCCAGATAAATCTCTCCCTGATTGGGAGGATAAAAACGCATTAAAAGATTAATTAAAGTTGTCTTTCCGCAGCCGGTAGGACCGACAATCGCAATTGTCTGCCCGGGCTCTACCTCCAAATTAAAGTCCGTTATCAGCTTCTGTCCTTTTTGATAAGAGAAATCCACATGGGAAAGAGCCACTTTTCCGCTGATTTCCGCTCCCAGTTCCTGTGTTTCTTTCGTTCTGTCCATGGGTTTTTCATCCAAAAAGGAAAATACCCGAGAGGCGGAAGCCAGAGAATTTTGCAGCTCCGTAATCACGGAAGTAATGTCATTAAAGGGTTTTGCATATTGGGTGGCATAGGCCAAAAGGGAACTTAAGCTTCCTACGGAAAGCATCCCGAGAATGGCCAGATATCCGCCGATTCCGGCAACAAGCGCATAGCCCAGAGCATTTAAAAAACGGGTCAGAGGGTTCACGAGAGAGCTGTAGAAATTCGCCTGCATACTGGATCTGGACATTTTCTCATTCTTCTCCCGGTAGAGCTTCTCCATATCCTCTTCCTTTTGGAAAGCCTGAATCAACTTGATATTCCCTACCACTTCCGTTGTAAAGCTTGAGGTCTCTCCTCTTTCCTTGGACTGCCTTTGGAAATAAATATAGGCACGCTTTGCAATAAACTTCGCAATAAAATAGGAAAGCGGCGTTATCAGAAGTAGGATAACGGCTATCTTCCATTCCAAAATGAAGAGGAAGACAGCTGTTTCTATAACCGTTAGAACTGCCTGCAAAAATTGATTTAAGCCCATAAGAATCCCTTGGGAAAATTGCTCTATATCCGTAGTTAGTCTGCTGAGGAGGTCCCCGGGTTTCTCCCTGTCATAGTAGGAAATCGGAAGCTTCTGCATATGATGAATACAGTTTCTTCGGAGATCTTCCACGAGCTTATAGCTTAAATAGGTATTCACCTGATTCATGCACCATTGGAAAAAACCGTAAAAACTAAGATTACAAGCATAAGAAGGAGAATCCGGTGTAAACCCGAAAAATTCACCTTACCCTCGGAAAGCAAATTGTCAATTCCCTTTCCCATCAGAATAGGAAGGGTCAGGGATAAAACCACAGTTAAAAATGAGAGAAAAAAGGATAAGAATATCCAAAGCTTATAGACCTTGGCATATTGCAAAATTCTTCGAAAGACCTTACCTTGGGTATATTTTTTCTCCTCCATTTACAACTCCTCTTTTTTAAGCTGGGAAAGACAGATCTCCTTGTATACCGGAGAACTCTCCAAAAGAGCCTTGTGCTTTCCCATACCGACTATTTTTCCCTGATCCATGACGATAATTTTATCCAGGTCTCGGATACTGGCCACTCTTTGTGAAATAATGATTTTATTTTCTACCCTTTTATAGGCGGACAGTGCATGTCTAAGTTTTCTTTCCGTAGCAAAATCCAGTGCGGAAGAAGAATCGTCCAAAATCAGGAATTTAGCCTCTCCTACCAAAGCTCTAGCAATGCAGAGCCTCTGCCTCTGCCCTCCGGAAAAATTCTTTCCCTCCTCTGTAACAGGAAGTTCCAGTCCCTTTCCCTTTTCCTCTATAAATTCCTTCGCACAGGCCATATCGAGCGCTTCCCAAAGCTCTTTATCCTGCGCATTTTTTTCTCTCCAAAGAAGATTCTCTCTAACGGTTCCGGAAAACAGCACCGCTTTTTGCGGAACAAGCGCTATAGAACCGAAAAGTTCCTCCTTCACATAATTCCGCTGGTTTTTTCCAAAGAGTCGAATTTCTCCGCTGTAGCATGGATAAAAGCCGGAAAGAAGGGAAATCAAAGTCGTCTTTCCGGAACCTGTTCCCCCGATTATTCCGAGACTTTCTCCTTTTTTTATGGAGAAATTCAAGTCGGAAACGGCATATTCTCCATTATTTCCATAGGAAAAGGAAACATTTTGAAAAACGATGGCTTCTTCCTCATCCTTAGAGGTATTATCTTCCGTGTTCCACTTTGAATCACTCTCTATTTCTGCATTATCCATGCTTCCGTATTGTCTTGATAAATCTGAAGAGGCCTCTTCTACCTGTTCATTTTCTATTGCAAAAACCTCTTCCACTCTGTCTAAACTGGCGAGTCCTTTTAAAATGAGGATAATCAAGTTGGCAAGCTTAAGAAGCTCCGCAAGAATCTGGCTCATATAGTTCGTAAGAGCCACTACATTTCCCTGAAAAAGCCTGCCGTCGTTCACAAGCCTGGAACTGAAATACAAAATTCCCATAAGACCGAGCTGAATAATAAGCATGCTTAGAGGATTCAGTAAGGAAGAAATCTTTCCCACTTTTACCTGCATGGCCGTATAGGCTTCATTACTTTTCTGAAAGCCCTCCTCTTCCTTTTTTTCTCTGTAAAATGCGCGAATTACCCGGACACCGAGAATATTCTCCCGAACCTGCTTCGTAATTCTCTCCAACGCTACTTGAATCTTCTTGTAAAGAGGCATCGTAATCAACATGATTCCGAAAATAAGGACGGAAAGAAGAACCAGCACTAAGATAAATAGCAGAGAAATGGAGGGAGAAATACGAAAGGCCATAATCACTGCCCCGAACACAATAAAGGGGGAACGGAGAAACAGGCGTAAAACCATGTTTACCGTGGATTCAATCTGAAAAATATCGGGACCGAGCCTTGTCAGTAAGGAGGAGCTTCCAACCTCGTCAATATTACTGTAGGAAAGATTCAGGACCTTATGAAATAAGGCATTGCGATAGGACTGTCCCACATGCATCGCCACTTCCGCCGCAAAATACTGTGCTACTATTGCGCAAGATAGACCTATCAGGGCAAGGAATAATAAGAGAAAGAGACTTCTCCAGATTATTACCGTATTTCCCTTTTGAATTCCACTATCAATCATATAGGAAATAACCATAGGGACAAAAAGCTCAAAGAGGCTTTCCAAACATTTGAAAAGCGGTGCAATGATACTCTTCCCTTTTAACTCAGAAATATACGATAATAGCCTTTTCATACTTCTTCCTTCGTTTTTACTTTAAATACAAATCAAATAGTTCTCTTGCAAGAGGCGCCGCCGTTTTTCCGCCGGTATCTCCATCCTCCACCAAAACAGAGACAGCAAGCTTCGGATCGTCCATCGGAGCAAAGCCCACAAACCAGGCATTGGTCTTCAGCTTTCCGCCTTCCTTCACTTGTGCCGATCCCGTCTTTCCGCAAACCTGATATGCCTTGGTTTTTAAAGCGGAAGCCGTTCCCTCCGTAACGACAGAACGCATAAATTGTTTTAAAGCATCGCTCTCGGAAGAAGACATCAGTGTAATTTCTTCTCCCTTTGGAAAATGATGCACCGCCGTTCCTTCTTTTGACTTTACTTCAGAAAGAATGGTCGGATAAATAAGTGTTCCGTGATTTGCTATGGCTGAAACCATGCAAAGGTTTTGCAAGGGACTACAGAGAGTCTCCCCTTGCCCGATTCCGCTTTGCATCTTAAGCCAGGTCGGAGAATCCGCTGTCAAGCTAAACTGCCCTGCCTTGGAAGGAAGCCCAATAGACAAGTCCTTGTTGTAATAAAAATCTTCCGCTAAGCTTTGAAGGCGATTTACATCAATCTCCGAGCCGATAAAAGCAAAGGCCGAGTTACAGGACTGCGCAATAGCCGACTCGAGATTCACCGTCCCGTGCACCTCTCCGTTATAGCAGTGAACCACATTCGCGGGATTGGAAGGATCCACGTATTCTCCCTTACATTTAAAGCTGAAATCCTGCCAGTCAGTCGGATGCTCCCGAATATATTCCAGTGCCATAAGGAGCTTGAAAGTCGATCCCGGCGGATAGAGTCCCTGTGTTGCGCGATTTACAAGATTCCCGTCCGTATTCTCTTCGGAAATTAAACTGTCCCAATTTTCCTGTAATTGATTCGGGTCAAAGGAAGGCGCGGATGCCATGGCAAGGATTCTTCCGCTGGAGGGTTCCATACAAACTATGCTTCCCTTTCTTCCGTCCAGTAAAGAATAGGCAAGCTTTTGTAAATCCGCATCTAAAGACGTAACCAAAGTATCTCCCGGATTTTTTCTGTTTTCGATTTCATTCATAAACTTCTGTAAGGGATTGATGCCGGAATTCGTGAGGTAATAATTCCCAAGGGATTCTATGCCTGTCTTTCCCTTCACGCTGTAGCCCACAGGATGGGCGAAAGCAGCGCCTCCCGGATATTCTCTACTTTCCGTTCCGTCTTCTTTCGTCATGGTTTTTGCAATGACCATGCCGTCAGCCGTTTGAATTTCCCCTCTTACCGTCTTTTGCGCCAGATAATCAATTCTTGCATTATAAGGGCTTGCCATCTTATCTTCTGCCTGAAACAGGATGAAATGACAAAAATAGACAATCATAGCAAAGAATATGAGAGCAAAAAGATAGATAATCCCGAGCATTTCTCGATTTTGCTTTCTTCTTATCATAGCAAGTTTCGTTTCGGAAAGAGCTTCCTCCCGTCTTCTCTTCGCCTGTTGTCTTCCTTCCGTCTGTTTCTCTCTTTGCTTATTGATCACGTTCTCCGGATTCTTCTCTTTCCCTTTTCGGCTTCTTTTCTCTTCGCTATCTTCTCTACGCATCTTCTTCCTCCGACTCCATTTCCTGTTGTTCTGCGCTTTCCACGTCTTCCTCCATTTCTACCTCATCTTCCTTACCCTGGATAATAAAGAGGGACTGGAAAAGGGCAAATACGATAAAACTGGAAATCAAACTGGATCCGCCGTAGCTCATAAATGGGAGGGTTACGCCGGTGGAAGGTACAAACTTAATTGCGCCTCCAATCGTGAGAATCACTTGAATGACATAAATTACGCTTAAGCCCAGAGCCACAAGTTTATAGAAGGAGCTTTCCATATCTCTTCCCATCATCATCATTTGCATAAAGCAGGAAAGGCAGATAAGGATTAGGCAAATGGCCACTACCCCTCCCATTTCTTCGGAAAGAGCGGAAAAAATAAAGTCATTTTCCACAATAGGAATCTTATTGGGAAGTCCCTGAAAAAGGCCGAGTCCCAAAAATCCGCCGGTACCTATTGCAAAGAGAGATTGGGTAATCTGATAGCCCTTCCCCGCCATATCTCTCCAAGGGTCAATAAAGGCATAAACTCTGGTTCGTACATGAGAAAATAAGCCGTATGACAGCACTCCGGCTAAAGCGGAAACCAGTCCACCTGCCAAGAGGTAGAGAAGCTGATTTCTCGCAACATAGAGCATAAAAACATAGGAAATAAAAAGAAGCAATGCGGAACCCAGGTCTTTACAAAGCACCAAAATGATGCCGTGTACTGCCGCAACACACGCAGAATGGATAACTCCTTCCCGGCCGTGTTCTTCAGAGAGAATTCCCGCTATCGAAAAAACAAAGGAAAGTTTTACAAATTCCGAGGCCTGAAAACGAAAACCGAAGAGACTAACACTCATCTTGGCACCGAAGTTCACTGTTCCCAGTACAAGCACAAGAAGTAAAGACAGAATCCCGATTCCTGCGAAAATATAGCGAAACTTCTGAAAATCCCAAACCTTATCCACGATATAGGGAATCACTAAAACAAGGAGGCTTGCAGCCATGGCAACCGCAAACTGTTTAATCGCCTTAGCCTCCTGCAGTCTTGCAAGAAGAATCCAGCCAAGAGCGAGAAAAAGGCACTGATTATTCAATAATACCTCGTTATAGAAAGGATAGAGCTTCTTCCAAATAAGAGGATAAAGCAAAAAATAAAGAAGCTGCGGCAGATAAAAATAGATATAAAACAGATTTCCCGTCTGAAAATATAGCACTGCATAGGAAATAAAGTGAAGAAGAAGCAATATCTTATATAAAAGACCGGAGAGCTTCTTTTTTCCCTCTCTGTAATCTATCGATAAATTTCGAAACAGCCCGTAGCTGTATAAAAGCATTAAAAGAATGCTGACAATCTTGGCAAAACTGCTGAAGAGATTTCCCATACCTATCCCCCCTTACTAAAACGCATACTTATGAAAGCTGCAATGCGGAAGCTTTATTTCCGAACTGTTTCTTTCCTGAATTTCTCTACCTCTACTCAATTCCTTTATGAAAATGCCCTCTGGTAAAACTCTTATTCATCTTTCCCTGAAGAACCTCTTCCACTTCATTTTTACTCTCCACCGTGAACTCCAGGCGAAGGCTGTCGGGCTTAAGGGCTGCCACTTCTTTTTCCAAACCGAATAAAGAAAAAACATCGGCATTGAAGATTTGATTATAGCAGAATTTACAATACAAACGTACAGATAATTCTTTATTTTGTCTATCTTTTAATCCTAAAATATGGTTCTTTTTCGTGCATCCGTTTCTTGTTTTTTCAACACAGTTGGCACTCACCATCATAGGAAGATGTCCATAAAAGAGAAGCTCAGTCGAAAGACCGGCTTTGTTTGCCCAAGAGGAAAAGTCTTTATCCTCCCGGAAATTCAGCTCTATCGGGAAAGTCACGGTCTCTGCACTAAAATCCTTCCAAACCTCTAAAGCAGAGGCATTGTAGCTGTAAAGCGTATAATCAAAAACGGAGTGAAAGTTTTTTCTTTCCACTCTCTGTAAGACCGAAACCTGATCTAAGCTCCGAAACAAAAAGGCGGAAAAAAGAGAAGTTTCATCATTTTCCGTAAGCCAGGAAAGGCAGGACTTTCCCGGGTCTTCCCGTCTTTCAATTCTTCGAAATCGAAGCGCAGCTTCTATCCCTCTTTCTTTTATTTTCTTGGCAAAACGCCGGATTTCCTCCTCCGAAAAAGAAGCTTCATCCAAATAAATACGCTGAATATTCTTCACCTTGAGGCATGCTTCCAGCTGCTCTTCTCTTTCAACGGATACCGTTAAACTCCCGATTTCTCGGATTTCGTCTAAATTTGGCAAGAATAGCCTCCCTTACTCTTTCACATCCCTCTCTCCTTAAGGCATTTAAGGCGGAAAGGGGAATAAATACCTCTTCTTCTCCTGTAATACGCAAAGCTTTCGGATAAAAGCAGCTGTTTCCGAGCTTTAAGAGCTGCTTTTCCATTTCGTCCTTCGATGTGGCTCTCTGCTTCGCTTTCTCCACGGGCTGCTCTCCAAATACGCTGATTCGAATATCTTCCTGTTCCAAGGACAGCTCTAAAACTGCACCGCTCTCCACCTTAAGCTCCATAGATAGGGGAAGCTTTCTTTCCCGCTCTTCCATGGATTTTCGAAGAAAAGCGGTAAGTTCTTCCTCTTCCTTTCGAAAAGGACGGTCTACGAGAGCAATCATGTCCTTTGCATTGTGCTGATATAAATAGGAAGTCTCTCCCCCTCGGTCATACACCGCCTTTAAAAGTTTTCTGTCCTGATCGGAAACCGTATAACTTTCCCCCTTTAAGGCTAAATCAAGGTATTTCCGGTAAACGGAAACTACGGTTGCCGTATACAGTTCCGACTTCATTCTTCCCTCAATTTTCAAAGAATAGGCACCGGCTTTTAAAATCTCCTCTAAAGAATCCAGTGTATTCATATCCTTCATACTCAGGAAATTTCCCTTTTTCCCGGCTGTAGTATATGGCAGGCGGCAGGTTCCCGCACATCTTCCTCTGTTTCCGGATCTCCCTCCGAGAAGAGAGGACATAAAGCAGGCACCGGAATAGCTGTAGCACATCGCGCCATGCACAAAAACTTCCAGCTCCGCTCCGGTAGACTCATAAATATCGGAAATATCTTTAAGAGATAGTTCTCTTGACAACACAATTCTCTCCATACCAAAAGAAGAGAGGAGCGAAACCGCCTCTCTCGTGTTGGCTGTCATCTGGGTACTGGCATGCAGGGGTAAATCCGGATAAGTCTCCTTCAAAACTTTGGCTACCCCGAGATCCTGCACAATGACGGCATCCACTCCCGCTTCTACATAAGGATCCATATATTCCGGAAGGTTTTCCAGTTCGCTCTCCTTAAACAGCGTATTCACCGTCATAAAAAGCTTCACCCCATAGAGATGGCAAAACTCGATTGCTAAGAGGAGTTCATCTTCTTCCGATACGGAGGACTTCGCAAAGGCTCTTGCCGAATATTTCTGTCCACCCATATAAACAGCATCGGCTCCGGCAAAAACCGCAGCCTTACAAACTGAAAGGGAACCGGCAGGTGCTAAAAGCTCCGCCCTGTATTTTTCCCCCATTATTTTTCTCCTTTATTTCCTTCTGTCTCAAACAATCTCTTCTGTGCCTTTTCGAGCTCCTGTAAGACACCGTCCAGCTTCATCTGCGACTTAACCAGATCATGCTTTAAGGAATAAATCTCCTTCTCCAGCTCTTCCTTTTCCTGCTCCGCCTTTTCTGTCTTAGCCTGCTCCTGAAAAAGGTCATCACAAATGTTGAGTTGCAAGAGAATGGAGCGAAGATCCTCATCCAATAATCTGTAGTTCTTAAATTCCTTTTTAAAGGAGGTAATCTTTGCGTTTAAGTAATTGGAAACACTGACAAGATAGGCCTCCGACTCCGTTCCGCTTACCCTGACTATTTTTCCGTCAATGATTACATCTACTGTATTTTTATCTCCCATTGCTTCTCACCTTTTCCCGATTATTGGACCAGACCTAAATGTCTGTATGCACTTTCTGTTGCGACTCTGCCTCTTTTCGTGCGATCAATGAGGCCTTGCAGTAAAAGATACGGCTCAATCATATCCTCTACCGTTCCGCTGTCTTCTCCGAGACTGACTGCCAAAGTTTCGAGGCCTACCGGACCTCCGGAATATTTATCCACAATTGCCGTAAGATAGGCTCTGTCATTTTGATCGAGGCCCAACTTATCGACATTCAGTAAATCCAGACTTTCCTCTGCCACTTCTTTGGTAATCACGCCGTCGTACTTTACATCCGCAAAATCCCGGATTCTGCGAAGCAGACGATTGGCAAGTCTCGGTGTTCCTCTCGAGCGCATCGCAATACTCTTTGCCCCGTCCTCTTCAATCGGAACGGAAAGTACCTTGGCACTGCGAAGCACAATTTTCGTAAGCTCTTCCTTCTTGTAAAATTCCAGCTTACTGATGATTCCGAAACGATCTCTTAAGGGGGCAGATAAAAGGCCGGCTCTTGTTGTTGCACCGATTAAAGTAAAATGAGGAAGCTCTAAACGAAGGGAACGGGTACTGCTTTCCTTTCCAAGAAGGACATCGATTGCAAAATCCTCCATGGCAGGATAAAGCACTTCCTCCACCTGACGATTCAATCTGTGAATCTCATCGACAAAGAGTACATCTCCCTCGGAAAGACTGTTTAAAATGGCAGCCATCTCTCCCGGTTTTTCAATCGCCGGCCCCGAGGTAATCTTGCAATTTACACCGAGTTCGTTCGCAATGATATTGGAAATCGTCGTCTTTCCAAGTCCGGGAGGACCGTAAAAAAGGCAATGATCCAAGCTCTGTTTTCTCTTTTTTGCCGCTTCGATATAAATCGAGAGCATTTCCTTCAGCTTTTCCTGCCCTATATAGTCGGAAAGCATTTTGGGACGAATCTTCGGTTCATAAACCAAATCTTCCCGGCTTTCTTCTGTCTGAATTAGTCTTCTTTCCATGCCCATTCCTTAAAAAGCGAGTTTCCGTAAGGCGGAGCGTAGTATTTCTTCCGCATTCATCTCCTCTACATTCGGCGTCTTAACGATGGCTATCCTTGCCTCCCCCTGCTTATAGCCAAGAGAAAGCAAGGCTTCCATTGCTTCCTGCATGGCTTCACTAAAGCCTCCTGAAAGCGGCTCTTCAGGCTCCACAGCCCCGGGTAGCGCATCTTCTACCTGTAATTTATCCTTTAATTCGAGTATCAAACGTTCTGCAGACTTCTTTCCGAGACCCGGTGCCTTTTGAATACGCTTACTGTCCGCTGAAAGAATCAGCGCAATCAGCTCTTCTCTTCTAAAACAGGAGAGAATCCCGAGAG
Organism: Oribacterium sp. oral taxon 108 str. F0425; assembly: GCF_000214455.1. NCBI lineage: Bacteria > Bacillati > Bacillota > Clostridia > Lachnospirales > Lachnospiraceae > Oribacterium > Oribacterium sp. oral taxon 108. The sequence goes on along the minus strand of NZ_AFIH01000001.1, from coordinate 1,355,470 downwards.
CGGTCTTCGCTCCGATTCCCGAAACCGAAATCAGTTGCATGAAAAAGTCTCTATCCTTCTCCGTAAAAAAACCGAACAAGTCCTGTCCGTCTTCCCGTACAGAAAAATAGGTATGTAAGAGAAGCTCTTCTCCAATAGGAGGGGCTTCCGAAAGCACGGAAATCGGCACTCTTACGCCATACCCCAAGCCCCCGGCCTCTATAATCAGACTATCCTCTTTTTTCTCTCTCAAAATCCCATGTACAAAACGAATCATATTTTCTCCAATCCGAAATAGTCTAGCATAAAAGCGGGGTTTTCTCAACGGAAAGAAAAGCCATTGAGTACTCCTTTTACTTATGTCTTGCTTAGGTATACTCCAGCCTTTCTACACAGAAATCACTAAAACATAGAATGTAAATATAAAATACATCTTCTAAGCAGTATAGGTCTGAAAGTGGGGCACGCTTTCAGACCTATACTGCATCAAAACTATATGTTTTTTATTTTTTTAACAGAAACTTTCTTTAAGCTAAAATTCTAATCCTTAAGCCCACTCGAAGTTTTCTTTTCCGGCAGCCGCTTCAAAGTGATACTTTACAAGTCCGGTATCAATCCCCTGGAACTCTCCTGCCTTATACTCAAAGTGAACGGTATTGCCCTTTCCTTTAATGTAGAAGGACTGACGGTTGAAGGCAGTCGGCGCCATAAGAGCATACTCTACACCGTCCTTAAACCACTGCGGTGCCTCTCCTTCGTAGGAGCAGACCTCGAAGTCATCCTTACTGTGATGCACACTTCCCTGTTCCTCACCGTAGCCGATGGAAATCACACCGTATACCGTATGATCCGGACACTCCTTCTTTACTGCATCCTTATTAAAGCTTGCGCCTACCCACCAGGTATTTAAACCGAGTTCCTGCGCATAGAGCATGATGTCTGCACTGGCATAGCCGATTTTCTCTTCTACCCCTTCAGCTGGATCTGCAGCAAGGATAATGAAGTTCTTGGCATTCTTCGTGATCAGCTTATCGATTAACTCTGCAAAGGCGGTACCGTCTTCCGTACGCAGTACCAGATTTAAATGATGCTCTTTATTTAAAGCCTCGATTCTTTCATTCAGCTTCTTTACAATTTCCTCCGGTAAAACAGTATCCTTATACTTTCTTACCATGTGTCTTTTCTCCATAGCCTCTCTGATTGTCATTGCGCTCCTCCTTAAAATATATGACTCTTTATAATCTTAAAAATAGATATTAACTATATCAGTATAGCCTCTTTTTATCTTATCCGCTACTTCTTATTCAAAGCAAAATACAATATTCTTATCGAATTGCCATAATGTATATCGAAGTACAATTATTCCAATCGAAACGCCATTATTCATATTGGAGTATAATTATTCATATCGAAGTGCCACAATCGGATCTTCCTTTGCGGCCTTATTGGCAGGGTAGATTCCGAAAAATACACCGACAATGGCGGAAAAGACAACTGCTATAATTACAATTCCGGGCTTTACCACTACGGTTAAATTAAAGGCCATAGCCCCAAGATGTACAAGCGCACTCGCAAGAATCACGCCGATAAGCCCTCCCAGTGCGGAAAGCAGTGCCGATTCCGTAAGGAACTGCACGAGAATATCCTCCCGGCTTGCACCAAGCGCCTTTCGGATACCGATTTCTCTCGTTCTCTCCGTAACCGTTACCAGCATGATATTCATAATCCCGATACCGCCAACCAGAAGGGAAATCGCCGCAATGCCGCCAATTGCCGCAGAGAGACCGCCCATGACACCATCCACCTGTTTCATTTCATCCTGAACGGAAGAAATATACCAGTCCTCGGGTTTTCGATTTTTCACACGGGAAAAATAATTCTTGATATCCGTATTCAAGCTATTCATTTCCTCTACTGTAAAATTCTTTTTCCCATAATAGCGAATCGTAGAGAAAGAATCTGCAGGTCCGGTAAGTATCGTCCATGGCACAAAGGCCTCTCCGTTTTTGTCCTGCGAGCCCATAAGCAGTTTTTCAATAGGACTCAAATCTCTTCTATAAACCGCGATAACGGAAAAATCCTGTACCTCTCCATGAAAGTCCGCTCGAAAATGCTTTCCTGTGGCATTTTCGGTACCGAAAAGCTTCAGTGCAGTGTTCTCGGAAATCATGACGACAGGCTTCCTCTCACTCACGTCCTTCTCCGAAAATGTCCTTCCGTTTAAAATTTTTAAAGGCTGAAAATCGATAAAATTGTACTCTACACCGGACAGGCCTACCTTCAGTCGGTTTCTTCCGACTTTGACATCAATGCTTTCATAGGGGCTATTATCCGCATAGTCGAGACGACTGCCGAAAATCCTTTTAAAACTGTTAAAATCATCCATAGTGAATTCATCACTGTCTCGCAGATCATTCCAATCCATATAGGGACTAATCATGATGGAAGCCTGTGTCACACCGTAATTTTTATAAAGGTCTGAGAACATCTTTCGAATGCTGTCTCCGATAGAAACGATGGAAATCACCGAACCGATTCCGATAATAATACCCAGCATCGTCAGGAATGAGCGCAGTTTATTGGCACGAAGAGACCCCAGTGCCATCTTTACATTCTCAAGAAACATGACTTTCTCCTTTATACATACCCTCGAAAATACTCAAATCCCGAACCGGTGTCGGATTCTCATTTTTCTTATCGGAAATGAGCTTTCCGTCCGAAAAGCGAAGCATTCTGTCCGTATAGGCTGCAATATTTTCCTCATGCGTAACCACGACAACGGTTGCTCCTGCCTTATGGAGGGCGGAGAACATTTCCATGATTTCCACGGAGCTTGCCGTATCCAGATTTCCTGTCGGCTCGTCGGCAAGAATCAGAGGCGGCTCATTGGTGAGAGCTCTTGCAATGGCTACACGCTGCCTCTGTCCTCCCGACATTTCATTCGGTTGATGGTGGATTCTTCCGCTAAGCCCTACCTTCTCCAGAAGCATTGCCGCTCTTTCACGCCGCGCCGCCGGAGACTTCTTATGCGCATAAATCATGGGGATTTCCACATTTCTAAGGGCGCTCATGCGACTGATCAAGTTAAAGCTTTGGAAGACAAATCCGATTTTCTCATTTCTAACCTTATTTAAGGTGTTCGGATCCATGGCGGCAACATCTTCTCCGTCCAGAAAATAGTTTCCTAGAGTCGGCTTGTCGAGACAGCCCAGTATATTCATGAGCGTTGATTTTCCGGATCCGGACTGTCCCATGATGGCCACAAACTCGCCTCTTTTGATTTGCAGGTTTATTTTATTGAGTCCCAAGACCTTTACGGCTCCGGTATCATATATTTTCACTAAATCTCTTAATTCAATGAGTACATCATTCATTTTTTCATCCTAGTTTGTTTTTACTACAACACCGCTTTCACTTGCACTGACACTTTCTCCCGTACTGTCCTTCGGCATCTCGCTAACCACTAATCCTTCGGTAAGACTTGGATCCGGAGCACTTACGAAATGGGCTCCCTCTTTAAAGGCTGCATCCTCCTTTAAAGGACTGACTTCTACGGAAACATCACTTTCCACGCCGGTTTTTACAGGGATAATATGAATCTTCCCGTCTTCCACAAAGTAAATCTGACTGTTTCCGTCTTCTCCCGTTGTCACAGCGGAAAGTGGAACCACAAAGACATTCTTGGCCTCGGAAAGCACGATATCGGCTTTAGCGGTTATACCGGACAAAAGTCCCTTTTTATCTCCGTCAATTTTAATCTTTATCGGAATGACTCTTTCAGCTGTATTTCCTCCCTTGGCTTCTCCTGTCGGAGAAATAGAAGAAACCTCTCCTTCCAACTTTTCGTCTCCTAAGATATCTGCACTGATAATCGCTTTCTGTCCCAGACTTAACTTTCCGATGGAATACTCGGAAACGCTGATGGAAAGTTCCAGTTGATCCAGATTCTCTACCGTAAACATGGGCTTTCCATCCTGTAAGTTATCCGCAAACTGCCCAGCTTCCACGTTTACTCTGGTAATTGTTCCGGAAATGGGTGCTTTAATCTCAGCGGAATCTACGGCACTCTGTGCCTTCTTTAAACCTTCTTCCGCGCTCTTAATTTGCAAATCATAACTCTCAGAAACCTGCACATTGCCTCCGCTTACCTTGAAGCTTCCGAGACTTGCCTTCGCATCCTTTAAGGCACTTTCCGCCTGCTCATATTCGCTTTGGGAAATATCACCGCTCTCCAAAAGGCTGCTCTTCCTCTGGAAATCGAGAAGCGCATTGTTATAGGCAGTCTGCACTTTAGCATATTCTGCCTTAGTATTCTTCTGTGCATCTTCCTTATTGGCCTTTGCCAGATCAACCTGAGTCTTAGCCGCCTCCAAAGCTTCCTCCACATCTTTGGTATCGAGCTTTGCAATGAGCTGTCCTTCCGTGACCTTGTCTCCTTCCTTTACTAGAATTTCCTTTACCTTGGCATGGAGTGCCGAAGTAACATGCTGAGACTGGGTACCAGAAACGGGACCGGAAACGCTGAGCTTTTCCTGAATATCCGCTTTGGAAAGACTCTCCGTATTGACAAGCATCCCTGTAGCCTTACCCGGGAACAATAAATTTTTCAAAATAAAAAGAACAAAAAGAAGGAGAAGCCCGAGGAATATCCACTTCTTCTTTCCTTTTTTCTTCTTCGGCTTTTCGTTCAGAAGCTTCTCTACCTTTTCTGAGATATCTCCTCCCTGCTTTTCTTCTTCCTTCATTTTTCTTCTCCTTAAACTTAAAATTCAAATATTCTTGTGATAAACTATGCTTGCCTATTATAAAACAAAAAAACAGAAAATAAATGTGAAAATATAAAAAATATTTTTAATATCTTGCATTTTGTGGAGGACAGATGGAAATCATTCGAAAAGATTTAGCTTATACGGAAGATAGGGCTGCGTTGGAAGTCCTCCTCTCCCCTGCTTTTGGGAATGTTTCCTTAGAAGACGCCCTGCTCTATGACATTGAAACGACAGGACTTAATCCGAAGGCTTCTCAGCTTTATCTCCTTGGTGTACTGCTTTTTCATAAAGAAAATAGTGAATTCATCCAGTATTTTGCCGAAAGCGTCCGTGACGAAGAGGAAATTTTGGAACAGTTTTTTCAGCTTTGTAAAACAAAGAGAGTTCTCATCAGCTTTAATGGAGAAGGCTTTGATAACCGTTTTATCGAGACCATGGCCAAGTCCTATGGAAAGCTTCCTCTTCACCTGAATTTAAAACAGCTTGATTTATTTAAACTGATTCGTAAAAGAAAAAATTTTACGGATTGGAAAGTTGTTCTCTTAAATCCTGTGAACGGTTTTTAGGCATTTATCGTGAAGATCGGTGTAATGGAGGCGAACTGATTTCCGTATACCGGGAATATTTACAGAATAAAGACAGTGAAAAAAGAATTTGTTGCTCCTTCATAATCGAGAGGATATCCAAAACCTTCCGGCTCTCTTCTCCTGTTTAGCTTATGAAAATATCTTTCTGGGGAATGTCCATTTTCAGAGGGCAGAGATCTTGGAAAGCGAGGAAATAAAAAATATAAAATACCATCATCAAACGAAAAACCCTTTAGAAACCGCGCACTTAGAATTGGAAAGCAGTTTACAAATCAAGAAATTAGAATTGGAAGAAGCGGAAAAAAGTCGTACTGCTAAAAAACTTTGCCTGCAGTATTATCTTCCTTCTCCTGTTCCCGTCCCTCTTACTCTTGCTCCGAAAAACTATCTTTTAGAAATAAAAGACAAGTTTCTTTTTCTTACTGTTCCTCTCTATCAGGGAGAACTTTGCTATTTTTTTAAAAACTATAAAGACTACGAATTTATCCCCTCCGAAGACCGCGCCGTACATAAGTCCTTAGCCAATATGTACCCGAAGGAAATGCGGGAGAAGGCCAAGGCTTCAACCGCCTATCAAAAAATGAAGACCTCTTTTCTTCCGGTATTTCAGGAAGGAGAGAAAGTCTTCAAAAAAACGTATCAGGATAAACAGTGCTTTATTCCCTTTAAGGAAAATACTTTTGAGAGCATAAATCCGGTGGAATACCTGCTTAATTTTTTGAGTGTTCTAACATAGATTTGTTTGTTCAATCTTTTTATCGCATCTCTTCAATATGGCAAATATAGTCAATCGTTGATAGAGCTTCAATGATTTCACTGTGAGTCTTGTATTTTTTTAACTCTTTACTATCTATTGTAAAGGTTACAGAATATACACTTAATCCCGCACCGTGATAGGCGCTGTTTCTTTCAATGTCATCAATTCGAAGTCCCAAACGACGGATGGTTGTAACAAAATCACGTAAATACTGCCTGCTCTTTAGTTCTAAATGAATTTCAAAGTGATTTGAACGATTCTTCAGATACTGCTCCAAACCTGGCAAATAGGACAATATGCCAAGTAACATCATAAACTCAATAATGCAGATAAAATACAGCCCTGCTCCTGCACTGAGTCCAATAAGAGCACAGGTCCATAAAGCAATTGCAGTTGTTAACCCCTTAATCTGATTCCTTGAGCTGTAAAGAATCGTCCGACAACTGACGGTAGCAATGCTGAATAATGCAAAAGCAGACAATACCGGAAAATGAAGATTTGTATTCTTCATCAGTAGCAAATCCAAAATCATTGTCATACAAGATGAAAAGGATACCAAAATAAAAGTACGAAGTCCTGCAGAATGCCTCTTACTTGCACGCTCAAAACCAATTATCGAGGAAAGTAAAACCACTGTAAAAAGACGTAGCATTACAGCAAATACACTGATATCTTTGGTAATAATCAAGTTTTGTCTGCTTAAATTCATTAAAGATTCAGCCATTTACTTTTCCTTTCTTTCATTTTCATATTTCTAACTCAACCATCGCAACAACTATATCATATTTATGCTCCGCACTGCTCTTCTGCAGCTTCTGTAAAGGCTTTCTCCTCTTCGGAAATGTTTTCGGCATCTCTTCGGAGATCTTGCTGAATTGCCTGAATACGTGCAATTAAAAGCTCTACTTCATTGCGGGATTTGTTACTCTCTCTATTCTTTCCATCAACAAATTTATGATGCTTTTCTACATCTTTTCTCTCAAATATTACTTCTTTTTCTCCAACTAAGCTTTGCTCAATTCCCCTCACGTTACCAAGCTCGCCACTCTGCATTTCTTTTTATTTTCTGCTTCTTTTGCTCGCTCTTCCAGACTGATTGCGTAGGATTTGGAAAGATAAAGTGCGAGCTTTGCACATGCCGGACCAATAAGCTCATACAGTACACTAGATGCAAGAATAACTGTCTCTAAAGCACTTCCATCTTCTCCACCAAGGATTCTTGCTCCGAGAGCAGAAAGTCCTATAGCTACCCCCGCTTGTGGAATCAAGGCTAGACCCAGATAATTTCTAACTTCTTTCTTCTTTCCAACTAAAGCAGAGCCTAAGAAAGAACCGGCATATTTTCCCAAAATTCGAACCAGAAAGTACGAAACACCAACAACCAGAAGCGATGCACCAGTAATTGTACCTCTCTGATGGAACAAAGCATCGATTTTAAAATTCACTCCGGAACGTACAAAAAATAGTAAAAGAATTGGAGGGCTAAAATAATTGAGCTGTTTAAATATTTTATCATCTCCTGTAATATTAATATACACAGTTCCCATGGACATACAGCCCAATAGCGGTGAGACATCTAATAAGGCACAAATTCCGCAAAAACAGAACAAAAGAGCAATCGTAATAATCAATCGATTATCCGTAGAGCGATTCTTTGGCATAAGAAGCTTCATCAACGCTCCAAACAGTCCGCCTAATATCAATACAAAAATATTCACAAGAATAGGAATAACTACTGCAGAAATCTGAAAAGACCCCGATTTTCCTGCAACAGCAAGAGAAATAGCCATGCTATAAGCAACCAAACCAAAAACATCATCCAAAGCAACAACCTGGAGCAAGGTATTAACAAAATCTCCTTTTGCCCCAAGCTGTCGAATCGTCATAACCGTTGATGCAGGAGCTGTTGTCGATGCCAATGCAGAAAGGACAAGTGCAAAGCCAAAATCCATCTTCAAGACAGAAAAGCTCAATACAAAAACGAAAATAGATGCCAATGCAGCTTCCAGAAAAGTAATAATGCAGACCTTTAAACCATTCTTCTTCAAGGTAGAGAATGTAAAAAATTCTCCTGTACTAAAAGCAATAAAGGCAAGGGCGATATCCGCTATAAACCCCGTTCCATTAATCAGTTTGTCACTGATTAAATTCAAGCCAAAAGGGCCAATCAAAATCCCTGCAAGAATATAGCCAGTTACATTCGGAAGCTTTAATCTCTTCGTCACTCTAGTAAGGGCAAACCCGGAAAAGAGCATTAACGCAATGGGAATAATCACATCCGATGCAGAGGACCGACCATTAAAAATACGAAGCAAAAAACCTGAATTCATAAACCTATCTGTCCTCCTTCCTTGTTAATATTAAATACTCTTTTAAAATCTATCCTTAATTTCAATCCATTGAGAAAACCTTATGGATTCTATTATCTTCTTTTCACTCTCCTGCAATAGAAAAGCCTTTTTCTTTAAGCATCTCTCTACAATCACAGTCCAAGTGCATGCAATGCACATTTTCCCTTAATTCCATAGGAATTAGCTCTTCTAAATGCATATAATATAAATGCGATGCAGATGCCTCTTTAATTGTTGAAGTATCCTGATAAATATCGTCAATTTTTCTACTTAAAAAATCCTGTAACACAATATTCGGAATATCCGATGCATCTCCACTGTAATATAAGCACATATCCTCACAGCTTATCTTGTATCCATAGCATCGCATATCTTGAGCGTGTTGAACTTCAATAGCTTCTATGGAAATACCTTCTACCAGTCCATAAAAATCAGCATGATAGCTGTAGAAAGACGGAACTATCCCTAATAAATCAAGCAATGCACAAATATTATGTTGTGGATGAATCAGTACAGGCTTTCTATGCAAGATGCAATTACAATAGGATAAGACTGTTCCAAGACTTCCCACATGATCAGCATGAAGATGGGTCAAAACAATATAAATTTGACGATACGCCCTTAGATCCAGTGTTTTCATGACCGTTTCAAAAACAGTCTCCCCAAAATCCAGAAAAATCAAATTGTCTTTGTACACAAAATATGCACTCGTATTCCGAAAAGCCGGATAGCAGAAGGCACCAATGCCAAGAAACTGTAATTTCATAGTTCTATCTACTCCTTTATTCCGGAGCTCACAAAGCTCTCCATAAATTGTCTCTGCAATATAAAGAAGGCTATCAGCAAAGGCAAAATAATGATAAAAGTAGCAGCACAAACATTTGCCCATTGCATATTTGCTTCCTTTGACTTCGCAAATATTGCAAGTCCAACGGTTAAGGTTCTATTCGCGGGAGAATTTGTCACAATCAAAGGCCACAAATAGTTGTTCCAGTGGTAACTAACAGAAATTACCGCAAAGGACATGTAAGCCGGTTTTGCAGTCGGCATATAAACCTTCCAAATCGTCTGCCAAGTATTTGCTCCATCAATCTTTGCCGCCTCAGCTAACGCCTTCGGAATTGTCTTAAAATGCTGTCTCAAAAGGAAGATAGCAAGTGCACTTCCATAGAACGGAAGCATAATCCCAAGCTTCGTATTGGTCAGCCCCATATCCGATAAGGTCATGAAATTAGGCGTAATCAAGACGTCATTCGGAATGATAATTTGCATGAAAATAATGGCAAAGATAATGGTTTTCCCCTTAAACTCTTTTACCGCAAGAGCATAACCTGCCAGTGTAGAAGTTACAAACTGGACGCAAAAGGTCACAATTACCAGAATCAATGTATTAATGTAATACTTGCCGAATGGAATCGCATTCCACACATATTTTAGATTGTCCAATGTAAAAGCAGTATTTGGAAGAAAAGTCATCTTAAAGCTGGGCTTCGTAAATGCTGTACCCACTAACCAAAACAAAGGTGCAATCCAAACAAGTGCAATAAGAATTGATAGAATCGTCACCAAAAATTCCTTGATATTTCTCATCAGTTTTGTATGCATCTTCTTTCCTCCTAATTATAGTGAATTTTTTTATCCTGACTAATAAATCGAGGAAGAGAAACAACAAGAAGAAGCACCAACATAATTACAGTTAATGCGGAGGAAAGACCGTAATTAAAATTTGTAAAGCCTTGCTGATAGATATAATACAAAAGCAAAGTACTCGCATTATTGGGGGCACCTTCCGTCATGATGACGACATGATCCACCAACTTGAAGCTGTTCGTAAAAGCAATCGTCGAAACAAATAAGAAAGTAGGTGCAAGTAAAGGGATAGTTATTTTCTTGAAAATCAGCCAGCTATTTGCTCCATCAATCTTTGCAGCTTCAATCAGTTCTGTAGAAATTGCCTGCATTCCTGAAAGAAAGAATACCATCAGATATCCTGCCTCTTTCCATATATACATTACTGCCATAGCCGGCAAAACTGTATTTTTATTGGATAATACATTCATCGGCTTTCCACCAAAACTCATGACAATCTGATCCCACAAGCCATTTTTAGCCATATAGATGAACATCCAAACACTGGCAATTGCAATCATCGGCATAACGCAGGGATAAAAATAAGCAGTTCGAATAAAACCGATATGTTTTCCCTTTTGCTTAACCAACACGGCAAGACCTAAACCACCGAGCATACTGGGAACAACAGTTATTAATGCAAAAATTATTGTATTCCTCATAACCTTCCAGAAAAGTTTAGATGTAAACAATTTCTGATAGTTTTGTAAGCCGATAAATTCCGGTACTTGCATTCCCATCTTATACTTGCATAAGCTTAAATATATACTTCTAAAAATAGGAAATACTGTAAATATCACCATAAAAAGAAGTGCCGGTGCGATAAGTAAAAGAGCTTCAATCTGCTCCTTTTTCTCTCTTCTTTTACTCATATTACTCATTTTCTTTCCCCAATAATTCTCCAAAAACGGATACAGAAAAGACTGAGATAAAATTCTTAGGGTAAATCTCTAGTTATCCCAGCCTTTTCCAAGGTATATCTCATATGACTATTTGTTTCAGCCCTATTATTCGGACTTCTAAAAAATTACACTTTACTGATATTCTTCCAAAATTCCTTCCGCCTCTGTTTGTGCATTATCGAGCGCTTCTTTTGCGGAAACATCACCGGTCACTGCGGATTGAATATTGTCATTTAATACTCTCCAAATTTCTGCTGCATTATAGGTTGTCAGTTCCGGTTTCGCATACTGTAACTGCTCATAAGCAACTTTCGCCTGTGGTACTTCCTCATAATACTTTTTAATCATGTCTGTTTCATAGCAGGACTTTCTGGTTGGAACATAACCTGTATCAAGAGCCCATTGTGCAGCTTTCTCCGTAGCTGTTGCAAACTTAATAAATTTCCATGCCGCCTTCACACGTTCTTCAGAAATTCCACTGGAAATATAAAAATTCCCCCCGCCAGTCGCTGCACCAAATTGCTTTTTGCCGGGCATAAAGCACGTTCCATATTCAAAGGTAGCATTCTTATTAATATTGGCGATATTTCCGGTAGTGTGATACATCATTGCCACTTCCCCTGCCAAGAACTGAGTCGGCAAATCTGTCCACTGCACTACGCCCTCTGCCATAACCTTGTGCTTATTCTGTAAGTCTAACCAAAACTGAAGAGCTTCTACATTCTCAGGAGTGTTAAAGAAAACCTTCTTACCATCTTCGCTCATCAGCATCTTTCCCTTTTCGCTATTTTCAAGAGAAAATCCTGTAAATGTCCACTGAGCTGATCCGGAATTCAAAGCAATTCCCACTCCATAGCAATTATCATTTGTTAATTTCTTCGCGTCCTCCAGGAGTTCGTCCCAGTTTGTAGGTGGAGACTCAGGATCTAAACCAGCTTCTTTGAACTTATCCTTGTTGTAGTAAAGAATCTCCGTGCTCCTTTGAAACGGAATAGAATAAATTTTTCCATCTACATAAGAATCTTCCATAAAGCTGGGGAGAAAATCATCAATATAGGACTTGCCTTCGTCATCGGATGCAATAAGGTCATCCAGAGGCATAGCCATTCCGGTTGATGCCATCGTAAAACGCTGTGTAGCTAAACTTACAAAAAGGTCAGGTGGTGTTCCGCCTTGCACTGCAGTCTGAATTTTAGTTACCGTATCATCATAGTTTCCGGTATAAACAGGTTCCACTACGATATCTTTATTTTCTGCATTAAAATCTGAACAAATCTTTTCAATCAATGCTGCCGCTGAACCACCTACATTTACCGGATAATAAAAAGTGAGATGTAACGCACCAGAATCTCCTGCTTCATTCGCTCCTTTATCTGTGCTTTCAGCCTTTTGCTCTGCCTTGGTGTCTGTTCCACTATTGTTTCCACCTCCACAACCGGAAAGAATAGTGCTCATCCCAATGAGAGATGTCAAGCCCAAAGCTACGACTTTTTTCACCTTTTTCATAAAAAACCTCCTCCTAAAATACGGCCAATCTACGATGTAAGTATTCTAACACTATTTTTGAAACGATTCAATTTATTTTTTGTTTCAATTGATTATTTTATTTGATAATTTTGGCTTTGATATATATAAGTTGATATAAACGAAATATTTAGTTTGTAGAATTATATACAAATATATTTCTTAGTTTTGTATTCTTATGTATGATTATTTTATTTTATGATAAAATGTATCGAAAAGGAAATTCACTTTTATTTGTAAGAGGAAGGTATTTCTCCTCTTGATCATACATAAAGGAAAAAGATATGGTAACCATTAAAGACATAGCTAAATATGCTGGAGTTGCACAAGGAACCGTTTCTAATGTGCTAAACGGAAAAGGTAATGTAAGCAGTGAAAAAATAAAATTAGTTATGGATGCAGCCTTAACCTTAGGATATATTCCAAATGAACGTGCAAAATTTCTTAGAAAAGGACAAAGTAATTTGCTCGGTGTAATCTTGCCTAATTTACGTTCAAAACAATATATTGATTTTTATCTGAGTTTTAAGCATTATGCAGAAAGCCAAAACTACAGCGTTCTCCTAGAACTAAACAATGACAATAATCGTGATACGGAAATAAATGCAATACAACAATTACGCTCATATATGGCTTGTGGTATTGCAACTTTTACCTGTTTTAAAAACAAAAATGAGATTACCCCTTACGATATAGCACTTGATTCATCAAACTCGACAAATAATATCTTATTTGTTGAGAGAAAACCTGATTTCAGTGATGTTTTTATCGGCTTTGATTATAAAAAAGCCGGACAAGAGCTGGCGAAAAAAGCAGTTGAAAAAAACTATCATTCTATTTGTCTCTTAACAGGCTCTCTTGCCCTCGCAAATGAGCTTGATTTTTATAATGGCTTTATGGAAATTATTTCCAAAAGTACATGTTATGTTAATCATGTACAAACAGATATTTATCGACAAAAACAGAATATCATTCACATCTTTAATGGTAAACGCTTAGAAGCTATCTTTATATCCAATTATGGCTTTGCAGAAAGTGTGAAAGATATTTATTCCTCTTTTCATAATTCCGAGAAACAACTACCTATTTATGCAGTATCTCCTTTATTTACTTTACCCGAAAATGACTTTATAAAATATGAACTGAATTATAGTAAGCTAGGCAATGCTGCCGCAAAAAAATTAATTAAGATTATATCTACTCCTTCAAGTTCGTCTTCATTCGAGATTTTGAAAGAAACCGGCTTTCGTGATTGGTTTTCTCATCTTACGATAAATATGGCTAAACACCCGTTACACGTATTAACTCTGGATGATCCTTCTTCGTATGCCTTACAGCATCTTGCCCATTTATACACAAAAAAAACCGGTGTACCGGTCCATATCTCTATCTACTCCTACAATGAAATCTATGAAGCATTTAACGCAATGAATAAAGATTCCATATTTGATATTCTTCGTCTGGATGTAACATGGCTCTCTTGGTTTGCTGAAAAAATTCTGCAACCTTTAGAGCAAATTGACTCTACTATAGTAGAAGACATGCACTCTTTTATTCCAAACCTCAGCAACCACTATTCTTATGTAAACGGAAAACTTTATTGCCTTCCCATGACCCCAAGTATGCAACTTCTATTTTATAGAAAGGATCTATTTGAAAGTCCTGTTTTGAAGAGAACATACTGGGAACAATATAAGGAAAGTTTATCGGTCCCCTGTACTTTTAAAGAATTCAACAAAGTTGCCCGATTCTTTACAAGAGCATTTAATCCTGACTCTCCCGTACAATATGGTGCAACTTTAACTCTCGGTTCCACCGGTGTAGCAAGCTCAGAGTATCTAAGCAGGCTTTTTAGCCATCAGAAAAATCTATATAACACAGAAAATATAGTTCAATTAGATTCAAAGACTTCTATAGAGGCTATGCAGGAATTAATTGATTTAAAGGATTTTTCAACTACAAAGAATTGTAATTGGTGGACAGATACTGCCTCCACCTTTTCCGAAGGAGATGTTGCAATGGCAATCCTATACAGTAACTTTGCATCTGAAATACTAAAAAGCAGTTCCAAAGTAATCGGTAATATCGGATTCACTCTCCCTCCCGGAAACAATCCTCCCATAGGAGGAGGAGCACTGGGAATTTCAAAATATACAGAGCATCCTCGGGAAGCGCTTTCTTTTATCCGTTGGATCTGTAGCGAGCCGGTTGCATCCGCAGGCACTTTGCTTGGTAGTGTTTCTCCTTGCATGGAAACATATGATAACTATGAAATAACAAACTACTATCCTTGGCTTAATCTTGTAAAGAATAGTTTCAATAGCGTTAATGGAAGGCGCGTCCCTCCATCTAAACTTCACCCTTTCGATGAACGCAAATTCCTAAGCATTTTAGGGATGGCAGTTAAAAACAGCTTAAGTGGTGCACAAACCATAAAGGAAGCGCTTAGCAAAGCACAAAAACTATATCAAGAGAGTTTTGATTAAATTATTTTTACTATCATAATTTAAAAATAGCAAAAATTATATTTTGTAATAAATACAGCCTGGCATTTTACCGCCAGGCTATATACTCTATATCACGATTAAAAATCAAAAAGTATAACTATTCCTTATTACCAATACATTATCTCCCATTTTTCTCCAAGCTCTCATTCACAAAAGCAATGAGGCCTCCCTTATCAATCATATCCTGTAAAAAGGGAGGAAAGACTGCCATATCGTAGCTTTTACCGCTACTGATATCCCGAATTCTCCCGGCAGAAAAATCCACTTCCACTTCGTCTCCCTCTTTGATTTCCTTTGCCGCATCCGGGGATTCTACAATGGCAAGACCGATGTTTATGGCATTTCGGAAGAAAATTCTGGCAAAGCTCTCCGCAATAATACAGGAAACGCCGGAGTCCTTTAATACCTGCGGAGCATGCTCCCTGGAGGAACCGCAACCGAAGTTCTTTCCGGCTATCAGGATGTCGCCCTTTTTCATCTTTTTATGGAAGTCCTTATCGATATCCTCCATCGCATGTGTCGCCAGAAGACTTCGGTCCTGAATTGCCAGGTAACGCGCCGGAATAATCACATCCGTATCGACATTGTCCCCATATTTTATACAATTGCCCCTTGCATTTTCCATACCGTTCCTCTCCTATTTCCATTGCTAATTTTCTTCGCTATCCATTTTCATTCTTAAAACAAGATGTCTCAGGCTTCGCCTTAGCCACTTGTTAAGAATAAAAACAGTTTTTCTCCACTAATGATTTCCATTTCTCAAAATTCTATTTTCTTCGCTATAGATTTCTATTTTTTGAAATAGTCCATATCCTTTTCGCTAAATTCTTTATTGATTCCTGTTAAAAGACGGTCTTTCCTTACAGCCCCAGCTCTTTTGGTCCTGCGATATAACCTAAAACTGCCGATGCCGCAGCGACCTCCGGAGAAGCCAGATAAATTTCAGAGCTTGCGTCTCCCATTCTTCCTACGAAGTTACGATTGGTGGTGGAAACGCATCTTTCGTGCGGTGCCAAAATCCCCATATAGCCGCCAAGACAAGGCCCACAGGTCGGGGTACTGACTACTGCACCGGCCTCGATTAAGTCCTTGATATAGCCCTTTTCCATCGCTTCCAGATAAATCTTCTGCGTTGCCGGAATCACAATACAACGAAGATTTTCCGCAACATGACGACCTCTTAAAAGCTCTGCGGAGACGGCAATATCCGATAAACGACCGTTTGTGCAAGAGCCGATAACAACCTGATCAATCGAAATCTTATCAAAAGTCCCGATTTCATGCGTATTTTCCGGCAAATGCGGAAAAGCCACTGTAGACTGCAGTGTAGAGAGGTCTATCTCTATCACTCTCTCATACTTGGCATCCGAATCCGCTTCGTAAACGGTATAGGGCTTATTTCCATGCGCTTTAATGTACTCTATTGTTTTTTCGTCAACCGGGAAAATACCGTTCTTTCCGCCCGCTTCAATCGCCATATTGCAGATGGCAAAGCGGTCATCCATGGAAAGGAAAGAAACGCCCTCTCCGCTAAATTCGATAGACTCGTAAAGTGCGCCGTCCACTCCGATTTTTCCAATCAGGTGTAAGATCACATCCTTTCCGCTGACATACTTTTGCAGCTTTCCTTTTAAGATGACCTGAATTGCATTCGGCACCTTAAACCAAAGCTCTCCTGTAGCCATAGCGGCAGCCATATCCGTAGAGCCCACACCGGTAGAAAAGGCTCCCAGTGCCCCGTAAGTACAGGTATGAGAATCCGCACCGACAGAAAGCTCTCCTGCTGTAATCAGTCCCTGCTCCGGAATAAGAGCATGCTCAATTCCCATATTTCCCACATCATAATAATGCTTTAAACCGTTTTCTTTTGCATAATTTCGGCAGATCTGGGTGCACTTTGCAGAAGTAATATCCTTGTTCGGTACAAAGTGATCCATAACAAAAACCACCTTATCTTTATCAAAGACACCCTTCCCCTGAATCTTCTCCCGCTCTCGAATCGCAACCGGAGTCGTGATGTCATTTCCATGAACCAAATCCACCTTTGCAAGAATCAGTTGACCGCTTTCCACCTTCTCCAGTCCTGCGTGCTTTGCCAAAATCTTTTGGCTCATCGTCATTCCCATCGTACTCTCCTTTATCTTCAGCATTTTTCAGAAAATACAGCTCACAACCACTCCGAAAAAACGTTTTCTCTTCTTCCTTTTTCTTCTCTGAACAAAATATACTGCGTAACGTCCATAATATATTCATTTCAAACGAGATATCGCACGCTTTGCGCACAATACTCGTTATGAATTTTAGAAAGCATTTAGATTGCTTTCTTTACATACTAGCAAAAGTCTTGCTATAATTAAAATACATTTTTTAGATGTTTATTATTCCTCTAAGTTATTTCATTATAACGCGTGTTAGATGCTTTATGACATAGGATACGCATTATGAATATTTCTGAAAAAAGGAGTTTTATGGAACAAAATTTATCCACCTATCGTATTTTTTTGAAGTTGCAAAGCAGGGGAATATCTCGAAGGCCGCAGAGTCCCTCTATATCTCTCAACCTGCTATCTCCAAAACCATCGTGCGTCTGGAAGATAATTTAAATGTGAAACTCTTCAAAAGGAATTCCAGAGGAGTTAGTCTTACGGAGGAAGGGGAGGTTTTATTCCGCCATGTTGAGGAAGCCATTCATCATATCGAAGAGGCTGAAAGTGCGCTGCAAAAAATGAAGGATTATCATATCGGGCACCTCGATATCGGAGCCAGTACGACACTTTGCCGCTATGTCCTGCTTCCTTATTTAAAGATGTTTATGGAAGAATTCCCCAATATCCAGATTAATTTAAAAAATCAGGATAGTGCGAAAAATCTTCAGATTCTGGAAGCGCAAGATATCGACTTGGCCTTAGTTGCTATTCCCAAACATCTCAGTCCCAATCAAAGAGTTCTTTTGGAGCAGGATGTGGAAGACATCTTCGTAGCCTCCCCGAAGTATCTTGAAAATCTGAAGGCACTGCACGGAAATAATTTTTCCCTCTTTCAAGATGCGACCGTCATGCTCATGGATGAAAAAAATGTTTCCCGACATTACATTGATATGTATATTCGGGATAATCAATTGGATTTTAAGCAAATCATTGCCCTAAATACTATGGATTTGCTGATTGATTTTGCTAAAATTGATATGGGAATTTCCTGTGTCATTCGCTCCTTTGTAGAGAAAGATCTGGAAAATGGAAGCTTGGTGGAGATTCACCTCACTTCTCCGATTCCTAAAAGGAAAATCGGCTTTATGTACCATGCCAACAATTGCTCGAAATCTCTGGAAAGTTTTATTTCCTTTTTGGAAAAGAGAAAAGGGAAAGGTTAAATTGCAGATTCAGAATATAGAAAGTAAAATGGTAACGGCTTTTCTTAGCAATAGGATTCAGTCTTACACAATATAGAAGTATAGAAAGAAAGGAAATCGATTTATGGCAGAACAAAATAACAGCTCCTGCTCCTCTCACTGCGGCTCTTGCTCCGCAAATTGTCCCAGTAGAAAGAGCGGCATTGAAAAGCTTCCTTTAGGGGAAGGCTCTTCCGTAAAAAAAGTCATTGGTATCGTCTCCGGTAAGGGCGGCGTAGGAAAATCCACCGTCTGCTCCTTACTTGCTTCCGCAATGAATAAAGAGGGATTCCATGTAGGAATTTTGGATGCAGACATTACCGGACCGTCTATTCCGAAAGCATTCGGACTCCTCCATGACGGAGTAGCTTTAAGTGAGGACGGAAAGTCCATGGTGCCAGAAACCAGCAATGGCGGTGTGGAGATCATTTCCACCAATCTACTTTTAGAAAATGAAACCGATCCCGTGATTTGGAGAGGTTCCATGATTGCCAATGCGGTAAAGCAGTTCTGGCAAGAGGTAGAGTGGAAGGAAATCGACTATCTTTTCGTAGATATGCCTCCCGGAACAGGCGACGTACCGCTTACCGTCTTTCAGTCTCTTCCGATTGACGGAGTTATTATTGTGACCTCTCCGCAGGATTTGGTTTCCATGATTGTGGAAAAAGCGGTTCGCATGGCGGAAAAAATGAATATCCCCATCCTTGGCATTATCGAAAATATGTCCTATCTTCTTTGCCCGCATTGTAATGAGAAAATCAATGTTTTTGGCGAGAGCCACATCGAGGAGCTTTGTCAAAAAGAAGGCTTGGAACTCCTTGCAAAGCTTCCCATCGATTCGCAAAATGCCTCCTACATGGATGCCGGAGCCGTGGAAGCCATTGACACAAAAGAGAGTTTAAAGACGGCTGTAGCTTGCTTAAAAAAGCTTATCCAATCATAAATACTGCTAAATTAAAGAAGATACTCTTTAAGAATAAAAGAGCTGTAAAAATCAACCCATTGGCTTTTGATTTTTTACAGCTCTTTTTCGAAAGTTAGAGTTATAGAATTATAGGACAAAACCGAGTTATAGAGTTATAGGACAAAACGTGTTGATAAATGCCAAAACATCCCAACAAGCCTTTTTTGACAATATAAGACTAAAACAAAGGCTCCGGAGTACTTGTTCCCTCGCCAAGTCCGGTAGAAATCGCTTCCACCACGGCTTTTAAGGCTTCTTCTTCATCAATACCGTTACATTCCACCCTCACGGTACTGCCTTTTTTTACACCTGCAGCCATAACATTTAAAACCGATTTTCCGATGATTTTCCTTTCTCCGTAGTACAGGATAATCTCACTCTTAAAACGGATGCAGGTCTGTGTCAAAACACCTGCCGGACGAAGATGCAGTCCGGATTCATTGATAATCTTCACTTCTGCACTGATCATTTTTCCCCCTTTTCCTGCTTTGAAGCGATTCTATGCTCTTTCCTATTTTTTATTCTCCAATTTTACTGAATACTCTCTTTTTCTTTATTCCTTCGGAGGCATTCCGCCTTGGAAAATTCACAGCCGCAATAATCCTGCCGATAAAGAGCATATTGCTTGGATAATTCTACGGAACGTAAATACCTCCCCTTCTTTTTAAAGTCGGACGGTAAAAAACGAATCCCATAACGCTCCCCAATCTCCTCTCCCAAGCTGTTTAAAAGAGCTGCATTCTTTAAAGGAGAAATACTCAAACTTGTACAGTAATAGTCAAAAGTCTTGTCCGAATGCTCCGCATTCCATTTTTGGGCAAAGCGGGCAGTTTCCTCTAATCTAAGTTGAAAGCAGGCGGTACATCTCCTTCCCCTCTCCGGTTCCTTTTCCAAGCCCCTTGCCACTTGGAGAAATTCTTCATGGGCATAATTCGTTACTATGCAGGAAATAGGGAGCTTCATTTCCTTAAGAAGTCTTTTACATTCTTCTGCACGACGATTGTATTCCGCCTCAGTCTCCAGATTCGGATTGTAAAAGAAAACTGTAATTGCAAAATATTTTTCTAAGCATTCCAGTACAGCGGTCGAACATGGTGCACAACAGGCATGCAGTAAAAGCCTCGGTTTTGACTCTTCTTTTATCTCTCCGAGAATCGACTCCATGAGAAACTCATAATTTTTCTTTTCCATAAGCTTTACTGCAAGAAATCTCTGATTCTCTTGGAACGAACCGGATTTCTGAGTTTTCTCAGAGCCTTAGCTTCAATCTGTCTGATACGCTCACGGGTGACATTAAACTCTTTTCCCACTTCTTCCAAGGTTCTCGGGTGACCGTCTTCCAAACCGAAACGAAGTACGATGACCTGTCTTTCTCTTTCCTTTAAATCATCCAAAAGACTGTCAATATGCTCTCTCAGCATAACCGATTCTACATTTCCTTCCGGAGAAAGAACATTGGCATCGGCTACAAAATCGCCCAAGTTGGAATCGTCTTCCTCTCCGATAGGCGTCTCCAGGGAAGCCGGTTCTCTGGCAATCTGCATGATTTCCTGCACTTTTTCTTCGGTCATATCCAGATGCTCTGCCAGTTCTTTCACAGACGGCTCATAGCCGAGTTCCAGTGTCAGCTTTCTCTGCATTTTGGACATTTTATTGATGGTTTCCACCATATGCACCGGCACACGAATCGTTCTGGCCTGATCGGCAAGTGCACGGGTTACAGACTGTCGAATCCACCATGTCGCATAGGTGGAAAGCTTAAAGCCCTTCTCCGGATCGAATTTTTCAACCCCTTTAATCAAACCCAGATTTCCTTCCTGAACCAAATCCAGAAAACTCATTCCGCGTCCGGTATAGCGCTTTGCAATAGATACAACAAGACGAAGGTTCGCTTCAATCAGTCTCTGTTTAGCATACTCATCTCCCGCCTGCTTCTTCATGGCAAGAGAATACTCCTCCTCAGCAGTAAGAAGCGGAACCGTCCCGATTTCCTTCAGATACATCCGTACCGGATCTTCCGTACCGATTCCCTCCAAAAGATCTACCGCATCGAGATCTATTTCTTCACCTTCTTCATCCTTAGTGAAATCATCATCTTCCAAGCCCAGAAGCTCGTCTTCACTGTCTTCTTTTTCATCTCCTTTTTCCAGCTTCTTTAAAGTATCCTCATCCAGAACCGGCGTCACTTCTACGCCTTTATTTTCGAGAAGAAGCAGAAAATTCTCCATTTGCTCCTCTGTAAGGGACAAATCCTTTACAGCGGTCTGGACCTCTCCCATGTCAATAGAGTTATTATTACCCTTTGCCTTAATCATCAATTCTTCAATTATTTTCTCAAATTCTTCTCTTTCCAAGTTTTCTTCCTTTCTTAGGACTAAGTCCAAAGGCTAATGCCGGAAACCACACTGAGTATAAGTAAGACCAGCGCTATCACAAGTTGTATATATTTTCTCTTTCCCTCTTCCATTCTTCGCTCTATAAAAACAAAGATTCGAAGAACAAAAGCAAAGAAAAAGATAAAGGGGAAAAGAACCATGTTTTCATCCGGATTACCGAGCGCCATAACCGACATGATAAAAATAATCAAGGCTATGACTCCATACAATATATCTATTTTATGATTGGGAACCTTTCCTCTTGATCTGCCAATCATCTGTAACCACCCCCATAGTTCTATCATTCCTTTTTTCCATGAGGTATCACAACTGTTATCAATAACACTCATTCCAATCAAAAAAGGATTCCGTTTTTATTCTTTACTGTCTTTGTCTGTAAACCTCATACATAAGAATACTTGCTGTCGTCGCTACATTCAAAGATTCAATCTGTCCCTGCATGGGAATACGTATGAGCTGATCGGAAAGCTTAGTCAAACTCTCCGAAAGGCCATTTCCTTCATTGCCGAACATAAAAGCGGAAGGGCAACGAAAGTCTTCCTGATAAAACACATTTTCCCCCGAAAGATGCATGGCATATATGCGTACAGCTCGTTTTTTCAACATTTTGCAAATGCTCTCCAAGTCCTCATGTATACTGAAAGAAACACGAAAGAGAGAACCCATGGTAGAACGAACCGCCTTAGGACTAAAAATATCCGTGCACGTTTTATTCATAAAGATATGCGATATCCCGGCAGCCTCTGCCGTCCGAAAAATAGTTCCCAAATTCCCCGGATCCTGGATATCCTCCAAAATAAGATAAAAATCTCCTTCCGGCTCTTCTCGTTTCGGAATGGCAATTTTAGCAAGGATTCCCTGCTGACTTTCGGTTGTCGAAATACTTTCCATCGCTTTTTTACTGAGAAGAAAAACCCGTTCATCTTCTTTTACTAAGCCGTGCGGCAAGTTTCCTTCATAGCTTTCGGAAATAAAAATTTGTACAAGAGAAGAAAGAGGCAAATCCCTTAACAAGCGTTCTCCCTCTCCTATAAAAAAGCCTTTCTCTCTTCTTTTTTCCCTTTTTTACTGAGTTCTCGAATTTCTTTGAGTAGTGCATTTGCCGGTGAATCAATTCTATGCATTCAGCCCTTACCTATCCTTCTTAACTCGAAAGGAGGACCGGAAAAGATCCTCACCATGAACAAGAAGTATAACAAAAATTTGGCTTTACGTCTATAAGCTATGCTTAATTTCCTCCGAACCCGGACAAAGCTCAATTTTACAACTATAAGCTATGCTCAATTTCCTCCAGTTCCAAAAGCCAAACTCGTGATGAAGCATCGCTCGCCTGTCTTAAATCACCTCGAGGAGATAATGCAATTCTTCCGATTTTGGGACCGTCCGGCATACAGGAACGTTTAAACTGTTGCGAAAAGAATCTTCTATAGAAAACTTTCAAGCACTGAAGAATTTCCTTCGGAGAAAAGGTTTTCTTCTCCTCTCTCTTATAATACTGCATATTTTCATCCGAAAAAGCATGGCAGGCAAGGAAAAAGAGTTTCTTTGCCGAAAAGCCGTATCGTAAATGCATATAGAGGAAGAAATCATGCAAAACATAAGGCCCCAAAATTTCTTCCGTCTTCTGCTTTATCTCGCCTTTTTCATCCGGAGGCAAAAGCTCGGGACTGACCGGAACCTGAATAATTTCTTCCACAATCTTTTTTAGAGCCCCGACTTTTTCTCTATCCATGCTATCTTCTACCGCGTCTTCTCTTTCCTTAACAAAGGACCTCAGGACAAGTGGAATAACGGTCTTTGGCACATCACAGTTCACATTGTACATCGACATATGATCCGCATTGTATGTGGAAAATCCCAGCGCCGATTCCGACAAATCTCCCGTACCCACAAGAAGAGCGCCCTCCTTATTGGCCAAATCCATTAGAATTTGTGTCCGCTCTCTGGCCTGTGCATTTTCATAAACGACGTCGCGCATTGTTTCATCATAGGAAATATCTTTAAAATGCTGCAGTACCGCATCTTCAATGGATATTTCTCTCAATTCCGTTCCGAGGAGCCTCGCGCATTCCAAAGCATTGTTACGAGTGAGCTTGCTCGTTCCGAAGGAAGGCATGGTAATCGTTAAAATGTGATCTAAATCATATCCCATAAGTCGAAAACACTCTACACAGACAAAAAGGGCCAAGGTAGAATCCAGACCGCCGCTTAAGCCTAATATAACCTTCTTTGCGCCGATATGATTTAGTCTTTTCTTAAGGCCCTGCACCTGAATGCTGAGAATCTCTTCCCCTCTCTCATAGTCTTTTCCGGAAAGCGGAGGAAGAAACGGCATAGGATGAATAAAGCGCTTTAAAGAAATCTTCTTTTTCCGCTTTTCCGAAGAGAAGGGGGCCGAAACTCCCTGTGCTTCATAGTCTGCTTTATAAAGAGGAAACGAAACCTGTATTGCGGAATCTTCTGTCGTCTCAAAAGTATTTTGCTTTATCCGCTCCTGCCATAAGACGGAAAGATCTATGTCGCTATAAATCATTCCCTCATAAAAACGAGGAGACTCGGATAGAATCTTTCCATTTTCCGCAATCATACTGTGTGCGGAAAAGACCATATCCTGTGTGGACTCGGATGGACCGGCACTGGTGTAGATATAAGCATTATGTAAGCATCCGCTGGAATGCTGTACTAAAGCTCTTCGACTGTCATTTTTCCGAATCAAAGCATCGGAAGCCGTAGTATTGGCAATGACCGTAGCTCCCATCAGACAATGCGTAACCGAGGGAGGATTCGGAACCCACAGATCTTCACAGATTTCCACGGCCAGCCTGAAACGCGCCTCATTTTCCGCCGTAAAATGAAGATGCATCCCGAAGGGAGTCCATTCCTCTTCCTTCCCAAGAAAATCGGGAATCCACTCCACCTCTTCCCTTCCTTCCTGAAAATAGCGTTCTTCATAGAATTCACTGTGGTTCGGAAGATGTTTTTTCGGAACAATTCCGAGGATTTTTCCTTTCTGCATTGCAAACGCGGTATTATACAGCTTTCCGCGTAAAACAAAGGGATAACCGAAAACAAACAAAACCGGACTGTCTGCAGTCTTCTCGGCAAAAATTCCGACTGCCTCCGCACAGGCTTTTTGTAAGCTTTCCTGTAAGAGCAGATCGTGAGCCGTATAGCCTGAAACGGCAAGCTCCGGATAGACCAAAAGAGAGACAGACTGCTTTTCTGCCTCTTTCGCCCATTTAAGCATCTCTTCCACATTATAAAAAGGGTCCGCCACGCTGACCTTCGGGCTGACCGAAGCCACTCTCACAAAATCATTCATGCTATACTCCTACTCCTCTTTTCTTTCTCTTTCGGGGAAAATAAAGTTTTAAAGCCATTTATCACGGGAATACAAACGCATTTCCTTAATCAACTTTTCCGGACAATCTAAAATATACGCCGTCTTCTTTCCTTCCTGCTCTACTAGGTAAAAGTAGTGTTGATTCTCTCCAAACCCCGCCAAATCCAGAACGGAAATCCCCTCTCTCTTATATCGATCAAGGGTTTCCGGGCTCCACTTCCGAATTTCCAGAAGCTCTTCTTTCGTCACACTGAGTAGTTTTTTTCGACTGCTTTTATGAAATACGATATCCACACTCAGCTCTCCCGCCATATAAAGGTACTCATATTCTTTATCGCTTCTTATCCGTATATAATACGATATAGGAAGTAAAAAACAAAGAATATAATGGGAAGAGACAATAAAGAAAGAATAAACATGAAAAGAAAGGGGAGAGCTATTGCCACTCCCCTTTCCATGTATTCTTTCGTTCCTCTTTTTCCCTTGACCAGATGCTCAATATAGTTCTCCATGGGAAAATCTCCTTCTATTGTGCGAACACGAAAGCTTATTTACATCATTCCGCCCATTCCGCCCGGAACTTGAGGCATAGGCGGCTGCGGCTCCTTGATGTCCGCTACTACCGACTCGGTAGTAAGGAGAGATGCGGCAACCGAAGCGGCATTCTGTAAAGCCGTTCTGGCAACCTTGGCAGGATCAATGATACCGGCATCCATCATGTTAACATACTCTTCCTTATAGGCATCAAAACCGAAGTTCTGCTTGCTTTCCTTGACTTTGTTCACAATTACGGCACCTTCCAGTCCGGCATTGTAAGCAATGGTATACATCGGTGCTTCCAGAGCCTTTAAGACAATCTTTGCACCGGTCTTCTCATCTCCGTCAAGCTTATCTACTACTTTCTCTACAGCAGCCTGCGCATGGATATAAGCGGATCCGCCTCCGGCAATAACTCCTTCTTCTACAGCCGCTCTTGTAGCATTTAAAGCATCTTCCATACGAAGCTTTGCTTCCTTCATCTCGGTTTCGGTTGCTGCTCCTACACGGATAACAGCCACACCGCCGGAAAGCTTAGCGAGTCTTTCCTGTAACTTCTCTTTATCAAAATCGGATGTCGTCGCCTCAATCTGTCCTCTAATCTGGGCAATTCTGTCGCTAATCTCTTTCTTCTTTCCTAAACCTTCTACAAGAGTGGTTTTATCTTTACTTACCTTAACGGACTTTGCTCTACCGCACTGCTCAATCGTAGCATCCTTTAAGTCTAAGCCGACTTCTTCGGAAATTACTTCACCGCCGGTTAAGATGGCAATATCTTTCAGCATTTCCTTTCTTCTGTCGCCATAACCCGGAGCCTTTACGGCAACCACATTGAAAGTACCTCTTAACTTGTTGACAATCAAGGTGGTTAACGCCTCACCCTCGATATCTTCCGCAATAATCAGAAGCTTGGCGCCGGTCTTTACAACCTGCTCAAGGAGCGGAAGAATATCCTGTATGTTGGAAATCTTCTTATCGGTAATCAAAATGTACGGATCGTCCAAATTGGCTTCCATCTTCTCCATATCGGTACTCATGTATGCACTGATATAGCCGCGGTCAAATTCCATACCTTCTACAAGGTCAAGCTCGGTCTGCATGGTCTTGGACTCTTCAATGGTAATCACGCCGTCCTTCGATACCTTCTCCATAGCATCGGCAACCATCTCTCCCACTGCACTGTCTCCTGCGGAAATGCCGGCAACCTTTGCAATCTGATCCTTTCCCTTTACCTTGGAGCTCTGCTTCTGAATGCTCTCTACGGCAGCCTCGACCGCCTTCTTAATTCCTTTTCTAAGGATAATGGGATTTGCCCCTGCCTCCAGATTCTTTAAACCTTCAGTGACAATAGCCTGCGCTAAAACCGTTGCGGTCGTGGTTCCGTCTCCGGCTACATCATTGGTCTTGGATGCCACTTCACGAACCAGCTGAGCGCCCATATTCTCATACGGATCCTTTAAATCAATTTCCTTGGCAATGGAAACACCGTCGTTCGTGATAAGTGGTGATCCGAAGGACTTATCGAGAACTACATTTCTTCCCTTTGGTCCCAAAGTTACTTTCACAGTGTTGGCAACGGCGTCCACACCGGCTGCCAATGCCTTTCTTGCTTCTACTCCATATTTAATTTCCTTAGCCATATAACCCTCCTTGTACGGAAAAACCTGTCTATGTTGTTATCCTTATTCTACTATTCTACAATTGCCAGAATATCGCTCTGCTTTACTACAGTATACTTCTTTCCCTCTAATTCCACCTCTGTACCTGCATAGCGAGAAAAGAGAACATGCTGCCCTTTCTTTACCTGCATCGTAATATCCTTACCGTCAACCACTCCGCCCGGGCCTACAGCCACAACAACCGCCTGTCCCGGCTTTTCCTTATCATCCTGTCCCGGAAGAACGATTCCGCTCTTCGTAGTTTCTTCCATCTTTTCTTTTTCCAAAACAACTTTATCAAATAAGGGAACTAATTTCATTTCTTACCTCCTCGCAAATCTGCATAATATGCAATCACGCATTTCTTTAAACAACAATAGGCATTATAATCCGCCTTATTAGCAGTGTCAAGTATCGAGTGCTAAAATGATTGTGAAGTTTTGGTGAACAGTTTCTCCCAAAATATAAATGGCTTTTTCTTACAAATAAATGAATTTTTGCTGAAAATGAAAAGAAAACTTTATTGTAAAATAAATATTTCTAAGTATAATTAAGAATGCAGCAGACGAATTGCCTTAATTTTGAGGAAAGTCGTTGTAAAATATTACTTTGGAGGTTCAGTTTTATGAAGAAGAATATTCTTATTGCAGGAATCATTGCTATGCTTTCCACTGCAACTGTAATGCCGGCTTTTGCCGAGGGTAAGGCTGTAGCATGGGGCGGCTCAACTACAGACGCAACAGAATCAAATGGTCACTGGGTTACCAACAGCGACGGTTCTTGGTCCTTCATCAGCAATGAGACCGGAAGACCCATTATCGGTTGGGTTGTTTATAAGCGTCAGTGGTACTATATGGCTGATAACGGTCATATGGTAGGCGGTTGGGTAAAGCTTGGATTTGACTGGTACTATTTCTCTCCCAATGCTGTAGAGAATCAGCCGACAGGCTCTCTCTATATGAACAAGCTGACTCCGGACGGGTACAGAGTGGATTCCAACGGAAGATGGGTAAACTAATCGGTTCATTCTGATTTTTCGTGTCACTTCAAGATCGTGAAAGACCGGCGGGAACTTTCCCCCGGTCTTTTGTTCAGAATGAAGATTCTTTGCGGTATCGATGATTTCTTATTCATAAAACTATTTTGCATAAAATGTGCAATATTTCATTTCCTATTTTTTCGTTAAGGAGGCTGCTTATGAAAAAATGATAGTCTTAATCGGATGGGCTTTTCTCTTATCCGTTACAGCAGCACTTCCGTGCTTTGCAGAAGAAAATAACACAGTTGGCTATGGCGGATCTACCACTACTGCGCCGGATTCTTATGGACACTGGGTTCTGAGCAGAGACGGATCTTGGTCATTTATCAGTAATGACACGGGTTCTCCCATGTACGGTTGGATTGTAAGCAAGCATCAGTGGTATTATATTGCCGCAAACGGTCGTATGGTTATCGGATGGCAAAAGATTAACTATGAAACTTATTATTTTTCTGAGAAGTCTGTTGAAAATCAACCTCTTGGTTCTCTTTATATGAATAAATTTACGCCTGACAATTATCGAGTCGATTCCAAAGGAATCCGGGCAGATTGATTCCTGAAAAAAAGATTGGATATGTTTCATTCCTAAAAATACAAGTTCCAACGAGATATCGCACGCTTTGCGCACAATACTCGTTATGAAAAAAAGACCGATAATCCGGCAAGTGTCGATTTATCGGTCTTTTCAAATTCCGGTATTTTATCTTCCTAAAAGTGTCTTTAATCTCTTCATGGCTTCTTTGGTCTTTTCATGTGTGGAAAAGGCCGTCAAGCGGAAAAATCCCTCTCCTGCCTCTCCGAAACCGGCTCCGGGAGTTCCGACGACATAAACTTCATTCAAAAGTTTGTCAAAGAAAGACCAAGAATCCATTCCATCCGGACATTTCATCCAAACATAGGGAGAGTTCTTTCCTCCTGTGTAATAAATCCCTAAAGAGTCCAGCGTAGCCATAATCGTCTTGGCATTTTCTTTATAATACTGAATATTCTCCAGAATTTCCTTTTCGCCTTGCTCTGTAAACACGGCAGCGGCAGCTTTTTGCACAATATAGGAGACTCCATTAAACTTCGTAGTCTGTCTTCTCAGCCACATTTTTCGGAGAGACTGCCCGGAAAAGACAAGCTTATCCGGCACCACGGTATAGCCGCACCTCGTTCCGGTAAACCCGGCTTTCTTAGAGAAAGAACAAAACTCAATCGCGCATTCCTTTGCTCCGGGAATCTCATAAATAGAATGCGGCAAATCTCCCTCCACAAAGCACTCATAAGCCGCATCAAAAAGAATCACGGCATTCTGCGCCTTTGCATAATTCACCCATGCTGCAAGTCCGACCCTGTCATACACTGCTCCGGTCGGATTATTCGGAGAGCAAAGGTAAATCAAATCAGCCTTTACGGAAGGATCCGGCATAGGCAAAAATCCGTTTTCCTCTCCTGCACGAGCATAAAGAATCGTATTTCCCTGCATAATATTCGTATCCACATAGACGGGATAGACCGGATCCGTAACCAAAGCGGTAATTCCCCTGTCAAAAAGATCCAAAATATTTCCTAAATCGGATTTTGCTCCATCGGAAATAAAAATTTCTTCTTTTTCCAAACAAACCGAAAAACGCTTGTAATAGGATTGAATTTCTTCTCTCAAGAAATCATATCCCTGTTCCGGTCCATAACCGTGAAAGCTTTCCGCTATACCCATTTCATCAGAAGCCGCTTTCAAGGCTTTCACTACCTCCCTCGGAAGAGGCCGAGTTACATCGCCTATCCCCATACGGATCAGTTGTGAAGCCTTGTCCTGATTCTTCTCCTGCCATTCCCGGATACGTTTGGCAATTTCTGCAAAAAGGTAACTTTCCTTTACCTCTTGATAATGATGATTCACTTTCATTCCCATTTTTAGTCCTCTATACTAACAACTCCGGTAAAACAAATCGTACCGGAATCCAAACGAGATATCGCACGCCTTACATACGATACTCGTTATGAACAAGATGTCTCATGCTTCGCCTGCGCCACTTGTTATGAATTAAAGCACACCTACCTTTATGCAGGGTAATGTGTATTGTCATAGGAGAGATGTTGCAATACATCCTGACAATATTTTTTACTCCACCATTTTGCGACCGGAAGATTCATATCTCGAAAATTTCCGCAGTCGTGCTCTGTAGCACCGGGAATTTCTCCCTCAAAATCGGAAATAAACGAAAAACAGGATAGCAAAAGTTCCTGAATGTCTCGACTTTCCAAATCTCCTTTTAAAAGAAGGTAGAAGCCGGTACGACAGCCCATTGGTCCAAAGTACAGGATTCTCTCCTTCCACTCCGCATCATTTCTTAAGAAAGTCGCCGCAAGATGCTCTATCGCATGCATGGGCGCCGTTTCCATCGCAGGCTCTACATTCGGTCTGGTAAATCGCAAATCGAAGCTTGTAACCGTTTCCTCCCCTACCTTATCTTTTCTGGATACGTAAACTCCAGGAAGAAGATGAATATGATCCACTGTAAAACTGGCAATTTTCTCCATACTACACTTCTTCCGTTACAATAAGGCCGCCGTTTTCACCCTGTTCTTCACTCTGCTTGCTTTCAGCTGTTTTCACGCATTCAGAGTTATTCTCCTCAGTACTGTCATCCTGATTCTCATAGAAAAACTCGACATCGACGTCTTCTGAATCTACTGCATCTTCATCATCGGAAAATACCGTTTTTTCTTATCCCAAGCTTCCTTAACTGCTTTATAAGCATCTTTTCCCGCATCTACAGCCAGATTTTTCGTATCAATAGCCAGATTTTTTGCCGCATACCCAAGGTCCTTTGCAACCGTCTTAAAATCCTCCTTTGTTCGAGAATCCTTTAAAATGGTATAAGAACGTTTCGCTGAATCCTTCACTTCCATAGCGGAATCCACAACATCGGTAAAATCCTGATCCACTGCCTCGGAAAACTTCCGATATTTGTAGAGGTAGGATACTACACCGGCAACTGCACCGGTTAATGCAGCCAAAAACACAAATGAACCGAATTTCTTAGCCATAACTTTCCTCCTTATCCCTTCACATCATCCTCTTTAATTCATTTTAAAACTGGATTTCAAAGAAACAATTCTGTTGAAAATAGGATGTCCTTCCGTAGAATCCTTACAATCCACACAGAAATAACCATTTCGAACGAACTGGAAGCTTTCGAGCGGCTCCGCCGATTCCAAAATCTTCTCCAGGTAGCAGTCTTTTACTGTAAGAGAATTCGGGTTAAAATTGAGGCTGCCGTCTTCATTCAACTTTCCTTTTTCCTCATCAATCAATTGCTCATAGAGTCTAACTTCCGCAGTAAAAGCTGTCTTTGCATCTACCCAGTGAAT
Organism: Oribacterium sp. oral taxon 108 str. F0425; assembly: GCF_000214455.1. Classification (NCBI taxonomy): domain Bacteria; kingdom Bacillati; phylum Bacillota; class Clostridia; order Lachnospirales; family Lachnospiraceae; genus Oribacterium; species Oribacterium sp. oral taxon 108. The sequence goes on along the minus strand of NZ_AFIH01000001.1, from coordinate 1,323,783 downwards.
CGTTCCTTTCGCTTTTCTCTCCGTAAAGCCGGAACCGGACTTGGTAGCCGGATCATAAGTACAGTGCACAACTGTGACATTTCCCTCTTCATCACATTCATAAGAAACAGCCTTCACAAAATAAGCTCCCATCAGACGAACTTCATTCTCCATGGTCAGTCTCTTATACTTCTTGGGGGGATCCGGCATAAAGTCATCCCGCTCAATATAAAGCTCTTTCGAAAAATGAACCTCTCTCTCTCCAAGCGCTTCATTTTCCAAATTGTTGGGAATACTGAGCACTTCTCCCTCACCCTCATAATTGTCAATGATTAGCTTAATTGGATCAAGAATCGCCATATAACGCGGTTTCTTAAGCTTCAAATCCTCACGGATACAATACTCTAAAAGGGAATAATCACTGGAAGATTGTGCCTTCGAAATCCCGGAAAGCTTCACAAACTGCGCCAAACTTTCTTTCGTATAGCCTCGTCTTCTCAGTGCCGCAATGGTAACCAGTCTGGGATCATCCCAACCGTCTACGACCTGATCCTCCACAAGCTTCTTAATATATCGCTTTCCTGTCACCACATTGGTAAGATAAAGCTTTGCAAACTCAATCTGTCTCGGCGGATAAGGAAACTCACACTCCTTTACCACCCAGTCATAAAGCGGCCTATGATCTTCAAACTCCAGTGTACAAAGTGAATGGCTGATTCCCTCCACCGCATCCTCTATGGGATGCGCAAAATCATACATGGGATAAATACACCACTCATCCCCCGTATTATGATGGCTCATATGGGAAACGCGATAAAGAATAGGATCACGCATATTGATGTTGGGACTTGCCATATCAATCTTTGCACGAAGCGTCTTCTCTCCGTCCTGATACTTCCCTTCTTTCATCTCGGTAAATAATCGAAGATTTTCTTCAATACTGCGATTACGATAAGGACTCTCCTTACCGGGGGTATTATAGTCTCCGCGATATTCACGAATCTCCTCAGCTGTTAAATCATCTACGAAAGCCTTTCCCTTCTGAATCAAAAAAACAGCCTTTTCATACATGATTGGAAAATAGTCGGACGCAAAAAACATTCTGTTTTCAAAATCGGCCCCCAACCATTCCACATCTTTCCGAATACTTTCCACAAACTCCGTCTTTTCTTTAACCGGATTTGTATCATCAAAACGCAAATTAAAAGTACCGTTATACTCCTTTGCGATACCGTAGTTTAATAAAATGGACTTTGCATGCCCAATATGCAAATAGCCGTTAGGCTCAGGGGGGAAACGGGTTTTGATTTCCTTTACCCTTCCTTCTTTCAAGTCCTCATCAATGAAGTTCTCAATAAAATTCTTGGACTCCGGCTCTGTATTCTTATTCTCTTCCGTAACAGAACGATTCTCCTCAGCCATCTTTTCCTCCTGGTTTCTAATACTGACTGCCTCAGTTTAAAATCAGCCAATAAGGCAACTTATCTTTTAATCAAGGTATTATACCACAAAGAAGAATAAATTATCTATTCATTTCTAGCAAGGAGATATTTTGCTCTGTCCATACAATATTTCGCTCTGTCCATACAATATTTCGCTCTGTCCGGACAAAAATACCAAATCCACGACTCTTTCAATTTATAAAACCTATCAGGAATCCTTGTACTCCAAAAGGAGATCCGGCAACACGCCCCTTTGTCCTGCCCAAATCTTGTCAATCTGTTCTTCCGATACGGGACTGGTTCCGCTTCCGCATTCCACGGTCACGGATGGCACATTAAACTTTCTTTCCATATAGTCTTTAAATCCCCCTGCATAATTTTCACGGTAGGAATTCACCATTCTATAGTTGGAATTTTTCTTTATGATTTCAGCCAGTTTTTTAGCTTCTTCTACATAGGAGCCTTCTCCAAAATACCAGTAAATAACTTCTCCCTGCGTATGATAGCTGATTGTTGCGGAAAAATTTTCCTTTCGTTGTAAATCAGCCAAAGCCTTGGATTCCGCCTCAGATTCTGCAGAACTTCCCTTATACTCATCTTTAGAAGGATAGCCTTTCTTATCCACGGTTTGTTCCCAATTCACATCAAAATTCTTGTTCAGGTTCACACCTCTTAAATTGTTTTTCCAAAGACGGAAATAGGAAGATAAATGAGTCGCATGCTCTTTTTGGGCCATTTCCAGAACGGATTTTCTGAGTTCCTCCGAACCTATCCCGTTTAACCCGTTTTGTACCAGAGAAACACCATCCGGGTTAAGCATAGGGACAAAATGAATGCAAGTATTTTGCAGTAAATGTTTTATGGAGTTTCCTTGATAACTGCTTTCCTTTTTTTCCATTTCCAGCAATGAAGCTAACTCCCGCATAACCACTTTTGTCACGATATACTCTCTGGAATGTATGCTGCCATGCACGAGTATTTTTTTAGGCGCAGACGGATTTCCGACAACAACATGATAGAGTTCTCTTCCGTCTATCGTTTTTCCCAAAGAATCCAAGTGCATAGACGGATAAATTTTCTGCAAAGCCATAAGATCATCGTACATTTCATTATATCCGTATACTCTATAATCCGAAAATCCGTATCCCTGTAATAAAGGAACCGTTTCAGCTGAAACATTTCCACTGAATGCTTCTTCCTGTTCCTTATTTCCTATCATCATTCCCGGACCGGAAGAAACAATTTCCGTATCGTCCAAATCCGGACCATCTGCATATACGGGAGTGGAAAAAAGCAAAGCTGCACATAAAATATAAACCGGTTTACAATATTTTTTTCGCATAATAACCCCTTTTCTTTTTCGTAGTTTAACAAAACGAAAAAGAAAATCCGCTACTTTTTTCTTACAAATTATAAGAATATTGAATAGACTATCGGAACGAGAATAACCGTGAAGATACCGGCAAGTACGATGGACAAGGAAGACATGGCACCTTCAATTTCTCCCATTTCCAGAGCCTTAGCCGTTCCGATGGCATGGGCACTGGTGCCCAAAGCCAAGCCCCTTGCTATCGGATGATGTATCGGCAGTATTTTAAAGACAAAATCCGAAAGAATCCCTCCTATAATCCCCGTGAGAACAATGGAGGCAACCGTTAAATTGACATATCCCGAAATAGATTCGGAAATCCCTAAGCCAATCGCCGTTGTGATAGATTTAGGTAAAAGTGTTGCGATATGTTCTGCGGGAAGTTTAAAAAAGAATCCCATCAAAAGGATGCTTCCCAGAGAACTGATTGTTCCCAGGAGAACCGCACAAAAAACGGCTTTGAAATTATTTTTCAACAAAGAAAACTGCTTATACAGAGGGATAGCGAGACATACCGTCGCAGGAGTCAGAAAATAATTCAAAATATCAGCTCCCTCCAAATAAGAGTCGTACGGAATCTTGAAAGTAAGCAGGATTGCAATAATAATGATTGTGGAGACCAAAAGCGGATTCAACAGTTCCAGCTTAAAGCGAAGCTTAATCTGTACAGCCAGCAAGAAAATAAAAATACTGAGTACAAATCCGAAGTGATCCGCACTGCTTATCAATTGACTCATTTCTTTTCCTCCGATTCTTCTTTTTCCCAATCTTCTTTAGACTCGGTTTTCCGTAATATAAATTCTGCCGAAAGACCGGTAACAGCCATGACCAAAAAAGTGGAAAAAAGAATAATCACCATATACGGAAAGAGGACAGGTAGTAAAAGCTTACTGACGGTCATGGTTCCTACTGCCGCAGGCAAAAACATAATGCTCATGGTTTCCAATAAAAAATTTCCTGCCTGCTCAACCTCGTCCAGACGAATGATTCCTCTCATGAGGAAGATAAGCATTAGAATAAGCCCGTATACACCGGCAGGAACCGGCAGGGGCAAAGACGCGTTTAAGATTTCACCGACAAAGGTGAAAAAATAATCCATAAAACTTCTCGAATCAATTTCATACTGATTCCCTCCTGATTAAACTGGTTTAGTTTATTCGCAATCTTCCATTTTTACAAGAGAAAAAAGAGAGTACTTCGTTTTATACAAAAAAGAGAATACTCCATTTTATACAATATTATTTTATCCCAAATAAAACGGCTAGTCCTTTACAAAAGACTTTCCCTACGCTACTATGCTTTCAGATTAAACTATGCCCCGGGAGGGAGAAATTTATGACTGTCAAGAATTGGAAAACCAAAAAGTTAATCAGCTTGTCCATGCTCATTGCCTTACAGATTATTCTGACCAGAATGTTTTCTATCAATGCCTGGAATATTCGTATCGGCTTCGGATTCGTGCCAATGCTCTTCGCCATTCTTTACTTCGGTACAGTAGAAGGCATTCTTGTTGCATCTTTATCCGACGTTCTGGGAAGTCTTTTTCTCTCTTCTTATCCTTATTTTCCGGGTTACACTTTTTCCCTGGCTCTCTCCGCTTTGATTTTCGGTCTGATTTTCAAGCACGGAAAAGGCAGATTGCAAATATTTTTTGCGGTTGTACTCACACAGCTTATCTGTAGTCTCTTATTGAACAGTTTGTGGATTTCCATCAATACCGGTTCTGCACTGCTCCCCATTATGCTCAGCCGATTGGTTCAGGTAGGAATCAATGGAACCATGCAATTTTTAACCATTCACTTTATGATTTTTGTCTTAGAGAAAAGATTTCCGATGCAGGAGTTTACATCATGACACGAGAAGAAAGCAGAAAGGCACTGTGCGGTAGTACAGATCCGATTCCGGAAAGAAGCGATTTACAACCGCTAAGAGTACTTTTACAGCGTCTCGGCAATCCTGAAAAATCACTTCGTATTATTCATATTGCAGGCAGTAACGGAAAAGGCTCGGTAGCTGTGAGCCTGCAGAATATACTGACTCTCGCTGGGTACAAAACCGGTCTTCACACTTCTCCGCACCTGGAGAGCATGAATGAACGCTTTACGATAGACGGTGTACAAATCAGCGATGCCGATTATCTACGTCTGAGTAACTTGATTCGGAAAGAACTTCCTCTTTTGCCTTCTATGCCAAACGAGTTTGATCTGCTGACCGCTCTTGCTTTTCTTTATTTTAAAGAGCAAAATGTAGATTTTTTGATTTTAGAAGTTGGCCTCGGCGGTCGACTGGACGGCACCAATGTAATTGAAAAAAAGCTGCTCAGTATTATTTGCCATATCGGTTTGGAGCATACGGCCATTCTCGGAAACAGCCTTTCCGAAATAGCTCAGGAAAAGGGCGGAATCATCCTGGACGGAACCCCTACCGTCTTAATGCAGCAGTCGGATGAAGTGATGCAGGTTATTCGAAAAATTGCTAAAGAAAAGAATTCCAAGCTTATCTTAAGCAATAGTCGGTTTCTGCATTCCTACCCTTTTTATTTGGATAACGGTTATCAATATTTTACATACAAAGATAGAAAAGAATATGCCTTGTCACTCTTAGGCGACTATCAATTGGACAATGCCATGGTCGTCTGCGAAGCGGTTGATTATTTGAAAAGTATCGGTTTTCGCATTCCTGAAGATGCCGTTAAATTAGGGCTGTATACAACGGAATGGAAGGGGCGCTTTGAAGTACTGAAAAAGAATCCGCTTATTGTACTGGACGGAGCACACAATCCCCAGGCAATCACTGCAGTTGTACGCTCCGTGGAAATGCTTTTTCCAAAGTATAAAAAAAGAGTTTTCTTCTCTGTTATGCAAGATAAAAACTATACGGAGATGCTTCGTATACTAAAGAATAACAGTTTAAGTTTTACCTTCTTCCAAGTCGATTCTGTCAGAGGGATGGACGCTTGCGCCCTTAAGGAACTATGGGAAAAGGAATTTGACGGAGAAATCCACCTCGCGAAAAGCTTGGAAGATGGTCTTCAGTGGAATTTTGAAAATTTAAGAAATGAGGAGGGAAAAGCGCTTCTCCTCTGTGTCGGATCTCTTTATCAGGTTAGCGGAATACGAAGGTATTGTAGGGAGAATCTATAATTTCTCCCTACTCTTCTTCCTCGTCCTCTACATAGATGGAATCAAAGTAACCCGCCTTGGTATAAGCCTCTTCTTCCTCATCCAGCGCGGCAATGTATGGAAAATTTTTCGGGCTGTAATGCTCCCTTTCTATATCCTTTACATAGAACAGGTATAAAACATCTTCATTGAGTTCCATAGAAGGTATTTTTCTTTGAAACATACTTAGAATCTCCCAGCAGGATAAAGCATCCTCATAGTCCAATTCTAAAGTCAGATAATGGTTCTCGCGTTTATAGTAGCCACGAACCGTTGCTCCGACCGTATTTTCGCCGAAGCTTTCCATAAAAGCTAAAAGCAGCTCCTCTTCTTCGATATTTTTTCCGTCCTCCAAGTATGCATCCGGATCTTCAATCAAAATATTTACTTTCGAAAAAGAAAAGTCCTTCAGTTGAATAAAGTCCATAAGATTTAAAAATGCTGTGTTACATTCCACATTGTTGCGCTTTGCAAATTCCTCCAAGACCGCGTCATAGCCTCCCGGCAAATGTATTTTTTCCATTGTTAACTCCTTTTTTCAATAAAACAAAGATATTTTTCTTTTCGACTCGTTTAACTCTTTCTTTTTTCCTTATTTTGCTTTAGGATAAAGAAAACTTTTTAAAATTATTTTTTAGTATGAGACTAAAAAAGTACAAAGTTGCTTTTGTATCGTTAAATGGGATAGCTTCTGTCCTATATTCGATACTTCGTTAAGGTTTTACTATACTTATCTGCTGTAAACAAGTGCTTTTTGAAAGGATGGCCAGGAAAATGAAGTTATTGGAAGAGCGAATCAAAGAAGACGGACAGGTACGCCCCGGAAATATTCTGAAGGTAGACAGCTTCTTAAATCATCAGTTGGATATTTCTCTCTTAGAACAGCTGGGAAATGAGTTCTATGAAAAATTCAAAGATAAGGGGATTACCAGAATTCTGACAATTGAAGCTTCCGGAATTGCACTGGCTTGCCTGGCAGCACAGCACTTTAAAGTTCCGGTTGTTTTTGCCAAAAAAGCAAAAAGCAAAAACTTGGATGGAGAGCTTTATACTTCTACAGTTCATTCCTTCACCTACGGAAAAGACTTTACCGTCACTCTTGCCAAAAAGTTCTTATCTGAAGATGATACCGTTTTATTGATAGATGATTTTTTGGCGGTCGGAAAGGCCATGCGCGGCCTGATTGACATCTGCAATCAGGCGGATGCCAAGATTGCCGGTATCGGTATCGCTGTCGAAAAGGGATTCCAGTCCGGTGGAAAAGAACTCAGGGAAGCCGGATATGATGTATACAGCTTGGCCATTATTGACGAAATGACGGATGACGGATCGATCACGTTCCGTTCATAAGAGATTTCATCAAGCCATTTTGTCCCATAATCCCGGTATAACAAGATGTCTCGGGCTTTGCCTCGAAACTACTTAAGAATGACAAAAAACCGTAACTAAAGAATTTCTTAAAACGTCTTTAGTCACGGTTTTTCTCATTCATTCTCTTCCGTTTTTTGCTCAAGAACACTTTTACCCGTTCGTTCTTCGTCTTCTTTATTTTTCTTAATCATGGCATCCAGTCTCATCCACATGATTTTATATAAAACAATGGTTAAGACAACGATGAATAGAAAAGAAATCAGCAAAAAGGGAAGCAACAGCTCTTTGTTTATCATCTTATGAATGCCTTTCTCCCAAAACAAAGCTAAAGCTTGTAATCACACCGTCCTTGTTCTGTACAATTTCCTGCAAATAAAGATTCGGCAGGAAAGAAACAGCATCTTTCGCCGTAATAATCGGTAAATTTTCATCCAGATAACGCATAAGTGCTGACTTAGAAAGCACAATTTCCGTTTCATAGGCCACCTCTCCGCTGGGGCGTCCATTCTTCTTATGATAGTAGACTTTGGCAGAAAAGAGGTAATGATTTCCGTCCGTTTTTCTGTCTTTACTCACAATGGCCAAGATACTATCTGGGTGCTCCTTATAGAGGCTTTCCGCATTAAATGAACGATTTCCGTTCTCATCAAAATACACACCTTCACCATTCTGTTGATTTTTCAGCATTTCACCGTTTTCGTCTACATAGTAACGATTTTCAATCCATGCATCGCGAATCATATGACCTTGCTCATCAAAATAATAGCTCTTACCGTCTAAATCCAGACATCCCGTATGCATCTTACCATTCTCGTCCAAATAGTATTTTTCTCCGTCCAGCTCAAGGAATCCGGTCTGCATTATACCCTGTTCATCGAAATAATAGTATGATCCGTCAATCAAGGTCCAGCCTATTGCTTTATCCCCATTTTCATCTATATATTCTTTTCCCTTTTCCGAATCCACAAATGAGGAAAGATGATACTTCTCTTTATCCAGGTCAACGGTGAATTCTTTAATAGTCAATTCTCCCTTTGCCCCGTCAGAAGCCACGGCATATGCCATAAGAGAATATTTGCCGTTTCTGCTGATGGAAATCGGGCCGGTATACTCTTCCTGCAGAATTTCGTCCTTACCGCCGGATAAACTGTAAAGAATTTTATTCGAGCTACTTTCCAAGTTGATTTCCAAACTATCGTGGTATAAGTCTTCCGTAATATTACTGCTCACTTTCGGATCCATGGCTTTTAAGGTTTTCTGAATCTCTTCATTTTCCGGAAAACGTTTCGCTCCTTCCATCAGGCAAGCAACCGCTTCTTCATGTTTCCCCTCCTTAGACAAGGCATCAGAAAGCAGTAAATAATATCTCTCATCCACCTGAAAACTTTCCTTATCCTTCTCCAAGCTTTCAGCGGCCTCGCTGTATTGTTTTGCCTGTAGCAGATTTTCCCCTTTTTTGAGAAACGAATCATATCGAACTTTTGTGGAATTTAAGTAATTAATTCCCGTGAAGCCCAAAACTGCAACAGCAACCGTTGCCGCTACAATTTTCTTGCTGGGCATGCTTGCCTTCAATTCTTTCATGGATGTCGGCGGAATGGCGGAGTTCTCGCGAAAATCATCGGGATCATCCGGAATTTCTCCAAAAAATTCTTTTTCTTCCTGCTTATCTTGAATTTTATAAATTAGAGCATCGGAATCTTCTTCCTCTGTGTTCGATTCTTCCCCTTCTTCCGGTACTTCTTCCTCCATCTTTCCTTCAAAAGCTTCATCTTCCGCTTCTACAGATTTCTCTTCCGCTTCATCCGCAGCTTCATCTGTAGCTTCATCTGTAGCTTCATCCGCAACTTCTTCTGTAGCTTCTGTTAATTCTATTTCTTCAGTTTTTTCAGTCTCTTCTATATCTTCAGTATTTTCAGTATCTTCAGTATTTTCCGTTTCTTCTACTGCATCTTTGATATCTTCAGTTTCCTCTGCAGCTTCAGTCTCTTCTACCGCCTCTTCCTTTTCTTCTGCTGTTTCCGCTTCGTTTTCTTCTGTATCGGATTCTTCATCCTCTATTTGCGAATTCTTCTCAGCATCCGAATCAAGGCTGTTCTCAAGAGTTTGCTCTTCTTCGGTATCACTTACTTCCGATTGCTCCTCTTCATGAACTTGCCTCATCAGGTTTGACGCCTCAACAGCTTGAATTTCTACAATATCTTCCTCTAAAACTGCATTTTCTTCTCGTTCCATTTCATCCTCTGAGGTAGACAATCCCTCCTCAGAATGACTGGTAACTTCGACTTTTTCCTCTTGTTCCAATTCTTCCTGATATTCTATGGCTTGACGAAGAAACTCCGGTTCCTCCGTGCCTTTTTCTTTTTTCTGCAAGTCTGACACAGAAAAAGGGGTGAAGCTTACATCCAATAATAAGCCGCAATTCGGACAGAACCTTTGCTTCTCATCCACTTCCGTCCCACAAAACTTACACTTCATCCTTCTCCTCCTGCCTAGTATTTCACCAAATTCAAATTGCCATTTTCATATTCAGCAAGAAAAACATCCGAAATGTTCTCCACATCCTGTTCCTTCAGCTTTTCCATGAGCCAATCTTCCGTCTTATCGATGCTGTCCAACGCTTGTAATTGAATGGTTCCATCAGTAATAAGCGGAAAACGCGGATTCTCTTCCTCGGACTGAACAATAATCAACTGCCCATTTTGTTCGAGCACTGCCTGTTTCACCGTTTTAATGCTATAAATTCCATTACTTCTTAATTTAAACATAACTTCATGTGCGGTAAGTCCTGCTGTTCTGCAGGCTTCCGTATCCAATTTCCCTCTGGAAATCAGAACTACCGGTTTTCCGTCAATCGCTACCTTAAAGAAAGAACTGTTTGTCTTTAACCATCTCATGCTTAATACCAAACAGATCCAGATTAATAAAATAATAAGGTACTGTAATATTCCAATACTGCTATTGTAAATTACACCACCTATAATCCCACCTAAAACATAATTCTGTACCGCATCAATAGCAGATGAAGGCGCCAAATTTCCTTTTCCAGTAATATTGATTACGATAATTAAACTAATCAGACCTAAGGCCAGCTTAATAGCAATATTCACATAAGATAAAATCATGATGTTGACTCCGCATCTATTATTTCAATTTGGGGATTATAAATTTCCATATTCTCCAAAAGAATCTTCCCATCCGTATAAATAACTCTGAAGAAACGATTCTCCGGAACTCGGATGATTGCACCGTCCCGGGCAGCCTGTGTATTAATGACAATCTCCTCTTTCGGAATAGCCAAGGTTTCCGATAACTCTTCTATCAGTCTAAGCGCTGTTCCATATCCGTCATCCACAGCCTTATGTTCCTGTGCCTCGTTAATCCTGATTCCGACTAAAATAAGCACCAAAAACAAAGCAATCAGAGCAAGCTCTCTGTATTTGCTTTGTTTCTTTTCTTTATAATATTTAAAAACTCCGAACAGCAAGACAGAGGTAGCTAAAACAATCAGTACAATTTGTACCCAGTTAGTTACCTCAATTCTGCTTAATAAATAATTATAGGTATAGAACTTCATTTATATTTCTGCAATCGCCTCTATCTCACAAAGTACGTTCTTTGGGAGAGTCTTTACCGCTACGCAGGAACGAGCCGGCTTGGAAGTAAAATACTTCTCATAAACACCGTTAAAGGTAGCAAAATCAGCCATATCCGCTAAAAAGCAAGTGGTCTTCACAACCTTTGTAATGTCACTTCCACCCGCTTCCAAAATCGCCTTCACATTCTTACAGCTCTGCTCTGCCTGTGATGTAATATCACCGGGGATTTCTCCGTTCTCAGGATTTACCGGAATTTGCCCGGAGGTAATAAGTAGATTTCCTACCACAAATCCCTGAGAATAAGGTCCGATAGCAGCCGGTGCATTGCTTGTAGAAACAACTTTCATATTCCTCTCCTTATCTGGTAAAGACAATAATTCTTGGTATATTATGCCAAAATTACTCTTGAAAAACAAGCTTTTCTATTGTTAATTACTTATTCTCCCCTTCCGCAATCTTCAGCATTGCCAAAGTACCGGTTCTTGCACATTCTAAAATACTGACCGTTTTCAAGGTATCCAAAAACATATTGATTCGCTCCGGTGTATCACACATTTCGATTATCATCTGGCTTTTGCTGAGATCCGAAATCTTTGCTCCCATAATTTGGCAGTTCTCCATGATATCCTTTCGATTATCCCGCTTATAACGCAGCTTTACCATAAGCAGTTCCCTGCAAAGCCCCTGATTTTCCGTAAAGGTTCTCACCTTAATAATATCCAGCTTTTTATTCAGCTGTTTCTCAACCTGTTCCAGAGTTCTCTCTTCCCCGCTGGAAACGATAACCATATTGGAAACCGCACTATCTTCCGTTTCACCTACGGTTAAAGAATCAATATTAAAGCATCGTCTCCAAAATAATCCGGCAACCTTAGCCAGAACACCTGAACGGTTTTCTACCAAAACAGAGTAAATTCTTTTCATTAGGCCACCTCATTCGCATCCACAAAGACTTCCAGAATTCCATTTTCTTCTTTTCCCAAGAATTCCCGAATCCGTTCGGGAACAGCTGAATTGTTCGAAATGGAAGTATAAGAAAGTCCATATGCACCGGAAAGTAGAGATAAATCCGGATTTCCCGTAAGGTCGATCATGGAAAAATGGTCTTTATACGCTGTACGCTGATACTGTCTAACCAAACCAAGCACACCATTATGAAAGACAATCAATTTAACACGGGCTCCATATTGTCGCATAGTCGCAAGCTCCATCAAGCTCATCTGAAAGGCTCCGTCTCCCATTACTGCCACAATCTCTCTTCCGGCCTCTTCCTTTCCGGTATTGCATTTTTCTTGTACCGCAAAATAGGCTCCGATGGCAGCCGGAAGAGAATAGCCCATCGTTCCCATTCCGCCGGAAGTTAAAAATCGCCCTTCTTTCATTTTATAATGCTTGCAGGACCAAAGCTGGTTCTGCCCTACATCTGCCACATAGATTGCATTGTCCTTCAGTGCCAAATTCAATTCTCTTAGAAAATAATGCGGATTGACTAGAGCGGAATGCAACTCTTCTTTTTCTTTTTTTCTACTAGAAGCTCCGCCTCTTCTTTAAAGCCGTTTAATTCTTCTATCCATTCCGTATAAGATAGTTCTTCTTTCACTGCAAGAAGACTATCCAGAACGCTGGATAAATCTCCGACAAGCGGAATTTCCGGACCGGCATTCTTTCCAATCTCGGCAGGATCCACATCAATATGAATCAAAGTCTTATTTTCTGTGATCAAATCAGGTTGGCTGATTGATCGGTCTGCAACTCTTGCCCCCATCATAATAATGAGCTCCGCCTTATTCATAGCCTTATTGCCATAGGATCTTCCGTTATTGCCCACCATGCCGAAATATAACGGATCAAGGTCCTGCATGGTGCCGAGTCCCATCATGGTACTTACTACCGGAATATTGAATCTATGCGAAAAGTCCCTTACCTTTTTTGCAACATTTGCTAACAGAACCCCTCCACCGACACAAAGAATCGGCCTTTTCACATTTTGAAGGCGCTGAAACATTCTTTTGATTTGTACAGGATTCCCCTGTACAGTCGGTTTATAGGTTCTCATTTTCAGCTCATCGGGATACTGAAACTTCCGAAGGCTCGCCTTCTGCACATCGATAGGAATATCGATTAAAACCGGACCTTTTCGACCGGTCATGGCAATATGAAAAGCCTCTTTAAAGACTCTCGGAATTTCTTCCGCATTTCTTAAGGTGTAACTATACTTTACAAAAGATTCGCAAGCGCCGCATATATCCGCTTCCTGAAAGACATCGGAACCCAAAAGTCTGCTTTCCACCTGACCGGTAATGACAACAAGCGGAATGCTGTCCGCAAAGGCCGTAGCAATCCCGGTAATCACATTGGTTGCTCCCGGTCCCGACGTTACGGCGCAGACACCGGGTTTACCGCTGATTCTGGCATATCCACTTGCTTCATGTGCCGCATTTTGTTCAGAGCGAACTAAAACACTGTTGATTTCACTGCTTTCCAAGCTATCGAAAAAGGGACAAATCGCTACACCGGGATACCCGAAAACATAGCCCACCTTCTCGAGCTCCAAACATTTTACAATCGCATTCGCACCTGTCATCTTACCTCCTCTATACCAGGGAGAACCCTTCTTCTCTAAAACGTTTTTTAATTTCCTCAATATGGGCAAAATTCCGTGTTTCTATCCGTAAAGTCAGATAACATCCGTTGATGTCCGAATCCTCCACATTCATATTATGATCGACCTTCGTCACATTGGCACCAAGTTCCGCAATAATACGGGAAACTTCTTCCAATTGCCCCGGTTTATCCAAAAGAGAAAGCGTCAGAGATGCTTTCCTGCCGGTCTTTAAAAGTCCTCGACTGATAACGCGGGAAAGAATATTTACATCAATATTGCCGCCGGAAATGATACAAACCACCTTTTTCCCTTTAAGCGGAAGCTTGTTGAAGAGAACCGCCGCAACGGAAACTGCACCGGCTCCCTCCGAAACAATCTTCTGCTTCTCCATAAGTGTCAAAATCGCTGCGGCAATTTCGTCGTCACTGACGGTAACCAGTTCATCTACGTACTCTCTTACCATCTCGTAGCTTAAGTTTCCGGGAGATTTCACGGCAATACCGTCCGCAAAGGTATGCACCTCTTCCAGACTTTCCAGCTTCTTATCCGCTACAGCCTGCACCATAGATGCGGCTCCTTGCGCCTGCACACCGTAAACCTTACACTTCGGGTTTAATTTCTTAACCACAAAGGAAACGCCGGAAATGAGTCCGCCGCCACCGACCGGAACCACTACCGCGTCCGCATCCTCCAGCTGTTCCATAATCTCCATTCCGATCGTACCTTGTCCTGCCATGACATCGATATCATTAAAAGGATGAATAAAAACTGCACCGCTTTCCTTCTGGTATTCTACCGCAGCGTTATAGGCATCATCATAAACTCCGTCAATCATGCGCACTTCCGCCCCGTAATTTCTGGTTGCTTCCACCTTGGAAATAGGCGCAATGGCAGGAAGGAAAATGGTCGACTTTGTTCCGGCTTTTGTCGCGGCAAGTGCTACTCCCTGGGCATGATTTCCTGCCGAACAGGCTACAACACCCTTTTTCTTATCCTCCTCCGAGAGTGTGGATATTTTAAAATACGCACCTCGAATTTTAAAAGAACCGGTATTTTGCAGATTTTCCGTCTTTAAATACAAGTCACAATCTGCCTCAATTCTTGTCGCATGAACAAGATCCGTTCTATTGATTACCGGCTTTAACACATGAGCTGCCTGGTAAACTCTGTCCAGCGTTAGTTCCATTTTTCCCTTCTTCCTGCTTATCTTGCCTGATCCAAATCCTGAACCTGCTTCCATCCCATCTTATTGCGAAGGTCTCTTCCTGTCTCGGAAACAAGGTTGTTCAGCTTTGCTTCTCTCATAGCAAGGAAATGAGGTCTGCCTGCCTGGTTCTCCAGAATCCAATCCTTCGCAAAACTTCCGTCCTGGATATCGGAAAGAATCTTCTTCATCGCATTTTTCACTTCTTCCCCGATGATCTTCGGGCCTGCGGTATAATCGCCGTACTCTGCCGTATCGGAAATAGAATAACGCATACCTTCAAAGCCGGCATTGAAGATTAAATCTACGATCAGCTTCATCTCATGCACACATTCAAAATAGGCATTTTCGGGCTTATAACCGGCTTCTACGAGAGTATTGAATCCCGCCTCCATAAGAGCACAAACACCGCCGCAAAGCACAGCCTGCTCACCGAAAAGATCGGTCTCCGTCTCCTCTCTGAAGGTTGTCTCCAAAATACCGCCTCTTGCTCCGCCAATTGCTGCAGCATAAGCCTTGGCAATGTCCATGGAATTACCGGACGGATCCTGCTCACAAGCTACAAGACAAGGCACTCCCTTTCCATCCACATACTGAGAACGAACGGTGTGTCCGGGTCCCTTCGGAGCAACCATGATGACATTCACATCTGTTGGAGGAACGATAGCATGGTAGTGGATGTTAAAGCCGTGCGCAAAAGCCAAGGTCTTTCCTTTAGATAAGTTTCCGGCAATTTCTTCCTTATAGAGCTTAGCCTGCTTCTCATCATTTACTAAAATCATGATGATGTCCGCCTGCTTTGTTGCTTCAGCGGTGTTTAATACGGTAAAACCATCTTCTTTTGCTTTCGCAGCGGATTTTGAACCGTCATATAGGCCGATTACCACATCCACGCCGCTATCACGTAAATTCAAAGCATGGGCATGGCCCTGAGATCCATATCCGATTACCGCTACCTTCTTCCCTCTTAAAAGACTCTGATCACAATCCTTTTCATAGTACATTACAGCCATTTTTTTCTCCTTTTCTTATTCTTACGAAAGTGATAAACGAAAGCTTTCCTGACTTAGAGCACGCCCTCGTCATAAAGAAATTTTTCCTTTTTCACTTCCTTGGTCCCTAAGGAGCAATCCGCTCCCACTCTATTGCAAAGCCCATGGGCTTAGCTCATTAAATCATGTCCAATCTCAGAGCAATTACAACTTCACACGCTATGTGATTATGCATCTGAAAACAGCCGGTTTATAGACTTATTCCAAATCCGTTACAGACTTCAGCTCTACCTTTCTCACGTCGTAAAGCTTTTCCAGCTGAGAAATAACCTGCATCCGCATATACTCGTCTCCGGTGGAAACAATTTCAATCTTGGTGCAATTCGGAATTTCAGTCGGTCCTGCCTGAATCGACTCAATATTATAGCCTCTCTTACAATACAAACCGGTGATACGATTCAATACGCCGAAACGATTGTTGACAAAGAGGTCAATGGTAAATTTCTTCATGCTTTCTCCTTATAAGATAATTTCCGCCACTGACTTTCCGGGTGGAATCATCGGTAAAACTTTCTCGTCTTTATCAATATGGCAGTCAAGAAGGACCGGCCCGGCAATATTCTTTCTTTCCTCTAAAGCTTTCTCCAGTTCGGAAAGCTTATGAATGGAAAATCCTTTTCCGCCGTAAGCTTCAATAAGCTTTACAAAGTCTGTCCCTCTGTCAAGGATTGTAGCGGAATATCGTTCTCCGAAAAAAGCGGTTTGCCACTGCCGAACCATACCGAGTACCTGGTTATTTAAAAGTACTATGGTAATCGGAAGTCCCTCCTTTACTGTCGTACAAAGTTCATTGCAGTTCATGGAGAAGGAACCGTCCGAAGTAATCAGCACTGTTTCCTCTTTCTTCTTGGCAAGGCAGGCACCGATTGCGGCACCCAGGCCGTATCCCATCGTTCCTAGCCCGCCGGAAGTCAGAAAAGTTCCGGGCTTTTCAAAGCGATAATACTGTGCTGTCCACATCTGATGCTGTCCCACATCCGTTGCTACAACTGTTTCATCCTTTGTGAAGCGACGAACCGTTTCCAGAATATTCTTTGGGTGAAAAGCATCTTTTTCGAGACTGGTGACTTTCTTATAGCTTTCAATTTCCTTCCACCACTCCGTATTCTTTCTCTCCTTCAGTTTCGGAAGGACCGATTTCATCCATTTTTTTACATCCGCCTGTACCGAAAAATCAGGAGGAAGATTCTTTCCAAGCTCTGCTTTGTCAATATCCACATGAATGATTTTACAATTTTTCGTATAAGCGGACAGATTTCCTGTAGCTCTATCGGAAAAACGAACACCGACTGCAAGCATTAGGTCACATTCCGATTGTACCTTGGCTGCCTGGTAGCTGCCGTGCATTCCCACTAAACCAAGACTTAAAGGATGAGAGTCCGGAAATGCAGTGCGTCCCATCATACTGACAGCTACCGGTGCATTTAACTTCTCTGCAAAGGCACGGAGACAGTCTTCTCCTCCACAGGCAATAATGCCTCCCCCGGCATAAATAAAGGGTTTCTTGGCACTATTCAGAAGCTTTATAACCCCTTCTTCATCGTAGGGCAGTTCCGCCTTCTCCGGCATCTTGGGAAGTACCGCAACTCCGTACTCACACTCATTAACCTGTACATCCTTCGGAATATCAATGAGGACCGGTCCCTTCCTTCCCGAATTGGCAATCAGGAACGCCTCTTTAATGGTCTGTTCCAGTTCAGAAACATCCTTGACCATAAAGTTATGCTTCACAACAGGCTGGGTAATGGATACAATATCCACTTCCTGAAAACTGTCTCTTCCTAAAGCTTCCGTAGCAACATTCCCGGTAATGGCAACCAAGGGTACGGAATCCAGATAGGCGTTGGCAATGCCGGTAACGAGGTTTGTAGCACCGGGTCCTGACGTTGCTATCACTACCCCGACTTTTCCGCTTGCTCTCGCATATCCGTCAGCTGCATGGGCAGCCCCCTGTTCATGCGCCGTCAAAACATGGTGAATACGGTCTCTGCATTGATACAGTTCATCATAAATATTTAAAACCGCACCGCCCGGATAGCCGAAAACGGTATCCACTCCCTGCCGAATGAGTTCTTCAATTAAGATTCTTGCTCCTTTTAATTTCATTCCCCAACTCCCTTTCTCATTGAAAAAGCCTTACAGCGTAACGCTGTAAGGCTAAAGGCTCTCTAACTGTCTTTATCTTTCAAATGAGGCGTTACGCAAACAATCACTACTGTCTAAGACAATAATGCCCACGAGAATAATAATGACTGTAAGTGTAACCATTGCATTCATTTGCTTGCTCCTCCTAAAAAATATGTCTGATTATCCCATAGCCCTTTTTCTATGTCAAGAATTTTCTGATTATGGCAGATATAACCTTTCCGGAATAAAGAAAGTGAGCAACGCTCTTTTCCCCAAATATAACACTATACTGATTATGCTACAGTTCGATTCTGCCATAATTTTTCCAAAGTAGAGGATCTTCATGACTGGCAAAAATCATGGGTCTTTTCCCAATATGTTCCAGAAAAAAATGCTCCATTTTAAGCCGATTTTCCTCATCTATTCCCGTAAAGGGTTCATCCAAAAACAAAATCTCAAAGTCGGCTATCATAGCCCTCAAAAAAGCAAGTCGTCTTTTCATTCCTCCTGAAAACTCGGAAACTCTTTTCTCTTTATTTTCACCGGAAAGTAAATTTTCAAAAAAATATGCTATTTCAGATATAGTATAGCCTGAGGGAATAAAAGAAAGATTTTCCACTGCCGAAAGATTTTCCAAAAGCCGGTTCTCCTGAAACATCCAGGAGGCACGCAGCCTGTTTCCTCCCCTTGCAGCTTCTCCCATCACAATAGAAAATGTACCGCTGTCCAAAGTCTCCAGGGAAGAGAGAATGCGCAGCAAGCTGGTTTTCCCCTTTCCGGACTCCCCGGTAATACGATAAATCGGATGCTTCAAAAAATCGAGTTCACATGAAAAATCCTGAAACAGAACTTGATTTCCATATGCCTTTGTACCCTTTTCTATACTCAGTACCATTACACACTGCCTTTCGAAAAGATTTTTTTGAGAAGAAACAGAACGAGCCATTCAAAAAACTTGGAAAGAGCAATCATGATAATGCTCCAAGCAAAGACATCTCCCATTTCCAAGCTGACTTTTGCATCCATTAATTGATAGCCAATACTTTGCCGTACCTGTCCGATTAGCTCCGCCGCGATACCGCTCTTCCATGAAAGCCCCATTGCAAGCTTTGCACTGCTCAGAATCTGCGGATAGATTCCCGGAATAAATATATAGCGAAAGCAATTCCATAGAGAAAATCGAAAGAGCTTTGCCATTTCCAGAATATCCCGATCCAGGTTTTTTAATCCTTCCAGAAAATTAAAGTAGAACACGGGAAAGGACATCCAGAAGCTGATAAAAAAAGACAAGCTCCCTCTCCCCAGAAAGAACAATAAAATAATAACAAAGCTCGCCACGGGAAGGCTTCTCAGCAGAAACAGAGGGGCTTGAATCAGACTCTCGAAAAAAGGGTAACGATAGGCAATGAATGCGAAAACCAAGGCTAAAAGAAACGCCAAAAAATAAGCGGAAAGAATTCGGACGGAACTGAAATACAAAATCCCCGTAAAAGACGCTCTTCCCATGAGAATGACAATATGCCTTACTGTTTCGAGAGGTCCCACTAAAATAAAGGAATTGTTTACCAGTCTCGTAAACAATTCCCAAATCAGCAGCCAAAAACATAAAATAATTAGTTTCTGTAGCCTCTTTTTCATAAACGGATTAATGCATAAAATAGAAATCCGCCTCCGGTAAAGCACCGCCGACAGACTTCGGATCTTCCGCAAAGAGTGCGGTAAAATACTGCTCCAAGTCTTTCTTCATATTCTCTCCGTCAATAAAATGGACATTGCAATTCGGAATCGCCTTCTTGGCAAGCTCTTCCTTCTCTAAAATGCCGTACTTCACCATCAAAGCCGCTGTCGTATCCATATCCTTCTCTACTGCTTCAATGCTTTCCTGCTCTTCCTTTAAGAAAGCCTCTACCTGATCTTTATTTTCTTCATAGAAGGACTTCTTAACAATCGTTACCGCAGTCGGAAGCTCTGTTCCGGGGAAAATCTTATTCCACTCTTCCGTCAAGGAGAACTTTCTCTCTAAAGCGGAATTCTGTAACAGTGTGGCAGTCGCAAAGGGCTCCGGCAAAATAGCAACAGCTTCCGGATTTTCCTTTAATTTTGCCGCAATTTCCGTCACATCCGTGTAAAATTCGGCATTTGCATGAATGGAATTTTTCTTTAACAAAGTATTCATCAGATATTCGGGACTGGCCCCCTGCCCGGTACTGAAATAGGTCTTTCCCTCCAAGTCGGAAAATGCTTTCACTTCCGCGTTTCCGCTTACACCATAAAGAACGCCCAAGGTATTGATATTTAAAACATATAAATCTTTATTAAGTTTCTGATATAAAACAGCCGCCATGTTTGCGGGAACCGTCGCAATATCCGCCTTTCCGGAAACAAATTCGGGAAGAAGCGCATCCGGACTTGCCTCCATCTGGAAGCTATAGGGCAAATTATCCTTTTCCGCTTTCTCCATAAGATGTACAAGACCGATACTGGTCGGTCCCTTAAGGCTGATGACCTTCAATGCCGACTCCATCTCCGTCTTTGCCTCTTCCGTACTCTCTTCCGCCTTTTCCGTCGTTGCTTCAGCCTTTTCCGTTGTCATCTCCGTTGTAACGGCCTGTGTTGTTTCTTTCTCGGGCTTTTTCCCACCGCATGCGGCCATACCGAGCATAACCGCAGTAGAAAGTAGTACCAATGCCATCCTTTTTTTCATAATAAGAACCCCTTTCTTTTGTGAAACCTTATCTTACAACATCTTGAAAACTCTTTACTTTGCCTTCCTCTTAAACAAGAGAAAGCAAATCCAAGGGTTTTTGAATGCTATAATTTGCACTTGCAATTTCTTCCGGAGAACCATAGCCATACAACGCGGCAACCGAATCTATTCCCACCTCTTTTGCAGCATCAATATCATATTTTGTGTCTCCAACCATAAGACATTCTTCCTTTTTTAGATTCCCGTCACGTAAAGCCTTCTCTATAAGATGCGCTTTACTGGAATCCCGCTCCGTCAGCTCCGTTCCGATTTCCAGAAAAAATAATCGGAAATCCGGAAATGTTTGGTGATTTGTGCGGCAAAAAAAATCGGTTTTGCTGTAAGTAAAATCACCTTCTTCCCATGTTCTGCCAGAGTTTTTATGCACTCTTCCATTCCGGGATAAAGAGAAGCATCGAATATTCCATTGGTCGGATAAAACTCACGATAATAGGAAAGAGCCTCCTCAGCCTGTTCCGTACTGAAACCGTATACCCTCATAAAGGAATCCGTTAGAGCCGGCCCTATAAAACGTCTCAACTTTTCCTCCGGTTGATGGTACAGAGAAAAATGATCCAAGGCATACTGCACAGACTTCTTGATTCCGGGACCGGAGTCCAAAATCGTTCCGTCTAAATCCAAAAGTATATTCTGATACTTTCCCATAATCCTCCTCTTATTTATGCTGAACAAAAATGCCTATCAGTGCATTTTCCGTCTTTTTACAAGGAAACGACCTATCTGTAATGTAATGTCATATCAAGTTAACGCAAGAAACCCGAAAAACCACCATTCTAGTCCTTCGGTTTCATATAGAAACGCCCCATTATATCCTTGGAATGAACGGTATTGATAAAGGCCTTGGGATCTATTTCTTTTATTTTCATCTTTACTTTTCTGGCATCCATAGAAGAAATTACGGAGTATACCATACTCTTTTCTTGATGCGCATAAGCCCCTTCCGCCTTCAAAATAGAGGCTCCATGATGGCAAACCTCATGGATGCCCGCTGCTATTTCATGGGGATAATCCGTAATAATAAAAAAGGTTAACTTCTGATAGTTTCTGTATAAAGCGGATAAGGTTTGTGTAGATACATACTGAAAAATAATGGAATACAAGGCTTTATCCCAACCGAAAAGGTAGCCGTTAACCAATAAAATTGTAGCGTTAAAATTAAAAATCAGATTCCAGGTATCCACTCCTTTCCGTTCCGAAAGATAAATGGCAATAAAATCCGTTCCTCCCGAAGTGGCATCCACCCAAAGACAAAGAGTAATTGCTACAGCATTCATGATTCCGCCAAATATGGAAATCAAGAGCTTATCGGAAGTAATCGGTCCAAGCTGCAAATAGTCCGTAAAGAAACCGGTAACCAAAAGCATAATTAAAGAGAAAAAAGTAAACTTTTTCCCCACATAACGAAAGCCTATATAGATAGGAATTAAATTGATTGTGATATTGACAAGAGAAAAGGGAATGGAAATATTAAAATAGCTTAGGGCTATCCTTTGAACTAAAACGGTAAGGCCAT
Source organism: Oribacterium sp. oral taxon 108 str. F0425 (assembly GCF_000214455.1). Taxonomy (NCBI): domain Bacteria; kingdom Bacillati; phylum Bacillota; class Clostridia; order Lachnospirales; family Lachnospiraceae; genus Oribacterium; species Oribacterium sp. oral taxon 108. Next base: position 1,301,594 of record NZ_AFIH01000001.1, on the reverse strand, counting down.
TTGCCCCACCGGGAAGAAGCCCGCCTGCAGAGACAAAGGTTTTCAAATTCAAAGCCATAAGAAGACCGCCTGCAATAACCCCTATTAGCCGTTTGCCATCTTCTTTCAAATCTATTTTCATGACTTTCCTCCCAAAAAAATTTCCTTCATTTTAACATCAGTAATGACTTTTGGAAAGTCCTTGTCCGGTGACGGATTTCCATTATCTTGTTTCCGGCTCATAAAACAGCAAAAACCCTAGGATTCAAGCCGTTCTTGGCTATCTTCCTAGGGTTTCTTGGTAACAGGGGATGAGGGATTCGAACCCCCATCGGCGGTTTTGGAGACCGTTGCTCTACCCTTGAACTAATCCCCTTCGGTGCAAAACAACGGTGTTATTCTACTCTAGCTTTTAAAGATTGTCAACGCTTCACGAATGTTTTTTACCGGAATCAGTTGCACTCCCTGCACATTATAATTGTCTTTTTGTAAATGATAGGATGGCAAGACGATTCGTTTAAATCCCAGTCGTTTTGCTTCTTCCACTCTCTGTCTGCTTTGACTTACCGCACGAACCTCACCGGAAAGGCCAACTTCGCCGAAAACCATAATATCTTCGGCAATCGGAATATTACGATAGCTGGATAAAAGAGCCAGTATAACGGCCAGGTCAACCGCAGGCTCGGAAATCCGCATTCCTCCTGTAATATTGATATAGGCATCGAACCGGGAACATTCTATTCCCAAATTTCTCTCTACAACGGCTAAAAGCATAGTGAGACGATTATAGTCCATCCCGTTTGCGGTTCTTCTCGGGATACCGAAGGCGGTAGGTACCAGTAAGCCCTGTATTTCCATAAGGAGAGGTCTTGTTCCCTCCACTGCGGAAGAAACCACGGAACCGGCAGAGGAAACCGCTCTTCCCGACAAAAGAAACTCGGAAGGGTTCCTTACTTCCTCCAATCCGCTTGCTTCCATGGTAAATACGGCTATCTCATTCGTAGAACCGAATCTGTTTTTTTGACCGTAAAGAATCCGCAATTGGGTATTCTTTTCTCCTTCAAAATACAGTACCGCATCTACCATATGCTCCAGAATTTTGGGACCGGCAACATTGCCGTCTTTCGTTACATGTCCGATAATCCCGATTGCAATTCCTTTTTCCTTTGCAATCCTAAGCAATGCCGCTGTACAATCCCGAACCTGACTTACCGAACCGGGGGATGCGGATACCTCTTCCAAAAACATCGTCTGAATCGAATCGACAACCAAAAAATCCGGTTCCAAATCCTCCACACTTTCTGCAATGTGTTTTAAATTGGTTTCAGACAGGAAATAGATTTCTCCCTCCGCTTTTTGCATTCTTTCTGCCCGAAGCTTAATTTGCTTTAAGGACTCCTCTCCGGATACATAAAGCACCTTTTTCCCCTGTTTTCCAAGATTCAAACAGATGGAAAGAAAAATAGTCGACTTCCCGATTCCGGGATCTCCTCCCAAGAGAAGAAGGGAGCCGGTTACAATCCCGCCCCCCAAAACTCTATCCAACTCAGCATAGCCGGTCGTGAGCCTGTCTTCTTCAAGAAGAACAATGTCCTTCAGTTGCTTCACCTCTGCCCTTGCACCGGTGGTGTTTCTGGAAAATGCCCTATTCTTTTCCGGAAGCTCTTTCGGAGCCTCTACCATAGTATTCCATCGTTTACAGGAGGGGCACTGTCCTAACCATTTAATGGTTTCATATCCGCACTCTTTACAAAAAAAACGACTCAGACTTTTTGCCATTTTTAAACCTTTTCTTTTCGAACACTGGTACGCAAAGCTTCTCCACTTTTATCCACACGAAGATTGACCTTCTCTCCAGGAATAACGTTCCCGTCCAAAATCGCCTCCGATAAAAGATCTTCCACTTCGGTCTGAATGGTTCTCTTTAACGGACGTGCCCCGAATTTCGGATCATAACCCTTTTCTATTAGGAAGGACTTCGCCTTCTTGTCCAGGCTGATGCCCAGATTCATTTCTCCCTTCGCCCGTGCATAAAGGTTCTTTAATAAAATCTCCAAAATCTGAGACATATCCTCCTTACTGATCGGGCGGAAAACAATAATTTCATCTACACGATTCAGGAACTCCGGCTTAAAGAGATGCTTCAACTCTTCCAGAACCTTCGTTTTCATGTACTTATAATCCTTGTCTCCCTGATCAGCAGGAGAATCAAAGCCCAGTTTTTTCGGACTGATAATCTGTTCTGCTCCTACATTGGAGGTCATGATAATAATGGTATTTTTAAATGAAACCTTTCGTCCCTGAGAATCCGTAATATGCCCGTCATCCAAGACTTGAAGAAGAATATTCAAAACATCCGGATGCGCTTTTTCAATCTCATCAAACAGAATCACGGAATAAGGATTTCTTCTAACCTTTTCGGAAAGCTGTCCACCTTCATCGTAACCAACATAACCGGGAGGAGATCCAATCATCTTGGAAACACTGTATTTCTCCATGTACTCGGACATATCTACACGAATCAAATTCTGCTCAGAACCGAATACCGTCTCAGCCAAGGCTTTGGAAAGTTCTGTTTTTCCTACGCCTGTAGGTCCTAAGAACATAAAAGAGCCGATGGGACGTTTCGGATCCTTCAGCCCCACTCTTCCTCTCTTAATGGCTTGTGCAACAGCATGCACCGCCTCATTTTGTCCAATCACACGAGTATGCAGAAGATTTTCAAGATTCTTCAGCTTCTCGCTTTCCGATTCGCTTAACTTCTTAGCAGGAATTCTGGTCCAATCCGATACAATGTTCGCGATATCCGTTTCGGTGACATGGAGCTTGTTCTCTTCCCGCTCCTTCTTCCATTCTTCCAGTTCTTTATCCAGCCTTTTTTTCTTTTGTTCCTGTTTTTTCTTGATTAAAGAAGCCGCTTCGAAATCTTCCTTCCGAATGCAGTCCTCCTTCTCTATTTCCAGCTCCATAAGCTGTTCTCTCAAACGCTTGATTCCTTTCGGCTCACCGCTATGGGTAATACGAAGCTTCGAAGAAGCCTCATCAATCAAATCTATGGCCTTATCCGGAAGGTAACGATCATTAATGTAGCGGGAACTCAGCTTTACAGCCGCTAAAATCGCCGCATCATCTATACTTACCTTATGATGCTCTTCGTACTTCTCTTTGATTCCTCTTAAAATCGCAATACTTTCCTCTTCGGACGGCTCATCAATCGTTATCGGTTGGAATCGCCTTTCCAATGCTGCGTCCTTCTCAATATGCTTCCGATACTCCTCAAGAGTGGTCGCACCGATAATCTGTAATTCTCCGCGTGCAAGTGCAGGCTTTAAAATGTTCGCCGCATCCAGAGCCCCCTCCGCTCCGCCTGCGCCGATAATCGTATGAATTTCATCGATAAAGAGAAGAACCTCTCCGTCGTTTCTGGCCTCGCTGATTACTCTCTTAATCCTCTCTTCAAATTCTCCTCTATACTTGGAACCGGCCACCATTGCAGAAAGATCCAAGGTAAGGAGACGCTTTTTCTCGATAATCTCCGGTACATCCTTCGCTACGATACGATTGGCCAAACCTTCTACCACAGCCGTTTTTCCTACTCCCGGCTCCCCGACAAGACAGGGGTTATTCTTGGTACGTCTGGAAAGAATCTGAATCATACGCATAATTTCCCGTTCTCTTCCCACTACAGGATCCAGCTTTCTCTCTCTTGCCAGAGCCGTCAAATCTCTGGAGAACTGATCCAATGTCGGTGTCTGAGAAACTCTTCCGCTTCTATCCTTTTCGCCCTTATCCTCAACAAACTGATCTCTCCCCATTGCGGTGTTCAGCTGCGAATAAATCTTCTGCGTTGAGGCACCCAGGGTGGAAATAATTCTGGATGCTACGCAGTTCCCGTCTTTCAATATTGCCAAAAGAAGATGCTCCGTTCCCACAAGTCGAGAACCGCTATCTCTGGATTCCTGCATAGCCTGTTCCAAAACCCGTTTTGCGGAAGGCGTATAACCGCTGGGATCCGCAACGGAAAGCTTACCGTCCGTACTGATAAACTTTGCAATCATTTCCATGATTTTATCTTCCGAAATGGCATTGGCTTTCAACACCTTTCCGGCTACCGCTGTGCCTTCCCGTACAAGCCCCAGTAAAATATGCTCCGTACCGATATATTGATGACGGCATTCTTCAGCAACCTCTATAGCCAGCTGAAGTGCTCTTTGTGCCTGTATAGTAAACTGATTCATCTTTTCACCCTAATCCTTTATACTCTTTATGAACCTTTCGATTCTTTTCTATAGGGAAAAACATCCCCTTTATTCCATACAAATCATTATACAACATAACGCAACAATCATACGTGTTATATTTGAATATTATGTGAACAAGAGGGGAAAACCCTATTCCCATTAAATTTATTATACAACAGGTACTTTCGCCTATCCGCAGACTGCTTAGAAAAAAGAGAAAGGCCTCAGCCTCTCTCTCAATCTTCTACAGGTCTTCTATTTCCAATTCCGGATCATCTGCATCTTCCGGCTTATCTTCATGCTTAACTTTCTTTTCATTCCTTCTTTTCAAATCTTCCTCTTTAATGGAAATGCTTCTGGTTGCACCGAGGTCCTCATCCTCCAAATCATTTTCCGGAATCGCCTTATGTACAACGGAAACCATTTTGGTATGATCCAATTCATCTTCTTCCTTATTTTCATCAAAGGAAAGCTCTTCCATGGAAATATCCTCTACATTGGGGCGAAGCTCTCTCCCGTGGATTCCTTCCTTTTGGAAACTGATAATTCTTTTCAGTCGATTTCTTTCTTGCCATAGGAAAGCAGACAAAACAATAAATAACAAAGTAGTAAAGCCAAACACACTGGAAAGAATGAATTGAATATTATATTTACCGACCAAGGTATCATATTTTCCTAAAAGTCCCGGATAATTCTCCGCATTCTTCTTCTGCTCAGCTTCCAAAGGATCCTGAAAATACCGTTGAATGGTCTTTTCTTTTAAATCATAGCGATAGAAACTCAAGTCTCCGGCATCATTCATTCCATAAAGAATAATGTATTGATGCTCGGATTCCGCCTTCCATACCCATCCCTTCACCTGATGCCCGTCTACATCAATGGTGCTCTCCAAAAAACCTGCGGGAATCTGGACGTCCGAACCGGGATTCATAATGGTAATGCTCTTATCTTTTGCAGTAAGCTTAACCCCTTCATTCACCGTTTCTTTGTCCGCTTCCGTACTTTCTTCGGAAGAAGCCGTACTTTCCTCAGCACTGCTTTCCGTGGAAGAAGCACCGTTTACACTTACCTTGGATGAGCCGACATGGGTCAAATTCAGCAGTGATTCGTCTTGAGAATAAACCTCCTGCTTTTCCACGCTTACGGAGGAAACACCTGCAGTTAAGGCTTTAAACTGAATTGTATAGACTAAGGCATTGTTTTCTCCCTGCGTACCGGACCCGTGAACACGAATCGTACCTGCACCGCCATCCGTATCCGTACCGGAAATAAACTGCAAGACATTACTGTCATAACGAAGTGTGATATCCGCTCTGGAAAGAGGCGTATCACTGCGTACCTTCATATTCAAGCTGATGGTATCCCCAACATTGGCTGTCGGATCGGAGAAGCTGAGCTGCCCGTCCGCCGCTAAAACGGTAAAAGAAAACAGCATCCCGAAAAGTAGACTGAATACTATGTACTTTACTTTAATCATCATACTAATATCTCCCTTTTAGTTTAAAGGTCCCTTTCCGACTTCAACTATCTCTACACCGCTTTCACTTCCGCCGCCTCCCGAAGAAGACACATTTCCATAGTTTATCTTTATCGTATAAACTCTTTCCGACCCGTTTTCCGCTCTTACGGAAACGTTTATGCTGTCTTTTCCGTCCAAACTCTGATAACCTGCACCACTGATCTGTGCTTTTCCGTCAATTGCCGAAGCATTCACGGTAAGAGATTTTGTTCCGTTTGCCAAAGTTACCGTATAAGCCTGCTTATCTCCGGAAAAAGCCGGACTTAAAGTATATCCCGACACGCTAAGAGAAGACAGACGATTATTCGGGCTACCCGTTCCGGTCGGAATGGCAGCCTTCTCATTCGGCATATTCTCATAAATGGGAATGGAAAAAGTGAGCGCCTTTTGCTTCATCTCGGATGAATAAGCTTTGGAAAGTTTCGCCCCTTCTTCCGCAGCTCCCTGTACATTGGTCATATACTGGTGCTTATACAGATTACTTCCCTGCACATTCCACTTCTTTAAATATAAAGTATTTTGTCCGGCATTCATATAATTTTCCGAAAAAAACTGTGCGCCGCCCAGGATGGACTTCTCCGGACTGTTCCAAGGTCTACCGTAGGAACCGCTTTGTCCGGCATACCAGATTCCTCTTTCTACAGCTCCCATTCCGTTTGCTGCATAGGCGCCTACATTAAAATAATTATATAAACCGCTCGCTCCGGAAATGGAACCGCTGCTTCCCTTTCCCTGCTCCTGCAAAATCATAGCAGCAAGAACATAGGGGTTTTGTTTTGAAGCTTCGGCAGCCTTCATGATTATAGCACTGTAGTCAATCCCCGAAACGTTTCCGGAACTTGTCTCGGAAGCTTCGGCAGTGGTACTCTCATTTCCCGAAAGAAACTCTCCCGGTCCTCCTGCGGATACAATAGCATTTTCACCGGATGATGCAGTATCGGTAATCACGGCATCCGAGCTTACTTCGGACCCCTGCGTTGTACTCTGTATTGCTTGCGTACTTGCCCCGCCGTCCATAAAGCTCCCTTTCAGAATGGAGTTCAGTCCCTCTTTGGTCTGCTCCTCGGGATTATAGTTGTGGAGTAAAAATTGGAAAATATACGACTCATCAAAAAAGTTTCGAGGATCCATGTAATAAGCCGTCAACGCTCTGGATGCACCAACCCAAGTCGGCCCGTCAAAGCCCGGCCATGTTCCTGAATTCCAGTCATATTTTCCGGCATCCGTAGATTTCCAGGAAGAAATGGCATTTTTGTCGACCAGACTGCCGGTACCTTCCATTTCCCCGTCTAATACATCATTCCAATTCAGATTGGTTTTAAAGCCTTGAAAACGCCAATTTGGAAATTCAGCATGGAGGCTCCTAAGCCCCTCCTTGTAACTTTCCGGAAACCCCTGTTGGTTTAAATCATTTTCAAACTGTTCATTTCGCTGATACTGTACCGGAAATTTAATAAAGTCGGAACGAACATAGCCCTTTCCGGAAGAAAATGTAACGGGATACCACGATTCTCCATTGCTGTTTTTTACCGAATCCCCTACCGTTACATTGGTATTGGAAAAAAGATTTGCAACTTTTTTACTGTTTACATTTGCTTCCGACCTTATATTAACAATGCTTCCCTTTATTAAAGCCGCTCTTTCCGCAGCTACAGCAGTAAACTGCGTCATAAGACAAAAGACGCTTAAAAATACTGCTCCGAAATGCTTCCTGTGCATAAACTCTCCTAATCCATGAATGAACGAAAACTATATAAAAAATACCTTATCTTATTTATCGACATAATTCTGAATCAGTTTAATTTTTTTGCCACCTTCAGTCAATGCATATTGGAAGAATTCAGATAAAAGTAAAGATTTAAACGAGATATCGTACGCTTTGCGCACGATATCTCGCTATGAAAACAAAGCAGTAAAAAGCTGTTCGCCTTTTACTGCTTTGCCCTATTATACCGGATAAGCCTTATTTGCTTTGTCCGCGGCACTTAAAGCCACGCCTGTACTTTGTGCATTTCTATATTCGAAGAAGTCTTTGGCTACCTGCGGGAAAAGTGCATAGGACAGAACATCTTCCGGCTGTCTTGTCCACTCCTTAGCCTCTTCTTCAAACTTCTTAAGCTGCGGTGCAATATGATCTGCAGGACGATCCGTCATCTGCTTCTCTCCCTTTAGAATCTTCTCTACCACTTCCGGATTCATCGGCTTTACCGTTTTTCCGAATTCTCCGGCTACAAGCTTGTAAGACTCCTTCGGAACCATTTTGTAGCGCTCTCCGGCAATGACATTCATTACCGCCTGGGTTCCCACAATCTGGGAGGATGGCGTAACAAGAGGAGGTTCTCCGAAGTCCTTTCTCACTCTTGGTACTTCTTCCAGCACTTCCTGCAACTTATCATCCTTTCCGGCCTGATGAAGCTGAGAAATGAGGTTCGAGAGCATACCGCCCGGTACCTGGTACTTCAGAGCCTTGACATCTACGCCGAGAACCTTTGTGGAAAGAAGCCCCGACTTAATGCACTCCTCTCTGTACGGCTGAAAATAATTGGAAATCGCAATCAGCTTATCGAGATCCAATCCGGTATCATATTCCGTTCCCTGTAAAGCGGCAACCATGACGTCCGTGGACGGCTGAGAGGTTCCCATCGCGAAGGGAGTTGATGCCGTATCAATGATATCGGCACCTGCCTCAATTGCCTTTAAATAGGTCATGGAAGCCATTCCGGTGGTATAGTGTGTATGCATTTCAATCGGCAGCTTGGTTCCCTTCTTTAAGGCCTCCACCAATTCTGTGGCCTGCTTCGGAAGAAGTAAGCCCGCCATATCTTTAATGCAAAGAGAATCGGCGCCGAGGTTTTCCACCTCTCGAGCAAGATTCTCCCAATACTCCAAGGTATAGGCATCCCCCAAAGTATAGCAAAGGGCAATCTGCGCATGTCCACCCTCTTTATTACAAGCCTTTACCGCCGTTTCCAAATTCCGAATATCATTTAAACAGTCAAAGATACGAATAATATCAATGCCGTTTGCAATAGATTTCTCTACGAAATACTCGACCACATCATCTGCATAGTGGTTGTAGCCTAAGATATTCTGTCCTCTGAAAAGCATCTGCAGCTTTGTATTTTTAAAGTGTCTCTTAAACATTCTGAGACGTTCCCATGGATCTTCCTTTAAGAAACGGAGGCAAGCGTCAAAGGTTGCTCCTCCCCAGCACTCTACAGCGTGATATCCTACTTCATCCATCTGATCCAGTATCGGCTCCATCAGCTCACTGGGCATTCTGGTGGCAATTAAGGACTGATGCGCATCTCTGAGCACCGTTTCCGTGATTTTAACTTTAGCCATAAATTCCCCTTTCTTATTTTACCCCAAAAACAGCCATAAACATGCCTGCCGCAACGGCGGTTCCGATTACTCCCGCTACATTTGGTCCCATGGCATGCATAAGCAGGAAATTGGTCGGGTCGGACTCCGCTCCCACCTTCTGTGAAACTCTGGCTGCCATCGGCACGGCGGAAACCCCGGCAGAACCGATTAACGGATTGATCTTCTTTCCGGACAAGTAATACATCACTTTTCCAAGTAAAACACCGGCGGCTGTACCGAAAGCAAAGGCAATCAGACCGAGAAGTACAATTTTCAAGGTATCCAAATTCAGGAAAGCTTCCGCAGAAGTGGTGGCTCCAACAGAGGTTCCCAGTAAGATAACTACGATATACATCATAGCATTCGCTGCCGTTTCGGTTAACTGTCTCACTACTCCGGACTCCTTAAAAAGGTTTCCGAGCATCAGCATTCCCACAAGAGGAGCCGTAGTCGGCAGTAAAAGACAAACCACAACGGTTACAACGATAGGGAAGAGAATCCTTTCCAGCTTGGAAACCGGGCGAAGCTGTTCCATCCTGCACATTCTTTCTTCTTTGGTTGTTAAAGCACGCATAATAGGCGGCTGAATAATCGGCACCAAAGACATATAGCTATATGCCGCAACGGCAATCGGACCAAGTAAGGCCGTTTGACCGAGCTTATTGCAGAGGAAAATGGAAGTCGGGCCGTCCGCACCTCCGATAATGGAGATTGCAGCGGCAGCGGCGCCGTTAAAGCCCATAAAAATGGCAAAGAAGTATGCCGCATAAATTCCGAACTGTGCAGCCGCTCCGAGAAGAAAGCTGATCGGGTTTGCAATAAGAGGGGAGAAATCCGTCTGTGCCCCTACACCGAGGAAAATCAGAGAAGGAAAAATCGTCCACTCATCCAAACGGAAGAAATACCAAAGCAACCCCCCTGTACCGTTTATTGATTTTTCCGGACTGAGCATAATGTCCGGATAGATATTTACTAAAAGCATTCCGAAAGCAATGGGAACCATAAGAAGCGGCTCGAAGCCTTTTGCAATCCCTAAGTATAAAAAAATCAAGGCAACGCAAATCATCAAGTAGTTCCCGTAGCTTAAGCTGAAGAATGCGGTTTGTTCTAGTAGATTTAAAAAGGTCTCTACTATATTCATCTCATATCCTCCTAACTGCTTAACCCTGCAGGCCAATAAGTACTTGAGCGGACTCCACGCTGTCTCCAACTTTGGTATTGATGCTGACTACGGTACCGTCCTTCGGTGCAACGATGTCATTTTCCATCTTCATGGCTTCCAGTACCAGAAGCACATCTCCGCTGTGAACACTGTCCCCTTCTTTAACTTTAATAGAGAGAATTTTCCCGGGCATGGGAGCCGTAACGGAAATATTTCCCGCTTGAGATGTCTTCTGTGCCGGCGCGGGGGTTGCAGCGGGTGCAGCGGCTTTCGCTACAGGAGCCACAGCAGGAGCTACGGAAGCGCCTCCATTACCCTTTTCATCCACCGTCACATCATATGCCACACCATTTACAGTAATTGTATATTCTTTCATTTTTAACCTCTACTTCCTTCTTTTAATCGAGCGCACAAACAAACCATTTTCCAGGGTACGGGCATCACTGTAGGGATTCTTCTTTGCAAAATCCTCTTCGTATGCCTTTACCGCCGCCATCAGAATGACGGACAGAAGCTCTTCGGAAATCCCCTCTTCTTTTTCCAAAACAGGAACTGCCGGCTTCTCCGGGCTAATCGCAACAGGAGAAGGCGCTACCGAACTGCTCTTTCCATCTCTTTCCTTCTTTTTTCCGCCTGTCGGACTTCCCATCTGTGTAAATGCGCAAATAAACTGATAATCCAAGCAATGAAGACTAAAACCGCAAATACGGTTCCCATACCGACAATCATATTCTGGAAAGCGGCGAAAAGCTTTTCGGAAAGACTGTAGACGGGATTGAAGCTCAGTTCGCTAAACCCGGAATAGTCATCATGTAAAGCGGCATGAAAAATCAATTCACGCTTGGCATATTTGGCATGAAGGTCAACCACATAGGTATCACCCTCTTTTTTTACATCTACTTTTTCAATTTCTTGAAATTCTCCTAAATCCTTTTTTGTATTTTTATAATTGGACAGAGCATTGTAAAATAATTCTTCCTTGGCCTTATAGGCACTGTTGATGCTTTCTTCCAACTGCTCATCATCCTGCGCTTCAATCTGCTGGAAATAATTGGTAATGACCCCTTCCAGTCCTGATGCTTCTTCGGCAGATACCGAAGTACTTTCCTCTTCTTTTTTAGAACAGGACAGAAGAAAAGCGGAGAAGAGAAGAACGGAAAGGAGAATAAAGATTCGCTTTATTTTCTTCATACTTCCTCCATTTAAATGCTTCCGAACTTTTTATGAAAATCAAAGTCAGCTTTCCCGTAGAGCATGTCCAAAGCAGAGATAACTCTTTGTCTTGTTTCTTCCGGGAAAATAAGAGCGTCAATATAACCGCGAGCCGCAGCACTCTCTGCAGAAGCTTTTTCTTCCAAATAGCGCTTTGCCTTGGCTTCTCTTTCTTCCAAGGACTCATCCGGATACAAGATATTGGCGGCAAGCCCCGGTTCCATAACGGAAATCTCCGATTCGGGGTACGCAAAAACAAGATCCGCACCGACACCCTTGCTTCCAAGGCAAGCTCCTGTAGAACCTACAGCCTTCTTTACCACAGTGACCATTGGCACGGAAGCATTACCGTAAGCGGACAAAAGCTCAGCCATCTCTGTTCCCAAATGCTTTTCATTGCAAAGGCAATTCTCAAAGCCCGTGGTATCACAGAGTGTAAGAATCGGTAGAGAATACGTATTACAGAAACGGATGAAGCGGTTCATCTTTGCAATATCCTTCCAATGCAAAGCTCCCCCGTTTGTGGCAATTCCGCCCACTGTCTGACCGTTTAAACGGATAAATGCGGTAACCGCCTCTTCTCCGTAAGCTCTCTTTACTTCAAAAATTTCTCCTTCATCGGAAAGAATCGTCAAAGCTTCTCTACCCTTTAAATCGAAGAATCCATCCACCGCACGGTTTAAATTGTCGTCCGCATCCTCATTGTAGGCTGCATCCTCATTGTTCGCCGGGAGGAAGGTAAATGCTTTTTGCAACTCTTTCACAATTTCTTCTTCCGTTCCGGAAAAATCAACGTTTCCGGCCTCTTCCTGTGCTTTTCCTTCAGAAAAAGATGCATCTTTATTTCCTTTTACCGCATCAGGAGCATTGATAAAGAGTCTTCCTTCCTGATTCTCCATAAAGCAGAAGTCGGAAAGAGAAGCAAGGAGCGCCATTCCGCCGCCTGCCTGTCCGTAAAGTACAGAATATAATGGAATCAGGCCCTTTGCCTGCGCTTTTTTCTTGTAAAGCTTGGAGAGGGCATATAGTGCATCTGTAGCCTCTTCCAAACGAATTCCACTGGAATCCAAAAGTTCCACCACCGGAGCTCCCATTTTCATTGCCATGTCATAAAGATGGGCAATCTTTCTGCCATGCATTTCCCCAACTGAACCGGACAGCACATCTCTGTTTTGCGCATAAATGTATACCGGCTTTCCGGAAATGCTTCCATAGCCGCAGATAACACCATCTGATGCCGCTTTCTCAGTACCCTGTAAAAAGTCGGTACTTCTACTTTTTACCAAAGCGCCGATTTCCACAAAGCTTTGTGCGTCCAGCAATGCCTCTATACGGCTTCTTGCCTTAGAATCCATAAGTCTCCTCCATTTCTATATATGAATCAAGTCATATTCTTTGGTATTGTAAACGATAGGGATATCGAGTTCAAGGGATTTTAAGACGATTTTAAGCCTTCTATGTAAATATATTGATATAGACTGTTAAATCCTTAACGTATCCACATGATTTTTATTTTCTGTATCGTAAGCCCTTGGGGTAATAATTTCGAAGCCTTCCGTTTCGATAGTATCCAAAGCCAAGAGGAATTCCGTCACAGTACAAAATCCCCATTCCCGATTTCTCCGCCATTTTTCCGGGCAATAGAACTTGCAGTTCTTCTTCGGCAATCGGAATTTCATTTCCGTAAAGATAGTCCTCTATCCGTTTATCCTCTCTCGTGAGGTAAATCCCGTAAAGAAGCTTGTATTTTTTCTCCAGCCTTTGCTCTTCCACAATCGGTAGTATTTCTTCCAGATTCAATGCATGGCTCAGTCCGTGACTGTATTCCCATCCGTTCTTTCCCTCTTCGAAAATGCGGATTCCTAAACGGAACAGCTTTAAATCTTGAAAAACACTTAAAAAAGCGGGATACAAAAAAATCGACTTATTCTTTTTCAAAATGGAATATTCCGTTCTCTGCTTCTTCTCTTCTAAATCCTGCCCCGCCTTTTTAAAATAGGCATAGTACTGTCCTTCACCCTTTGCATGATGAAAATAAAGACGCTTCTCTCCCAGGAATTGATAATCAGGATTCTCCTCCAAAATCCACTTGCGGATCCCTTCGTTTTCGGCCTCTTCAAAAGTACAGGTTGAATAGGCCAGTTCTCCCCCTTCCCTAAGCATGAGAAAAGCTTCCTTCAGAATTTCTTTTTGCCTTAAAACACATTTTTCAACCAACTCGGGAGACCAATCTGCAACGGCCTCTTCACTTTTTCGAAACATTCCTTCCCCGGAACAGGGGGCATCCACCAGGATTCTGGAAAAAAATCCGGGATATTTTTCCGCTAAATTTTGAGGACTTTCATTTACCACGCAAAGATTGGAATAGCCCATCCTCTCCGCATTTTGGGAAAGAATTCTTGCTCGCTCTCCCACATACTCATTGGAAAGCAGGAAACCACCCCTGTGTCCATCCAAACGATCCGCCATATGAAGACTCTTTCCCCCCGGAGCTGCGCAAAGATCGAGACAACGATCAAACGGACGAATATGCATTCCGGAAACCACCTCCATGGCGGAGGGATCCTGAATATAGTAGAGTCCGCCTTCATGATAGGGATCTCTTCCGATTTCCACCCGGCATCCTGATTGCTCTTCGCAAACAAGATATTCTCTGTTCTCCGAAAAATCCATTTCTTCTCTTTGCGGAAAATCCATTTCCTCTTTTTCCGGAAAAAGAGGTTCAAGCTTCCATGCCTCTTTCCATTTTTCAAAAGAAAATCCCGCTTTTTCCGCTTTTTTCAGTTTTTGTAAATTCAGGCGAAGTCCTCTTTTGGGTTTTTCCGAAAGGGAAGCAAGAAAACGTTCCCACTCCTCTTCCTCCGGAAAAAGCTTTCGCATTCTGTCTAAAAATTCTTCCGGTATTTTTTGACTATTTCCAAGCATGCCTTTCCTTTCTCTCCTTACAGATATTCCAGCAAGACTTCTCTCAGCTCTTTAGCGGACTGAAACAGACCGTCATATGCTCCATAATGATAAAAACGAAGCAACAACATCCCGACAGGCAGAGCCAGGACCATTCCCGACAAACTGTAAAATTTATATCCCAGAAACAAAAACAATAGAGCCAAAATAGGAGGAAGCCCGATTGCTTCTCCGATAATTTTAGGTTGTAAAAACTGCCGGATCATCTGACTTAGAATATACAGAACCAGTAAAGCCAGAAAGAGCACAAAACGTCCCTGCAGCAGAAGCATCAGCATCCAAGGCCACATGATAAAGCCCACACCAAAAACCGGCAGCGCATCCAAAAATGCAGTTAAAAAAGCCAGGAAAATCCCATAGGGAACTTTCAAAAAACTGAATCCCAGAGCCAAAAGAAGAAATACACAAAACATAATTTCGAACTGTGCAAGAATATATCCCTTTAAAATCTTTTTTCCATCTTCCCGCAGAAGCTCTCCATAATGCCTAAAACTGTGTGGGACCAAAGTCTTGAGTCCTTCTACTATTTTCCCGCCATCCTTCACAAAAGACAGTGCCGAAAGAATTGTTAAGACAAAATACAGCAGAAGTTCCGGCAGGCCGCTGACAAAGTGCAGGGAAAGCCGTAGTGCGGGAGAAGACCAATTTTTTAAAAGATTCTTTCCGAAACTCTCCATTTTATTCGGCAGATCCAAAAATACGCCCCGAAAACTTTCCGGAAGGAAGTTTCGCAAAGTTTCCAGCGTTTCCAAACTCATTTCCTTTATCGAAAGAAGATACTCGGGAAAGCCGGCCATTTTCTTCGTCACAAAAGGAAGCCCGAGTAAAATCAATAGATAGAGCAAAGTAGCGAAAAGCAAAAACAGAAGCAAAATCACTAAAACAGAAAGCTGATCCTTTTTCAAAAAAGGAAACGCTTTTCTTCCAAGTCGAATCAGAGGCTCCGAAAGTAAAGCAAGAACCGCTCCTAAAGTAAACGGAAGGAAAAACAGAAGCACACGAGGAAGCAAAATCAGAAAAATGGCCGTGATTGCAATCGGAAAACAAATCCTGTAGCTTAGCAAAAGTATTTTTTTCATTTCTTCTCCTTTCCCTGCTTTGTCCTCTTCTCTTCCTTCCTTTGCCATAGAATCGCAAAGAAAATACTGACTCCAAAATAAAAAATACTCGAAGCATTGGAAAACCAGGTTGTAAAAAAGGAAAAGAGAAGGTAGAAAGAAAATTGCGCTACAATCCCGCTAAGAAAGGGATTCTTCTTTACGGATTGCAGGGCATAAAGAATTTCCCCCATTCCTCCCAATACCGCAGAAAACAGAACCACGCCAAGAAGTCCAAAATCATAGTAGGCATCATACAATATCGTTAAAGTACTCAGTTCTTCCTTCGTCAAGTAAAGCGGGTATGCAAGCGGAAACTCTATAAAAAACTTCAGGCCCGATAAGGTAAGAAACGGATAGGCCATTCTAAAGCCGTTGGAATGCGCAGCCAGATTTAGCGTAAGTAAATTCAGATTCTCAAAGTTATTGGCCACGTACATATACGGCTGAACCAAAACAATCGGAATATTCCGATTCTTCATTTCAAAAATATCCAGGAGATACGACACGGAATGAGCACGCTCAATGGTCAAAACAACATAACAAACGCCTAAAAAGAGAAAGAGAACAGCCACCTTCCTCCACTTCGGGCGATAGCCTTCCAAAAGAAGAGAAAATAGAAACAGTAAAATAGAAAAAATAAGTTGGTAGCGTGAAACCAGAAGAATCGGCAGAAGAAGGGACAGAAAAAAGCTCATATAGCTAAATAAGCCAATCTTTTTTTCCAGTTTATAAAGACAGGGAAGAAGCATGGGAACGAGAACGAAAAGAGTAGTAAAGTAATGTAAGCCTTTTAAATGAAAGTAAGAATAGGCATGCGGTGTATTTTCCGTAAAAAGCGGAATGTAACCCAAGGAAATCGCTTCTATCGAAAAAGACAGGTAAGAAATTCCCAGTAAAAAAAGGATGCAACGTTTCAGGAACTTTGCATCCTGCCCGGCACTTCTTTCTCTCTCCCGTTTTTCCGGAAACGAGACAATGTACGGAAAGAGATGATAAGCCAAATAAAAACAAAAATACGCCAAATATAAGCTGAGCCACATCGTGTTGGACCAAGGTAGAGAAAGCCTGCTCAGCTGCAAGACGGCAATTCCCTCGCCCCCCAATAATCCCAGCGCAAACAAACCGCAAAGTGGGAGACTGTTTTTTTCCTCTTTTTTTTCAACACAGTACAAAAATACAGCAAGAAAGAGAAACAAAAAGGAGGAAAGAAGGGACAATCCTTGTGTCTTTACGACGAAGGCCAAAAAGTAGACGACACTGTAGACACTCAATACTTTTACTGTTTTCATTCCTTTTCCGCATCCTTTGTCTGCTTCTCTTCACTTGATTTGCTTTCCTTACTTTCTTTCCCTTCCTTACTTTCCTTGCTTTCCTTTGTTTCTTTACTTTCCTTCGTTTCCTCTGTACTGCTCTCCGCCGTAGTTTCCGTCTTGGATTCTTCCGTCGTGCTCTCGCTTTCTTCCTTCACTGTGCTTTCTTTCGTTGTCTCCTCATTTTTCTGAATCTTTGCCGTAACGGTAACCGTACTGTTCGGTTCAGCAAGAGAAATCCCCTTGGGAAGATAATCTACTATGGAAAATTCCTTTTTTACATCCGTATTTGCAGAAGAGACATCGATTGCAGGAAGACTGATCGCGGTAACGGACTCCAATAAGCTCTCATTTCCCGACACGGAGACCGTGGAAGGAGAAATTTCAATTCCGGACAAAGAATATCCGCTCTGCGGATTGCCGCTCGTCGAAGATGTAATTTTTAAATTCTTTTTCTTATTAACAACGATTGTGTAGTCTATTTCCGACTGGGACAAAGTTACATTTTCTAAAGAATCAATGGTCTTCCCATTCGCATCATAGAAAACCGCCTTTTCTTTTCCGCTGGTATTTTCGCTTAAACCGTCTACATTGATCAAAATCCCGATAGAGGAAATTCTTCCGATGGAAGACTCCGGCCCGGTAGCATAGATGGTCTCCGGTTCCGTATGAATGGACGAAACAACATATCCATCCTTTTCTTTTCCTCTTCTATTTGTAGTCAAAGTAAATTTTTTAATTTGTAAATCTTCTACGGAAACCCGAACAACGGAAGGTTTCGCAACAATATCCTGAATCACACTGCTGTTTTCCGAATTTTTCAATTCCACATAAACCGGAACAGCCCCGGTTATGGAGTAATCCTTTAAATCAATATACGCATTAAAGTCGGAAGCCTGTACGGAGGATGCCATATTGCTTCGTACGGTATAACTGACCGTAACCGTATTCCTGTCAATCTCCCAAGTCTTGTTATCCGCGGAAAATGCATCCCGATTTAAAATATTCAGTTCCACGGTTCGACTCCCCTTTTGCTCCGGATTGGAAACATTAAAGACAATCAGCCAAAGCAAGAGGGCTAAACCTATACTAAACAGTTTTAAGGCTAAATTATTTTTGAAATACTTCATTCCTCTTCCTTCTTTCTCCCTATTGCAAAAAGCTGTGTCAGGAAAGACTTCTTTTCTTCGCCGTCTTCTTCTTTCGGAAGATATTTTAAAAGTCCCTCAGCATCTTTCACACGATGTAATTTTCCCTCTACCGCAACAGAGATTCTTCCTGTCTCCTCGGAAACCACCAGAGTAATGGAATCGGAATTTTCGGATATCCCAAGCGCCGCTCTGTGCCTTGTACCGTATGCCTTGGATATCTCGGCATCGGAGAGAGGCAAATAGCAGGTTGCGGAAGAAATTCTCCCATTGGAAATCACTACCGCTCCATCATGCAGGGGCGTATTTTTTTCAAAAATATTAATCAGTAAAGCCGCCGTAACAATTCCGTCAACATAGATTCCGGTCTTTTCTATCTCCTCCAGACTTTGCATCTGCTCCAAGACAATCAATGCACCGGTTTTATTTTCCGACATAACACTGCAAGCTGCTATCAGTTCCTGATTGATATGGGTATAAGCTTTTCTTTCTCCCGCCCGAAACTGACTAATCAAATTTTTCGAACCGAGCTGCTCCAGCGCCTTACGAAGTTCCGGTTGAAAAATAATCACGATTGCAATAATCGCAGCCGTGGACAATCTCTCAATCAGCCATACTATGGTTGTTAAATGGAAGAAAACGGCAAAGGCGGTAAAGAGAATAATGATTAAAATTCCTTTTAAAAGTTGCCAAGCCTTGGTATTTTTGATCCAGAGAAGGATAATATAAATTAGAGCCGAAAGAATCGCGATTTCCAGAAGCCCTGTAAAACTGAAGGAGGGTAATAAACTGACCCATCCTCGCATTTTTGTAATCAGATTCACTTTTTACTCCCTTCTACACATACCAAGAATGACTAAGCTTTTTTCTTCGGAACCGCCTTAACATGATAGTAATAGGCATCATCTTCAAACTGCACAAATTCCGTCCCCCGATAATCCGCATCATGCCAAAAAAACAAAGCTACTATCGATAAAAGTGCGGATAGGAGGAAGGAAAGCAACTCTCCCGTTAAATTCATCTTCATCCCCACTGCCGGATAAAGGATAAATGCCGTCGCTTCCAGGCACAGACCGATTGCCAGCGCTGTTTCAAAAGAATAGTTGAAACTGAAATTTCGAATCACAAAAATGGCTAAAGCTGCCAATGTAAAAAGTAAAAGCACCAAAAAGAGTTCCTTGTTTTTTATAAAAGGAGCTAAATTCCCGGAAAAAGCATCAAGCTGTTCCACTAAATCCCCACCGGTACTGAATTTATCCTTATATTCCCGGATATAGCGCAGAAAATAATAAACGAGAATGCCGAGATCCAGAGAAATAACGGCACTTAAGCCCATAGTAAGCCCCATCAGTAAGGGCAGAAAATAGGGAATTCTAAAGAAAAAGCACAACGGCATTGCTACAATAAGAATCGCATATTTCCCTCTTACACTGCTCTGTATAATAAAAATAAAGACAAAAAACAGTGCACCAACTCCCAGTAAAAGAATCGACTGCGTATAAAAATAATACAGCAGGAATATTCCGCTAAGGCAGGGGACAAAGGAAAATGGCAGAAAAAAGGAAAGTAATCCCAAGCTGAGAATCACCATAGGATTTCCGAGTTTCCCCGTCATCTGCAGATACCGGCTGAGAAAGAAGAGAAATGTCATAGAAAAAAGAGAACGAAAAATCGGAACCATCCAATAATCATTTTTCCCATAGATTTTTTGTAAATTTTCCCGATACTGCCTTAATGTTTCCATGTACTCTCCCTACTCATCCAACCAATCATCCGCTGCATCCAGCCAATCTCCGCTTTTTTTATTCAAAGCCTTTTCCACGGGCTTCTTTTTTGTAACGGTATTTCCGGGTTGAGACGTTTTCTTTCCTGTGCTTTCTTTTCCTTCTCTATCTCTGCTGTAAAGCGGTGTAAAGTCCAATTTTTCGCCCTCTCTTTTCATCTGCAGGACGATATCTTGTACTTCCTTTCGCGCATACTGTACCGCATTTCCCCCGACCTTTTCCTTTTCTTCCGGTCTCTTCGGTTCTTTAGAACCCTGGCTCAAAGAAAGAATCTCCTCCAGCCCCTGTTCCACTTTCTGTCTTTCTTCCAAAGCCTTTTCATAGGTAAAATAGGAGAAAAGAAGAAAAACCGCAACAAAGAAGGTTAATCCCATTAAATAGAGAATCACAATCTTTCTTCCCAGACCGACAAGAAAGACAAAGCTCATTTTATAGAGCAGTTCCTCTCCCTGCATCAGTAAATACATGAAAAGCAAGAGAATGAAAATAGCCGTATAACGAATAACGCCTTGTAAAATCCGATTGGAAATATAGTCTTCCCTGTAATACTTCGTGATTTCCAAGGCTTCTTCGCCTTTATGTTTTTCATAAATTGCCAGTTTCGTCATGGCAATGATCTTGCTTTTCTTTAACATTAATACCCTCTTGCGTTTCGAGCACGCTCAGCATAGGGGGAGCTCGGAAACTCTCCGACTACTGCGTCAAAGTTTTGATTGGCCTCTGCGGTATTGCCTACAGTCTGTTGTAACCTGGCCAAGAGGAAGAGGTTCTCCGCTTCTCGTCTGATCTTCACACTCCAGGTATAATACTGCAAAGCTTCATCCGTCCTTCCGGAATTCCATGCTGCGGTTCCCATTTCCTGCAAACGAAGATAAACATTTCCCTCCATCTGCGATTTCACGGAAGAAAGCATGTTCTGTAAGCTTTCATCCGTAATCGTACTTTGATCCAACTTCGTATAAGCCTCTGCAGCCGTCAAAATATCTCCCGTGGACAATGCATTATTGATGTTGACCAGGCTTTGATACTGCGCCATAAAGGAGGCATTTTGATTCTCGTAGCGATCCAGATTTGCCTTTGCTTCATCATAGCTCTGCTGGATTTTTTATTTTCCTCTTCTAAATTGCTCAGTTTCTGATTCGCCGCATCAAGTTTCTCCGTATACGTAATCAGGACCTGATTGTTTTTGGCATTGGCAGTGCGGATTCCGGCCGGCAACATAAGAAGATAATATACAAACAAGGCAATCACGGCACCCAATAGCAAAAGCAAGGAAACGGACCATGGAGAAAGTTGTTTAATCTCCTGCGGCATCATGACGTCATCATCCATCATCTTTCTATGCGAAAATACATTTTTCAGCCTGTTTTGTTCGATTTCCGCTCTTCCGGTGTTCTTCTTCACAATATCCATAAGCACCAGAGCCTTCGGATTATTCCGATCAATCTTTAATACCAAATAAAGACTTTTCCCCGCCTTTACCCAGTCATTTCTCTTCATATAAAGAAGAGCCAGAAGAATATGCGCTTTAACATAATTGGGGCTGTCCGCAATAACCTGATTCAGCTGGAAAACCGCAAGATCCGCATTGTTATGCTGTGCATAATCCAAAGCCTGATTATAACGCTTTACATTGTCGGAACAAATGCGGAGAATTGCCGGTTTGCGCTGAATCTCATCTAAGTAATAATCCGCAATATTGTCCTCCGGCAAAAGGTTCATACTGATGACCCATTGCACAAGCGCATCAGCAACCTCCCCCATTTCAAAGAAAATAAGCCCTAACAAATTCCTGGCTTCTTTTTGATATTTATCATAATGGAGTGCCTTCTTCAGCAATTCCGCCGCGCCGCTCAAATCCCTTAGCCTTGCTCTCTCCAATCCCAGATTATAATAACAATTAGCAATTCTTTCTAAGGTGACGTCATATTTCATTGGGTATTTCCCTTCTTCATGGCGTCTTCAATGAGCTGCGTCATCAAATCATTCATATCAGTCAAATCCACCTTTAAAATGGCATCTTCCAACTGATCGACATCCAAACTCGGCTTAAATCTTTGAATTTCTTTTTCAAAGTCTATCATAGCGCTCCTTTAATAAAACTTAGCTACTCCGTTTTTATATGAACAATCTGTGAAAGCATCTTGACTCTCACATCCCTATCCTATAAACTCCAGTAATCGTTTACGAAAACCGCATCATCGTTAGATTCTAACATAAGTTATATAGGCATTCAAGCAAGGGAGAATCAGAAACATGGAAAGTTTTATTACATTTTTTACACAAGAATTAAGAGGCTATCTTTCAAGAGAAAGTATCGTTTTTATTCTCTCTATGCTGCCTGTAATTGAACTTCGCGGAGGCTTGATTGCCGCGTCCCTTTTGAAGCTTCCTTATATACAAGCACTCTGTCTTTCTATCGTCGGGAATATCCTGCCAATTCCGTTTGTTCTTTTTTTCTTTTCCAAACTCGTCGTTTTTTTAGAAAAGTTTTCCTATACAAAGCCTCTCGCCAACTGGTTTCGAAAAAAAGTGGAAAACAACAAAGAGAAGATTGAGAAATATGATTTTTGGGGACTTACTCTTTTTGTAGGAATCCCGCTCCCGGGAACAGGCGCATGGACCGGGGCTATGGTTGCCAGTCTCCTGAAAATGAATCGAAAAAAATCCGGCATAGCGATTCTTTTGGGAATTCTTCTAGCCGGTGCAATAATGTCGATTGTCAGTTACGGAGTTTTAGCCAAAGTGGTGGCGTAATACGATTTATTATCACTGAGGAGACACGCTGCAGTCATGCAATGTTTTAAAATATTTTCTCCCGCCCTTCAATGTTTTTCAATATTTTTCCTCTATGAAGGCAATTTTCCTTCCTTGCTTTTCCGAAAAATACCTGTTGGGACTGTCCAATTCCTCGGAATCTGCTGCACAATGGCAATGGATACTGCTATGGTAAAAGCCGTTAAGAAGCAGAGTTTACCAAAATGCATGGAAATCTGTGCACTCCCCATTAAGAGATAATAGATGGATCTGTATAAGCTGATTCCGGGAAGAAGAGGAATCAAGCTGGTCATCAAAAATACCGTAGCCGGACATCTTCTGAGTACAGCAAGCACTCTGGAAGCCAAAACTGCGGAAAAGCCGCTTACGAATACGGCTATTGCTTCATTGTTCCAGATTCTGATACAAAGCATATACATAAGCCAGGTAATGGTTCCCATCACTCCGCAATCTATAAAATGTCGTCTTCTTACGCGAAACATCAGGGCAAAGGCAATGGTACCGAGGCCGGCTGCAAGGCTCCGAATAAGAAGAACCGTATAGGAGATTTCCGGAATATCATAAATCACACTCGGCGTCATAATCGTCCCGGATACCATCAGCTCCACTAAAGCAACACCGGAAGCCATGGAAACACAACTAAGTAAAGCGCTGGTAAGCAGCGTCTGCCCCGTTGCAAAGTTGTTTTGGCTGAATTCCCGCACGGAGTTCACAAAGGCTACTCCCGGGACCAAATCCATCATAGCTCCGATAATAATAAAGGAAAGCTGTGCCCCCAGCCCGACTGCTACAAATAAATTGCTGAGAAGGGCCGTTAATACACTGGCAATGATGGTAATCAGTACTCTGGATTTAATTCTGTATTTTGACCAAATCATATAGAAACCGACCAAACTTCCGATAATGGCGGCGCAAAGCGAATCCCGGAAGGAAGTTCCTATGGCATAGCTAAAACATCCCGCCCCGAGGAAATAGGATAGAATCCGCTCTGAGACTTTTTGTTCTCCCATGTTCGCGATTTTCTGTAAAGAAGACCGAAGATACAGTAAATCCACAGTACCGCTGCAAACTTCCCGAGACAGTTCGTTTACCGCTTCTATTTTATCAATATTCAGTTCTTTATCCGGGATGCTCATAATCCGGGTTTCAATTCCCTTCCCGGGCACATTTCCGCTCGCAAAGATTCCGCGGTTTGTCACATAGGCATCCAAATCTTTGATCCTCATGGATTCCGCAATACGAGACATCGTCTCCTCGGCTCTATAAATCTCCGCCCCACTGCTCAGTAAAAGATTTCCGGCATAAAGCACTGTCTCGAGCTCATCGATATTATGCATTTCTTTTTGATCTCTTAGATCAGGATTCTGCATTTTCTTTCTCCGTCTAAATCAAATCATTCTCGCTATTTCGTTTTTCAATCCTTCAATCATTTCGTAGTATCTTATCATTAGTATGGAAGTTTTGCTTGTATTTATTCCGATGGAAAATCATACTTATTCGACATCTCTTTACGTTTAAAACTCGCTTCCAAAGGCTTTTTTCAAATCCAGCTCATTTTCTTCCACAGCCTGAATAGCCGCTTCAAGCCCTCTTACGATATCCGAAAGTGGAAGATCCGGCATCTCTTTTTTATCTTTCACTTGCTCCGGAATATAGGGGACATGAATAAAACCGGCTTTCATACTAGGTCTTTTATCAAGATAATATAAAACCCCGTACATCAGGTGATTGCAAACATAAGTACCGGCCGAGTTCGATAAAGAAGAAGGCAGTCCTTCCTTTCTGATTGCCTCCACCATGGCTTTCACAGGAAGTGTGGAAAAGTACGCATTTTCCCCATCAGGGAAAATCGGCTCATCAATCGGTTGATTCCCTTCATTATCCGGAATCCTTGCATCATCAAGATTGATTGCAATTCTTTCCGGTGTAATCTCGGCTCTTCCGCCGGCCTGTCCGATAGAAAGAACAAAGTCCGGTTTCTCTCGCTCTATCGCTTCTCTCACCGTTTCAATAGATTTTCCGAATACTGTCGGTACTTCAAGCTTTACAATCTCCAGATTCCCTATCTTATCCTTAACAAGCTTCACCGCCTCTAAGGCAGGATTGATTCTCTCCCCGTCAAAAGGAGTAAATGCCGTTAAAAGTAATTTTTTCATAGAATTTTCTCCAATGCCTCAGCCAGTCCGTCATGGTTATTGTCCGAAGTCAATCTTCTAAACTGCTTCTTCAGCTCCTCCGGAGCGTTTCCCATGAGAATCGGAATTCCCACCGCTTTCAGCATAGACAGGTCGTTAAAATTATCCCCAAAAGCAATGGCCTCTTTCAATTCGAAATGATTTTCTTTGCAGTAAATCTCAGCCGCCTGTCCTTTCGAGGTTCCACAGGCATTGACTTCGAGCATCGTCTTTGCCGACTTACAGATATTCAATTTCGGAAACCGTTCTTTTAAGGCATTTTCTATGCTATCAATTTGATTAGAATCACAAATCAGAAGCACTTTTCCAATTTGCTCCGCTTCGTGGAGGACGGAAAGATCCATTCCTGTCGGCTCCACTTCCACAATCGATGCTTCCTTCACTACCCGGGGATCAGCCAAGTCTTTCACAATCCAATGCCTTGCCGTATAGACATTCCAAGTCGCATCCGGAAAATTCGCCTCTGCAAATTGAACGACTTCCTGCATTTCCTTACGGGACATTCCTCTCTCATAAATTAACTTTTTCGAATGATCTAAAATCACGGCACCGCCAAGAGCAATGACCGCCGCATCAAGCCGATATCTCTCTATAACCGGCAGGATACCGGAAACGCCTCTGGAAGAACTCAGCACCAAATGATTACCTTCCTCTGTCCACTTTTTTAAAATCCGCTCCGTCCGCTCCGAAATACGATGCTGCTCATTCAGTAATGTGCCGTCCATATCCGTAAAAATCACTCTCATATTACCCTCACTCCTTCTCCGCAAATTTACTTAAAATAAGCTCTCGCCTCTTTCGTTGGATTCTTTTTAAAGAGAAAATATAAGTGAAACAGCGAATGATTACAACTGTTTATGCCAACTTCCACATAAAGAAACTAAATGGCGGAAGCGTAAAAGAATCATTGAGGAAGAGCTTTTCCCCACTTAGTAAGTCTGTAACTTCGCAATTACCCATACCGTGAAACTGCGCCTGATACGCCTGTTCATCGGCGTTCACACTCACCCATATCCGCTCTCCCTCAAATTCTCTTTGGAAAATGAGCTGACGATTGGTCAGTACTATACTTTTGTAGTCTCCATAAACCAAAGCCTTTTGCTCCTTATGCACTTTGGCAAAGGCGGATATCCAGTCAGTAAGCTCGTTCCACTGCGGCTCTGCAAGTGACGGCCGAAGGGCATCATCACTGCCATTTTCCTTTATCCCTATAATCCCCCACTCACTGCCATAGTAGATGCAGGGAATCCCCGGCATGGTAAAAAGCATGGCGTATAAGAGAGGTAAATGTCTTTTCTCCTTTAAGATACTGGCCACCCTCGTCACATCATGGTTATCCGCAAAGGAAAGCAAATGCATCCCCCTGTAAATAGGGTTATCCTTTCCAAATTGCCGATTCAGCGCATAGTTAATCTCAAAAAGATTCAAGTCGTTAAAGCTGGAATACAGCCCTTTATAGCACTCATAATTCGTGCAGCTATGCAGCATAGCGTCATTCACAATCCTTTTATAGTCCCCAAAAAGAATTTCTCCGAGAAGCAGGAAATCCGGCTTTACAGAGTCACAAAAATGTCGAAGCTCCCGCATGAAATTTTCATTTAAACAATAAGCCACATCCAGCCGCAAGCCGTCAATCTGAAACTCTTCCATCCAAGCCTTTACACAGGAAAAAAGATACTCTTTCACCTTTGGATTATCGAGATTCAGCTTTACAAGCTCAAAGTGTCCCTCCCAGCCCTCGTAGGAGAAGCCGTCATTGTAGCAGGAATTCCCATCAAAATAAATATAGAACCAGTCCTTGTATTCCGAGTCCCAACGCTTAAGAAGCACATCCTGAAAAGCAAAGAAGCCTCGTCCCACATGGTTAAAGACGCCGTCCAGAACAATGCGGATCCCATTTTCCTTGAGAATCTTACAAACTTCGGAAAAATCCGCATTACTCCCCAGACGACAATCTATCTTTTGATAATCTCTTGTATCATAGCCATGCCGGTCCGACTCAAAGACAGGCGAAAAATAAACGGCATCCACATGGAGACGCTTAAGATGGGGAATCCACTCTATAACTTTCCTGATTCTCGGAACAAGTACCCCGTCATTTTCCTTTGGAGCGCCGCAAAATCCCAAAGGGTAGATTTGATAAAAAATGCTGCTATCGGACCACATATGATTTTTCCTTCTTTAAAATGGCACTAATAATTTTGATTCATTATAAAACAGTAATTGAAAACAGCCGCAAATTCAATCGCAAATTTTTACGGTTGAATTTACGGCTGAAAAAATAGTAAATATTTTCAAAATCAGAATAAATATCCATGCTTTACAAAAGCTAAAACATAAAAACCCATTTTTCTTTAGAAAGTAAAGCTTCTTTTTTTATCTATTACTACGGTTTTAAATAAGTGCAACTAGAGTTAATCGTTCCTTTCCAGCTATATTGGGAGCGTGAAGCGCAAGGTATCTTTCTCCACTGAACGTTTCAAAAATCATCCCGTGTCCACCAAAAGAAAATTCTGGTTGATTTTGATGCTTCCAAGGTCCCTCTAATTTGTCGTTCATACTCTCAGCAATCTCTATAGCATATCCACTTTTTGCAAAACTTGACCAAAGCATTTTTAGCCTACCCTTATCATGAAACAAAAATGGACCATCTGTTACATAATTTTTACCGCTTGTAATAATTACATCTCCTGTATCCGCAACACTCCATGGGGCATCCGTAGCATGAAATAAAGTGAAAGGTTCTCCAATTGCAGTTGATAAATCATCTGACAGTCTTATTGCACAAATCGCTCCATCTTGAATTTGTGTCCATTCATGAGAAAAAACAAGCCATGGACTGTTTTCCTCAATAAAAAGTGTTCCATCCAAACAATCCCAATCCTCAGGCGTAACCGGTCCTGATGAAATTGGACTATATGGACCTGTAACTGCTGTGGATTTAAATATCTGTACACCGCGATGTTTTCCATCTGCATAAAAGCTTGCAATTAAATACCATGCATTTCGATAGTAATGAACCTCCGGTGCCCAAAAATTTTTCACCCCCCAAAACCCTTTTGGTGGGTAAAAAATAAATTCAGGTTCAGACCATAACTTTAAATCTCTACTTCGGTATACTTGAAATCCCTCTCCTTTCCCCTTCCAGGGGTCCTTATCCGTTGTACCGAACAAATAATATAGCATGGATGTATGATCCGCCACTATAAATGGATCTCGAATTCTAATAAGATCTGTAGGAATTGTAAACAATGTTTGCGTCCCAAATTGTTGTGTCATAAGCATTATCCCCCCCTTCATCAACGCGAAACGAGAGTATATCTCCACGGCTAACATCGAATGCAAAATCATAAGATAAACCGACATTATCATTATAAGGGATTGTACGCCAACCATCTTGAGGCCATACCAAGGTGTTATTCTTCCATATGCTTACCGTAACTCCATCGCCACCAAGTGTGCTATATTTTCTTACATTTCCATCAATTTGAACTGTGCCTGCATAAGGAGCTTCCCATTCAAGCATAGATTGATCTGTATCGGGATGTATATATAATGTATTATTGTACATCCAAATTGCATCATAATTATGACTTCCACGCCAATGATAACTGCCGTCACTATTCCAGATCATATTTTCATTGCCAATTCCATTAGTCCACGTGCGATAAAACCATTGATTCCTCCCTTGATATCCTTCCGAAAACTCAAGTGCTGCATTATGAACATTAGCTCCGAATGGTCCATTTTTTCCTGGGTTATAATTCCATTTCTACAAAAACGAACTCTTTTAGTATATTTATTCGTCTTAAAAAGTGGACTATCTAAATCAATTATGCTTCCGTTAACTTTAATATTATCAAATAATATATCCGAAACCGTATGTCTTGAATCTCTACCGAAAAGTTGAATCACGTTGCTTCCATCTGAATATGATACAATATTACGATAAGTTATTCTTGAGAAACTACCATTCCAATTCCAGTTACCTTTCATGCTACCAAACCAAAAGTCATTGGGCATCGTAACAGAAATTAACTGCTTACCTTTCTCTAAACGAATATCTTCGTAAGTTATATTAGAAATATTCGTTGCATTTAGTGCGCAAATATTAAGTGCAGACCTCTCTTTAAACTGGTCTGGATATGTAAGATCATCATAATTATAAAGTATATCTATATTTTTAAATTGAATATTATCATAATAAGCAGCAACTGTTTCTGCTCCAATCCCTAGTGCATTATTTGTATCACACCAAACCTGTGTATTACAAACTGATATTGCATAATTCGCTTGAGTAATTGCAGGATTTTCGGCAACATTATAACCATAATTCCCTGTTCCTTTTATTGCTATACTATCATCACAAGAGCGAATAAACATATGGTTGAACGTCACATTATGACTATTACCAATATCAAATCCATCTGAGCACGCATATTTGGGATTAATTATTTTTACATTATTAACAGATATATTTCCGCATTTCCACATAAATGCACTCCACGAGGCTGCATTTCTCAATATGGTAATATCTTGTATGGTAACATGATTGCTATTTTTTAATGTTAAGGCAACGCTATCATATTCATCACTTGTTGTAAAATCGTCAAGAATTATTCCATGTCCACAAATTTTAACATCAGTTGCATCCGAAATAAGTACCCTACCTCGCAGGACTGCGCCAGCATCCAAATACAATATCTTTCCACTTTCAATCTGAAGTGGAGGCAGAGATGAATAGTCATAATATCCTGGTCCAAAATAAATTATATTAGCGTCATTTTTTTTAATTGTATTATTCTTTTGCTGCTGCGCAAAAATATGGAGCGTATTTCCATGAAAATCTTCATCAAAAATTATTGTTACATTTTGAGGAACAGGCATAGTAAATGTTAGATGATTTCCATTTATTATACATTGAATATCTGCATCTCTTGGAAGAATTCTTGCAGAAGAAAATGAAAAATTTGTAGTTACAGTAATGCCTACAGAATCCACAGATGAAAATTCACAACAGGCAACTTCATTATTCCATGCATTTAATCCAACTTTATAAGTGTCTATAACTTCCCCCTCTACAAGCACAGAAAACAAAGATGACTTGTATTTTTCAGGTAGATCTTTCGGCATGGTATAATCATTTATAACTATAGCTGCTTCAGCCACAAAGGAAATGCAGAAAGCAGATAATATTGTAGTTAACAATAATGTGAAAAAACTTTTCATTAAATTACCTCCCCATTAATTTTGTGCAATTTAACATAGGTAGCTTGATCTAAATGTCTATAGATATTGCTTCTTGTTTGCCTTACTAAATCGGGTAATGTAAAAATATTGTCAAAATATATATTTTTAATACAATTTATTTTTGAATAACCAGAAAGGTAAATTAAATAATTCTCCGGCATTGTAATTTGATCAAAAATAATATC
Organism: Oribacterium sp. oral taxon 108 str. F0425; assembly: GCF_000214455.1. Lineage (NCBI taxonomy): Bacteria > Bacillati > Bacillota > Clostridia > Lachnospirales > Lachnospiraceae > Oribacterium > Oribacterium sp. oral taxon 108. Next base: position 1,271,401 of record NZ_AFIH01000001.1, on the reverse strand, counting down.
ATGTATTTGTCCTGCTTTTCTATCTTTTGACCATTTATCAAGCGTAATCATGCAACAAATAGCATAATTGCTTTCTTGACGTATACGTATATCTCGAAAGGTAATATGATGTACCTCCGCAGCATCACAGATATAGATTGCTAAAGCCCCAACCTCGACTGTCCAGTCTGCCATACTTTGTACTACATCACAATCTTCAAATACTGCATTATAGATATTTGAGCGAGATTCTCCCGATACACCAAAGGCTCGAACCTTATCGTTCCATACTGTACAACGCTGAACTAATATGTCATGTGTTTCCAGCTGTGAAGTGCACGCCATACTTTTTAGGCTTACTGCATCGTCACCTGTGCGAAGAAAGCAGTTTTTAACTACCGCATACTGCGTGTCAACCAAATCGATTCCATCACTGTTTTCACGGTAAGCTATCATTCGAACTTTATCGACATAAATATTTTTGCATCCAAAAAATGGAAGTGTCCAATGAGCTGCACCGATGAAAATAACATCAGAAATAGATATATTTTCGCAACTAGTAAATACCATACTGCGACGTGCATGCCAATTTAGTGATGTCAAATCTACTATACCGGCACCAAAAACATGAATGTTCTTTTGTCCATTAGAAAAATAAAGTCCTGATAATTCGTTTTTCCTGCCCAATCTCTCTCTTCCAAAATAGCATCCAATTTATCCGGTTGCTTCGGAACGATAATTGCCCCGGGCGAAAGATAGAGAGTCTGTCCACTTTTCAATTCTAATGTGCGAATATGATGAATTCCCGGCTCAAAAAACAAAACACTTTCATCTTCCGGATCCGGAGCTTTGCTCGGATCATCAGCTCTAAAAATTGCCAAAGGATGCATCGTGCCACCGTTCGTCTCTATAAGAACATTATTTACTCCCGGAACTGAAAATATAATTGTATTGTTCTCAAGCAAAGGATTAATATGTAGCGATTCAGGTAGAATTTCCGCATTCCATAAGGGTGAAAAAGAGATAGCTTTTATTTCTAAGGCAGAAAATGGGATTACGACAAAGCTTTGAGGGCCGTTATGTGTAACTGGTGTGTCATAGACTGTAAGTTCTATCCCATCAGCCAAAATACGCCAATATGACGATTGAACAAGTCCTGATGGCCATGCACTTTGCGCATCTGCACACCGTGTACGGAAGTTGCGGCAGTTTTCAGCACAGGAAAAGGATTCCAAAGGTTCCATAGATTGTATTCTCATTAAATCACCCCTTTACTGCACCGGATGTCATGCCTGACATAATCTGCTTTTGTGCACTAAAATATAATATTACGATAGGAAGTGAAACGAGAACCACGTCAGTAAAAACTAAGTTCCAATCAGAACTATGAGTACTAAAAAAATTATAGATGGTAAGTGGCAATGTATAATTTTCTGATGTATTTAAAAAATAAATTGTCGTCCCAAAATCGTTCCATATATTCATAAATGTTAATATAAACAAAGTTACAGTCATAGGTTTAAGTAGCGGAAATATCACGAAAAAAATAATGATAAAGAATCACAGCCATCTAATATCGCAGCTTCATCGATATCTCGGCTTATACTTTTTAGAGCTCCAATATATAAAAAAATGCCTAGAGGTATATTGGCTGCTGTCAAAACCGCTGCTGCACCGAAAAATGTTTTTAAATGCAAAAAACTACAAAGCATATAGGTTGGGATAATCTGTCCCGGTACTATTAAACCTATGACGAAAAATGTTATGAGCTTCTTGCTTAATTTTGTTCTCCTTCGTTGCAATACAAAGGCAGCAATTGCAGAAACTAAAATTATCAGAAGTACGGAAAGACAAGTAACAAAACAGCTGTTGCGGAAAGCATGTAGGATACCACTTGACATGACAACACTATAGTTTTCCCGGAAGTTCCATTGTTTCGGAAATTCCAATCCAAGCTCTGCTGACTCCTTTTTTGTCTTAAATGAATTTAAAATAATCATTATAAAAGGCACAAGCATAAATAGACTTAATATAAGACCTAAAGCTGAGCGAAACATATCACCGTATTTTTTCATAACTCAACCTCCTTCCCAGACAAGAAGCGGTTGGTTGGTAACGCAATTAATAATACAAAGATTGTCAAAATCATACTTGCCGCACATCCTCTTCCATAATTTCCGCTACTAAATGAGGAGTATATTAAGGTCCCAAACACAGACGTTGCATTTCCGGGCCCTCCATTTGTCAAAGACTGAACAATATCAAATACTTTTAGCCCGCCAACTATACTGATTACAACTGCATTATTAAAGGACGGCATAATAAGGGGTAATGTTATGAAATAAAACTTTTGCCGGCGATTGGCACCATCCAATTCTGCAGCCTCATAGTATGTTGAATCAATTGCTTGGAGTCCTGCAAGAAGAATCACCATCGTATAGCCGGTCCATTTCCAAATTTCCACAAACGCACAGGAGAAAATAGCAATTTTCGGATTAGTCAGCCAATTTTGTGTAAACGTTTCAAGTCCAATTCCTGTCAATGTTCGATTGATGAGTCCAATCGGATGCATCATAGAGCGAAAAACTAATCCAACAGCGACATTATTAAGTACAGCAGGCAAAAAAATACTGTCCTCATATAATTTACGCCACGAAAACGATTATTAACTAAAAGTGCCAACGACATACCTAATGCAAGCTTACCGAGTGTAGTAAAAACAGCAAAAAGTAATGTATTTTTGATTGCAACACTGAAATAGGGGTTACGTAAAACTGTTGCATAGTTTTCAATCCCGGCAAATGTAAAAGAAGAAATCTTGAATGTTTTAATATTAAAAAACGATAGTAAGAATCCCGATGCCGCCGGAATCACATATAGAATTGCATAGACAAGAAATGCAGGTATTACTAGCGAATAGGGATAAGGACTTTTTATTTTATATCTACTTAAATTTTTTTGTTTCAAGTGAACGTCTCCTTTTTGAGTATATGAATAAATGGAGTGCATGCACTCCATTTATTCATATATATTCAACAACTATATATAATTATTTCCAGTTTAAATCATTAGCAGCTTTCGCATTATCGGCAGTATCACTATCCAACAACTCTATAACTTGATTAATATCCATGCCTCCAGCAAGATAATCTTGCACATGAATATGATAATCCCCATAATGATAAACATTACCGTTCTGCCATACTTCCATACTATTTCCTTTGAGCATTTCATCATAAAGAGTCTGATACGCCTCGGGTAGCTCACAGCTTACCTTCTTATTGAGATAAATACCAGGCTGTGCAGTAGCATAAATCTGCTGTGCCTCAGAAGAAGCTAGAAAATTTAAAACTTTTTCGCCAAGTACCTGATCCTTACAGGATGTTGTCATTACTATTGATCCGGGCATTGATGAACAAGTATAATTTTTCTTGTACAAAGGAAGTATAAAAGATCCTATCTTATTAGCAGCTTGGGGATATTTTCCCGCTATCTCATCGTAAACCCAAGTACCATTACAATACATAGCTGCAGTTCCCTCAGCAAGTGCAGTCTGTGCCATATCATAGGTATCCGAAAGAAAACTACTGTTTACATAGCCTTTATCAATCATCTCTTTGGACATAATAATAGCATTCTTAAAATTGATTGCTTCAGAATAATGGCGTTTATTGGTATTCATTTCATCCCAAAAATCAGTATAACTTAAACCACTTTTTTCAACGTCTTCATTAAATCCAAAGTGTGTTATACATTGTAGCGTCCATGTATCTGCACCGGAATAATATAACGGTGTTACTCCAATGGCCTTAAGCTTTTCGCAACAGTCAAGGAATTCTTCCCAATTTGTTGGAACGGTATTGATACCGGCAGCTGCAAAAACATCCTTGTTGTAGAAAATTCCAACCAAGGAAGTGGAATCCATTGGTACAGCATAAAGTTGATCGTTGTAGATATAGTGGCCTTCTTTTAATTGGTCCTGACTGTACTCTGATATATCCACATTCTGAAGCGGAACAATATGATCAAGAACACCCGCATTATGGTCCAACCACTTTGGACCGTAGGTCTGAAGTAAATCAGGTAAATCTCCCGTTGCAAATTTTGCACGAACGAGTTCTTCACCTTCACCGCCTCCTGCAATGATGTCAATCTTTAGACGAAAGCCAAGTTCTTCAGCATGTTCATCAATATAAGCACTTAACGCTTCCCAACCTGACTTATACCAGTCTGTAAATGTCAACATTGTAACTGTAGGAATCTCAGCAAGTTCTTCCGAGTGTGATGTTTTTTCGTTATTTCCTTCATTTATCACAGTAGTTTCCTGCGAGGTGTTTTTTTCTTGTTTTACACCACAAGCAATTAACGACATAAACATGACGAGTGTCAACAGTAATGCAAGAATTTTTCTCATGGTATTCCTCCTTTTTAGCTATTTGACAGCTTTTCTCTTATGAATTTATTATATTCGGAGAAATTTTTTAAAAATTGGATTCTTTTTTGAAATAACTGTACTTTTTAATACAATTATTAATGTTGCAAGAGTCTTTTATAATGCAAAGTCAAATGATAACTTCTGTTTATACCTGTTTCTGCGTTTTTCGATATAATTTCGGTGTCATTCCAGTGCATCTTTTAAAGGCTCTTGCGAAATAGGCGTCGTCATGAAATCCACTCAATCTTGACACATCTTTATTGCTGTATCCTCCAGTATTCAGTAGCTCTTTTGCTTTTTCAATTCTATAGGAACAAAGATAATCTGCGAAGCCGGTATCAAGATCTTCACGAAACAAACGGCTTAGATAAGCTGCGCTAATGCCAATTAAGTCTGCGACATAGGTTTGTGAAATGTCTTCCGCGTAATGCCTTCGGATTAACCCAATTGCTTGTTCAACATATGGTGAATCCGGACATTTCTTCTTATCTGCGCCCTCAAATGCAAGATCATTTAAATTCTTGAACCATTTTAACGCCATATTCAAATTTCTAAAGCTATTAAATACTCTTTGTGGTTCTTCCGACTGATAAAATTTTGAAAGATCTATTCCTCGTTCAATCCACGCACGGCTAAGTATACTGAGCAAATCCAGCATAAAATTCTTAAACATATCAGATGTCGGACGCATTCTGGAAAGCTCTTCAAAGACTTCTTTCAAAATTTCCTGAGTCTGTACAGAATAATTCTGACGTATAGATGCCACCAGTTGTTTTTCACGTGTGGCATCAAATACGGAAAAAATATCAAAGGGTTGAGATATCTCTTCTAAAGATACCGTATCCGAAAAAAAACGACTGTCATACTTTTGTTCTGCAGATAAATAAGATTTAGGAATCTGTACCGCAGTTGTTACCGTTTGACCCATATAAAACTCTACAGATAGATTCAAATAACTTTGTAGACAAGTGCGGATTCGTGCAAATACTTCATGACATTTTTCGAGCCTCATCAAGCTACTATTTATTCCATCATAACAAATTAAAAATACATATTTATCATCAGAGACATGACAGCAAATTCCCGCATGATAATCTTGTAAAACTTCATCAACTATATTTAAAATTGAATTCTCCAGTAAATATGAAGCGATCATATTACATTTCCGTGGCTCAACCTGCATAAGAATCACTGATATATTTCTAAGTCCCAGTTTTAATTCCAGGACTTCTGCATGTGATGTAATTTCCTCTTCACTACGAAACCCGCCGGACATCAGCTTCATCATAAAATTACGCTTTAGAGCCATCTGACTATCAACAGAATTGTCTTCAAGCACATGAGTTCTTTGCATTTGCTTCTCTACCGTGCTTAGGATTTGTTCCAATACCGGGGTATTCAATTCATGCTTTAGAATATAATCAACAGCTCCGTTTTTTAGTGCTTTCCGTACATAATTCAACTCATCATATCCGCTTAACATGACCAGCAAAATATTCGGGTATTTTTGTAGGATCGTTTCCTGTAGTTCAAGTCCATCCATATTAGGCATACGAATATCAGAAATCACAAGATCAGGTCTTGAAGATAATATCAATTGTACAGCTTGTTCACCATCAGTTGCTTCGCCCACTATAGAAAAACCTCGTTTCCTACACAATGAAGATGTTTCAATTAACCGCTTAAGATTAGACCTAACAAGAAAATCATCATCTACAATTAATATTCGCATCACATTCAACCTCACTTTCCAATAGTTCCGGCAAAATCAATTCTACCGATGTCAGCAACTGTTCACCGGATAAAATTCGAATATCTGCTTCATCACCGAAAAGTAGCTGCAGTCGCCGAGTAATATTTTGAAGTCCAATATGCTTGGAGATTCCCCCACAGTATTTCTGATTATTGAGTAACTCAGGCGGAAAACCGGGTCCACTATTTCTCACTAAAATATGTAATTTTTCTTGTTCTAAAAATATGCGAATCTGCAAAATTCCAAGTGTTTGAGACTTTGCAATTCCATACTGTAAAGCATTTTCAACAATAGGTTGTACAAGAAGTTTGGGCACAAAACGAATTTTTGCTTCTTCTTCAATCGAAACACTGTATGAAAATTTACCCGCATAACGGTATTTCTGGATTTGCAGGTAATCCAGTAAATAATTTTCTTCTTCAGCAACGCTTATAAGTTTTCGTACATCCAGGTTAAGGTGCATCATACGAGAAAGTGCATCTGTAACAGTTTGAATATTTTCAACACCTTGCATAATGGAAAGCACTTTAATGGTATGCAAAGTATTATAAAGAAAGTGTGGATTCATCTGCATAGAAAGCATTAATATTTCAGATCTTCGTTTTTCTTCTTCTACTTTACGAGTATTATCAATTAAAGTTCGTAGGCGTACAAGCATTGCACTGATACGATGGTAAAGTTTCCCAACCTCATCCTTTTTACTAATTCTAACTTCAAGTTCCAGTGTTTCGTCACTAATTTTCTCCACTGCTTTTGTCAAGTTTCGTAAATCTTTTGTCATATAGTATGACAAAATAAATGCAATGATCGCAAAAAGCACTGTACATATGATAACAAGCAAAAGCATACGATTACGTACTTGCAAAAAGCCGGATATAACCGCATTTTGACTAACAACTCCTACTATTTGCCAAGGAGTTGTCCTTGAAGTCGTATAAACAACCAAGCAATCTACATCTCCAATTTTATCTATATAGCTTCCATGACCATGAGGAATGGAAGCTTGAAAGTGATCTAATATTAAATTATCCGATTTCTTAGGTACATAGATAGCTTCTCCCGTATCCTGATCGAATACGTACAATACATAACCTTGCATTTCTTGAATATCAAAAATGGTTTCTAAAAGGCTACTTTTTACATCCGCTTTAATTACCCCAATAATTGTACCGTTATTGAACACCGGACGGACAATAGAAAAAACATAACTACTATGAGGAGAGGGGCGCTTACTTGTATATGCATGCGGGGCCAGATAGATTACATCCTCTTTTCCACTTTGTATCTGAGAAAACCACTCGGTTTGAGAAACTTCATCATAAGGTGTAGTAATTCCATAAGTACAAACTCGTCCATCAAAACCATAAATTGAAATACCACTAATGTATGCTTTGAAATTACATCGATTAAAGAGATAGTTACGCGCTTGCTGAAATGATAAAAACCGTACATTGGCTTCCTTCGCAGTAAGGAACTGAACAATACAGTTATTCTGAGAAGAATGAACCTTATTAGAGATAAATGCAGTTGTGTAGTCAATTTCACGAAGGTTTTCATCGAAAGTCTCATTTAATGTTTCTATAAGCGAATCTAAATGAGTTTGGGCAGTTTCAATCGCCTCTCGGGTAAAACTTCTATACCAGGCAAACGTATTAACTGCACAAAAAAATAACAGTAATATGAGCATAATAGCAAGAATCTTTGAGGTAAAACTGTGGAAAACCTTCATATACTATATCCACCTTTCAGCCCATCTTAAATATTATATATAATTATATATTACTTTCTAAAACAACTAGAGAATTTAAACTTTATGTATAATATAAGTTAAATATATTAGCTGAAACTTGTTCTAGAATAATGCTTCATTTAATATCCATTAAATCTATTCTTCTTTTGGATATTTATCGAATTTTTTCCATTTAAGTCCCAAAACCGAAATATTGAAAACTTTGTATAATAAGATGTTCATAAGAGAAAAGTCTTCAAAAAAGTACAGTTTTCTTCTTGTTGAAGTCAGTTATGATAGAAATATCAAAATTTACAGGAGGAATTTTTTGTTATGGGAATTTTACAGCGAATTTGGAATGGTACATTTGTCTATCAAGAGCCTATATGTTTCTCCACTGATATAAAAAACCAAGCAATTGGTGGATCTTTACTCTATTTTCCGGATAAGATTTTGTCCGTTACCTCTTTTGATGGTAGTGTTTATTACGAAGTAAATCAGGACTATGTTGTTCTAGGAAAAAATATACTAAGAACAGAGACATCGCAAATTCCGTTTGTAGATAGAAAAATTTATTGCAAGTCATTTACCGGCATACCGGAAACTGCTTGGGTCCGGCTCCCCGGAGAAAAAGAATACATTGATCTTGTATCGGATATTTACCGCTGGCAAGTGCTTGTGACATATACTCATAAAACAGCTTGGAATGGATTTAAACCGGAAAGTAGATTAAAGCAGCTTCCTAAAAGCGTAAAAAAGCTCTGTGAAGGTGGAGACTTTCAACTTGTTTTCTATGGCGATAGCATTACTGCCGGCTGGGAGTCAAGTGGTTGTAACGAACATGTTATTGATATGGTAACAATTGAAAAATATCATGCTTCAATCTGGCATGCTCCTTATCAACCATCATGGGCTGAACTAGTTACAAATGAATTACAAAATTGCTACCCTAAAAGCAATATAATTAAAACAAATTGCTCAGCCGGAGGCGCTAATATGCAATGGGGACTACAGCATGCCGAAGAACTTGTAAATCCACATAAGCCAAATCTTGTTATTCTAGGTTTTGGCATGAATAGCATGCAGGAGCACGCGGACGATTATCAAGACACAATTATGTCGATTATTCAAATTGTACGCAAGAAAAATCCGAACTGCGAGTTTGTGCTTGTTTCACCAATGATTCCCAATCCGGATATCCTGAGTTTTCAAAACAATCAGCTACTAGATCAACAAAAAGCTTTATATAAGATTTCTGATAATATTGATGGAGTTTGTGTTGCACCTGTACATTCTGTATTTCAAGAACTAATTGCACATGGAAAGAATTATTTAGAATTAACCGGTAATTGTATCAATCATCCAAACGATTTTTCTGTCCGCATTTATGCTCAAACTATCTTGGAAGTGTTGAATCCGCATGGAGAGTCTAATACTTTAAAGCCGGGAAATAGTGCAAGATAAATTGAAAAATACAGAATATTTGCTACTTAAAATTTTATCGTCTTTCAAAAGAATAATTCCTTAGAAAATTTTTCAAAAAAGCCTCCCGACAGAATTTCGGGAGGCTTTCAAAATAATTCCTTCTATTACGCCATTTATCACGCCATCTATTATGACATTTTACAAGCCCTGCTTTATGACGTAATGGCCAAACCGATTCGAACCAACGTGTTCAATCTTTCCATCATCCGTAAGACGCTTTAGTGCTCTTTGAACCGTCCTTGGAGAGGAACCTACTATCTCAGCAAGTTCAGCAGCTGATTGTTTGCCATTTTCCTTCAGCAAACCAAATAGCTTCTCATCCAATGTTTTTTCTTTGTTCATTACACCATTATGTGAAAGTTCTTTTAACAAATCTCTAATTAGCAACAACATGAACTGAACAAATATTGTAGACTCACTGACGGCATTAGATGCATTCAAAGCTTTATAATAGTCATCCTGACGCTTATGTATAATAGTTTCAATAGGAATCCATAAAAAAAACTCCTGCCACTTTGCAAGAATCAAAGTGTGCCAAAGTCTTCCCAATCTTCCATTTCCGTCTACAAAAGGATGGATGAACTCAAATTCATAATGGAAAATACAGCCTTTTATTAATGGATGCAAGTTTGATTTTTTCAGCCAATCAAATAGTTGTCCTATCAAACTCGGTACATAATTAGCAGGTGTTCCGGCATGTATCAGCTGCTCTCCGGCATGTATCAGCTGCTCTCCGGCATACACTCCTACTCCTTTGCTTCTGAATACACCAGCTTCCTTTACTAAACCTCCCATCATAATCTTATATGCTTTCAAAAGATCTTTAACTGAATAAGGATTCAGCTTTGTCATAATCTCATACGCTTCATAAGCATTCTGAACTTCTCTGATATCCTGAGGTGGCCCTAGGACACGCTTTCCATCGATGATGTCACTTACCTGTTCCTTCGTCAAAGAGTTCTGCTCAATGGCTAAAGAAGAATGAATAGATCTGACACGATTCACACGTCTCAACTTAGGGTTCTTAGAAAGCTGCTCAGATACCGTCATTGCTCCGGTAATCTCTGCTATCTCTATTACCAGATTCGTAATCTCATCTGTCATTGTAAATGGCGGAATATATCTTTCCGGCATGGCTCACCTCCAAAAACAACTTATTTTTCTCCTTCAATCCAAGATATAATATGCAACTATTCGTCTTATCATTAGTCATTCTTTACTTTGGAAACCAAAACAACTTTATTAGTTATTGTACTACAGCAAACGAGATGCATCAATCGTTTTGACGTAAATGATGGCGTAGATCCCCCAATGATTTTTAAGAGATTTTTTTAATCTTTTTTTAGTGATTTATCTTGCAAAAGAAACAATGAATAAAGTCATGTGGGCTCTTTCAAAATAAACTTTTAGTAATTGAAAACAGCTGTAAATTCAATCGTAAAATTTTACGGTTGAATTTACGGCCGAAAAAAATTGATAAAATTTCTTTTCGATTGAATTGTATTTAAGATTGACTCTGTTTTGTAATGTTTTGTAAGAAGCTCTTTCCCTTTTTCGATTTATAATACAAAGGAAATAGAAATAAAGAAATATAAAGAAGTACAAGAGGAAGAGGGAGGAAAAAATGAAAAAGAATCTTTTAAAGCATACACTGCTTATCACAGCATTGTCCGCTCTATCCATTACCGCTTGCAGCAGTAAGACGGCAAAAGAAAGTAGCATAGTGAGTCCCACGGAAGCCGCTAAAGAAAGCAGTTCCGCGAATCCCGGTGACGTAGAAAAAGAAAGCAATAAGACTGATTCCGAAGACACAGAAAAAGAAAGCAGTGCTCCGAATCCTACAGAATTCGGAGCAACCGCAGAAGAAAAAGAGAAGGCTCAAAACAATTCCGATGCTCCACTCGTGGGGGCTTATAACACGAATCTTGCAAGCTTCTCTATGAAGGATAACCCCGATGCCATGAGTGCCTTTGAAGCGGCATTTCCAAATGGCTATAACTATACCCATTATGAGCCCATCGCCTTGCTGGGCACCCAGGTGGTTTCCGGCACAAACTACCTTTACCTATGTAAGAGTACTTGGACGGATTATCAGGAAAATGTCTCCTTTGTACTTTTACAGATTTATCAGGACCTTTCCGGAAAGTCCGAGGTAATGGGAAGTGCCATTCTCTTTCCCACAGAAGAATCCAGAGAGGAGGGAGAAGATTACATTGACAATACCGGCTCCTATCTCCCGGAAAATATTCCGGCAATCCAAAATGCCTTTAAAGAGGCTGTACCGGATAACGAAAATGCATCCTATATTCCGCTAGCCTATATTGGGAAGCACACACAGGAGGGGAAGCCCGAAGAAGACGTGATTTTCACCGCCAAGAAGTCAAAAGGAAAAGATGCCAAAACAAACTATGTTCTCCTTTACATCGGAAAAGATAAGGACGGAAAGGCGAAGCTGGTAAAGACGGAAGATGTGCAATTTCCGGATTTTTAATAATGGGATTTCAAGTGTATTTATTTACAATATAAAACTGTAAAATAAAGGACGGTAAATTACGGACGAAAAATTGGAGGATGAGAAGCTATATTTTTTCCCTTAAAAATAAATGCTTAAGGGAACACAAAGATTATTATAGCTTCTTCATCATCCAGAATGCATCCATGTAAGACCCATCCGCAAACTTCATGTTATCCGGGAAGGTACCATACTTCTCAAATCCCAGTTTCTCATACAAATGAATGGCATCTTTATTCTCTGCCATCACTTCCAGCTCTACCTGCTCATATCCGACATTTTTTGCAAATTCGAGAACAATCTGCAGCATCGCTTTTCCAATCCCGAAGCCGCAGTACTCCTTGTATAAAGCAATGGCAATCTCGCATCTGTGGCTGTATCTCTTGTACGGGGCAATGCTCATAAGAGAGCAGTTTCCGATGTGCTTTCCATCCATAAACGCAACAAGCATAAGCTCACGTTCTGCATCCATCTTGTCCCGAATAAACTGTTCTTCTTTCGTCTTTGTTATGGTGATTTCTTCCGGCTCTCTGACAAGATAAGGCGTCTCGGCACTCGTTATCTTTAAATATTGAATCAAATCCTCCGCATCTTCCGGTCTCGCGTTTCTGAATACAACGGACCTGCCAAGCTTATCTTTCATAGATTTTTCTTCAAATACCATTTTCATCCTTCCCCCAAAAATGTAGCGAAGCTAGCGAGAGCGTGCCCAAAATTCAGACCTATATTGTACAGAAAATTATTTTGATTTTATACATCCGCTTTTCTTACAGTTCCTCCGGATGGCTCTTAAAATACTGACGGAAATGTTCTTTAACCTCTGTCATATCCGTTACCGCTTCCAAGGTTCCCACGTAGTTCTGCTCCTTGTCCCGAACAGCCATATAGCGTACCAAGAAAGGTTTTCCGCCTTTCTCCATCCAAATTGGAACTTCATCTTCCTTTCCATCCCGGAAGTTTCCGATAATCATACGCACCATAGGTTCCACTTTGGGAGGATGACAGGAAAATACTTCCCGATCAATAGCCATTTGCGGGCGTTTAAAGACCTTTGGCCCTTCATTAAAGAAACGATTGATATTGTCCTTATCCACGAAGGTAATCTCCACCGGAAGAGTATTTAACATGGCGATGAGCTCATTTCTCTTTAAATGTCCACCGGGCATGATGATTTCTCCATCGCTTGCAGAAGAGGACTCTCCGCTATTCCCGGATTTTCCTTCCAATGATTCTACTCTGCGAAGCAGATCCTCCAACATTTTTCCGGCTCCCTGAGGAAGTTCTGCATTGTGAACATCTCCGGAATGTTCCTCAGAAGCTTCTTTCCTGCCTTTCTCTCTTTCTGCTTCTCCTGCTCCTTCGACCGCTCTCCACTTTTCCGGAGTATTGCCGGTTTCTTCCGCTTCCTTCCAACTTGCATTTTCAACGGAAAAACAAGCATCATAGTCTTTGGAATCGAAGTAAATCTGTATCCACTCCTCTTTTTGAAATTGCAGGGCGCACATAGGGAAGAGGATATTTTCCTCCTTATAAATCATCTCTTCCATACGGTTCCGTACAGCAAGATAATTCTTTAAAAAAAAGCTGTTTAGGATACTTTCCGCAATCTCCGCTTTGCTTCTACTATACTCTTCTTCCTCATCATCCAGATCTTCTCCGGTGTTCCGAAGCGCTCTCACTCCTTTACTCTTCTCGCTAAGCTCTCTTTTCAGTTCTCCCAGAGTATCCCGAATCTCATCATCCACTGTCCACATGACTTGAGAAGGCCCGGAAATGTCGTATTTCACTTTTAAAAGCGGATAGAGAAGGTCTCCCTTCTTCGCATAGTGCACGATAAAGGAACGGAGTTTTGCAAGCTCCTCTGAAAATACAGCAAGCAAAGCTTCCCAATCCGGCGCCCCTTGCGCACCTTGTACTCCTTCTATTCCTTCTATTTTTCTGCTTTATCTTTTCCGCCGGCTTTTCCGGAAAGACTTTCTACTAAGCTTTCCCATCTTGCCTTCGTATTCTCCAAATACTGCCCGAGAGCCTCATTTTCCTTCGTGAATGTTGAAAGAGGATGTCCGGGAATCTGAATCAAGCTTTCCGCCTCTACACTTTTATTGATGTAGTTTTTCTCCTCTTTCCCTGCATGATTCTTTAAAGAAGCTTGAACAGCTCTTTCCGCATTGGCAATTTTTTCTTCCCGGGTATCTCCGTGGAAAAGAGCCGAATGCACATCACAAAGCTTCTGTACTTTGGAAAGAGGCATGCCGGACTCCATTAGTCCTTGCTCCGCCCTCATGATTTCTGCAGGATCCACGTCCTTAAAATCCCGTACAAAATCTGCACGAACAGACTCCAGATCCTCGCCCTCAGACAGACGATCCAAAAGCGAACGCAAGGCTTCTGCACGATCTACCGGTGCTTTAGCCGCCTCAGCCGAATCAGCAGCCTTAGCTATCTCGGCTTCCTCAGCTGAATCAGCAGCCTTAGCTATCTTGGCTACCTCAGCTGAATCAGCTGATTCAGTAGGAAAGGGCTTCCCTCCATCCGTGATCTCAAATCCCTTTTCCCGGAATGCACGAACAATCTCCTCCAAAGGAATCTTCTTCATCTGTGAACCCTTCTTCAGATTCATAATCCGACCTACAGAAGCCAGCATGGCAGGATTTTTAATTTCCGTGAAACCTAAATTAGCCATGATGTCGGCAACTTCCGGGTACTCCTTTACAAGGGATGCTACACTTTTATCCAAATCCAAAATCTTATCCATTTTCTTCTCCTTCTCATTCCACTGATTTCTTCTGACAAGCTATGAGGTAAGTTTACTTTTTTCACTTGACGGATAGAGTCAGATCATTTTTACGATATTAGTCGATGCGTATACTATGTTTCTTGTTAGTATATTCTAATTATCAGTTAAAAAGAAAATTATTTTGTTGCTTATGCAACGAATGGAGTGATTTCTTGTACCTTCAGCTGAAACTTCCTCATTAGTAAATGACACAGAGCAATGTATAATTAAAGGAAAGACAGAGATTTCCTTGAATCATTTAAACTGTCTAATCCAAAAAAATTTCTGTCCTTTCGCAATGCTAAAAACTATTTCACTACCGATACCTGCTCCGGAGTAAATTCAATCTTAAGAATCATTCCCATTCCTTTTGCCAAGCGCTGAAGCGTCCTAATAGAGGGATTGGCACTACCACGTTCCAGTTTGCTAATATCTCCTTGTGCAATACCGGTTATCTCTGCAAGCTCTTTTTGTGTCATTCCGGATTTCTTTCTGGCATCAATCATAGCCTGAATAACTATATGTTCCGGTTGAAGAGCTTCATATTCTTTTCGAATTTCAGGATCCTGAAGTTGTTCCTGAAGAAAATCATCAAACTTTCTACTCATTGTATGATTCCTTTCTATCCATATAATCTGCTCGATATTTTTTCGCTTTCTCAATTTCATTTCGAGGAGTTTTTTGTGTCTTTTTAATGAATCCATTTGTAAGAATAATATGTTGATCTACATAAAAGAAATACATAATCCTTGAAATATTATTTCCCAATTTTATTCGCAATTCAAAAATACCATCCTCTAGAGCTTTTGAATAAGGTTCACGTAATTGGTATCCGTTGTCTTGTAAAAGTTGTATCATATCAAGGGTTTTAGCAATAAATTTTTTCTCCTGTGAAAGAATAAATTCCCTCACCGGTTGAATCCCATTTTTTGTCTCATAAAATTCTACTTCAAACTTCATTCCAAACTCCTAATAAAATAATATAGTTTTTATCCTATATTGTCAAGTGAATAAATTTTCTTAAACTATAGATAATCAATCAAGCTCTAAATTCCTGATTTTCACAACATTTGACATTTTTCTACTATATGACATCGTTTCCGTATAGTTCTATAATTCTTTAATTCTTCGCTTCCATGTAAAACTCAAGAGCTTTTTCATCAGGAATTTTCATTAGGGGTCAATAATGAGTCTGTCTTAATTCAAGACGCAGTGCGTCCTACATTGGAGTGTAGCATCGAAGCTTAGCATATTTCTTATCCAAAGCTTCTTTCCAACAACTCTTGCGCTACATCTTTACTTTTTACACGCATTAGATTGTCATCCGCTTTCGCTCGTGATAGAAAATTCATACTTCCATACCATACTATCTCATCGTCTATGATAGCGAAATGCTCATGCATATGCTCCTGAAGCTTAACTCTGATACCGCAATTTTTAAGTATCTCTACAAGTCTTTTGGTATCCTCAATCTTTTCTTCAGGATATCCCTCGGGATTAAGGGTTATCACCGTAAGCTTAATTCCATCTTCCTGTCTCTGGTTTATAAGTTTTACGAAAGCATCCAACTTGGCGTGATTTATTCCGGGGCTGGAAATAATAATCTCTTTATTGGCCTCCAATAAATCTTTTTCATATACTTTTTCATAGCTATCTATATCAAAAATAGTATTGGCATTCTGTTTTTCGACATTAATATTATTGCAAATTTCATATCCAATTTTCTTGTAAGTCCTTAGGCGCTTATGATACATCTTCTCCAGCACACGTATATGAGAATCCACATAATCGTATATGATTACTTCTTTCTTTGTTTCGTAGTCTCGATGTAAACGCCCGGCAAACTGCTCAATATTTCCTTCTGCTGCTGCAGGCATGGTAAGCATCATTGTGTCAAGACGAGGAAAATTAAAGCCTTCGCCAATATATTTATCAATAGCAACAAGGACAATAGACTCCGCATCCGAAATCGCTCTCATTTGAATTCTCATCTTGTCCTTAGCTTTTCTACTGCCCCCTCCTTGCAAAAGATAAACATGATCTGCCTTCCCCTGCAATCGTTGATATAAAAGCTCCGCATGCTCCTTATACTTCGTCAAAACAAGCGGTGTTCTACCGTTTTGAATACAGTTCTCTACATCAGCAATAATCTGTTCATTTCTGGATTCGCATTCAATAACTGCCCTGTTTGCCTCCATAACTTTTAAATTCGCTGTACTAACCAACATTGTAAATCTTGGATAAACAAAGTGATCAATCCCTTGTTTTTCTGCTCTTTCCTTTGCCGTATAGCGGAATCTTATGGGACCGAACTGCATAAAAACTTTCTTTTCCAGCCCGTCTTCCCGTTTCGGTGTGGCCGTTAAGCCATAAACATACTTTGCTTTTGCTGAACCTACAACATCTTCGACAGTCTGAGCCGCTCCATGATGACATTCATCCATGATTACCATTCCATACTGCTCAAGCATTGGATTAATTTCATCCCCTTTTCCCAAGGAGGAAAATATTGCAACGTCGATAATACCGGTCATCGAATTATGACCTGCATGTAGCTTTCCAATAAGGCTCTTTCTCTTTTTAATTCTTCCTGTTTTTGTCTTATATTCCGGTAATTCAGCATTTACATCCAAAAACTTATTTAAATCTTCAATCCAATTCTTTTGTATTTCTGTATTATGTACCAGGATAAGAGTATTGGTTTTTCTTTGTGCGATCATATATGCGCCTACCACCGTCTTACCAAAAGAAGTAGTCGCAGCGAGAATACCATTATCGTGTTCCAAAATGGCCTTTGCAGCTCTCATCTGCTCTTCATATAGCGTACCATTGAATGAAACATCCAAAGTCATTCCGGTACACCTGTTATCTGTCAGTGTAAAAGAAATATCTACTTCGTTGAATCTGTCAATCACAGAATCAAGTAGTGCCCTCGGAATACAAATATAGCCTGCGTCATCATAGCCGCAGAAAACTATTCGCGGTATACATTTGGTTGATAATCCCATTGCGGCCTTTTTATAAAAATCCGGATTACTAAAAGCCGACATCCGCCGTAATGCATTCTGCATTCGAGGCTTCATGTCTTTTGTACCTACGTAAACTTTGTCAGCAATTATAATCTCAACTGCAGAGGAGACATCCTCTTTATGCAAAGAAGGTTTAGTCTTTTCCCAAGGCTTAGTATCGTTTGCCCCCTCCGTATCCGCTTCAAACTCGTTACTAAGAACACCTAGGATTCCTTCTGCAGACCATTCTTTTATTCTTTCTTCTACTGTTTCAGAAGAAAGCTTTTTTACCTCTTTTAAACATTCCCATTGATTTGGATAAGCATTCCAGTTTTCATCTATAAATGCGCTATTTCCAAGCTTCAGGGCCTGCCCTTGTAATGGCAGTGCAATAAGATTACCAAGCCCCGGTTTTCCCGTTTTTGTATTAAGTGGTATATGGTCCTGAGCCGGAAGCATTCTATCATAATACTTAAAGCTTCTCATATTTACAGACTCAGCACCTTTGCTTAGAAGTGCCGTGCCAAATCGACGTGCAACACTTGCGAGAATAGGCTTTTCAAAAAATATCCATACATGGGCGCCTTTCCCTGAGCGGGAGCGTTCAACCAAAACCGGAACTTCATTGATTTCACAGATTTTTCTGAAAGCGTTAACCTCTGTCATCCAATCCGACTCAAAGTTAGCTCCATCATCTCCACCGATTTTGTCATCATGACAGTCAAAATCAAACACGAGAAAATTGACAGTTTCATCCGGAAACATCGGATATAATCCAATCACATCCGAGGCATCTTCCCTAGCCCCGATCAGGTGCTCATACAGCACTTGACCAGTCAGTTCTTTATACTTCTGATTCTGACATTCTCCACAATTAAACTGGGGATTATTCTTCTTAGGACATATGCCATCTTTCCAGAAATTCCAGCATTGCGTATAATATCCATGCTTTCCGGTTTTCTTGTTAGCCTTTCCGGAGCGCTTACTATACACATCATTTCTACCCTTGAACAGATGATAATAATACTGAATATGCTGCTTCGTAATGGTAACGGGAAGAATACGGGCTCCTTGATTCTCTTCAAAAGCCAGGTTCTTATCCGGAGACAATTCCTCTAATTCCTTTGCCTTCCGTTTGTATGAAATTCCAGCATTATCGAGAAGTCCATGCAAATATTCAATTTCATTTTCAAGTTGACTTATTTTCGATAAGAACGTTTCTTCATTCATGCAATCTGCCATTGTTTAGATTTTTTTGCTTTCTATAGGATTCACAAAACACTCTGTATTACATTAATATCTTAGTTTAAAAAGCGTGAAAGGCGTGAAAAGTTTAAACACTTTGTAAATGTTGCTCCTTTTTTATGAAGGGTGACAAGTTATTTATTATTTTGCCGGAAGTTCTCCGACAATCGCGTTTCTTTGTACCTCATCTATATGAATCAATTCAGGCTTTCGATTATATAAATATCTTTTTCATAACCCCCTGTTCCATATCATCAATATTATAAATATGTTCCATAACATCAAAGGTTTCTCTTAAATTTTCTCTAGCACTTCTCCAACCAATTCCATCAGTAAACCAGACAAAGGTAAAGCCTTCTACAGTATCTGATTCTTGGGAAAGCATTTTATAACTTCGGGCAGTTTCATTTAACTTAGAACCACCATTGCCATAGAAATTCGTTTCAATTGCATATATCATATCCTCTGTTTTCACCACAAAGTCAAAGCGTTTAGCTGCCTTTCCCTGATTAGATATTACCGATAAATCAATCCCCCACATTCTTTCAATGTCAATTAAGTACTTTTCCTTATAATAATTAACATCCTTAACAAAGCCCGCGGAAGTAATATATTTTTCCACCAAATCTTCCATCTGGTGGCCACCACGATTCTTTCTACCATTAGAATCCAATCCTGTTTCGATACCAAAAGCATAATCTACTAAATTATTTACTAAGTGGTTGGAAATCATATCAAATAAACCGGTTTTTCGCATAAACACTTTATACTGCTCAATTGGATAATTCATCTTTTTAAAGTTATATTCAAAAGCGCCTTCATCATCTTGAGCATAAATTTGATTGCTTCTTACAGCAAGTAGTAAAGGAATGCATTCTAGCGTTTCCGGATATCTTGCAATAATATTTTCAAATGCTTCTTCAATATTTTTTGATCCGATTAAAGAATTCAAGATATTCAGTTCAATCTTTATACTATCTACATTTTTTATAACTTTGGAAAAATCAATGTAATAGTCATAAGTAGATATACTAGATCGAAATTTAGTAAGCCATTCATCAAAGTTCCTTTTCTCCATTACTTTCTGTCTCCAATCTTTTTTTGCAAATAGTTAAATATTCCTCTTCCGTATCAATGCCAATAAATCTTCTTCCCAATCTTTTTGCTACAACACCGGTTGTCCCTGAACCGCAAAAAGGATCCAAAATAATATCATTCTCTTTTGTAGAAGCCTGCACAATCCTTTCTAAAAGGTATTCCGGTTTTTGTGTTGGATGTTTTCCTGCTTTTTTCTCAGAAGGTTTTGTTAAGCTACCTAGCCAAACATCCTTCATTTGCTTTCCACCATTCTGTTCTTTCATTAGCTCATAGTTAAAATAATGATGTGCTTTCTTATCAGCTTTTTGCGCCCATAATATAGTCTCTGTAGAATGGGTAAAACACCTACAGGCAAGATTAGGTGGTGGATTCGTTTTTTGCCAAGTTATATTGTTAATAATCTTGAATCCTTCTTGTTCTAAAGCCATTCCAATGGAATATATGTTATGTAAAGTTCCAGAAATCCAAATACTGCCATTTGGTTTTAAAATCCTTTTACATAACTTAATCCACTTCCGATTAAAACGATGTTTCTCCTCTACATTTGGAGAATTATTCCCTATCTTGTCCCATTCTCCTTTGTTAACGGAAACCATTCTTCCACTATTACAAGTTATTCCATCATTACTCAAAAAATATGGCGGATCCGCAAAGACCATATCAATACATTCCGGATTCATTTTAGAAAGTAACTTTAATGAATCTCCATGAATAAGAAAAGATGAGGTATCTTCATAGAAAAAATTTTGCTTTTTTTCAAAAAAATCTCCCAAATAAAATACCTCCTACTAATAATTACAAATAATAATTTCTTCTCCGGTTCTTTTTGAAGCATCGGAATTAATCATTCGTTTAACATTAACCACGTCCATCTTATAGCCTTTATTTCCATATAAGTCATTAATAAACTCTGTATTATGATTGGTCAACATACAGAAGCAGCCTCTTTTTGTTAAATCATCAAAAAGTTTAGAAAGCCTGATATGGCTATCCATATCAAATCCTTCTTTTGTGTAAGATTCAAATGAGGAGGGATTAAGTGGAGCATAAGGACTATCCAAAAAATAAAATCCCCTTCCTTCGCATCCTTACATGCATCTTCAAAATCCCCCAAGCATATAGTCAAGTCTTTTAAATACTTAGAGACTTCAAAAATAACTTCTTCATCAATAGATGATTTTTTACTATTATTATATGGGACATTAAAAAAACCTTTGCCATTTACACGATATAAACCATTGAAACAATGTTTATTGAGGAAAACGAAAAGAGCCGCCAATTCC
The DNA here is from genome assembly GCF_000214455.1 of Oribacterium sp. oral taxon 108 str. F0425. Lineage (NCBI taxonomy): Bacteria > Bacillati > Bacillota > Clostridia > Lachnospirales > Lachnospiraceae > Oribacterium > Oribacterium sp. oral taxon 108. The sequence goes on along the minus strand of NZ_AFIH01000001.1, from coordinate 1,250,098 downwards.
AGATCAAACTCTTCTCTCATTAATTTGCTATTATAAAGATCTCTAATTAAATAGTAATACTCTTTACCCCCCTCATCTATTCTACTATCCAGCTCTTTAACCTGGACAATAAACCGCTGAGGCTCGCATGCAATAGTCTTATATGTATGAATCAGGGAAGCATTGATATCATTGAGCAATGCTCGTTTTGGCTGCAATGCAAATAATACCGCTCCTCCTCCAAGAAAAGGCTCAATATAATTTTCAAAAGAATGAGGAATTCTCTCTAGAATTTCACCTAAAAGCTGCCTTTTTCCTCCTGCCCACTTCACAAATGGTTTCAATGATTGCTCTGACATCCCTATCTCCTCTTTTTATAAAAACAATATTGATTATAAGAGAATGTTGAATTTTATTCAACGAACTATCAGAGAGAGTAAATTTTTTATACTTGGGCTTAATTTGTGTTTATTAATACGAAGGAGACCATTAACAAAATAAAGACTTAGAAATTTGGCTTATAAAATACAAAGATGTACTCATGTGCCAGCATTAAGAAATTTCTGTTCTTATTTTGCCAATTTGATGTAGCTCTACAATTATGTTGAACTTTAATAATGATTTCTTTTAAAACAAATCCTGTTTCCAAAAAACAAGTTAGAAGTTGAAATCCCAAAGGAATTACATTTCCATGAATCCTTTTATCCCCAATCATCACAGCGCAATACTTCCCTTTTTTGAGAACGCGAAAGGATTCCGCCGCTACTTTTTTCATAGCGATGATAAACTCTTTTTCATTGCATAAAGAAATATCTCCTGCAAGATCTGAACTATAGGAAATAATATTAGAATAAGGTGGATGAGTACAAATAAAGTCGATGCGATTATCTTTGATAAAAGCTAGTTTGGCAGCATTTCCCTTCTTAAGAAAAATTTGAGCTCTTGAATTAGAATGAAAAGAAAGATTTGTTCTAGATAAAGATAAGGCTTTGGGATTGATATCGATACCAATTCCATTTCGATTGAGTAGCTTGGCTTCTACTAAGGTTGTTCCACTACCTAAAAATTGATCTAAAACCCAGTCTCCCGGCTTTGAATATCGAAGTATCAGATTCCTCGGTATATAAGGTGACCAATTTCCTCGATACTTTCCTGAGTGAGTAGCCCATTTCCCACGTTCTGGAAAAGACCAAATGCTGGTCTGCTCGAGGTTAAAACTATTTGGTTGTAAAAGAATAAAATCACCTCCTGTTTTGTAATAATTTAATTTTATGACACGCTGAAAATACACAAAGTCTATCGAATTTTTTGAATACACCAGTGGCTGAAAATGAATTTGCGAAAAATTATTGACACTATCTAAGCAGCCCGGTTTGGTGCTTTGGCTCTCAAGATTCCGCCTTTATCACAATCTCCGGCATAGACCTTGATGTGATGTTCCAAAACCTTAAACTTTGCAGGAGTATAAAGAAGCTCTTTGTAAACTTCGTCCGGAAGTTCATGCCAGCCTTTAGGAAACTGTTTCGTCAGTTCTTCTTCCGTGCATGCATGACAAACCGATTCCACTTCGAGAGCCGGCAGATTTTCATTGAACGGACGGGTTATTTACCATTTACCTTTACAAAATCAAAGGCTATGGCTTTGCATTTAATACCATCCTTCATAAACTAAACTCCTTTTTTTAAAAAATACAGCTCCCACCGGTGATGAGTAAGATGCCCTTTGGCATCTTACCGCAAGTAGCTACGAGCCTGTGGCGAGTAGTCCACAGTTCTACGGGATAAGAAAAGACCTCTCAATAAATTGGAAGGTCACAATATACGATATAGTCTTTTCTTATCTCTTTGTCAACCGTTTGAGAGCTTGAAAAGCCCAGAAATGCAGGGTTTGTGGTATTCATTGTTGCACATACGTTTCACACCCACGACGTTTTATTACGTCTCAGGACTGTTTTTTCTTAATTAACCCTACGCAATAGCCAATGGAACAATTTCTCATTCATAAAGCTTTACTATTCCATTATATACTATCATTTTCAGCAAAAATTAATTTATCTATTTTATTTTTAAATGAAGGATTCTGATTTAAATACTCATTAAATACTCCTACTAATTTAGCCAAACTTTTCTCAGGAATTTTGTAATTTTTACACAAAGTCTTTATTTTCTCTATAGTCAATTCTTGAAATAGTATCTTTATACTATTTTGGTGAAAATATGTCTGCGTATAAAATTCATCATAGTAAAACATTCTATATCGAAAATGTATATACTCAAGTAAATTATCATCATTTTTATTCTCTTTTGACAATTCTTCCAAGCCCCTCTTTACTTCTTGAAAAATATCAGCAAACGAGAATAGCACTGATAATATAGCCTTTTCTTCATATTTGTCATTAACAACACTTAAATATTCGCTATTACCACTTATAATATTTATCAAAATCCATTGACTATGAATATTTTTTTGATGTTTAAATATAAAGTCACTTTCGTCAACAACAAAATCTACCAATTGCTTTTTATATACTTCGTCATCTATGACCTGCATTCCTAATATTAAAATATTGAGCGCTCCCAAACGTTCCTTATTTTCAATTGCACCATCTAATACAATTGAAAAAATATACTCTATCAATTTCTGATATTTAAATTCGTTTTTTTGTTTAAGCATCGCAAATGTTAACTCAAATATTTCAGAGTCCACATCAAAGTCGCTTATACATGCATAAATTTCTTCAACAGAACCTGTTCTAATAAATACATACTGTGAATAGAAATATTCAAAAAAAGATCGATGAAAAATTTAAACTTGTCCTCACCTGCAGAAGGTACAAATAATTCTGTTCTGTCTGCGCAGAATGCTAAAAACTCATCTACTGCCTCTTCGGTTTCTACTTCTGATGAATATTTTGTTTTGTATTCATTCATCAATGTATCCTTAATAGTTTCTTTATCCGCCTCGGCATTATTCGGTAAGCATAAATTTGACAATACCATAAAAGTATTATCTTTCATCAATGGAGCAATGACTTTCCATCTACTTTTTTCTTGTGTTTTTTCCTTTTCTCTTTTGTTTGCAATATACTCAAAACACTTTTGATATAGTTCCAGTTTATTTTCGGGTAATTCCCTTTCAGCTTTGTAAATGTTTATGAGCAATGACAAAACCAAAAAACTACACAGAAATCCCTTTTCTACTAAGGTGTTACTTTGCTCCAAAAAGGCCTCTTTATCTTTATTGTCAAATTTTCCTAGTTTTATTATATTATTTACATATGTTTCTATCTGTGTTTTGTCTAGTGGAGCTATATCATACACCTCTATTTCTTTTTCAGGAAAAAAACCTCTGCTTCGTGATGTTATACAAATCTTATTATTCGGATTTTCTCCTTTAAAATATGTTACTACCTTTTTATGTAAACTCTTTCTTTTTGACTTTTCCACTTCATCTAGAGCATCTAACAAAATAATACATCTTCCCATATTTAAGTAATACTGTACGAATTCTTTTGTGATTTTTTCTTTTTCAATCAAAGTTTCTTTAGTCATACTGTTCTGCAAAAATTCAATTACAGAAATTGGATCCTCTGAATTATTAACATAAAAAGATTTTAACTCACCATATATCACCAAATATTCCCTACTATCAAAAATATTTAGGTTTTCAAAATCAGTAATAACTTTATTCATAAACAGAGATTTTCCATAGCCTGCTCCTCCTGTAATATATGCTATGTTATTCCTCTCAAAAATATACCTCCAGTCGTCAAAAAACTGTTCATTATTTACATCCCTGCTTTGAAAAGCATTATACCGTTCTCTTGTTCTAATAAAATTTAGTTTGTTTATTAAGTTTTCATTGCACCTAAGCTTAAGAAAAGGTGGTACATAAAATGAATTAATTTCAAATCTATCAAGTAAGTAAATATGTGCGGTATTATGATTCTCCTTTAATAATTTGATATAGTGCTCTTTAACTTCTTCAAAATCATCATTCCTATCTATCACGTCTTTAGTCATGCTTTTTTCTAAAGTGGATATAACTTCTTGAATTTTGGACATCAACATATTACTTACAAAATCAATCTTTGTATTTACAAAAAAAGCCACTGCTTTTTGATCTTGTCCTAATTTGTCACACAAATATGTACTAGACATTTCAAATATATCCATAAACAATCTAAACACATCAGATTTATTAGGAATAGTAATTGTTTTATTATTTTCATAACGCTTCATCAACCCAGTCGTCAAAAAAACAACTACATCTTCTTCAATCAGATACATCTTATTTTTCTTTTTCTGAACATTCGCTAAGTTACTGCCTAAATGTCCCGTAATCTTATATATTATATAATTGTTTATGGTGTCCTTCACTAATGGTAAATTTAAATATTCTACTAATAATCCCGATTCGCATAAATGTTCATATTTGTTATTCAATTTTTCACCAACATACTTTTCAATATCTTGCTTATCAAATTGTTCCTTTCTGTATTGAAATTTTCCAACGACACACTTGCCTATATCATAAATTATATTCGATACCACATTACATAATATACCACTTAACAACATCTCCATTACGCCCTCCACAGATTAATATTTTGTTAAATTATATCAGATAATGTCTCAAAATTTACAATAATTTTGTAAATCTTTTGTATTTTGGTTGTTTTCTTTAAAAATGTGTTAAGACCAAACAATTATGCAAATTCAACTACATTGATTTTATATTACAGCCTCAGATTTTTACAATCTGAAACTGTAATCTCTATCTTTGCAAGTCTTGTTCTGTTTTATCTATTCCTCTTTTATAGTCCTTCTCCACTATCTCCACACTTCCCTGTATCTGCTCTAGTGTCCCAATTCGATTATCTGAACAAATTTTCCCTTTCAAATTTTCCGCCCGATAGATTGCCTTTGTCTCCATATTCCGAAACGCCTCCAACTTGTAATTGTATCCACTCGGATCATCCCGAAATACTGAAGCCACTTCTCCTTTACTTGTATTCCATCTCATCAATCGTGGGAACCAGCAGAACCCCTCTTGCACCATTTCCTTAAAGGATAATAGTAACTGTCCCAATGTCGATAGAAAGCTTCGAAAGGAATTCCCTGCCGTAATACTTTCTCCCCTTTCCACTGTGTTTGCAAATTCCTCTATATCTGGTTGAAGAGGTAGATACGACTGAATCAATTGTTTTACAATATCCAGTAATTCCAGAAAGGAACCTTTTTGTTTTAGTTCTTCATCCGTAATTTCCAGTACCAACTTTTTGGTTCCCAATTGTGTATCTAGCGATTCAACCATTTTCTTTTGTAAATGGTAAATAACCCGTCCGTTCAATAAAAACCTGCAGGCTGGCAGATTTTTCTTATCTGGTTTTATTCTTCCTACAGCTATCCGGTAATTCCTCCGACCAAGGCATCAGTTTTTTCAACTCCTCCTCGGGAACATTTTCTCTTGGATATTTGATGAGCTCCTTTAGTAGGTATGTAAAGTATTCGTAGGGCTTTAGTTGGTTTGCCTTTGCACTTTCCGCAATGCTGTATAGAAGAGCACTGGCAGAGGCTCCTCTGACGGAATCGGTGATGTGCCAGGAATGCTTTCCAACGCAGAAGGTTCTTATGCTTCTCTCTGCGTCATTATTATCCAGAGAGATTAAAGCATCCTGCAAGAATACTCGAAGATAGGGCTCCTGATTAAAAGAGTAATTCAGAGCCTCTGTAAGCTTTTGACTACCGCATATTTTATTGCGAGTCTGTTTCACCCACGCAAAATAAGCATCTACCAGTGGCGCTACAGTCTGTTGCCTGTTCGTTAGCCTCTCTTCTGTAGATGATTCCTTAAAGCTATTGTCCTGATGGTAAATCATGTCAATCAAGCGGATAGCTTCAGCGGCAGCTTCTTGTGCCGGAGTCAGGGCTTGCCCTTTTTGGGTTGCTTTTATGATCTCTGCAAATTTTCTGCGCACATTAGCCCAGCAGCCCGCTACTTTGAGTTCTCCATCCTTTTTCATGAGCGTATGATAGGGTTGATAGCCGTCTGTCACCAGAGTTCCCTTGTATCCTTTCAGGTATTTCTCCAAGCCGGTACCATTTCGGCCTCCCAAGTATTCATACAAAAAGATAGGGGGGGAGAAACCGGTCCTTCCGGAGAATAAAATACCCACATATATTCCTTGGAATGCTCCAGCATAATGAATGGAGTTTCATCACAATGCACGTGATGGGACTGAAGAAGTTCAGCCTTCACATCTTATGCACCGGCTCCAGATAATAATCAGCAAGACGAATCATCCAACCGTCCATGTCTTGTCTGGGAATATTTTCAAAGAGGATTTCGACTATAAAATGGCAAGTGGTATCAGCGATATGAAATTTTAGAAAATTTCCGCGCTAGAAATGATCGGCACAAACTGTACGAGCAATGCGTCTGTCCTGACAAACGCCTCCAAGAGCTCGTTGGGGAAGCGCCCCAACCCCCTTCGACATCACCGGATTTCTCCGGTAATGAGCTAAGCAGCGGAGCCGCTTTTTAAGAATGGGAAGACAGAGAGTTTTCTCCATCTTCCCATTGAGAATTGCAGTTATTCCTCGATGCGGGACTTCATGTTCTCCACGATGTCCCATATCTCTTTATCCAGTACAAAAGGCTCGGTAAAGGCATTCAGTACGATGCCGGCAAGATCCTTTTCGTTATTCCTGGCAAGAGGAATCACTTCCAGCATGTGTCTCTGCACTTTTGAGAAATTGTCCCCGTACTCACCCACCCATGGCTTCCGTAGTGGTGAAGATCGGGAAGAAGAACTGCTCTCCGTTCTGCAGGATATCCGGAATCATTCTCGTCGCACCAACCGTTTTGAATTCTTTCCCAATAAGTTCGGCAGGGTCTGCGTCGAGATCGTCGGTCACCTTCTGAGCGATATCATTCCAGTATTTCTGGTCCTCATCGCTCAGGACAGCGTTACAAGGAATCCAGACATAGCTGTCGCGAAGTATCTCCAGAATGTCAATCAGGTGCGGCTCTGTGCGCTCGTTGTTGAAGGCAGTGACAGCCTCTTCCAACATACTTCCATCTTCCAGATTCGCTGCTGTGATCTTCTGACTCGGATTCATATCAGAATAACAGATTACCTTCTTTTCATCTGTCTCCTGCACGAAAAATGCAATCGTTTCGCCCTTATGATATCCGAAATTCTGATCCGGTTCATTGAGGAGTGTTCCCATAATCCAATGATCTCCAAGACCAGTGATCCGCGTCCAGCACCCTTCCGGCTTTAGACCGTCCTTCATCAGATACACGAGCACATCATCAACAAAATACTCGTGTCTGCTCCCGTCAAGAAAGCTCATCTCTCTGGTCTTCTCAACCTCTTCGGATGCATCGTAATGGTGGAGCATCTCAAGCTTATCGGCATACCTTTTTGCGAGAGTTCCATCCTCATCGTCAAAGAATGAAAATTCATCTTCCGCTACAGCGCCGATGCGGATGAAAGATCGGATTGTATCATTACCGTCATAAAATCTGAAACCGTTTTTGCTCTCTTCGCCGACCGCGAGGATTTCCATGGTAAGACCGCATTGTTGATCAATGTACCCGTAAGTCAGGATACAGTTTGCTTTGTCCGCTCCGGAAAAATCTTTCACAGATGTTTTCAGCATTTCCTTCAGCGGAATCGCTGTGAAGTGATGATAGAAGGCTCTGAAGCCTGCGTTCTTATAATTCATTACATCACCTCCAGTGCTTGCCGCTGCAATTCTTCCTTACCAAGTTGAAGGATCTTGTCATCCAGAACCGCAAAGAGAATGACGATATCATAGTTCGAATTCTTAGCGATAAAGTCGTTGCAGGCCTGCAGCGCTTTCCTCCAGGCTTTGTCCTTGGGATACCCGAAAATCCCGGCGGAGATCAGAGGGAACGCGATGGAATGGCATTCGTTTTCCATGGCAAGTTTCAGAGAGGCCTGATAGCAGCCGTAAAGTTTCTGCGTCTCTTTATGATTGTCATCCATCCAGACCGGGCCGACCGCATGAATGATGTATTTGGCGTCCAGATTGAACGCCGGCGTGACTGCCGTGCTGCCTGTATCACAATACCCTATCGCATCACACGTCTTCTGCAGCTGGTTCCATTCGGCTGCTTTGAAGATTGCTCCGCAGACGCCGCTACTGCCCTGAAGATGCTCGTTGGCAGCATTCACAATGCAATCTGTCCCGGCATCAGTGATGCTTACCTTTTCAATCCTGATCTTGCTCATCTGTGTCATCCTCCTCTGCATCAAGTAATCCTTTTACCAAAACCTCTAATAGTGCTACAATATCCATGAGAGTAATCTCCTTTGCATAGTTTTTTTGTCGAAACCATTGTATCAAAGGGTTAATGATTACTCTCTTTTTATTTCTTTATCAACTGACAAAATCTTTACTCTATTACCAGAAGTCCATCGAAACAATCTACAATGGGGGATAAATAGACCTTTCCGGCAGGAATGGCAAATTCCGTTATATCAGTTAAACATTTCTCATTTGGTTTCTCTGCTGAAAAATTTCTATTTATTATATTTCCTACAGCTGGTGATATTTCACCTTTATAAGAATTATATTTATGTGTCTTTTTGATTTTTACAGTAAGATGTTCTTCATTCATTATTCTTCGAACGATCTTCTCTGAAATTATGATGTTTTCCCTTTTTAGTAAAGCATGAATACGTCTATATCCATATCTGTGCTTGTTCTCATTGAGCAATGTTATTATCTTGTTTCTTACATTTTCATATTTATCAACTTGCCCAAGTACCTTTTCTTGATCATAATAGCTGCTTTTGGATAATTCCAGTTTGCGTAATATTTTATATTTTCACCAAGCTCATAGCAACGATGGATTGCATCTAATTTAACCTGCAATGGAGAGTTTCTTGGATGATCTGGTGGATAGTCAACAATCGGATAATCCTCCCGAGCCTTAGTAGGATATTTTTCTTCATAAACCCAGTTATATAGATTCTTTCTAGTAGGATATCCCAATATCCTTACTGTCTCTGATACAGATTCTGTCTGATGATATAGTTTAAGTGCGATTTCTTTTTGTTGTTTTGAATACACAAATAGGCTCCTTTCGGAGCCCTATGGTAGTCCAGATTTATGTCCGCACCCTCCTCCTTAAGTTGCTCTATGATTTAAACAAACTGAGATTTGTTATTTGGAAAGATTTAAAGAAATGCATTTTGATTCTCTTACCCAGACTCTCTTTTGTATTTCTCTTGTCTTTTCTGAATCCAATACATATATACCCTTAAATACATATGCCATTTCTCCAGATTCCATTTTATAATATGGGAAAACGATTCTTTTCTGATCTGCCTCTGGCTTTTGTAAGACTGCCTCAACAAATTCATTAGCGTTTTCCTTTGTTGATTCGTAGATTGTGTTTCCGTCAAGAGATATTTCATTATTATAAGGTACTCTTTGAATTACATCCTCTAACTTGAGCTTCGGACACCAAATCCATATATTAGATCCTTTCGACTTTTCGAAGTAACACCTCTGCGTACCGTGATATCCCTTGTCAAATAACTCCGACACTTCTTGGATTGTCCTCAATGCAATCTTGCCATCGAATATATCTTTACCTTCAGCTTTTACTTGATCTGCAGTTTTGATGATATCTTCCCACTCTAATGGTTTAGTAAGTTTATTGATTCGTTCTTTAATAAGTTCAACAACTTTATCAATTTGTGCGTTTAGTGATTCAAGCGTTTGACTGAACTCAGCATTTATTCTTAATTCCTCTGGTTCAAATTCAACCACGTTTTCCAGACTCCGCATCTTCTTAAGAATGTCTGCAGTACGTTCTTTATCCAATTCTTCTTGCGTCTTATGGTGATCTTCGTCAATCTCAACCGATAAATTTAGTTGCGGAAAGTATAAATCTGCTAAGGCTATTTTGTTTTCTTTACGCCTGAACATTTGTTGTGTTACGAATTTTAAATCTGGATTGTCAATTTTATTATAGATTCGTTCTATGCAGTAATTTTCGCTCTTCTTATTCCAAGTTCTTCGAAACTGGTGAAGAATATAATCCTATCTATCTGTAATTTTGCTCATTATTCTTTCTCCATATCCTTATCTCTTTCAAATTCAAATTTATCACCCGCTATTTTCCACAAAAGCCTCCCATCAAAATGATGGAAGGCTTTCTATGATCTCCTACCTTATTGCCCTTCGGTCAATAAGTATCGCTCGTAAAGCTCGCTTAATTCAACAACTCCCTTTCAGACATGCTTTTTCAGCTTTTTAGTATCAAAACAGTATCATTTAGAGAATTTCACCACTTCAAAAACGCTCAATACCTGTATTTTCAGGCATTTTAAAACAGAAACATATTTGCTTCTGCTATTCCATCTCAATCGTTCCTGGTGGCTTGGATGTCAAATCATAGAACACCCTGTTCACTCCCTTTACCTCATTCACGATTCGATTCATTACTCTCTGGAGTACGCTAAAGGGGATATCCGCACATTCTGCGGTCATAAAGTCATCGGTAATCACCGCGCGGAGCGCCACCGCATAGTCATAGGTACGGAAGTCTCCCATAACCCCCACGGAGCGCATATTGGTGAGGGCGGCAAAATACTGGCTGTAGGAACGGGAAAGTCCCGCCTTCTCGATTTCTTCACGGTAAATGAAGTCCGCATCCTGTACCATGCGAACCTTCTCAGGCGTCACCTCTCCGATGATTCTTACCCCAAGTCCCGGTCCCGGGAAGGGCTGACGATAAACCAAGTGTTCCGGAAGACCAAGCTCCAGTCCTACCTTTCGCACCTCGTCCTTAAAAAGAAGACGCAAGGGCTCTACGATTTCTTTAAAGGAAATGTTCTTGGGGAGTCCGCCCACATTGTGATGAGACTTAATCACTGCGCCCTTTCCAAGGCCTGATTCCACCACGTCGGCATAAATGGTTCCCTGGGCAAGAAAGTCCACTGTTCCGATTTTATTTGCCTCACGCTCAAAGATACGGATAAACTGCTCTCCGATAATTTTTCTCTTCTTCTCCGGATCTTCCACCCCGGCTAATTTCTCAAAATACTCTTCTCCTGCATTGACACGGACGAAGTTTAACTCGAAATCTCCCTTTTCGCCGAAGATTTCCTCCACCTGATCTCCTTCATTTTTCCGAAGAAGGCCGTGGTCCACGAACACGCAGTACAGCTGCTTTCCGATGGCTCTGGAAAGAAGCCCTGCTGCAACGGAGCTGTCCACACCGCCGGAAAGGGCTAAAAGTACCTTGCCGGATCCGATTTTATTTTTCAAAAGGGAAACCTGCTCCTCTACGAAGGACGCCATTTTCCAGTCTCCGGTACATTTGCAGACGTCATAAAGAAAATGATGAATCATCTTCTGCCCTTCCACGCTATGCTGTACCTCCGGGTGGAACTGCACCGCATAAATCTGTCTCTTCACGTCTTCCATTCCCGCAACAGGGCAATGCTCCGTATGGGCGGTAATGGTAAAGCCCTCCGGCACCTTGGCAATATAGTCGGTGTGGGACATGAAAACGGTGGTCTCCTCCGAAACATCGGAGAAAAGCACGGAGGACTTCTCCACATGAGTTTCCGTCTTTCCATATTCGCTGACAGGGGCGGTAGCCACCTCTCCCCCAAGCTCATAGGCAATGAGCTGTGCTCCATAGCAGAAGCCGAAAATGGGGATGCCCAGCTCGAAAATTTCTTTTCCGATATGCTGGCTTTCCTCTTTGTACACGGACTGAGGTCCCCCGGTGAAGATAATTCCCTTGGGACTTAATTCCTTAATCTTCTCTATGCCAATGTCGGAACTGTAAACCTCTGCATAAACCCCTTCGTCTCTTACTCTACGGGCAATCAACTGGTTGTACTGTCCACCAAAATCCAAAACGAGAATCTTCTCATGATTCATTTTTCTTTCCCCTTTTCTTCAGTTCGTCCAACGGCAATCCAGTGGAAGCATTCACTTGCACAAAATCGTTTTCATTATAGTTTATCTTTATTCCTTATAGCAAGTGCTATCCGGAAGATATTTCTTTTCACATTTTGGGATTGCCGTACATATCCGGAAGATATTTCTTGTCTCATTTCGTAATCGCAATACTTATTCCGAAGATAATTCCCATTCTCGACAAGAATCACTACCACCCGTCAAACGGGTGGTTTGCTCGGGGCTATAAGCCCCTGCTACTGGCCAGCGTCTAAAGGCGCTGGCTTTCATTTTGGGCTATGGGAAGTTTGCTTTGCACCTTCCCACAGCTCCATTCAAGCCATATTGCGTTTGACTCGTCGCTACCCCATAAAGGGGTATTGTTACTACTGCACTTTAACCCTTAAAAGGGTCTTCATATTCTTTAACACTTAGTTTATCCAAAGCTATATCGTGTTTTTCTTGATCTTGGATATACTTTTTTATTGTGGCTTCATTTAAACCTACTGTACTGACATAATAGCCTTCGGCCCAGAAATGTCTGTTCCCAAATTTGTATTTAAGATTTGCGTGTTTATCAAATATCATCAAAGCACTTTTTCCCTTTAAATAGCCCATAAAAGAAGAAACGCTAATCTTAGGTGGAATACTAACCAGAATGTGTACATGGTCCGGCATTAAATGCCCTTCTATAATCTCCACTCCTTTAAAGGCGCAGAGTTGCTTGATAATATCCCGAATATCTGACTTATATTGATAATATATTATTTTTCGCCTATACTTCGGTGTGAAGACAATATGATATTTACACATCCATTTCGTATGTGCTAATGCATATTCTTTCTTCGCCATAAAATCACCTTCCTTTTCTGCAATATAGCTTGAACAACTTTATTGTATTAGGAAAGGTGATTTTTGTATAACAAGTGTTTCCCACCCGCATAGCGGGTGGTTTTTTGTATCAGAGCTAACATTTTTCAAATGTCAGCTCCGATACTGGCTAAAGTCCATGAAAAAAATCCATTTCCACCGCGATATTCGCGATAGAAATGGACTGCGGAAAATTTGAGTTTCTCCTTAGCAGCTTCCTTTTCTCTTTCTGCCAAGAGCGTCTGCGGCAATGATTGCATCATAAAGCTCCGTTTCCGTAACATCCCCTGCTAGGTTATGAATGGTTTCTCCGGGAATGCAGGCATTTTTTGCAATAGTGTGTAAATCCTGATCGGAGAAATTTCCGAGCTCTTCCAAGGTTATAGGCAGACCTACAGCAACACAGAAGTCCTGCACTTCTTCAAATTCTTCCTTCTTAACTCCTTCCAGACAAAGCTGTACCAGTGTACCGAAGGCGACACAATTTCCGTGCGGAGCACTGTGTCCGCCGAGGGAGGTAAGACCGTTGTAGAAGGAATGCGCTGCGGCAACATTAACATTATCCGCACCTACGCCGGAGAGATAGACGCAAGCCTCAATGATATTGTCCAAAGCCTTGGTAACCACGTGATTTTCACAGGCTACAATGGCTGCTTCTCCGAACTTCTTCAGATTCTCATAACAATACTTCGCCAAAACCATTCCTGCACCGGGAATACCGGCATTTTCCAAGCTGGGAGACTCGGTACGAAGAGAAGCTCTTCCCTCAAAATAAGTTCCAAGGGCATCTCCCATTCCGGCAATTAAGAAACGAACCGGGGCATGGGCAATTACGGTGCTGTCTACCAAAACACAGTCCGGATTCGTCGGATAGAAAAGATATTCTTTGAAAGATCCGTCATCATGATAGATTACGGAAAGACCGGTACAGGGAGCATCCGTAGCCACTACCGTCGGAATGATGACAATCTGCTTTTTCTCATAAAAGGCTGTTGCCTTCGCCGTATCCACAGCGGAACCGCCCCCTACTCCGACAACAGTATCAATGCTGTTTTCCTGTACGATTTTCCGCATTCTGGCAATCTCGGACTCACTGGAAATGCCGCCGAAAATCTCATAGTAACGAGTTTTATCCGTTCCTTCAAAGCTTTTTTCCAACTTGTCATGACAAGCTTCATAGGAGCTATGAGAACAGACAAAGAGATAATTTTTTCCCATATACTCTGTTTCCTTACAGAAAGAAAGCAATGCATCTCTTCCCTGAACATATTTCAACGGATTTCTCATTTCTCTAAGCATTTTCATTTTCATTCTCCTTAAAACTCTTTTCCCAACTTGTTAGATTCTTTTCCGCATCATTTTTCTAAAAAAAAGATGCAAAATATAATGGTTATATATTTAACAATCTATATTGTAACACGAATTTTCGGAAAAAGGAGGTGAAATTGCAGATTTGGTTATAATGGAAATGTGATTCGACTATTCCTTAAAAGCGAGAGAAATATCCGCCAAAATCTCCCTCCCATTCGAATCATTTTCTTTCAAAATGATGAATTCTCTCTTTTAAAACAGCGTACTTGAAAAAAGAAATGACGGATGGACAATAAGAGAGCACAGGATGGGTAATCAGAGAATGCACAAGCTTCTTTACAAATCCTTCTTTTCCCCGTAAAATAAAAGCTGTCTAAGGGCTTGTACCGGTTTCGACGGGGACGATGCAGCTTTAGAAGCTATCCGAAAGAAGTCGCGTTAAACTTCAAACCTAAAATTAAACGCTAACGATAATAGTTACGCATTAGCAGCCTAAGCGCTGCTGGCCAGCCTTCTCTCACTCACAGGAGAAGAACCTGACCTCATCTATGTGAGAAACGACGTGTATGGTTCCTCCCATGCTCGGGCGTATGTAGAGGATACCGGCTTATAAAAGAAGTGCACAGCTTTTATATGTGGGGAATCTTGAAGTGTACTATGATAGTAGAAGGAAAGGGAATTCGTTTTCGGACATGGGTTCGACTCCCATCAGGTCCACGATTAAAAAACGCTAGGAATTAATCCAAGAACGGCTTGAAACCTAGCGTTTTTACTTGCTATTGAAGCTTTTTCATGAAACGTGACTTACTTTTCCTTATTAAAACTCCACTTCCTTCACCACTTCCCCGTCCAAAGTGTAAATGGTGAAGCCCTTCTCCGTAAGCACCCCGTAGCTGTTCGGGTTTCCTTCCTTCGGGAGGCTCACTGAACCCGGATTTAAGTGATAATAAAACTTTCCGTCCCGCTCCTTTTTCTCCGCAACAGGAAGATGGGTATGCCCCTGTAAGAAGACATCGCCGTTCTTTCTTAACGGAAAGCTTTCATGATTATACACATGCCCGTGGCTTAAGAAAATGCTTCTTCCTCCCAAGTCTAAAAGGGCGTAATCCGCCATAACCGGGAAGTCCAGCACCATCTGATCCACTTCCGCCTCACAGTTTCCGCGAACGGCAAAGATTTCGTCTTTTAAAGGATTCAGCATTTTGATGACTTCCTTCGGCGCATAGTCCTTCGGCAAATCATTTCGCGGACCGTGGTAGAGGACATCGCCCAGGAGGAGAATCTTCTCATAGTCTCCCGCCCGGTAGACATCCAATACCTTCTTCGTATAGTAAGAAGAGCCGTGTAAATCGCTCATAACAAAATACTTCATTTTACATCTTCTCCGGTGCAGAGAATCCGAGCACATGAATGGCGTCGGTCAATATTCTCCAAGTCAGTGCAAGGTGAGCAATATAGTTCTTCTGCTTTTCCTTATCCTCTTCCCCAAGAATCTTTACATTGTGGTAGAAGGCATTGAAGCTGTTTGCCAGGGCATAAATGTATCCGCAGATCTTATGCGGTGCCAGCTCCTTCCATGCATCCTTCATTTCATCGGAGAAAACAACAATCTGCTTCTCGAGAGCGAGTAAAGAAGGCTCATCCTCGGAATGAATCGGATAGTTCTTTCCGTAGTTTGCAATCCAAGTTGCGGTATCTGCAGAACTCTCACCGTTCGCTTCGGCGTATTTCCGTAAAATAGAGGCAATACGCACGATGGTATAAAGGATATAAGGACCGGTATTTCCTTCAAAAGCACTGAACTTCTCAAGGTCGAAAATATAATCCTTCGTAATCTGATTGGAAAGATCCCCGTACTTCAAGGCTGCAAGAGCAATAACCTTTGCGGTTTCCTGTCTCTCTTCACTTGTGAGTCCGGTATCCTTTCCTTCCTCCATACGGGAAAGTACGGAGTCTCGAATCTCGTCAATAAGCTTCTCTAAACGAAGCACGCCGCCATCTCTTGTTTTAAAGGGCTTTCCGTCCTTGCCGTTCATGGTTCCGAATCCCATGAAGGTGAGCTTCGTTTCCTTCGGAAGGAGCTCTGCCTTTCTTCCTACACGGAAGAAGGAAGTATAGTGCAGCTCCTGACGGCTGTCCGCCACATAAAGATACCAGTTCTGCGGATAGAGCTTTTCTCTGTCCATAATGGTCCCGAGGTCGGAAGTTGCATAAAGGCTTGCTCCGTCTGACTTTAAAATCATACAGGGAGGAAGCTCCTTCTTATCCCCCGGCTCTGCAATATCCACGACAAGCGCACCGTTCGAACGATAGGAAAGCCCCTTCTCTTCCAAAATTTCAATGAGTCTGGGGAAATAAGGCTCCGCATCGGACTCGCCCTTCCAGATTTCAAAATGCACATCCAGCGCATCATAATTTTTCTTTAAGTCGGCAATGGAAACCTTCATAATCTTTTCCCAAGCCTTCTTATACTTTTCTTCGCCCTTCTGCAGTCTTACCGTGATATCTTTTGCACGGTTCGCATACTCTTCATTCTTTAAGCTGCCGTCGGCATTCTTCTCTTTGGCTTTTGCGGAAGCAAAGGGATAGATTTCTTCCAGTTCTCCAATGGTAAAATCCTTTTCCAGTTCTCCTCTTTCTTCCAGTTCTCCAATGATAAGACCCATCTGCAGACCGAAGTCACCAAGGTGCACATCGCCCACAGCTTCATTTCCCATACGGATAGCCAGACGCTTTAAGGCTTCTCCGATGGATGCGGAACGGAGGTGTCCTACATGGAGGGGCTTTGCCACGTTCGCTCCGCCGTAGTCCACAAGCACCTTCTGTCCTTCTTTCGGGTCTAAACCGAGCTTCTCATCTTCAGCCATAAGACCGCAGTATTTTGCAAGGAATGCAGGAGAAAGAGTCATATTCAAAAATCCCGGCTTAACGACTTCCACCTTGGAGAATAAAGGTACGGAAAGCGCCTTATCTCCTTCCAAATACTTCTGCACATCCTCAGCCAGCTCAATCGGATTCTTCTGATAT
Organism: Oribacterium sp. oral taxon 108 str. F0425; assembly: GCF_000214455.1. Lineage (NCBI taxonomy): Bacteria > Bacillati > Bacillota > Clostridia > Lachnospirales > Lachnospiraceae > Oribacterium > Oribacterium sp. oral taxon 108. The sequence continues at coordinate 1,232,951 of NZ_AFIH01000001.1, read as the reverse complement.
TTCTTCGCTCCGATTAAAGCGCCGTTACTCTGATAGTCACAAAGGTCCGGACGATTGGAAATCGTAACCTTTCCCAATTCCTTTTCATATCCGGCAGACTCAAATGCAAGTTCTACGGCATTTTGTAAAATCTTCTTTACGCTTTCCATACTAATCCTTTCTATTCTTTTCCCAATTATGGAAAAAGACTTCCTGAATCGGAAGTCTATTCCTTATCTAAACGAGACATCGTACAGCCTTGCGCGACGCTCACTCCGCATAAAAAGACTTATGCTCTGGACTCGTATTCTCCTGTCTGTGTGGAGATGATGATCTTGTCTCCAATATTCACAAACAAAGGTACCTGAACCTCTACCCCTGTTTCCACGGTAGCAGGCTTGGTAGCACCGGTAGAAGTGTTTCCTTTGATGCCCGGCTCGGTGTGTACCACTTCGAGGGTAACCTTCAAAGGAGGCTCTACAGAGAATACATTTCCCTGATAAGAAACAACTTTAACAGTTTCATTTTCCTTTACAAACTTCATGGAATCGGCAATCTGGTCATGAGAAAGAGCAATCTGCTCAAAGGTCTCATTGTTCATGAAGTTGTACATCTCTCCGTCATCATAGAGATACTGCATATCCACTCTGTCAATTCTGGCTGCCGGGAACTTCTCGGTCGGTCTGAATGTCTTATCTGTCACGCCGCCATTGATTACATTTCTTAACTTGGTTCGGACGAAAGCAGCCCCCTTACCGGGCTTAACGTGCTGGAATTCAATAATCTGAACTACCTGTCCATCCATCTCGATTGTTATACCATTTCTGAAATCACCTGCAGAAACCATAAATCCTCCTAAATATCATCTATATACGGGAAACAGCCACAAGGGCACAGTTCTACCCTAAACTCGCAGTCAATTCTAATATAAAATGAAAATGCACGCAAGCTTTTCTTGAAAAACGTACACTCTTCGCAGTTTTCATGTATAATTTGAAAAGATTGCAAGGATCTGTTTTGTAATCATACTATCTTGTCTAAAAATGACTTGATTTCAAAGAAATCAGAGGGGTAAAAGTATGGAGTGGAATCATATCACTTTCTTCGGCTTAGGCTTAATCGGGGGTTCATTGGCAAAGGCCATCAAAAAAGTCTATCCCGATACGCATATTTCCGTTTTGGATAAGGACAGCTCTTCCGTGCAAATCGCTTTAACGGAAGGCATCGTGAATCAAGAATTGAAAAGTTTCGAAGAAATAGGGAAGGATTGCAATCTTCTGTTTTTATGCGCTCCGGTAGAAGAAAACCGCTCCTTTTTAAAGAAACTGAAAAAGCAGCTCTCCCCCCATACCCTTTTAAGTGATGTAGGATCCACCAAAACCGCCATCATGGAGGAAGCGGAAAAGTTGGGGATTTCGGCGCAATTTTGCGGTGGGCATCCTATGGCCGGGGCGGAACTTTCCGGCTATAAGGCTTCCGATGCTCTTCTTTTGGAAAATGCTTATTATCTCTTGACACCGGGAAAAGATTTTTCCTCGGAAAATACGGAGAAAATGAAGACTTTTCTTTCCTCTATCGGTAGTATTCCCTTTGTCATGAGTCCGGAGGAACATGACCGGTCCGTCGCCTGTGTAAGCCATCTTCCGCATTTGATTGCCGCAAGTCTGGTAAAGCTTTTAAAGAAAGAAGATGAAAAAGGCAGTATGAAAAAGCTGGCAGCGGGAGGCTTCAAAGACATCAGCCGTATCGCCTCTTCTTCTCCCGTCATGTGGCAGCAGATTTGCCTCAGCAATAAAAAGCCGATTTTGGAAATGATAGAGGCTTACATGCAACAATTGGAAGAAATCCGCTCTTCCATAAAAAAAGAAGAGCCCCATGCAATCGAGGAACTCTTCCGGGAATCGGGGACCTATCGCAATTCCATGGACAGCAGCGCACAGGGTCTGATTCACAGTGACTACGCCATCTCCATCCGTGTTCAGGATCATCCCGGTGCCATTTCCATCATTTCCACGATACTGGCCTCCAACAGGGTCAGTATCCGTAACATCGGCATCAATCACAACCGAGAAAAGGGTGAAGGCGCCTTACAGCTTTCGTTCTACACGGGAGAGGACTGTGAAATGGCCAAAAAACTTTTACATAAATATGGCTTCGACCTTTAGGCCGAAGCGCTTGTTCCCTCTTTCTCTCCCTTTTCACCGGTGTCGAAGAGGCTGTGTGTTGCCTTATAAATTTCTCTGGCAATATAAGAATTGTTCATCGTGTAAAGATGTACCCCATCTACCCCATGCGTCAGCAAGTCCACGATTTGATCTACGGCATAGGCAATTCCGGCATCTCTCATGGCGACCGAATTATCTTCATATTTTTCCAGAATTCTCTGAAATTTCTTCGGAATTTTGACGCCGCAAAGGCCTGCCATCCTTAAAACCTGGCGCCGGTTAATGACCGGCATGATTCCCGCCTCAATCGGTACTGAAATCCCCGCCAAATCACATTTTTCAAGAAAATCATAAAAATATTCGTTGTCGAAGAAAAGCTGGGAAATCAGATACTCTGCGCCGGCATCGACCTTGGTTTTCAAATTTCGAATGTCCGCTACCTTATCCGGGTTTTCAATATGTCCTTCCGGATAGCAGGCTGCAGAAATACGAAAATCACCGTTCTCTTTCAGAAAAGCTACTAAATCCGAAGCGTAACGGAAGTCTCCTCGATTTTCCATGCCTTCGGGAATATCTCCACGTAAGGCCAGGATATTTTGAATCCCGGCACTCTTAAACTCCTCTATTTTATCCAATATATCTTCTTTTGTTAAACCGATGCAGGGAAAATGCACCACGCTGGGAACATGGCAGATATTCTTGATATGCTCTGCGATGGAGATTGTACTTTGCTTGTTCTCTCCACCTCCCGCGCCGTAAGTTACCGAAATAAAATCGGGGCGCAAATCCTGCAGCTCATATAAGGTTTCATAGATGGTTTCAATCGGAGCATTCCTTCGAGGCGGAAATACCTCGAAGGAAAAAACCGTTTTTCGGGAAAATAAATCAACAATACTCATTTCTCAGTTCCTTTGCCGCCTGTACAAGGTTTTTCAAGCTTGCCAAGGTTTCCTCTCTACCTCTGGTCTTTAAGCCGCAGTCCGGATTGACCCAGAGCTTTTCTTTTTCAATTTTCTTCAGCATCTTTCCGAGTGCCTCTTTGATTTCCTCAACGGACGGTACTCTCGGAGAATGGATATCATATACACCCGGGCCTACTTCCGTACGGAAATGGTTCTCCCGCAAAGAATCCAAAATCAGTAAGTCGGAACGGGAAGCCTCGAAGGAAATAACGTCCGCATCCATGTTGTCAATCGCCTTAATAATATCGGTAAACTCACTGTAGCACATATGCGTATGAATCTGCGTCCCTGCCTGACATCCGCTGTGTACCAGACGGAAGGCGGGAATAGCCCAATCCAAATACTCACTGTACCAGTCGGACTTACGAAGAGGCAGCTTCTCTCTTAAAGCCGCTTCATCTACCTGAATCACTTTGATGCCGTTCTTCTCTAAATCCAAGACCTCATCCCGGATTGCCAAAGCAATCTGCTTGGTGCTTTCCGCAATGCTGATATCCTCTCTCGGGAAAGACCAGTTTAAAATCGTTACCGGACCGGTAAGCATACCCTTCATGGGGCGCTTCGTTAAGCTCTGCGCATAAGTGGACCATTCCACAGTCATAGCGGAAAGTCTTCGAACATCTCCCCAGATGATAGGCGGCTTTACACAACGGGTTCCGTAAGACTGTACCCAAGCCTTCTCGGTAAACAAGAAGCCGCTTAAGAGCTCTCCAAAGTACTCCACCATGTCGTTTCTTTCGAACTCACCGTGCACCAGAACATCCAAATCCAACTCTTCCTGAATCTTTACCCACTCAGCTATCTTTGCTTTATTAAAGGCAACATACTCTTCCTTGGACTTCTCGCCCTTCTTAAAGGCATTTCTGTTCTCGCGAACATCCGCAGACTGCGGGAAGGATCCGATGGTTGTGGTCGGGAAAAGCGGAAGCTTAAATTCTTCCTTCTGAATCTTTTCTCTCTCGGAAAAGGCAGGAAGTCTGGTATAATCCGCATCGGTAATGGCAGCGCAACGTTCCTTAACCGCCTTATCTTCACTGTTCGGTCTTGCTGTGGCAAAGAGAACCTTATTTTCCTCCAAGACTTCCGCCCCTGCCTTCCCGTCTAAGATATGCTTCAAATCCAAAAGCTCGGAAAGCTTCTCCACCGCAAAGCTGAAATGTCTCTTTACCTCGTCGGAAAGCTTATTTTCCCCCTCCAAGGTATAGGGAACATGCAGTAAGGAGCAAGAGGTGCCAAGCACTACGGAAACGCCCTTTTTCTCCAAATCCTTTACTGTTTCTACCGTCTTTTCATAATGGTTCTTCCAAATGTTTTTTCCGTTGATCAAGCCGGCAAAAAGAAGCTTATCCTTGGGAAAGCCCTTCGCAAGAAGATTACGAGTCTCTTTTCCTTCCAGAAAATCCAGGCCTACACCGTCAAAGGGCAGTGCCAAAATGCTTTCATAAGCGTCTCTTACATCGCCGAAGTAAGTCTGTAACAATACCTTTGTCTCGCCCTTTACAGAAAGAATCTCTTTATATAAGGCAGTAAAAAGTGCAAGATCATCCTGATCCAAATCTCTTACAAGATACGCTTCATCAAAGGCAATCCACTGTGCACCGAGAGACGCAAACTTTTCCACATAGGCCTTGTAAGCGGAAATCGCCTCAGGAAGGAAATCTTTCTCCGTCTTCTTTTCGGTATAGCGGAGAAGCTTTAATAAGGTAAAGGGACCGATAACCACAGGCTTCGTCTCAACCCCTAAAGCCTTCGCCTCTTCATACTCTTTAAAAGGCTTATCTCCTGCAAGACGAATCTCATCCTTATCGGAAATCTCCGCTACCATGTAGTGATAGTTTGTATTGAACCACTTCTTCATCGCAAGCGCTTTCACATCTCCAGCCGGTCCCTTATAGCCTCTTGCCATTGCAAAATACTTCTCTAAGGGACTTAAAGACAGTTCTCTGTAACGCTCCGGAATGATATTAAAAAGCACTGCGGCATCCAAGAAATTGTCATAAAAAGAAAAATCGTTGGACGGAATAAAATCCACTTCCTTTTCCTGCATTTTCAGCCACTGCTTTTTTCGGATATCCTTTGCAAGTGCCTCCAGCTCCTGCTCGGATACCAATCCTTTAAAAAATTTCTCCGTTGTAAACTTAAGTGCTCTTAATGCTCCCACTCTGGGAAATCCGATTACCGATGTTTGCATATTTGTTCTCCTTACTTTTCTGTTTTTCTGTTTTTTTCTTCCTGTATCTTTTTCTTTATGAACCATTCTCAAGAGTAGTGAACAGTCGACTAAAAAACAAGTCTAAAGTAGGTATAGCATATACTAAAGAAGCCGATTTTGCTAAATATAAAAAAACAGGATTTAGCTATAGTTTATTCCTATAGCTAAATCCTCGATTTTAATGTCGCACAGGTGAAGCCCGAGACATCTTTTGCCACAAACTCAGAATCCTAAAAACGATGTCCGCCGCCTCCGGAAGAAAATCCGCCGGAATGTCCGCCGCCTGAGAATCCTCCTCCCGAAAAGCCTCCGCCAGAACGTCCTCCTCCACTTCTTCCGCTTCCACCGCCGGAGCTGATTCGCATCTTACTTTGGTTTGTCATAAGAACCTCACGATCTTCCAGCGTGATATTGGGTTGAAGTGCTCCAAGTACAGCCCGGGAGCCGGCTTTATTCTGCTTCCAGGATAGAAGAAGCATGGTAAAGTTAAAGAGCAGTCCCAAGAAGATTGCCAGGAAGAAATTACTGATCCAGCGCATCGGAGTCGCAATAAAGCGTCCTTCCATCTTTCCCTGCACTTGTCTGAAAGCAAGAGACGCAGTCTTATAAAAATCACCTTTACTTGCGAAAACATAGACATTGTCCGTAATGCTGTTTGCCACATTGCTTGTAATGGTTTTATAAAAGTTTCCTCCGCTTTGAATGCGGATCTCTTTATTTCCCATATCAATAAAGAAAATCAGGCCGCTCTTTCCATAAAATACTTCCTTGTAAAAATCGCGAATATTGGAAGCCGCATCATTTTCCCCACGTCCTGAAAGAAAGGCCACATTGCCGTATTCCGTCAAAGGAATTAATTTTTGAGCAAGCTTCTCTTCTTCCGAACTGCTGAGTAAGTCCTCTTCATCATCAATATAAGCCGTGTAGCCCGTTTTTTCATTTTCATAAACAGAAGAAGAAAGGAAGGAACTTACATCCAAAGCATAGGCCTTTCCCATGGAGAAAAGTCCAAGAAAAAGAGCAAAAAGAAGGCTCTTAAAGATTGTCCTCATCATCACTCCTCCTTCTTTTCAAAAAAATCGGGAACCGCACGCGTCGTCAAAACATTAAATTTCCGAATCATCATTCTCAGAGAAAGAATCGATGCCAAAGCGGATAAAGCAGCCGCAATATAGTAATACTCATCCCGAACCGGATGCCAGATTAAAATGGCTACGGAAAGGAAAAGGGCTAGTAAGGCAAACGAAGTTCCACTCTTTTTCCTGTCCGTTTCTTCTTGCTTCTTCTGCTCCTTACTATATCGTAAAGCTTCTTTATCCCTCTCCTGAATTTTCTTCATTTGCAGCTGAGATAAGAAAATCAAAAAGAGAGAAAGCGCTAAAGTATAGATAGGTAAGCTTTCCGCCGAAATCTGGATAAAAAGGTTTAAAACAAGGAAAATGGGCACAGCCATCAGTAAGGAAGCCCTCTGAAACTTCTGTTCATCAATCGGGATATCACAATAGATTTTTCCGGTTTGCCCGTTAACTACCGCATAAGCAATTCTGTCTCTCTTTTTATAACTCAAAAACCAGATAGGAAACATTCCTCTTCCGACTGTCATTTCTTTTTCTAAAGAATAGGGATTTATTCCTCCATGAATTCTTATATCTTCCGTACCGAATCCATTGCTTCCCGTCACAAATCTTCCCAATTCTTCTCCCAACATGGAAAAGGCTTCCTTCTCATACCCGGAAGATTCCGTATCCGCAATTTCACTATAAAATCCCAAGAGATAGTTCGGCGTGAACTCTTTCATCTTTTCTCTGGAAAACGGGGCAATGACAGCGGAAATATTGTCATCAAAACGAAGGGAGGCATCGAAGGGGATGCCTTCCACCTCTCCTTTCAACTTTCCACTTAAGGAATAGTCTTCCATAATGACATAATTGCCTCTGACATATTTTCTGTCACCCTTTAAATTGATTTCTCCGCCGAAATGATAATTATAAAGCCAATAAGGCAGATAAAATCCTACAAAGCGATCCAGATAGGCCGGATCTTCCAAATCTCTTTGCCTGTAATAGAAGGAGCGAATCTTCTTCAGATATATCTCCTTACATTGCTCCTTTGTGATTTGAAAGGGGATGATTTTCTGCGGTTTTTTCTCCTGCTTGATACGACTCTCAAAGACTACCGCGGAGCCGCAGTAAGCACAAAAACCGGTTGCCGATAAGTCTGTACTCTCAATTTCCGCACCACAGTTAGGGCAGGTAAATACCTTTGTTTCATAAACATCCTGCTCCATACTTTCCGGGGTTCTGTTGTAAGTTACCGGGTCAAAATGGGTCTGACAGTTCTGACATGCCAGGTCCTGACTGTCGATGGAGAACCGTACCTCTCCCCCACAATTCGGACAATGTGCCATAGGCCTTCCTTTCTATATTTTCGGTCTTCTCATCAGCATTTCATGTCTTTCCGGTCCGTTGGATACCATGGTAATCGGAACCTCCAACTCCTTTTCAATAAAGTCGATATAATCTCGACACGCCTCAGGCAATTCTTCGTACTTTCGAATTCCGCGAATATCGCAGTGCCAGCCTTTCAACACGGTATATATCGGCTTTGCCTTTCGAAGCAGAGGCGTAACCGGGAAGTCCTTGACTACCTTTCCGTCAATCTCATAAGCGGTACATACCGGAATTTCTTCTAAATATCCCAAAGGATCCAATACCGTTAAAGCCACTTCCGTTGCTCCCTGTAAAGCACATCCGTAGCGGGAGGCCACTGCATCATACCAGCCGACTCTTCTCGGGCGACCTGTCGTTGCCCCGTACTCTCCCTTATCTCCGCCGCGCTTTCTGAGTTCCTCCGCTTCCTCTCCGAAGATTTCAGAAACGAATTCACCGGCTCCGACTGCAGAAGAATATGCCTTTGTAACACAAACCACACTGTTGATAGAGTATGGCGGAATTCCGGCCCCTACTGCGCCGAAGGAGGCCAGGGTATGGCTGGAAGTCACCATCGGATAAATTCCGTGGTCGGTATCCTTCATCGTTCCAAGCTGTCCCTCCAAAAGAATCTTCTTTCCTTCCTTAATCGCCTTTCTCAGGAAAAGAGAGGTATCACAAAGGTAAGGACGAATCTGCTCTCTCTGCTTCTTCAACTCGGAAAGAACAGTGTCATAATCCAGTCCCTTCTTTCCGTAGAGACTCTCAAACAACGCATTTTTAATTTCCAAAATCTTCTGTAACTGCTCTTCCAGAATGTCATCATAATAGAGCTCATTAACCTGCAGACCGATTTTCGCATACTTATCGGAGAAGAAGGGTGCTATTCCGGACTTTGTGGAGCCGTAGCTCTTCTTCCCGAGTCTTTCCTCCTCATACTCATCCTGTAAAACATGGTAAGGCATCAAAACCTGTACGCGGTCTGAAATATAAATCTTCGGTGTCGGAACACCGGCTTCCTCCAAAGCATGAAGCTCTGTTAAAAACTTGGGGATGTCCAAGGCCACTCCGTTTCCCAAAACGGAAGTCACATTCGGATTGAATACACCGCTTGGAAGCAGATGCAGGGAAAACCTGCCGTAGTTGTTGATAATGGTATGCCCTGCATTGGCTCCTCCCTGGAAACGTACTACCACATCTGCATTCTCTGCAAGATAGTCCGTAATTTTCCCCTTTCCTTCATCTCCCCAGTTTGCACCGACGATTGCCTGAACCATAATTTTCCCCTTTCCAAATCATTTACTGAAAATAGTATTTTAGAACCATTCCGGCTTTCACAAAATACGGATGCGATTTTATTCCTCCGTCTCCGATGAATCCTTCCGTATCAACTTGGTTACCCATTGCAATACATAAAATACGGTTGGTACAATCATCAGAAGGAAGAGATGAGCAAGCAGCGACTCCTTGCTTCCTCCCGTAAACGCGGTATAAAGAAAATGAAGCAAAGTCAGCAAAATAAAGACCAAAGCCAGAATTGCAAAAATTCGTTTCATCTTCCCTCCAAATCCTTTACTATTTTAAAATCACCCGATTTGCATTATAGCACAAATTCCTAAAGCTTAATCTCTACCGATAAATTCAGCTCTTCTCGATTTTTCTCCAAAATCGGCTGAATGTACTCCGATACAAATTCCTCCACCTGTTCTTTTGCGCGTCCGATATAGAGCTCTCCGCGCATAAGTCCCTGTATATCCTCTTCCGTAAGTGGGAAAGCCTCATCTTTTACAATTCTTTCCAGAAGGTCGTTTTCCAAGCCCTCTTCCTTGACTCTCTTTCCCGCTTCCATGGCATGCATACGGATTCGCTCGTGAAGTTCCTGTCGGTCTCCCCCTTTTTTCACCGCATCCATCAGGATATTTTCCGTTGCCATAAAGGGCAACTCCTGGTTCAAATGCTTTGCAATCATCTTGGGATAGACCACGAGGTTCTTCGCAACATTGTAAAACAAATCCAGTAAGCCGTCACAGGCGAGGAACGCCTCCGGAACGGAAAGTCTCTTGTTTGCGGAGTCGTCCAAGGTTCTTTCAAACCACTGGGTGGAAGCTGTAATGCTCGGATTCATGATTTCCGAGGAAATGAAGTTGGAAAGTGCCGCCATTCGCTCAGAGCGCATGGGATTCCTTTTATAGGCCATGGCACTGGATCCGATCTGCTGCTTCTCAAAAGGCTCTTCCACTTCTTTTAAATGCTGTAAAAGTCTAAGGTCATTGGAAAACTTGTGTGCAGACTGCGCGATTGCGGAGAGGACGGAAAGAACACGAAAATCCACCTTTCGGGAATAGGTCTGTCCCGATACAGGATAAACTTCGGAAAATCCCATCTTCTCTGCAATTCTTCTGTCCAGCTCCTTACATTTTTCATGGTTTCCCTCAAAAAGTTCCAGGAAGGAAGCCTGTGTCCCGGTGGTTCCCTTGCAACCCAATAGCTTGAGTGACAGAATGCACTCTTCTATTTCACAAAAGTCAAGATAGAGGTCATGAAGCCAAAGACTCGCCCTTTTTCCAAGAGTCACCGTCTGTGCAGCTTGAAAATGCGTATAACCGAGCATCGGCAGGGCTCTATATTCCATCGCAAAGTCGGAAAGGACCTTCATACAGTTTAAAAGCTTCTTTCGAATCAGTCTTAAACCTTCCCGCATCGTGATTAAATCGGTATTATCTCCCACATAGCAGGAGGTCGCCCCAAGATGAATGATGCCCTTTGCCTTCGGGCACTGCAGCCCATAGGCGTAGACATGACTCATTACATCATGTCGAACCTCTTTTTCCCTTTGTTTTGCCACATCATAATTGATGTTTTCGGCATTCTCCCGAAGCTCCCGAAGTTGCTCTTCCGTGATTGGAAGTCCCAGTTCCTTTTCGGTTTCCGCAAGAGCAATCCAGAGCTTTCGCCAAGTCTTGAACTTAAAGCTCGGAGAAAAAATCTTCTGCATCTCGGGAGAGGCATATCTCCCGGATAACGGACTTTCATAGCTTGAAAATGCTTCCATTTCGCATCCCTTTCTATTCTTTGAAAACTTGAACTCCTTCAATACAATTCGGGATTTTATCGTAAAACCGCGGTCATATCATATTTTCCCGGTTCTTTTTGAAGAAGGAAAAATGCCGCCGTAATGGCTCCCTTGGCAAAGATTTTCCGGCTGTAGGCGGTATGCTCCAATTTTACAATTTCATCTTCTCCTGCAAAAATAATCTCATGCACACCCGGAATTGTACCGCCTCTAAGGGAGAGCATGCCGATTTCTTGTCTTTCTCTTGCCTGATGCCTTTCCTCCCGGTCATATATCTTATTGAGTGCCTCTCCGACTCCCTCTTCTACCGCTTTTTCGAGCATTAAAGCCGTGCCGCTCGGCGCATCCTTTTTTCTCCGGTGGTGGGCTTCCACAATTTCTATGTCAAAACCTTCCTTATAGAGCTTTGCCGCGGCAAGTCGAACCAGTTCCTGCAGGATGTTTACGCCAAGAGACATATTGCCGGACTGTAAAATAGGGATGCTTTTTGCCGCCTCTGTAATCTTCTTTTCCTGTTCCTCGGAAAGCCCCGTTGTGCATAAGACAAGAGCCTTCTTCTTTTCAACTGCAAAATCCAAGAGCCTGTCCACAGCTTCTCTTACTGAAAAATCAACAATCACATCAAAGTCTTCTTTTACCTTGAAAATATCTTCATAAAGCGGAAAGCCGAGGCCAACTCCTTCCGCATGGGCATCCACACCGCAGCTAATCTCGCAGTCTTCCGTGTTTTTTGCAAGATCAATCACGTTTCTTCCCATTACCCCTCGCGCACCGTGTAAAAGCAGTTTCATTTTCCCTCCTTTACTCCACAAAAGAAAAAAGCCGTAAAAAAGAAAATCCGCTCGGAAACACCCGGAGCTTCTCTTCTTTTTCACAAGCCTTTTCTTCTTTATTTTAAAATACCGTAACGAATCATTTCCTCTTTTAAACTATCCAAATGCTCTGTTTCCATCTCTGTAAGAGGCAGGCGAAGCGGACCCACTTTCTTTCCCTGCAGGTTCATTGCAGCCTTAACCGGGATGGGGTTCACTTCGCTGAACAAGGCGCGAATAAGCGGCAAAGCTCGAAGCTGCTCTTTTCTAGCGCCCTCTAAGTCTCCGGCAAACCATTTTGCACAGATATCATGGGTTTCTTTCGGTGCCACATTCGATAAAACGGAAATAACACCCAGGCTGCCTGCTGCAAGGAGGGGAAGAATCAAGCCGTCCTCTCCGGAATAAAGGCAAAAGTCCTCATCCACAAGACGCATCAAATCTAAGGTTTTTCCGACATCTCCACTCGCATCCTTCACCCCTATAATATTCTTCACATCATGATACAGAGCCGCCATCGTTTTCGCCTCGATACTCATTCCCGTTCTTCCGGGAACATTGTAGAGAATGGAAGGAATGGAAACGGATTCCGCGATGGTCTTAAAGTGCTGATAGAGCCCCTTCTGGGTAGCCTTATTATAATAAGGAGTTACCAAAAGAAGGCCGTCTGCACCGGCTTCCTCCGCACACTTGGAAGTATACAAAGCAGATCTTGTGCAATTGGAACCCGTGCCGGCAATGACCGGAATGCGATGATTTACCACCTTAATCGTATGACGAATCACTTCAAGGTGCTCCTCAACAGTCAGTGTTGCCGCTTCTCCCGTGGTTCCCACAGAGATGATGGCATCCGTACCGCCCGCAATTTGATCTTCAATAATTGCCTCCAGTACCTCGAAGTTTACCGTCCCGTCTTCATGCATAGGAGTAACCAATGCCACTCCCGCTCCCTTAAATAAAGCCATAAATTACCTCGCTAGATTTTGCTCATCCTGTTTTGCTCGTCCTGTTTTACTCTTCTTGTCTTACTTTCTGTTAAAGCCGGCACGTTTTCTTGCCGTAGGATCCAGAATCTTCTTACGGATTCGTAAGTTCTCAGGCGTCACTTCCAAAAGTTCATCCGTATCAATAAAGTCAATACACTGCTCTAAGGACATAATTTTCTTCGGTACCAGCTTCAAAGCCTCATCGGAACTGGAGGTTCTCGTATTGCTTAAATGCTTGGTCTTACAAACATTCAGCTCTATATCTTCCGACTTCGGACTCTGTCCGATAACCATACCGCTGTAGACCTTTTCTCCCGGTCCAATAAAGAGTACGCCTCTGTTCTGTGCCTGGAAAAGACCGTAGGTTACCGCCTCACCCTGCTCAAAGGCAATGAGGGATCCCTGGTGACGGTAGTTCAAGTCTCCTCTATATTCCCCGTAGCCTTCAAATTCCGTATTTAAGATTCCGTTCCCCTTGGTATCGGTTAAGAACTCTCCTCGGTAACCGATGAGTCCGCGGGAAGGAATTTCAAACTCCAGTCTGGTATAGCCGGATGCCAAAGGACTCATGCCGTTTAAAGTTCCCTTTCTCTGGGTTAGTTTCTGGATAACGGCACCGGTTGCCTCTTCCGGAACATCGATATACGCTATCTCCATCGGCTCCAACTGTTTACCGGATTCATCCGTTTTATAAATAACCTCCGCTTTGGAAACCGCAAATTCAAAACCTTCTCTACGCATGGTCTCGACCAGCACGGAAAGGTGCAACTCTCCTCGTCCGGAAACCTTGAAACAGTCTGCAGAATCGGTTTCTTCTACGCGAAGAGAAACGTCCGTATTTAATTCTCTGAAAAGTCTGTCACGGATATGACGGGAAGTCACAAACTTTCCCTCTGTTCCGGCAAGCGGAGAATCATTGACCATAAAGTCCATGGAAATGGTCGGCTCGGAAATCTTCTGGAAGGGAAGCGGGGTCGGGTTCTTCTCCGTACATATGGTATCTCCTACATGAAGATCTTCAATACCGGATACCGCTACGATATCTCCGAAAGTAGCCTCATCCACATCCACTCTCTTTAATCCGTCAAAGGAATAGAGTTTTGTAATTCGCACTTTCTTTCTTTTATCCGGATTGTGGTGGTTTACGACCAGAGCATCCTGATTGACCTTGATTTTTCCGTTTTCCACCTTACCGATTCCAATTCTTCCTACAAACTCATTGTAGTCTATCGTAGAAACGAGAAGTTGCGTCTCCTCATCGGGGTCTCCCTCCGGTGCCGGAATAAAATCGATAATGCTCTCAAAAAGCGGTTTCATGTCCACATCGGGATCTTCCAGATTTTTCTTCGCATAGCCGTTTTTCGAGGAAGCAAAGAGGAAGGGGCAGTCCAGCTGCTCATCGGAGGCATTTAAGTCGAGCATCAGCTCCAAAACCTCATCCACAACATCAATCGGACGAGCTTGCGGCTTATCGATTTTATTGACTACGCAAAGAACAGGAAGGCGAAGCTCTAAGGCTCTCTGCAAAACGAAACGAGTCTGCGGCATCGGTCCCTCAAAGGCGTCAACAAGTAAAATGGCGCCGTCCACCATTTTTAAAATACGCTCAACCTCACCGCCGAAATCCGCGTGTCCCGGTGTATCGACAATGTTAATCTTTACTCCATTATAGCTTACAGCAGTGTTTTTCGCTAAAATCGTAATGCCTCTCTCCCGCTCAATGGGATTCGAGTCCATGACACGAACACCGATATCCTGATTGTCGCGAAATACACCGGACTGCTTTAAAAGCTCATCCACTAGGGTTGTTTTCCCGTGGTCTACATGGGCAATAATGGCTACATTACGAACATCTTCTCTCTTTTTTAACATGAATTTTCACTTCCTGAACGAAATCGAACAAACTTAAACTTTAACAAATTTATACAATATTTATTTATTGCTTTAACTTATCGAGTATACCACCGGCATTTTTTGATTGCAAGGAAAACCACCTGTGGTCCATATTCCCGGATTTGCTTTTCAAAACCGGAATATTGTTCTTCTTGAACGCGTATCTTAAGAATCACGTTTTCTGTAAAAGCCTTATCCAAAATAGAAATATTCTGTTCCGTAAAACTGTACTCCAGTTTTCCGAGTAAGGAATACGGAATTTGCAGTTGCAGTTCCCACCCCTCGATTCTCTCCAGAAAAACCGCCTTTTCCAGTACCGCCTTTGCCGCATCGGAATAGGCTCGTGAAAGACCTCCGGTTCCAAGAAGCGTACCGCCAAAAATTCTGCTTACCACAAGAAGGGCATTTTTCAGTTCCAGACTTTCCATCCTTTGCAAAATAGGCATCCCTGCGGTCTTTGCCGGTTCTCCGTCATCACTCTGCTTCTTGTGCTCCTGCAGAATTCCGTCTCCCTCTTCCAGAAAAATATAGGCATAGCAGTGATGTCTTGCATCCCTGTATTTCTTTCTGCATGCTTCAAGGAGCCCTTCTACATCCTCTTCTCTTTCAAGCGGAAAAAGTCCGGCGTAAAACTTGGACTTCTTCTCTTCAACCTCTCCGTAAAAGCACTCCTTAATAAATTTCATTCCCTAATCCTCGGCACTTTTCTTTTTACTCGGTCCTTGTTCGGAAATCGTAATCTTATTTTTTGTATTTTTCTCCGAACTGTCGGAATCTCTTTCAGAATCCTCGTCTTCTTCCTCTTCCTCCGGTTCCTTGTAGCTGTAATAATGATCATCCGTATCCAAGTCTCGCAGATTTTCAGGAACAAGCATAGCGCCCCAGGAAGTATGATAGGTACATTTTTCCGTAGGTACCGTTCCCTTGGCAAAAAGTTCCGTAATGACGGCGCTGCCCCTGTAATCCTGATAGCATCCTGAAGTCGGAAGCTTTCCTGACTTTCGGCATACCTGAGCTTCCACAATATCTTCCGGCTTACTGAAGCCCGGATCCGTCTTCCCTTCGTGAATCTTCGTCATGATTTTTCGCCATATATCCTTGTGGAATCCGGTTCCGCCGTTGTATTCCCCGGTTTTCGCATCTTTTAAAACCTGATTATCATCACAACCGCCCCAAACTCCGCCGATATAATAGGGTGTATAGCCGATGAACCAAATATCTCTGTTATTACTGGTTGTTCCGGACTTTCCGGCCTGACTCATCCCGTCAAAATGCGCCCTTGTGGATGTAGAACTTACCCGTACATCGGATGCAAAGGCACGGTTCGATTCCATGGATTCCTTCATGGCATCCGTAAGAAGGTAAGCTGTAGTGGCTTTCATAACCTGTGTAGGCTTATCCTCCGTCGTATCAATGAGTACCTTTCCGTCTTGATCCACAATCTTAGAGAAAAACTTGGCCTTTTCCAGTTCTCCCCCATTGGCAATGGCGGAAAATGCCTGGGTAAGCTCCAGGTTCGATACACCGCGGGTTAATCCGCCCAGAGCCAGGGCAGGATTTTCATCATCCTTTACCAAGGATGTAATCCCCAAAGACTCCGCATATTGATAGCCTCGTTCCGGCTTAACCGTCTCCATAAGACAACGAACCGCCACAATATTCAAAGAATAGACTATTCCGTCTCGAATACTCTGAAATCCCAAATATCCTCCGGAATACCAGTTCTTAAAGGTCTTATTTCCCAAAGTATATTCCGAGTCATAGTAGGTGGAGGCAAGCGTTGCTCCGTATAAATCGATGGCCGGTGCAAAGGAAGTGATGATTTTAAAGGTGGAACCGGGCTGACGCAGAACATTACTGGCACGATTCAAGGTTTTACTCTGTTTTTTCTCGCCTCTGCCTCCCGTAAGAGCCAAAACTTCGCCTGTATGCGGATCCATCAGGACAAAGGATGCTTGAGGCTCCAATACATAATCTACCGTTTCTCCCAGGATACGATCGGAATCCACAGTAACCTTCTCTTTAAATTCCTCTATCCGTTTATTAGCCTGATCCTTCGAGGTATACAGGCCGTTAAAGGAGAGCCCCTTTCCTTCTTTTAAATACTTTTCTATATCCTTTTCGCTGAAATTAACAATGGTACCGTCTTCATGTTGCAAAGTATATCGCCAGGAAATGGAATATTTTGCCGTATCATAATTCTCCGGGTTATTGATTTCCTGATCGACGATTGCTTGCAGATCCGGATCCTGGTTTGCATAAATCGTCAAACCGCCGGAATAAAGCAGCTTTGTGGCATCTTCCTTCTTATAATCGAGCCTTTCCATAAGAGCATCAACTACCTGCTCCGTAAGTTCATCCGTATAATAAGAATAGGGCTTATCCTCTCCCTGCGTAACTAAATTAACATTTTGAATTCGCTCATACACAGGGTCATTCAGCGCTTCCTGATAGCGACTTTCATCAATATAACCCTGACTGAGCATATTGTGCAGAACCTGTTTTCTTCTGACTGCATTGTTCTCGGGATGGGTTATCGGGTTTAACTTGGAAGGATTTTTCGTAATCGCAGCGATAACGGTTGACTCGGAGAGGCTCAATTCCGAAACCTCTTTATTAAAATAACGACGTGCTGCAACCTTTACGCCCAAAGTATTGGCTCCAAGGTTAATCGTATTTAAGTACTCGGTCAAAATACTTTTTTAATTTCCTTTTTATCGAGACCCGGCTGGTCCTCCAATTCCAAGGCCAAATATTGTTCCTGAATCTTTCGTACGTATTTCTCAAATTTTCCCTCGTGCAGACCGCCGCCGAAAACATTGTTTTTCAGAAGCTGTTGCGTAATCGTTGAACCGCCTCCGGCTGAACTGTCATCGGAGACTACTCCTCTTACTGCACGCAAAATAGAGCGAAAATCGATGCCGTTATGTCTCCAGAAACGCTCATCTTCTATCGCCACAAAGGCATTAATCATGTCTTTCGGGAGTTCTTCGTAGCTGACTCGCTCTCTGTTTGACCCCTCCGTAACAAGGGTGGACATCAGATTTCCCTTCTTGTCATAAATTTTTGTGGCGTAAGAAGTCGGCCCTACATGAATTTTATGAATATCGGGAGCGGAATCCAAAACTCCTCTAAACAAACCGTAGCCGAAAGATGCACCCAAAAAAAGCGAAGCAACGAAACAGAACAGGATTACCGTCTTCAAAATTCCTGTAAACCTGTGCCATATTCGTGCTCGCTTACTTTTCATTTCATATAAACGATTCTCTATACTATGTCGTGTGAACTTCATTTTTCGCCCTTAAAAAGCCTACTTGCAACATAGCCTATTCTATCACAGCTTTAGCTTTCCTGCCAAATGCTCTTTGGGATAATAAACTGACTTTCTCCCATATACATCGGTGCCACTTCCCCCTGCGGAAAAACCAAAACCAGCTGTTTATCGGCATTAATATAGAAGCTTTGCTCGTCCGTTACCTCTCTGAAGCCCTCTTCATCCTCCCCGTCCTGCAGAAAATATTTATCTTTAGAGTTCTGGTTGTGTACCTTTATTTGTCTGACAACTTCCTCGGATAAAATCTCCTTGTAGTCCGGTCTGTCCGGAAAAAGCTTTGCCAACTGTAAAAGTTCCCCGCTATGCTTATCCACAGTATAATAATGATGAATGGTCTGCGTATCACCCTCCTGCTTCAACACGGAAAGAGCAAGAACGTAATAATCCTCAGAATTTAAAATTACACTATAGGATACATCCAAATTCTTATATTCCGTTTTGGAAAGTTCTTCTTTAAATTCACGAATCAACTCCTCCGTTTTCGCATTGATATCCAAATTAATCTGCTCTGCAGAGGCTAATTTTTCATCTTCTTTTTCTTTAAATGCCGACTTTGCTGCCTCTTCCCCCGAAATTCCGTCCTGAACTTCATCTTGAGAAGCTCCCGCAACGCTTCTCTCTCCATATGCCTCCACAACTTCTTTCGGCGCCTCTACGGCAAGAAGCGGAGTATCCACTTCCGCACTATGCTGTCCGTCATCAAAAGAATAGTTTCGAAGAGTGATTAACTGGAAATATCTTCCAAGTCCCGGAATGGCTTGCAAGGCATAGGCACTCTTTTCAGAAACATTCGGGAGAACAACCGAAAGAATCAGGCAGGCAGCAACCGCCGTTTTTACAAAAGAAGATTTTATCCATTTTTTTCCCTCGCCAAAGGAGAAAATCTTTGCCTTCTTAGATGACACCTCTTCATCCGCTTCCAAAATAAAGCGATCCTCTATTTTCCCCATTGCCTCTATCAATTTATTTCTTTTCATAGCAGACCTTCTTCTTGCAATTTTTTCTTCAGAGCTTCCCTCATACGATGCAGACTGACTTTTACCTTACTTTCTCCTACCTTATATTTCGACGCAATTTCTTTGATTTCATCATGATAAAAATATCGTCTGACAAAAAAAATACGGAGCTCTTTCTTTTCACGGGACAGAAAATCATTGATTGCGGAAACCAAGGCTTCTTCGTTAATATGATCTTCTATATTGTTGAAAGAAAGTTGTATATCTTCACCGAGCTCGTCTACACTTTCCGTGAAACTATCACTCGCTCTCTTCTTTGCTCCAATCATCTTGAAACGATTAATGGCGGTATTTCGTACAATTTTGGCACAATAAGCCTTTAAAAAAGAAGGCTTCTCCGGAGGAATGGCATTCCAAACGCTGAGCCAAGTATCGTTTAAGACCTCTTCCACATCCTCTCTTTGTGAGAGAATCTGACTCGCAATCTTCCCGCAATAAGCCTTATACTGTTCCTCTAAACGGAGAATTCCTTCTTCATTTCTTGCAAAAAACAACTCCAGAATCTTTTGATCTTCCATATCCACCCTATAAATTCGCTCAAAAATCACTAAGTTTTAACTGATAGTACAGGATAAAAGAAAGATATGTCCGGAGTGTGAATTTTTATGCCTTCTCTACAGAAAGGATCTCTCCAGTAAAGGAATCCACTTCGGAAAGCTCTCCGGTGTAGTGAACGATTACTTCATCTCCTTCCTTCACCTTGTCCAGCCCTTCCGGCTTCTTATCAAAGTTCAGCGCATAGGACTTTCCGTCATCCGTGGTAACCGTAAACATGAAATCCTTAATCTCGGAAATTTTTCCCTTTAATTCCTGTGCTTCAGACTTCTCTTCGGCTTTTTCTCCTGCCTTTTTCGTTTCCTTCGCAGCTTCGCTGGCAACCGTTGTCTTTTCTGTGCTTGCTTTATCCGAACCGGAAGAAGATCCGCAGGCCATCATGGAAATTCCAAGAAGCATGGCAGCGGAAACGATACCGGCCTTTTTCAACAAATCCTTCTTTACTACAGTACTGTTCTTTTTCATTTTTTTATCCTCCGTTTTATACGGGAGACCCTACTCTCCCTCATTTCATAGTTCCCTCAAAGGGCGCTACATCTATAGAGACAGAGAATACAGAAAAAGGTTACATTTAATTTGAAAAATTCTTTTTATTTACGCGAACAAACACATTTTCATCGCGCTCCGTCGTTCTTTCCGGGGCGGTGACGGTTTTTCCACGCACCAAAGTTTCGCATAGTTTAATATTGTTTAAGGTTCTGTCAAAGAGAGAAAGAGTATCTTCCACCGCATTTTTCTTATCGGAAGAAAGCTCTCTGTGCAGAAAATCGGCCGCATCCTTCTCAAGAGGGCTCAAAAGTAAATCATCCCTTCTTGTTCCGGACTTTTGAATGTCAATTGCCGGAAAAATTCTTCTTTCCTGCAACTCTCTATTCAATACCAGTTCCATATTTCCGGTCCCCTTAAACTCCTCATAAATGACATCATCCATACGGGATCCTGTATCAACAAGCGCCGTAGCCAGAATGGTCAAGCTTCCTCCTTCACGAATATTACGGGCTGCACCGAAAAAACGCTTGGGCATATGAAGTGCGGCAGAATCCATACCGCCAGAAAGAATCTTTCCGGAGGAAGGTACAATCAAATTGTAGGCTCTTGCAAGTCTGGTAATACTGTCCAGAAGAATGCATACATCCTGCCCCTGTTCCACAAGTCTCTTCGCTCTCTCAATCGTCATTTCCGCCACTCTTTTATGATGTTCCGGTAATTCATCAAAGGTGGAGTAGATCACCTGAACCTTATCCCCTACTACCTCTTCCATCATATCCGTTACTTCTTCCGGTCTTTCATCGATAAGAAGAATCAGTAAGGTCATATCCGGTTCATTTTGTAAAATAGACTGTGCAATTTGCTTTAGCAAAGTGGTTTTTCCGGCCTTGGGCGGAGAGACAATCATCCCTCTTTGCCCTTTTCCGATGGGTGCCAAAAGATCTAAGACACGGAGTGATGTGGATACACGCTTTCCTTCTCTTTCCATGGGAATACGCTCATCCGGAAAAATCGGAGTGAGCTTATCAAAATCAGGCCTTCCGTAAAGCGCGGAAATCGGAAGATTGTTTACCTTTTCTATATAAAGCAAAGCGCTGTAACGTTCCTGCGGATTTCTGGACTTTGCATAACCGTAAAGCATATCTCCCGTCTTCAAGTGAAAACGGCGAATCATGAGATTGTTCACGTAAACATCTTGCTCTCCGGGAAGAAAATTCTCTGAGCGAATAAAGCCGTAGCCCTCCGACATGATTTCCAGAATGCCTTGTACAGCTTTCGCGTCCGCATCACGAGGTCCCTCTTTTTTAACCGGTTCATCCGTCTTTTCCGGCATTATCCGTTCTTCCGGAGCATCGGCAGGCTGCGTCTCTTTATAGGCTGTAAATAGAGAATTGTCCTCCTCTATGCGAAGCTCGGAGGGGGCACTGTCTTCCGAAGAAGATTCTTTTACCGCCTTTTTTACGCTTCTCTTTTTCTTCTTTTCTTCCTTTAAGACAGGTTCCGCAACCTCAGCCTCTCCCCCGGAACTTTCCGGAATTTCTTCCTTCTTAGGTCTGCCTCTTCTTTTTTTCGGAGGACTGAGCAATTCTTCCTTCCCTTCCTGCGTTACTTCACTTATGGATTTTTTCTCTTCTTTTTCGTCCTTTTTTTTCATGAAAGCTCCTTGCTATAAAATCAGATTTTTTGCTGTTGATGGATGGAGATACAATTGTGATATAGAGGATAAACGAGATAGCGCACGCTTTGCGCACGATACTCGTTATGAACGGAGCCGGAAGAATGAAGCTTCTTCCGGCGAAAAAACTTGTACATAACGGATGATGCGCATAAAACGCACCTTCTTTTTAGAAACTGGTCTTTAACCAGAGGAAGTCATGAGACGGAATTCGCAAATCTCTTGCCTTCATTCCCTCATTTGTAAATACATTGACATAATCCTCCACCTCGGAAACATAGGCAATTTCTTCAAACACCGAGAAATTGTAGAAGCAGAGAATTTTTTCTCCCTCATAATAACGACCGAAAGCCAGAACATGAATATTCTTCGTATCTATAATCCAAGTATCGGCCAAAGCGGAAAAAGCTTTGTTTTTTCTCCTCATGGCTTCCAAACGTAAAATACCGGAATATAGCTTTTCTTCCACCGTCCCCTTCTTTTTTCGCTTAGCAGCCTTGTCCCAAGGGAATTTTCCTCTGTGCAAATAACGGGAATCATGTCGCTTTAAGGGATCATCATGGTAGCTGTAGTCATTTTCCATGGCAATTTCATCCCCTGAATACAATACCGGGATACCCGACTGACTGAGTAGAAAAGCATGAAGCATCAGGTCAAGACGAATGGCGGCATCAATCTTCTCCTGATTTCCTTCCTTAACACCGGCCTCTATTCCACAAAGAGATGCGGTGGTTCCGCAAAGTCTGGCGTCTCCTTTCAACGGATCATCATTATAGAGTTCTCCTCTTGCCTCGGAAAAGTCTGCAAAGCCCCGGAAATAGGCATTTAAAAATGCCTTATGCGGAACTTCAGCCATATCAAACTGTGCCAAAAATTCATAGTCCAATCCCCAACCGATGTCATCATGACAACGAAGGTAGTTCAAAAAAATCTTGTCTTTCGGAAGCGTAAAAATCTGACCAAGTTGATGTTGCAAAAGTCGAGTATCCTGTGTCGCAAGAGTATGCCATGTAGTCGCCATGGTGGTAACGTTATAAAGAAGATGGCATTCGGGTTTCTCATCCGTTCCGAAATATGGCATTACTTTAGTCGGCTCCATGACCACTTCTCCTAAAAGAAGAACACCGGGCGCTACGATTTCTATAGCCATACGGAAAAGTCGAACCAAAGTATGCACCTCGGGGAGGTTGCGACAATTGGTTCCCAGCCTTTTCCAAATATAGGGAACCGCGTCCAGACGGAATACATCCGTTCCTTGGTTACAAAAGTATAACGCCGTCTCCAGCATATCATTAAATACCATGAAATTGGCATAATTCAAATCCCACTGATAGGGATAGAACGTGGTCATAACCACCTTATGCATATCATCATAGTAGGTGAAATTTCCCGGCGCCGATTCCGGGAAGACTTGGGGAACCGTCTTTTCAAATTCATTGGGAATACCCCAATCGTCAAACACAAAGAAGCGATCCTGGAATTCTTTTTCTCCCCCTCTTGCTCTCCTTGCCCATTCATGTTCTTCAGAGGTATGATTCATCACAAAATCCAGTCCGATAATCATTCCATCTTTATGACAGGCCTTGGACAAAGAACGAAGATCTTCCATACTCCCCAGTTCCGGTTGAACCTTTCGATAATCCGAAACGGCATATCCCCCGTCCGATTTTCCTTTTGGGCTCTCCAAGATAGGCATAATCTGCAGATAATTGAAACCGCTTTCTTTTAAGTAAGAGAGGTTTTTCTCCACTCCCTGCAAATTGGTCGCAAAATGATCTACATAAAGGAGCGTTCCTATTTGCTCGTTATTTTTATACCAGTTCGGCTTTGCCATTCTTTCTTCATCCAGAAGAAGCAAATCCTCTTCACGACTCAGAGCATACTTTTCCAATAAACCGAGAAGATATTGGAAAGCTTCATCCGCACCGTGATACAGCTCATGATAAAGCCATTTCATCTCATCGTAATGCTTCTTCAATCTATTCCGATAGGAGATTTCCGCTCTTTCTTTTAGGCTTAAGGAGTCCTTCTTCTCAGCAGTACGCGTTTCTTCCGTTTTATCAATCTTTTGGCGTGTTTTTTTCACAGTCTTTTCAAGCGTCTTGGATAGCGTTTTTTTCTTCGACCGAACCGTTTCCGTTTTAGGCATAACGCTTCCATCCTTTCCTTTTCCTGCACTTTTCTCGCTAGCGGAACCAGATTTCATCCTACTCCCTCCTCCAAAATCCCTGTCATTACAATCCCGTTTATTATACCCGAATAAAAAATCTTCAACAAGCTTAAAAAGCGGAATAAAATACGGAAAAAGCGTTTCTTTTTTCTTCCCTCAAGTCTCGCTTCAGAGATTGCATTTTTTCATTCGCTTATATACACTATATCACGAAAGCTTCTCATTCAGCCTTGCTCGGAGAAGATGCAACGGGAAAAAGGCAGTTTGATAATTTTTTAGGAAAATGAGGTAAAAACTATGGTATATGGTGCTTTGGAAGCAGGCGGAACAAAAATGATTTGCGCTATTTGCAAAGAAAACGGGGAAATTCTGGAACAAGTATCCATCCCGACGAGCAGTCCGGATGAAACAATGCCCAGAGTGATTGATTTCTTTAAGGACAAGGGAATCGTTGCACTTGGTGTAGCCTGCTTCGGGCCGATAGACCTGGATAAGTCCTCTGAGACCTATGGCTACATTACCAGTACGCCGAAGGTAAAATGGCAGAATTATCCTATTTTACCGGTAATTGAGAAAGCGCTCTCGGTTCCTGCCGGTTTTGATACGGATGTAAACGGCTCTTTGCTGGGAGAAGTATCCTTCGGTTCCAGTCGCGGTCTCGAAAATGCCGTATACATAACGATTGGTACCGGAATCGGCGGCGGAGTATTGAGTAACGGAAAGCTTCTTCACGGTATGCTTCATCCCGAACTTGGACATATGATTCTTGTGCCGCACGAAAAAGATCATTTTCAGGGAATCTGTCCCTTTCATAAAAACTGTTTTGAAGGCATGGCATCCGGTCCGGCAATGGAAGCCCGTTACGGAAAGAAAGCGGATAGCCTCTCCGGTGTTCCTCTGGTTTGGGAGATAGAAGCCTACTATATCGGACAGGCACTTTGCAATATTATCCTTACCCTGAGTCCCGAGCGAATTATTTTAGGTGGCGGAGTAATGCATCAAATGCAGCTTTTCCCCCTCATTCGAAAACAAGTAAAAGAGCAGTTGAACGGATATATAAAAACAAAAGAACTCGCTGATTTAGACAACTATATTGTTCCTGCAAGTCTCAACGATAACCAGGGCGTCCTTGGTTGTTTACAGCTGGCAATCAATGCCAGAAAAGGAAAGTAAAGCATGAAAGACCTGGAAAAGAGACTCATACTGACCTATGGAAACGGCATAAAGTGGGTTATCATCGGGGGACTCACGGGAGGCATTGTGGGATCGGTTGCCGCTTACTTTGCAAAGGGAATTCAGATTGTCAGCCAAATCAGAAGTCTTCACCCCTTGCTGATCGGCCTCCTCCCGTTCGCCGGGATTCTGATTGTTTTTTCCTATCGGCTTTGTTCCGTGAAAGAACCAAAGGGGACCAACTTGGTTTTGGAATCCATACAAAACGGAGAAAATCTCCCATCCTATATGGCTCCCCTCATTATTTTGGCAACCATTCTCTCACACCTTTTCGGTGCTTCGGTAGGACGTGAAGGAGCTGCATTACAGCTTGGCTCCTCCATGGGATCCATAATCGGAAAGGTTCTCCGCCTCAAAGAAAAAGACAGACGCAGAATTATGATGTGCGGCATGAGTGCCGCCTTTTCAGGCCTCTTCGGAACACCGCTTGCCGCCTCCGTTTTGGCAATGGAGATTTGTACTGTAGGACATATGTATTACACAGCACTTCTTCCCTGTACCGTCTCCGCCCTGGTAGCCAATTTTTTTGCCGAAAAAGTCGTACACGTGATTGAACCGGAGCTTCATTTAAGTCTCGTTTCCGAGATAGATTGGAAGTCAGCACTGGCTACCATTCTTTTAGCTATCCTGGCCTCCATGGTCAGTGTTCTCTTTGTGCTCTCAGCCCATAAGGCAAAGGCTCTTTTTACAAAATACTTTAAGAATAGCTATTTTCGCATCTTTGTCTGCGGACTGATTTTGATTATAGGCACTCTCCTTGTCGGAAGCACCGACTATAACGGAACCGGCATGGATATCATTGTAAAAACCATTACGGATTCAGGCTACAAAGTCTTTTTCTTTGCTTTTCTTCTGAAAATCCTGTTTACTTCCATATCCCTGGGCGGCGGCTATCAGGGAGGAGAAATTGTGCCCTCCCTCTTTATCGGTGCCACCTTGGGGAATGCTTTACAACTATTTTTACCGCTGGATCCCGGACTCTGTGCCGCACTCGGCATGGCTTCCGTCTTTTGCAGCGTAACGAACTGTCCGCTTGCCACTCTACTCATTTGCTTCGAGCTTTTCGGATTTCAGGCTTCATCCTATTTTATTCTGGCGATAGCAGTCAGCTATCTTTGCTCCGGAAACTATGGTCTATATCACACACAGAAGATTCTGTTCTCCAAGACCGAAGAGAAAGAAATTAACGAGTTGGCGCACTAGAAGAATAAAATTCTTAGCAAAAAAAATTTCGCTTAGCAATTTAAGACCGCATGAGTTTGCTCAGAAAGTTTTGATCCTCCGGAAGAATCCGCATATTGCTAACTTTTTCCTCTTGTCCCGGCCTTGTGATTTTCAATTCCAGGATACTCCCCTCCGGAAGTCCTTTTCCAAACTCGATTGCCAAAAACTTAGCCACCTTCGGGTGGTTTTTTTGAAATTATCCAGTTCCTTTGCAAATTGCATCATTTCCATCGGATTCATAGCTTTTTCCTTTCCTTTTACACGATTTTTGTTCTCTTAGAATAACGAAGCCCGAGACATTCTGCAATATGTTTTTATAGAATCCCCGAAGTATGCTATACTGTCTTCGTTTGCAATTTTTCTGTTTTGAAAATAGTTCCTGCTGTTTGGAAAAATTTTTTTCTATGCAGGGTCTAATTCGAAGCAATCAAGACCGTAACAAGGAAATTCTATGACAAACTTAAGAGAAATATCCCCGGAAGAGTGGGAAAAAGAAGAATATAAAAATTATATCCCGATTGATCTTCGTGATGAAGCGGAGTATCAGCTCGGGCATATCGACAACGCCAAATGGATAGCCATTTCGGATTTACTACGGGATGATACAATTTTGGATCCGTCCAAGGCCTATTTGCTCTACTGTAAATACGGCACCATTTCTCGAGAACTTGGAGAAAGGCTTTTGGAAAAAGGCCATCGGGTAGCCAATTTAAGCGGCGGCTACGGACAGTATATCCTCATGAAAATCAAGTATGCTTCCGAAGAGGAACGACGGGAGGAGATTGAAAAAAGCCTGCGAAAAATATTCAAAAAATCCATTTTTACCCCCTTTGCTAAAGCTATCAACGATTTTGAGCTGATTCAGGAAGGGGACAATCTCTGTCTCTGTATTTCCGGCGGAAAGGACTCGATGATTATGGCCAAGCTCTTCCAAGAGCTGAAGAGACATAATAAATTTCCCTTTACAATACAGTTTCTGTGCATGGATCCGGGATACAACGAATACAACCGAAAAATCATTGAGGGGAATGCGAAGTTGCTTGGGATTCCCCTGCATTTTTTTGAAAGCGATATCTTTGAGTCCGTTTTTGAAATTGAATCTTCGCCCTGCTATGTTTGCGCAAGAATGAGACGAGGACACCTCTATTCCAAGGCAAAAGAATTGGGCTGCAATAAAATTGCTCTGGGGCACCATTTTGATGATGTTATTGAAACAGTTCTCATGGGGATGCTTTACAGTGGACAGTTCCAGGCCATGATGCCGAAACTCCACTCCACCAATTTTCCGGGCATGGAACTGATTCGCCCCCTATATTATGTTCGAGAAGACGATATCAAGCATTGGCGAGATTACAATAAATTGAACTTTATTCAATGTGCCTGCAAGTTTACGGAAACCTGCTCCACCTGCCATACGGACGGAACCACAAGTTCCAAACGTCTGGAAACAAAGAAATTGATTGCCGAGCTGAAAAAAACGAATCCTTTTATCGAGAAAAATATATTCCGTTCCACGGAAAATGTCTCCAAGCAAACCATCTTGGGTTTAAAGGACAAAGGGGTAAAGCACTCCTTTCTGGAATGGTACAATGAAGAATGAAGGGGCTGTAAAAAATCAAAATAATTTTCTAAGCAATATAGGTCTGAACTTGGGCACGCTCTCGCTAGCTTCGCCACGTAACGGATACTAAGCGAAAAACTGCGTTTCTCTTGTTTTTCGCAAGTACCGACGGGCTCAGACTACCCCGCATTCAGACCTATATTGCAAAAATTACTTTATTATTTTGATTTTTTCACAGACTCTTTATACAGATTTTATCCTACATGCAGGCAAGAGCCGCCGATGAATTCTCTTAAAATGGAATTATGCGGAATCGACTCGGGGCTTAAGGCCAAAACATAATCCAGGAATTTCAGCAGACGCTTTGCCTCTTGGTAACAGGGGCTATCTTCTTCAATCTGAAATAAAAGCGGCTCTGCAAAAATTTTTAGAACGGGAAGTTCATAAATCAGTGCGGAGTTTACCATGACATCCGCCTTTTCCTGGTAAGGGAAGATGTTTTGATCCTCTCCTCTTCTTACGCTCTTCCACATCGAAATTGTATTTTCCGCTGAATATCCGCGGGTGCGATTGTCTCGTACCATACGGCGCAAAAGTCTTACATCGGTTGTCGGAATCCGGTTATGCTCATCAATGTTAATCGGTGTAAGTGCGGAAATATAAATGCGATACTTACTGTCCTCGGGAAGCGATTCGGACATCTTATCGTTTAAACAATGAATTCCTTCAATGACCAGAATGTCATCCGCACCCAAGCTTAGGAAATCACCCTTATATTCTCTTTTTCCGGTAAGAAAATTAAACCTCGGAAGCTCTACTCGCTCACCCGAAAGAAGCGCCCTCATATCCTTGTTGAAAAGAGGTAAATCCACATTCAGGATAGATTCAAAATCGTAATTTCCTTCTTCATCTCTCGGAGTCTGATCTCTTCCTACAAAATAATTGTCTACGGAAATAGCATGCGGCTTCTTTCCCAATGCGGAAAGCTGAATGCCGAGACGCTTGGCAAAGCTGGTTTTTCCGGAAGAAGAAGGTCCTGCAATCAACACCAATCGCTTATTCTTTTTGGCAATTTCCATCGCCATATTGCCGATTTGTTTTTCAAAGAATGCCTCCTGCATGAGAATCAAAGAGTCCGGATCCCCTGATACAATCTTACGGTTTAACTCGCCGATATTTTTAATTCCTACCTCCTTAGCCCAGTTGGAGGATGTTTTCTGTACTTCATACAGCTTATTCATCGGATGAAACTCGGACAGTTCACCGGGATTATCCTCTTTTGGCAGAAGTAAGATAAAGCCGTCTCCATAAGGGAATAAATCGAATTTGGTCACATAAGCGGTATTCAACAGCATGTAGCCGTAGAAATAATCCTGAAAATTCCCCAGAGAATAAATATTGACGCGGCTGGTCATACGGAAACGGAAAAGCTCCTCCTTGGAAGTCATTCCTAGATCATGAAACAGCTTCCTGGCTTCTCCTGTAGAAATATTGCGTTTCATAATCGGCATCTCCGCCTTAACATACTCCTCCATGGTAGCCTTAACCTTGGAGAGCAAGTCTGTCGTAATTTTGACCCCTCCGGAAAGATAGCCGTAAAAGCCCCCTCCCAAAGTATAATCTATTGTGACATTAAAGCCCAGAACACCCTTGCAGTGATGGAAAAACGCTTTTAACAGCATAAAAACAGCGGATCGCTGATAGCTTTGCATTCCAATCCGGTCCCGAATGGTAATCCACTCTACGGTAAAATCTTCCTCCGGAACCTTCTTATGCAGTTCAAAAATACGACTTCCGACCTTTGCCAAAAGAAGAGGATACTCTTCCTGCTCCTGAAAAAAAGGCACTAAATCTTGGAAGCGACTCCCCTTTTCTATTTCAACGGTTTTTCCCTTTGCTGTTACAAGCATACTGTATTCTCCTTTCGTACTCCTTCGATTGTCTCTTATCCTCCCTGATATTTCCTACAGTAAAAGCGATTTCCTGCTGTTCCCATGCTAAATATCCGCTCATTTTCCGGGCAGCATTAAAGTATCTTTCCCGGAAAACGGGTTTTCTCCTGAACAATCTCTATCTCTGGGAATTGTCGACAAATTAAGCTCTGCATATAAGGCACAAAGAAATGCTCCAGTCCGTAATGCCCTGCATTAATTAAGCTAAGTCCCTTTTCCATACTGTCAATGGCATCATGATGTCCGAAATCGCCACTAATATAGGCGTCTACATCCACGGGTAAAGTAGAAAGAAAGCTTCTTCCGGATCCGGGGCAAACCGCAAGCTTTCGAATTTTTCTTCCGCCGTCAAAATACTCTATGTAGGGAAGCTTGCATTTTTCTTTGACATACTCTGCCAATTCTTTGCAGGACAATGCTTTGTCTAAATGGGTAAAAAAGCCGATTCCCTCCGTCTTTCCGGAAGGACTCACAGAGACCTCTTCCATAACTCCCTCCTTCCGCCATCCCAGAATCTCGGCAAGGAGGTCCGCCATTCCCTTTTCTACACTGTCAAAGTTCGTATGCATGGAAAAAACGGAAATCCTATTTTCGATTAAAGAAAGAACTTTCTTTCCGGAAACATTTTCTCCTGTCACAGACTTCATTCCCTTAAAGATAAAAGGATGGTGACTTAGAATAAAGTCACATCCCTCCTCTATCGCAGCATCCACCGAGTAGGCGTCCACATCCAGGCAAATATAGACCCGTTTTAATTCTCCTTCTCTCTTCCCAAGAAGAAATCCTACATTATCCCAATCCTCGGCAAGATTTTTCGGGGCAAAGTCCTCCAAAAAACGAATGAATTGTTCTCTATCCATCATTATTTCTCCCTATAAAATCCCAAAGCCTCTTCTATCACGGCAAGCTTGTTCCGGACTTCCTCCACTTGCCTTTTCTCCAGTATTTCCCCATACTGCCTCTTTTCTTTTTCCAGCAAAGCTTTTAACACGGGATCTTTTTGCTGTAAAGGAATCCAACCGTATTCCCATTCCACATAACTTCTTGCCGCTGTTTCCGCCTTTTTTTCTTTCTTTCCCGCAAGAAAAAGACGATAAAATTTCCCGCCTTCTTCCAGATACTCTTCTTTTAAAACTTCCATTTTCTCCGCAAGAAATCGACGAAAATTGGAAAAGTCGGATTGCGGAGAAAATACGGCCAGAGAAAACTCTTCTATTCTCTTCTCCACAATTTCCGTGATCAGAGGACCGCCCATGCCGGAAATCAGTAAAGCCTCCACTTCAAAGGGTTTCAAGGGCTCTAAACCATTTCCCAAACGACACTGAATCTTATTCGTAAGCCCCTCTTTTCGAATATTATTTCTGGCACTTTCCAAGGGAGATTCCCCAATATCACAGGCTATAATCTTCTCCGCCTTCCCTTTCTTTGCAAGAAGAATCGAGCTATAGCCATGGTCACAGCCTATATCCGCCACGGAAGTCGCTCCGGGAAATAATTCCACCAGTCTTTCTATTCTTTTACTCAAGGCTCCTCCCCCAAAAAACTGTGTTATTCTGTCCTATTCTTTACCCGAAAACAAAATGCTCCCACTTATCCCGTTCTTTAAAGCAGAGGGAAAGGCCTTCCGCATCCGTCACTTCCCTGATTTTTGCTTCGATTTTCTGCAATTTCAGCTGACGGATGTAGTCCGACAAGAGCTTTTTCTCCTCGTCCCGCTCCAAATCCATATGATACAAGTCTCCATGATAGAGTTTTGCGAGTTTTTGATATTTCTCCTCTTCATTCCTATAGCTATCTAAAATCAGCTTTGCATCCGTACCGGATAAAAGTTTTCTGTACACTTCCTTAGCAAAATTACCTTGAAAATCTTCTTCCTCTACATATTGTCGCGCGATGGCAAGAAATTCATTTCTCTGCATCAAAACGGAAAGAAACTCCTCCTCCAGCGGGGAATTCCATTTTTCTTCTCTCTTTTTTCCTTTCCCCCGGAAGCTTTTTTAAGACCAAACTCCAGCTGCGTTTTTTCTTCCCCTCTATCCACAAGATGCTGCAGATTTTCCGCCTTTAACATCTGCTCTCTGGCAACCGCCTTCAGGTAATTTTCCCTTTCAACGGGATCCTGAAAATTCGTCCTTAAAAGCTCCGCAATACTCTCCATATATTTCTGCATTCCTGCAGGGTCATGGAGGTCAAATTCCTTTTTCTTCTCTTCCACTTCCCAGAGAAAGGCATTTTTTGCTTCTTCCATTCGTTTTTCAAAAGCTTCTTTTCCTTCCGCCTTCAAAAACTCATCCGGATCCTTATAGGGTAAAAGGTTTATTACCTTTCCCTCCAAGTTCTTTTCCCGCAGAATGGAAATAGCACGTTTACAGGCCTTTTTCCCTGCTCCGTCACTGTCAAAACAGAGATAAACAAGCGAATGGAAACGTTTCATGAGATCCGCCTGCTGTTCCGTAAAAGCTGTCCCAAGAGCCGCTACCGCCTCCGGAAATCCCCATTGATGAAGAGAAATCACATCCATATAGCCTTCACATAGGATAAAAAAATCGGAACGGGATTTCCTCGAAAAGTTAAGTGCAAAGAGATTTCTTGATTTATCAAAAAGTTTGGTTTCCGGAGAATTTAAATACTTGGGCTCTCCGTCCCCCATAACTCTCCCTCCAAAGCCGATAACCCTATTGTGTAAATCCATAATCGGGAACATAAGTCGGTTGAAAAACTTATCATAAACTCCGGCTTCCTTAAAGCTAAATAAACCCGACTCCTGTAAAACTTGGTCCTTAAAGCCTAAAGACTTACAATATTGATAAAGGCTATCTCTTTCCTTCCCGGCATAACCCAAGCCGAAATGCGTGATACTTTCTCCGCTGAGCTTTCGCTTTGCACAATAAGCCAGTCCGAGTTTTCCCTTTTCACTCCTGAGCTGCTTCACATAAAAGAGTGCCGCCTGCTTATTAATTTCCAATATTTTATAACGAAGGTCTTCCTCTCCCTTGTCTCTTTTTTCCTCCTTCGGAAGCGTGACATTGGCGCGCTCTGCAAGCTCCTCCAGAGCTTCCACAAAGCTTAGGTTTTCATATTCCATCAGAAAACGAATACTGTCTCCGGCTTTTCCGCAACCGAAGCAATAAAAAATCTGTTTTCCGGGAGAAACCGAAAAGGAAGCGGTTTTTTCCCCATGAAAAGGACAGAGACCGAAATAGCTCGATCCCTTTTTCTTCAGGTTAACATATTGCCCTACCAGGTCCACAATATCCGTTTTTTGACGAACTTCCTCGACAATGTCCTCTCCGTAGTACATGAAAGCTCCTTTTAGTCTTTAGCCCAGGCCTTCGGCACGTAATACTCCATAAATTTATGATTGCAATATTCATCCGTCATGCCGGAAATATAGTCACAAACGACTCTCTCTAAATGCTCTTTTTCCGAAACACTCTTGTCTTCCAAGCTCTTCTCAAAGAGGAAACGATATTCCTCCGTCAAAGTCTCCGGATGCTCCATATAGAATGTAAAGAGAAGACGAAGCATGCCTTCCACCTTCCATTCTTCTTCCTTGGCTTCACTTTTCTTGTAAACATGACTGAACATCCACTTCCTCAGTCCCTGCATGGCCTCACCCACTACGGGATCCATTCTTAAACTGTCTTTTCCGATAGAGGAAAAGATGACGGAACGAATCAGAGTATCAATCCTTTCTTTTACACTCCTTCCGAGAACGGAGCGAAACTCTTCCGGTAGATCTTCCTCCGTAATAATTCCGCCTCTTATACTGTCATCCACATCATGATTCAAGTAAGCAATCTTATCGGACAGTCGCACGGCCTGCGCTTCCAAAGTCTTCGGATGCCCCGAACTTCTGTGATTCAGGATTCCGTCCCGCACTTCCTTCGATAAATTTAAACCCTTTCCATTTTTTTCCAGCACTTCTACGACACGGACACTCTGTTCCACATGGGAAAATCCAAAGGAACAAATCTGATTCAAGGCTCTTTCTCCCGCATGTCCGTAAGGCGTATGTCCAAGGTCATGTCCGAGTGCAATTGCCTCCGTTAAGTCCTCATTTAGGCGCAGGGCCTTAGCTATACTCCTTGCAATCTGACTTACCTCCAGGGTATGCGTGAGTCTCGTTCTATAGTGGTCCCCCTCCGGTTGAATAAAGACCTGTGTCTTATGCTTCAGGCGACGAAAGGCCTTCGAATGCAGAATTCTATCCCGGTCTCTTTGGAAAATGGTACGAATATCGTCTTCCTCCTCCGGATAATCCCTCCCCAAAGAATTCATGCTTAAAAAAGCATAAGGGGAAAGTGTCCTCTTCTCCAGTTCCTCCATTTCTTCCCGTATCGTCATAAGACTCCTATCCCGTCTCCGAAAGACGATTAACGCAATCCTTGCAGCAGCAAAATCAGAATCAAAATCGGTAATACAACCACGAAATACGGCTTTAAAGCCTTGGACATCTTGATGCCTTCTCCCTTATTACATTCTTCAATGTACCGGTCAAAACCGAAGCCCCACTTACTCACACAGAAAAGAAGATAAATGAGGGATCCGATAGGGAGAATCAGATTACTTACAATAAAATCTTCCGAATCCAGTACATCCCTTCCACCGATAAGCTTTAAATCCTGCCATAAATTATACCCTAAAATACAAGGAATGCTCATTACAAAAATAAAAATGCAGTTCACAATGACCGCTTTTTTTCTGTCCCAATGAAAATTGTCCATACTGGTGGAAATCAGATTTTCAAAAACGGCAATCACCGTGGAGAAGCTTGCAAAAGTCATAAACAGGAAGAAAAGAGCTCCCCAAACTCTACCGAACTGCATATGCATGAAAACCTTCGGTAAGGTAAAGAAAATAAGGGGCGGGCCGGCATTCGGCTCCACACCGAAGCTGAAGCATGCCGGGAAAATAATGAGTCCCGAAATAATCGCCACAAAGGTATCCAAGGCACAAATCTTCACCCCTTCACTGACCAAGGTATAGTCATCAGACATATAGGAGCCGAAAATCTCCATTGCCGCAACACCGAGAGATAAGGTGAAAAATGCCTGATTCATTGCAGAGGAAATGACATGATACAATCCGATTTCCTTTACCTTTTCCACATTCGGAAGAAGGTAGAACTTCGCGCCTTCCATGGCACCGGGTAAAAGAAGACTATGTACGGCAAGGAGTACTATAAGGATAAATAAGGCACTCATCATAACGGTAGTTACCTTCTCGAGGCCCTTCTGTAAGCCTAAGGAGCAAATCATAAAACCGCCGATAACCGTGATTCCCATACAAAGTGTCATTTCTTCAGGACGACTGAGCATCGTAGTAAAAATCCCTTCTACTTGACTCTGTTCAATGTTTCCAAAGCTGTTAAAAAGAAATTTGAAAAAATAAGAGAGCATCCAACCGGATACCGTTGTGTAGTACATCATCAAGAGATAGCAACCGAAAATACAAACATAGCCGTGAATATGCCACTTTGTGCCTTCCGGCTCCAACTTTTTATATGCCTGTACCACAGATTTTCTGCTGGCTCTTCCTACCGCAAGTTCCATGGTAAGAATGGGAAGCCCCATAGTTAAAAGAAAAAGCAGATAAAAGAGTACAAAAATGCCGCCTCCATTCTGTCCGACCAAATAAGGAAACTTCCAGACGTTTCCGATACCGATGGCACAGCCGGCACTGACCAGGATAAAACCGATTCTTGACTTAAAATTTTCTCTTCCCATATCCTTACTTTCCCCTCTACAAACAAGCATCCTAACTATAGCGAAAAAGCAGGAGATGTCATACACCTCCTGCTTTTCGAAGTCGATGCGACTGGATTCGAACCAGCGACCTCTGCGTCCCGAACGCAGCGCTCTACCAAGCTGAGCCACGCATCGCTATCTGATAGATTCTTAAAATCTATTCTTTCCTCCAAAAATGAATCCCGGTTCATCCTTAAAGTTCCTACACTAGCGAATCATGTCTTTTACCTCACAAGCCGCTAGTGAAGGATTATAATCTTTCTCTGCTCTTCTGTCAATGTCATACAGAAATAAATCTACAAAAATTTTCAAGCTTTCCGCAAATCCGGGCGCTAAGTTCTTTCCGAGCCTTAGTTCTGCTCTGCAGGCTTATTCTGTGGAATTGCCTTTGCAAGAGCTTCTCGATTGGACTGTACAATACTCTTGGAATCTCCCAGAGAAGACTTTAACTCATTCAGATGAAGGCTGGCATTCTCCAAAGAACGGGAAATAATCGTTTCCAAGCTTGCGAGCATTTCATCCGTATACCGGATGGCATTGGATCGAATTTGATCTGCATCCGCTACGGCATTGTTCACAATGCTGTCCGCCTGGTTCTGTGCATCCTGTACCAACGCATTGGCCTTTGCATAAGCCTGCTGCATAATTTCACTGTCGGAAACCATTTCTTCCGTCTGTGCTTTCGCATCACTTAACATAGACTCCGCCTGCACCTTGGCATCGGACAAAATCGCATCCTGTTGAGAAATAATCTTCTGATATTTCTTAATTTCTTCCGGAACTCTTAACCGTAACTCCACCAGAAGTTCTTCCATCTCTTCTTTATTCACGATAATCTTACTATTAGACAAGGGCTGAAACTTACAGCTGTCAATGTACTCTTCAATTTCCCCAATCAATTGCTCTATTCTGCTCATATTCCCTCCGCCTACTTAAAATCCGTATTTTTCTTTCATGGCTGTCTCTACCATCTTGGGTACAAAAGCCGAAATGTCACCGTTATAAGATGCAATCTCTTTTACGATGCTGGAACTCAGATAAGAATACTTCAGATTCGTTGCCAGAAACAAGGTATCAATTTCCTCGGCAATCACCTTATTCGTCTGTGCCAGCTGCAGTTCATACTCAAAGTCCGATACCGCACGGAGACCACGTACAATCATCGTAGCTCCTACCTTCTTGGCATAATCCACAGTCAGTCCGCTAAAAGAATGCACCTCCACATTCGGCACATCTTTGACATATTCGCTAATCATTCTAACACGGTCCTCCATGGAAAACAACGCCGACTTATTTTTGTTTAGCAAAACGGCAATAATTAATTTATCTACCATTTTTGCACTTCTGGCAATGACATCCAGATGCCCGAAAGTTACCGGATCAAAGGAACCGGGATAAATCGCTATCTTCATTTTCCCTCCTCTACTTTCCTCTATTAAACTGCTTGTATTTATCCTATTTCACCCTTTAAACGAAGAAAAACATGTTTATTGGTTTTGTAAATTTTTCCCTTAAAATACTGTATCCTTCCTCTTCCATTCCGGAAAAGTCTTCCTGTAGACCCGCCTCCACAACAAAAAGAGTATCTTGACTCACAAAAGCCTTATCCTTTAAACGGATCAAAGCTTTTTCCGCAAGTTCTCGACCATAAGGAGGATCCATAAATACAAGTCCAAAATGATAGTCCTTTCGCATCAGACTGTTAATCGCTCCGTTATAATCTCCGGAAAGGACCAGGCTCTGCTCTTTAAAATGCGTTTTTTGCAGATTTTCTTCAATGCAAAGGATTGCCTGTCTGGCAGAATCACAGAAAACGGCCCTGGCAGCTCCTCTGGAAAGGGCTTCTATCCCAAGTGCCCCGCTTCCGGCAAAAAGATCCAGTACATCCTTATTCGTAAGATCAAATTGAATGATATTGAATAAGGTTTCCTTGATTCTATCCTGTGTAGGACGTGTATCCAGACCCTCCGGCGTTTTTAAGTTCATTCTTCTTGCTGTTCCGGCAATCACTCTCATCTATACTCTCCTTATCCGTTATAAAAACTAGGGACAATCCGCCTCAAGCATTCTCATAAAAGCATTGTGCAGTTTTTCATGCCTTTCCAAATTTGGATCCTGCTTCAATATTCTCTCCGCTTCAAGTCTTGCATCCCGAAAAAGAGCTTCATCCAGAATCGGATCCGCCATATGAAATTGCAAGTCTCCGGATTGTCTTTCCCCAAAGAAAAGATCACCGGGTCCCCTCAGTCGCAAATCCTCTTTTGAAATGCTGAATCCGTCATTACTGTTCTTGATAATTTCCAGACGTTCTCTCGACTTTTCATCATCCTTTCGATCCAAAAAGATACAATAACTCTGTAAAGCAGACCGTCCCACTCTTCCGCGCAGCTGGTGTAGCTGGGCAAGGCCGAAGCGCTCCGCATTCTCAATCAGCATAACCGTTGCATTTCCTACATCTACGCCGACTTCCACAACTGTGGTAGATAGCAAAATTTGTGTCCTTCCTTCCTTAAAAGCCTCCATCACTTCCTCTTTTTGCTCAGCCTTCATCTTTCCGTGTAATACGGAAATCCGCACATTTTCCGGAAAGAATTTCCTTAGCAGCTTTTCATAAGAAAGAACCGACTCTACTTCCAAGTTCTCATTTTCTTCTATCATCGGACAAATGACATAAGCCTGTCTGCCTTTTTGAATTTCTTCCAAGATAAAGGAGAACGCCTTTCCTTGCTCTTCCTTATGAATCAAGGCATTCTTTATGGGAAGTCTGTCTGCCGGTTTTTCCTGCAAAACGGAAAGCGGTAAACTGCCGTATAATAACTTTGCAAGACTTCTCGGAATAGGTGTCGCGGAAAGAAAGAGCGCATGCGGAAATTTTCCTTTTTCTTCCAGCTTCCTTCTTTCTTTCACGCCAAAGCGATGCTGTTCATCAATAATAATACTCTCCAGGTCTTGGAAGTGAACAAGTTCCTGAATTAAAGATTGTGTCCCGAAGACTCCCAGTATCTTTCCTTCCGCGATGTCCTTATAAATCCTCTTTTTTTCCTTGGGACTTGTACTGCCAAGCAGTAAGGCTATTCCATTCGGAAAAAGTTTTAGAGCATTTTCATAGTGCTGTCTTGCCAGAATCTCGGTAGGCGCCATAAAAGCGACTTGTTTTTTGCGCTTCATCGTTAAGTACAGTAAATAAAGAGCAATTACCGTCTTTCCGGATCCTACATCTCCCTCCACAAAACGAAAAATCCTTTTTTTCTCCAAAAGTTCCCGATTCATTTCTGTAATACAGTTTTTTTGTGAATTCGTGAGAGCAAAAGGAAAATAAGATTGAAAGTCTTCCTCTTCTCCCTCCTGATAAAGAACCGTCTCTTTTACTTTCTTATACTCTTTTTCTTCCTTCTCCAGATACAAAGAGTAAAAAAAGAGTTCCTCAAAGGCAAATCGTCTCCTCCCTTCTTCTCTCTCCTTGAAATTTCGTGGAAAATGAAGAAGCCGTAAGCTTTCTTTTTTATTCCGAAGCGAAAGCCTTTCCAAGTCTTCTTCGGAAAACAAATCCGGATAAGGGAAGTCTTCTTTGAAAATCTCCGCTATCGCCTTCCTCCGAACATAGCTTTTCATTCCTTTTGTCCCCGAGTATATCGATTCCAGACAGCTCTGTTTTTCCCGATACTCCTCCGGAGAAAAATATTTCGGCTGCTGAAGATACAGCTTCCCCTTGAACTCCCTGACCTGTCCGAAGAAGACAAATTGCATCCCTTTTTTTAGAACTTTGCGGATATAGGGAGCATGAAAGTACTGTAGAATCATCTCCCCGCTCTGATCGAAAACTTTGGCAAAGAGAAAGCCCTTCGCATTCCCCGAATTTCCCCTGAAATCTTCCTTTAAGACTCCCGAAAAGGCCATCCACTCCTTATCTCTTGCCTGTTGGATTAAGACGGGGGCCGGATATTCTCTATAACTGATTGGAAAACCGAGAATCAGGTCTTCCTTTGTAAAAATCCCCTCTTTATGAAAGAGAGTGGCGGTTTTCTCCCCCACTCCCTTAACTCTTTCTATGGCATCCTGTAGCATGCTTACATCCTTTTCCTATAGAAAGTCCTCTTTTCTCTCAGGCAGAGCGTCTGCAGTCTTACTCCAAAGATACAATATAGTAATAGACAGCCTGTCCGCCGCGATGCAACTCCACTTCCAACTCCGGATGTTCGTTTTGAATTTCCGAAACCAATGCTTCCGCATCTTCCTCCTTTACTTCCTCTCCGTAGTAAAGGGTCAAAATCTCGCCCTCTCCCATCTTGGGAATCGATTCTTTCACTGCAGAGGATATATCCTTTGCTGCAGAAAGAAGCCCCTGATCTCCCAAGAACAAAATGTCTCCGGAATGAATCTCTCTGCCGTCAATCGAAGTATCTCTTACTGCATAGGTTATTTCTCCGGAATGAATATAGGAAAGACTTTCCGTCATAGCTTCTTTATTTTTCTCGAAATCTTCTTCCTCCTGGAAAGAAAGTATCGCAGAAATTCCCTGGGGAATCGTCTTAGTCGGAATTACCGCCAAAGACTGTTCCGACAAGATGCTACCTACCTGCTCGGCAGCAAGAATAATGTTTTTATTATTGGGCAAAATGAAAATATGTTCCGCATTAATCTTTTCCACCGCCTGCATCAAATCTTCCGTAGAAGGATTCATGCTTTGTCCGCCGGAAACCACCTGATCGACGCCAAGATCCCGGAAAATATTTTCCAAGCCGTCTCCGGAGCAAACCGCAACAAAACCGAAAGTCTTTCTCTCCGCAGGCTTAACCTGCTCCTCGTCCAGCTTCTCCATCGCAGCAATGCGGGACGCATCTTCAATCAAAAGCTCGTGATGCTCCAGGCGCATATTGTCCACCTTCATCTTGGAAAGATAGCCCATCGATAAACCTTTTTCAAAAGCATCTCCCGGATGATTGGTATGAACATGTACCTTAATCAATTCTTCATCGGAAAAGCATACGATGGAATCCCCTATTCCGTTCAAATAAGTACGAAGTGCATCCACCTCATCGTCCGTAAAGGCATGGTCTCCGTTAACCATAAACTCCGTACAATAACCGAAGCGAATGTCCGCAGTGGAAATCTCCCCTCTGTTCTTTCTTTCCCCTACCAGAGCGGATACTGCTCCACTCTCCTTCAGTTCCAGATCCAGGACAATCTTCTCTCCCCGCAAAGAGCGAAGCGCTCCTTCCATGACTGCCATAAGGCCTGCTCCGCCGGAATCCACTACTCCGGCTTCCTTAAGTACCGGAAGAAGCTCCGGCGTATGCTCTAAAACTTCTTCTCCATGTGCATAAACCTTTTCAAACAAGGGAAGGATTTCTTCCTCTGTCAGAGAAAGCTCCATAATCTTGTCCGCCATTCCTTTTGCAACGGTCAGTATGGTTCCTTCCTTCGGCTTCATCACAGCCTTGTAAGCAGTCTCCACGGCTCTTTGGAATGCCTTTGCAAGGGATAAGGCATCCATCTCTCCGCTTTCCGAAAGTTCTTTGGTAAAACCGCGAATCAGCTGGGACAAGATAACGCCGGAATTACCTCTGGCCCCCCTTAAGGCCCCACCGGACATAGCCTTCAAAATATCCTTTAAATTTTTGTCCTCCACACTGTCCACTTCTCTGGCTGCAGATAGGATGGTCATCGTCATATTGGTTCCCGTATCCCCGTCCGGTACGGGGAATACATTTAACTCATTAATCAGATCTTTTTTAGCATTTAACTGATTTGCACCCGCTAGAAATGCCTTTTTTAACTCTTTTACACTAAGCACCTTACTCACAGGGCCTTCCCTCCTATCAATCAATAATGCGTACGCCTTCTACGTACACATTGATACGGTCCACTTCCATACCTGTAAACTGGGAAATGCGATACTCAACACTTTCCATGAGATTTTCCGCAACTGCCTTGATGCTGACACCGTAAGCTACAATGACATGAAAATCCAGACTGATTTTATTTTCTTTAATCCTTACGTCTATTCCCTTATGATAACTCTCTTTCCTAAGTAAACGGGCAAGGCCTTTTCCGCTCATGGGCACCGCGGCCATTCCCACGATTCCAAAGCAGGAAACCGCAGAATTCCCGGCATACTCGGCAATGACTCTCTCGGAAATTTCAACCTCTCCAAAATGCGACGGAATTTTTCCTTTCATAGTCTGTCCTCCAATTCTTAATAAACAAAAAAGAATTCTGTTTTTAAGCATGTATACAAAGCAATACTAAGCTAAAAGAAAAAGAATTCTCGATAGTTCGAGAATTCTTTCTTAGTATACTCTATTTTTCCATAGATGAAAAGGGATTAATAATTTCTCTTCTTTTCCAGTATATAGGCGGAAAGACCGAAGCAAAGAAGAGACACCAAAGTCAAGAAAAGAATCTGCAGAGGAGAATTCATTTGGCTGTCCAAGCCGACCAAATCCACTATCTTCTCCGAAAGAGTCGCGCACCACTCCACAATGTTGACCGCCAGGAACAAAAATACAATGATTGAAATAAGGAAAGCCAAGATTTTCCCCCTGAAGAAACTGGCCTGTACCGTAACACAAAGAACGGCCAGGCATGACATATACAGCCAAAATCCTGCATAAATCAAGGCGATGGAAATCATAAAGTGGATAAAGTCTCCCAGTCTGCTTTCCATGGTAAGTCCCCATACCATCTTAAAAACATCCATAAAACTGGCGACATCCACACTGAAGAAAAAGATATCAAAGAGAAACAGAAAGTACAGCAATAGGCTGAGACAAAATGTACTGAGTAAGCTTTCCAATATCTTAGCGAGAAGAAAGGTATAGCTCGGTTTGGGAAGCATAAACAACATATAGCCCTGGTTGGTACTTAAGTCTTTGCTTAGGCTCGCCATACTGGAAAGGCCAAAAAGCAGAAATGCCACAAAGCTGAAAAAGAAAAGAAATACCCCCGCAAGTCCCATAACGGCAATATTTCCGCTTGTGCTTCCAAAGAGCAGTAGAAATTCAAAAATGGCAATCAGGGAAACGGAAATAATTTTAATCTGCATCGTTTTTCTCATTTCATATCGAATCAAAGTCCACATATCAATCTCCCACCTTTCCGAATAATTCTCTGTAGCGATCGGTTAAAGCCATACCTCTACTGCTTCTTAACTCTTCCACATCTTCCTTTGCAATCAGCCTTCCCTCACTAAAAAACAGGGCCGTATTCACATAGGATTCCACTTCCTCCACCAGATGACTGGAAAGCAGGATGATTTTGTCCTCTGCCATCACTTCAAGAATCATTTTCACAATTTCTTCTCTGGCCAAAAGATCCACACCGTTAAAGGGTTCATCCAAAATAAGAAGCTTGGCATCCCGGGAAAGAGTGGCCGCCACCCGCACCTTTTTATCCATTCCGGAAGACAGAACCTTAAACGGAGTCTTAAAGGGAATCTCCATTCTCCGGATCCACTC
This sequence comes from Oribacterium sp. oral taxon 108 str. F0425, assembly GCF_000214455.1. Lineage (NCBI taxonomy): Bacteria > Bacillati > Bacillota > Clostridia > Lachnospirales > Lachnospiraceae > Oribacterium > Oribacterium sp. oral taxon 108. The sequence goes on along the minus strand of NZ_AFIH01000001.1, from coordinate 1,190,024 downwards.
CGTATATCTCGTCTCCTGAAAATCCGTAAAAAACTTCTTATAATACTCTCCAAACTCTCCCACCGTCATAAACGGATACGCATGAGACTCCGTAGGAAGGTAGGCAACAAGTGCTCTACTTTTCATGGAAAGGGCTTCTCCGTCTAAAGTAACCTCCCCTTCGCTCTCCCTTGTCAGACTGGAAAGAATCTTCATGAATGTGGTTTTTCCGGAACCGTTTGGGCCCAGTAAGGCATAAATTTTGCCATCCAAAAGCTCCACATCGACATGATCCAGGGCGATTTTTCCATTATATTTCTTACTTAGCTTTTTAGACTGAAGCATCAATTTCCTCCTTTACATATTCCTGAATAAGCTCTCTTGAAATGGAAAGATCCTTCATCCGCACAACATATTCTTTCGTATATTCCTTTGCACGCCTTTCTCTTTCCGTCTTTAATCTTCTCTCATCTTCGGTAACAAAAGTCCCCATTCCTCTCTTTGTGAAGCAAAGCCCCTTCAGTTCCAATTCCTGATAGACACGTGATGCGGTATTGGGATTGATTTTATACTTTACAGCCAGGTCTCTTCCTGAAGGCAGCCTTTCTCCCGAAGAGAGCTTTCCGTTTAACATATCCTTAATAATATCCGCTTCCACCTGTAAGTAGATTGGAAGAGAAGGATTGTATTGCATTTTGCCTCCTTTCTTAACTGAGCTAAAAATCACATGGAATGATTCTGTATTAGTGCACTAGCAGAATAGTACACTAATATAATAAGTCTGTCAAGGCATAAAAAAGATATTGCCTTTCGACAATATCTTTTCAAACTTTTCTTATTCCGCAGCGCCTGCAACAGCACGCTCAACTTTACCGGAACGCAGGCAGGAAGTACAGACGTACATCTTCTTTGTACCGCCATCTACCTTCACTCTAACTGACTTCACATTTGCTTTCCACATCTTGTTCGATCTTCTATGTGAATGGCTTACTTGATTTCCGAAATGTACTGCCTTCTCACAAATAGCACACTTAGCCATGATTGCACCTCCCTCTTTTAAAAAATCCACTGCTTCACAGCGACTATAGTACTATAGCAAAAATGATTTTAGATTGCAAGCAGAAATTTAAAATCCAAACGAGAACTCTGCATCAACTTTCTATCATTCAACTTTTCCGGAATAATCGCTTTTTACTCTTCAAAATCACTCAAATCTATATCGATTACATCCTCGGCGGAATCGGCATAAATATCGCCACTCTCTCCGGCAGAAAGAACCGTATACTTCTTATCTTCCTTTTTCTGCTTTTTTTCAGCTTGAACCATAGAGTCTAAGGCCTCCTGCCCCTTCTCTTCTGCAGACTCACTGACCCTGCTTCCTCCGGTGATTTTATCGATAGCCTCCGGAATCATGTCTATAATCTTGGAAATAGCATCTTCATTTTTCACCCGAATCAGCTTTGTTCTTCCATTTTGAATCACAAGCATTGCAACAGGACTGATCTTCGAATTCATAGCCCCGGCGCCGCCGTCTCCTTTTTTGTTATTTTCTTTAACAAAAGCACCGCTTGCCATTCCGCAGCTAAGCTCCATAAGAGGAATGAGAACAGTATCTCCCAGCTTAATCGGCTCTCCGACAACGGTTTTGGATTGCACAAAGCCGTCCATCCCTTGAAATAGTTCTTGAATAAGCTCTTTTGTATTGTTATTTGCCATGCTTCCCTCCCTTGAGGACTAATTTTCGGAACTGTTTATTTTTTAAAAGGCGAACCAACAGAATCAGCAAATGAATCAACCGTATTCTTCCCTCTATACGAATCTTTCCATAATAATAACTGTCTCCGAACTCCGGAACAAGTCTGATTTTATCCTGCACAAGCGGATAAAAGAGCGTCAGACCTTCTAAAACCTGCCCCATAGTATAAGGATCTTCTATTGCAAAATAGAGCTCTCCTTTCGCCTTTCGAATTCGACAGGTCTTTAAAAAGCGGAGCGTTTCGCGTAAAACCAGGGCTATCATCTCCCTTGATTCTTCCTTGCTAAGCTCTTTGACGGTCTCAAGAACTTCTTTGAAGCTTCTCAGTTTCTCCCGAAAAATCTTCTTCCCTTTTCCGATTATTTCCTTCATTCTTTTCCTCCCTCAAAAATCGTGAAGAAAAGAATCTTTCCGGAGTAACTTAGTTTTTCCTCTTGATAGCTTGCCTGAAAATGCATGAGAGGAAAACGCAGGGAGAACTCCCCTTTCGGATGCTCTTCCTCCCTCTCCTTCTTCCCGTCCAATTTGTAACGAAAGGGGACAAATAAAAGAAAAAACAGAAGGAAGAGAAGAAGCAGAAGCAAAAAAAGAAGAATCCATAAGAGATATTTGAGAATCGTTAAAGCGATGAGCATTTCTCCTCTCCTCTCAGCTTCTTAAGACTCATCATCGATACCAATTGAAGCGCATCCTTATATCCGTAGGCTATTCCGAGAATCTCATCCTCTATTCTGGGAAAGTTTTTCATTTTCAGCATGGAAGAAGGATAGAACTCGAATAAGTTGCTTCCGTATCCGCTATATACCAGATAAGCCATGGGCACAATATGCCCTTCTCTCAAATTTTCCATGAGATAGGGAATATATTTTTGGGCTCTATTCCCGAAGCATAAATCCTTAGACAAACGCATTATTTCTTTTCCGTAAGATAGGTTCTGACCATTTGCAAAGCCGCATTACAGGCCTGTTCCCGAACTTCTTTTCTGTTTCCCGTAAAATGGAACTCCAGAACCTTGGTTTTTCCTCCTGCGCAAACAGCAATATAGACTAAACCTACCTCTTTCTCTTCCAACGCGCCAGGACCGGCATTTCCGGTGAGCGCAACGGCTAAATCCGCCTCGGACTCCATCATGGCGCCAATCGCCATTTCTTTTGCGGTAGAGGCCGATACCGCGCCTTCCTTTCGCAATAGCTCCTTTTTCACGGAAAGCAATTTTCGCTTCGATTTATTGGAATAAGTTACATATCCAACCTTAAAACAGTCCGAAGCTCCTTCCACCGAGGTGATGGCGGCAGAAACCAGCCCTCCGGTAATACTCTCAGCCGTAGTGATTGTTTTCTTCGAGTTTTTCAAAAGAAACACCACCTGCTCTTCAAGAGTAGCATCAATAGGGTAATGAAGCTCCTTCTCCTTTTTCTTCTCTCCCATTAAAAGCCTCCTTCTTGCAGCACTTTCCGATTTTTATATAAATAATCAATAAGTGAAACAATAGTTAAAATTAAAGACAGATAAATAAAAAGCAAATTGACAAAATGTAAGGCAGGAAGCTGTAAAATGAGGAGAATAATCATCACCATCTGGCTGACTGTCTTCAGCTTACCGAAATAGGATGCGGCTATTACCACATTTTGCTCCACGGCAATCAGGCGAAAACCGGAAATGATAAATTCTCTGGAAATGAGAATGATTACGTACCATGCCGGAAGCCTCGATAAAGGAATCATACAGATTAATGCGGAACAAACCAGTAATTTATCCGCCAAGGGGTCCATAAATTTACCGAAATTAGTAACCAGATTTCTTTTTCTTGCGATATGTCCGTCCAGATAGTCTGTAAAAGAGGCTGTACAAAACAAGAACAACGCAACCAGACGGAATAGCATTTCCTGTTCCGCCGGATACAAGATAAAAAATACAAACACAGGGACCATCAACGCCCTTAAAACGGTCAATTTATTGGGAAGATTCACAATACTCTCCTATTAAATCATAGCCTTCCGTATCCACTACTTTCACTTGGACAAACTCTCCGCTGACTCTCTCCGGTCCTTTTACGAAGATAAAGCTGTCAATCTCCGGACTATCCATATACGATCGAAGAATAACTCTGCCTTCCTCCTCGTCATAGCCCGTAATAAGGGCCTTTAAAATTCTGCCCCTTTGTTCCTCAGCCTTTTGGAACGCAATTTCCTGCTGCAATTCCATAATACGGGAAAGTCTCTTGTTCTTCACACTTTCCGGAATCTGATTCTCCATACTTGCCGCAGGGGTTCCTTCCTCTTGAGAGTATGGGAAGACGCCCAGCCTGTCGAAACGTTCTTCCGTAATGAAGGAAAGGACATCTTGAAAATCCTCTTCCGTCTCTCCGGGAAAGCCGGTAATCAAAGTTGTTCGTAGGCAAATATCGGGAATTTCTCTCCGAAGAAGCGCTATCTTTTCCTTTAACTCTTCTCTCCGCGTTTTCCGGTTCATGGCTTTCAAAAGCCTATCGGAAGAATGCTGAATCGGCAAATCCAAATAATGACAGACTTTCGGATTATCACGAAGCTCTTCCATGAGCGGAAGTTCTATTTCCTCCGGATAGCAATACAAAACTCGAATCCAGACCAATCCTTCTATCTCGGAAAGAGCATGAAGCAAAAGATGCAGGCTCTTTTTCCCGTAAAGATCGGTTCCGTAAAGAGTCGTCTCCTGTGCCACCAAAATCAGTTCTTTCGCACCGTCTTCCACAAGTTCTCTTGCTTCTTCCAAAACCGCATCCATAGGAATGGAACGAAAATGCCCCCTAAGGCGGGGAATAATACAATAACTGCAGTACTTATCGCAGCCTTCAGCAATCTTTAAATAGCGGGTATAACGTTCTCCGCTCTCTACTCTCTTCATCTGCGAATCGAGACGACGTACGTAGTCTTTTACCGAGGCAATCTCATCTATTTCGGGAAGTTCCTTCCGTATTTCATCCTTATATCGTTCCACAAGGCAGCCGGCAACAATCAGTTTCTTAAGTCTTCCGCTTTTCTTATACTCCGCTAAATCCAATATGGTATTTATGCTTTCTTCTTTGGCCGGTCCGATAAACGAGCAGGTATTCACAATTGCAATATCCGCTTCAGACGGATCCAAAGTTACCTCAGAGCCCTCATATTTTTCCAAAAGTTCCGATAAGAGCTTCTCCGAATCCACTCTGTTTTTATCACAACCGAGGCTTTCCAAATACAGCTTCATTATTCTTCACCGTCTGATGGATAATCTCCGTCGGAATAGTCGTCTTCTTCCTCATCTTCCTCGTCGATATACTCTTCTTCCTCTGCCTCCGGATCGTCCTCTTCCTCGTCTTCCTCGTCCAAATCTTCATCTAAGGCATAGCGTGAAAAGTCTTCCGTTTCATGAGAATGCTGTATCGGCTCTTCTTCGTAATCCAAGCCTTTCTCTACATTAACCAGATTCTTGGAAATCTCTTCAATGGCAACGGAAAGAGGCTTTCTACCCTCCTCCGCCTTTACAAGCGGCGCGTCCCCGTCAATAATCTGTCTGGCTCTTTTTGCGCTGGCAATGACAACGGAATAGCGAGACTGCACTTCCAATTCTCCCTCTTCTCTATTCTTGTTCATAGAATCTATTAAGTCATTATATGTTGGACGTAGCATCTTCTATCCTCCTTAAATCCTTTCTGATTTTTTCAATCAAATCCAAGTGCGCTTCTACCCGGTCATGAGACGCACGAATTAGATTATGCAGTTTTTCGGTACAAGTGTCAATATCCGCATTCACCAAGATGTAATCGTAAGCTTCGACCCCTTCCGACTCAACAATGGCTCGGCTCAGACGTTTGTTGACAGTCGCTTCATCTTCCGTATTTCTGCCGATCAGTCTGCTGCGAAGCTCCTCTGCCGAAGGCGGTGTCATAAAAATCAGAAGACTTCCCGGATATTTCTTCTTAATCTTTAGAGCGCCTTGAATTTCAATCTCCAATATAACGTCTTTTCCCCGATTCAAACAGTCTTCCACAAATTTTCTGGGTGTTCCGTAATAGTTGTCCACATACTTCGCGTACTCAACCAGCTCGTCCTTGTCTATCATTTCTTCAAAACGCGCTTTACTCACGAAAAAATAGGATTTTCCCTCTTCTTCCCCCTCTCTCGGACTTCTTGTAGTAGCCGAAATAGACAAGGCATAATTATCATACTTCTCCGTAATACGTTTCATAATGGTTCCTTTTCCCGCACCCGAAAAACCGGAAACCACAACCAACATCCCTTTCTCCATCTTTCCCTCTTCTATTCTATGTTCTGTACCTGCTCTCGCATTTTCTCAATGCAATTCTTCGCTTTTAAAGCAATATCCGTAATGTCTAAATCCGTAGCCTTGGAAAGAATCGTATTGCTTTCCCGATTCATCTCCTGCATTAAAAAATCCAAATCACGTCCTACTGCCGATTCTTCTTTCAGAATCGCTTTTACTCTTTGAATATGACTGTCCAATCTGGTAATTTCCTCATCGGTGCTGACTTTATCGGAAAAGATTGCCACTTCCTCCAGAAGCCTTCCTTCATCAATACTTCTTCCCTCCAGACTTTCTTCTATTTTCTTCCGTAAGCGCTTTTCATACTGCAGGCGAATCTCCGGTTCCCTTTCCTTCAAAAATCGAACATAAGACTCCATCTCGGATAATTTCAACTCTAAGTCTTCCTGCAACTTTCTCCCTTCGACTTCCCGAGAATGAACGAATTCCTCTATCGCCTTATCTACAATAGAAAGAAGTCCGTCCGCGTCTTCTTCAACCTCTTCTTCTACAAGCCTGAAAACTTCGGGATAAAAGAAAATTCTATCTCCGGTAACAGAACAGGGAATACCCAGTTTTTCGGAAAGCTCCGTGATTTCCTTTTTATATCTTTCCGCCAGGGCATAATCCACCAGTAACTTCTTATTTCTTTCGGCACTGTCCTCCAGCGAAAGGAATAACTCCACTTTTCCCCGGGAAATTCGGTCTTTCAAATGATTTCGAATACTCAATTCCATCGCTTGAAAGCTTCTGGGCAGTCGGAAACTCAAATCTAAAAATCGGGAATTCACCGACTTTATTTCTACCGTAATGTCACGTTCCTGTAAGTTGGCCGTAGCCCTCCCGAAACCGGTCATACTTTTCATTTTTACGCACTCCTTTTCTCTTGTGTTTTTTTATCCTTTCGCCTATCCTAGGAAATACACAAGCTGGATTCGTTCCTGTTAATTTTTTATGATAGCAAGGGACTAGGGCTTTTTCAAGGAAAAAAGGTGGTTTTATGGCATTTGACGGTTTATTTTTATCAGCTTTGGTTTCCGAGTTCAAAGATACGATTCTCGGAGGAAAAATCAGCAAAATTGTGCAGAGTGAAAAGGATGAACTTCAACTCACAATCAAAAAGGAAAGGCAGCAATATCTTCTGCATCTTTCCGTAAATCCTTCTATTCCCTTAGTTTATCTGACGGATAAAAATAAGACTGCACCGCTTACCGCACCAAGCTTTTGTATGGCGCTAAGAAAGCATATCGGAAACGGAGTGATTCAAAATATCACGCAGGCTTCCACTACACTCTCGGAAGAAGGGCTGGAGCGTGTTCTCCTTCTCCATATATCCCATAGAGATGAACTGGGCGACATAGGCACAAAATATCTTTCCGTAGAAATCATGGGGAAATATTCCAACATCATCCTCTTAAAGGAAGATTTCACTATTCTGGACGCCATAAAACGAATTTCCTCCGTACAATCCTCGGTTCGAGAGGTTTTACCCGGGAGAAAGTACTTTATTCCCGACCAGTTCGAAAAAGAGAATCTCCTTTACTTTCCCTTGGAAAACTTGCAATCTTATTTGGAAAGCAGGGCGAAAAGCAGAAACGGAGAGTCTAAGGCGGAAACCCTCTCCGAGCTCCTCTTCCACAGCTTTTCCGGCTTAAGTCCGATGTCGGCCAGGGAGCTTTCCTTGGATGCCGGTCTTGCCTCCGATCAGGAATTGGACAAACTGTCTTCTTCCGACTGGAAAAAGCTTTCCGAGGCCATTTGCAGACTTCGACTTCGGATTCAAGAAGGGAATTTCTCTCCCGCCATTCTCTACGAAAATGAAAAAGCCTTTGACTTTTCCGCCATTCCCGTACGGCAGTATAGCGGAAATCCCGCCTTTCACCTCGAGGTCTTTCCCTCTCCCTCCGAACTTCTTACATTTTACTACGGTGGAAAGGAAAAAGAGGACCGTGTCCGGCAAAAATCCACAGACTTAAAAAAACAATGTACTACTCTCTTGGAACGCGTCAGCAAAAAGCTGAGTTTGCAGGAAAAGCAGCTGAAGGACACGGAGAAAAAAGAGCGTTTTCGAATCTTCGGAGAATTGCTCACTACCTATGGGTACAGCTTAAAAGGCGGAGAAAAAGAATTGATCTGTGAAAATTATTACAATGGAACAGAGGAACACATTCCCTTGGATGAAAGCTTAAGTCCCATAGAAAATGCCAAAAAGTATTTTGAGAAATACGATAAGGCAAAGCGCACGGAATTAAATCTCTCCACACAAGTAAAGGAAAGCAGAAGCACGCTTAAACACCTGCAATCCATCTTGAACAGTCTTTCCACCGCAGAGAATGCGGAAGACTTAGAAGATATACGAAGAGAAATGGGAGAATACGGCTACATGAAGCCACTCTCCAAGAAGAAGAAAAAAGAACGAAAAGAGGACAAATCCTCTCCGAGAATCTTCCGTTCCTCGGACGGCTATCTTCTCTATGTCGGAAAGAACAATTATCAAAATGAAGAAGTCAGTTTCCGCATTGCGGAAGGAACGGATTTTTGGTTCCATGTAAAAGGCTCAGCCGGTTCCCATGTCATTGCCAAAACGGAAGGAAAGAATCTGGAAGAGCTTCCCGACCGTCTCTTTGAAGAAGCAGCCGAGCTTGCAGCCTACTTCTCCTCGGAAAAAGAAAGTGCCAAGGTGGAAGTGGATTATACGGAAAGAAAAAATTTAAAAAAGGTAGTGGGTGGAGCTCCCGGCTTTGTGATTTACCACCAAAACTATTCCATCCTTGTTTCGCCAAAAAAAGTTCCGGAAGAGCTCTAAGCTCCTCCGGAACTTTCTATTCTTCTTCCCAATTCGTATAAACACTCTGCACATCATCGGATGCATCCAATAAATCAAGGGTTTTTCTTAAGTTCTTTACCGCTTCTTCCTCTGTCACGGAAACGGTATTACCGGGAATCATCACGACCTCCGCCTGTACCATGGGAATGTTCTCTTGTTCCAGATTTTCACGCACAGTGGAGAAATCTGCCGGACTCGTGATAATTTCATAGCTGTCATCCCGATCAATCAGATCCTCCGCACCTGCCATGATGGCAATATCCATCAGCGCATCAAAATCTTTATCCAGATCATCCATGACTTCCTTATCCAGAATGATCTGTCCCTTTTCTTCAAAGAGGAAAGATACGGATCCCTGTGCGCCAAGACTTCCCTTCCCCTTTGTGAAAGCGGAGCGTACATCCGCCGCGGAACGATTCTTATTATCCGTTAATACCTTTACGATAATGGCAACGCCGTTTACACCGTAACCCTCATACTGCATTTCTTCAAAATTTACCGCGTCCAGTGCTCCGGCAGCCTTCTTAATCCCGTTTTGAATGGTATCGTTCGGCATATTGTTTGCTTTTGCCTTGGCAATGACATCCCGAAGCTTTGAATTACTGTTCGGATCTGTTCCCCCCTGCTTTACCGCAAGGGCAAGTTCATGACCGATAATCGTGAAAATCTTTCCCTTTGCTGCATCGTTCTTTTCTTTTTTTGCTCTAATATTGGAAAACTTTGAATGGCCTGACATACTCTCTCCTCTAATTTTTTCTTAGTGTACCTATTTTCTCTTTTCTTCGCAAGTTTTTTTCAGAATACCTGTGTTTCCTAGGAAAAATCATCAATATGCAGGTTGGAATGCGGATCAAAAGTTCCAATCCATTTCTTTCCTCTGAAATAAACACGGGGAACACGATTGCCGAGGCCGCATAAAAACTCATAAGGGAAGACACCGAATTTTTCCCAATCATAAAGACTGATTGCTTCTCCTCCCTCTTCCCCGAGAAGCGTCACCTCCTGGAAAAGAACTGCGTCTACGGCACTGACATCCACCATGAACTGGTCCATACAAACTCTGCCTAAGATAGGACATTTCTTTCCGCCTATAATAACCTCCGCCTTTCCGGAAAGCAACCTGGGATAACCGTCTCCATAGCCCACCGGAATCGTGGCAATCCGCATTTCCCTGTCCGTCACAAAGGCGGAACCGTAGGAAATTCCCTCTCCCTTCGGAACAGTCTTTATATGCGAAATTTTCGCCTTCCAGGAAAGTGCCATCTTGAGGGGCAGGTCCTGCCTCACTTCCGAAGAAGGATAAATCCCGTAAAGCGCGATGCCGTCCCGTACCATATTGTACTCTGTACCAATATCTTCCAAGATCCCTGCAGAATTCGAAATATGACATAGGGGAATGGTATAGCCTTCTTTCTTCAAACTTTCCAAAAAATCGTGGAAGCGCTTATGTTGTTTCAAGGTATAACTCTTATCCGCCTCGTCACAGGATGCAAAATGAGAAAAAATCCCCTCCACTTCCACATAGGGACTGTTCAAAATATCCATTGCCGTCTTCAAAGCATCTTTTTCTTCTACTTGGATCCCGATTCTTCCCATTCCGGTATCCAAAGCAATATGTACCGCCAGTTTTGTTTTCTTTTTTCCGCTATTTTTTCGATTTTATCGAGTTGCCTCGTGGTGAAGAGACTCGGCATTACCCGATAATCAAATAAAGATGTATATTGGCTTTCCGGAACAACCCCAAGAACCAGGATATTTTTTTCGATTCCTGCCTTTCTTAAGGTAATTGCTTCCTCTATGGTTGCCACGCCGAAAAGTGCACATTCTTCCTCTACCGCTTTCGCCACTTCCACCATGCCATGCCCATAAGCATCCATTTTAATTACAGCACAGAATGCTATGCCCTCTCTCAAACTTTTCTTACAGAGTCGAAGATTCTCCTCCATCCTGTCTAAATTCACAATGGCATAGGTTCTGTCGTAACTCTTTTTATCTGTCATCTTTCCCATCATCCTTTTCTATAAACTCTTCCATGGCAAGGGCAAAATAATGAGGAAGGTCCCTTGCCAGGACAGCATGCTCTCCCTCGGCTTCCGCTGCCAGCTTCCCCCCTCTCACCTGAATGAGAACGGAAAGACAGGCCGCCTGAAACGCAAGTTCATGCTTATCTATTTCCGGATATCTTTCCTTTAAAACCGCCAGAAGACCGGCTAAAAGACCGGCAAAAGCATCTCCCGAGCCCCCCTTACTTAAGGATGGAGATGCTTCCCGATTATGGAAAAAGCCTTTTCCTTCCCAAAAATTGTCCTCTTTGCCCGGTACTGTTTCTTTCCCCGTATCCTCCGAAAAAGGGGTAAAAACCATCGTATCATGCGATTTCAGAATTAAAATACAGCGATGCTTCGCAGCATATTTCCGACCCAATTCTTCTTTGTTTTTTAGAATTTCCTCAAGAGAGCAATGGCAAAGCCTCGAAAATTCTTTAAGATGCGGCGTAAGAATAATCGGACAGTACTCCGCAGCCTTACATAATGCCTCGTCCAACAAAGAGGACTCCGCTATCACATTTAACGCATCCGCATCCAAAATAAGAAAAGCCGGAGGAAAGTTTCTTAGCTCGTTTAAAAGCTTCAGGAGAAGCCTTTCTCTATCTTCTCCCGTTCCGATTCCCGGACCGAATAGGATAATTTCACTTTTTTGCAATAGCTCTTCCACCTTCAGTTCTCTCACATCCGAAAGAATCGCTTCAGGAACCATGGTTTGCAGAACGCTTCTATTTTCCTCATCGGAGACCAGATGAACCAAGCCGGCTCCGGCCCGATAGGCAGCCAAGGCGGAGAAAAAAGCCGCTCCGGCCATCCCTTTTTTTCCGGCTATGATTCCCACTGTTCCGTAAGAACCCTTATGAGACAAAGGATTCCTCTTCGGAATGGATAAAAAGTATCTTTTTGTTTCACACAAAGCATCCATCTGCCCTCCGGCTTCTTTTCCAAGGATTACTGCACTGGCAATCACCAGACTTTTTGTGTTGGAAATACTCACCTCCAAAGCCTGTCCTCTCCGCGCTTTAAAGAGCTTTAAAGCATTGCCGTAAAGCTTGACATAGGGTTTTCCAAGTTCATCCCGCAAAACCTCAATATCCAAAAGTGAAAAACCTCTTATTCCGGTTCCGAGTGCCTTTGCCACCGCTTCTTTCACACTAAAATCACCGGCAAGACGAGAAGCTTTTCCCTCGCTTTGCCGGCGTTCTTCTTCTGTAAAAATCCTCTCTACTCTGCCTTTTTTCTGTAAACGCTCCACTCTAGCTATTTCCAGAATATCAGAGCCCACAGATATCATCATCATTGTTCCTCAAAAACACGGTAAGACAGTCTCATCAAACTTTCGGAAAGATGCACATTTTCCACCACTACATGTTCGGGAACTTCCAAATCCACATGTGCAAAATTCCAAAATCCGCTTACCCCGTACGAAATAAGATCATCCACAATTTTAACGGCTGCATCCTTGGGAATGCACAGTGCTGCCAAGCGAATATGATTTTTCTCCACAATATCCTTCATCTCAGACATGGGAGAAACCTTGACGCCTCCGGCTTCCTGTCCAATCACCTTCGGATTATTATCAAATACCCCCTTGATATCAAATCCTCTTTTTCTAAAATTGGTATAGTTCGAAAGTGCCAATCCCAAGTGTCCGGCACCGACGATAATCATCGAATGAACTTGATCAATTTTCAGAATCTTGGCAATCTCCTCATGCAAATTGAAAACATTGTAGCCATAGCCCTGCTGTCCGAAACCGCCGAAATTATTTAAATCCTGTCGAATCTGTGATGCCGTTAAATGCATCCTCCGGGATAAATCCCCGGAGGAAATACGTTCTATTCCTTGATCCATCAAGTCTTCCAAATAACGATAATACCGCGGAAGACGTTGGATAACTGCTTTTGATATCTCTTTACGTTCCATATTCTTTCACCTGATTTTACTGCCTACCTTCCCAATATAATTACTTGTGAAAATGCTGTCAATGCTATAACAGGAAAAAGAATAAAAAACATTCTTAGTTGGAAAATACCTTCCTGTAATCTGCAATAAACTTTTCAATACCTATATCCGTTAATGGATGATGCATCATCTGCTTTAAGACTTTAAACGGTACGGTAGCAATATCCGCTCCGGTCTTGGCACATTGTACCACATGAATCGGATGACGTACGGAGGCGCAAATCACCTCTGTTTCAATCTCCGGATACATAGAAAAGATTTCCATAATGTCCTCAATTAAAATCATCCCGTCGGAAGAAATATCATCCAATCTTCCGAGGAAAGGAGAAACATAGGTCGCTCCCGCTCTTGCCGCAAGGATAGCCTGTGTAGCGGAGAAAATCAGAGTAACGTTGGTCTTAATCCCCTCTTTGGAAAGAACCTTAACCGCCTTCATTCCTTCCTCCGTCATAGGAATCTTAACAACCATGTTTTTAGAAATAGAAGCAATTTCCCTTCCTTCTTGAATCATATCTTCCGCTTTTACGGTATCCGCCTTTACTTCGCCGGAGATAGGGCCGTCCAGAAAGGAAGCAATCTCCTTTAAGGTTTCCGTATAGTCTCTTCCCTCCTTCGCAATCAAGGAAGGATTCGTCGTACATCCGCAAATAATTCCCATATCATAGGCTTCCCGAATTTCATCAACATTAGCAGTATCAATAAAAAACTTCATATAACTCTCCTTTTTTGGCTAAAATAAATACTTTAAAACGACTGTTCCTCTTCTTTAAAGAGATCTTGCCATGTTTACAAGGTTCTCCACCGTGAAGCCGAAGTGCTTAAACAATTCCTTAGCAGGTCCCGATGCACCGAATCCGTCCATCGATAAAGATTTTCCTTTGAGACCTACATATTTGCCCCAACCAAAAGAGGAAAGGGCTTCCACAGAAATTCGTTTTTCAACGGAGGCGGGAAGTACCTTGTCCCGATACTCTTTGCTTTGCATTTCAAAAACTTCCATAGACGGCATGGAAACAACACGAACCGCTCTTCCCTCTGCCCTTAAAATCTCTGCCGCATTTTCCGCGAGTTCCACCTCGGAACCGGTAGCAATGAAAATGAGTTCCGGTGTTTTCTCGGAATCCGAAAGAATATAAGCTCCCTGCAGAGCTTCCTTTCCATCCCGGCATAACTGCGGTAAGTTCTGTCTGCTTAAAACAATGGCAGTAGGACAATCCGTACTGCTCAATGCGGAGAACCAGGCGGCCGCCGTCTCCTGTCTGTCAGCAGGACGGAATACACGGAAATTCGGTGTTGAACGGAGCATAGCCAATTGTTCAATTGGCTCATGAGTAGGACCATCCTCCCCTACTCCGATACTGTCATGCGTTAAAATAAATATTTGCGGAATCCGCATCAAAGCGGATAGTCTTGCCATTGGTTTAATATAATCACTGAAAACAAAGAAGGTAGATGCATAGGAACGATATCCTCCATGTAAGAGAATGCCGTTTGCAATTCCGGCCATAGCCAGCTCTCTCACCCCGAAGTGGATGTTCTTGCCCAGTCTGTTCTCTTTCGAGAAGAATCCTTCTCCCTTCATTTCCGTCTTGGTGGAAGGAGCAAGGTCTGCAGCGCCTCCAAAAAGATTCGGCACAGCCTCTTTTAAAATCTGGAGAACTTCTCCGGAGGAGTTTCGGGTCGCATCCGCCTTCTCCTGTTTTGCCCAAAGCGCTTCATTGTTCACCAAATCCAAGACTTTCTTGGGATCATGATAAGATACATATTTCTCATACTCTGCAGGATATTTTTTCGCATACTCCGTTTTAACCGTCTCCCAATCATCGTATGCCTTCTTTTTTCTTCTAAAAGACCTTGATAATGTGCATAGACCTCTTCCGGAATGTAGAACGCTTCCTCATACTCCCAGCTCAGGAATTTGCGCATCTCTTTGATATTTTCTTCGCCCAGGGGCTCTCCGTGAGCGGAAGCCGTCCCCTGCTTCTTTGGAACCCCATAGCCGATATCCGTCTTAACCGTAATGAAATACGGTGCAGAGTCATCTTCCTTAGCCTTCTGTAAAGCCGCAGCAATAGCCGAAACATCATTTCCATCTTCTACGGTAAGTGTTTTAAAGCCAAATGCCTCCATACGCTTCTGGACATTTTCCGTAAAGGCAATCTCCGTATTTCCCTCTATAGAAATATGATTGGAATCATACAAAATGGTCAGCTTATGTAAATTCAACGTTCCCGCAAGAGACAGGGCTTCTGAGGAAATACCTTCCATAAGGCATCCGTCGCCGCAAAGTGCATAAGTTCTGTGATCTACCAGGGGAAGCCCTTCTTTATTGAACTCCGCGCTTAAATGACTCTCCGCCATGGCAAAGCCGACTGCCATAGCCAGTCCCGCTCCCAAGGGTCCCGTCGTAGCATCAACCCCCATGGTATGACCATACTCCGGATGTCCCGGGGTCAGGGATCCCATTTGTCTAAAGGACATCAAATCCTCTTTCTTAAGACCGCAAGAGAATAAATGTAATAGGGAATAAAGCAGCATGGAACCATGCCCTGCAGATAAAATAAAGCGGTCTCTGTTTTCCCACTGTAAATGACTTGGATTAAAGTTCAAGAACTTGCCCCAGAGAGTATATGCGGCAGGCGCTGCTCCGAGAGGTAAACCGGGATGTCCGGAATTTGCCTTCTGTATGCCATCCGCGGAAAGTATACGAATACTGTTAATTGCTTTTGTTTCTATTTCCCTATTCATCGTTTCCTCCTACATTTCGTCCAAGAGTTTCTTAATAATTTTACCATAGGAAGTGAAAATGTCTATCTGTGAATCGGAAAAAAGAAAAAAGAACCTGGAATAATTCAGAATCATTCCAAGTTCTCCTATCATGCAGAAGATGGGAGTTGAACCCACATGAGTGTTACCTCACACGGACCTGAACCGTGCGCGTCTGCCATTCCGCCACTTCTGCGAACTCGGTAACTATAGCATTTTTGGATTTTACAGTCAAGCAAATTCTTTTTCCGTAAGCCGGGCGCACGCTACTCGTCGAAAAAGATAAAAGCCCGGTGTTTTCAGCCATACGGCTCAAACTCCGGACTTTTTCAGATAGCGCAGAGGGTGGGACTCGAACCCACGCGCCCTTGCGGACAAACGGTTTTCAAGACCGCCTCGTTATGACCACTTCGATACCTCTGCTAGTAAATCTAAATCAGAGTAAAGGAAAAGGATGCTTTTGTCAATAGCTAAGTAAAAACGTTATAAAAGATGTCTCAGGCTTCGCCTGATCCACTCGTTGTGAATAAAAAAAATCGAAGGGCTATCCTTCGATTTACTCTGAGAGCGCGAGACGGGAATCGAACCCGCGACCTTCTCCTTGGCAAGGAGACATAGTACCACTCTACCACTCGCGCACAATGCCCAGAACCGGAATCGAACCAGTGACACGAGGATTTTCAGTCCTCTGCTCTACCGACTGAGCTATCTGGGCAAAAAAGCGGGTGATGGGAATCGAACCCACGTGTTCAGCTTGGAAGGCTGACATTCTACCATTGAACTACACCCGCAATTGTGTTCTCTTCTATTTTCGAGGCACGAACGATATATTACTATATGCCTTATAATCTTGTCAACGTTTTTTTCTTTTTTTGCTGAAGTCTCGGAAGCACCTGTTTTTCCGCTCCTTCCCAATATGTTTGTCACCTTTCTTTGTTCCAATATGTTTTCCACCTTCCTTTGTTCCAATGTCTGTCGCCTTTCTTTGTTCCAATGTCTGTTGCCTTCCTTTCGCTCCAAAACAAGTGAAAAAGCATCCGCCCCTTCCCAAAAAGGAAAGGACGAATGCTCTTCTCCATGACAAACAAGCGAAATAATCGTGTCACTCTTTCTTCTATTTCTCTGCGCTTTAATATTTATCTCCTGCGTTCGAGACAAACTCTTCTTCCGCTTCTCTATATTCCGGACGTACATTTACCGCCTTAACCGGTTTATTATATTCCGAGCGTACATCTACCGCCTTAACCGGTTTATTATATTCCGAACGTTTTGTTTCTTCCCGAAAAACTTCTTTGTTTTCCGGAACTTCTTCCAAAACTTCCTCTTTTTCATCCGGAACAACAGTCGGTTCTGCATCTAAGCCGGACTTGTCTCTTTCGCGAAGGCGGAATCTGCTGATTTGATTTCGCAGTTTCTCAGCCTGTTCATTTAACTCCATGCTCGCTGCAGAGCTTTCCTGTGCGGTAGCACTGTTATTTTGTACAACACTGGAAATCTGCTCAATTCCCGTAGTAATCTGGGATACTGCAGAGGATTGTTGCTCAGAGGCCCTGGCGATTTCCGTGATTAAATTACTTAAAGAATTTTGTCCTTCAACTACCTGATGCAGAGTATTTGCCGTGCTGTCCGCAAGACTGCTTCCCACTTCAACCGCTTTTACCGTCTCATCGATAAGCACAGTTGTATTTTGCGCCGCTTCAGCAGATTTCTGCGCAAGATTACGAACTTCGTCAGCCACAACCGCAAAGCCTTTTCCCGCTTCACCCGCTCTGGCAGCCTCAATTGCCGCATTTAAGGCGAGAATGTTGGTTTGGAAAGCAATGTCATCAATTGTCTTGATGATTTTACTGATTTCCGCTGATTTTTCATTGATATGGTTCATGGACTTCTTCATTTCCTGCATCTGTCCATCGCTCTTTAATAACTCTTCCTGCCCTACCTTGGCTTCAGAATCGGCCTTTCCCGCATTGTCCGCATTCATCTTAATTCGTGAGGAGATATCGCTGATTGTTGCAGACAACTCTTCGATACTGCTTGCCTGAGACATCGAGCCTTCCGTCAAATTCTGCGCTCCGTTTGACACATTCTTTGCAGATTCGGAAACCTGATCGGAGGAAAGTTGAATATTCCCGATTAAATCTGTCAGCTTATCCGACAAATCCAAAAGAGCCACCTTGACCTTAGCAAACTCTCCTGCATATTCATTCTTCAGCTCAATGTTCAGATTACCGTTTTGAATCTCATTTAAGCTGTCCGTAATCTCTTGAATATAAGCTCTGTAATCCTTTAATTGTCCTACCAATTGTCTGAGTCCATGTGCAAGAGATCCGATTTCATTCCTGCTCTTTACCGAGATTTCTTCGTCTAAAGAACCGGAGGCCAATTTTTTCACCGACTTGGTAAGTGCCAGAATCGGTTTAGCCTGTTTGTTTCCTACCCAAAGCGAGATGAAGAGCATGATAATCAGATAAACCGCAATGAAGAATCCCAAAGTCATCTGCAGGGTTTCAATGGCTCCGTAAATATCCTTGTGGTCCGGTGTTACCACTACCTTCCAGCCATTGTCAAGTGTACTGAAGCCCAGCAAAACAGCATCCTTTTTACTTCCCTCATTTACGTATCCGCTGTCCGTACTGAGAATTTGGGAGATAACATTTTTGTATTTTCCGTCTAAAATATCAGCAAAATTTTCTCCATTTGTAAAATCCGGATGATATAAAATTTTTCCGTCCGCATTTAAAAGATAGGTATCTCCCGGATGGTATTTTTGATGCTTTAAAAACAATTGATTCAGGTAATCAAAGTCAAAATCCACTCCGACAACCGCAAAGCCTTCCCCGCTCTTTAAATAAACCGGGCTCACATAGGAAATAATGGTTTTATTGATATTCGCATTAAAATACGGCTCCATCCAAGTTGCCTTCTTGTTTTGCAACGGCGTATAGAACCATCCGACATGTTCCATATCACTGGGATCATATGCACCCAAATCCGTCGGAGTCACTTCTTCCAAAGTACCGTTTCCGTCCGCATCCGTATAGAACGTTCCGGAAGTACCATAGGTGAGCTTCGGGTCATAACGAATATAAGAAGCTACCAAGCCGTTGATATCCTTTGTGGAGGAAACAACCAGCTCATTCATACGCTTCTCGAAATCGCTAAAGTATTGACTGTCCTTCCCGAGAATTTTGTCTTCATCCGCAAGGCTGGAAGTTGCCATCACCAAGGAATCCACCTTCGACTGTACCAGATTTAAGACGCCATCCACAGACTCTCCCGTCTGTGCGGCAGCAATCGGCATAGTCTTGTTTCCATCGGAAACACTGATATTACTCATGTACAGCATTAAGGTGCCACCCAACATAGCAAAAGCAACCACGATGGGTAATAACATGCAAAGTATTAAAGTATTACGAATCGATTTCATTGTTTTCTCCCCTCTAAAAAAACCAATCTACCTCATTATCGGAGAAAAGTATTTGAAATATAATATTTATTAAAATTTTATTTTTATTTTTTCCAAGACTATATTAAGATTTGTTATCTTGCCAGTCCATGGAAGTTTTGCTATACTTTTTTGCCAGTATTAAGATATAAAGGAGGCTGAATTATGGCTGAATCCGGAAGAAAACAGGATTTCTACATGAAAAAAAAGAAAAAGAAGTCCCCCTTCCTTTCCATACTTTTACATTATGTTTTACCCTATCTTGTTCTAAATTCCTGCATACTCTTCTTTGTCCTGGCCACACCCAAATTGCAGGTCAATGATCCGACAGAGCATGGAGACAAAAACGCCTTGGCTGTGCTCGTGCATGTGGATTCCGTTCTTCCGATTAAGAATTTTTCCGCAAAGCTGGAGGGAGAAGAACTGAATTTTACAAAAGAAAATCAAAATTACCTTATTCCTGTCAGCAGTAACGGAAATCTTCGAATCAGTGTGACTTCTATCAACGGAATGCAAAAGGTGGTAAATTCCCAAATCAACAGTTTTGATGAAAATCCTCCCGTCATCGATGAGGACCATGTCGTTCTGGGTTCCGGTTATGTGGAGTTTACGGTAAGCGACACACAGTCGGGCGTTGACTTCGCTTCGATTTACGGAATAGACAAGGATGGCGACAATATAAAGCCAAAAAATATTGATGAAAACACCGGTACGGTCCAGTTTTCCATGAAAACAAACGGCATTACCGTCTATGTTTCCGACAATGCAGGGAATCAGGTAAGCGGAAACTTCAATTTGGAAGATTCTCCCTATCCTAAAACAAAGGCGGATTTGGAAGAAGAATCATCCGACAATAAAAAAGAAACCGCTTCCAAAAAAGGAAGCGATTCCGATAAAAGTTCTTCCAAGACAGAAAGCAGTTCCGAAAAAAAATCCTCCAAGAAGAAAAACTAAAACCTGCAGCTTTTCCTGCTATACCCGTTCATTAGGAAATCAAGGTATTGATTTCATAATGTATCGGGTATTTTCTTTTTTCTTCTTCACTTCTCTTTTGCATAACCCGATCAATGGCAATCAAACTGTTTTCCTTCTCTGTTCCGACAAGAAGAATCATGTACTGTTTATTGCTGCAACGAACAACAACATCCCCTCTTCGAATGGTTTGGCTTAGAAGTTCTCCAAAAGCCTGCATACGCTCTTCCAGCCCTCTGCGATCAACATCCTCCGATTCTTCTACCGTAAAGAGCACCATCTGTACCGGAATATGCCCTCTTTCTCCGCTACGTTTGATAAAATGGTAGATACTGCAAAAATCATTATAATCCACCATATAAGCTCCCGGGAAGAAATCGCGATTCTCTATTCGTTTTTGAATGGATTCTAAGGAAATAATATTTGCTTCCGCTTTTTCTTCCTCATCATCCTCATTGTAAACAAAATAGCCGCCCTTCCCGCCGGACTTGACATGATACATTGCTTCATCGGCTTTCTGATAAAGGCTAAGAAAGTCCAAGCCGTTTTTGGGCGAGGAGGAAACACCGATGGAAATTCCAAACTGCATCTTCGAAGTCTGTAAAGTCTCCGCAACTACCCGTTTTACCGCTCCGCAGATTTCTTCACATCTTTCCTGTAAGGCCTCATCCTTCCAAAAGCCTCTATAGAAAATCACAAACTCATCTCCGCCAATTCTCCCTAAAACATCATCGGAGCGGACAAATTTCTTTAGAGTATTGGCCACCAGAGAAAGAACCTTATCTCCCATCTCATGTCCATAACGGTCATTTACCAGCTTAAAATGATCCAAATCCATCATCAAAAGCAAACCGCTTTCCCTGCGCATCTTCAGATTCTCATTAATCTGTTGTATAGAAGCGCTCCGATTCAGAAGACCTGTCAAAATGTCAATTTCCGCCTTCTTCTCCAGATGCTTTAAAGTTTCTTCCCCCTTCATAATCCGATCTACACGTCGAATCAACACGTCGGGAAGTAAAGGCTTCCGAATATAGTCATAAGCCCCTAAATCAAATCCCTTAATCTCATTTTTAGCATCATCGTCGGATGTCATAATCACAACCGGCACATTGCTTAACTCGTGATCTTCCAGCTGTCTAATCTCATTTAAAATGGCATACCCGTCCATATCCGGCATATGTAAATCCACTAAAAGCAAGTTAGGGCGAGTAACTGTCAGCTCCGAAAGAGCCGTTCTCGCATCGGCATAGGCACTTACTACATACTTGTCCTTCAGCGCCTTCTCGGCAATCTTCCGCGGAATAGTTTCATCATCAACGATTACTATGCTTTGCAACATATTTCCTCACATTCTAAACATTTGCCACTTTTTTGGTGTGAATATATTCAATGTGTAACTTTTTTGTGGTAGGTAAGTACTTTTCACTGACCAATAGCTCTTTTCCGTTCATCAGATATAAACTTCGTCCCACAATTCTCTGGATTCTGCTCTTGGAAACAGCAGCATAGCGAGAAATTTGCAAAAACTCGTTTCCGCCATATTCATCCATGAAGTTTTTCACCGAAAGATAGGTTTCCAATTCCTCATCCTTCGTATAAATCACCAGTCTTCTTCCTAACGTTTCCACATAGAGAATATCCGCCAAATAGACTCTTCTCTTTTCACGATCCGCAATAATATCGATATATCTTGCTTTCTCCAAACAATGCACAACAGCATTCATTACCTTGGCAAACTTTTCATACTCCACCGGCTTTTGAATATAGGAAAAAGCATGAATTTCAAATGCCTCTGTAATATAATCATTTCCACCGGTAATGAAAATAATCTTCCCGTTTGTTCCCAGATCTTTCAGTTCTCGTGCAATATCAATCCCGTTTAATTCCGGCATGAAAATATCCAAGAGGAAAATATCCGCATCCAATATTTCCCGGCTATCCTGTAGACAGCTCTGCCCTGAAGGATAGAGCTTAAGCTCTGCCTGCATTTCATTCTCCAGCAAATACTTTTCCAATAGGGCTTTCATAAGTTTTTGTTGCACTATCTCATCATCACAAACCACAATCTTTAACCTGTCCATTACGTCACCTGTAAGTTATCACAACCCCCTATCTTTTATTTTAAGGCTCCAAATACTTCGAGGCCTCCTCTACCGTCTTATTATATAGCCGTATAAAAGCACTATGATTATAACGAATATACTGTATTGCCTCCTCTTTTTCAACTCCTTCAACCACCCGTTTAGCCGCATACTCCATTTTTTTCGCATTTTCCGAGAGCAATACTGCTCCGACAGTAAGAGAAGTCGTTTTTAAGCCATGGGAGTATAACCTGTATTTTGCATAATCGGAACTGCTGAAAGCATCTTCCAACTCCTTCTGTTTCTCCGTACTGTTTTCTTTAAATAGAGTAAGGATTTCCTGGTAGACCGACTCATCCTGCATGCAATAAGCCAAGCCAATCTCACGATCCAGAAGTTTCTCTTTGTCCTCCTTTTCGGAAATGGTATGCTTCTTCATTTCCGCCTCAAAATATTCCTCATTGCTTCTCTTCCTGATCAAATTTTCCGGTAGGAAGGTATAAAGGCTCTTATCGAGTTCATTCCCGTCTACAGGCTTCAAAAGATAAGCATCAAATTTACTGCTTCCATCCTTATGGCTTTCAAATAAGTATACATTAGAGGAAAAAGCAATAACGGGAATGGGCTTTCCATATCGATTTTCAATGGCTTGTTCCCGAATTTTTTCCAAAGTCTCCTCACCGTTCATCCCGGCCATCATATGGTCCAAATAAACGATATCATAAGTTCCCGTTGCCAACTTTTCCAAACATTCCTCACCGGAATAGGCAACATCGATCTGTACTTCGGTACGCTTCAAAAGATTCTTCACCAATTGCAGATTCAGTTCATTGTCATCCACAACCAGAATTTTGGCGTCACTGGCAATAAATCCCTTATTGAAACCGTTTCCGACCCCTTTTTGCTTTTTGTATCGGTCTTCAAAGTTCCCGATGGATTCATCATTTAAACGATACTGAGGAATATAAGCCGTAAAGCAGGACCCTTCTCCCAGAGCACTTTTTAATTCTATGCGCCCATGCATCAATTTTGTTAAATATCTTGTGATTGGAAGTCCCAAACCGGTTCCCTGGATGTTCTTTCTCCAGCCGGAATGCACTCTTTGAAATTTTTGGAAAACCAATTTCTGATCTTTTTCACTGATTCCCAATCCGGTATCCTTCACCGCAAATTGCAATTCTACGGGGACAGCATTAGCCGGGGGCTGTTCCTCCCTATCCTCCGGACTTACATTTGCATCCTCCTCA
Organism: Oribacterium sp. oral taxon 108 str. F0425; assembly: GCF_000214455.1. Classification (NCBI taxonomy): domain Bacteria; kingdom Bacillati; phylum Bacillota; class Clostridia; order Lachnospirales; family Lachnospiraceae; genus Oribacterium; species Oribacterium sp. oral taxon 108. The sequence goes on along the minus strand of NZ_AFIH01000001.1, from coordinate 1,166,660 downwards.
TTAAAAGAAAACTTTTTCTCTTCCACAGGCAAGCTTTTAAAAGTTACCGTCAGCGTAACCGTTCCCGTATCGGTATACTTGATTGCATTATCCAGGAGATTCACAAGTACCTCCCTTACGCGGAAAACATCTCCAAAAAGGACTGCCGGTGTATCCTCATCCACAATTACGGAGAAACGCAGATTCTTCCATTCCGCCCTAAAGCGGGCAGTATTACTGAGTTCATGCAATAAATTGGCAAGTTCATAGGGTTTGGGAACCAACTTGATTCCTGAAGATTCAATACGCGAAAAATCCAAAATATCGTTCACCAAAGAAAGCAGGCTTTCTCCGGAAACCTGAATATTTCTGGCATACCCCAAGACAACATCATCATGACTCTCTCTGAGAATCATTTCATTCATCCCGATAACCGTATTGATTGGCGTGCGAATCTCATGAGACATATTGGCCAAGAACTCGGACTGGACCTTTTCGGCAACCTCCAGCTTATTCTTTTCATTTCGAACCTTATCGTATTCCATACTTTGCATATGAATCATCTGGAAAGCGAAAATCACACTTCCAACGGAAAGAAAACGCCCCTGGTTTTCATAACCGTTTAAGAAGAAGGACACAAGCTCAATGCAGCTGAAGGAGATAAGGGTACTTCCGGCACCTATCATCCATGTTAAATCTTTAAAAAGATCCGGATCACGCCAGCGAATCACGACAAAGCTTCTTGCAATGGCAAAACAGGTCAAAAGAAGTATGCAGTCAATCAATAAGTTCAATTCCGCAAAGCTGTACAGACCTATTCCCGCGGAAACAATGATCAAAAGATCACAAAGTGCTATCGATAAGCACAGCCAATAAATCCCCCTTTGACAATTTCCCCTTTCCACTTTATTGATAAACAACAAAGCCGGAATCGGAATCATAATCAAAGAAAGATATTCCATATTCCAAATCAACAAAATATTATTGAAAATCAGCTGTCTGGCATCAATCTGACACCCCATCCAAAGTCCTAAAAAGAACAGAACGGCTCCCAAATAAAATGAGCCCTTTTCCTCTCCTCTCCTTCGATCCAGAATAAGATATTCCACAAGCAGACCGATTCCCATGAAAATCAAACAAAGAGACGCAAAGATCTGCAAGATATTCTTCCATAAAATCTCGCAAATGATGGATAAATCCTCTCCAAAATACAGTCCTTCCAGGGTATTTTCAACGCTTCTGGCTCTTCCTCTGAATTCGATTCGAATCGTACTCCCCAACTGATCCTTCTGTATCGGGAGACGCACCCAGTACAAAGGAGGGATTTTACTGTTAAACGGAGGAATATCCTGATAGTCAAACTGATACACCGGCTTTTCATCAATCCAAATTGTTAAATCCTGATGCATTGTCTTGATATAAAGTGATGTCAAAGAATAGGGAACCTCACTCGGAAGCTGTCTCTCAATCAGTAAATCCTTAATCAGAACCATCTCTTCCGAAGAGCCCAGTTTCTTTTTTGAACCGTCGGGAAGAATTCTCTGCCACCCCGTTTTGAGCACTTCAAATTTATGCTCACGAAAACCAAGCCTGTAATATTCTCGTACAGAGCTTCCAAAAATAAAGATAAAAATGAATAGCAGAAATAAGAGATAAATAAAGCGCATTTTCCGTTCTGTAATTATTTTCATTTATTCTCTAAACTTCCCTTCTACTTGTGAGCACATTTTTCCAATTAGTATTTCGACAAAAATAGAAAAAGGTATAAAATTAAATTATCTGAAACAAAAAGCTACTAAGAGAGGGTCAATCTCTTAGTAGCTTTTTTGCGCGAGTCAAACTATTCCATTGGAGTTTTCCCTCGTAGAAAGATGCATGGCTTTGTTTCATGCAATCTTTTCTGATTCTAGAGTTGTGTTCTTCTGCTGAGCTCAAAGTGCTTCGCTCTCTTCCTCAGCATCTTCTTGGTATTTTTCCAAAATAGTTTGTTGAAGCAGTTCTCTCGTGGTGGAGCGGATAGGGTGCGCAATATCTCTGTACTCCCCGTCCGTAGTTTTTCTTGAAGGCATAGCGATAAATAAGCCCTTTTCTCCTTCGATAACCTTAATGTCGTGAATTACAAATTCCTCATCAAAAGTGATAGAAACAATGGCCTTCATCTTACCTTCTTTGTCAACCTTGCGAACCCGTACATCTGTAACCTCCATGATACTCCTTCCTTTTTACATGGTATACCTTTCATTTTTCTCGATGACGATTCTGATATTCTCCGGTGTTCCAATGTAGGTTGTATTGGCGCGAATGGTGTCCCGGCTCTCCACGATGCAATTCTCTAATACGCTGTTATCTCCGATATACACATCATTCAGGATTACCGAATTCCGAACGATACAGTTGTTTCCAATGTAGACCTTACGGCACAGAACGGAATTTTCAACCGTTCCGTTGATAATGCAACCGCTGGCCACAATGGAGTTATGCACATTACTGTCCGGATTGTATTTTGCAGGCGGGTTGTCGGCCAATTTTGTGTAAACACCAGGCGCCTGTTTAAAGAAATAATCCCGAATCTCTCTCTTTAAGAAGTCCATATTCGTCTTGTAATAGGACTCCAGAGAAGCAATATTGCTCCAATAAGTGTTCAGTCTATAACCGTAGATTCGCTTTAAATTCTTATAGCGAACCAGAATATCCTTTACAAAATCATAGCGATCTTCGTCGTGGGCTTTTTCTAAAAGCTCAATCAGAAGCCTTCTTCGAATGACATAGACTCCACAAGAAAGTATATTGGCATCCGTAAATACAGGCTTCTCCTCAAAGTCCACGATTCGACTGTCCTCATTCATTTTCAGACAGCCAAAGCGGGAAATATCATCGTTTGCATCAATAGGCTTGCAAACAACGGTTATATCCGCTCTCTTTTCGATATGATATTCTAGTACCTTGTTGTAGTCAAGTTTATATACCCCATCTCCTGCTGCAATAATCACATAAGGCTCATGAGAAGACTGTAAAAAAACAAGGTTCTGGTAGAGAGCATCTGCTGTTCCTCTAAACCAGTCACCGTGTTCAGCGGTTATGGTCGGAGTAAAAACATAAAGCCCTCCCTGTTTTCTTCCAAAATCCCACCATTTGGAAGAAGATAGATGTTGGTTTAAAGAGCGGGAATTGTATTGCGTCAGTACCGCAACCTTCTGAATATGAGAGTTGGACATATTCGAAAGGGCAAAATCTATCGCACGAAACGTTCCTGCTACAGGCATAGCAGAAATGGCTCTCTTATTGGAAAGCTCGTGCATTCTTTTGTTGTTTCCACCCGCCAGTATGATTCCGATAGCTCTCATAGTCTTTCCTCCTCCTTGATAATCACTCCTCCGCTAACAAGAAGTCCATCCGGATAGTCGGAAAGCTCCGTCGGTCCATATATAGCTGTATTTCTTCCTACTCTTACCCCATCCGGTATCAGGGAATTTTCCCCGATGGTCGCAAGATTCGAGCAATAAACCCTGCTGTCATAGCTTGATTCCTGGTATTCTCCAATACCGATTTCACAAGCCTTTCCTATTATAACATTTTCTGCCACCACAGCCTGGTCGATGTGGGTATCTTCCTTGATGACTGTGTTTTCCATGATGATGCTGTTTGTAATGACTGCCCCATGTTCCACTGTGACGCCCGGACCGATAATAGAATTCCGGATTTTTCCGTGAATCTCACAGCCTTCCGCAATAATAGAGCGCTCAATCTGTGCTTCGCTTGCTATATACTGCGGGGCCGCATTATCGGTTTGCGTGTAGATTTTCCAATACTCTTCGTATAAATTAAACTCCGGTATCAATGCAATGAGTTCCATATTGGATTCCCAGTAGGATAGCAATGTTCCCACATCCTTCCAGTATCCATTGAATTCATAAGCATAAATCTGTCCCTGCTTCTGAAAAAGATAAGGAATAATGTGTTTGCCAAAATCGCAATCGGGAACGTCTTTGTTTTGAATCAGAGCTTCCTTTAATACTTTCCAATTAAAAATGTAGATTCCCATCGAAGCCAAATTGCTCTTCGGATTTTTTGGTTTTTCTTGGAAATCCGTGATCCTGCCATGCTCATCCGTCACCGTTATACCGAAACGGCTGGCCTCTTCCATGGGTACCGGCATAGAAGCAATAGTCAAGTCCGCTTTCATCGCTTTATGGTATTCCAGCATTACCTCATAGTCCATCTTATACACATGATCCCCTGATAAAATCAGTACATACTCCGGATCATAGTTTTCGATGTAGGCAATATTCTGATAGATGGCATTTGCCGTGCCAGAGTAAAAACCTGTATCCCGTAAAGACTCATAGGGTTGCAACACCGTAACACCGCCTCTGTTTCGGTCCAAGTCCCAAGGTATCCCAATCCCTATGTGCGCATTGAGACGGAGAGGCTGATACTGTGTTAAGACTCCGACGGTGTCTATACCGGAGTTAATACAATTGCTTAACGGGAAATCGATAATGGAATACTTCCCTCCAAATGAAACTGCCGGTTTTGCGACATTCTTCGTCAGAACACCAAGACGTGAACCTTGTCCACCAGCTAAAAGCATGGCAATCATTTCCTTCTTGATCATCTTTACACCTCACCGCTTCTGGGAATTCTCGCTCTGGCTGAATCCGGATTATAGAAAATTGTAGTCAAAAAAGAATCTCCTGCATCCGGTAATTGAATTATAGCACGAATTAAAGCTGTTGAAAACAGCTAAACTTAAAATATTCACCATAAATTAGAATTTATTCTTGTGGATTTTGTGTAAATGTCCTTACATAGTAGCCATAAATAGAATTTAACTTTTCTTTTTCGTTTTTTCCTCCAACAATCGAAACTTTTCCTGTTTTGTTTATATTTCTATTAATCAGCAAGATATTTAAGCAATTCCGAAACAAATATTAAATATAACAAAATATTAGGAAACAGAGCTTTGTTCTGCTTCCTAATATTTTATATGATAATTATTATTAATAGTCTAATATTTCAAAAAATTAATAGTATTCTTTTCTCATAATTTTAATGTAAAAGCATACCCACAAAAATACCCAAATAGTTTCCAAGCACATAGCCGAGAGTTCCTGTCAGTAGACCGGGAATAATCAATTCAGTCCAGCCCTTTGATACAGCCATTGCAGCCGCTGTTGTAGGTCCACCCACATTTGCATTGGAAGCGATAATGATTTCTTCAATGGAAAACTTAAAGATTTTTCCAAGAATCAGAGAAACAATCATATTTGTCGCCACAACAATCAAAGCCAATACCAAAAGCAATGGTGACTCACGAATAATCATCGGTATAGAGGCAGGCGCTCCTATAACTGCAAAGAAGAGATAGATAAGGAAGGTACCTATCTCCTGCGCTCCCTTAACGGACGACATCTGCTTCGGGAAGAAGGATGCAATCAGCATGGTAAAGGTAGTAATCAGAAGATACTTATTCCCGAAGAAGCCACCAATAAATTTACTTACAACATCTCCTCCCGAAAATGCAGAACTGATTACACCCGCAAGCTTTGTGGAAAGGGTAACAATGGTAAATGCGATTGCAACCGCAAAAGCTATATCCTTTAGAGAAATCTCCTTGGCTCCCCAATACTTGGCAGCCATAGTCTTATTCTGATCCTGATCGGCGGTATTTGCTCGGAGCGCATCCTCATAGGGCTGTTTATACAGCTTCTTGATAATCGCCATAGCAGGAAGAGAAATTAACACGAATACATAAATCGCCATAAGAAGATTGTCCGCAACCAAAGCGGCGGAAACCGTCTTGCCCGGCACCTCATACTGTTGTGACATCGCAATAAAGTTTACGGAGCCTCCCGTATATGTCCCCACAAACATCGGAATAATATCATTTAATTTGGGAATTGCATTTCTTAATGCAAAGAATGCGGCGAAGCCCCCAAGTAGAGTTCCCACACTACTTAACAGATAAATCACAAGAATTCTTCCCGACTCTTTCCAGATTTTTTTGACATTGGCATTAAAAAGAAGCAGCGGAACAGCAAGTGGTACAACATAGCCCCATACCGCATCATAAACCGGTGCATCCGTTGGAATGATATTCAAATTAGCAAGAATTAAAGTGAAAAGTGTTGCCAAAATACAGCCCGTTATCTTACTCGCCCATTTGTATTTCTGCTCCAGATAAATAGACAGCGCCGCACTAAGTGCCAAAACCGTCCACAGCATCCAGGTATCTTCAGCTGAAATTAAAGTGCCCATATTTTCCTCCTTCAATTTATCTTGATTTTAAAATTGATAGTAGAATAAGGTGAATCTTTTCATTATGCATCGGAACGGGAATAACAATTTTTCATAATACTGCTCGCCTCATAAAGTACTTTGTCCAGAAGTTCAGCCGTTTCTTTTTTGCAAATGGCCGCAATCTTTTCATTGCACTCCTCCAGCAATGCCGTTATTTCCGCCTGCCCTCTCTTCCTTTTTGACACCTCCTTCTTATATTCTTCAATAAGCTGATAACACTTCGCCTGTACACTTCCTTGATATCTTTCTACATGAAAACGACTTTTTTGATAAGAAGCATCCGCCATAGCTCCAATCAAACGGTTTTGCCAGTAGAAGCTGTCCGTACTAACCTCCTTTTTGGTATTGCTAAAGTAATTTGGAATTTTTGTAACAGCTGAAAACATCGGAATTAAAGCATTGAAAACATTGGCTCCGAAAGTGAACCAAGTAATGCACTCCAAGTCCTTGCATTTTTCTTCCTTGTTTTGATGAAGAGAAAGGAAGCTTGTTCTTTCTATACCGATAGGACGAATTTGCCCAACTCGACTTAAATCTCCAAATTTTCCATAGCAATCATAGGCTGTCCCCTGGAAATGAGTAGAAAGCAGATATTTCACATCCATAGGCGTGATTTTTCTTTCCGGAACCATGGCCCAAGGAATATCATCGGAATCCGGCTTAAAGTCCGCCGACTCTCCCTCATAGCGAAAAGTATTCGGATTTAATCTTCTTAAAATATACCAGGTTCTCGGAGTATTATAGACGTGGTCCGCATCACTATGACTTCCGAATGCCGCCCTGGGATTAAAATCTCCCTCAAAATCCAGATTTAAATGATGCTCAGCCATAAATTCTCTTAAGTCTTTTGAGCAGATATGCTCCTTCTGTTTTCCAAATGCATCCTCCAAATCAAAGGAATCAATCCCTTGCTGATTTGCCATCATAACATAAGCATCATCCGGCACTTTTTTTGCAATAAAGTGATGACCCCCTATAGTTTCCAACCACCATATTTCCTTGGTATCGGAAAAAGCAACACCATTCATTTCATAGGTTCCGTACTTCTCCAAAAGCTCTCCCAGTCGAATCACACCTTCTCTGGCAGTATGAATATACGGAAGCAAGAGGCTTGTCATATCCTCCTCTCCTATTCCACCCGGAATCTCCTTTCTTCCTTCTTTATGCAAAACCACCAAAGGATCTGCCGCCTGCACTAATTCATTACTGGTAATAGTCTCCGTAGCCGAGACGGAAACATTGGCACTGTTCGTTCCCGCGCCTGCCCATATTCCTTTATCTCCCAGTGCATCCGGAAAACAAATATAGTCCAAAGCCTTTTCCGGTAGAGGAATTTCAACATGAGAAAGTACCGATTTATACTTCTTCGGAGCATTCTTCCCGGAAACTCTGAGCATTTTTTTCGGAGTATACTCTCCCGAGCCGGAATCCATATTTCTGGCAATCATAGTGGAACCATCATAGCTGGCGTTTCTCCCCACCAAAAGCGTTGTACAAGACATCACATTTCTCCTCTCATTATTTTTTATTTTAGTTTAATTTGCACAAGAATTAATGTCAATAAATCTATAAAAACCGGCAACTTTTATATAAATTATTTTCATTATAAAATTAATTAACACTTTTCTTTTTTGTTCTTTATTCTTTTCCTTCATGAAATATCTTTGCTCTTTTTTTCTGCATCTATCTCTGCTTAAGAAGAGGCAAATAATCTTGAAAAAAAGCCTTAGCTTAAGTATACTACAAAGATAGTTAAGCGATTACGCTGCTTTTTATGGCAAAATTTCATTTTATAACTCTGCCATTCAGTTTAATTATGTATAAGGGGGACTTATGGAAATCACAGGACTTCGGGATATTTTCCTTTCCAAGGAGGAATATTTAAACCAGGAGGTTTGTGTCAGCGGATGGGTAAGAAGTAATCGGGATTCCAAGAATTTCGGCTTCCTCACTATTTCTGACGGAACTTTTTTTACACCGCTTCAGGTCGTATATCATGACGAAATGGCAAACTTCGGTGAAATTGCCAAGCTCGGTGTAGGCGCTGCCGTTATCGTAAGCGGAAAGCTTATTCCCACACCTGAAGCAAAGCAGGAATTTGAACTGCAGGCTGTGGAAATTTCCGTAGAGGGGGAAACGCAGCCGGATTATCCCTTACAGAAAAAAAGGCATAGTCTGGAGTATTTGAGAACTATCCCGCACTTACGTCCCAGAACCAATACTTTTCAGGCTGTATTTCGTATCCGTTCTCAAATTGCCTATGCGATTCATTCCTTCTTTCAGGAGAGAGGCTTTGTCTACGTCCATACTCCCTTGATTACCGCATCCGATGCGGAAGGCGCGGGTGAAATGTTCGAGGTAACCACACTCCCCTTGAACGATGTCCCCATGAAGGACGGCAGAGTGGACTACAGCGAAGATTTTTTCGGGAAGAAAACCAGCCTTACCGTTTCCGGGCAGTTAAACGGAGAAGCATTTGCTCAGGCTTTTCGCGATATTTACACCTTCGGTCCAACCTTCCGTGCGGAAAAGTCCAACACCCAAAGACATGCCGCGGAATTCTGGATGATTGAGCCGGAAATGGCTTTTGCCGACCTGGATGATGTGATGTTTATTGCAGAAGACATGCTGAAGTACATTATTCAATACGTTTTGGTTAATGCACCGGAAGAATTGGAATTCTTGAATCAATTTGTTGACAAGGGTCTTTTAGAGCGTCTGCAACATATTGTAAAGTCGGACTTTGCCAGAGTAAGCTATACCGAGGCTGTAGAAATGCTTGAAAAGGTAAATGACCGTTTTGAGTATAAGGTCAAGTGGGGTTCGGATCTGCAAACAGAACATGAACGCTATTTGACGGAAGAAATCTATAAATGTCCTGTCTTTGTAACCGATTATCCCAAAGACATCAAATCTTTCTATATGAAGTTGAATGAAGACGGAAAAACGGTAGCCGCAGTGGATTGTCTGGTTCCGGGAATCGGAGAAATCATCGGTGGTTCGCAAAGAGAGGACGATTTGGATAAACTGACAAAACGGATGCAGGAGCTGAATATGAATATGGAGGATTACCAATTCTATCTTGACCTGCGTAAGTACGGCAGTACCAGACACGGAGGATTCGGTTTGGGCTTTGAAAGAGCGGTAATGTATATTACCGGAATGAGCAATATACGAGATGTGCTTCCCTTCCCGAGAACCGTTGGCAACTGCGAATTATAAAGGAAGGAACGTTCATGCGTTTTATTCATGCCTCCGATCTCCATTTGGGGATGATTCCCGATGGACAAAAATCATGGGGAAGAGAGCGGAGCAATGCCCTCCTCTCCTCTTTGGATAAAATTGTAGATTTAGCACTTAAGGAAAATGTGGATGCTTTGTTTCTTTTGGGACAAAGCTTCCATTTTTCTCCTTTAAAGGAAGATGTGGAACGAATCCGACAGAATCTCTCTCGGATTCCTTTTTGTCATGTCTTCTTTTATTCCAAACCGGACCTCTCCTACCATTTTCTGAATTCTGCGATTTTCCCGCGAAATGTACATATCCTGAAAGAAGAACAGGAACAACTTTATATTGAAGAATTAAACCTTGAAATTCTCAGCTTACAGGAAAAGGCTGACAGAAAAAAGGCATTGGAGCATTTTACCCCGGAACACAGCGGAGCGATTCCTGTTCTGCTTTGCAACGTTTCAAGGGAAGAACCTTTTCCGCAAAATCCGGAAAAGTTGCAGGCTCTTCCTTTTTCCTATGTTGCATTGGGGGGAGAAGCCGATAAACAAATTCTTTTAGCGGATAAGGTGGTTTTTTCCGGTTCACCGGAAGCCCTCAGTAAGGAGAATTTAGGGGAACACGGCGTGTTTTTGGGAAATCTCGATCCTTTGCAGAAAAAGATTGATGCTTTGCAATTTATTCGCCTTGCCGATACACAATACATTTCGCTTCATTTCCGTTTGGATACCGGTGTAGGAACCGAAATGCTCCGAAACAGACTCTCCGACGAAATCAAGAAAAGAGGGATGCAACACATTTATCGCATCAAATTCAGCGGGAAAAGAGATCCCGAAACCCATGTCGGAGAAGATTTATTGCCCCAAAACAGCCGCGTCATTGAGTGGATTGATGAAAGTGTTCCGGAATATGACTTCTATAACCTCTACCGTGAGCATAGTAACGATTTAATCGGATTTTATATTCGTTCTTACCTAAAAAAAGGAAATGAGAACTTATCCGCCAGAGAAAAAGATAGTTTGCATTACGGTATCTCTGCACTGCTTTCCGGAGGAAAAAAATGATTATTACCAGCTTGGAAATCTCGGGGTTCGGAAAATTTCATCAATTTTCATTGGATTTTTCTCCCCTCTGCAATGTAATTTACGGAGAAAATGAGGCCGGAAAATCCACCTTACATGCTTTTATTCAGGGAATGCTGTACGGTATTCCTTCTTCTCCGAGCAGGAAGGAGCAATTCTTTCGTCACCGTCCGTTCCAAAAGGAGCTGCCATTTGGCGGAAAGCTTTTCTTTTCCTATCAAAATAAGTCCTATTGTCTGAGTCGGGATTTCCTCTCCGGCGGAAATGCAGTGATTCTTCAGCTCGACACGAACACCCCCGTCTCTGATGCCGATTGCTTTCTCGAAGAGGCGCTCTCCTCTTTTTCCTCGGAAAGCTTTCATAATACGGTATTTATTCGTCAATTAAAATCCGGCACCGACCGCGAAATGGTAAAAGAATTGCAAAAGATTTTTTCCAATATGGAACATAGTGGAAATATGCACATTAATCCGGAAGCTGCCATTGCCTATCTTAGTGAAGAAGAAAAGAGAATCCAAGAGCAGATTTATTTTCAGGCGGAAAAGGAATATTCCTCTTTACTGGGAGACGTTAAAAACAGCCAAAGAGAACTTTCCGTAAAAGAGCGCGAGGAAACACCGGATCTAATTTCAGACTCTGCCTCCGAAGCCAAAGCGTTTCCGTCTTCTCAGGAAGAAAAAAATGACAAGGACTTGCTTGAAAATAAAATATCCGCAATATTGCATTTACAAAAAGAAATACAAACTTTGGAGGAGTTTGTCCACAAGGAGGGCTTCCACTCGGAAGAAGAGGTTCTGAACGAAGAAAGCACTGTAAAACAACTTCTATCCGAAAGCGAGGCATTAGACGGGCAAAAAAAGCAAGCTTTCCTTTTTCCGTTTTGCCTTCTTTTCCTGTCCGTGCTCTTCCTCTGCTACTCTTTATTGAGTTATCTGTATTTTTATACCGACTACCCTATCTCCGAGGTTTTTGCATTTCAGATTCGTTCTGTTCCCATGCTTTATCCGGCATTCTGTTTGGGTCTTTTCTTCGGAATTTTCTCTTTTACGAGCTTTGTGGAAAGAAAGAAACGTATCCAATTGGAACAAAAGCAGAATCTTTTTTTCCGGGAGATTGCAAATAAGAGAAATTTTGCCGCATACGCCGCTTTTTCAAACTCCAGTAAAGAAGAGGTGGATAAATCCGCTCCTTCCTCTCTCTTTAGCCCTTATGTATTGGATAAATATTATAGCGAAGTAAAAAATAATTTCACATTGCTTTCTGAAAAGCGAGCAAAAATTGAGGAGCTAAATACCGATATTTCCGCGTTGAAAGAAAAGGAACAGAAAGAAGAGGAAAGAAAAAAGCGTTTAGAGGAAGAAGAAAACGTGCTGGAAGAGAAATTGCGTCAAATCGGCAGTTGGCAAAACAGAGCGGAGCAAATCCGTCCAAGTCTCTATGACAACGAGAAGCTTCGTGAGAAGCTGGAAGCCATTGCCGAAGCAAAAGAAAGGATTCACGCTTTATCCGAAGAGATTTATCAAAGCTTTGCCTTTTATTTAAACAAAGAAACCGCAAAAATTCTCTCCTATATCACCGGGGAACGCTATGATTCTCTTTTTATTGACCAGAATCTGCGTATCTTTGTAAATACGAAAGAAACAATGTTACCTCTGGAGCAGGCCTCTACCGGAACAATCGATCAGCTTTATCTTTCTTTACGTTTGGCCATGGCAAAGCTCTTGCAAAAGGAACGGAAAGAATACCTTCCTTTACTCTTTGATGACAGCTTTGCCATGTATGATGAAAACCGTCTGGCTGCAGCACTTTCTTTTGTCAATAAGGCATATCCTGCTCAGATTCTTCTCTTCACCTGTCATAAAAGAGAAGCCGAAGTTTTGCAACAGCTCGATATCCCTTTTCATATGCGTTCCTTATAAAAAAGTTCCCGGTAACCCGGGAACTTTTTCATTAAACTCCATTTTTCTTTTCTTTATTTTTATCCTTGTTTTTATACTTATTTTCAGACTGATCTGTCCTTTGCAAGGTGATAGACTCTCTAAATTCACTGGGGGTCATTCCTTTGAATTTGTAGAAATTCAAATTAAAGGTCTTTATATTACTATAGCCCACAGAAACCGAAATATCCAGGATGGAATAATTCGAATCCACCAGCATCTCACTGGCCTTATTCACTCGAACAAAATTCAGCAAGGTTATAAAATTCATTTCCGTATAATATAATAGAGCTCGATTTAATTCCGAAACGCTTATCCCGTACTTCTCCGAAATCGTACTGGCCAATAAGTCATCCGCATCATAATGGTTATAGAGATAATCGGTAACTTCCAGAGCAATATTCTTATCTCCGGGACGATACACCGCCCCCTCTTTTCCATAAGCCTTTCTATATTTGTTCGGTGTCAGTCCCATTTTCTCCACAAAATGCTTGGAAAGGTGGGATGCATCGGAAAAGCCCAATATATCTGCAATTTCTTCCAAGGTTAATCCGGTATAGATCAGATAATCTGTTGCCTTTTCAATCCGTATATCATTTAAAAGCTTCGTAAAGGTTGTTCCCGTTAAATCGCTCAGCCTCTTGGACAAGGAAGATTCGGAGATATAAAAGACCTCTGCAACCTTTTCCAAAGTCAAGTGCTCGGCTGAATGAAAATAGATATAGCTTAAGATAGAATTCTGTATCCCAATATTGTTTTTTTGCTTCACAGCCTCTTCCGTCAAAGCTAAACATCGTCGATACTCTACCATGAGCTCTAATATCTTTACTACCGTATAAAGGAAAGTGAAAGGTTGCTCCGCCTGTCTCATTACTGCCGAATCCACGCCCAATTCATTTTGCAGAGAGGACATGATTCTATAAATCGTGGAAATCTGCTCTTTTTCCAGGTAAGCTACCGGATGAGACGCTAAAAAAGTAAATAAGCTTGTACTATCCACCTCCAAACCGGGAGCCACCTTCAGCATCGTATTCATAAACTGAAAGTCATAAACGATGAGGCTCAAGTGCAAAGTATCTCTAACGTCTATGATGTCCGTTACCTTCCAAGGGGTAATAGCACATAAAGTATGGGGTACAATATCATACTCCACCCCGTCAATTTTAATCTTACCGACACCCTTATTAAAATACATAAAGCGAGCAGCCTGATGCATCATGGCCTTCGTTGGCTTCTCTATCGCTTCATAATCAAAAGAACAAAGGGAAACAGGATTGATTCCCGATGTCCAGCTTTCTTGCATAATTGCCTTTTTACTCATCCATTTCTTCCTCAAAACAGTTCACATAGTTCCTTAAAGAATGCCGGAACGCCAAAGTGAAAAAGAAGGAACTTTTTTATTGTTTCTTTCCTGTTTTTGTTATTATAGCACAAATTCATTCATAGATATTATAAATAAATTTAATTTTTTTAATATAGGGTATAAAAAAAGAAGGACTTCCAAGCAGAAGTCCTTCTTATATGCTTTGCAAGGATTACTTACAAACTACTTAATAATCATCATTGCCAAAGAAAGAACAACGATATTTGCAATGCCGATTGCTACAAAGAGCTTTAGTCCCCACTTCATATAGGTCTTTAACTCTACTTTGGCAGCACCCAGACCACCCATTACAACACCGGAGGTCGGTGTGAAAAGGTTAATCAAACCGCAACCTGCAGAGAATACGGCAACCATTACGGATGCATCGAATCCAAGAGTGTTTGCCAATCCGCCCATTACCGGGATGGAGAATCCTGCCAATCCGGAAGTGGAAGGAACCAGGAAGCTGAGTACCAGGTAAATGACATAGGAAAGCGGTGCAAAGACGAATCCTGGAACACCCTTCAGAATTGCTGCAGACTTATCCAAAATCCAGAAGTCCATATGTGTTGCCTGCATCACAACCGTGATACCGCGGGCAACCGCAATAACAAGCGCTACGGAAAGAAGATCCTTTGCTCCGTCAAGATAGGTATTAATCAATTCGTTTTCAGACATCCTTGCCATAATGCCGACAAGAACAGCTGCAAAAGTAAACCAAGCTGCCAACTCCGCAAAATACCACTGTCCAAGAGGAACACCGGTTAAGAAATCGGACCAGCCAAGTGCCGCAAGATAAGCGTCTTCATTTCCGCCAAAGGTGATGTCCTGATAGGAAATCAGAGAAGCAATCATAACCGCAAAAGAAATAGCGAATACAATCAGAACGGCCTTATGCTTTCCGGTAAACTCCAAGGTCTGGCCGTCTTCCTTCATAAAATGATCCTTCATGTCCTGCTGTTCCTGTAAGGAAAGGATGGTGGATCCCTTATCCGCTTTTACTTTTTTGGCATAACTCAGTACAAAGATAATCGCGATAAGCAGTGAAGTAACCCAAAGCGCAAAGCCGAGAACCATGATGGTTGTACTGCTGTAAGGAACATTTACGCTCTGTAATGCGGAGGTTGCCGCACCGGTTGCAAAGGGGTTAATGGTGGATCCCAAAACACCACAACCTGCACCGAGGAGAACGGTCGCTACCGCAACAATGGTATCAAAGCCCGCTGCAACCAGTGCAGTGGTAATCAGGGCATAGAAGCCGATGGTCTCTTCCGCCATACCGTAGGTAGATCCGCCGATGGAGAAAAGAACCATTAAGATTACAATTAAAACTTCTTCCTTCCCGTGCATCTTCTTAACCAGATGATAAACACCCGCTTCCAGTGCACCGGTCTTCATCACTACGCCGATAAATCCGCCGATGGATACGATAAATACAATTAAGTCCGCTGCATTAACGAATCCATTGGGATAAGCCATAAAAAAGTTATTCAGCTTAGCTCCAACAACGGTAACGGTTCCACCATCCGCAACGGTCTTAACCAAATCACCGTACTTATCGGGATTTAAACCGGAAATAATATCGTTGCTAATCGGCTGTCCGTTCAAAAGAACGGAAATGATGCATAAAACTGCCAAAATGATAAATAAAATACTAAACGCTGTTAAAGATTGTTTTTTCGCTTTCACAGAAATACTATCCCCCTTCTAGTTATTTTGTAATAATAGTACCTGTTTCACCTTTCAGTGCAAGGGCTGCCTTCTGTAAAGAGGTAATAAGAGCGGTTCCTCCGTTGGTATTATTCTTTACGAATTCCATACATGACTGAACCTTCGGAAGCATACTGCCCGGTGCAAACTGCTTCTCGGCAATATACTGCTCAGCTTCTGCCAGATTCATGGTTGGAAGTTCCTTCTGGTCCGGTTTGTTATAATTGATGCAAACTCTGTCTACAGCGGTAAGGATGATCAGCATATCCGCTCCGATATCCTGCGCAAGAAGAGCACTGGAACGATCCTTATCGATTACTGCCGCTACGCCCTTTAAGCCGTCAGCGGTCTCTACTACGGGAATGCCGCCGCCGCCAACCGTAATCACGATATCGCCAGCTTTCACAAGCTGCTCAACAACCTTGAGCTCAACGATACGCTGCGGAATCGGAGATGGTACGACACGACGATAGCCGCGTCCGGCATCTTCCACAAAAGTAAATCCCTTCTCAGCGGCAATCTTGTCAGCTTCTTCCTTCGTATAGAAGCTTCCTACCGGCTTCGTCGGCTTAGCAAATCCGGGATCCTTCTCGTCTACAACAACTTGTGTGATAACGGAAGCACATTCCTTATCGATATGACGTGCCTTTAATTCCTTCTGAATTGCCTGCTGTAAATGATATCCGATATATCCCTGGGACATGGCGCCGCACTCCGGGAACGGCATATACGGTGTGTTTCCGCCCTTAGTGCTGGAAAACTCCATTGCCAGGTTAATCATTCCTACCTGCGGTCCGTTTCCATGGCCCACAATCACCTCATAACCCGCTTCAGACAAATCCACGATTGTCTTTGCGGTATGACGCACTAAATCAAGCTGCTCTTCGGGGGTATTGCCTAAGGCATTCCCCCCGAGAGCTACAACAATACGTTTTGCCATGCTCTTCTCCTACTTCAATGTAGCATACATTACAGCCTTAATAGTATGCATACGATTCTCTGCCTCGTGGAACTGTCTTGCGTGCTTGCCAAGGAATACGTCATCGGTAACTTCCATTGCCTCTAAGCCGTACTTCTGGTAGATGTCCTCTCCGACAGTGGTATTACGGTCATGGAAGGAAGGCAGGCAGTGTAAGAAAATAGCTGTCGGCTTAGCCATAGCCATAAGCTCCTTGTTTACCTGATACGGACGAAGAAGCTTGATTCTCTTCTCCCAAAGTTCTGCCGGCTCACCCATGGAAAGCCAGATATCCGTGTAAAGGACATCCGCATCCTTTGCACCGATCTTGATATCATCGGTAAGTTCAATTTCAGCTCCGGTATCCTTTGCAACCTCTCTGCACTTAGCAACGAGATCATCAGTCGGCATAAGCTCCTTCGGTCCACAAGCACAGAAGTGCATACCGAGCTTAGCACATACAACCATTAAGGAATTGGCAACATTGTTACGAGCATCGCCGAAGAAAGTTAACTTACGGCCTCTAACATCACCGAACTCTTCCTTAACGGTAAGGATATCTGCAAGCATCTGTGTCGGATGATATAAGTCGGTCAAACCGTTCCATACCGGAACACCGGAATACTTTGCAAGGTCTTCAACAACCTTCTGATCAAATCCGCGGTACTCAATACCGTCATACATACGGCCCAATACCTTCGCGGTATCTTCCAGAGACTCTTTCTTTCCCATCTGAGAAGATCCGGAATCGAGGAAAGTAACGCCCATTCCCAGGTCACGAGCACCAACTTCAAATGCACAACGAGTTCTTGTGGAGGTCTTCTCAAAAAGCAGAACAACCTGCTTTCCCTTCAAATAGCTGTGATCAACACCGTTTGCCTTTAATCTCTTGAACTCGGCAGAAAGCTCCAAGAAATATCTGATTTCATCCGGTGTGAAGTCCAACAGTGTCAAAAAGCTTCTTCCTCTAACATTAACTCCCATAGTAATTTCCCTCTCTCTCTTCTAATACAATTTTTAATCTTCACGAACAAGCGGCATAGACATACATCTGGGGCCGCCACGTCCTACACAAAGGTTCGATGCTTCAAGCTCCAGAACGTTGAAGCCGTTCTCCTTCAGATACTTGTTGGTTACATAGTTACGCTTGTAAACGATAACCGTTCCGGGAGCGATACACAGTGTGTTGGAACCGTCGTTCCACTGCTCTCTCTCTGCTGCAAGTGCATCTCCGGCACCGCAGGGGAACAAACGAACCTTCGGAAGTCCCATGAACTTTGCGAGAATATCTTCCAGCTTTCCGGTATGCTCTTCAATCTTTACATCATGCTTTGCGGCATCCTTGGTGATGGCGAAAACCTGTAAGGTTCCCATGATTCCCGGGTGGATGGTAAAGGCATCGGTATCAATCTGTGTAAATACGGTATCCAAATGCATGAAAGCACGGCTAACCGGAATATTAAATGCCAGAATGGTCTCAATCTTATTGCCTTCGTTCTCATAGAACATCTTCATAGCAAGTTCCTGAATCGCTTCAGGCTGTGTTCTCTGAGACATTCCGATGAAGAGTAATTTCTCATTTACATTCAATACGTCTCCACCCTCAATATGGAAGTAGTTGTTACGACCATAAAGATCAGGCACATTTCCTGCATAATCCGGATGATACTTGAAGATGTAATCCGCATAAATCGTCTCACGGTTTCTGGTTACGGAGAACATTCTGTTGATTACAGCACCATTTCCTACGGATGCAAACGGATCACGTGTGAAGTAAAGGTTCGGCATCGGATTAACAAGAAGGTGAGAAGCGGTTGCAATGCGGTCTACCAGGAAATTGGTATGAATCTCACCAAGCTCGGCAAAGGTGATACCGGCCATGGTCTTCAGAACCAATTCCTTCTCATCCTTAAACTTCTCTAAATAATTCTTGATAATCTTATGATATACTTCTGTGTGAACACCGGACTCGGTAATCCACTGATCCAGGAACTGCTCCTTGATTTCCGGTCGGGCCTTCAGAGTTTCTGCCATCAAATCCTCAAGGTATACAACCTCTACACCATTATCTCTTAAAATATTCGCAAAACGATCATGCTCAAGCTGTGCTTCCGCTAAATCCGGAATATCATCAAACAATAACTCTCCCAATGTATCCGGGGTTAAGTTCAATAATTCATCACCGGGCCTATGAAGTAAAACTTTTTTGAGTTTTTTAATCTCACTCGTTACATGAATGTTGGACATGATTTTCCTCCTTCTAATTCCACTGATTCCCACAACTTGAAATTGCGCGCTTAATTTAAAATTGTGAAAAATCAATCATTAACCTTGAAAAGGTTTCATTGATAATATTTCCAAATGTACATGAAAAAATACACTTAGACTTTCTCTTATTGTAATCTTATTATTTAAGAGCCATGGTAATAGAGTGCCAAATATTTTGTATTTTTTTACAAAATTTATACGAATTGAAACTATTTTCTTACTGTAAGAACAGAAAAAACCGTACTGTAGCGGACTTTACTCTGCAATTCTTTGCAAATTCATCCTCTTACGGTACGGTTTTTCGAAACTTTATTTATCCCGATTTAAAGGGTTTTATCTCCCTCTTCCAGTTTTAAGATTGTCTCGGTCAGACTTTGGGCCTTTCCTTCCTCCAAAATCTGAATCATCGCCTGTAAATCTTCAACATTCATATGTTTATTTCCGATATACTGTTCAAACTCCTTGGACAGCTTCAATGTTGTTTCCCGCTCTGCGGCTTCAAGACTGATTCTCTCCTCCGTATTTCTTTGCCATTCCGCCTTCAAGGCCTCCAAGCCCTCTCTCTCTGCATTTTCGATCTCATCACGAATAATTTCCTGACTTACCGTTTCAAAATTATGCAATGCATTCTGCTTCTGAGCGATAAAATCATTCCTTTCCTGCGTCAAACAAGCCAGTTCATCATCATACTCCGTCAAATTATAATGGCCCTCATCGGAATCTTTTCTGATTTCCCTTGCTAATGCCTTCATAGACTTCTTATTTCTTAAAATCCGTTTACGGATGGCAATACTCTGCTTTACCACCTCTCTGTATTTTCCTACCGTTCTGTTTCCGACGAAGACATACAGTCCGCCGAAAAGCAAAATATCCAGCAAATAGATTCCTGCCAAAAATAAGATTCCCTTAGATTTCAACAAAAAGAAATACAGTCCTAAGGGTAGAGCTGCGAAAATCAGAAGAAATAAGAGAATCAAAATCAACACTTCCACAAAACTGACCGGCTTATATAATACGGCAAAGAATTTACTCGCAATGAAAAGAGGTGCGCCTTCTCTTTTGCAAATCCCCTGCATTTGCCTCTTTAGCTCGATATTTTCCTGCTTCAGCGGCGCACTCTCGTCCGCAATACGCTCTTTTATTCCCTTATTTTTCGCCGCATCTCTTTCGCTTTGTGCTTTTTTAATCTTTCCGCTACTCTGACTGATTTTTTGGTCATACGACTGTTCCAGTTCTTTTTGCCTGTCTTTGATTGTCTTTTCTATTTTCTCCGTAACAGCAGCCCTGTCTTTTTCAAATGCCTGTTTCGCATCTTTTTCTTTGGCAAGAGATTCCTGTAATCTATCCTGTATTCCATGATAATTCTCTAATTCCGCCTTTGCCTGTTCTAAAAAAAGTTTAGGATTTTCTGTTTCCAGTCCCATTTTCGGCCTCCGTCTTTCTTCTCTATTCTCTCTGAAAAATCTGTCGTTCATCTTTGTATCTTTCTTTACTTATAACATACTTTCCCGACTCTTACAATGAACTCTGAAAAGCACTTTTTGTAAGAAGTTTTCTGCAATACAATTCTTTGATTATAATTTTTCAATACCTAAGATATACGGAAATTATTTTGACAAAAAAACTTTTTCAGACTAAGCTTGGAAAGCTTCCATACGGTGACACTGTCCCGTAAGGAAAAAAATGGATTTCAAGATGATTTTATACGGGGGTTTTAATGTTTCGATTAAGCGGACAAATACTGAAAAACGGAAAAGTGATGGCTTCCTGCGTCTCCAGGCAGGAAGGAGCTGAAAACAGAACCAAAAAAGTCTATACCGCACTGGAAGAAATCTGTCATCACTTTGATTTGCCGGTCCCCATCTGGCTTCCGACAAGAATTCGAGAATTTCAAACCCGTTCCAAAACAACTTTTCTTTCCGACTCCTTTATGGAGGAGATTTACTTTGACGGATTGGAAATTCAGGTGATTGAGGAATAAAAGGGACTGTAAAAATCAAAACTTTCATAGCATTAAAATGCAATCTTTTGATTTTTGCAGTCCATTTTTATAAATATTCGCTTTACATCAAGACTGAAATCTAAAAATCCAGCCCTGATATCTCATTCTCATGAAAGGCTTATAGCCTCGTTTTTATTTCTTTGCCAACTCCTTCGCGAGTTCCTCATATCCGGGCTTTCCGAGAAGCGCAAACATATTTCTCTTGTAGCTCTCTACACCGGGCTGGTTGAAAGGATTCACGCCGTTTATATAAGCGGAGACACCGCAGGCAAACTCGAAGAAGTAGAAAAGCTCTCCGAGCGTTCTCTCACACTGCTTATCAATCTGTAAGAGGAAGTTCGGTACATTTCCGTCCGTATGTGCCAGGATTGTTCCCTGCATAGCCGCCTTATTCACAAAATCCACGGTCTTTCCGGCAAGGTAGTTCATGCCGTCCGTATCGATCTCTTCTTTCTCCAGTACAAGTTCCGCTGCACTTTCCATGACCTCTAAAACCGTCTCAAAGTGCAGTCTTGCTCCCTCCTGAATAAACTGTCCCATGGAGTGCAGGTCGGTTGTAAAGTCTACGGAAGCCGGGAAAATGCCTCTCTGATCCTTTCCTTCAGACTCTCCGTAGAGCTGCTTCCACCACTCGGAAATATAATGGCAGGAAGGCTCATAGTTTACAAAAATCTCAATCTTCTTATCCTTACGAAGCATAATATTTCTTGCCGCAGCATACTGCAAGGCCGGGTTTACTTCGTAATCCTGCTCCAAAAGAGCCTTTCTCATGGAAGCGGCACCCTCCATCAGTTCACAGATATTTGCCTCGGTAACGGCAATGGGAAGAAGTCCGACAGCAGTCAGCACGGAGTATCTTCCTCCTACGTCATCGGGTACCACAAATTCTTCATAGCCCATCTCATCGGCAAGGCTCTTTAAAGCCCCTCTTGCCTTATCGGTTGTCGCGTAAATTCTCTTTGCCGCTCCCTCTTTTCCGTACTTTTCTTCCAGCATAGCCTTAAACACACGGAAGGCAATGGCCGGCTCGGTAGTGGTTCCGGACTTGGAAATGATATTTACAGAAAAATCCTTTCCCTTTAAAACCTGCTTTAAATCGGAAATATACTTGGAGGAAATATTGTTTCCCACATAGTAAATCTCCGGTGTCTTTCTCTCTTCCTTCGGAAGCTCATTGTAGAAGCTGTGATTTAAAAATTCATTGGCTGCTCTGGCTCCAAGATAGGATCCGCCGATACCGATAACCAGTAAAACATCGGAATCCTCCTGAATCTTTTTTGCGGCAGCCTGAATTCTTTTAAACTCCTCTTTATCGTAATTCTCCGGAAGGTCTACCCAGCCGAGAAAATCATTTCCGGCGCCGCTTCCCTTCAGCAAAATCTCTTTTGCCAAGAGCGTCTGTGCCTTAAAATTCGCCATTTCCTCTTCGGAAACAAACTGTCTTGCCTTCGATAAATCCAACTTCAGCATATTCTTCTCCTTTTCTAAAAACGATCCTAAGCCATCCTCTATAGAAAGAATAAAATTCCAAACAACTTCCGTTATTATAAAAACAGGTAAGAGGACACGCAAGTCTTTCTTCCCTGTTTTAGAAATCTTTTCTTAAAAATACTTTAAAATCCCAAAGCAAAAATGGATTCTAATTCAGCCCAAACTCTTCGCAAAATCTTATTCTAATTCAGCCCAAACCCTTCACAAAATCTTATTCTGATGCAGATTAAACTCTTCGCAAAAACTCCAACATAAAATCCACCGTTTTTTCTATGGCCTTTGCTTCAAATTCCTCGTACACCATGCTTGCCTCATTATTGGCCTCATCGGAAATAAAACGAAGAATCACAAAAGGAACGCCGTTCTTCGTGGCAATCTGTGCTATGGCAGCTCCCTCCATTTCGCAGCATGCGGCATCAAAGGTCTTCTTCAAATACTCCTTTGTTTCATGAGAGGATACAAAGCGGTCTCCGGTAACTACCCGTCCTATATAACTATTGTGTTCCGGATTGATTTCCTGATTTACCTCTACAGCTAGTTCCAAAAGGCGCGCATCCGCATCATATCCCACTTTCTCATCGCCCGGTACCTTCCCGAGAGGATAGTCAAAGCGAGTCACATCCACATCGTACTGCAAGGCATCTCTTGAAATCACAAGGTCCAGGATATGCACCTCCGGAGAAATCGCTCCGGCAATCCCCGTATTAAAAATGTAACTCGGGTGAAAGCGGTCAATCAAGGCCTGCGTACAAGCTGCCGCATTGCACTTCCCAACCCCTGCACGAACCAGCACCACATCCTTTCCGGAGAGTCTACCCTTATAAAAATGATAGGGGCCTTGCACAATTTCTTCCCGCTCTTCGCAGAGCTTAACCAAGTGGGCAACCTCTTCCTCCATAGCACCGATGATTCCAATCATTTTCTTTTCTCCTTCTCTATACTAAGATTTGCTGTCCAGAACAGACTGAATAACAGCCAACACATTCTTTCGGCCGTCTCTTTCTCTGGATGTTTCCATCGCTTTAATATACTTTTCCTTGTCCTCATGAAGTTTTTCAAGACAGTCCAAGAGTACCGAAGGATTCTCCTCCAGCTCTTCCTGAGGAAGAACTATGGAAAAGCCCTGTGCAGAGAAGGACTCCGCATTTAATATCTGGTCTCCTCTGGAAGCCTTTTTCGGTAGAGGAATCAGGATGTTCGGCTTTTTTAAGGCCAGAATCTCATAAATCACATTCGCTCCGGCGCGGGAAATCACAAAATCCGCCGCCTGATAGAGGTCGGCAAGCTCCTGATTCACATAAGGGAACTGCCTGTAATACGCTAAATCGGAAAGAGACTTGTCCTCATTCTTCTTCCCGCAGATATGGATGATGTCGTAGTTTTCCCCTAATTTTCTTAGATTCTCCCGAACGGCAGTGTTGATTGCCACGGAGCCCAGACTTCCGCCAATCACCATCAACACCGGCTTTTCTCCGGAGAAGCCGCAAAGCCTTAAGCCCTCTTCCCTGCTTCCCTGTAAAAGCTCTTCTCTAATCGGTGCACCGGTACAAACCGCCTTCCCCTTGGGGAGAAGAGAAACCGTTTCTTGGAAATTACAGCAGATTTTCTTCGTGAAAGGAATGGTCAGCTTGTTTGCCAGTCCGGGTGTAAAATCCGACTCATGGCAAATAATCGGGATTCCTAGGCTTGCCGCCGCGAAAATCACCGGTACCGCCACAAAGCCCCCCTTGGAAAAGACCAGATTGATATTCCATGCCTTAATCTGCTTTCTTGCCTGAAAAAATCCACTGATTACCCGAAAAGGATCTGTGAGATTCCGCAAAGAAAAATAGCGACGAAGCTTTCCTGTCGAAATCCCGAAGTAAGGGAGTCCTACCTTTTCCGCCAGTTCCTTCTCTATACCGTCCTTGGATCCCATGTAATAAATTGTATGCTTTTCTCTTAATTCCCCGAGTAAGGCAAGGTTCGCGGTCACATGTCCCGCCGTTCCTCCGCCGGTTAACAATATCTTAGCCATGAAGCTCCTTTACCATCTTTTCCTGCAAAACTTCCATTTCTCCATCAGCATATTCGGAAGGATTCCAAGAGACAATATTTCCTTCCGTCCCGAAACGCGGAATAATATGTACATGAAAGTGATGCACGGTCTGCCCGGCTACTTCGCCGTTATTCTGCACGATATTGCAACCCTTCGCCCCCGTTGCCTTCATAATCGCCTTCGCCATTCTTTTTGCCAGAGGAAAAACCTTCTGAAGCACTGCATCATCCAGACTAAAAAGATCCTCTCCGTGGCTCTTCGGTAAAATAAGAGCATGACCGGGTGTGCCCGGTGCAATATCCAAAATCACACGAAAATCCGCATCCTCATAAATCGTCTTCGCGGGAATCTCCCCGTTTGCAATCTTACAGAAAATACAATCCGCACTCATTTTTGCCTCCTTATCCTAGCTGGATTTTTACCGTTTTCAAGTAAATCTACTACAAAGACTACTGCAAATACTACTATAAAGACTACTGTAAATACTACTGTAAATACTTCTGCAAGTACTGCCCGGTATAGGACTTCGGATTCTTTGCCACTTCCTCCGGGGTGCCGGTGCAAAGCACCGTTCCGCCGCCGGCCCCCCCTTCCGGTCCCATATCAATAAGATAATCAGCACATTTAATGACATCCAAATTATGCTCAATCACCAGCACGGTATTTCCGCCGTCGGCAAGTCTTTGCAGCATTTCCACGAGCTTCCGTACATCCTCAAAATGCAGTCCCGTAGTCGGCTCATCCAAGATATACAGTGTCTTTCCGGTACCTCTTCGGCTCAGCTCCGAAGCCAGCTTGATTCGCTGCGCCTCTCCTCCGGAAAGCTCGGTACTGGGCTGTCCCAGACGGATATAGGAAAGCCCCACGTCCATCAAAGTCTGCATCTTACGACTAATGCTAGGAATATTTTCAAAAAATGTCAATGCCTCTTCTACCGTCATGTTTAAAACATCATAGATACTCTTTCCCTTGTATTTTACTTCCAGAGTTTCCCTGTTGTAGCGTTTCCCTCCGCAAACCTCACAGGGCACATAGACATCCGGCAGAAAGTGCATTTCAATCTTTACGATTCCGTCTCCGCTGCAGGCTTCACAACGACCGCCCTTTACATTGAAGGAGAACCTTCCCTTGTTATAGCCCCTTTCTTTGGCATCCTTGGAACTTGCAAAAAGGTCACGAATGAGGTCAAAGACCCCGGTATAGGTCGCCGGATTCGAACGGGGCGTCCTTCCAATCGGACTTTGATCTATATCGATTACCTTATCCAGGTACTCCGTTCCCGTGATTTTACGGAACTTACCCGGTACCAATCTCGCCTTATTTAAAGTTTTTGCGCAGTACTTGTGCACGATTTCATTTACAAGGGAGGATTTTCCGGAACCCGAAACCCCGGTCACACAGGTAAAGACCGAAAGCGGAATCTGTACATCGATATTCTTTAAATTGTTCTCCTCCGCGCCGAAAACATCCAAGGTATGGGTATGGGGTCTTCTGCTTTTCGGGAGTGGAATCTTCTTTTTCCCGCTTAGATACTGTCCCGTTATGGAAGCCGGATTTTGAATGATTTCTTCCGCCGTTCCCACGGCAACTACCTCTCCTCCGTGCTCTCCCGCACCGGGACCGATATCTACGATCATATCCGCTTCCCGCATGGTATCCTCATCATGTTCTACGACGATAACGGAGTTTCCGAGGTCACGAAGTCGTTTTAAGGTTGCAATCAGCTTATCGTTGTCCCTTTGGTGAAGACCGATGCTCGGCTCATCCAGAATATAGGCAACCCCCACAAGACCCGATCCAATCTGGGTCGCCAAACGAATTCTCTGCGACTCCCCTCCAGAAAGTGTTCCCGCGGAACGGGCAAGGCTTAAGTAATTTAAGCCGACATCCAGCATAAACCTGGATCGCGCCTTAATTTCCCGAAGAATCTGCTCCGCAATCTTCGCTTCCATAGGCTTTAAACGAATAGAATTAATCCAGTCAAAGAACTCATCCATGGAAAGCATGGTCGCTTCATGAATATTTTTCTCTCCGACAGTCACGCCTAAGGATGAGGGCTTCAGTCTCGCCCCGTGGCAGCTCGGACAGGGAGTAATGCGCATAAACTGCTCATACTCTATCTTCATTTTCTCGGAAAAACATTCCTTATAGCGGCGTTCAATGTTGGCAAGTAAGCCCTCAAACGCCACCTGATGCACTGCACCCTTCCCGTACTGCGACTGGTAATGCACTGTCACCCGCTCGCCCTTTGTGCCGTTTATGATGAGATCCTTTGCCTTTTCCGAAAGCTCCTGAAAGGGCGTATCCAAAGAAAAGCCGTACTTCTCACTCATGGCCACAAGCATGGCATGGGTGAAGCTTCCCTCATCCTTCGAGTTCATCCAGCCCAGTACAGAAATCGCACCCTCATTTAAGGAGAGGCTCTCATCCGGAATCATCAGCTTCACGTCAAATTCCATCTTATAGCCAATACCGAAGCAGGTCGGACAGGCTCCGAAAGGGTTGTTGAAGGAGAAGCTTCTCGGCTCTATTTCTTCAATGCTTGTGCCGTCAAAGGGGCAGGCAAAATTCGTAGAGAGTTGAAGCTCTTCTCCATTTAAAAAGTCTACCAAAAGAAGGCCGTTACTAAGGGAGAGCACCTGCTCAATCGAGTCCGTAAGCCTCTTTTCAATCCCCTTACGCACCACCAGACGATCCACCAAGACTTCAATCGTATGCTTTATATTTTTCTCTAAGGAAATCTCCTCTTCGAGCTCATAGAGATTCCCGTCAATTCGTACACGAACATAACCGGAACGGCGCAGGCTCTGCAGGAGCTTTTCATGCATACCCTTTTTCCCCCGTACCACCGGAGCAAAAAGCTGCATCTTTGTTCCCTCCTCCTTCTTCATAAGGAGATCCACCATCTCGTCCACGGTCTGCTTCTTAATCTCTCGTCCGCACACGGGACAATGGGGCACGCCCACTCTTGCATAGAGAAGACGCATATAATCGTAGATTTCCGTGACGGTTCCCACCGTGGAACGCGGATTTCGGTTTGTCGACTTCTGATCAATGGAAATCGCGGGAGAAAGTCCTTCTATGAGCTCTACATCCGGCTTTTCCATCTGTCCGAGGAACTGCCTCGCGTAAGAGGAAAGCGACTCCATATAACGCCTCTGCCCCTCCGCATAAATCGTATCGAAGGCAAGAGAGGACTTTCCCGAACCCGAAAGTCCGGTAAGCACCACCAGGGAATCTCTCGGAATATCCAGATTGACATGCTTTAAATTGTGCTCATTGGCACCTCGAATTTTGATCCACTTCTTTTCCAAAATTTGCCCTTTTTCCAAAATTTTCCCCTTTTCTATCTCTATTCTAATTTTTTGTATTCCACCTTATGCTTTCTCTTTCCCGAATGCCAGAATACAGAAACAAGCACTGCAAGACGGAACGAAAAGACATCTATTCATAGGAACGTTTGTTCTTTTATAAAATAGCACCGAAACTTGCTTCTGACAAGCTATCCTCTTAATTCTCTGAAAAATTTCCCCAGACGTTTCGCCACTATAGAAGCCAAAACTCCCATCACGATTCCTGCTGCCGTTCCGGCAAGTAATAGCAAGGGTAAATAGGCAAAAAGAACAGGATTTCGGAGGAGAAAGGCCGCCATCAGGATTTGTCCGATATTATGAAAAATCCCCCCCAAAAGGCTTACGGAAATGAAGGATAACTTGAAACATTGTTTCGCAAGAATCATCACAAAAAAACTCAGGAAAAATCCCGCCATGGAATAGCTTAAGGTCATCAGGTTTCCGAAGAGCATGGACAGAAGCAGCACGCGAAGAAAGCTGATGATTCCCGTCGGCAGTATAC
Organism: Oribacterium sp. oral taxon 108 str. F0425; assembly: GCF_000214455.1. NCBI lineage: Bacteria > Bacillati > Bacillota > Clostridia > Lachnospirales > Lachnospiraceae > Oribacterium > Oribacterium sp. oral taxon 108. Next base: position 1,138,449 of record NZ_AFIH01000001.1, on the reverse strand, counting down.
CCAACGAAAAGAGACCGATGATATTGACAATATTGGCAAGACCCAGCTTGATTCCCGGAATCGGAAAAGGCGTCGGAATCATCGATTCCAGATAACCCAGAATCATGGAAAGCGCGAGCAACATTGCGTAAGCCGTCAATTTCTTGGTGCCTTTGTCCATCTTCCTCCTCCGTAAAGAAATCATCCTCCAAAATAGCCAGCCCCTAGTGTACCACGTCTTTTCGAATAAAAAAAGGACGGCTTCTCGCCGTCCTGCTTCTTTTCTTTTAACTTGCCACTTCTTGCAATGCTGTCTCTCTCTAAAAGGAAACAATCCTGTCCACTGAAAGAAAGAAATCTATATTACAATACGGTACAAAACTAAAGAGAAAGTGAGATGATTGATGCTTTGTGTCTGTCTATCCGTGGCTGTACACAGCACTTCTCAAGTCATGTACGCAAAGCTTATCGTATCTCTTAAAGCTTTACTACATTGGTAGCCTGAGGTCCCTTAGCACCATCAACTACTTCAAACTCAACAGCCTGTCCTTCTTCTAAAGACCTGTAGCCTTCTCCGGACAAACCAGAGTAGTGTACGAATACATCCTTTCCTGTCTCATCAGAGATGAATCCGTATCCCTTTTGGTTATTAAACCACTTTACTGTACCTTTCATTACTATATCCTCCAAAAAAACGATTGTAACCGAAATTGATTACAACAAAATAAGAATAGCATACGAATTCATCATAGTCAACTAATATTCTTTTATATGCCATGCTGTTTTGGTGGATTTTCCCATATATTCTTATCTTTTCAAAAGCGCTTCCAATTCCGCTTCCGTAAAAATATAGCGTTTGTTGCAAAAATCACAACGAACTTCCTGTGCTTTATGATCGGAAATCAGAGACTCTATCTCCTTCTTTCCAAGCGAAATCAAAGCTTTCTCCACTCTTTCCCTGCTACAATTACAGAAATACGAAAGCTCTCGCTTTTCATGAATTTCAGGAGAAAAATCACCTAAGAGGAAGTCCAAAAGACTTTCGGGTGTATGACCGTCCTTTAACAGATCCGTAACCGAATGTACCGTTTTCAGCTTTTCCTCCAGCTTATCCAGTAAACTTTCCTCGGCGAAAGGCAAAAGCTGAATGATAAAGCCTCCGGAGGCTTCCACCGTATTTTCCTTGTTCAGCAATACTCCCAAACCTACAGAGGAAGGAATCTGTTCGCTGATACTGAAATAGGCGTTTACATCCTCCGCAATTTCTCCGCTTAAGAGCTGGGTCTGTCCTACATAAGGTTCTCCCAGGCCATTGTCGCGAATCACGGAAAGAAATCCCTTTCCCACTGCGCCCCCAACATCTAAGTGTCCATTCGCCTTTGCCGGTAAAATGACATAGGGATTGGCACAAGTCGCCTTCACTGTGCCGTGAGAATCTGCTGTAGCAACCAGACTTTTCATCGGGCCGTCTCCCTTAACGGAAAGCGTAATCAAGTCCTTTTCTCCCTTCAAGTCCACTCCCATCATAAGCGCGGCACTCATCAGTCTTCCTATTGCCGCAGTTGCTATCGGTGAAGTATTATGAAGTTTTCTTTGCTCTTCCGCCGTATCTCTGGTCGAACAAACAAAAGCACGAATCTGCCCCTCAGCCGCTGTTGCTCTCAGTAAATAATCTCTACTACTCATTTGCGGAAAGTTCCTTTTCTCTTTCTTCGTCCTTTCTCATGCAACACTTCTTGTACTTCTTCCCGGATCCGCAATGACAAAGGTCGTTCGGGTAAATCTTCTTTCCCTCTCTTCTAACCGTACCGGACTTCTTCTGCTCCTTGTACAGTTCTTTTCTTCTCTCCTCGGATAAGATGTCGTTCCACTGCGGAAGGTCATAGAGCCAGGAAGCCTTTGCTTCCACCATGTTGTAGTACAGTTTCTCCGGATCAACCTGAATTTTTACCGTTGTATTCTCATCCATGCTGTCAATCGGATTGTGGAAACCGGCAAGGGACTCATCAATGCCGTCCAGAATGCCCACGAAAATAAACTCTTCAATCCCGAACTGCTCGGCAAGCTCCTTAACGCTCCCTTCATAAACCTTCTTCGGATCGGAAAGCACTTTCTCGTAGAAGCCCTTCTCCAAGGTAAAATACTTCTGCCAAAGTGCTTCCTGTTCATTCTTGTTTAATCCGTTCCCGTACGCTGCATTTCTCCAATTTTCTAATAATGTTGCCATCTCTTTTTCTCCGTTTCTTATAGACTCTTTAAAGAATGGAAAGCATTCTTCTATCTGTCCTTTTTCTTTTTTACAAGCGGAAAAGCTTAAGCCTCATCCATCCTGCCTATATCGAGCATATACCGTACAAGCCGCAATGCTCCGTGTAAACCGTATCATTATAACGGACTTAAAACTTTTTTACAATTCCCGACTCCTATTCTCCATGAACTTTTTCCGGAGAAACTTCTTTTGCCATTTTTTCAAAATCCTCATATTCGGCAGAAGAAACGGGCAACGCCTTTTTCCGTAAACGCTTATCTGCAGAACGACGCAGCGTATTTAAAATAACCGCCCAGAAAGGAACCGCAATAATCATTCCCACAAAGCCGAACAGACCGCCGAATAAGAGGATGGAAAAAAGCACCCAAAAGCTGGATAAGCCGGTTGAATCCCCGAGAACTTTCGGCCCGATAATATTTCCGTCAATCTGCTGAATGATAAGGATGGTTATCGCAAAATAAAGACTCTGCACAGGACTGGTGAGTAAAATCAGGAAAAAGCAGGGAATCGCACCGATAAAAGGACCAAAAAACGGAATGACATTGGTGACTCCCACAATTACGGAAACCAGCAAAGTATAGGGCATCTTCATGATGCTCAAAACGAAAAAGGTAATCACTCCGATAATCGCACTATCTATGATTTTTCCCAGAATAAATCCTCCGAAAACACGATGTACATATTGCAGTTCTTCAATAATTTCCTTTGCCTTCTTCCGGGAAAAAAGAGCAAAGAGGAGTTTTCTGAACTGCCGCCTCAAAAGATCCTTCATATTTAAAAGATAGACCATAACAATGAGTCCGATCAGGATATTTTTTACAATCGTCAGAGTACTCCAGATTCCGTTTGTAAAGAAGGTCGCCAGATTTTGCAAATGGGAGAAAATGGTTTGTGTACTATCCGTCGTTCCAACAAAAAATCGGCTGACTTCTTCATAGGTTTTTTCCACATAGGGCCTAATGTCGGGAAATTTTTCCAGAATAACCGTCAAATTGTTGTAGGAACGATTAATGGTATCCGGAAGACTGAAGTACAGACTCAGAACCGATTTCGTCAGTTCCGGAATCAGCATGGAAACTAAGCCGCTGGTTAAAAGAAAAAGAAACAAAAGACTCGCTACGGTTCCGAAAAATCCCAAGAAACGATGAGAAGCCTCCTTACGAAAGAGGGAATGATATGCTTTTCCTAAAACGGAAACCACAACATTATATACGGGACTCATCAAATACGCTAAAACCGCACCGTAAATAATAGGCATTAAAATCTGTAAAAATATGGCAAAATTCTGTTCTACAAGATAGAAGTTACTTGCCACAATGTAAACTAAAGAAACCGCCGCCAATACTGAAAAGGCGGTCAGTCCCCATTTTATCTGCTCTTTCCACTCTTCATGTTTCATTTTTCTGTCCCTTATTCTCAAAACAAATTTTATTTCGAACACTTACGAAGCAGCATCTTATAAAAAAAGCTCCACATCCACTGATATGAAGCATAAGTACAGGATATAAAACAGACTACCGAAGCGCCGTACCACACGTTTGACTCCTAGCTGATTGCCAGGTGGGTAACCTCACGGATATCTCAAGGATCCTTTACCGCGGACGGAAGGCTTGCTTTCCTTATCACAAATCTTGGAATCCCGTATGTCATATTTGTAGGTTCAAATTGTGTGGCCTCGAACGCCCCAGCAAAGTCTGTGTAAAACGATACAAAAAACTTTTCCAAGTCTTGTCCGCTCGCCTAAACGAGATATCGCACGCTCTGCACACGATACTCGTTATGCACGAGATATCGCACGCTTTGCGCACGACACTCGTTATAAATTATAGCAAAGGCTATTTATGCTTGCAAGACTTCGTAGCATAAAATCAAGATTCCGTTTTCTACCGAAATCTCCGCCTCTTTTCCAATAAATTCATTGCTGACTCCAACCGGTTCGGTACTAAATAAGCTGACGTTTTCCACCAGATACTTGAATCCTTTTTCCGTCACTCCCTTGGACTCCTCCGTAAAAGAAAAGGCGGAAAAATAGCCTTTATATTCTTTGGAAAATGTTTTTGTTCCGTTCTTCAGAGCCGTAAAAACCTGTTTTTCTCCGTACAGATATCCCTCCGCACCCGAAGCGGTCAAATAAGCCAGGCTTTGTAAAGCCGCATAGCTATGGTCCATTCTTGATCCTCCGAGTCCACCGAAAATATGAATTTCCCGAACTCCCTGTTCCAAAGCCACCTGAATTGCCGCATGAAGGTCCGTCTCATTTTTAATTCTCGGTAAGCGGATGACCGCAGAATTGTAATCTTTCCTTGTTAAAGAACTTTGTCCGAATATGACGTATTGCTCTTGCTCCTGCCCTATAGCTCCGTCGGAAAGATTTTTGGGGTCGGCTGAAGAAAGCAGCACTCCCTCTTCTCCGAATGGGTAAGAATCAAAATCTCCCAGAAGCAAGTCCGGCTTGATTCCCTCTTCTTCACAGTACTTCATCCCTCCGTCTATGGCAATCACAAGATCACTTTCCGTCACGGAAAAAGGAAGCCCGTAGAAGCTTCCCGCCGCAATAAGAATGGCTCTTTTCTCTTTTTGCTTTGCAAATACTTCCCTCATCCGACCTTCCTTTTCCTTTTTGATTCCCGCTTATTCTTCCTTCAGTCTTAGCTTTATAAAAAAACCTTGCAGCAAAGCTCGTGCCTCTTCCGATTCCAAGCCTTCGCTTATCTCTACGCGGTGATTCAATTCTTTCATCTGCAGGATATTCATAACGGAACCGCAGAATCCCGCCTTAGGATTTCGAATCGCCATTTGCAGCCTGGGAATCCGTGCCTGTAAAATGGCTCCCGCACACATCGGACAAGGCTCCAGATTGACGTAAAGCGTACAATCTTCCAGTCTCCAGTCCCCTATTTTCTTGCAGGCTTCCTCTATTGCAAGAATCTCGGCATGACTCAAGGCATTTCCCAGCAAATTTCTTTGGTTAAATCCGGTTCCGAGAATGTCTCCCGTCTGAATGCCTTTTTCCTTACAGAGTCTTCCCATAGGGGAATCCTCCTTCAAGCCGTCATAAACAATGACCGCCCCTATCGGAACATCTCCGTTCTCTGCCGCTTGTTTTGCAAGTTCTAAGGCTAAAGCCATGTATTCCTTGTTTTTTCAGACATACTTCTCATCTTGACACTAATTTATGATTTCGGATAGTACGGATTCTCCAACCAAACCGTCCGGCATTTTTACGGAAAAATTCTCCGCAATGCTTGCTCCGATTACGCCGAAGCTCTCCTGCTCTTTTCCTTCTCCGCTCTTTATCCCCTTATAATAGGCTATAAGCGGTACCTGCTCCCTGGTGTGGTCCGTTCCGCTGAAGGTAGGATCGTTTCCATGGTCAGCCGTGAGAAGCACCAAATCATCCTCTTTTATCACGGACAAGAGTTTTCCCAGTTTCTCATCAAAACGCTGAATTTCCTCTCCATATCCGACAGGATCTCTTCTATGTCCGTATATCGCATCAAAATCCACCAAATTCACAAAACAGAGTCCTTTAAAATCTTTATTTTCAGCCGCCGCAATGCACTGCTCCATCCCATGTACCGAAGACTTGGAATGCTCCGCCTCGGTAATCCCTTCATTGTCAAATATATCTGCAATCTTTCCAATGGAAAAGACCGTGAAACCGGCCTTCTCCAAGGCATTTAAAACGGTATCCTGAGGAGGCTTCACCGCCAAGTCATGCCGATTTGCGGTTCTTTTGAATTCTCCCGCTTTTTCTCCCACATAGGGTCTGGCGATAATTCTGCCCACCTTCCATTCCGGTTTCATACATATTTCTCTTGCAATTTCACAGCAACGGTAAAGCTCCTGTAAACCGAAGTATCTCTCGTCTTCGGGAGCCGCAATCTGCAAAACGGAATCTGCGGAGGTATAAACTATCATAGCTCCGGTCTTGATTTGCTCTTCTCCCAATTCATCCAGAATCGCTGTCCCGGAAGCAGATTTATTTCCGATAACCTTTCTGCCTGTTCGTCTTTCCAACTCGTCAATCAGTTCCTTCGGAAAGCCGGTTTCCGTAAAGGTAACAAAAGGAATCTCTGTTTTAATCCCCATCATCTCCCAGTGTCCGGTCATCGTATCCTTGCCGCTACTGGCCTCATTGAGTCGGAAGAACTTCGCAGTAGGGTGCTCTACCGGAGAAACACCTTTCAATTTTTTAAAATTCCCGATTCCCATCTTTTGCAAATTCGGAATAGAGAAATTTTCCATCTTTTCCGCAATATGTCCCCATGTATCCGATCCGCTATCGCCAAAATGCGCGGCATCTCTTCCGTTTCCGATTCCCAAAGAATCCAAAACAATTAAAAATACTCTTTTAAATTTCATAATCTTCCTTTCCCGTTTCCCTGACTCTCTCTAAGAACGGTATGCATCCGGATTCTTCCTATCCTTTTCTTTCTTTACGAATCATTTCCTTAATGGCCTCTACCGCAACTTGTATCGCTTTATCCGTATCATGATAAATCGGATTGGACAAGCCGGCCTTCACTCGCTCCTGATTGGACACGATAAACAGTACGGTTCCGATTTTCTTCTTCAGATAGGCACCCACTGTAAAAAGTGCCGCGCTTTCCATCTCCGACGCCTTACAGCCGAGTTTCAACCAGGCCTGCCACTTTTCCAGCAATTCCCCGGAAACAGGCAAATCTTCCGGTTTATGTTGCCCGTAAAAAGCATCCTTACACTGCACTACGCCCACATGATTTCTGAAGCCGAGACGTTCCGCCGCTTCATACAACTCCTTTGTCACAAAAAAGTCTGCAGTGGCAGGCCATTCTTGCGGGGCATATTCTCTGGAAGTTCCTTCCATGCGAACAGCGGATTCCGCAATAACCAGGTCACCGGATTCCACGGCAAGATCCATTCCTCCCGCTGTACCTACACGCACAAAGGCCTCTCCTCCGCACTGACTGAGTTCTTCCAAGGCGATGGAGGCGGAGGGACCACCGATTCCTGTGGAGCATACACTGACTTTCTCTCCAAGTAAGGTCCCGGTAATCGTTATGTATTCCCTGTTGTCCGCAACCTGCACAGGATTATCAAAATACTGTGCAATCTTTGCACAACGCTTCGGATCGCCCGGTAAAATAATATACTTTCCTACTTCTCCCGGTCTGACTCCGATATGATAGCATCTGTCATCTTCCGAATAATTAATCATGGACTCCTCCTTTTCTGAAGCAAATCACACTATGCCAGTTTTAATGCTATTTCCATCATTTCGGAAAAACCGGTCTGTCTTTCTTCCGGACTGAGTTCCGTTCCCTTCAGGATGTGATCGGAAATAGAAAGAATGGCCAGTGCCTTCTTATGGAGTTTGGCCGCATTCATATAGAGCGCTGCAGCCTCCATTTCTACACAGAGGACCCCCATGCCGGCCCACTTCTTTGCCGCCTCCGGATAAACATTATAGAAAATATCGGAAGAAACCACATTGCCCACCTTAAAACGGGTTCCCAAAGCACGTGCCTCCGATACCGCCTTTTCCAATAAAGAAAAATCCGCAATCGGAGCAAAACTGCCCGGCAATTCATATTGGTAGGCAAAACGGGAATCCGTACATGCCCCCTGCGCAAATACAAGATCTTTCAAATCAATATCCTCATGCAAAGCACCTGCAGAACCGATACGAATAATACTTTCCACATTGTAAAACTGATAAAGCTCATAGGAATAAATGCCGATAGAAGGCATTCCCATTCCGCTTCCCATAACGGAGATTTCTTTCCCGTTGTATTTTCCGGTAAAGCCAAGCATATTTCGTACGGAATTAAAGCACTTCACCTCTGTTAAATAGGTTTCCGCAATATATTTAGCCCGCAAGGGATCTCCGGGCATCAAAACCGTTTTTGCAATGTCTCCTACTTCCGCCTTATTGTGTGCTGTTCCCATAGTCCTCTCCTTTTTTCTTTAGAAAATTATCCATTTTTTTCGACTTTTTCTCTCTCCGCACAAACTACAAGATGCTTTACTTAGCATAAAGGCTAAGTGTGAAAAAGTCTATGGCCGAGGTGCTTAAGAAAGATAAAATTACAAAAAAATAGCGAGTAAACTCGAAAGGAGTTTTACTCGTTCAAGATAAACATCTCTATTTTCTTACTGCGGATGACAGGACTTGAACCTGCACGGTCGCCCACCAGAACCTAAATCTGGCGCGTCTGCCAATTCCGCCACATCCGCATGTCCCTTAAAAAAAAGGAATGAGACACGCGGGAATCGAACCCGCGACAACTTGATTAAAAGTCAAGTGCTCTACCGACTGAGCTAGTGTCTCATAACAGGGCCAGTTGGATTCGAACCAACGACTGCAGGCGTCAAAGGCCTGTGCCTTACCGCTTGGCGATGGCCCTAAGGCTGGTGAGTGCCAGAGCTGCCACCCTCCAATATTGCGAGATAAGGGAAAATAAAAACCCTTCTCAAAAAAAAGGGTGGCCACCGGGAGTCGAACCCGGGACCTCCAGAACCACAATCTGGCGCGATAACCAACTACGCTATGGCCACCATGCTATTCTCGCAAAATGATCCAGAAGGGATTCGAACCCCCGACCCACGGCTTAGAAGGCCGTTGCTCTATCCAGCTGAGCTACTGAATCGTAAACGCATCATGTGCGACTCGTTTATAGTAGCGAATTTCAATTTGTTTGTCAAGAATTTTTTGGTCAAAAGAATCGTAAAAATGCAGATTATCCAATCCATCTTAAATATAGCGGAGTTCCGTTCGAAGATTCCCCTTCTTATCCAAATAAAACATGGCATAACTTTGCCTTCTGTTATCCTGCCTCGGAAAACTGATGGATCCGGGATTAATACACAGTACGCCGTTCACCGTACGTTGACAAGGCTTATGCGTATGCCCGAAAAGAGCCATACTGCAATTTCTGTCCTTTGCCTCGTCTGCCAGTCTTTGTAAATCAAAATTCACTCCGTAAAGGTGACCGTGTGTAAGAAAAAGTCTTTCCTTTCCCAGTCTGATTTCCGCCTCTTTCGGCAAATAGGCGAAAAAATCATTATTTCCCTGCACAAAATAGCTGTCACATTTCTTCGGCAAACGAGCACGAATCTCTTCCTCTCCCCCCTCACTGTCCCCTAAATGCAGAAAACAGCTGATATCCGGATTGGCATCGATTAATTGAAACAGCGTTTCCAGCTTTCTGTGATTGTCAGACACCACAAGAATCTTTTTTTCTTCTTCGGAAACGGTCTCCTGCGCTTTCTTCGAATCATCCTTCGGCTTTCCTTCCTTCTTGTCTTCCGAAGCTTGTTTTCCCTCTAAATGTGCACTTTCTTCCTTCAGGATACGCACCATTTTCCGAAGCGCTTTTCCCCTGTGAGAGACGCGATTCTTCTCTTCCTCGGAAAGTTCTGCAGCCATCTTACCGCATTCCGGAATAAAGAAGATGGGATCATAGCCGAATCCCCCCTCTCCTCTTATTTCCTCTGCTATTTCTCCCTCGCAACGGGCTTCCGTTTTTAAAGTCTTCCCGTCGGAAAGAATCGCCACGATTGCACAGGTATAGTAAGCATAGCGACTCTTATTGGAAGCCTCCTTAAGCATGGCAAGAATCCGTTTATTCTTCTCCGAATACGCTGTGTTTTCCCCCAAAAAGCGCGCAGAATAAATTCCGGGACCATAGGAAAGCGCCTCAATGGAAAGGCCGGAGTCGTCCGCCATCACGATATCTCCATCCTGTAGAAGCCCCTTCCCTTTCAGCTTTTCATATAAGTCACGTGCTTTGATCTCGGCATTTTCCAAAAAGGAGCTGCCGTTTTCCACAACATCCCCCAATTCTCCGATTTCTTTCTTGCTTTTGATTTCCCCCGGAAATTCCCGCATGATTTCCCGGATTTCCCGTAACTTATCTTCATTATGCGTCGCAAAGATAATCCGCATTTTACACTCCTATTTCCCTTTGTACTGGTAAAAGTATGTCTTCATCATTCCGTTATAGATTTTTCTGTTTTTATCTGCCTTACCGAGGTATTTTTCCGCCTGTTCATAGGCTGTAATCAGACAAAGCTGCCACTCGGAAAGCCCCTCAAAGGCCTCTCTAAGCTCTGTATAGAGTAAGGGAAGATTTCGCTTATCCTCGATTCTCTCCCCGTAAGGCGGGTTCGTCAGAATGTAACCATGCTTCTTACTGTGCGACAGTTTTGCCACTTCTCTTTCCTGAAAATGGATGAGATTTGCCACCCCCGCTCTTTCCGCATTTTCTCTGCAAACGGGAATCATCGCGGGATCAATATCATAGCCCTGAATATCCACCATTTTTCCAAAGCTGTTTTCCTTCGTTTCCAATAAATGCCGGTCAATATTGTCTTCCGCTTCTTCCAGTGCGCTGTACCATTCCTTCTTCGGAATGAGATTCGCCCATTCCTCCGCCGTAAAACTCCGTTCCATGCCCGGCGCAATATTGGCCGCAATCATAGCCGCCTCAATCGGAAAGGTTCCGGCACCGCACATCGGATCTACAAAGGGGGCATCATCCCGCCACTTACTGAGAAGAATCAGAGCTGCCGCAAGAGTTTCCTTAATGGGTGCCTTTCCCATTTTCAAACGGTACCCTCTCTTATGCAAAGACTCTCCGCTCGTATCGAGGCAAACCAAAACCTCATCTTTATAGAGAGAAACACGAAAGGGGTACTTTGCTCCGTGCTCCGAAAACGTAGTTTGATGATAAATGGAGGCAAGCCTGTCTACCATCGCCTTCTTCATCACCGCCTGAATGTCTCTCGGGGAAAAAAGCTTGGATTTTACGGAGCTGGCCTTCGTGACCCAAAAGGAAGCATCGACAGGAAGGAAGTCCTCTAAAGGAAGGGCCTTTGTGCCCTGAAAGAGGTCCTCATAGCTCTCCGCATGAAAAGAGCCGACTTTCAAAAGTACCCTTTCTCCTGTGCGCAGGAAAATATTGGCCCGCACGATGGCTTCCGCGTCCCCGATAAATTGCACCTTTCCATCGCTCACGGAAGAAACCTCGTAACCGAGGTCATGGATTTCCTTTTTGCAAATGGACTCCAGTCCAAAATGACAGGGTACAATCAATTCAAATCTTTGCATTTTTCTCCTTTATCGCTTCACAATGATAAAACGAGATATCGCACGCCTTGCGTACAATACTCGTTATGAATCAGTCGAAAAAGAGCATTTCCATCCATGAGCTGAACTGCCCTTTATCGATTCAATATCCCCGAAAGCAACCATAAAATCACAGCAATACAGAGCACCGGGAAAAGGATCGGTGCAAGGAAAGACAGAATTCCCACAAAAACCAACACCACCAGCACCAAAAGTGCAATCACAACGATGGTGAAAAGGAGGCAACCGGTACTGCTTACCGGAATATAGGGCCTGTAACCGTGGCTTTCTCTGTTGTTGCCGTAGCTGCTATTACCGTATCCGCCGTTGCCACTGTCTCCATAAGCTGTATTTCTACTGTAATTTCCGCTTCCATTCGAACTGCTCTCTCGCCTTTCGTAGCGAAGGCTTTCCGTTTCGGAGTCGAACCTGTCTTTTTCGGAAGCCGTTCCCTGATAACGCAGGTCTTCTTCATCCGAAGCATAGTTGATGTCTTTCTCCTCATAGCGGAAGGGTGTGGTTCTTGCCACACGGTCTCCTCCCGCATCGGCGGCTTCAATAATACTTCTTGCTAAGAGATTCGGAGCGGAGAGCTCGGCTACTACCTCCTCCTCTCCTCTTCCCTTCCCCACCTCCGTATCAATATACTCACTATAAAACCGGAGCTGTTCCTCAATAATCTGTCCTGAAACTGAATTGATAAGCTCCCCTCTTAAAGCCTGTAAAAATTCCTTTTTATTCACTCTTTTCTTCCTCGGCTATGACAGCAATATTCAAATCCAGAAGCTGCTGCGGGTCAAATACCTCAGCAGGGGCATCCATCATGGCATCCGATCCGTCCTTACCCTTCGGGAAGGCAATCACATCACGAATCGTTTCCGCACCGACCATCCACATCGCAAGGCGATCTAAGCCGTACGCAAGCCCGGCATGGGGAGGTACTCCGTATCGGAAGGCCTGCATTAAGAAGCCGAACTGCTCATTCGCTCTCTCCGGTGTAAAGCCGAGCTTCTCCAGCATCTTCTCCTGCACATCACTCTGGTGAATTCGCACGGAGCCGCCTCCAAGCTCTGTCCCGTTTAAAACAATGTCGTAAGCCTTGGCACGAATCTTCGAAAGATCCGTGTCCAGATAATGCAAATCCTCTTCCATCGGCATGGTAAAAGGATGGTGCATAGCTTGATAGCGTCCCAGCTCTTCGGAATACTCGAACATCGGGAACTCCGTAACCCAAAGGAACTTCCACTGTGTCTTATCAATTAAGTCGAGTTCCTTTCCAAGCGCAAGTCTCAGCGCTCCCAAGGAATCCCAAACCACATTTCTCTTTAAGTCGGAAACGAGGAGAAGGAGATCCCCCTTTTCAAATCCCGATGCTTCTACAAGCCTCTTTGCATCCTCTTCCGAAAGGAACTTTGCAAAGGAAGACTTTACCGTACCGTCTTCATGTACGCCGTACCAGGCAAGCCCTTTTGCGTGATAGCCCTTAACCAGCTCCACATAGGAATCCAGCTTCTTTCTGGGCATCTCCGCCTGACCCTTTACCAAAATACCCTTTACTGTTCCGCCGGCCTTTGCACAGTCGGAAAATACGGAAAATCCGCAGTCCTTTACCGCCTCCGTAAGCTCAATAAGAGGCATATCAAAGCGAAGATCCGGCTTATCGGAGCCATAGTGATTCATCGCATAGTCCCAAGTCATCCTCTGCAGCGGAAGGGCAATATCCACATTGCAAACTTCCTTAAAGATATACTTTAAAAGGCGCTCATTTACCTCCAGTACATCTTCGATATCCACAAAAGAAAGCTCCATATCCACCTGAGTAAACTCCGGCTGTCTGTCCGCTCTTAGATCCTCGTCTCTATAGCATCTTGCAAGCTGAAAATAACGATCCATTCCGGAAACCATAAGAAGCTGCTTTAAAAGCTGCGGAGACTGGGGAAGTGCATAGAAGGCACCTCTGTGCAGTCTGGACGGCACAAGGAAGTCTCTTGCTCCCTCCGGGGTGGACTTAATGAGAGTCGGGGTTTCTATCTCCAAAAAGCCTTCCTCGGAAAGGAAGTGACGAATCAGCTGAGAAAGTCTGGCACGGGTCATGATTTTCTTTGCAAGGTCCGGTCTTCTAAGGTCAAGATAGCGATACTTTAGACGGAGATCCTCCTTAGTCTTGGAATCCGCTTCAATCGGGAAAGGAGGGGTCTCCGCTTCCGCAAGGATACGAAGGCTCTTTGCCACAAGTTCAATGGAACCGGTAGAAAGTGCCGCATTACTGTCCTTACCACGGCTTCTCACTTCTCCCTCTACGGCAATGACATACTCCTGTCTTAACTCACTAGCCTTCTCAAAAACCTCTTTCCCGCATTCCTGTTCTTCAAAAAGAATTTGCAAAATACCGGAGCGATCACGAAGATCGGTAAAAATAAGACCGCCTTTATTTCTGGACTTCTGTACCCAGCCCATCATACAAACCGTTTTTCCGATATAGCTCTCTCCCAGCTCGGCGCATCTGGCCGTTCTGTGTAAACCTTTCATTGACTCTGCCATAATTTCCCTCTTTTCTTTTCCGTCCTATATAGTCTTTTTATTCTAAAATTCTATTTTATTCTTTTGTCAATACTATAGTAGCGCTTGCTTATCTTTGGCTTTTTCTTAAGCTAAGCACTTGCTTATCGTGCACAGTTCTTTCACTTTCTTTTTACTGAAGGACTTTGCAATGCGCCTTTAGTCTCCGTAGATTTCTACAAATTCGTTATACCCTTCCGAGCTGAGCTTTTCCTTTTGGAACTTCTTATTCTTATTCATCTGGGTAAGTAACACGGTTTCTCCCCTTGCCCTTCTTTCCATGACTTCCGAAAGACAGGCGGAAAGCTTCTCTTCGGAAACCTTCTTCTCTACCAAATAAGCAATTTTTCCTTCCGAATGCGTATTCTCTTCTCCCTCCAAAAGGATGCCGATAATTCTTTCAAAGCCGATGGAAAATCCTACAGCAGGGGTGTCCACACCGATAAACTTTCCCACCATCTTATCATATCGTCCGCCTCCTCCGATTGATCCGGAGAACAGGGTGGAACGCACTTCGAAGATGGGACCGGTGTAATATCCCATTCCGCGCACAAGCGTCGGATCGAAGCGAAGGGGAATCGCACCCTTTCCGCTCTCCTCCACCATTTTCATAATCCGGTAGAGATTCTTTCCGACCTCTTCATCAAGATGCGCGCCGAGCTTTTCCTGTAATTTCAGAATGTCTTCCTTATCTCCCTTCACAAGATATAAGCAGTCCTCATACCGGGAAATCTGCTCCTTCGTGTAGGAGAGAGAAAGCAGTTCCTCACGAACTCCCTCTCTTCCGATTTTATCCTCTTTATCAAGCACAATGGAAATCTCCGAAAAATCCTCCTCCGGAAATCCCGCATAGCTCTGCATAGCCTTTAAGATAGCACGGTCATTTAATACGATATAAAAGGGATACTTTTCTCCGAAGCCGATTTCCTGTAAGACAGTCCCCATTGCAAGAAGCAAATCAATTTCCGAAAGATAACTCGCATCTCCGAAAATATCAATATCGCACTGCCAAAACTCTCGAAATCGCCCCTTCTGCGGACGATCCGCACGGAAGACCGGCCCGATTTGCAAAGCCTTAAAGGGAGATGGAAGACTCCCTTGATTTTCCGCATAAAAGCGGGACAAAGGAAGGGTTAAGTCATAGCGCAATCCGGAATCGGAAAGGTTCTCGAAATCGCCTTTTTCCAACGCCTCTTTCAGCTTCTCTCCTCTTTTTTCCACCTTGAAAATGAGCTTCTCATTATCTCCCCCCTGCTTACTGAGGAGGTTCGAAAGATGCTCCACGATAGGTGTCTCAATCTCGGTGAAGCCAAATCTCCCGTACACCTTTCGAATCGTGGATAATACCCGCTGTCTCACCGCCATTTCTCTCGGTAAAATATCCTTCATGCCGGTTACGGCCTTTTTCTTTAATGCCATACTGCCTCTCTTTACTTTTTCAATATCGCTAACCCAATACCATGCATAAAGCCACAGCATTTCGTCTAAAAACAAATTGTAATCTTCCGGACTCTATTTTCTGCTTTGTAAATAGTTGCTCAGTCCTTCATCGATGTCCAAGGTTGCAAAGTAATCAGTGTCCTTCTCCGCGCGGCGAATCATTTTCACGGTACCGTCTTTTTGTAAGAGAAGTTCTGAAGACCACAACTTTCCGTTGTAGTTGTAACCCATGGCAAAGCCATGTGCACCGGTGTCATGGATGAAAAGCAAGTCTCCTTTTTCCAGCTTTGGAAGTTCTCTCCCTTTTGCAAACTTATCATTATTTTCACAAAGAGAACCGACTACGTCATAGACTTCCGTCTCCTTCGCATCTTCCTTCCCGAGCACGGTAATATGATGATAGGCATCATAGATGGCCGGTCGCATCAAATTCGATGCACAGGCATCCACACCCGCATAATGCCGATAGGTATTCTTAAAATGGATAACCTTTGTGATTAAGGCTCCGTGCGGTCCTAAAACATAGCGTCCAAGCTCCGAACAAAGTCGTATGTGTCCGAGACCGTTCTTCACAAGGATTTCCTCATAAACCTCTCTCACCTTTTCTCCAATCAGGAAAATGTCGGTTGCCTCCTGCTCCGGGCGATAAGGGATCCCCACGCCGCCGGAAAGATTGACGAATTCCAGGGAAATACCGCATTCTTCCTTAATCTTTACGACCAAAGAAAAAAGTTGTCTCGCAAGCTCGGGGTAATAGTCGTTACTGATGGTATTGGAAGCAAGGAAGGCGTGTATGCCGAAGTGCTCCACTCCCCTATCTTTTAATATCCGGTAGCCCTCCAGAATCTGTGCCTCGGTCATCCCGTATTTGGCTTCTTCCGGATTGTCCATGATGGTGTTTCCGATGCTGAAATAGCCTCCCGGATTAAAGCGAAGGCTCATGGTCTTCGGAAGTACCCCCAATATTTCACTGACTTCCTCAATATTACTAAAGTCATCCAGGTTGATGATACCGTGAAGACGATTTGCAAAAACATATTCTTCATCCGGCGTATCATTGGAAGAAAACATAATTTCCGATCCGGAGAATCCGCAAGCCTCCGCCAGACTCAGTTCTACATCGGAGGAACAATCCACCCCGCAACCTTCTTCTTTCAAGATGCGAAGAATGGACGGATTCGGCGTCGCCTTAATCGCGAAATACTCTCTGTACCCCTCATTCCAGGAAAAAGCTTTATATAGATTTCTGACGGTTTCTCGAATTCCTTCCTCATCGTAAAGATAGAAAGGAGTTGGATACGTTTCCGCGATTTCCTTGGCTTTACGATAATCCACAAATGCTTTCTTCATCTTTTTCTCCTTCGTGCTCTCACGGCACATTTTACTATACCCTTACATTCTCTTATACTTATTCCAATGCACAGCATGAATTTCCTGCAACAATGATTTGCAAGGAATATTCCCCCTTGAATCTTCTTAAGCATAAAAAAAGTCCACTCTATCTTAAACAAGCTAGAGGGACTTTTCAAGTAAAATCCTAGTCTACTTCCATAACAAATCCTAGTCTACTTCCATGACACGCATAATGTTGGTACCGGTCGGTGCCTGCTTTCTGTGTAAGCGTGAGAGCACACCCGCCGTAATAACACAGATGTCTTTGCTCTTCAGCAATTTTCTGTCCTTCAATTCCTCAATGGAACTTTCGAAAAGCTCGTCTGTCGTCTCTGCCCTTCTTGCCCAAATAGGAGTAACCCCCCAGAACAACATCATCTGTCTGGTCACAACCTGACTGGGTGAAAGCGCATAGATTGGTGTAATCGGACGATACTTCGAAATCATGGAAGCAGTAATCCCGGAGAGTGTCGATGCCACGATGGCTGCCGCCTTTAACTCCGATGCCGTCGTCACGGAAGCTGCACACATCGCATTTCCGATGCTTTCGTATACGGTTTTTTCCACCATTCGGGTCTTAAACTGTTTGTAATCCAGAAATTGCTCCGTATATTCCACGATAGACGCCATGGTCTTTGCAGCCTCAAGCGGATATTTTCCATTTGCGGATTCTCCGGAAAGCATCACCGCATCCGTTCCGTTGTATACCGCATTGGCTACGTCTGTTACCTCCGCTCTTGTCGGACGCGGATTTCGAATCATGGAATCCAACATCTGGGTCGCAGTAATGACGAGTTTTCCATGATAGTTACACTTTTGAATAATTTCCTTTTGGAGTTGAGGAATACGTTTTGCCTCAATTTCCACACCGAGGTCTCCTCTTGCCAACATAATGCCGTCAGACGCTTCAATAATGGCATCGATATTGTCCAGCCCCTCCTGAGATTCAATTTTGGAAATAATCTTCATCTGGGATCCGGCTTCATCAATAAGCGAGCGAATCTGTCTTACCGCATCAGCGGAACGAATGAAAGAGGCTGCCACAAAGTCAAAATCTTCCGCAAGACCGAACTTAATGTCTTCAATATCCTTATCCGTGATAGAGGGCAACTGAATCGGTACACCGGGTACATTCACGCCCTTTCTCTCTCCAAGTTCTCCCCCATTTGTCACCTTGCAAAGAATCTCTACTCCCTTTACAGTCTCTACTTCCAAGCCGATTAAACCGTCATCAATCAAAATCACATTCCCCGGCTTTACATCCTCGTGCAGCTTATCGTAGTTAATGAAGATTTTATCCTTGGTTCCCACCACCTCTTCTGTAGTCAGGACAATCTTCTCACCCTCCTGTAAAGTAATTTTCTGTCCGTCTTTCAGCAGACCTGTCCTGATTTCCGGTCCCTTGGTATCCAGCAGTGCAGCAATCGGTCTTCCCACTTCCTTTCTCACTTTCCGCAGGAGTTCCAGTCTGCCAAGGTGCTCCTCATGATCTCCGTGTGAAAAATTAAAGCGGGCGACATCCATAATTTCCGCCATAGCCTTCATTACACTGTAATCATTCTCATTCGGCCCCATCGTACATACCATTTTTGTTCTTCTCATTTTAATCTCCTTATTGATACTCTCTACAAGTTTTCTTCATTCTGCTACAGCCTTTCAATTGCTTTCGCATAATAAATTGCCATAAAATCTATCTGTAGTTTTTTATATTAAAGATATTTTTTCTCTTGCCCTGATTCAAAAGGATGAAAAAGAGCATAACGTTTGCGAAAGACAATACAATCGAAAGCTTCTCGCCCGGGCTTTGACTTACCGCCAGAAAATACAGATAAAGTAAAGTCTCTATGAGCGCCAGATATTTTGCCTTAATCGGAATAAAGAAATAAAGATAAAACACCGTATCCGGCAGAGTCAAAGCATAGGCCAGGAAAATACTGAATCCCATATAGGTCGGATTCAACTGAAGGGATACACCGGTTAAAAGATAAATCAGAATTCCCGCCACGTTATAGAGAATGACTCCGGAAAAAAAGAAAAAGTTATAACGAAAATTCCCCCAAAGATACTCCAACGTTTTTCCTATACTGTAATAAACCATAATTCCGATGATTGCCCAGAATATGGAGCCGAATCCGTTTGCCGCAGGATAATAAATCAGAAAGCTTAAGATTCTCCAAATGTGTCCATGAAGAATGGCTTCCGGATCCAAGTCCAGATAGTAAAAATAAAACTCCGGTGCGGTAATCTGAATCAAAAATCCCAATGCATACATCGCACAGATATATTTCATTAAATTGGGAACGGCATAGCGCCCCAGTTTTCTTTCCAATCGGTCTAAAATGCTCATAACTCACCCTTTTCCCAATTTGATTTTAAGAAAAACACCGGTACTTCAAAAAGCAAAAGGACCGCTTTTTTCTATCACAAACACGCAGAAAGTATACTTGTACTACGTTTTTTTAGCAAGCTTTCCCTCTATGTTTTTAGGCATTCTTCACAAGTTCGTATTCCTCACAGGTTCATATTCCTTACAGGCTCATATTCCTCACAGGTTCGTATTCCTTACAAGTTTGCATTCCTTACAGATATACATTCTTCACACGTTTAGAGCATGTCATTATGAATCAGAGTGCTCATATAGGCTCCCTTTTTAAAGATCGAGTTCGTTACACCCCAAGCTATAGCGGAGCAGGCCAATTCTCCTGCATGAGATGTCTTAATCGATCTGGCATCAATCACAATTCCCTTAGGATAGAGCTCTGCCGCAAGATACTGTTTTAAACTGTCCGCCTGCCCCGACTCTACCGCCTTAATGGAACGCTTCGGGTTGGAGTCCCACCACTCGTTCGGCTTGGAAAATGAACCCTCTGCCCGCATCTCCCCGGAAGAAAGCTTCTCTGCACAAATCGCTCTTAAACTTTCCAGCATTTCTTCGGAAATCACGCCGTCCGTTATGGAATAGGCATAGTACGCACAAGCTACTCCGTCATCGTCCAGTTCCTTTAAAAGATAAAGATTGGAAATTCCTCTCTCCTTATATTTTTTCCATTTTGCGGAAATCTTCCTTAAACGGGGATTTCTATATACCGAAGAAGTACCGTTTTCCAAAGCTTCTTCTAACGCCGAGAGGTTCACTTCCTTCTTCTCCCAGTTATCAATGAAATTAATTCTGAAATCACTCATTTTCTCTCCTTTTTCTTTTCCGGACAATAAGACAAAACTTTGCATTAACCGCCCTCTCCGCTTTCTTTCCATTCTCGCTTAACGAAGGTATTTTATCGCGGGGAAAAAGCCCTGTCAAACCTCTTACACAGCTTTAAATTCCATGCAATTCTGTGATTTCTTAAACTTTTATTCTTTTTTTAGAAAGCCTTCCTTGTTGCCTATCCTGAACTGTGCTAGAGTAACAGACTGTTGGTTTTATTTCCTATTTAAACGATATTTGTTAGGACTTAGAAAGTATAGATTGGGTGTATTTATGACGGAAACATACAGACTGGGCATTGACATCGGATCAACCACCGTAAAGGTGGCAATCCTTGATCAAGAGAATCATCTTATTTTTGCAGACTATCGGAGGCACTTCGCCAATATCCAAGAAACCTTAGCAGACCTTTTAGAAGAAGCAAGAGAGGCACATGATGACCTCTCTTGTCGTATTGTGGTGACCGGTTCCGGCGGTTTAAATCTTGCAAAGCATATGGAGCAGCCATTCTGTCAGGAGGTTGTTGCTGTAGCTTCCGCCTTAAAGGAAAACTATCCCATGACGGATGTTGCCATCGAGCTTGGCGGAGAAGACGCAAAGATTATTTATTTCAAGGGTGGAATCGACCAGCGAATGAACGGCATCTGTGCCGGCGGTACCGGTTCCTTTATCGACCAGATGGCATCTCTTCTCGATACCGATGCGGCAGGATTAAATGAGCTCGCAAAGAACTTTCAGATGATTTATCCTATTGCAGCTCGTTGCGGTGTTTTTGCGAAGACCGACATTCAGCCTTTGATTAACGAGGGTGCAGCTCGAGAAGACCTTGCCGCTTCCATTTTCCAGGCCGTTTGTAACCAGACGATTTCCGGTTTAGCACAGGGTAAGCCCATCCGCGGTCATGTTGCTTTTCTTGGGGGCCCTCTCCACTTCATGCCGGAGCTTCGGAACAGCTTTATTCGTACCTTAAAGCTCACAGACGAGGAAATTATCAATCCGGAAAATTCCCACCTCTACGCAGCTATGGGGTCCGCCCTGAATGCAGAGGAAAACAATGCGCCTGTTTGCCTTTCCGAAATGATTCCCCGCCTTCGCGCAGGAATTCAGATGGACAGTGAGATTAAAAGAATGCACTCTCTCTTCTCTTCCGAAGAGGAATATGCGGAATTTATAAAAAGACATGAAAAAGCGAAAGTAAAAAGAAGAGATTTAAAGAGCTACCATGGAAAAGTCTTCTTCGGAATCGACGCAGGCTCTACCACAACAAAGCTTGCTTTGATTTCCGAGGACGGAGAACTGCTCTATACCTTTTATTCCGGAAATGAAGGTTCTCCCATTAAAACTGCCATGCGTGCGGTTAGTGAAATTAAAGAACAGCTTCCCTCCGATGCGGAAATCGCCTACTCCTGCTCCACCGGTTACGGAGAAGCACTTCTTAAGTCCGCTTTTCAGCTGGATGAGGGCGAGGTGGAGACCATTGCCCACTACTATGCCGCTTCTTTCTTCGAGCCGGATGTGGACTGTATCTTGGACATCGGCGGGCAGGACATGAAGTGCATTCATATTAAGGACGGCACGGTGGATAATGTGCAATTAAATGAAGCCTGTTCCTCCGGATGCGGCTCTTTCTTAGAGACCTTTGCAAAATCCTTGAGTTATTCCGTAGAAGATTTTGCGAAGGAAGCCCTCTTTGCAGAGAACCCCACGGATCTCGGATCCCGTTGTACCGTTTTCATGAATTCCAATGTAAAGCAGGCCCAGAAGGAAGGCGCTACCGTCGCTGACATTTCCTCCGGTCTTGCTTACTCCGTGATTAAAAACGCCTTATATAAGGTCATCAAGGTAACGAATCCGAAGGATCTCGGGAAACACATCGTGGTACAGGGGGGAACCTTCTATAACAACGCCGTACTTCGTGCCTTGGAGGAAACTCTTGGACAGAATGTAGTTCGTCCGGATATTGCCGGAATCATGGGAGCCTTCGGTGCCGCTCTTATTGCCAAAGAACGCTACTATATTGAAACGGAAAAGCTGGAAAACGAGATTCTTGCAGGAGAAGAGGATAAGGCACTGCTTGATGCGGCCGGCTACAAGAAAACTTCCATGCTCTCCTTGGATGAAATTTTAGACTTACAGTATGAGAATACTATGAGTCGCTGCGGACTTTGCAGCAACAAGTGTGTGCTGACCATAAACGATTTCGGTCATGGCAGGAAATTCATTTCCGGAAATCGCTGTGAACGCGGTGCAGGACTTCCAAAGGCCAAGTCCGAAATTCCGAACCTCTTTAAGTACAAGATTAAGAGAATCTTCGGCTATGAGCCGCTTTCTCCGGAAGAAGCCAAAAGAGGTGAAGTAGGCATTCCGAGAGTTTTAAATATGTATGAAAATTATCCTTTCTGGGCGATTTTCTTTAAGGAGCTCGGTTTCCGTACGGTGCTCTCCCCCTCTTCCAACAAGAAGATTTACGAGATGGGGATTGAATCTATTCCCTCCGAGTCCGAGTGCTACCCGGCAAAGCTTGTACACGGACATATCGAGTGGCTGATTAACAAGGGGCAGAAGTTCATTTTTTATCCCTGTATTCCCTATGAAAGAAATGAAACTCCGACTGCGGGCAATCACTACAACTGCCCCATGGTGACTTCCTATGCGGAGAATATCAAAAACAATGTGGAAAATCTCGAGGAAAAGAGCATTTTCTTTATGAAGCCCTTCCTCGCCTTTACCAATGAGAAGATTCTAACAGATCAGCTGACCAAGGTTTTTGTGCATCCGAAGCAGATTAAAGATTCCGTGAAGCCCGCCGGAGACTGGACGATGGAGAAAATCGGCGAACAGTTTAAGGAATGGAATTTTACGGAGAAGGAAATTCGAAATGCCGCGCATCTTGCCTGGGAAGAGCTTCTTCAGTCCCGAAAGGATATTGAGGAAAAGGGAGAAGAAACTCTTATGTGGATGGAACAAACCGGTCACAGAGGCATTGTCCTGGCCGGCCGTCCTTACCACTGTGATCCGGAAATTCACCACGGTATCCCGGAACTGATTACTTCTTATAACTTTGCCGTGCTGACCGAAGATTCCATTTCCCACCTTGCGGAAGTGGAGCGTCCGATTATTGTAACCGACCAGTGGATGTACCACTCCCGTCTTTACCGCGCGGCAGCCTTTACGAAGACACAGGAAAATCTGGACTTTATCCAGTTAAACTCCTTTGGCTGCGGTTTGGATGCCGTGACAGTGGATCAGGCAAAAGACATCTTGAACGGCTCCGATAAGATTTTCACCGTATTAAAGATTGACGAGGTCAATAACCTCGGCGCCGCAAGAATCCGTATCCGTTCTCTCCTCGCCGCTATCCGCGTGCGTTCCGAGAAAAAGTACAGAAGAAAGATCCGTTCCGAGCAGTACAAGAGAACCCTCTTTACCAAGGATATGAAGGAAGAAGGCTACACCATCCTTTGTCCGCAGATGTCTCCGCTGCACTTTGAGCTCATTGAGCCGGCAATTCGTGCGGAGGGCTACAATCTTGTGGTGCTGGACAATGATAACCGTTCCGCTATCGACACGGGACTGCAGTATGTAAACAACGATTCCTGCTATCCTTCCATTATCGTGGTAGGGCAGGTTATGGAAGCACTCCTTTCCGGAAAATATGACTTAAATAAGACCGCAGTCATCATGTCCCAAACCGGAGGAGGTTGCCGTGCTTCAAACTATATTGGCTTTATTCGTAGAGCCTTGGACAAGGCGGAAATGGGACATATCCCCGTTATTTCCTTAAATGCCAACGGGATGGAATCCACTCCGGGCTTTAAGATAACGATTCCGCTTCTTACAAGAGCCCTCCAGGGTGTGGTTTACGGAGACCTCTTTATGCGTCTTCTCTACGCCACAAGACCTTATGAATTGCAGGCCGGTGCTGCGGAAGCGGTACATCAGAAGTGGAAGAAAATCTGTCAGGAAAGCCTTTCCAAGAAGAGCATTCCGCTTTTTGAGTTCGGTAAGAATGTAAAGGGCATTATTCGTGACTTTGACAACATTCCACTCTCCTCGGAAGAAAAGCCGAAGGTCGGAATCGTGGGAGAAATCCTTGTAAAGTTCTCTCCGCTTGCCAACAACCACATTGTGGAGCTCCTTGAAAAAGAGGGGGCGGAAGCCGTGATGCCGGATCTTATGGACTTCCTGCTCTACTGCTTCTACAACCAGAACTTTAAGCACGAGAACTTGGGAGCTTCCTGGAAGGGAAAAGCTCTTTGCAATATCGCAATCAGTTTACTGGAGTCCTTCCGTAAGACGGCGAAGAAGGAATTGCAGAAATCCAAGCACTTTACCGCACCGAGCGAAATACGGGAACTGGCTTCTCTTGCCAGAGAATATGTCTCCCTGGGAAATCAGACCGGAGAAGGTTGGTTCTTAACCGGAGAAATGCTTGAACTTTTGTCCGAAGGGGTAGATAATATCGTATGTACGCAGCCCTTCGGATGCCTCCCGAACCACATTGTCGGAAAGGGTGTCATCAAAGAGCTGAAGCGGCATAACCCCACAGCAAACATCATTGCCGTGGACTACGATGCCGGTGCTTCAGAAGTAAATCAGCTGAATCGAATCAAGCTGATGTTGACCGTAGCCCAGAACAAAATACGGGATAAGGAGAAAAACCATGGATATTGCTAAAAAAATTGACCACACCATGTTAAAAGCGGATGCAGGGAAGGAAAGCATTCTACGCTACTGTGAAGAAGCCAAGGCGCACGGCTTTGCCTCGGTTTGTGTAAATACATGCTATGTGCCCTTAGTCGCAAAGACACTTTCCGGCTCCGGGGTAAAGACCTGCTGTGTTGTAGGCTTTCCTTTAGGGGCTATGTCCACAAAAGCCAAGGCTTTTGAAGCGAAACAGGCGGTAGCGGACGGTGCCGACGAAGTGGATATGGTTATTCAAATCGGCGCCTTGAAGGATAAGGATTACGATTATGTAAGAGAGGATATTCAAGCCGTTGTGGAAGCCTCTAAGCCGGCAATTGTGAAGGTTATCATTGAAACCTGTCTCCTTACAAAAGAAGAAATCAAAAAAGCCTCCGCGCTCTCCGAAGAAGCCGGTGCGCATTTTGTAAAGACCTCTACCGGATTTTCCACCGGAGGCGCTACTGTGGAAGATGTGAAACTCATGAAGGAATCCGTTTCCGACAAGATGAAGATTAAGGCCAGTGGCGGAATCAGAAGCAAAGAATTTGCAGAAGAACTGCTCGCTGCAGGCGCAGACAGACTGGGAGTGGGAAACGGACTGCTTCTGCTCTAAGCCTGCAATATGTATGAAATTTAATACAAGCAAGAGCTCTTACATGGAAAGTGGGAGTTAGAATAAAAAGGGGCTGTAAAAAAATCAAACTATCTTTCTAAGCAATATAGGTCTGAACTTGGGGCACGCTCTCGCTAGCTTCGCCTCGTAACGGATACTAAGCGAAAAACTGCGTTTCTCTTGTTTTTCGCAAGTACCGACGGGCTCAGACTACCCCACATTCAGACCTATATTGCTGAAAATTTATCTATCATTTTGATTTTTTACAGCCTCTTTTAATGATTATTCTTCCCAAATTCCGCTAAAGACTTCTCTCGCTCCTCCGCTCATAAAGGCATGTCTACTTTCTTTATCATAGAAAATCGTGAGGTCACCGCCTAAAAGGTGCACAAGTACCTCTTCATCCAGCTTTCCCAGTAGATTTCCTGCGACAACTGCCGCCGTTGCTCCTGTTCCGCAGGCAAGCGTTTCTCCCGATCCTCTTTCATAAACCCGAAAATTGATTTCTCTTCTATTCTTTAGCTCAATAAATTCACTGTTTACTCGATTCGGAAAACGAGGATGGGTTTCAAAGCTGTGCCCGTAGCGGGAAAAATCAATCTCATAAATGTTCTTTCCCAGTATGGGATTATCCTCTAAAAAGTAGATAGCATGCGGATTGCCGGTATTAATCCCCACAAAAGAAAGGTCCAGTCCTTCAATCTGAATCTTCTCGGGTAAATCACTGTCCAATTTCACCTCTCCCATATCCACGGTGGCTTTAAAGAGCTTCCCGTCCTTTACTTCATAGCGAATCTCTTTCATACCCGACTTGGTCTCTATTTTTATTAGCGAAATATCAGGGCGCACAATCCCATGGTCGTAGAGATATTTTGCGGTACAGCGAATGCCGTTTCCGCACATTGCTCCCTCCGAACCGTCCGCATTAAACATATGCATGAAAGCATCCGCTCGGTCACTAGGCTCAATCAGGATAATACCGTCTCCTCCTACTCCAAAATGTCTGTCAGACATCTTTATCGCCAAGTCTTTCGGATTGTCTACCTTCTCTTGGAAGCAATCAATATAAATGTAATCGTTTCCCGCACCTTCCATCTTTGTGAATTTCATATGTTTCTCCTTTGATTCAGCGTAAGCCTTTCCTATCATTCCATTCGATGCAATCACCGAGACAGCGCTACTCTTTTATTCTCTGCAATTTCATAGAATACGGGTCTGCCGTGAAGCGCATAGCCCCCCTTAACAAGTTGATATTCGCCGTAAGTTCCTTGGAAATCCAGACCTTCCAGTTTATCCTCCCAGCTTTTTCCGGACTTTTCCATCGCAAGCGTGGCGAGCTTTAATGCATCCCACTCTCTGCTCCCCTCTTCTCCGCTTTCCTCTTCACTCACCGACTCTTTTTGTTCAGCTGCATTGGGACTTGAGACAAGGGTATCTTTTCCATAGAGATAGGAGGAAGTTTTAAGTACAGTCTCTCCGGGAAAATCATTTCTATCCCAATCCTCCCCCAGTAAAACGGGAAGATTATGTTCTTCCGCAAGGAAAGCCGCTCCTTCCTCACTATACTCTTCCAGAAATAAAAGATCCGCTCCAGTATTTTCCAACTCCGCTTCTTTCGTCTTCATATCTTCCATTGAAGAATACTGTAAGATTCGGGAAGTCCCGCCAAGAATTTGAAAGGCTTCCGAAAGTTCTTGAGAAAGAGCGCTTGAAGATCCTTCCGGCTCCAAAATCCCGATAGAACGAAACGCCTCATTATAGGCAAAGAACGACAAGTCCACGGCCTGATCCTCTGCCGATTTCCCCAAACAAAAGCTGTAGTCGCCCATGGATTCCTTGGGAAGATAGGAGGTAAACAGAACCGGCGTTTTTTCTTTTTCACTGTATGCGGAAAGAAGTTTGGCATTCTTTCCATCCCCTGTAAGAAGGATATCCGTCCGGAAATTCCGAATTTGCTCTTCCATTTTGTTCTCATCCGTATCAGGACTCAAAAAATGCAAGACCAGTCCCTGCCTTTCTTCTGCCTGTTTCATGAGTGCATTTTTTTCTTCTTCGGAAATCTTTTTAACAATGGTCAGATTTAGCTCTTTTGTTAAATTGGAAGAGGAAGCCGGCCTTGCTTTTTCCAAATTACTAAAGCCTCGCAGTAAAAATACTACACAAAATAAAGCCGCAAGCAGAAGTAAGCAAAGTAAAAGCTTTTTATTCCTTTCCTTCTTGCGTTTTTCCTGTCTTTTCTCTCTTCTTTCCTTTCTCTCCCTACGAAGCCTTTCCCGTTCCCTTTCTATCTCTTGATCCTCTTCATAAGGCTCTTCTCTCAGTTCTTCTTCTCTTTTTTCCGTTTTTCCAGAAGTATTCGGAATTCTTCCTCCGAAATCTTCATTTCTTCCAGTCTCTTCTTTCTCCGATCCTTCCACTTCTTTCTCCTTTTT
The DNA here is from genome assembly GCF_000214455.1 of Oribacterium sp. oral taxon 108 str. F0425. Taxonomy (NCBI): domain Bacteria; kingdom Bacillati; phylum Bacillota; class Clostridia; order Lachnospirales; family Lachnospiraceae; genus Oribacterium; species Oribacterium sp. oral taxon 108. The sequence continues at coordinate 1,110,762 of NZ_AFIH01000001.1, read as the reverse complement.
CTCTCGTCTGCGAAATTTTTTGCACCGTAAAGCGCACCACCTCCAAAAAGAAAAACAGCTATTGCAATCATAATCGTAAAACCGCTAATGGTAACCGCAAAAAAGGCAGCCTTGGTTTTAGGGCTTGCTTCGCTAAGCATCACTCGTATATTTTGTTCTCTATATAAATTTGCCTCTCCAACCTTTCTGCCGTCTAACAGAAAAACAATATGAGGTAAAGCACTGTCCTTCGCATCGGGCATGCCGCTGTCGCTTGCCTTCTCCTCCGCTTCGGAAAGCTCCTTCTTTTCCGCTTCATCTTCTAAAAGAAGATAAGAAATTCCCTCCTGTGTCTCCCCTTTAGGAAGGGTGAGCATCACTTTTGAAGAAAAATGCAGCTTCGTCTCTTCTGTAAGCGTCCCCTTTTCTACCAGTTCCGCCCTAATCTTCTCCAGAAAGCCTTCCGTATCCTCCAAGCTCTGTTTTTCCGTTTCTTGAAATCCCAGATTCAGCATGGCACTCGTATCACTATAGTGATAGGGACTCTTATCCTTCAAAACAACCGTAACCAGTCTTCTGTCCCCTTCTTTAGCAAGAGTCAGTAAAGTATTCCCGCTGTCCCTTGTATAACCTGTCTTTCCCGCCACCACGCGAGAATCATAAAAGCGGGATTCCGGAAGCATCATTTTATGTTCCATATATAAGATATTTCCCTCCGGAAGACGTTGTAGACCGGAGAGGGTATATCGTAAATCTTTCTCAATCTTCATGAACTCTTCATTGTGAAATGCCGCAATGGCAATGAGTCCCATATCTTTTGCAGTCGTATATTGCTCCTCCGAAAAAAGGCCGGAAGGATTTTGAAAATGACTGCCGGTACAGCCCAGTTCTTTAGCCTTCTCATTCATCATCTCGGCAAAGGCTTCCCGGGATCCGGCTACATGTTCCGCCAAAGCATTTGCGGCTTCGTTTGCTGATTTTAAGAGTAAGGCATGCAAACAATCATTTACCGTCAGTACATCTCCGGCCTCTATTTGCGCATTGGAAGAACCCTGATCGACATTGTAAACCGCATCGTGTGAAAAGCTGACCTGTTCATCCAGTGAAGTATGCTCCAAAACAACAAGGGCTGTAAGTACCTTCGTAATACTGGCGGGATAGCCCTTCTCTTCTGTATTTTTTTCAAATAAAACGGCTCCCGTGTCCGCATCCATAAGAACAGCTTCTTCCGCAGTGAGTTCTACACTTCCCCAATTTGCCGCATAGGCACTCTCTGCCTCCCATAAAACTCCCCATAAAAGCAACAGGAGAAAAAGCATACTATAGATTTTCCTACTTTTGTTTCGCAAATGCTCCTCCTGACTCCAATAAAAACAATTTTTCGGCTCTGCTGTTTCAGCCTAACAAAGAAAGAACTCTTCTCTAAACTTCTTTAATAATTTTATCTGATGCGAATTAAAGGTCAAAGCATGCGGAGAATCGCTCCAATTTACAGGCTCGGATGATAAAACCGATTCCTCCAATAAAACGGATTGCATCTTTTCTTTGCTTATCGGTTTAAAATCCACCCTTTTCCGAAGCTTTTCCAGTTCCTGTTTAAGATGACTAAGCAGACGATCTCCCAGAATCAAAGCCAAATCATTTCGATGCGCCTCTTCATATTCTTCCGTAAAGAAAGGAGAGACCGTTTTGAACGGAAAAATTAAGGGAAACAAAGGGTTATGGATGCTAAGCATCCCTGTCTTTGTCCCCTTGCCATATATAAACCACTCTTCTAAAAAATCCCCCGTATAATCATAAAAATGAGCATAAAGCACATCCTTTAGCTTCTGTCTGTCCGAAAACGAGGAATCTTGCAAGAGCAAATACAGTTCAATAAAAAGTTCCAATACACGACAAACTGCCTCTTCCTCTTTCTCATACACAAGCCCAAGTGAAAGATAAAGTAAGACGGAAAGAATATCTCCCTCTTCCATTTTTTGAAGGGCATCCTGTGGAAAAAGATAATCCGAGCAATTCCGGAGACATTCCGTCAAGACGGCTCTTAAGCTCTCCTTATTAAAATTCTCTTCCTCTCTTCCCTTTAAAAATTGTAAAAAAAACACACTTAATGAAGCAAAAAAAGCACCGTGCCTGGTGTCCCTATTCACTTCTTCCGGAATTTCCCTTATTCTCTCCCATGAAAGCTCCAGTCTCTCTCCCATAGCCTCCTCATTATAGCAAAATGCATTTTTACAAGCCTTACAAAATCAATAGTTTTTTCGTAAGATTCATCTTCTCATTCCCAAAAAAAGAAAAAAAAGCCAGATAAAGAGTAGCAAAACAGATAAGCCTACCGCTCCATAAAGCAATCTTTTTTCAAGAAACTCTCCTCTCTCCACAGGAAGCGCAAGGCGGAGAGAAAAGGCCGAAAAATTCACGGACAAAAGAGCCAGTGCCGCAACTGCCGGTCCCGCCTCTCCCTTTTTTAAAAAAGAATAAGCAAGACAAAATAAAAAAAGAAGGAGAGCCAATCCGGAAAGGATACAAGCCCCCACAGTCCCTCTAGCCAATTTTTTCGTATGTAGGAATATCTTTTTTCCTTCTCCAAATGATTTCCTCCCTACTTTCTTCTTATCTGAGATTCTTTTTTTCTCTTCTCTTACTTCTTCCCAACTGTACAAACAGAAAGCAAAGATACCCCAATGCAGTTCCGAGCGTATTTAAAATGATATCATCCACGTCACAGCTTCCCGCACGGAAAGCCAGCTGAAAAAACTCTACCGCAAAGGACAAAAGATATCCTGCCATAAGTGTATTGTACCAATATCTCCTGCATCTCCCCGAAAAGGAAGGCAGTAAGAACCCCAAAGGAACGAAGCCGATAATGTTACCGAAAAGATTCAAAAGAGCGTTCAACAAACCAATCTGTTTCCAATAAAACAGATATCTGTAAATTTCTCGAAAGGGATGCATATTATAACTGATATGATCCCTGTTCATAAGTCCTCTTCCATTCAGTTCGGAAAAGAATAGAATATAAAACAGGAGAAGGATATACAGTGCAAAAAACGCAACGCCAAACCACCTGTTTCTGGTCATTTCTTTAGCACGCATGATCACTACTTCCTAAAATGTCAAATCTTCTTTCCTTTTTAAGAGAATAGAGCCTTCTACAATAGACAATATCCCGGTGACAAGTCCTATTGTAATCAAAATCACCCCCATAGCGATTGATGCCGCTCCCGCATTTCGCATGACCTTATATATTCTTTCCATCTCTATTCCTCTTTCTTTCCCCCCTATAGTAGGAGACCAGATCCTTTATTTGAAAACCCATTTTGGTATAAAGCCGCATTGCCGCTCTATTTCGGGAATCCACCTGCAAAATCACCTTTTGATATACTCCGGCCTCTCCCCTGTCCAGGCAGTCACGAAGAATTTCTTCTCCTTTACCCTGTCCTCTGAATCTATTTTCTACCATAAGCCCGTAAAGGTAAAGCGTTTTTTCGTTATAGGGAGAAAAAAACACTTCTCCGTAAGGATAAACTCGTCGTTCTCCCGGAAAAGCAATCGGTCGTTCCAAAGTTTTTTCCAGAAAATACTCTGTATAGATATAAGGAAAATGCAGAAAATATTCATCCTTTTCTTTTCTCATCAGGCGAATCTTCTTACCACGAAAATCATCATAAAGGCATTCCATGCACATGGTAAAAAGTCCCTGTCCTCGCATGGAGGGATGTACAAAAGCCGTACAAAGCAAAATGTCCTGTCCTTCTTCCTGCTCTCCGAGTTTATATCCCATCAAAATAGCAAGATACTCTTCTTTGATTCCGCTTTCCTTTTTCTCTTCATTTCGAATGCTGTAAAAGAAATCATAGTCCAGACCGCTGTCATAGTTGGTTCCGTCTTCTCGATTACAGAGGAGAATCAGGTCTTGAAAGGCCTGCTTCTCCTCTGCTTCCAATTCCAGCTGAAGCAATACTTCCATTCTTTCTTCCTTACAGAGTAATTTTATCGAGATGCCAAATATCCCTTACATATTCCTCTATCGTTCTGTCGGAAGAGAACTTTCCGGCATGGGATGTGTTCAAAATTGCCGCTTTAGCCCACCAATCCCGATTTTGGAACTGCTTTACCGCTTCTTCCTGTGCCTTAATGTAAGAACGTAAATCTTTCAGGATAAAGTAGCGGTCAGCTACATCGGATTCTTTGGTGTTTAAGAGAGAATTATAAAGCGGTCTGAAGAGCTCCGGATCTTCCGGACTGTAGAAGCCGTTTACCAGCTGCATCAGGACTCTTCTGATTTCCTGATCATTGTTAAAAATATCCATCGGGTTATAACTTCGATTCTGCTCCAATTGAATCACTTCATCACTGCTCATACCGAAAATAAAGGCATTTTCCGCACCGACTTCCTTAACAATTTCCACATTTGCCCCATCCATCGTTCCAATGGTCAAGGCACCGTTTAACATCAGCTTCATATTGGAAGTTCCGGAAGCTTCCTTCGACGCAGTGGAAATCTGCTCGGAGAAATCTGCTGCCGGAATAATCACTTCTGCAGAAGAAACCTTATAATCCTCTACAAATACTACTTTAATCTTATCCCTGATAGAAGCATCGTTATTGATGACTTCCGCCACGTTATTGATTAACTTAATCGTGAGTTTTGCCGTCTTATAGCCTGCTGCCGCCTTCGCCCCAAAGATAAAGGTATGCGGATAAAAATCCTTCTCCGGGTGGTCTTTAATCTGGTTATAAAGGTACATGACATGCAGAATATTCATAAGCTGTCTCTTATACTCGTGGAGACGCTTCACCATGACATCAAAGATGGAATCCACATTGAGCTTGATGCCGTTATGTTCAAAGACATAGCGCGCAAGTCTTTCCTTATTATGTCGTTTAATCGCCATAAATTCCGCTTGTGCCTTTTTATCTTCAGCATAGACTGCAAGTTTCTCAATTTGGGGTAAATCCGTAATCCATTGATCTCCGATTTTATTTGTAACCCACTCGGCAAGCTCCGGATTCGCATGGAGCAGCCACCTTCTTTGGGTAATCCCGTTGGTCTTATTGGAGAATTTCTCGGGATACATTTCATAGAAATCCTTCAACTCCTGTTTTTCCAGGATTTCCGTATGTAGCGCTGCCACACCGTTTACCGCATGGCCTCCGATAATGGCAAGATGGGCCATCTTAACCTGACCGTCATAGATAATCGCCATTTTGGCAATCTTAGCCTCTGCCCGGTCAGGATATTTTCTTCTGACTTCCTCACAAAAACGACGATTGATTTCTTCTACAATCTGGTAAATACGGGGAAGGAGCTTCGAGAACAGCTCAATCGGCCATTTCTCCAAGGCCTCCGCCATAATGGTATGGTTCGTATAAGCACAGGTCTTGACCGTTATCTCCCAAGCTTCATCCCAGCTTAACTGATAATCATCCATTAAAACACGCATCAGTTCCGCTACTGCTACCGTGGGATGCGTGTCATTTAACTGGAAGGCAACCTTTTCGGGCAGGTTCCTGACATCTCCGTTATGTTTTCTGGCGTAATATTCTACTGCGGTCTGAACCGATGCGGAGATAAAGAAATACTGCTGACGAAGTCTCAATTCCTTCCCGGCATAATGATTGTCGTTCGGGTACAATACTTCCACAATATTCTTAGCCATATTGGCAGACTCTACCGCTTTTTGATAATTTCCCTTATCAAATTCGTCGAGACTGAAGGTTTCTTTCGCATTGGCATCCCAAACCCGAAGAGTGTCCACAATATGGTTATTGTAGCCAACCACAGGCGTATCATAAGGGATTGCCTCTACGGACTGATAGCCTTTCTGTATAAAACGAAGCCTTCCATCCGCCTCCTGTACGGTTTCTACCCAACCGCCGAAACGCACCTCCTTGGCAAGCTCGGCTCTGCGGATTTCAAAGGGATTTCCATCCTTTAACCAGTCATCCGCCACTTCCTTCTGGTAGCCGTCTACAATCTGCTGCTTGAAGAAGCCGTACTTATACCGAATTCCGCAACCGCAAGCCCAATAGCCAAGAGTTGCAAGACTGTCTAAAAAGCAGGCAGCCAACCTTCCGAGGCCTCCGTTACCAAGAGCCCAGTCCGGCTCGGCGTCTTCCAGGGCGGACAAATTCAAACCGAGCTCCTCAAGCACTTCCTTGATTTCTTCATGTGCGGAAAGATTCAGGATATTGTTCCCGAGTGCTCTTCCCATTAAAAACTCCATGGAAAGATAGTAGACCCTCTTCCGATCTTCCTCTTCCGCACGCTTGGTTGTGAGAATCCAGTCATCAATAATCTGATTCTGGATTGCCGCCGCTACTGCATGAAAAGCTTCTTTCTCATTTAATTCCGTAAGTTCTCGTCTGAAAAGCTTTCTGGCATTGTTTTCAATTTCTTTTTTCAACATGGCTTTATCAAACTTTTGCATTTTCCCTCCTTAGATTGTCCTCTACTCTTCGATCTATTTTTCTACGGAAAGGCTTAACTCTTCTCCATTGATATCCCAGTCCTTTACATAGCCCCTTAATTCTCCGAAACTAAGCGTATCTGCAAGAACAGTCTTGCAAAGCTCCTTCTCAAATTTCTGCATAAGAGCAATCAGCTTTTCATTGCCTTTTGCGGAAAGATGAATGCGATCCATAACCTCGAATCCGGCTTCCTTTCTCATGGTTTGTACCTTGGAAATAATTTCTCTTAAGAAGCCCTCTTCCTTCAGCTCTTCACTTAAGTTCGTATCCAGTACCACGGTGTACTTTCCGTCTTCTTCCGTGATAAAGCCATCCTTCTTCGTGGACTCAATCAATAAATCCTCTCTGGAAAGCTCTACTGCAGTACCGTCCTTAGCTGTAAAGCGGATAGCCCCTTCTTCAAGAGCTTTAATTCCCGTCTTACTGTCCAGTTCTGTCAGGTAAGTACGGATTTCCTGCAAATGCTTGCCGTACTTCGGTCCTACCGTCTTTAACTGCGGCTTAAAAATATAGGCGGTAAAGTCAGATAAATCTTCCTTAAACTCAATGGCCTTTAAGTTCAGCTCTTCCCGCACAATGCTCTCATACTGTTTTTCCAGTGCCTTTCCACCGGAAATATACATTATGGAGAGCGGCTGACGGTTCTTAACCTGCGCCTTTTCCCTCGCTGCTCTTCCAAGCTTTACAAGAGCCAGCACTTCGTCCATATTTTCCTCCAAATCCTTGATGATGTAAGCAGGATTCGAAACAGGATAGGCACAGAGATGTACCGACTTCGGTGCCGATGCATCCACGGAGCAAACAAGGTTACGATAGATGGACTCCGTAATAAAGGGGACAAGCGGTGCCGCAAGCTTTGCAAAGGTAACAAGTGTTTCATAAAGCGTCATGTAGGCGTTGACCTTATCCTCTTCCATGCCTTTTGCCCAGAAACGCTCTCTGGAACGTCTTACATACCAGTTGGAAAGCTCATCACAGAATTCCTCAAGGGCATTGGCCGCCTCAGGAATCTTAAACTGCGCTAAATTATTGTCTACCGTAGCAATCAAAGTATTCAGCTTACTGAGGAGCCACTTATCCATCGGAGATAGACTCTCGTAGTGTAAGCTGTATTTTGTCGGATCGAAGTCATCGATATTCGCATATAAAACAAAGAAAGCATAGCTATTCCAAAGGGTGGAAAGGAACTTTCTCTGTCCCTCCACCACAGCTCCGTCATGGAAACGGTTCGGAAGCCAGGGTGCGGAGTTCGTATAGAAGAACCAGCGAATCGCATCGGCACCGTGCTTCTGTAAAGCCTCCATCGGGTCTACGGCATTGCCCTTCGATTTACTCATCTTCTGCCCGTTTTCGTCCTGCACATGGCCGAGAACGAGAACATTTTCAAAAGGTGCCTTATGGAAAAGTAAGGTCGACTCCGCAAGTAAAGAGTAGAACCAACCTCTGGTCTGGTCTACCGCCTCACAGATAAACTGTGCCGGGAACTGAGACTCGAAGAGCTCCTTGTTTTCAAAGGGATAATGGTGCTGCGCGTAAGGCATGGCACCGCTATCAAACCAGCAGTCGATGACTTCCGGTACTCTCTTCATCTTCTTTCCGCAGTGCGGGCAGGAAAGGGTCAGCATATCCACGTAAGGCTTATGCAGTTCAATATGCTCATAGCCTACATGGTCGGAGGAATAGCCCTTATCCCCCTCCGCCTTCAGCTTATTTAAAACTTCCTGATAATTTTCCGCTCTTTCCCGTAATTCGGAGATGGAGCCTACTGCGTCCTGGTGTCCGCAGCCTTCGCACTCCCAGATATTTAACGGAGTTCCCCAGTAACGGTCACGGGAAAGACTCCAGTCCTGTACATTCTCAATCCAGTCGCCGAATCTTCCCTTTCCGATAGACTCCGGAATCCAGTTTACCGTATTGTTATTGGCTACCAATTCGTCCTTTACCGCAGACATCTTGATAAACCAGCTCTCTCTTGCATAGTAAATAAGAGGTGTTCCGCAACGCCAGCAGTGCGGATAGCTGTGCGTCATCTTCGGCGCATCAAAAAGCAGGCCTCTTTTATCCAGATCCTTTAAAACCTCGGGGTCGGCACTGATTGCGCCTTCCATAACTTCCTTCTCCGTCGGCTTACAACGCATACCGAAGAAAGGCGTTTCCTCCGTGAGTTTTCCTTCGCTGTCCACGAACTTCACGAGAGCGAGGTCATTCTCTCTTCCGATACGGCCGTCATCTTCACCGAAGGCAGGAGCGATATGCACGATACCGGTACCGTCATCTGCACTGACATAGTAGTCGGAAACTACAACGCAGGCTTTCTTATGCTGCTTCTCCGCTTCCTTCTCCGCACCGGCGTACAGAGGCTCATAGCTAAGACCCACAAGGTCTTTCCCCTTACAGGTTTCCAAAACGGAGTAGGCTTCTTCGCCCTCCTTCGCAAGACCGGAAAGTACAGCGTCAAGACGCGCTACGGCAAGGATATAGAGATTCCCGTCCGAAGCCTTGACCTTCGCATAGTCAAGATCCGGATGCACGCAAAGCGCTACATTGGAAGGAAGGGTCCATGGCGTGGTTGTCCATGCGAGGAAATAGCCCTCTTCACCCTTGATTTTAAAGCGTACTACAGCGGAACGCTCTGTAAGCTCCTTATACCCCTGCGCTACCTCATGGGAGGAAAGCGGGGTTCCGCAACGGGGACAGTAGGGCACAACCTTAAAGCCCTTGTACAAGAGCTTCTTCTTCCAAATCTCCTTTAAGGCCCACCACTCCGACTCGATAAAGTCGTCATGATAGGTTACATAAGGGTCTTCCATATCTGCCCAGAAGCCTACCTTGTAGGAGAAATCCTCCCACATGCCCTTGTACTTCCAAACATTTTTCTTACATAAATCAATGAAAGGCGCTACACCGTAAGCCTCAATCTGCTCTTTCCCGTTGATGCCGATTTCCTTCTCGATTTCCAACTCTACCGGAAGACCGTGAGTATCCCAACCGGCTTTTCTCGGAACCATATTTCCTTTCATGGCATGGTAACGGGGAATCATGTCCTTAAATGCTCTGGTCTCCACATGACCGATATGCGGTTTTCCGTTTGCGGTAGGAGGGCCGTCATAGAAAACATAAGACTGATCGCCCTTATGCTCCTCAATGGATTTTTTGAAAATATCTTCCCTTTTCCAAAACTCCTCGACTTCCCTCTCTCTTTCCACAAAATTCATATTGGTATCTACTTTTTTAAACATGATTCACTCCTTCATTCAGCATTATCCGTCCTATTATAATAATTCGGGAAAAAGAAAGCAAGAAATCCAAGCGCACAATCCACTGCAGAAAATACAGCAGTGTAGGAATACAGCAGTGTAGGAAAGATTGGCACTTCTCCGGACTGCCTATCTATACTCTTCCAAAAGCTTAATTTTCATCTCGTAGAGCTTATCCGATAAATCCACATGGACATTATGCGGATTTTTCAAACGCTTACACTCATCCCAGAGTCTGTCCAACTCTCTCTTTGCATGTTCGGTAATTTCCTCCACGCTCGGGCAAGTGTAAACAAGCTTTCCCCCTTCAAAAATAGGCTGAAGCAGAGGCTCCATCGTATAGCTACCGCCTTCCAGGGTGCTCTTCTTCCAGGTTTCCACCGGATCAAACAAAGTCAAATCCTCATCCGTGGAAAATTTCTCCTCCGCGAGGCAAATATAATCCGCAAAGACCTTTCCGCTCTCCTTTTGCACGATACGATAAACCTGCTTATCTCCCGGATTCGTAATCTTCTCGGAATTCTCGGAGAGCTTAATTTTCGGAATCCACTCTCCGTTCTCTCCCATAATTGCCGCAAGCTTATAGACTCCGCCGAAGCTGGGTTGATTTTCGGAGGTGATGAGCTTCGTGCCTACTCCCCAGGAATTGATTGTTGCTCCCTGCAATTTTAGGGAGCTGATTAAGTCTTCATCGAGATCATTGGACGCGGAAATCACGGCTTCCGTATATCCCGCCTCATCCAGCATCTTCTTCGCCTTCTTGGAAAGGTAAGCCAAGTCCCCCGAGTCCATCCGGATTCCGTAGCGCTTTAGTTTGATTCCCTCCGCCTTCAAGGTATCAAAGCAACGAATCGCATTTTTTACACCGCTCTTTAAGGTGTCATAAGTATCGACCAACAGAATACAACTTTCCGGATAAAGTCTTCCATAGGTGATAAAAGCCTCCAATTCCGTCGGGAAAGACATAATCCAGGAATGCGCATGCGTTCCCATAACCGGAACGCCGAATTTCTTTCCGGCAAAAACATTGGAAGTGCCTATGCATCCTGCAATAATCGCCGCCCTTGCCCCGTAAATTCCCGCATCAGGTCCCTGGGCCCTTCGAAGTCCGAATTCCATGACCGAGTCTCCCGCTGCGGCATGTACAACCCGGCTTGCCTTTGTCGCAATAAGGGACTGGTGATTAATGATATTCAGTAATGCACTTTCTATCAGTTGGGCTTCAATAACCGGTGCAATCACCTTTACAAGAGGTTCTCTCGGAAATACTGCCGTTCCTTCCGGAATGGCATAAATGTCTCCCGTAAAATGGAATCCTCGAAGGTAGTCAATAAAATCTTCGTCGAAAATCTTCAGGCTTCTTAAATAATCGATATCCTCTTCATTAAAGTTAAGATTTCGAATATATTCCACTACCTGCTCCAGACCACAGCAGATAGAGAAGCCGTTTCCACAAGGATTCTTTCGGTAATACATGTCGAAAATCACCCTATCCTGTGATTTTCCGCTCTTAAAATAACCCTGCATCATCGTCAGTTCATAAAAGTCCGTTAATAAGGTTAAATTTCTCATACTACTCCTTCTTCATTGGTAGCGGGAAAAGTATTCCGTACCTTTTTGTATAAAACCCAAAGGCAACTTAAGGTAATCACCCAAGTCACCGGATAACTGAAATAAAGCTGCTTTAGTCCGTGAAAGGCCGGAAGCGGAAAAAGCACTAAGACATAAAAAACCCTGGTACAACAGATTCCGATCAAACTGATAATCATCGGTTGAAAACTGTAGCCGAAACCTCTCAAGCCCCCCACCAGAACATCCATCAGACCAAAAAGGCAGTAGGGGCAAATAATAATAAACATTCTCTCCTGCGCATAACGCACCACCTCTTCCGAATTGGTAAAAAGCTCTGCCAGACTTTTAGAAAATAAAAGAACCAGGATATTACTGATTACAGCAATCATCCCCAGAGCCAAAACACAGTTCCTTAAGATGTCATTGATTCTCTTATACTGTTTTGCACCCAGATTTTGGCTGGTAAAAGAAAGCATTCCTTGTGACACGGAATTCATGGCAATGTAAACAAAACCTTCAATATTTCCTGCAACAGTGGCTCCCGCCATAGCCATGGAGCCGAAGGAGTTCAAAGCAGACTGAATACTCAAGTTGGAAATGGAAAAAAGCATTCCCTGCACGCCGGCGGGAATTCCCAGCTGAAAGATTCTATATAGTTTTTTCGGATAAATGCGAAGGTGATGTAACGGCAGCTTCAATGCTCCCTCTTCCTTTAAAAGAAGAACGAAGAGGACTATAGAAGAAAAGGCCTCGGAGATACTGGTTGCAATCGCCACGCCTCTTACCCCTAAACCAAGTTCTATTACAAAAAAAGATTCAAAAGAACATTGATCACTCCCGCTACAATTTGTGTGTAAAGAGGTCTTTTTGTATCTCCGACCGCCCGAAAAATAGCCGCAAGGAAATCATATAGAATCAAAAAAGGAACTCCAAAGAAATAATAGCGAAGATAAATCTCCGCATCCTGAAACACATCCTCGGGGATGGCAATCAGAATAAGCATAGGGCGTATAATGCAATTTCCCAGAAAGAAAACAAGAATTCCCGATACGATTGCCGCACAGAACGCCGTAGATAATACTTCTTCCGTGTCTTTCTGCTTTCCGGCACCGATGCTTTGCGCTATGCAAACATTGACCCCCATGGCAAGACCCAAAAAAAGATTCACCAGTAGATACACAACCGTTCCGGTAGAACCGACAGCCGCCATCGCCTTATGTCCGACAAAGCGCCCTACCACAATGACGTCCGCCGAATTAAAGAGAAGCTGCAACATCCCGGTGAGCATAAGAGGAAAGCTGAAACTCAAGATTTTAGGGAAAATACTTCCCTTCGTCATATCGATTTCATAGCTCTTTTTCATTTCTCCTCCATTTTTATAGATTCAAATTCTGTAAAGCTTCACAAAGCTCCCCGGCCTCATCTCCAATGAGAAGGTGAACTTCGTCCTTACTGGGACGTACAACGCCGGGAAAACCCGCCATACGAAGAGTATTCTCCTGAACCAGGGCATATTCTTTTATCTTGACTTTCAGCTTCTTTGCATCAAAACGTACTGACAGGATATTATCTTTGCCGCCGAGTCCTTCTATCAAAAGAGATACCAGCTTATGCAAGTCCTGTTTTTCCATACTGATATGATACCGGTCCTTTTCCTCAATATGATACTGTAAGGCTTCTTTCTGCCTTCTTTTCCGTATCACTCTTCTTATAAAAAGAAGGAATAGAAGCAGAAGTATAAACAGCGCAAGCAGTACAATTTCTTCTCTTCCGCCGCTAAGCTTCGAAAGTTTCTCCAGCATTTGATCGAGAAAAGGAATATTGGTCCTCCATTGCAAGAGGATAAGCATCGGTACAATAAAATCCAAAGTCATAATTCTCCAATCCTAAATTTTTTTAGATAATCGCCTGAGCAAAAAAAGAATGCCCGTTATCAAGAAGCTAACGCAAGTTTTGCAAACGATAGCTCTAAAATTCACATTCCGGCACTAATGGGTCCGGACTGTTGCCCCTCATATTGTTTCAGTTCTTCCACATACTTCTTTCCAAGCTCCGAAAGACGCATTTTTTTATGTTTGATGTACCCAATCCGCATACTCTCCTTGGTATCCAGGGGAATTGCAATATACTCCGGTCCGTTCAGTTCCTGGCAAATGATGCCAGAGCAAAGCGTGTAGCCGTTTAATCCTACCATCAGATTTAAAATGGTAGCACGATCATTGACCTTGATTAACTTTTTGTAGGAATAGGTGCTGAGTACCTCTTCCGCAAAGTAGAAGGAATTCCGCTCTCCCTGGTCAAAACTGCAACAGGGATAATCCATCAGGTCTTCCATCTGAATTAAATTTTTCTTGGCCAACGGATTCGATTTTGCCATAAAAACATAGATATTACAGGAGAAAAGAGGGACAAACTCCAACTCTCCCTCTCGTAAAATCTTTCCTATCACATTTTCATTAAAATCGTTTTGATAAATGATTCCCAGCTCACTGATTTGCTTGCGCACATTCTCTATGACATCGATGGTTCTTCCCTCAAAAATAGAGAATTCATAGAGATTGTCTTTTTCATACTGTCTCAGAAGATGGATAAATGCTTCCACGGCAAAGGTATAATGCTGCATGGAAACACCGAATTTCTGTTTATAAGGCGTTCCGGTCAAATACTTGTCTTCCATCAGCTGGTACTGCTCGGAAACCTGACGGGCATAGCCCAAAAATTCCTCTCCCTCCGGTGTTGCCACAATGCCTCTGTTGGAACGTGAAAATATGTCGATTCCCGTTTCCTTCTCAACCGTCTTGATCGTAGCACTCAAACTGGGCTGTGTAATATACAGCCGTTTTGCCGCCTCATTAATGGAGCCGGAATCGGCTACCGCAATAATCTGCCGAAGCTGCTGTAAAGTCATCGTTTTTCACCCACAACATAAGTAATCAATCCTGCCGGATCAATAAGAACCTGTTTTCCGCTAAGATAATGGTGTTGCATAAAATCCATGGTCTGCATCAATTTCAATTCTTCCCCATCATAATACTCCAGTACGGCATTCCTGTGAAAACCTGCATCTCCCTCATAAAGCAGTTCGGAAGTTTTCGAATCGTAAAGACTCATCTTCTTAAAAATAACAAAAGGATAGCCATTTCCGTTTTCCATGACAAGCTGACTCGGACTGTCAAAAACCGCACGGGCATCCGGATGTTCCATTAAAACCTTGATGTATCTTGCCGTTTTTTCATTTAACTCCTCTGTCGGTTTTCCTTTCAGAAGATAGGATCCGTTTCCTGAAAGTTTCCACCCGTCCGGAGTTTCCGTATTCGTAAGGACTGCTCCATCCTCTCCTACATAGAAGTTTCCGACCCATTGTTTCTCGGCCATTCCTCCGTCCGCATTCAGAAAATACCACTTTCCCTTCCAAGACGCCCAACCGGTCTGCATTTGTCCATCTACAATATAATACCAGCGACCGGAATCTTCCGACCGAATCCAGCCCGTATAATGCTCTTCTTCCGTAGAGGGATAATAATACCAACTGCCCTCACGATTCACCCAGCCTTCCGCAGCTTTTACGGAAACTCCCGATGCCAAAGAAAAAACGCCGATTGTAAAACAGAGCAGAAGAGCTGAAACAAAACCCTTGCCATGCTCTGCAAATCGATTCTTTTTCTCTATACCGTTTTGGTTTTTCTTATCTTTAAACACGCCTTAACCCTCCCATAAAAGTTTGTCCTATAGTATACCATAAAATCTCTCTTTTACCATCTTTCGTCTTCTTGTACTTTTTCTTTCATTTTGCTACGATATACGAGAAAACGAAGCGTATTGAAAGCATCTACATATCCATAAATCCTTCCGTCGGAACATCCGATTGGAATTCTAAAACAGAGACTCTATCAGCAGGAGGAAAGAACATGATTCAGATTGTAAAAGTGAAGGATTACGCTACTTTAAGCAAAAAGGCAGCCATGTACATTGCTGCGGAAATTGTCCAAAGAGAAAAGCCCGTGCTGGGGCTCGCTACCGGCTCTACCCCGGTGGGAACGTATCAGGTTTTGCGAGAAATGTACCAGGAAGGAAAGTTGGACTTTACTGCCGTTCGCTCCGTTAATCTGGATGAATACAGGGGTCTGGCTCCAGAGGATAGTCACAGCTATCGTTACTTTATGAATCAGGAACTGTTTCATCATGTCAATATTGCCAAGGAAAATACGCATGTACCGGACGGCAGTCTAAGCGATGCCCAAGAAGCCTGTGAGAGCTATGAAAGACTGATTCAAAGTCTCGGCGGGATTCATCTGCAGATTTTAGGTCTGGGACATGACGGCCACATCGGGTTCAATGAGCCGAGTGATTCTTTCCCCGCAAAAACACATTGCGTGCAGCTCACTGAAGAAACCATCTCAGCCAATCAACGTTTCTTTAATTCTAAGGATGAGGTACCGAGAGAAGCCTACACGATGGGAATCGGAACCATCATGCAAGCAGAGAAAATCCTTCTTTTGGTATCCGGCAGAGACAAAGCCGCTATTTTGAAAAAGGTTTTGGAAGGTCCGGTCAGTCCGGAAGTTCCGGCTTCCATCCTGCAATTCCACAAAAATGTTATTTTAATTGCAGACGAGGACGCTCTTTCCAAATGCAGTTCCGTTTAAATAGACGCTTATTCATGTCGAAAAAGAGCTGTGGCGACCGCCGCAGCTCTTTTTCGGAAATAGAAAGGAAGCATCGCCTAATAAATAGTGACTGAAATTTTGCTTTAAAGCACCTTTATTACAGGCCTTCTCGCTTCTTCTTGCTCTTATTATAACACGATTCCCATCCTTATCTAATTGGAGGATTTAAGAGACTCGATTGATTCAATTTATCTATTATACTATTTTTTAATATTTTTAAGTTTATCCGAAAGCTTTGCCATTTCCAACACTTTCCATAGAACAGTTTATTGGAAAACGAGATATCGCACGCTTTGCGCATGATACGCATTATGAGCAAGATACCTCAAGCCTCGCATGTGATGTCCGTTATGAACGTGATCCCGCACACTTCAAGAAAAGTACTCTTTAAGAATAAAAAAAGACTCCCGTGTGTGGAGTCTTAAGCAGGGCTACAAGGATTCGAACCTTGAAATGACGGAGTCAGAGTCCGTTGCCTTACCGTTTGGCGATAGCCCTATAGAATTGAGTCACCTAAAAAAGGCGACTCAGATATAGTACATAATGTCTTTAGAAATGTCAAGGATTTTCTGCATTTTCCTCAGAAGACTCTATAACTTTTTTCCCGATATCTCCTGCCGGACCCAAAGAATTCTCTTCCGTTACTTTTTCCTCCTCTTTCTCCGTTTCCTTTTCTATTTCTTTTTTCACTTCGATAGAAGATTCCTCCGTCTCGGAAAGCTTTTTTTCCGTTTCGCTCTTATGCTCTTCCTTCTTCTCCTCTGTCTCGGACTTGGAAGATTTCTCCTCTTTCTTAGTGGTTTTTTCTTCTTGCTTTTTATCCTTTTTTCGAACCGTTCCTCCACCCGTTCCTGCTTCTTCCGCATTTTCCAAAGGCTTCGTCACACCGGAAACTTCCGCAATATGGTCGCTTATTTTCTTTACCGTTGCAGAGGGATGATAATGTTCCTCTCCGTAAAGGAACTGATGAAGCTCGATGACATTGCTTTCCAATGTAGCCGGAATAACCACATCCATTTTCTTAATCTTCATCGTCGTTCTTGCAAAAGGAAAGCCTGTCGTTTCTCCAAGATGCAATCTTCCAAGCTGGGAAGCCAAATCTGTAAAATCCGCCATATTCATACTGGTGGATATTTCCGGTAAAACCTGTGTCGCTACGGATATCATCTTCACGGGCCCCGCCTTTTTGGCCTTTTCCATGGCAAGGCTCAGAACTTTTCTCTGCCGGGCCGTTCTGTTAAAATCCGTATCCATTAAGCGAAGTCTTCCATAGGCCACCGCCTGAATACCGTCCAAATGATTCATCCCCGCATGTTCCAAATGTACGGAAGGAATACCGGTGGATTCCACTGTTTCCGTAATAAAAGCATTGATATAGTAGAATTCGGCGTCGGACAAATCCAGGTCCACCCCTCCGAGTGCGGAAATCCCCTTTGCCACGGCAGCCCAGTTAAAACTTACATAATCATCAATGGAAATATCCAGATTCCGTTCCAAAGCTTTGATGGCCTGTTTATGCCCGCCTAAAAAATAGGCTTCATTCATCTTGTGGTATTTGCCGTTTCCGTCCACCTCCGAATAAGTATCGCGAAAAACGGAAGTCAGCTTGATTTCTCCGCTTCTTTTATTGATGCTCGCAAGCATGATGACATCCGATAACGCACCCGCTTCCTTATTTCCGTCGCGGCTATCCAATCCGAAGATTGCAATCGTACGATATTGTTTTCCGATGTAAGGAGAAAGAAAGCGCCAAAGGAAAAAAATGCCGACCAGTAACAGACAAAGAAAGAAGACACCCTTCAAAGGGTTCTTTCTCTTCCTCTTTCCTCCTCTTGCAGCTCGATACCCTTCCTCTTGTTTATCAGTCTCCTGCCCTCTGTATTCTCTCACATCGCGTTCTCTTCGCGTTTCACTTCTCCTAATCGGAATGTCCAAATTTGAAAAATCTTCTTTTTCTCTGCTAAAACTGCGACTCCTGGCTGTACGTCTTTTTCTACTATCCAATTTTTCCCCTCCAAACTGATTCTTTCTGCATTATAGCAAAGCTTCTCTTCTCGGGAAAGCCGCCTTAAGAATATCTACAAGTTTTTGCAAGGAATTCCTCGTGTTCTTCACTCTTGTTAACCGAGCCAGCGCACGTTCTGTGCACGATACTCGTTCAGAATGGAATACCGCACAATCCGCGAGCGGTATTCCATTCAAAAAAAGGAAATGGATAAGATTTTCCAATCTTATCCATTTCCTGTAAGTATCGCAGTATTTTCTACTATTGCATTAGCATTTCGGGCCGGCATTCTTTAAGCTCTTGCCAAGCTCGGTATTCTCATACTTCTTAAAGTTCTTTACAAATCTTCCTGCAAGATCCTTTGCCTTGTCTTCCCATTCCTTAACATCGCTGTAGGTATCTCTCGGATCCAGAATCTTCGGATCTACACCGGGAAGCGCTGTCGGAACTTCGAAATCAAAGAACGGAATGGTCTTGGTTTCCGCCTTTACAACATCACCGTTTAAGATGGCATCGATGATTCCTCTGGTATCCTTAATGGAAATTCTCTTTCCGGAACCGTTCCAACCGGTATTAACAAGGTATGCCTTTGCGCCGGTCTTCTTCATCTTCTTAACGAGCTCCTCAGCGTACTTTGTGGGAGGAAGCTCGAGGAATGCCTGTCCGAAGCAAGCGGAGAAGGTCGGAGTCGGCTCGGTAATGCCTCTCTCCGTTCCGGCAAGCTTTGCGGTAAAACCGGAAAGGAAGTAGTACTCTGTCTGTTCCGGAGTAAGGATGGAAATTGGAGGCAGTACTCCGAAAGCATCTGCAGAAAGGAAAATAACATTCTCTGCATCGGGAGCTGCGGAAATCGGACGTACAATCTTCTCAATATGATTAATCGGATAGGACACACGGGTATTCTCCGTTGTGCTTCCGTCCTTAAAATCAATTTTTCCGTTTGCATCTACCGTTACATTCTCAAGAAGCGCATCTCTTCTGATGGCATTGTAGATATCCGGCTCGGAATCCTTATCCAAGTCAATAACCTTCGCGTAGCATCCGCCTTCAAAGTTGAATACTCCGTTATCATCCCAACCATGCTCGTCATCACCGATTAAAAGTCTCTTCGGATCGGTGGAAAGGGTTGTCTTTCCTGTTCCGGAAAGGCCGAAGAAAATAGCGGTATGCTTTCCGTCCAAATCGGTATTGGCAGAGCAGTGCATGGAAGCAATGCCCTTAAGAGGCAGATAGTAGTTCATCATGGAGAACATACCCTTCTTCATTTCTCCGCCGTACCAGGTATTCAAGATAATCTGCTCCTTACTTGTGATATTGAACATTACGGCAGTCTCGGAGTGCAGTCCCAGTTCCTTATAGTTTTCTACCTTCGCCTTGGACGCATTGTATACGATAAAGTCCGGCTCAAAGTTCTCTAATTCCTCTTTGGACGGCTTAATGAACATATTGGTCACAAAGTGTGCCTGCCAAGCCACCTCCACGATGAAACGAACGGCCATTCTGGTGTCCTTGTTCGCACCGCAGAAAGCATCCACTACGAAAAGACGCTTATTGGAAAGTTCCTTCTTAGCGAGCTCTTTACAGCATGCCCATGCCTCTTCCGAAGCCGGGTGGTTATCATTCGGATATTCTTCACTGGTCCACCAAACGGTGTCCTTGGAATTTTTATCCATAACGATATATTTATCCTTGGGAGAACGTCCGGTATAAATTCCGGTCATGACATTTACAGCACCTAACTCACTGACTCTACCCTTCTCATATCCGACTAAAGACTCTGCAGTCTCCTCTTTAAACAGTGTTTCATAAGAGGGATTATGTACGATTTCCGTCGTTCCTGTAATGCCATACTTCGTCAAATCCAAATTTGCCATATTCTTCTCCTTCTTTCTTCGGCTGATGGAAAAAACTTCTCTTCCGCTCTCTTCTGTTTCTTTTTCCCAAAGAAAACCCCTACTGCTTTTAGGAAGCTTTTTCTTAATCCATACTGTTCCCAACGTTTTTTATTATACATACTTCTTTTGGAAAGTCACTTAGTTTTTTTTTCACAAACTATTTTTTCCGCTCTTTCCAAAAGAAGTAAGCTCTGTTTTAACGTAAGTTAAACTTATCAACCAAGTTATTCAACAGATTTGCCTGTGCCGACAATTCCTGAGAAGTTGCAGCACTCTCTTCAGCCGTTGCGGAGTTATCCTGCACAACAGCGGAAATCTCCTGGATTCCTTCGCTGAGCTTGTTGATTCCTTCCGACTCTTCCTCGGAAGCCTTGGAAATCTCCAAAATCAATTCGTTCACCTGGTTTGTACTGTCGGATACGGAATGCAGTGCTTCCGCAGTCTCTGCCGTGAATCTTGCACCCTTTTGTACCGCTCCGATGGTTTCTTCAATCAAAACGGAGGTATTTTGTGCCGCTTCCTGTGATTTCTTCGCCAGGTTTCCGACTTCATCCGCAACTACGGCAAAGCCCTTACCGGCCTCTCCGGCACGAGCGGCTTCGATAGCCGCATTCAAGGACAGAATATTGGTCTGGAAAGCAATGTCATCGATTGTCTTAATAATCTTGCTGATTTCTTTGGACTTCTCGGTGATTTCTTCCATAGCGCCCTGCATATCCGTCATCTTCTGGTTACTGGTTTCCACATGAGAACCGCTGAGTACTCCAAGCTCCTGTGCTTTCTCAGCCTGCTTTGCCGTATGATGAATCTGCTTGGAAATGTTGTCCATCGTTCCGGAAAGATCCGATACGGATGATGCCTGCTTGGTTGTTCCGTCCGCAATTCTTTGTGCCATGGAGCTAACCTGCCCTGCACTGCTGCTGACTTCGGAAGAAGAATTCCGTACATTTTTTAAGGTTGCATTCAGACTGCCCGAGATTTCCTGTAAAGAAATCAGAATCGGATGGAAATCCCCCTTATAGTTCTCATCTTCATGAATTTCCTGTCCAAAATCTCCCTGAGAGAATGCTCCCAGCTTGGAATGTAAATCCGATACCACATAATTTAAACGCTCTATAATCCGTTTAAAGCTCTGAATCAAACGACCGATTTCATCCTGATAGGGATAGCTGATATCGATGTTAAAGTTACCGTCCGCAATCTTATCACTCTCTTTCGCCAGTTTTCCAAGCGGTTTCAAGGAACGTCTGGTGGTAAAGAAAATCACAACCTGTAAGAGAACGAATATCACAAACTCTGCAAAAACAAGGGTATAGAGAAGTCTATTCTTTCCCGCATTATACACATCCAGACTCATCGCCGACTGCACATACCAGTCCGTATCATAAATGGTAAGCGGTGAGAAATAACGAACACGGTGACTATCCTTTACATGGAAGGTCTCACGATCTGCAAACCTGCTCTGGATATTGTTCTTAAAGTTGTCTTCTCCCACATATTCCGCGATGTTCTTCCCCACTGCTTCCGGGTTCGAACTGTAAACAAATTTTCCGTCTTGATTTACTACATCAAAGAAGGTCTTTGCGCCTTCTCCGGACTCATCCTGTCCAAGAGTTTTAAACATAGTCACATTTAAGTCAACTACAATCGCGCCCTTAAACTCATCCTTATACAGTACCGGTACTACCAAAACAAAAATGGTTTCTCCCGTGATGGAAGACACAAAAGGATCTACCACGTGGCTCTTCTTCTCCGCTGCCACCTTGGTATAGTATTCCTCCGCTCCGTTACCGTAGAACTTATAGTCCAGGAACTTGGAGAAACGCTTATTTTCATCTCCGTTGTCACGGCCTAAGTACATGGCATACTCCGGCACACCCTGCTGGAAACCGTTCGGTTCGAAAAATACACCGGCGCCCATGATATGTTCGTCATGACGAATCATTTCCCAGACAGAATCCAGAAGATAGTTTTCCTCATAGGAACGCTTCTCCGTAAGCAAAATCGAATCCTTTAAAACACTGGGAACGGAAGGTGTGCCATTATCCGTTTCCGTGTACATTTCCTCCAAATGATCCTGTATTGCCTTTGCGGTATTTTCCGCAAGTGTAATTGATTTCTTGGCTCTTTCTACGTTTAAGGATGTTGTGGAATATAAATAATCCGCATTAACCTTTTCAAAAGATTGTCCTGCCGCCGCAAGAATCAAGATATTCATCAGAACAAAAACCACCAACATGGAAACACAAAGAATTGCGGAAATTCTTCCCGCAAGGCTGATTTTCTTCCATGATCCCGCCTTCTTTACCACAGGCCTCTTTTCTTTCATTTTCTTTTCCATTTTTCCTCCTTGAGAATCAGTACTCCTTATTCTTTTATAGATATCGGCATATTGGCAGAATATATTAAAGCTTTTTTAAGGGTATTTTTATTTTAAGTATAAAAAGGGAACAAAAACGAGCATTGCACATTTTTTGTTCGATACACAAAAAAAGAGACGCTGCATACGTCTCTCTTCCCATACAAAATGCAATGCCCTTTATTCTACGCTTTCTCCGCAGCTTTCGGCATAGGCCTTTAAAGCTTCCTTTTGCTTCTTATTCAATTTCTTCGGTGTCTCCACTACCAGTGTGACATAGTGGTCACCGCGCACATTCGGATTCTGCAAGGACGGAACGCCTTTTCCTCTTAAACGAGTACGAGTCTCCGACTGCGTTCCGGCAGCAATCTTCAGTTCAACCGGTCCGTCTACCGTCTTCACAATCGTTGTTCCTCCAAGGGCAGCCTTCGGAAAACTGATTGCTTCCGTGGAGTAAATATTGATTCCCTGTCTCTTAAAAAAGGGGTGGTCGCTTACGGAAACCTCAACGAGAAGATCTCCTCTCGGTCCTCCGTTTCTTCCGGGATCTCCTCCGCCACTTCTCCTGATTGCCTGTCCGTCATCGATTCCTGCAGGAACCGAAATTTCCATCGTCTTTTCGGTATTGATATAGCCTGCGCCCTTACAATCCGGACATTTCTCCTTAATGATAGAGCCGGTACCGTGACACTCCGGGCAGGTCGTTACCTGCTGAATCATACCGAATAAACTTTGCTGTGTCATTCTGACCTGTCCTGCACCGTTACATCTTGGGCAAGTCGTCTTCTCCGTTCCCGGCTTTGCACCGGAACCGTTACAGGTCTTACAGGTATCCTTATAGCGAATCTTTATATTCTTCTTTACGCCCTTTATTGCTTCATCAAAAGTAATCCGTATTCCTACGCGAATATTGTCGCCCTTTTCCGGCATATTGGCACGACGCCCATAAGCTCTTCCACCTGAAAATCCGCCTCCGGAGAACCCGCCGCCGAAAAACTCCGAAAAGATATCCGACATATCCATTCCGCTAAAGTCAAAGCCTCCGAAGCCGGAACTTGCTCCTGCAGCGGAATTGGCATCAAATGCCGCATGGCCATAGGTGTCATACGCCTTTCTCTTATCCGGATCAGACAGAACCGCATAGGCCTCCGAGGCTTCCCGAAACTTTGCGGCGGCAGTCTCATCTCCGGGATTCGCATCCGGGTGGTATTTTTTTGCAAGCTGCCGATACGCCTTCTTTATAGCACTGTCATCGGCATTTTTCTCTACCCCCAGCACCTCATAATAATCACGCTTTTCTGCCATGTTTACAAATCCTCTTCTCTTCCTCCCCCTCGAAAGGGGACTCTTATCCAATTCACTTTTCCCCTGAAGGGGAATCCTTATATTTACATCTCCCCCCGAAGGGGAATTCATATCATACGCAATATTTCGTAGGTACCGGAGAGTCCGATACCTACGAAACGGTTCTTACTTACTTCCCCGAACGAAAGGCTCGGGAAACCTTTTTTCTATTAAACTTCCTTAAAGTCTCCGTCTACCACATTGTCATCCGCATTACCTGCGCTTTGTCCGGCATTTGCACTGCTACCCG
Source organism: Oribacterium sp. oral taxon 108 str. F0425 (assembly GCF_000214455.1). NCBI lineage: Bacteria > Bacillati > Bacillota > Clostridia > Lachnospirales > Lachnospiraceae > Oribacterium > Oribacterium sp. oral taxon 108. The sequence goes on along the minus strand of NZ_AFIH01000001.1, from coordinate 1,086,960 downwards.
CTTCCGCTCCGGCGCCTGCTGCGCCTGCAGCCTGTGCTTGCTCATAGACCTTGGTGAAGAGTGCCTGAGAAGACTGCATCAGTTTCTCCTGCGCTGCTTTGATTTTCTCAGCACCGTCCTTCGTAATACTCTCCAGAGGATTTGCGGAAAGAACATCTTCCAAAGCCTTTAAGTCAGCTTCTACTCCTGCCTTTTCGCTGTCGGAAATCTTATCTCCCACATCTGTCAGTGCCTTCTTGGTCTGGAATACGATGGAATCCGCTCCGTTTCTTACCTCGATAGCTTCCTTCTTTTCCTTATCGGCAGCTTCGAACTGCGCTGCTTCATTGACAGCCTTATCGATATCTTCCTTGGACATGTTGGAGCCGGAAGTAATCGTGATATGCTGCTCCTTTCCGGTACCCTTATCCTTAGCGGAAACATTTACGATACCGTTTGCATCGATATCGAAGGTAACTTCAATCTGTGGAACACCGCGCTGTGCGGGAAGAATGCCGTCCAGTCTGAACTGACCGAGGCTCTTGTTGTCTCTTGCAAACTCTCTCTCACCCTGTACTACATTGATATCCACGGCAGTCTGGTTGTCCGCTGCAGTAGAGAAGACCTGAGATGCTCTGGTCGGGATGGTTGTATTTCTCTTAATAAGAGGAGTTGCTACGCCGCCGAGGGTCTCAATAGAAAGGGTAAGCGGAGTAACATCAAGAAGAAGAACATCACCTGCTCCCGCTTCTCCGCTTAACTTTCCGCCCTGTACTGCCGCACCGAGAGCCACACACTCATCCGGATTCAGATTCTTGGAAGGCTCTTTTCCGGTTAACTGCTTTACCTTCTCCTGTGCTACCGGCATTCTGGTGGAACCGCCGACAAGAAGTACTTTTCCAAGCTCGGAAGCCGTTAAGCCCGCATCACGAAGAGAGTTCTGTACCGGAATCGCGGTTCTCTCCGTTAAATCCGCAGTAAGCTCTTCAAACTTGGCACGACTAAGCTTCATATCGAGATGCTTCGGCCCCTCAGCTGTCGCGGTAATGAACGGAAGGTTGATATCGGTTGTCGTTGCGGAAGAAAGCTCTTTCTTCGCCTTTTCAGCCGCTTCCTTTAAACGCTGTAAAGCCATCTTATCCTGAGAAAGGTCTACGCCCTCCTGGGACTTAAATTCCTCGACAAGCCACTTGGTAATACGATCATCATAATCATCACCGCCAAGATGCGTATCCCCGTTTGTGGAAAGCACTTCAATAACGCCGTCACCGATATCGATGATGGAAACATCGAAAGTACCTCCACCTAAGTCATAAACCATAACCTTCTGCTCGGACTCATCTTCCAGACCGTAAGCAAGTGCTGCCGCTGTCGGCTCGTTGATGATTCTTTCTACGGAAAGTCCTGCAATCTTACCGGCATCCTTTGTTGCCTGTCTCTGTGCATCGTTAAAGTAAGCCGGAACGGTAATCACCGCCTGGGTTACCTTCTCTCCCAAATAACTCTCCGCATCGGTCTTTAACTTCTGCAGAATCATTGCGGAAATCTCCTGCGGAGTATAATCCTTTCCGTCTATGGAAACCTTATAATCGGTACCCATATGTCTCTTAATGGAAGAAATGGTACGGTCCGCATTGGTTACCGCCTGTCTCTTTGCAGGTTCTCCCACAAGTCTCTCACCATTCTTGGTAAATGCCACAACGGACGGTGTGGTTCTCATACCCTCGGCGTTCGGGATAACAACGGGCTTTCCGCCTTCCATAACGGCTACACAGCTGTTGGTTGTTCCTAAGTCAATTCCTATAATCTTTCCCATATTCTTACTCTCCTTTTTCTATTCTAAATTTGATTTCTTGCTTTACTTTATGGAAAAAGCTCTTTTAAAAGCTTATTCGTCTGTTTATACACTACTTCATCTTTACAGCAGTTTTTCTTCACATCGGTTTTTCTTTACATCGATTCTTTATCTTCGCCTTACTTCTTTACCTTCACCATGGAGTGGCGAACCACATTTCCGCGGTAGGTATAGCCTTTTTGCAAATCGGCAGTTACGGTATCTTCTTCCGCATCTCCCTCTTCTTCCGTCATAACGGCATTGTGGAGCGCAGGATCGAACTTCTGTCCTACAGCCTCAATTGCCTGAATATCACAATCTGAAAACATTTTCTGAATCTGCTTATAAATTCCTTCCACACCCTTTGCAAAAGAGTTTTCTTTCTCTTCCTCCGGGATATGTTCCAAGGCTCTCTCAAAGTTATCCACTACAGGAAGAAGTTGCTCGATAATGCTCTTTGCGCCAAGTTCAAACATCTGCGCCTTTTCCTTCTCGGAACGCTTTCGGAAGTTTTCGTATTCCGCCAAGGTGCGAAGATATTTATCTTTCAGCTGTAAAAGCTCCGCATTCTCCTCTTTTTCGGAATTTTCCTTTCCGGAAGAAGCCTCCTCCGAATCCTCTCCTAAAGTCTGTGTAGAAGAAGTCTGTTCTTCGCCAGGCACTTCCTGCTCCCCTGCATTCCCGGAGCAATTCTCCGTACTGCATTCCTCCGCGGTTTTTACACCTTCGGAAGACGCCTCCTTTGTGCATTCCCTTCCTTGCTCGCCGCCTTCGTGCGACTGCCTCTTCCATTTCTCGTCTTCATTATGCTTCTTTGACACAACGTCTCCTTCCTATTGCAAGGGAATCTCTCCCATTTCCTGTATTAATCTGCTCAAGGTATCCAGTACCTTTTCATAATCCATTCGCTTCGGTCCGATTACCCCGATTGTACCGTGCATTCCGTTTCCAAGCCGGTACTTTGCCGTAACCAGTGCACAGTCTGCCATATCCTGCAGGGGGCTTTCTTTTCCGATATAAACCTGAATACTCTTGTTGTCCTCTTCTTTCTCTTCCGCTTCCTGTAAAAGACCGGCAAGTTCCTCCTTGGACTCCAAAGCAAAAATCAACTTGGATGCATTTTCCGAATCCATAAGCTCCGGATACTTGAAAATGTTCGTAGCGCCCGAGGTATAGATTTCCACATCCTGCTCATCGGTACGAAGCATACTTTCCAAGCTTTGAAGAAGGAGTCCCATCGTCTTTCTGTGCCGGCTCCTATCCAGGAGTGTCCGAATGTATTCTTCCGTAATCTCTTCCACACTGTGTCCGCCCAGAACATCGTTTAAAAGAAGGTTAATGGAGAGAATCGCATTCTGCTCTAAATCCTCATCAATGTCCACGGTCATCGTCTTAATGATATTTCCCTCGAACATCAGAAGAAAGAGAAGTTTTCCCTTTTCCACCAGAGAAATCTGTAAGAACTTAATCCTGTTCTTCTCCATCCTGGGTCCGGAAACAAGTGCCGTATAATGAGTATCGCTCGCTATATTCCTAACCAGAGACTGTAGGGCGGATTCGAGCTTCTCAATCCTGTCAAACATCGAACTTCGAACATCCGATAAATCTCTCTCCTGCTTCTCCATCAACTGGTCTACATAGAAGCGATAACCCTTGTCGGAAGGAACTCTTCCTGCGGAAGTGTGAGGCTGTAAAATATAGCCCATCTCTTCCAAATCACTCATCTCATTCCGAATTGTCGCGGAACTTAAGTTCAGACCGGAGTACTTGCTAATGGTTCGGGATCCTACCGGCTCACCGGTCTCTAAATAGTTCTTGATTATCGTTGTCAATATAATAAGCTTTCTCTGATCCACAAGACCACCTTCCTCCTTTTTGGATTTATTGGCACTCATATATATCGAGTGCTAACACATGTTCATAATATACCCCTCGGAAAAGAGATTGTCAAGAATTTTCCCGAGGGGATTTGTGAATTTCCTATGAACTTGTATTTATTCTGAAAAGAGCTTTCCAAGCAGGCTTTCTTCCATGGCTTTCTCCGCAAGCACCGGATAAACCCCTCCGATTTCTAATGCACTGTCTTTCTGCAGAGGGATATAAAACCGAATGTATTCTTTATTAAAACCGGTGTAATACGTTTCCCCCTCAAGTTCGCGAACTTCCTCTATTAAGACCTCCGACCTTTTGCCGATAAACTGCTTCCGAAACTTTTCCGAATCCTTAAGGGCAAGGTCTAAGAGAATCTTCGAGCGTTCCTTCTTGACCTTTTCCGTAATCTGTCCCTGCATCTCGTCTGCACGGGTTCCCTTCCTGCGGGAATATTTGAAAATATGCAGGTCGTAGAAGCTGATTTCTTCGATGAAGTCCCTTGACTCCTGAAAATCCTCTTCCGTCTCGCCGGGGAATCCCACAATCACATCCGTGGTAATGGCCGCGAGCGGAAAGGCTATTCGAATACAGTCCACCGCCTCTTTAAACTCCTCTTTCGTATAATGTCGGTTCATTTCCTTCAAGGTCTTCGCCGCCCCGCTTTGCAGGGAAAGATGAAAGTGGGGACAGATTCCGTCCACAGCCCTTAGGCGGGAAACGAAGTTCTCCGTGATGACTCTGGGCTCTAAGCTCCCCAGACGTATCCTCTTTATAGAAGGGATTTCTCCGATTTTTTCAATGAGAGAAATGAGCGCCTCTCCGCTTTCTGCCATTTTACTGGCATATTCATAGGAAAGATTTTGAAAATCCAAGCCGTAAGAAGAAAGGTGTATTCCCGTAAGCACGATTTCGGAAATACCTTCCTGCCCCAGGTGTTCTATTTCCTGAAGGCAGTCCTCTATCTTCCTGCTCCGAATTCTGCCTCTCACATAGGGGATAATGCAATACGCACAAAATTGGTTGCAACCGTCTTGAATCTTTACAAAGGCGCGACTTCTGTCCAAGGGCTTTGAAAGAAAAAGATTCTCATACTCTCCTTCTTCTTTGACAGGAGGCAAATAGTCTTCGATCTTGCCGTCATTTTCCAACATGGCATCCCGATAGGCTTTGATCAGCTCTACAATTTTCCCTTTGCCGCTGTTTCCGATCAGAATATCGATTCCCTTATCTTTTTTCAGTTCCTCCTTCTTTCCTTCCACATAGCAGCCTGTCGCAATCACAAGAGCATCCGGATTCCGTTCCTTTGCCTGGTGAATCATTTGTCTGGATTTTCTGTCTGCAATGTTCGTTACGGAGCAGGTATTAATAAGGTAGATATCCGCTTCCTCTTGAAAAGGAACCAGCGTTGCCCCCTCTTTAAGAATTGCCTCGCTCATTGCCTCCGCTTCATATGAATTGACCTTGCAGCCTAAGTTGTGCATGGCAAAACGCAGTCCCTTTAATTCCATTTTTTATCCCTTTCTTCCTTATATAGAATAACTTTATTTTTTGCTATTCTCCCTTATTGAGCTTGGTCTTATCTTTTTGCCAATCGCCCTTATCTTTACTTGACTTTAAAAAACTTCCTCACTACAATGAAACCATCATAAAAAAGGAGGATTGTCTAATGAAAACCGTTCGTATTTCCCTGAACTCTATTGATAAAGTAAAATCCTTTGTAAACGACCTTGTTCGCTTTACGGATGTGGATTTTGATTTGGTTTCCGGTCGTTATGTCATTGACGCTAAGTCTATTATGGGTATTTTCTCTTTGGATTTATCCAAGCCCATTGATTTAAATATTCATGCGGATGAGTCCAGACTGGATGAAATCGTAAATACACTGAAACCCTATATCTTAGAAGCTTAACTTCCTGTATCTTAACGGAAAGATGAAAGCCTTACAAGGTTTTTAAAAAGTGCATGGATTCATGCACTTTATTTTTTGCAAAGCATATCGTGCATTTTGCGTGCGATAGCGTCGGTAAAGTAATGGAAAGAAAAGGAGCAGTATGGAGTACCAAGCATTTTTAATTAAATACGCTGAAATCGGCACGAAAGGAAAAAACCGTTATGTCTTTGAGGACGCTCTTGCAAAAGACATTCGCATGAAATTAAAGCGTGCCACGGGAGAGTACTATGTGGCCAGGGAACGCGGCAGAATCTATGTTCATGTGAAGTCGGAACGCTATGACTACGAAGAATGCATGGATGCGCTTCAACATGTATTCGGCATCGCCGGGATTGCACCCATGGTGCAGATTCCCTACTCTGCCGATTTTGCCGATTTGGAAAAGGCGGTACTCTCCTACTTCCGTGCCGCTTACGGAGACAGTCCCGTAAGCTTTAAGGTCGAGTCCAGACGTGCGGAGAAATCCTATCCCATGAGCTCTCCGGAAATCGAAATGGAACTCGGACACAGTATTTTGGAGAACTTCCCGAATACCCGAGTGGACGTGCACAAGCCCGAAGTAAAGCTCCGCATCGAAATCCGACAGTTCATCAATATCTACGGAAAAATCATTCCGGGACTTTCCGGTATGCCCCTTGGCACAAACGGAAAAGCCATGCTCCTTCTTTCCGGCGGAATTGACTCTCCAGTTGCCGGCTTTAAAGTGGCAAAAAGAGGTGCTTTAATCGAAGCCACTTACTTTCATGCACCGCCCTATACCAGTGAAAGAGCAAAAATCAAGGTCGTGGACCTCGCAAGACAGCTTTCCACCTATACCGGTCCCATCATGCTGCATGTTGTAAACTTCACGGAGATACAGCTTGCGATTTACGACCGCTGTCCGCACGATGAATTGACGATTATCATGCGCCGCTATATGATGCGTATTGCGGAAGCCTTAGCTTATAAAAATGGCTGTATCGGTCTCATTACGGGAGAATCCATAGGACAGGTCGCATCTCAGACCCTGCAAAGTCTGGTTTGCACCAATGAAGTCTGCACTCTTCCGGTGTACCGCCCCTTGATTGCCTTTGATAAGCAGGAAATCGTAGATGTGGCAGAACAAATCGGAACCTATGAAACCTCCATTGAGCCCTATGAAGACTGTTGCACCATCTTTGTGGCAAAACACCCCGTAACCAAGCCCATTGTAGAGAAAATCAGAAAATCCGAAGAAAAGCTCTTCCCCGAGATTGATGCCATGGTGGAAAAAGCGGTGAACGAGGTGGAATCCATCCTGATCCGCAAGGAAAGGGAAAACTAAGAGAAGGAAACTAAGAGAAAGAAATGAAGGGAGGAAGCATGAAAAATCTGCTCCTCCCTTTTAAAAAACGACTGTCTATTTTCCCTTATTCTTTTTTGCGCCTTTTCGTACGGAAAATCCAAAGCTTCCCAATACTTTTCCCAGACCGAAATATTGTCCGTGAGAATAGGCCAAAAGCTTTGCCTTTTCCAATTGCAGGCGTTTCTTTTCATCCAATAAGGAAGAGTCTACATGAACCGCCACAATTTCCGCCAAAAATAAATCGTGACTTCCCAGCTCCAAAACCTGCTTGACTCTACATTCCATATTTACCGGGCACTCGGAAATCATGGGAACAGAAAGCATTTTTCCCTCTTCCTGATGCAAATGCAGGGCTTCCCACTTGTTGAAGTCTCTTCCGGAACGTACACCGGCTTCATCCGTTTCCCGTACCAAATCTTCTGTCGGAAGGTTCACAACGAACTCTCCGGTTTCCATCAGCATGGCATGAGAGTACCGCTCCTTCCGAACGGAAATGGAAAGCATGGCGGGCGTGGAACACACGGTTCCTGCCCAAGCCACGGTAAGCATGTTGCTTTCTCCCTTTTTATTTTGACAGGTCACCAACACAGGAGGCACAGGATACAACATATTTCCGGGCTTCCACATTTCTTTTGCCATAGAACTCTCTCTAACTCTCTTTCTAACTTTCTTCCTTACTTGTTTTCTTTCTCGCGGTGAAGGCGTGCCATTCCCCTTCTACACACTCCTCGAGGATTTCCAAGCTTGCTTCTGCTTGCAATGCTTTTCGTACCTCCTCCGCCTTATCGCAAATAATACCGGAAGCGATAAAGATGCCGTCCTGTTTTAGAAAAGAGGGTACAAGCGGAGTTAAGGAAACAATCACGGGGGCAAGAATATTGGCACAAACTACTTCGAAGGGCTCTTTCCGGAAAGCAGCCTGCAAGCTTTTCGCGCTTTCTTCCTCTCCCAAAATATTTTCAATGAAGAGATGAAAATCCTTTTCCGAAATCCCGTTTTCTTTGCAATTTCCCGCAACTGCCTCCTTTGTAAGGAGATCAAGATCCGTGGCTAAAACCTCTTTTGCGCCCATTTTCAAAGCGGCAATCCCGAGAATTCCCGATCCGGTACCGAGATCCAGTACGCGATCGCCTTCTTTCAAATATTTTTCCAGAGAAAGAAGGCAGAGCTTCGTCGTTTCATGCTGTCCCGTACCGAAGCTTGTACCGGGATCCAAAGAAATTGCAAATTCTCCCTCCTTCGGTTCTTCCTCCTCCCAGCTCGGCTTAATAAGAAGCTTTCCCACACGGAAGCTATGGAAAAAATCCTTCCAGGCATTCATCCAGTCCTTGTCTTCCGTCTCGGAAACGGATATTTCACCACTTCCAATCTCCGTGTACTCCGCCATTTCACTAAGCTCTCTCTTTAAATCCGAAAGAATTTCTCTACACTCTTCTTCCGTAAAAATATTGCTGCTGTTCAATGTATAGGAATGGTCTACCGTTTCATCCGAGAATTCTTTCTCCACGAGAGCCTTTCTCGCTTTTTTCTCCTCTTCCGGTAAAATTTCCAGATAAAAGGACAGACTCGCTTCTCCGTTTCCGGCAGTTTCCTCCGGAAGGATGTCCGCGAAAATGATTTTTGCTTCCTCTTCCGTAAGCCCCTTACCGTCTTCTATCTCCACGCCCTCGATTTCCCATCGGTCAAATAAATAGGCAGCTAATATCTCTACCGCCTCCTCCTTTGTTTTTACCGCTATTTTTCTCCAAACCATAAACGACCTCTCTCCGTTTCCCATCGCATTTTCTAAGTTGTTATGCTTTATAACAGTTTTTATGCTTTGTAAAACTTTCGCAAAACAGGGAGCAGTTCCTTTAAAGCTTCAATCGTATCGGTAAGTTCACGTTTTTCCGTAAGAAAGGAAAAGGAGAAGCGAAGTGTCGAATCCAATTCTTTCGGTCCAAGACCGATAGCCTTCAGTGTTCCGGAGATTCCCGGATGATTCGAAGAGCAGGCGGATCCGCTGCTAACATAGATTCCCTTATCTTCCAGCGCATGAAGCAAAACCTCCGCCTTTACCCCATAGAAGGATGCGGAGACAATCTGCGGCGCGGATGCCGCTCCTTTTTCGGAATTCACCTTTACTTCCGGGAGCTTCAAAAGCTCCTCGATAAAGTAGTCCTTCAATTGATAGAGTCTCTCTATCTTTTCCGGGAAGTCCTGATAAACCATCTTGGCAGCGAGTCCCATCCCGGTAATGCCGGGAATATTTAACGTGCCGGAGCGAAGTCCACCTTGCTGTCCTCCCCCAAAAAGAATCGGATCAATCTTCACCTTCTCATCGATGAAAAGAAAACCGATCCCCTTGGGGCCGTGAAGCTTATGTCCGCTTACGGAAAGGAGGTCCACAAAATCTTTTTTCGGGCGAAGAATCATTTTCCCATAGGCCTGTATTGCATCAGTATGGAAGAGACAATTCGGGTTCTTTTTCTTGATAAGCTCTCCAATGGCATGGATATCCTCTATTGCTCCCATTTCGTTGTTTACCGTCATGATGCTTACCATAACGGTATCCTCCCGAATCGTTTTTTCCAGCTCTTCTAAAGAGATATGCCCTTTCTCATCTACTGCTAAAATGCTGATCTCAAAGCCCTGCTTTTCCAAAAACTCCAAAGTCTTATACACAGCAGGATGCTCAATTGCAGAGCTGATAATATGCTTTCCCTGTCTTACTTTAGCAAAGGATCCTCCGATTAGCGCCATATTGTCGGACTCCGTACCGCCCGAAGTAAAAAGGATCTCCTTCGCCTTCACCTTTAAGGTCTCGGCAATTTCCTCCCGACTCTGCCTATAGTATTTTTCCGCCTCTACTCCCATGAGATGTTTCGCCGAAGGATTCCCATAATCAGCCATCATCGTTTTACACATCTCTTCCGCCACTTCCGGATAAACCTTAGTGGTAGCTGAATTATCTAAGTAAATACTTCTCATTCTGCCTCCTTATTTTCAGCAAATTCCAAATGCATCATCAAAAGGCTTAATGCGGCAATTGCCGCTGTTTCCGTTCTGAGGATTCTTTTTCCCAAGCTAATGGGAAGAAAGCCTTCTTTCTTAGCCTCTTCCACTTCCTGAATAGAAAACCCGCCTTCCGGTCCGATACAAAGAACAATCTTGCTGCCGGCCTTTTCTCCCAGCTCTTCCGCTTGATGAAGCACTTCCTTTGTAAAGCCTACTCCTCTTTCATTTTCGTAAGGTAAGAGCTTCATCTCCGCATCCTTCAGAGTGGAAAATGCTTCCTTCCATGTGGTAACCGGGAGCACTTCCGGAATAATAGAACGCTTGGACTGCTTTGCCGCCGCTTCGGAAATACTCTGCCAACGCTTTCTTTTCTTCTCCGCCTTCTCTCCTTTTAACTGCACAATGCAATTTTCACTTTCTAAAGGAATAATCTCCGTCACGCCAAGTTCTACCGCCTTCTGGATAATGAGTTCCATCTTCTCTCCCTTGGGAAGAGCCTGCAAGAGTATAAGTCTTGTCTTAAGTTCATGCATCTCTTCCAAAAAAGAAACGGAAAGCAGGGCACAATCATCTCCATAGCCTTTTATTTTACAATGATAATCGACAGCATCCCCATCGGAAATTATAATTTCCTCTCCGATTTTTCCCCGAAGAACTTTCTGTAAATGATGAAAATCATCTCCGTAAAGTTTGATTTCATCCCCAATAATTTCACTCTTGTCTACAAAAAAATGATGCATCGCTTTCTTCTCCGCCTTAGTCGTGATTCTTTGCTATCTTACTTCTTTCTATTCCAAGTGACAAGATAAAAGGAAAAAGAAGCCGTTCTTTCCTCTGTCGAAAGACGCTTCTTTTTCCCGCTACACAAAAAATGTTCTACAAATGATTTTCACCTTAAATTGCCTTAAACGCTTCTTCCAAATCCGTGAGAATATCTCCGATATCCTCTATTCCGATAGAAAAACGAACCGTATTTTCCTTGATTCCCTGCTTAAGCAATTCTTCTTTCGAACTCTCCGAGTGCGTTGTACTTGCCGGATGAATCACCAAAGACTTCACGTCCGCAACATTTGCCAAGAGAGAGAACAGCTCGAGATGGTCAATAAACTTCTTCGTTGTTTCCGCATCTCCCTTGATGTCAAAGGTAAAAATAGAGCCTCCGCCATTTGGAAAATACTTCTTATAAAGTTCTTGCTGTAAAGGATCTTTAGAAACGGCAGGATGAGAAACATGTTCCACCTTCGGATGTTTGTTCAAATACTCTGCTACCTTCAACGCATTTTGCGCGTGTCTCTCTACACGAAGTGGAAGCGTTTCGGTCCCCTGCAGGAGTAACCAGGCATTGAAGGGGGAAATGGCCGCTCCCTCATCTCGAAGGATGATAGCTCGGATATACGTTGCAAGCACTGCCGGTGCAGTATCTCTTGCAAAGCTCACTCCATGATAGGAAGGATTCGGTTCCGTAAGCCAAGGCCATTTATTTCCCTTAGTCCAGTCAAATTTTCCTCCATCTACCACGATACCGCCCATGGTGGAGCCCTGTCCTCCTATAAACTTCGTGGCGGAGTGCACCACGATGTCTGCACCGTACTCTATCGGACGAACATAATAGGGGGTTGCGAAAGTATTGTCTACGATTAACGGAAGCCCGTGTTTATGTGCTAAATTTGCCCAAGCCTCAACATCTACAACATCCCCATTGGGATTTCCGAGAGATTCAATATAGAGTGCTTTTGTATTTTCCTGAATGGCCTTCTCCGCTTCGGACAAATCATAGGGATCCACGAATGTCGTTTCCACACCGGAATCTTGGAAGGTATGCTTTAAGAAGTTATACGTTCCTCCATAAATGTTTCTTGCACTGACGATATGATCGCCTTGATGGGCCACGGCTTTAAAAGCGTAGGTTACCGCCGCTGCACCGGATGCAAGCGCCAGCGCCGCAACTCCTCCTTCAAGACTGGCAATCCTCTCCTCTAGCACGCCTTGTGTCGGATTCGTCAGTCTGGTGTAAATATTCCCCGCCTCCTTAAGAGCAAAACGTGCAGCAGCCTGATCACAATTTTCGAAAACAAAAGCTGTACTCTGGTAAATAGGTACTGCCCTTGCACCGCTTGCCGGATCCGCCTTCTCCTGCCCTACATGAACCGCTCTTGTGTTAAAAGAAAAATTTCTTCCCGTTCTATTCTTCTCGCTCATTCTTCTACCTCCATAGTCAAAAACCACAACAAGATGTCTCAGGCTTCGCCTGTGCTACTTGTTAAGAATAAAATACCTTACCGCCCTTAAAAAACGTTCTCTTCCGTTTTTTCATTAAAGCAAATGTCTCTTTCGGATAACCGAATCACATCTTGTCAGAAACTGTAGCACAGTGCACTTTTCCTGTCTAATACTATGAATTTTGATTTGGATATAGTTACAGACTATAACAATCTGGTCTTATATATTTTTATAAAATTGGATATTTTATCAAGTCCAGTTTGTGTTATCATCTGAAAACATCGGAAGATTTTTTCGTGCCCGGCAAAATCACGCGGCTATTCCATTATCAAGTCGAAATCTTTCGAATGCTGGAAGTCCTGTTACGGAGGTATGACTATGAATCAAAAAGTACAAAAATTAACTTTATCTGCACTCTTTGCCGCATTATCCTATGTGGTGTTTACCTTTCTGCAGATGAAAATCCACGTCGGAGGCGATACCACTTCCATTCATCTCGGAAATGCCGTGGTTGTGATTGCCGCACTGGTTCTTGGCGGTCCCTTGGGCGGACTTGCCGGTGCCCTGGGTATGACCATAGGCGATCTTCTCGATCCGGCATATATCACTTATGCTCCGAAAACCGTAATTTGCAAACTCGTGATTGGTTTAATCGCAGGCTTTATTGCACATAAGTTGGGAAAAATCAATGACTCGCAGGATCGTTCTCACATTTTCAAGTGGGTTCTGCTTGCCGCAATCTTCGGGCTCCTTGCCAATGTGATTTTGGATCCCACCATCGGGTATTTCTACAAACTCCTTATTTTGGGAAAGCCTGCTGCAGAGCTGTCCTTTAAGATTAATGTAGCGGCCTCCGCCATCAATGCAGTATTATCCATCATTGTTTCCGTCTTGGTCTATATGGAACTGTATCCGATTTTACGGAAGGAGCATTTAGGTCTGCAAAAGGTTTAGCCGAACGATAAGACAAGAAACTGCACGCTACGCGAACGATACTCGATGAGAACAAGATGTCAGGCTTCGCCTGCGCCACTTGTTATGAACGAGATACCGCACGCCTTGCGTACGATACTCATTATAAATTCAAAAAACAGCTTACAAGGACTATCCCTGTAAGCTGTTTTTCTATAAAGATAATTCATGAGTTATCCGTTATCGGAAAAAACGCATCAAAAATCTGCAAGTGATTGGTTTCTGAATAAAGCCTAACTCCTCCGATTCTTTATCCTCCGAAGAAATAGAGCGCCTAAGGCCAGTAGCGCATTTCCGGACAAAATGGTCACAATCCAAAAAACGGTTTTTCCTAAGCTTTGCTCCCTGATTTTCAAAAAACTGTAAGGGCCGGAAACCAGTCCCAGCGCATTTAAAAGAATTAAGGGAATCGCATAGGCCAAGGTAGTAAAAAGGGCATAGGAAACCCATTTTAAAGGAATATCCCCCTCTTCGAAAAGAAGCAGAAGTAAGGAGAGAAAGGGACAAATTAAATGACTGAAAATTTTTCTTCCCTCCAAAAACTCATGGGCATATCCCTGTTCCGGTCCCAAAACAAGAAGGACCACCACAAAGGTCACCATGAGGCACACCGTAGAGATAAAACGTAAGAGACTGATTCCGTTTCGGGCTGCGGAAAGCTCCACCGTCCCTCCGTCCTTATTCTGAAAGTAGCGACTTACCACTCCCTTTCCTTCTCTATTTAAAGCCGGAAGCTTCCATAAGAGATAGAGAAGAGACGCTATCCCGCAAAGAAGATTGGAATCGGTCGTATAATACCGAAGGGTCGTAAAGCCGTCTTCCGAGAAGGCACTCAGTACGACAATCAGTTCCAGAAGAAGCAAAATTATATGCCCGAATAATAGATTTTTTCTTTCTGTCTCATCTTCTCCTAACCCTCATAAATCGGATATTTCTTTGTAAGGGCTAAAACCTGAGCACGAACTTCCTCCTTCGTCCCCTCAAAATCGCTGACTACCTTGTAAAGACAATCCGCAATGACCGCCATATCTTCTTCCTTAAAGCCTCTCGTGGTGATGGCCGGAGTTCCGATCCGTACACCGGAAGTCACAAAGGGAGAACGCGGCTCACGCGGAATACTGTTCTTATTTAAGGTAATATTGACCTCATCGCAGCGATTCTGCATATCCTTTCCGCTTACATCGCTAAAGTTGGTCAGATCCACAAGCATCAAGTGATTATCCGTTCCGGAGGAAATAAGCTTAAAGCCTCTCTTCATCAGCTCCTCGGCAAGCGCCCGGGCGTTCTTCACTACCTGCTCCTGGTAAGTCTTATATTCCGGCTTTAAAGCCTCTCCGAAGCAAACTGCCTTAGCCGCAATCACGTGCTCCAGCGGTCCGCCCTGAATTCCCGGGAAAACAGCTTTGTTGAAATTGTATTTTTCCGCTGCAGCCGCAGTAGAAAGAATGATGCCGCCTCTTGGCCCACGAAGTGTCTTATGGGTAGTCGAGGTCACGATATCCGCATAGGGAATCGGGCTCGGGTGTACCCCTGCGGCAACCAGTCCCGCAATATGCGCCATGTCCACAAAGAGTACGGCACCGACCTCATCGGCTATTTCTCTAAACTTTTTAAAATCTATCACTCTCGGATAAGCGGATGCACCGGCAATAATCATTTTCGGCTTATGCTGCTTTGCCAAGGCGCGAATCTCGTCATAATCAAGATAGCCCTCTTCCGTAATACCATAAGGCACGATGTTGTAAAAAAGACCGGAAAAGTTTACAGGGGACCCGTGTGTCAAGTGTCCGCCCGCATCCAGACTCATTCCGAGAATCGTGTCTCCCGCCTTGCAAACCGCCATGGTCACCGCCATATTGGCCTGTGCACCGGAGTGGGGCTGTACATTGGCATATTCCGCGCCGAAAAGCTTCTTCACTCTTTCAATGGCAATGTCTTCCACCTTGTCCACTTCCTGACAACCGCCGTAATAACGCTTTCCGGGATAGCCTTCCGCGTATTTATTGGTTAAAACCGTTCCCATAGCAATCATGGACGCAGTAGAAAGAATATTCTCCGATGCAATGAGCTCAATATTGTGTTGCTGCCGTTCATACTCGGAAAATAATCCTGCTCCAACCTCGGGATCCATCTGCCGAACATAGTTCATGATTTCTTTTACCATCCTGTTTCCTCCTTACATCGTAAATCTTTATCTACGGAAATATTCTATTTCCGGGTTTCCTTCTTTTACCCTGTCCACATATCCTTTTTCAGGATAATCAGGCTATACAAAACTGTGTGCTGAAATCACAAGCTGCACTTGTTTCTCCCCATTGTAGCTGTTGATGCGCGGATAGTAAACAATATTTAACTTCTTACGATCCCCCTTTTCGGAAAGAAAACTTTCCCCGTCCGTAAAATAAATCCCTTCCATACGCTTTCCCTGACGATCCATGAGATTGAGCTTCACTACATTTCTATGCTCTCCGAGAATCCTCAAGCCCTGAATTTCCACCTCTTTTTCAGCAAAAGCAGGCTTTTCATTTCCCTTTCCGAAGGGCTCTAATCTACGCAAGGACTCCGTAAACTCTTCCGTACAGTAGGAAAAGGGAAGAACGGTATCAATCCATAACTTTTCCACTAAATCCTCAGGAGACAAGGTACAGTCTTCTTCCAGCTTTTCTCTGAGAAGGGGAAGATTTTTTTCTTCCAAGCTAAAGCCTGCTGCCATGGGATGTCCTCCGAAACGAAGTAAAAGCTCCTTTTCTTTTTCCAAGCTCTCCGCCATGGGATAGGCCGGAATCGACCTTCCGGAGCCCTTGACCTTGCCCTCTTCCGTCTTGGTCACCACAAAGGTGGGACGGTAAAATTCCTCCTTGATTCTTCCGGCAACAATTCCCGCCAGGCTCTCATGTAGCTCCGGCAAATACAAAAGAAGCACTTTTTTCCCCTCTTCCGCCTCCGCAAGCTTTCTTGCTTCTTCCACCGCATTTCCCGTAAGACTCTTTCGCTCTTCATTGAGCGCCTTTAAATGTTCCGCACGGGCCATCGCCTTCTCTCTGTCTTTTTCCAGAAAGAGCGAAATCGCTTCCATAGCGCTCTCCAGTCTTCCGGACGCATTGATTGCCGGTCCAAGCTGGAAGCCCAAGGTAAAGGACGACAATTCCCGCTCTCCTTCCTTCCAATACAGGGAAAGCAAAGCGGAAAGCCCGATATTTTCCGTCCTCGGAAGAAGTTCCAACGTCTTCTTCACTACAACTCTATTTTCCTTCTGTAAGTTCATGACATCGCAGACCGTGGCTATTCCGGCAAAGCAGAGAAGCTCATCCAGGATCTCTTCCCCTCTCCCTCTCTTCTCTATCAGCATCTTCATAAGAAGGTAAACTACCATCGCTCCGCAAATCTCGGCATTCTTATACTTACTGTCTTCCCGCTTCGGATTCACTACGGAAAAAGCCTCGGGATAAATCTTTTTCCCCCTTTCATCTACCCTTAAATCATGATGATCGGTAAGAAGAACATCAATCCCCACTTCCTTCGCATAGCTTAACTCCGAAAAGGCGGAAATGCCGTTATCGCAGGTGATGAGTACCTGCACACCGTCCTTCTTCGCTTCTTCTATGATATGCTTGTTGATTCCGTAACCGTCATTGATTCGGTGCGGAATCACAAAGCTTAACTGTCCCACTTCCGTAAATTGCGAGATGGCAAGATAAAGAATCGTCGTTGCACAAACCCCATCCACATCATAGTCTCCCACAATACGGATCTTTTCCTTCCCGTCTACAGCTCTCTCGAGGCGGTTTATAAAACGAATGCTGTCCGGTAAAAATAAGGGAGAAGGGATGTCTTCTCCGGAGAGAAATTCCCGCATTTCCTCCTCTGTTTCCAAGTCTCTGTTTCGTAAAATACGAATAAGGACGGGATCCAAGTTCAGTTTATCCGCCAAAGACTGAAAATCCGCTTTTTTTCCATAGATGTACCAATTCTTTTTTCTCATAGCTTTCATTCTCCAACTTATCTTCCCGATGTCCTTTGCCATATTCCTTATGTCATAATTCTCCTCAAAAAGAGGCTTGGATTTTCCTTACATTGCCTTTTCCATGAAATCTTGTTAGTATAAAATGAATTTTCTCTTTTATGTAGTTCATCCTCTTCGTCTGAAAACGAAAGGATGGAGGAAAATCTTGACAGTATTGTAGCAGAAAAAGGGGCTTTTATGACAGATAAACAAATCAAAAGATATTTCAATATGACTGCACTGGGGTTTTTTTCCTATGCCATCCTGATACAAGTTCTGGCTGTCCTGGCAGTCCTTCTCATTGACTTGCTTTTTCCGGCTTTGTCTTCCGGCGCAATGTATTACAGTATGATGGTCTCCGTCATTCCATGTCTGCTCTTTCTCTATTTTCTTTTTCGAAACAATAATCTTGTTTCGTTGGATGAAACAGAAGAGCCTTCTTCCCGCTTTTCTCCCCCCGTCTTTTTACATTTTTTTCTGATTTTTTGCGGGGTACAATGGATTTCTTCTTTGCTGACCATCCCTCTGGTCCTTCTTTTTCAGAAAATGGGACTCGACTTAAGCTATTCCGAAATGGCGGCAAAAGGCGGTGCACTGAATGATATTCCCATGCTTGTTTACACCATTCTTATTGCACCGATTGTAGAGGAACTGGTTTTTCGCGGGGTATTTTATAAGCGTTTTAAAGCATTCGGCAGTTTTTTTACCGCCTTTGCCTGTTCCCTCTTCTTTGCATTAATTCACAGTAACTTTCTGCAATTTATTCCCGCCTTTATGATGGGCTTTGTCCTCTTCGCGATTCGGGACAAATACGGACTTCGTTATTCCATCTTACTTCACTTAACGAATAATGCTCTGGCTATTCTGGTGAATAACCTCGGTACTGCACAGCCTTGGCTTATGTCCGCTTACGGGCTCCTTCTTTTAGGAGGAAGCGTTTACACTGTGATAAGCCTAATTAAAAACAGAGCAAAGCTTGTCGCTCTGTGTCCCGATGAGAAAGGCCGAAAAGCACTGAAGCTCTTCTTCAGTTCTCCTTTGGTATGGGTAGATATTGTCGTGCTGGTGATTCTTGCCATCGTAATCCTTTTTAACCCGGGCGCGGAAGAAATGACCACAACGGTATAGGAATGGCCACAACGATAAGGAATGACTACTATGGTATAAAAGATATAAAATTCTATAAAATCGGTACTATTTCAAAGCTCAGTCATGATACCGGCTAAAGACCATAGAACAAAAACAGCTGCTGTAAAAATCAAAACTTCTTTATCCTTTGATTTTTACGGCAGCTTTTGTCATTCCAACTATTTATCAGCTAAAACCGGCTCCATCCACATTTTATCTTCCGAATAAGGTTTCCAGAATGCCTCTTCCTAAAGCGGCACCGATATTACCGCCCAGCCGGCGTCCCATGCCTTTTCCGAAGACGGACTTTCCGATGCTTGCGCCGACCTCTCTTCCGATAGAGCCGGAAACGGAGCGGCTGACTGACTTCACCACACGGTTTTGCAGCTTGGAAGTCTGCCCCTTGGTCCTTTCCTCTTCCTTCTCTGAAACAGCCTTCTCCTTTTCCGCTTCCTCGGAAAGACCTTTTCTGGTAAGCATCTCGTAAGCAGAATCTCTGTCAATCATCTCATCATACTTAAGAGCCAAGTCTGATCCGAGCTTTGCTTTTTCCTTCTCTTCCGGGCTCAGTTCTCCGAGGAAGGTCTGCGGCGGGAAAATCATTACCTTCTCCACCATAGTCGGCTTTCCGTCCGGGTCTAAGCAGGACACCAAAGCTTCTCCGGTTCCGAGATTTTCCAAAACCTCCAAGGTATCAAAGGCCGGATTCTCTCTGAAACTGTCCGCAACCGCCTTCAGCTTCTTCCTCTCTCCCGGCGTATAGGCCTGCAGCCCATGCTGAATCTTATTTCCAAGTTGCGAAAGAATCTCCTCCGGAATATCCGCAGGGTTTTGGCTTACATAATAAATGCCGATACCCTTACTGCGGATTAACCTCGTCACCTGCGTTATTTTCTCTAGAAGAGCCTTCGATGAATCCTGAAAAAGGAGATGCGCTTCATCAAAGAAGAAAACCATACGAGGCTTTTCCAGGTCTCCCACCTCCGGCAAATTCTCATAAAGCTCGGACAGAAGATACAAGAGGAAGGTAGAGTAAATCTTCGGGTCGGAAGCCACTGACTTCGCATCCAAAATGGAAATCACACCCTCACTGTTCGTTGTCAAACGGAAGAAGTCCTTTACATTGATGGCAGGCTCTCCGAAAAATTCCTCTCCTCCCCTGTCTTCCAGAGCGACAACGGAACGCAGAATAGCATTTAAGCTTTGTGTAGAGAGCTTACCGTAGGACTTTTCATACTCTTTACTGTTTCCACTGACATATTGCAGCATGGAACGAAGATCCTTTAAATCCAGTAAAAGCAGACCCTCTTCGTCCGCAATGCGGAAAACGATACGAAGAATATCGCTCTGCACATCGGAAAGATTCAGAATACGACTTAAGAGTAAAGGCCCCATTTCCGACACGGTGGTTCTTAACGGAATGCCCCCCTCCTTTGTAAAGGAGAAGAATTCCACCGGAAAAGCTCTGTAGGAAAATTCACTTTCGGAAAGCCCGCACTTCTTTCTTCTCTCTTCTATCTTCTCCGTCGCCTCTCCCGCCTTAAAAAGCCCCGAAAGGTCTCCCTTGAAATCCGAAAGAAATACCGGAATGGAAAGCGCGGAAAACCGTTCTGCCAAAACCTTAAGACTTACCGTTTTCCCTGTGCCTGTTGCTCCGGCAATAAATCCGTGTCGGTTCAGTTTTTCCGAATGAATGCTTACTCTTTGTCCTTCGCTGTTTATCGCGAAATCAATCTTAGCCATAGTGCCTCCTCGTATTTATTTCATTCTACAGTTTTTCTTTGTAGTTCCTTCAAAACTAATCCTGCCGTTTTCGTTCTACCGGAAAGAATATCTGATTCTGCTATCTCTAAATCCTTATAAATTCGCTCTTTACGACATATTTCAGAAACCTTAGTCATATCTTTCAATTCTTTTATCGGAATAATCTTTGGCATAATCCACCGCCTCTCTAAGTTTTAATTATGTCATAATTATGTCCTTTATGCAAAGCACTTTTCCCCTCCTTGCGTATTCCCCAGTGCTATGCTAGGATATTCAGTTATAAGAGGAGATGAAGACTATGATGATTTCAACCAAGGGGCGCTATGCCCTAAGTACTTTAATCGATATCGCAAAAAATCAGGATGAGAACAGTCCTGTTTCCATAAAGGAAATGGCGGAGCGGCAAGGCATTTCCTTGAAATATCTTGAACAGATTATTTCCCTGATGGTAAAAGGAAAGCTCTTAAAAAGTGTGCGTGGAGCAAAGGGAGGCTATCTTCTCTCTCGAGACGCCAAGGATATTCTTGTGGGAGAAATTTTAAATGCTGCAGAGGGAACGCTCGCACCGGTAGATTGTGTCAGAGACGGTGTAAGCTGTGAAAAATCTGCATCCTGTCCAACTTTCCCCCTCTATAAGGAAATAGAAGATGCCATTTATTCCGTGGTAAATCGCTATACACTCTGGGATCTTGTGAAAAGCAGCAAGGCTTAAAAAAACTGTGCTTTCCGCTTCTTTTATGCTATAGTAAATGGTATGTTTCGCTCGAAATATGAGCCATTTCGTAAACAAAATATCGCACACTTTCTGTACGATACACATTATGAATTAAATGGAGAGTCTATGAAGTTAATCAGTTTTGCCATTCCTTGCTACAACTCTTCCGCCTACATGGGAAAATGCATCGAAAGCATTCTTCCCGCAGGGGACGAAGTGGAAATCCTCATTGTGGACGACGGTTCCCAGAAAGACAATACCTTAGAAATCGCAAAGGAATATGAGAAAAAATATCCTACTATCTGTAAGGCAATTCATCAAGAAAATGGCGGTCACGGGGAAGCCGTGAATACCGGCTTGAGAAATGCGAGCGGCCTTTATTTCAAGGTCGTAGACTCCGATGACTGGTTGGATTCCGAGGTTCTTTTAGAGATTCTGGAAAAAATCAGAAACATTACTCTTTCCGGAGACAGCATTGACCTGTTCGTTGCGAACTTCGTCTACGACAAAGTAGGACAGGAAAATAAAAAAGTAATGTCCTACGGCAACGCCTTCCCGGAAGAAAAAATTTTCGGCTGGAATGAAATGAAGCGCTTTAATCTGGGGCAGTATATCCTGATGCATTCCGTAATTTACCGTACGAAACTCCTTCGTGATGCCGGTCTTGTCCTTCCGAAGCACACCTTCTATGTGGATAATCTTTTTGTTTATCTTCCGCTCCCCCATGTGAAGAAGATTTATTATTGCAACAAAAACCTCTATCACTACTATATCGGTAGAGACGATCAGTCTGTCAACGAAACCGTAATGATTGGAAGACTGGATCAGCAGTTTAGAGTCAATCGTCTGATGATAGACTCTTGTGATGTCATGAAGGTACAGCCGAAGAAGCTCCGGAACTATATGATTCTCTATTTGGAAATCATCACGACAGTGTCTTCCGTACTTTCCATTAAGTCGGAAAACGAAGAAAATATGGAGCGAAAGAAAGAGCTTTGGAACTATCTTAAGAAAGAACATTTCCCGTTGTGGCTCCGTATGCGCTCAAGTTTCCTCGGTCAAGGTGTAAATCTTCCCGGGAAAATCGGAAACAAGCTGACCATTTTAGCTTACCGCTTAAGCAGAAAGTTCTATGGCTTTAACTAAAAGCTGAAGAGAAGCAAAAACCGGCTTTGCATGGTAAAATCATCCTTGCAGAGCCGCTTTCTTTTTACTAAAAAAGAAAGCAAATCAGAACGAAATCAAAATGATAAAGAAATTGTAATCTTTGTAAACGAGGTAAAAAATGAAACTTGCCATCATCACCGGCGCATCCAGAGGAATAGGAAGATCTGCAGCAAAGGCCTTTGCCAAAGAGGGGTATACTCTGCTTTTAAACTGCGAGAAAAATATAGCCTTACTGAAAGAATTAAAGACGGAAATCGAAGGGAGTTTCCCCGAGTCTCAACTTGCGAAAAGACGAGTCTACGATGAAAAATGCACGGTAGATAAACCCTCCCCCATTGAAATCACTCTAAAAGAGGGAAGCTTTTCCTCCGCATTCTTGGAAGGCTATTTTCATGCTAAAGAAACAGAACGCGTAGAAATAGACGAGCTGGTCTTAATCATCAATCAGGGAAAGTCCGTCTTGCGTCTTACGCAAGAGTATAGTGCCGATGAAACCGACAGTCTCCTTCAGGCAAATCTCTTGGAACCCTTTCAACTCGTGCAACGCATGATTCCTTATCTGCTCCGTGCGAAAGAAGGACGGATTCTTTTCAGTTCCTCCGTCTGGGGAAATGTCGGCGCCTCCATGGAAAGCTTATATTCCCTCACAAAGGGAGGCATCAACAGCTTTGTGAAAGCACTCGGAAAAGAACTTGCGCCTTCGCACATCGCTGTAAATGCAGTCGCTTTCGGTGCGATAGACACCGACATGAACGCCTGGCTTACAGAGGAAGAGCGAAGCAGTCTGGAAGAAGAAATTCCCTACGGCAGAATGGCAACAGTAGAGGAAGCCGCCGATTTCCTGCTTCTTCTTTCCAAAGCGCCGCTCTATCTCACCGCACAGGTCATTCCATTTGACGGTGGATGGATATAGCTTAAGCACAAAACTTTACACTCTCGTAGATTCATTCTCGTGGTGATGCAAAACACTTGTGTATATTTCACATTTTCTATATAATCAACAACAGATGTTAAGCTTCAGCTGAATAAACTGAAGTTTATGATTTTCGAAACAGGATTCCATCAGGACGTAAATTTACGTAAAAGGTGACGCCATCATGATTCATTATCAATTTTGTCAGATGTAAACATAGGACGATATTTTCTAAGCCGGCATAGTGTTTTACCATGTCTTTGCCCCATCTCAAGTGGGTATCGTTCTTTTCTTATGCGAAAGGACAGTTGATAGTGATGAAAAAATTGAATAAAGAGCTTTATAGAACCCCTTTTTCTGTTGGAAAAAAATGGTTTCTTGTTTCTATGATTTCCATGGTGATTTTAAGTGCCTATAATCTGATTATTTCATGGCTGCTCCAAAAAATCATCGATCTTGCAGCCGGAATAGATAAAACTCCCTTTTATCAGCTGGCACTCGTTTCTCTTCTTTCTTTTCTTGTATTTATTGTCTTCTACTTTATATTTCGATATGCTCACCCTAAATTTTTACAGACATTGTCTACTTCTTACAAGGACTTGCTGTTTGCAAAAATTCTTCGAAATAATAGTAGAATGGTTTCAGAAATCGGAAGCGGACAATTTCTTTCAAAACTCAGCAACGATTTGAAATCCATTGAAGAGCATTATTTTGATTTTTATATTACTCTGATCGATATCGGAATCAGTTTCGTCGGAGCCATCGTTTTAATGCTTTTGTACAGCCCTGTACTTACCATGGCAGCTATTGCATTATCCATATTGCCTCTACTCGTATCCATTCCGGCTTCAAAGGAAGTTGCGAAAACCGAAAAAAATCTTTCCAAGGAAAATGCCGGATTTATGGAATTTATGAGAGATACCCTTTCCGGATATTCCGTAATCAAAAGTTTTCAAGCGGAATCCGAACTGGAAAGCCGTTTTCATGAGGAAAATGTAAAAATTGAAAAAGCAAAATTCCTTCGCAGATTTGCAGAGGAAAATATCAATCTCCTTTCCACCGCTGCAAGCGTAGTGATGAGACTGGGTGTATTTCTTTTCGGAGCCTGGCTATCCTTATCGAATCCGCATGTTACCCCGGGCATTGTGCTCGTCTTCCTTCAGCTGGTTACCTTTGTTATCACTCCAATAGAAAAAATACCTTCTCTCTTTGCAAATCGTCAAGCGGCACGCTCTCTGATTGCACAAACTGCTGAACTTCTTTATGAGAAACCTGATGAACAAGAAAAAACAGAAATCCATTCTCTAAAATCGGCAATTGAAATTCAAAACCTTTCTTTTTCTTATGAAGCTAGTGAAAAAGCACTCCGAAACGTCTCTTTGACTTTTCATGCCGGAAAAAAATATGCCATTGTCGGCACTTCCGGTTCGGGAAAGTCCACATTATTTAAACTGTTGACCAAATACAGCAGCGAATACGACGGCAATATTCTATTTGACGGAATAGACTTAAGAAATATCACTTATTCCTCCCTTTCAAAGAGTATTTCTACGGTGCAGCAAAATGTTTTTGTTTTCCATGACAGCATTTATAACAATATTTGCCTGTATAAAAACATAGCAGAAAAGGAATTTGACTATGTGATTCAAAAATCCGGACTTTCCTCCCTTATTCAGCAAAAAGGAAAAGACTTCTCTTGCGGAACAAACGGAAATAAACTCTCCGGTGGAGAAAAGCAACGCATTTCCATTGCACGGGCACTACTTAGAAATGCATCCATTTTACTCATGGATGAGGCAAGTTCCGCATTAGATGAAAAAACGGCAGATGAAATCATGCATTCCATTTTGGATATGCCCGATACCACAAGCCTTGTTATTACACATCGTTTAAATAGTACGCTGCTTAAAAAATATGATGGGATTTTTGTTCTGCATCACGGAAAAATAGTCGAATTTGGAGCTTTTGATGAACTCATGAAAAATAAAGGCCTGCTTTATTCCCTAATTCTGCTTTCCCAAAGCTAAAGAATATAGTAGCTAAAGGATATAACTATCCCAAAGCCACATCCAATGCCATCATGACGGTAAATCCAACAGCGAAGAGCAGCACTCCCCAGTTCGAGTGCTCCCCTTCCGCGGTTTCCGGAATCAACTCTTCGACAACCACATAAATCATCGCTCCTGCCGCGAAAGAGAGAAAGTAAGGCATAAGCGGAGAAAATATCGGTGCAAAAAGGAGCATAAGAACGGCTGCAACCGGCTCTACCGCTCCGGAAAGAACACCATTCACGAAAGCCTTATGTTTATTCTGTCCATTTGCGTGTAGGGGCATGGAAATAATCGCCCCTTCCGGAAAGTTTTGAATGGCAATACCGATGGAAAGCGCAAGTGCCGCACCAAGCGAGAGGCCTACATCTCCGGTAAGCATTCCGGCATATACTACTCCTACCGCCATTCCTTCCGGAATATTGTGAATCGTTACCGCGAGGAGCATCATGGTTGTACGCTGAAAAGAACTCCTTGGCCCCTCCGCCTTTTCCGCATGGAGATGAAGATGCGGGATCAGCTTATCTAAAGCGAAGAGAAAGAACGTTCCAATCCAAAAACCGATAACCGCCGGAAGAAAAGCGAGTCGTCCAAGACTGCTGCTCTCTTCCATTGCCGGAATCAGTAAACTCCAGATGGATGCCGCAACCATTACTCCTGCCGCAAACCCCGTTAAGCCCTTCTCTATATCGGGAGGAATCACGGGTGCATTTCCCCCTGTAGTCTTATTTCCCTTCAAAAAATACACGCAGGCGGAACCAAGGCTCGTACCCACGAACGGAATCAAAATTCCCAAAGCAATATATTTACCATCCATTCTTATTCTTTCCTTTACTATTGTCTTTTTTTGTAACGAAGAATCTGTATTTTCTATAAGCAACCACTTTGCCATATGCACGCTACTTTTCTGTCATTTCACTGCAAACATGGAAATCGTTATAGATTCTCTATTTGTACAAAATTAGATACAATATACAATATACATTCGGTAAACACAAGAATTTTTTTATAGAAATGAAATGGTAAAAAATGAGATAGAAAAAAGAATAGAATACTGAAATCCGCAAACAAAATAGCTGATCCTTAAAAAAAATACGTATCGTGTATTTCCGCACGATACGCATTTAGCAACAGAATTTTCAATTTTTTCGATTTTTTTGATTTCTATTTCCTATTTCCTCCAGCCATCTCTTTTAAAACTTCAGGCGCATCTGATACCACTCTACATTCCCGTGTACCGATTCGGAAAGTCCTTCCGAAGAGAAACCGAGCCGTGCATAAAAGGGGATTTTTTCTTTCTTACAGGTAAGAACCAGCCCCTCTCTTCCCTCTTCTTTTGCCATCCGGATGAACTCTGTAAGCATCTTCGTAGCAATCCCTCTCCTTTGATAAGCGGGAACCGTATTCACTCCGAAAATCATCTGCCACTTTCCTTCTTCTTGATGAAGTTCCGCTTTCTCATACATTTCATCCGTTAAATCCATATCATCGGTACAAAATCCGTCCACAAAGGAAATGAGCTGATCCTCTTTATACAAAAGGAGAAAATGATTTCCGTAGAACTGTAATCTCTCCCGAAAGCTATCTTCCGTTGCCGCTTCCAAAGGCGGGAAACATTCCTTTTCCACATAAGACACTGCAAAAAGGTCTTCCATGCTCCCTTTTCTTAAACTCCAGTTCTCTTCCGTAAATCCCAAATCTCTCAACCATGAACAACCAAACCGTGAACTATCCATTATTTCTCCTGTAAACTCATCTTTTTCATCCAATTCTTACCGTCCACAAAACGAGAAACCATGAAGGATACCACATAATCTCCGGCTGCATTAATCATGGTTGCCGGAGGGTCAATCAGGTTCCCTATAGCCACAAGAATAGGAAATGCCAGTTCCATATTGTTCGGGAAGAAAATCGAAGCAATAATGTATTCTCCTATATATCCGCCTCCCGGAACGCCACTCATGCCGACAGAGGACAGTACTGCAACAAGAACAATAGCCGGAAGCTCGGAAAAATGTACCGGTGTTCCGAGTGCTCCCATTACAAAAACAATCTTTAAAACACAGGAAAAGCAGGAGCCGTCCATGTGCATGGTTGCTCCCAAGGGAATCACAATATCCGAAACATCCTTGGAAATGCCGCTTTCCGCCGCAGCCTCCATATTGGTCGGAATGGTGGCCACGGAAGAGCAGGTTCCAAGAGACACAACGGCAGGCTTTAAAATGTGGCGGAACATCATTTTCACCCCATCCGTTCCGGCACCGATATAGGCCATAATCGGGAAGGCCGTGAAAATGTAGATAAAGCAGACCGGATAGTAAAGAAGCAAAGCTCTCGCGTAGCTTTCCGTAATCTGCGATCCGTAGGTCGCAACCAGATCTGCAAAGATGGCAAAAAAGGCAATGGGAGCATAGTAGGTTACAATCTGTACAAACTTCATCATCACGGCGGTAAGACTGTCCAAAAACTCCGCCACCTTCTTTCCCGCTTCTCCACTCAAATTCACGGAAAAACCGAAGAGCAGGGAAAAAATAATCAGAGGAAGCATCGCCTTACGGGAAAGCAGCATGGAAAAGTCTTCCACCGTAAAGAAATTCAGCACCATTTCCGTCATGCTAGCGTGCTCTCCGACTTCTCCTTTGGGTAAATTAGCCCAGGCAGCAGTCACAGGCGGAAATATTTGACAAAGTAGAAAATAAACGATTGCGGCAAAGGCTCCGGTAAGTACAAAGCTGATAATGGTAACCATCATGATTTTCCCGGCTCTTTTTCGACTCTTGGTTCCTGCAACCGCTCCGGCAATCGAAGCAAAGACCATAGGTACCACGATACAGAACATCATACGGATAAATAAGGTTCCGAGGAACGCAATCGAATGGGAAAAGCCCGGTGCCAGTGCTCCCGTAACTGCGCCAAATATCATGGATAAAAGTAAGATAATTAAAAAGCGATAATTATTCGCTACAGATTTTGCCTTCATGTGTTTCTCCTTTTTTATTTTTTCCCAGTATAGCACCGGTACTACAAAAAAATGTAGCTCCGATTTCATTTTTTATCAACACACAAAATCTTTACTCTACGGTTAAGAATCGGAAAATCCCGGGGAAGCTTCTGTCAATTTCGGGGTGAAACTGAATCCCCAGCACCTTCTCCCCGTACTCTATCGCTTCGATCGTCCCGTCCTCACTGTGCCCTACGACTTTCAGCTCTTCCGAAGGCTCCGTAATCCGATAATTATGCATACTTGCGCCTTTAATCTCCTTTTCCGGAAAATACTTCCGAAGAACCGAGTCCTCCGAAATCGTGATTTTGTGTTTAACCAAGTCTTCCTCACCACGATTCGGATTCAATTTCCAGTGCTCTTTCACGGGCTCTACAAAGAAGTATTTTTCCTTCTTCATTTCCGTATAGACTTCCAGAATACTCTTTCCGGGTCGGTTTTTCTGCTCTCTTTTCGCAATAAAATAACTGTGTATTGCCTGCATGCCGAGGCATACTCCGAGGAGCCTTTTTCCGCTTCTTAGTGCATAATCGATGACCTGAAAGTGATACGGGAAAATGCGTTTTCCTCCGCAGATTAGGAAGCTGTCGCAGACTTCCAGTGCTTCTTCCGAAAGAAATCCGCCTACGTTTAAGATTCCAAGCGGAAGGCCTCCATTTTCCGTAATACGCCTGGTGTAAAGTTCTATGAAGTTTGAACAATCATGGTACGGATTCTCCGTTTCCAGTAAACTCGATGAGGGAACGATTCCAACTTTTTTCATTCTATTCCTACTCCTTGTAAAAAAAAAGCTAAGTTGTGTTTTAGTACTATAGCACAACTTAGCTTTTCATAAGAAACTATTTACTTAAAAATCATTTTTAAAAAACAGCCGAATGTTCTTAAATCCTATTCTTCGTCTTCCTTCACCAGGGTTTTACTCATCTTGGTACGAACATCGTAGAACAGCATAAAAGCAACCAATGCAAAGCCCAAGTAGCCGTTAAGACCATAGAGCACATTAACCAAATCCTTATACGGTAGAAAGCAGGCAATCACACAACCGATAATCCCGAGTACCACAGTATAAATCTTATATTTCTTGGTTCCCTCTTTCTCAATTCTTCCGATACTGGTCCAAAGAAGAGGTACGGATGTCGTATAAATACCGCAGAAAATGATGACTGCAAAAAATCCTGCCAAAGCCGGAGAAATCTTATTTGCTAAAATCAAAGCCGGAATATCCGCCTGTGCGGTAACGTCAATATGGGCAAGCAATGCTACACTGGCAATCACCATGGTGCCCATAATAAAAATCGCAGAGAAAAGCATCCCGATGTTTACTTCTTTTACCCGGTTTTTCGCCCCGATTTCCGCGAGGAAACTGGCAAACCAAAGGAGCATAAAGCCTGCATAGGAGGCACCGGAGAGGAAGGGATTTCCATTTCCGACCTGCGTAATTTTGTACAGATTATTATCTACCGCTTTAATATTCTCCGAGATATTTGCTGCACCGTTAAAAATACTGATAACCGATACAATCAGAATGAATAAAACAATAACCGGACCAACCTTTCCCAAAGTTTGAATCACGCCGTCCAATCCGAAAATCACTGTCGCAATAACAAAAACGGAAAGAATGATTGCTCCCGCACCGTTCGGAAGTCCCCACTGTTGCTGTGCCGTAGCATTGGCTCCACCGCACATTACGATAAAGCAAACATAGCAAAAGAATGCAGAGAAGTAGTCAAAGAAGCCACCGATATATTTTCCACAATAATGCTTATAAATATCTCCTCCTCTTTCCAACTTTAATCTACTTCCGTTTGTTGCAAAAGATAAATCCGTATAAATATAAATTGCTGCATTAACCGCAATAACTATCCCAAGCTGTGATCCATAAGATGCTACATACTGGATAATTTCCTGCATGGTAGCAAAGCCGGCCCCGATATAGAATGCAATACAGGCTCCGCAGAAACTCAGCACCTTTGTAAATCGCACACTCTTATTTTCCATTCACTTACTCCTTATCTACTTTTTCAATTGCTTACTTACGGTACAAAGACCGCTATACTCCCCTTAGCTTCTCCCGAATTTTGGGCACAAAAATAAGTGTGCTGCAAGAATGCTCTGCAAACCTGCAGCGGCACTTATCTTATTCTTACTGATTACCTCTTACAAAGCGAGTAATATTTCCTTTATGTCCATTAAGAGATATATCCCTTAGCCTTCAACTCAGCCTCGGACTTCTCCAAATTTGCTTCGGAGATACGAATAATCGGCCCTGTACAGCCCATTCCGGATTCCGCATAAATTCCGAGTTTCCAGAGACAACGAACAGCATCATCGAGGTCTGTAACCTCAATACCGTAAACTGCAGCGGTTACAATTTCCTTTGGAGGCTCCTTCACATCCTCACCGCTATCCTTCGGCTTATTTGCCTCGCGAATCTCAGCAAGAATATCATCCAAGCCGGCTCTCTTCGCCTTCTTAAACTCTTCTTTAGCCACTTCGAAAACCTTGCCCTTAATCAAGTCTCCGGCAAAACGCAGTGCATTGGCAACAACGGGAGCTCCGGAAGCACGGGAGATAATCATAACCAGCTTCTCGTAGTTTTCTCCAATACCGGGGCCATATCCGAAGCCCTGTGCTTCATAGGAACCGCCTGTTGTATAAGAAGACAGCATCTTGGAAAGCACATTTCCGGTTAAAGAATCCGTTACCAGGATGTCCGGTGTACCGCGAAGAACATCGTTTCCTCTCATAACACATCCGCCATCAGAACGGGAAGACTCTGCAAAATGAATGGGATAACCGTTCGCTTGAAGCTTCTTTAAAGCCTTCTCTGTCTGTCTTGCACCGTCTACATTTAAGATTCCGATAGTCGGCTCGGCGTAGCCGCAAGCCTTTGCGGTAATGATACCGTAAATAGCATTCTTCACCATACCTTCGATACGATCCGTACTGGATGTACCGGTGGTATTGGCAATAAACATTTCCTTACCGATTCCCGGCGTTACAGCACGTCCTACAGTAGATACCCCGATAGGGAACGGATAGTGCATGGTTACCGCACCGTCAATCTTCTTCTCACTAAGAAGCTCGTCCATCTTATCATGGCCTGCTTCATCATCCGGAACTTCAACGGTTTCTACCAGTTCATGCTTTAAGGAACCGATATAAACCACATCCACGCCGTCTCTTGCCGCAGCTACTGCAGCCTGCATGGAATTTTCCTCTCCATGCTCGGAACCCATACCTGTTAAAGCAATACGCGGCTTTTTCCCGAAAGAACCGGTTTCTAAGCCCTCTGCCATGGCTAAAAAGGTATCGGCAATCAGTTCTTTAATTTCCTTAGCCATTCTACCCTTCCTTTCTTATTCCTGATTTCCCAAAATGGAAGCAGCAAAATCCTTCATAGACTTAGCAATCATAGAGCGAACTTCTTCCTCTGAAACTGCTCCTGTTCCCTTTCCGGTATTCTTCTGAATAATGAAGGAAACACCGTCAAAAAGGTTTGTCATTCTTCCCAGGAAGAGTGATCCCTTACCGATAATCATAGCCTTGTTCATCTTTCCGGCTTCGATATCTTCCTTAGCGAATCCTACGAACGGTACACCGGACGGAATATGACCCTGTGTCGGAGCATAACCGATGAGGCCTTTCTCTTCAGTGAAATTAGCAAGATCTGCCTTATCAAGCCATCCCTTCTTTACAGCAAGTGCGGCAATCATCTTGTAGTTTGCCATCGGCACATCTCCTGCACCTGCCGGCTTTGTAATATCGGCATTCTGCATCTCCGGAGAGAATTTGTCGATGTCCTTTACAGTCAGTCCTGCGCGCTCAAGCGGATCGGCTACAAGAGAACCGATTACGTTCTGCGGAGCGGCACCGGTTCCTACAGTGTGACGACCAATGATATCCAGATTGATTTCAGCGGACTTGCCGTCATTTTCGGAAACGATAATACAGAAGGAAGCAAGGCAATCCTCCAGCATCGGGAGTTCCTTCTTCACATGATCTTTACCGTTCATGGCAAGCTTCGGTACGCAACCGCCACCGATTACGGCAACAGTATGGAATGCACCTGCTTTAACTAAAGCGGCAGCTTCAATCATGGCATGGGACGGCCCTGCACAGAAGCCTCTTGCATCGGATCCGGTTGCATTCTGGAGTCCTGCAATTTCCGCAGCTGCCTTCGCAAAGTTTCCGCCGCCACGCTGGTTTACATCACCGCAGGCTTCCTCGGAACAGTCAATAACATACTCGATTTCATTGGCATTTACACCGGAGTGCTTTAAGGAATGTAAAATAGCAAGAACAGAACTTGCTTTGTTCATGATATTCTCAAGCATTACTTCCGCAGATAAGTTTACGTCGATATCATGTGCTCTCTTTACACAACCGATGAGCGCACCTTCGTAAAATAAAGGCTCAGCTTCATGTCTGTCTACAAAGCCCTGAATTTCGGAAAGCTCAGCACCCTCTGTTACACGATTTAAGATTTCTTCAGTAATAACAGGATCCTTTGCAAGCTCAGGCTTATGCTTTGCTACAAAGCCTTTCTCAAGATATACAACTTCGAAACAGTCGCAAGCCTGTGCAAGAAGCAGGAACTCCGCCTCCGGCATAATCTCACCGAACTTACCGTAACGGCTCGCGCCCTCTACTTTTTTATCATAGTAAGGGAACTCCACTCCTTTTAACTCTTCCGGAGTCTTGTTTCCGATATAAACCTGATTCGGCCAATACGCCACGCAATCCTCAAAGGAACGAACATGCTTTCCCATCTCCTTTAAGAACTCTCCATCCGGATTTACTACTCTCTCCGTTGCAATGGTGGAACCATGCTGCAACATCAGTCCCGGTGTGTAATTTAAGCAATATCCAACGCCTTTAATAATACTATTCATATGAATTCCCTCTTTAAAGAATATAAACTTACCATTTCGTGACGGAGATGAAAGAACCCTGCGGGCTTTCATCCTCAATGAGTCATTGCAACCGTGTATGCAACACTCTTTATAAATAAAATATAAAATTTGCTTTCGCTTCTTGTTATCCTGAACAATGAAGAGATGATGATGTGCTATTGATTTAGCTATTTTTTTGTAAACTTTGAGAAAAAAAGGGAGCCCGAAAAAGCTCCCCTATTTTTTAAAGGTACTTGCAATACTCAGAACGAATATTGTTCATTTCATTTACGATGTCATCAACATCTAAAACCATTTCCATCATGCTGACCTGGTCGTCATAAACGGCCTCATCAAACTCTGCTTTCAATTCCGGTTCGCAAACGTGATAAACTGTGAGTCCAAGCTGGACCCCTGTCAATGGACCTGCGAAGGTAGGATCACCTGCTGTAACGGTCTCTGCTGCAAGTCCTGCAGCCTCTCCCTCAGCAGCGCCAAGAACTACAACCAGATTCTCCGGTCCGAACTTCTCAGCAAAATCCTTTACTCTCTTCTGATTTTCCAAATCCATTGCGCCTGCGCTCGTTCAAACGAAGCATTCAGTGGAAGCGAAAACTACTTCTCCGCCGGCAGTCTCAACACAAGCCTGAATAGCTGGTCCTGGAACACCGTCACGGTCTCCGATGATGATTACTTTTTTACCCTTTAAAATAGCCATCTCTTCTCTCCTTTCTTGAAAAGTTTATATCGTAATGGCGAAATGCCAAATACGCGGTAATAAATTTAGGCATTTAATGCAACGTACTTCTCAACCATTGCCTTAATGGACTCTTCTGTTGCAGCATCCTTAACTAATTCTTCGACTTTCTGTCCGTCTTTATAAATAGCCATAACCGGAAGTCCGAGAATCTTCTGACCGATTGCCAGTCTTCTTGCCTTTGTAGTATTTAAGGAAGTAAACTTCAGCTTTCCGTCATACTGATCGGCTAAGGAGTGTACAAAAGGCATCAGTGCAGCACAAGGTACACAGCCATCTCCAAAGAAGTCTACAAACACATAACCTTCAGCCTTCAATACTTCCTCTTCAAAATTGTCCTTATTAACTTCTAACATAATTCCTCCTTTATCAACATAAACTATCTGATTTTAGATTTACACAAAGGTATTCGAGAAACTCTAAACAAAATGAAAATTACTCCATCTCATTGAGATACTTCTCAGCTTGCGTAGCTGCAATCGCACCGTCTGCCGCTGCGGTTACAACCTGTCTTAAGCTCTTCACACGAACATCGCCGACGGTGAATACACCGGGAATATTGGTGTGCATATCTTCGTCCGTAGGAATATATCCTCTCTCGTCCATCTTCAGGTTCGTGCCCTGGAAAAGCTCTGTAGTCGGGATTCTTCCGATGAAACCGAAAATACCGAACATACCGTCTTCTTCACTAGCCTCGAGTACCTGCTCTTCACCGGTAACGACATTCTTCACCTTGATTTTCTGTAAGATGTCATCTCCGGAAAGTTCCTCAACAACCGTATCCCACATAATGTGAAG
Organism: Oribacterium sp. oral taxon 108 str. F0425; assembly: GCF_000214455.1. Lineage (NCBI taxonomy): Bacteria > Bacillati > Bacillota > Clostridia > Lachnospirales > Lachnospiraceae > Oribacterium > Oribacterium sp. oral taxon 108. The sequence goes on along the minus strand of NZ_AFIH01000001.1, from coordinate 1,052,622 downwards.
CTTCTCGTTCTTGAAAGCCTTTTCCTGAATGGACTTAGCAGCTCTTAACTCATGTCTTCTATGAATGAGTGTAACAGAGCTTGCAAACTTGGTCAGGTACATTGCTTCTTCTACAGCGGAGTCTCCTCCACCCACTACGAATACCGGAAGCCCTTCAAAGAAGTTGGCATCACAGGTTGCGCAATAAGAAACACCCTTTCCAAGGAACTCCTGCTCACCCTTGCATCCGATAGGACGGGGATTCGCACCGGTAGCGATAATCAAGGTCTTTCCCTCATAGGTTCCGTTAACGCCGACAACCTTCTTTACATCGCCTTCCAATTCAACCGACTTGATCGTATCATGTACTCGATCGCATCCGAAGCGCTCAGCCTGCTCTGTCATTCTCTTAATAAGAGAGGGACCTGACTCACCTTCTACAATCTGTCCGGGATAGTTTTCAATAGAATCAGTAATCGCAATCTGTCCACCATCTTGTCCTTTTTCAATGATACAGGTGGAAAGTCTTGCTCTTCCTGCATACAAGCCTGCTGCAAGTCCTCCGGGACCGGCTCCTAAAATCAAAACATCATAAAGCTTTGACATAGTCTTCTGAATCTCCTTCCTTTTGCTTAAATGTATATTTTACTGCACTGCAGTGAATAACCCGAATTAAAATAGCAAATCTATTATACACTATAAGTTATGGTCATTAAAATAGATTTTCCGAATGCCAAATTTCTCTTATTCTATAATAGCTCGATATCGTTATCGCAAAAATCCATAATAGCCAATTATTTTAAAACCCGTTTGAATAAAATCCTTTGTGCCATAAGCACAAGGCCCTTTTTAAACGAGATATCGCACACTTTGCGCACGAAACTCATTAAGAATTTAAAGGGGCAGGAGCCCTGCCCCTCAAAATCCCGTCAACGAGATAGCGCATTCCACGCATTGCCCTCGTTATCAAACACAATTCACGGTAATTTCCGTATTATTGTCGAAAACAATTCTTACTTGAAGATTGTCTGCTTATCAACATCCACTGTAAGAGCATGCAGAGCCTTCTCTACGATCTTTCTTCTTAATGCCTTCTCTTCTTCAGGCTTTAAAGAAGGATTACCCAGCGGGTGCGGAATAGCAATCGCCGGAACAATACGGTTAGCACCTACTGTCATGGAGATAGGTGTAACTGTACATACATGCACAACAGGAATTCCTGTAGCTTCGATACCCTTAACCATCGTTGCACCGCAACGTGTACAGGTTCCTCACGTGCTGGTCAGAATGACAGCATCTACATGTGCAGCCTTCAGTTTAGCACCGATTTCCTCGGAGAACTTCTTAGCGGAAGCAACAGCTGTTCCGTTACCTACTGTGGTGTAGAAGTAATCGTAAAGCTTTCCGATCTTTCCTTCTTTTTCAAGGTCTCTCAAAACATCAACCGGAAGAACACGGTCTGCATCCTGGTTAGCGTAGCTGGGATCATATCCGCCGTGAGCAGTCTCATAAGTCTCTGCAGTAAGATCATTTACCCCTGCAATATTGTACTCGCCGTAACGAGTAGCGTTGGAAGACTCGATGTGGTCCGGATTTCCCTTCGGAACGATACCGCCGGAAGTAACCAGTGCGATGGTTGCCTTGGAAAGATCCTTAACAGCAGGCATCGGATCTACACGGTCGAAGGAAGGCATCGGATACTCGGTAGTGAATTCCTTACCTGCAATCTTTGCAAGAAGCATCTTAACCGCACGCTTGGAACCTCTCTCCTCTTCGAAGAAGTTTACACGAATTCCCTGCGGGATATATCCTTCTTCCTTGGAAGAACCGATCTTCTCTCCGCGAGCAATCTTTAAACCTAAGGGAGCCATCTTCTTAACGGCATCCTTCATACCGGCTGCACTGTTCTTTGTGGAAACAATGTAAATCTTGCTCTTCGCTTCATCAGCACCCGGGTTCTCAACATACATACCTGTGATAACAGGAATATGCAGCTCATCCTGTACTGCTGCAGCAATAGTAGCGCAGGCAAATCCGTAACGGCCGGCATTGAATGCAGGTCCTGCGATGAATAAATCCGGCTTAAGCTCAGCAACCTTCTTTAAGATTTCCGGCTTTACCTTATCGGTATTCTCACCAAAATAGCTGTCTCCGCAAACGATAGTGCCAATGATTTCAGCCTCGTCACCGAAAGCCTGCTGGAATGCAAGTCCCGGTCCCATGGGGCCCTCATGGTACTCCATTGGATAATCAGCCTTATCCTCTCCACCTACCTGAGCGAAGAACTGGTTAATATATTGTACAACTCTTAATTTTCCCATTTCTTTCTCCTTATCTTGCACTAAGCTTATTGAATCCTACCTCAGAAGTAGCACCGGTAATAACCTGTAACTCTACTTCCAAAGATCCGTCCGGCTTAAGTGTTGTATCACTTGCTCCTGCAATCTTGGTTACATAGTCCAATGTACCGATCAGCTTATCGAGCTTCGGAAGAGTAATTAACTGGTTAGCATTTCCTGCAGTTACCAGCGCATTGGCAGCCACGTCAGCATCGGCAAGGGACTGAGACTTTCCATCTCTTCCTGCGTACTCATCGGTAACGATAACGGTCTTGATGCCCTCTGCCTCGATCTTCTTGCAGTTCATGATAAGGTCAGTATCCGGGTTACCGAATCCTTCCTCAGTGATGATTACCGCATCTAAGTGAAGCATCTTGCAAAGCTTAGCAGTCTGGTTGGAGGAACGCTCTTTATCAGCGAGGTAAACGTTCTCGTTGGTAATGATATGTGCCACGAAATTGATGGTCTTACCATGCTCTTCGAACAGGTCCTCGACAACCGGGTTGTTCTCATGAACATAGGTCGGGTTCTTATCACAAGCGGATACGCAGTTTCCGGAAATGATAGCTCCATCCATACCCTCTGTCGGATAAAGAATGGTCGGAAGAATCTTCTTCGCATCTACACCGTATACATAGGTGTCATGAAGAAGTCCCTGAGACTGTAACATCTGAACATAACCAACTCTCGGAAGATTCGGATATGCATTTGCACCTTCAATAAGATCCAAAGTCTCATATACCTTTGTCTCATCAGGAGTTAACTCTTTTGCCTTCTCGGCAATAAAGGTAGCAGTCTTAAGTCCTGCCATACGAACAGCCTGCTCGTAAGCGTGGGATTCTGTACCCTCAACCGGCTTACATACACAAGTCAGGTTAATGGTCTTCGAGAACGGAGTATACTCTGCGCCAAGACCTGTCATGTCGATGATACCCTCCTGGAAACCAACGATCGGTCCTGCAGTAACCACTGCCATGCCCTTCAGGCAATAGGTCTTTCCGGAACCGACTGTTTCCACGGAAGAAACCACTCCCGGGAAAACACCGCCCTTTCCTTCAACCTTTACTCTGGGCTCAATAACATCCTTTACCGGAGTGATACGAACTGACTCGCCGGGTTTAGCGATGTCGAATTCCACTTCCTTAATCTTCTCTTCCGTAAGGAAGACCTCCGTAAGTTCCTTCTTCGACACATAGAGAACGTGGTCCTTAATCTCAGTTGTGTCTGCGAACTGGATGTCCTTGATGAAAATCTTACCTAATTCCAGTTTCACTTTTTGTACCTCCTTTAAATAAGTTTATGTTAATTAATGTAACATAAGCGATTCCAAGCCACTGTCAAGAAGCGTCCAATCCAGAGTTTGAAAGTCCTTCTGTACTTCTTCAATGTGGATACGATCCTTTTCCTCGAATTTCTCGCAGGTATTCAATGCGTATTCAATCAAATCCAAAGACTTCATATCAAAGCCTTCCTCCGGCGTCTTATCCAAAAGCACCGATTCATACGGAGTCTCATTGGGCTTAATCGACCCGTCCAAAGGGTGGGTCAAAATCTTTGCTCCCGAGTGAACCATGTCCCGCACTCCCCGTAAAACATCCATGAAAGATATTTCACGAAAATCAATCTCTACTTTTACATCCGGATACTTCTTCGGAAAATTCTCCTTAACCAGCGGATTGTTTGTCAAAATAACAAGGGTCTTCATAGATTTTTGCTCCTTTCTTTTAGTGGAACAAAAAACAGGGGCAGGAAAAAATCTTTTCCGTTCCCTGTTTCATCATTGATTCAGAGTCCCCTGCATACTCATCCTTTTACCTGAAAGATTCATTGTTTTCTCGACAACTTGCCTCTTCGGTGGTTTGCACTCTCTCTGAGTATGCACTGTTTTTTGATTTGACTTTATTTTAACATTTCAACCGATAAAATCAACTAATCAATGCCAGTTATAGCTAATTGCTATAAGCAAATTATACATTTATATAACAAATATAGCGGAAGATATTTGCACTTTCCCTATAAGTGCTTTTATATTGACTTCTCCGCATTGTTAGCGATATCCTCCTCTCTATTTATAGTTTTAGTCTATCAATCAGGGTCCCTATATCTAAAAACAATTTTACATTCTGCTCCTTATTTTATATCCTAAAGATAACCCGAGACGAAAGTCTAAAATAGCCAAAGATGAAGAAGAAGAAAGAGCCCAAATAGAAAAAGCTCTTTCTTCTTTTTTGGAGTTTTCTCTGTACAAGCGAGATATCGCACGCTTCGCATATAATACTCGTTCTGAGCAAGATGCTTCATGCCACGTCCGCGAAACTTTTTAAGAGTAAATCGCTGTGCCTTCTCCGCAAAACACGGAAAAGGCACAGCGACCGAAATAATCCTATATTTTATTTTCTATTCAGTTTCTATTACTTGCTTCTCTTCTTCGTATCTTTTACTACATTAAAGAGAGCCAGAAGTGCCAGTACGTTTGGGATAACCATCAAAGCGTTAAAGAAGTCGGACATATCCCAAACCAGATTTACCTTAAGCGTTGTACCGATGATGATGCAAGCCACAACGATTGCGGAGTACAGCTTTACTGCTCCTTTACCAAACAGGTACTGAACATTTACCGCACCGAAGAAGTGCCATCCAAGTACTGTAGAAAAGGCAAAGAAGAAAAGACAGAAGGCAACGAAGAAGTGACCGAAGTTACCGAAGCCGGACACGAAAGCCTGCTGTGTCAAACGAATACCGGTAAAAGCCTCTCCTGTTGTCGGATCAATTGTTCCAAGGATTCCGCTCGTTAAGATAACAAATACGGTTAAGTTCAATACTACGAAAGTATCGATAAATACGGAAACCATAGCGCAAAGTCCCTGTGCATCCGGGCACTCTGCCTTTGCTCTTGCATGAGCGTGAGGAGTAGAACCCATACCTGCTTCGTTGGAGAAAAGTCCTCTAGCCACACCGAAACGGATTGCCTGACGAATGGTGATACCTGCTGCCGCTCCAACTACCGCCTGCGGGTTGAAAGCGCCGATAAAAATGGAGCTGATTGCACCGGGAAGTGCGGAGATGTGCATTACGATGAAAACCAAAGCACCTACGATATAAACCCCTGCCATAAGCGGAACAACCTTCTCCAATACGGCAGCCAGTCTCTTTGTTCCTCCAAAGAAGATAAAAGCGCCGATGGCTGCTACGAATATTCCGATAGCTACGCTCGGAACTTTGACATTCATTACGGCAAACACTTCCTTAAATGCAGCACCGATGGAGTTGGACTGCACCATGTTTCCCATGAAGCCGAGTGCAAGGGTAATGAAAACAGCAAAGGCAACTGCCATCGCTTTTCCGAGTGTTCCCTTAAAAGCGGCCTTGATATAGTAAACCGGTCCGCCGGTTACCTGTCCGTCCTTTTCCTCTTTATAGGTCTGTGCAAGAACTGCCTCTCCGTAGATGGTAGCCATTCCGAAGAATGCGGAAACCCACATCCAGAAAATGGCTCCCGGGCCGCCGCTTACGATAGCGGTTGCCGCTCCGGCAAGGTTTCCTGTACCAACCTGTGCCGCAATCGCCGTTGCAATAGCCTGGAACGGAGACATCTCTCCGCTATCATGCTTTTCACCATTCAGACTGAAATGTCCGAATACCAGCTTAAAGCCCTCTCCAAAACGGCGCAGCTGGATAAACTTCAGCCGAAATGTGTAATAAATTCCTGTTCCGCACAAAAGGAAGATGAGCAAAAAGCCCCATAAGAAATCATTCCCTTTGTTGATGATTGCATTTAATGCATCCATATTTTCCTCTCCTCTTCTTGATAAGTTGTTTGGCAAATGTTTTTAAACACCCTGCCGGTACAATTATTTGTTAATATTTTATCCAAACAACTGGTCCTTTTCAACAAAAACATTTTATTTATAGGGATAGTCTATAGTAAATTTTTATAAATAAAATCAAAAGTTTATGAATTTTAATCTTTTTTACTACTACTTGCAGACCTTGAGAATCGTAGATTTTGCAGCCCCTTTATCATGTCTTTCTTTAAGAAAAAGAAAAGAAATTTTCTTTCCGTATAAATTGAGCCATAGCCTTTCCCAACTGTATTTGTGCGCTTCCTGTGAGATGTACCCCGTCGGGAAATTTCTCCAGGGAAAGCTCTGCCGTATTAAAACAGGAAATCTCCGCTTCCTTACAGAATTCCGCCAGAGCCTCATTCAATTTTCCGTCCATTGTGCTAAAGGACTCGTAGGATTTATCCCCTCTAAAATCCAAAACCGGCGGACAAATATACAGAATGTGAGAAGCAATAAAAGGAATTCCTTCCTTTGAAAAGTCCTCTAAAAATTCCTTAAGACGATTGACCACCCTTGGAATATCCGGCCTTCCGTAGCTTAGGAAATCATTTACCCCTAAAAATACGATTAGAAAGTCCTCTTTTGTAAATCCCTTGCAGGCTTCCTTGAAGTCTTCCCACTCAAAAGGAAGATAGGGAATACAACGTCCTACCTTGGCGTGGATGGAAAAACGAAGTTCCGGAAAGGCTTGCTCCAGCATCGTCGTGTAGCGTTCCTCCACCGGAAGCCTCAGATCCTGATGCTTCTCATTCGGAAGATAGCCGTAAGTTAAAGAATCCCCATAAATCAGACAAGAACGTTTTCTTTCAGTTCTTTCCTTCATAGCCTTCCCCCTCTTACAGATTCGATATTTATAAAAGAGATACCGCACACTATGTGGACGGTACTTGTTAAGAATATGCATTTCAATTTGTATTTGTTTTTTATCGAATCTGAATTGTAATGCATTTTGATTCCTATTCTCCCCTATCCTTTTTGTAAAGCGTGCGAAGACATCGGCACTTAATGCGCACAAGCAAAGCGATGTGCGAATTTAGTACCGCTATGTCGTAGCCCGAGCGAGAGCAACTTTACAAAAGGATAGAGGAGAAGAGATAAACGCTTATTTATGATTCAGCTCCGGGCCGGCTACTCGCTCCGCCTCTCCCGCAACCCTTTTCGTCATCTTCACCTTATCAAAGTACTGAATCAATGCTTTAGCGCACTTTCTGCTCGTTCCAAACTGATCCTTTAAGGTCGCAATACCTAGCACCTCATTTTCCGAAAAATAGCTCTTAAGATAGTCTTCCACCTTATCGAGATTCTTCTTTAAAATCAGAAGCTCAGGATCCTCTCCCACCTTTACAAGTTGCCCCTCCACTACCAGATTTTGCAGGATGTCGAGGAAGTCCTCTTCCTTCGCTTTCTTTCGGTCGAGCTCTTCCACACGGGGAAGCATAAAGCCGGCTTCAGAAAGCTGAGACAAAATATTTTTTTCGATTCTTTGGTAAGCTTCGTCCTTGAAATCCGTTCTATCTGTGAGGAGCAGGTATTCCCCTTCCAAACGTACGCCGGAAATAAAGGGCATGCAGGCATCAAAGAGGTTTTGCTTGCTGTTCTTTAAGAGCTTTTCGCGCATCTCCGCCTTCGGAATGCCGATTCGATAGGGATGCTTTTTATAAAAAGCTTCCAGTACATGTTCCATTTCCGTGCCGAGGATATACGCATTTTCCTTATGCAGAAAATAGCGTTCCTTCTGCACAAGAACAGGGAAAACACGCTCTTCCCGAATCAAATTCTCCATAGCGGGCTCAATTTCTTCCTTCGAGTGGGAAATGCGCTTCGCAAGGCTCGGGATTGTATACAAGGTTTCCAGTTCTTCTCGAAGAAGGGTTTCCAGTACATCCTCTAAAGAGCCCTTATCCTTACTTAAAAGTTCCTGAATGGCATCGTCCGAGAAACGCTTCTTCTTTCTGGCATTGGGTTCAAGTACCACGCCGCCTCCGATGGTTTCCACCGGACTGTAAAAGCGGAGAATAAAACGGTCGCCCCGCTTAAATACCGTTTCCTCTTCCAAAATAAACTCACAAAGCCCCTCTTCTCCCGGACCGATTTCTTCCTTGTCAAGAAGCACCACGCGGCAAAGCACTTCTTTCGTCCCGGACAGGAAATGCAGTCTTTCCCTGTTTTTCAGGCTTCTCTTCGTATCGGGAAGCATGGTCACTTTTCCGTCCATAAGAGTGGAATTCTCCATACTGTTTTCCGCGGAAATAACGGATCCCTTATGGAGCTCTTCCTTCTTTACACCAGTTAAATTCAGCGCCACACGCTGTCCGGCTTCCGCAATTTCAGAGTCCTGCTCATGCACCTGAATGTTTCGAATTCTGGCATGAAGTCCCTCCGGGTAAATCTCCAATGCATCCCCCTTATGGAGCGTTCCCGAGATAAGGGTTCCCGTAATAATGGTTCCAAAGCCCTGCAGGCTGAACACACGGTCAATCGGAAGACGCGGAATTCCCTTCGTATCCCGCTCAGGAAGAGAAGAAACCATTTTTTCAATTTCTTTCTTTAAAGTCTCTATTCCTTCCCCTGTAACGGAAGAAACACGAACAACCGGTGCATCCTCCAGGATGGTATCCTTCAGTTCCTTTCGAATATCCTCTTCCATCATGGAGATCCATTCCGGATCCACGGTATCACACTTTGTCAGCACCAAGATACATTTTTCAATACCGAGGAGCTTCAGGATATCCAGATGCTCTCTTGTCTGTGGCATGATTCCTTCATCGGCAGCCACAACCACAAGTACCATATCCATGCCCACTACACCGGAAACCATTTGCTGAATAAACTTCTCATGTCCGGGTACATCAATGATTCCGCAGCGTAAGCCTTCTTCCAAATCAAACCAGGTAAAGCCCAGCTCAATGGTAATCCCTCTATCTTGCTCTTCCTTTAAGCGGTCCGTATTCCTACCGGTCAGCGCCCGTATCAGTGTCGTTTTTCCGTGATCGATGTGTCCTGCCGTACCGATGATAATGTGTTTCACTCTAAAGCCTCCTGAAAACTCTCTACTACTCTCTCTAATTCTTCTTCCCGAATCGTACGAAGATCAATCCAGAAATCATCCTCCATAACTCTCCCGATTAAGGGCTCCTTGGTAAAATGCAGTCGCTTCTCCAGCTCCGGCACGCTGATTTTATGCGGATGGAAGGATACGGCAAAACTGTCCATATAAGTATCCGGAAGAGAGCCGCCTCCCACCTGTGAGGTACAGGCACGAACTGTACAGTCTCCCGGTAACCGATTGTCCCGGAACAAGTTGCATAAGCGCTCTGCTCTCTCCTTTATAGAAGAAAGCGGTTCGGAAAGCATTTTCAAAACCGGAATCCGCTCTTCAATCCCCTCCATATGAAGATACTCTCGAAGCGTCATGGAAAGTGCCGCCACCGTAAACTTGTCAATGCGAAGAGCTCTTGTCAGCGGATTCTTCTTCATGGCATCGATATACTTTTTCTTGCCGATGATAATACCGGCCTGCGGTCCGCCAAGGAGCTTATCTCCGCTAAAGCAGACAACGTCCACTCCGGACTCGATTGCCTCCTGCACCATCGGCTCATGTCGAATCCCGTACTTTTCCAGCGGTAGAAGGACGCCCGAACCCAGGTCTTCAATAATCGGGATATTGTGCTCTAGGGAAAGAGCCTTTAAGTCCTTTGCCTCTACCGACTCGGTGAATCCCATGATACGATAGTTACTGGTATGCACTTTTAAAAAGGCCTTCGTATTTTCCGTAATTGCCTCTTGATAATCGGACAAATGGGTCTTATTCGTCGTTCCAATCTCCACCATCTCCGCATCGGACTGCGCGCAGACGTCGGGAATCCGGAACTTCCCCCCTATTTCAATTAACTCTCCACGGGAGACAATAACTTCCCCGCCCTTTGCCAGAGTGGAAAGAATAAGCAGCACGGAAGACGCATTGTTATTGACCACCATAGCATCCTCCGCCCCGGTGATTTTACAAAGCATCTCTTTCATATGAGAATAGCGCTCGCCTCTCTTTCCCTCTTCCAAGTTATACTCGAGGTTCGAATAGGAAGAAAGCAGCGTCGCAAGCTCGGTAGAAATCTTGTGGCTTAGCGGTGCTCTTCCGAGATTCGTATGTAAAATGGTGCCGGTTCCGTTTAAAACCGGACGAAGTTTCAGTTCGATTCCCTGCTCCACGTGCTCCGCTATCGCATCCTCAATATGGTCAATTCTGCGCAGAATTTCGTCTTCTCTATTTTCTTCGGAGGGAGACAGTAGTTTGATTTCTTCCCGTATCTCCTCGACCGTTTCTCTTACCTTGTCAGTCACATAGGAAAGACCGTAGTCTTGAATTAAATCCAGTACTTTCCCCTCTTCCAAAAGGATGTCCACCTTTGGAATTCTTCGGAATAAATTGTTCTTGTCCATATACCGCTCTTTTCTGTTTTGATGATTGGAAAAACGAGATACTGTGCTTTTCTCGCATGAAACTCGTTATAGACGAGATACCGCATACACCGCACACGATAGCCGTCTATAAAAGAAAAATGACATAATCAATTTATTATAGCAAAAAAGAAGAGAGGGAAAAAGTAGGACTTTAGCACGAATCTGTTAACTCAAATTTCACAAATATGTTAAATAATATTTCACAAATGTGTTAATTATAAATACACAAATGTGTTAAATAATATTTCACAAATGTGTTAATTTGATTTGATATTAGCTTCCAAGTAAACTATAATTAGACTTGAGGAGACCAACTATGAAAAAGAAGAAAAAAACATATCGAGACAGAATAACGGATGAAGCACTACAGCTAAAACTCAAGGCCTTTGGTGCCACTCTTATAGTAGGTCCTAAAGGTTGCGGAAAAACGACTACAGGAAAGCATTTTTCTAAGAGCTATATTGAGTTTCAAGACGAAGATAACAGAGAAAAATACCTGAGTGTCGCAGAAAATGTTCCCTCTAAATTATTGCTTGGAGAGAGGCCAAGGCTTTTTGACGAATGGCAAGACGCCCCTAAAATTTGGGGGGCAATACGAAAAGATATTGATGACACCGGGCTTAAGGGTCAATACATCCTTACCGGTTCCTCTTCTCAGAAGGTGGATACACCCCATACGGGGACATTAAGAATATCCACGCTGAGAATGTTTCCTATGAGCCTTTATGAAAGTGGAGAATCGTCAGGAAATGTATCTCTCTTGGATCTCTTCAATGGAAAATCCATTGAGTGGGAGGAGTCAAAAATAAATATTGATGATTTGATTTATGCCATTTGTCGAGGAGGATGGCCTCAAAGTATCGATGTAGAAAATAAAGAAGTTTCGCTTTCTATCGCATCAGATTTATTTTATCAAACATGCCATAGTGATATCTCAACTATAAGCCAAACAAAAAGAAATCCACTTTGGGCAGAGCGTTTACTTCGATCATACTCTCGAAACATCTGCACCTTGGCAGAGACAAAAACAATCTATGCGGATCTCACATCCACTACAGAAATATCAAAACCAACATTCTATGACTATTTTCATGATTTGGAAGATCTCTACATTATAGACGAAATTCCCGCTTGGTGTCCTGCCATAAGGTCTAGGGATGCAATCAGAGCGGGCAACAAACGTAACCTTGTTGACCCCTCTATAGCTGTTGCCGCTTTAGGTTTAAGTCCGGATTACTTTAATAGCGATTTTAAAACATTAGGCTTTCTATTTGAATCATTGTGTATTCGAGATTTAAAAATATACTCATCCGGATTGAATGGGGAAGTCTCATACTATCATGACCGCTATGGACTGGAAGCTGATGCCGTTCTTCATCTTAAAGATGGTCGTTACGCTTTAATTGAGTTTAAGCTTGGAAGTAAAGAAATTGATATGGGTGCAAAGCATCTGTGTGAAATAGAACAACGAATATCTGTATATAACGAAAAGGAAAAGCAAGTTCCTTTAAGATTGCCTGATCTTAAACTCATTATAACAGCAACGGAATATGCTTATAAACGAGACGATGGAGTTTATGTTATCCCGATAGCATGCTTGAAATCCTAAGTATTTTATCCTGCTTCATGCTTAAAAATATTCAGCACCACAGGAATATAAAAAGCAAAGTTCAAAGTTAGTAGCACAGCCAAGTAGCTGATATCAAACAAACTCTCCCCTAACTCCATTCCAAACGCCATTCTCTAACTATCTTAAGTGTTTTCCTATTTTTTAATTCCTAAGCTGTAGCCTTATTCCGCCTCCACATGATACAAGGCATAGAAATAGCCCTTTTTCTCCAATAGCTCCGTAAAGCTTCCTTCTTCCTCGACTTTTCCGTTCTTTAATACGCATATTCTATCCACACGGCTTAAAATCCGACTGTCCAAGTCGTGTAGGACTAAAATTTCCGTCGTATTTTCAATATTTAGCAAGGTATCCAAGACCAGATAACTATTTTCCTTGTCCAAAGACGCGGTGATTTCATCCGCAAGTAAAATGGGCGTTTTCCGAAGCAAGCTCCGCGCAATACTGATTCTCTGCCTCTCTCCGCCGGACAAGGCTGCCCCGTTTTCTCCACATAGATAGTCTAAGCCCTTTTCCTTTACGAGATTCCGAAGTCCTGCCCGCTCTATCACGGACTGTAGTTCATCTTCCCGGTAATTCTGAAAAAGGCTAATATTCTCTCGAATCGTGCCGTCAAAGATAAAGACCTCCTGCTGAATGTAGGAGATTTCCTTGAAAAGCCTGTCTTCTCCCAAATCCATAGTGTCCTGCCCGCCAACGCGTATTGTCCCGGACTGTGCTCTTTCCATGCTCATAAGGATTTTCAAAATGGTGGACTTTCCGCTTCCGGAAGTCCCGAGAAGAACCACCTTCTCTCCTTCTTTTACCCGCAAGTTTAACTCTTTCAGAACTTCTTTTCCCTCCGAATAGGAGAAGCAAATCTGATTAAAGAGAATCTCTCCGCGAAGGGAAGGTATCGATTCATCCGGACTTTGCTTTTGCACTCTTATCTCTTGTTCTTCTACTATTTTTTTATCTTCTATAGCAGTTTGCATCTCCGCTATTTGTTCTTCTTTTACTCTATTGTTCTCCGGCGTATTTTGCGGCACTTCCTCCCTCTTTATTGTATCCCAAAACTTATCCGTAAGCCTGTACGCGGCCTTCGCTTCCGTAAGCATGGAAGGAAGTGAACTTAAAGGATCAATCAGATAATGAATCAGCTGTGAGAAGGCAATGACCGTTCCGATGGAAATGCTATGCCTGGTAAAGGCGATATAAGCAGATAGAAAGAGGATGGAAAGCCTTGTGACATAACCGGAAATGGCCGCAAAGTAATTTACCTTTTCGACGCACCTTTCCCGTTTCAACATCGTCTCTTCCGTTTTTTCGTTTACCGCGCCATGCAATTTTGAAAAGATGGCTTCCACCTTATAGCTTTTGATAATTGTAAAACCGATGGAAAAGTCTTTTAAAAAAGCAAGATACTCCGCATTCTTCGTCGATAAACGTTCCTCCAGCTCTCCCATATTTTTTCCGGAATACAGCGCCGCAAAAAAAGGAATGAGAGAAAGAACGCAGGACATACAGGCCAAAAAGACATTGTAACGAAGCATCACAATAATCGCGCCGATACCACAGAAAATAATCTGCGTGATAATCGGAATCTGATCCAGAAACTGCTCTTTTATCTTCATGAGGTCATTACTTAATGCGGAAAGATACACTGAACTGTTCGAAGCATAAAAATCCGCAACCTTCTTTTTCAATAAATAATCGCAGGCAAAGTTCCGGTACTGTAAGACCGCCCTGGTACTGAATTTTGTTCTGAAAAAATAAGTCGCCACGGCGGAAAAGAACTCCATCAAAAAAATACCGGCAGTAAGAAGAATAATTCCCTTTAAAGAATATTCCCTACTTCCCGATAAGTAATCAATCAGAATCTGAAAAAGCTGCGGTACCGAAAGAATCGCCAAAGATAAAACACTGGTTCCAAGCACCGCCATAAACAAATTCAAGCTATTATTCTTAAAAAAATTCCGGCTCAGCGGATTGCATTTTAACATGATTCAAGTACGCCCTTCGTTGTTCTACCTCATGATAAAGACTCAATATGATTTAGAATAGCATAAGTGTATGCAATAAAAAAGAACTGCGGAGTTGAAAAATTATTTTTGCATAATTTTGCGAATAGTGAAATAAGGGGTAATCTGAGCCCGTCAGCACTTGCTGAAAGCCAGCGTAGCGAAGCTTGAAGCTTAGTGCTGCTACGAGGCGAGGTTAGCGCAAGCGTGCCCCTATTTCACTATTCACAAAATATGCAGTTCTCTCCTCCGCAGTTCTTTATTTTATTTCTCTGCTGTTTGTAAACGAATCAAAGCTCTATAAAGCTTAGCCTGTGCACGAACTCGCGCTTCTTCGGATTTCTCCTCCTCGATGCGCTTTTCGGCCTTGGCTTTGGCGCGCTCTGCACGCTCCACGTCGATTTCATCACTCCACTCGAAAGTGGTCGGAATCAATCTGCAGTGGTTATCCATCATGGAAAGCATACCGCCGATGCAGGCGCCCTTTTTCTCGGTACCATCCGGAAGAATGACCTTGGCAGTTCCCATTCCCACTGCAGTGCAGTAGTTAATGTGGTGTGCCATGATAGCCAAATCTCCGGTGATACTGCGAAGGCTCAGTCTCTCCACTTCTCCCTTGAACTTTTCTCCGTCCATAGAAACAATCTCTAACGGGAACATTGCCATAAGCGTCCCTCCTTACTGTTTCTTTGCTTTTTCAAAGACTTCTTCAATCGTTCCTACCAAGAGGAATGCAGACTCCGGCAGCTCATCACATTCTCCGTCCAGAATCATCTTAAAGCCGCGAATGGTTTCCTTCAAAGGAACATACTTTCCTTCGAGTCCGGTAAACTGCTCCGCTACAGAGAAGCTCTGAGACAGGAAGTTCTGAATCTTTCTCGCACGGTAAACGGTGATCTTATCCTCTTCGGAAAGTTCATCCATACCCATGATGGCGATGATATCCTGTAATTCCTTATAACGCTGTAAAACCTGCTGTACGCCTCTTGCTACCTGGTAGTGCTCTTCTCCGACAACTTCCGGAGTCAGAATACGGCTGGTGGAATCCAGAGGATCCACTGCAGGGTAAATACCCTTACTTGCAATATCTCTGGAAAGTACGGTCGTCGCATCCAGGTGCGTAAAGGTTGTTGCAGGAGCCGGGTCTGTTAAGTCATCCGCAGGCACATAAACCGCCTGAACGGAAGTGATGGAACCCTGCTTTGTGGAAGTGATACGCTCCTGTAAAGCACCCATGTCGGTTGCCAGGGTCGGCTGATATCCTACGGCAGAAGGCATTCTTCCGAGAAGTGCGGAAACCTCCGATCCTGCCTGGGTAAAACGGAAGATATTGTCAATGAAGAGCAATACGTCCTGATGCTTCACATCACGGAAATACTCTGCCATAGTGAGACCGGAAAGTCCGACTCTCATTCTTGCTCCTGGCGGCTCATTCATCTGTCCGTAAACTAAGGCTGTCTTATCCAAAACGCCGCTTTCCTTCATCTCGCCGTAAAGGTCGTTACCCTCACGGGTACGCTCTCCTACACCGGTAAATACGGAAATGCCGCCGTGTGCCGTTGCGACATTATGGATTAACTCCATAATCAACACGGTTTTTCCTACACCCGCACCGCCGAAGAGACCGATTTTACCACCCTTTGCATAGGGGCAAATGAGGTCTACAACCTTGATTCCTGTCTCCAGGATTTCTGTCGCGGGAGTCTGTTCTTCAAAGGAAGGAGCCGGACGATGAATCGCCCATCTTTCCTCTGTTTCGGGAGCCGGCTTCTCATCCACTGGCTCACCCAAGATATTAAAAATTCGTCCTAAGCAGCCGTCTCCGACAGGCACCGTAATGGGGCTCCCCGTATCAACTGCTTCTGTTCCTCGTACAAGGCCATCCGTTGAGCTCATGGCAACGCAGCGAACCGTGTCATCCCCCAACTGTTGTGCTACCTCACAAATCAGCTCTTTTCCGTCGAGCTGAATGGAAATGGCATTTAAGAGGGCTGGCAGTTCGCCTTCCTGGAAACGAATATCCAGAACGGCACCCATGACCTGTATGACCTTTCCTACATGTTTCTCTGTCATGTATTTCTCCTTTAGCTATCCTATAACTCTTCCGCACCGGCAACAATTTCCGTAATTTCCTGGGTAATGCTTGCCTGTCTGGCTCTGTTATAGAACAGACTCAATTTATCAATCATCTCTCCGGCATTGTCCGTAGCCGCTTCCATTGCAGTTCTTCTTGCCGCAAGCTCGCTGGCAACAGAAGTGCAAACACCGCTAAAGACGAGTCCGGCAAGATACTCCGGCACTATCGCATTAAAAACATCCTCTCCACTCGGTTCATAAAGAATCAAGTTTCGGATTGCCTTCGCCTCTTCTTCACTCTCCTCTTTCAAGGCTGAAAGGGGCAGGAGGGAAAGGCTTCCTACCTTCTGGCTCATCATGGAAATAAAGTCTGTATACAAAAGAACAATATGTCCGAATTCCCCTTCACGGTAGGCTTTACAGAGTTCTTTTCCTATGGCATAGGCATCGGAGACATTTAAATCTCCTACCAAACTATAGTTTTCATTCACAATGCTGTAGTGTTTCTGTCTTCCATACTCAAGGGCTTTCTTTCCTAAGGGAAATAAAGCAAAATCCTTTCCCTTTACCTCTTCCTCCAGGGCACGGAAGAGGTTTGCATTGTAGCCTCCCGCCATACCGCGGTCTCCGGCAATCAGCACATAGCACCATTTTTCCGATGTATTACTCTTCACATAGGGAGAGGAAAAATCGGTGTTGCCATTTGCGATTTCCGACAAGGTTTTCTTCAAGGTCTGAAAGTAAGGCTTCGTATTCTCGGCCTTCTCCTTCGCTCTTCTTAATTTGGAAGAAGCTACGAGTTCCATCGCCTTGGTAATCTGCATTGTGTTCTGAATGCTTTTAATACGGAGTTTCACGGACTTCATATTTGCAGCCATGTTTTTCTCCTTTTATCTCTACTTCTACAGTCTCTTTAAAAATTCCTCTGTAAAACGCTCCAAGGAAGAATTTAACTTCTTCTCCGTATCCTCTTCCAGCTTTCCGGTACTTACAATAGCCTGCATAGCATTAACAGCCTCTGCATCGGAGTCAAGGAAGTGATACAGCTCTTCTTCGTACTTCTTGATATCCTTTACTTCCACCTTGCTTAAAATACCGTGTACTACGGCGTAGAGGATGGCTACCTGCTTTTCTACAGGAACGGGATCACCCTTGCCCTGCTTCAATACTTCCACGATACGTTCACCTTGTGCCAGTCTTTGCTTGGTATCCTGATCCAGGTCGGATCCGAACTGGGCGAAAGACTGCAGCTCTCTATACTGTGAATAAACGAGCTTCAAGGTACCGGCAACCTTCTTCATGGCCTTAATCTGCGCATTTCCTCCTACACGGGATACGGAGATACCGGGGTTAACCGCCGGCATGATTCCGCTGTGGAAAAGCTCGGTCTCGAGGAAAATCTGTCCGTCTGTAATGGAAATAACGTTGGTCGGGATGTATGCCGATACGTCACCTGCCTGTGTCTCAATAATCGGGAGTGCCGTAAGAGATCCTCCGCCAAGTTCCGGAGACAGCTTTGCCGCTCTCTCAAGCAGTCTGGAGTGTAAGTAGAATACATCTCCGGGGTAAGCTTCTCTTCCTGGCGGTCTTCTGATTAGAAGGGAAATTGCACGATAAGCCACAGCATGCTTACTTAAATCATCATAGATGATCAGGACATGCTTACCCTGATTCATAAAATACTCACCCATAGCGCAGCCTGCATACGGTGCAATATACTGCAGGGGGCTGGGCTCGGATGCGGTAGCCGCAACAACGATGGAATAATCCATAGCGCCGGCATCCTTCAATTCATTCACAAGAGCGGTAACTGTAGATCTCTTCTGGCCGATAGCGACATAGATACAGATTACATCCTTCCCCTTCTGGTTGATAATGGTATCAATAGCAATGGTTGTCTTACCGGTCTGTCTGTCGCCGATAATCAACTCTCTTTGTCCTCTTCCAATAGGAATCATGGAGTCAATGGCCTTGATTCCCGTCTGCAAAGGCTCTTTAACCGGCTGTCTTTTAATGATGCCGGGTGCGGGACTTTCAACAGCACGGAACTCCGTACTCTCAATGGGTCCTGCTCCATCGATAGGCTGTCCGATTGCGTTGACAACTCTGCCAATCATCGAGTCTCCTACCGGTACGGAAACAACTCTTCCTGTACGCTTTACGCTCTGCCCCTCTTTGATTCCTACATCGGATCCAAAGAGCACGGCAGAAACACTGGTTTCTTCCAAGTTCTGAGCCATACCGAATGTACCGTCACTAAATTCCAGAAGCTCACCCGCCATACAGTTTGTAAGGCCGGAAACTCTGGCGATACCGTCACCAACCGTAAGAACGGTGCCGGTTTCATTTTGTACGATAGCATTTTGGTAATATTTTATCTGGCTTCGAATGACCTCGGATATTTTTTCTGGTTTTAATTCCATTCTATGCCCATCCTTTTTACAAGACTACTTCATTTACATTTTTCCGTATCTCTTTTAATCTGCCGGAAACGGTACCGTCTAAGGTTTTTCCGTCAACTTCCACCTTAAGACCTCCCAAAACTTCAGGATCAATCTTCTCCGACAGGATAATCTTTTTCTGACAAAGCTTTTCGAGTTTGCTAACCAAATTCTCTTTTTGCTCTTCGCTTAAGGCCACAGCACTTACCACAAGAGCATCGGTAATTCCCTCATCCTCTTGATATCGCTTTTTGTATGTTTTGTAGCACTCGGAATAGCTCCTGAGTAAGCCCTTTTCCAATAAAACCTTTAAAAAGTTTAAAAGATAGGGCTGCAGTTCTTCCGAAAAAGCCTGATCCAAAAGAGAGAGTCTTTCCTTCTTAGGAATAGACGGCTCCAGCAAAAGACGAATATAATCGGGGTTTTCCTGAAAAAGAGCCTTTACGAGCTCCATTTCCTCCAAAACTTCCTTCGTAATCTTCTCTTCCTTTGCTAAGTCATAAAAGCTCTTCCCATACAAAGCGGACGACTGATTCATGATGCCTCCTCTACATTTTGTAAGAATTCATCAATTAAAGCCTTATGCTCATCTTCATGGATTTCCTTCTCCACGACTTTACCGGCAATGTCCATAGCGAGACTTCCGATTTCGTCCTTCACTTCATTCAAAGCTTTCTTTCTTTCCAGACGAATATCCGCTTCCGCTTTTGCCTTGATAGAGCTTACTTCAGCCTGTGCCTCTTTAATCATTTCCTCCGCACGGATGCCTGCATCCTTCTTTGCGTCTTCAATAATACGGCTAGCCTCACCTCTGGCATCGGACATGCTACTCTCATATTCCGCCTTTACGGCTTCCGCATCTTCCTTTGCTTTCTTTGCCTCTTGAATATTCTGATCCGCAAGCTTCTGTCTCTTCTGTAAAACCTCATTGATTGGCTTAAAGAGGAAGCGTTTAATCAGGTATACTTGAATAAAAAGGTTCAAAATCTGGGCAATGAAGGTCCACGGTATGATGGTTACCAACTGTTGCGATTCCATCCTTTTTCTCCTTTCTATCTTCTTTTAGGAAAATAATCCTATTATGCCAGGAAGTTCATGAACATTCCGGGTGCAACGAAGATTAAAAGAAGACCGGTAACGAAACCGTAGATACCTGTGGTCTCTGCGATAGCACAACCGAGAAGCATGGTGGAAGTAACATCACTCTTGCACTCCGGCTGTCTTCCGATTGCTTCCAGAGCCTTTGCTACGGCGTTACCTTCTCCGATACCGGGTCCGATACCGGCGATCAGTGCTGCTCCTGCACCGATTCCACAACCTGCTAATGCGATACCTTTTGCCAAAAATTGAAAATCACTCATTGTTTTCCTCCTAGAAATTCATTTCCTATACTAAACAGGCTCTCTTTTGTCCTGTTTATTTTAAAATAAGCTCTTTACTTCCGCTAACTTTAGCCTTTTGCTATATTTTGCCTTCCGGCATATTTCGCCTTCTGCTGCATCTAGCCTTCCGCCGCATTGGCGATATACATAATCGTGAGCATTGTAAAGATAAATGCCTGCATGGCTCCGGAGAACCAGTCAAAATAAAAGGATAAGATTGCCGGTAAACCTACGCTCAAAATGGGAATATTGGATAAGAATGCTCCAACAGCTCCCGGAATCAATCCCAGTAACGCGGACGACGCAAGCGCAAGCGCGGCATAAATCAATCCGTTGATAACAATGCCGGATAAAATATTTCCAAAATGACGACACGCCATACTAATGGGGGTAGCAATCTCCGAAAGGATATTGAAGGGTGTCATAATGAAAATCGGGGTAGTAAAGCCCTTTAAGTAGCCTAAGAATCCTCCTGCTTTGATTTTGTTCGCCGTAATCATGGTGAATACGACAACAGCCCAGGCCGCTTCAGTCGACAAATCCGCCGTGGGGCTTCGTAAGCCTGTTAAGCTGATTAAGTTGGAAACAATACTTGTTCCGAAGAGTGCCGCCACAAAAGGAATCATCTTATCAAAGCGATTGCCTCCCGTATTGGTTCGAACAAGATTGTTCGCACTTTCCACAATCAACTCGGCTATGGCCTGCCTCTTACCGATATTTTCCACCTTCAGATTTCTTGTCAGGAAAATACAAAGACCTGTAATGATGAGCATAACCACCCAGCTGACGACTAGGGTTTCCGAAAGCAAAATGTCCCCTAAAATAGGAATTCCCGTAGGAATTTTTAAGAATATCTTTGCACCGGAAATATCAAAATTCATACTCTAGTTTTCACCTCCTTGTTTTTGATTTTTTCCCTTTTTCCATTCCAGAACTCCCCTTATACGAAGAATCCCGCCCGGAAAAAGTAGAGGAACAATACCTGCCACAGCCTGAAAACAAGGTGCCACAACGGCAAGAATAATCCATCCAAGCTGTAACATGGTACGATTTCGGTAAGAAAGCCGCATCCTCTGATAGGCCTCTTCCTGATTTTCTACACTAAGAACCCCCTGTACCGTAACCCCCATAAGAAAAAAATTCGTTACGGCAACGGCTGTCCCCAGCAGACCGGATAAAATCACTCGATAATCAAAGTTAACTTTTTCCGGTAAAAAGCGGTGAAGAATGAAGATGCAAAGCCACATAACGATTGTAGCAATACTACTCTGTACAGCTATCTGCACGGTTTCCTTCTTCACAGTTTCCTGAACCCTCATTTTTCTTCCTTTCCATCAGTAAGAGACTTTCGCAATCAACGGGACAGACTATCCTTCTTAAGACTTGTGCTCGTTAAATGCCTTATCCTTACTTCTCTTTTCTTCCTCTTCCTTTTTGCAAACGGAAAGGTAGACTTTATACGCCGTTACACATGAACCACCCAAGCCAAAGAAAAAAGCGGGGATGTATATCCAATAGCCCAGAGAAAAAACTTCCCTTAGGCGATATACCAAAAATAGGCAAAGTAAAAGTGGCATGATAAGGGACAAGCCAAGCTGTGTCAGAATCGACAGATTCTTTAACGCCTTAGACCATTCCTTCATGCCACTTCTCCTCCTTGATTTATCCGTATGCTCCCTACGGATTTCCCTCAAAATTTATCATCCTTTAAAACGAGGTTCCGTATTTCACACACAGTACTCGCTATAAATCAATATGTAAAGATTGATAAAACATTATCTCGCACGATTCTACACTAGCTCTATGGATTATTCAAGAATCTATAGGAAGTTTTAATGTAGAATCTGCGGCTAAATCAGACAAATCCTATTGTCTTCTTTCAGCAACACTTTATTATCGGCAATAATAAATTTTTCAAAAGGGGAAAATATTAAAAAATAGCTTTTCAATCAGAATATTTTTTTTTACACGGAAGCGCTTGCTTCCGCCTTCTTCTCTTCCGCTTGTACCTCCTGTTTCACTTCCGGCTTCTTCACCCTTTTTCCGGTAATGGCGGAAGTCGGACATTTCTGTGCGCAGATACCGCAGTCCGTACACTTCTCGTTCATGACCGCAAGGTTGTCCAACACGTGGATAGCATCAAAGGGACAGTTTTTCTCACAGATTCCGCAAGCAATGCAACCGATGGAGCAGGCATCCTTCACCTGCTTTCCCTTTAAAAGATTCTTACAGGAGACAATGTGCTTTTTCTTATAAGGCACTAAGGCAATCAAGGACTTCGGGCAGGCCTTTACGCAGGCACCGCAGGCAGTACACTTTTCCTTATCCACTATCGCAACGCCGTTAATCACATGAATGGCATCAAAGGCGCAAACCTTGACACAGGAGCCGTAGCCACAGCAGGAGTAAGGACAAGCCTTTTCCGTTCCGCCCGGAACCACCACAAGGTCATTGCAATCGGCAATTCCGCTGTAATGCGCCTGCTGCTTTGCCTTGTCACAGTCTCCCTGACAGTGCACATGTGCGACCTTTTTCACATTATCCACGGAAACGGAACCCGTTCCCATGATGGCGGCTATCTTCTCCGCAACGGGAGCTCCGCCTACCGGACACTGGTTCACGGGAGCCTGTCCCTTCGCAATTGCTTTTGCACAGCCGTCACATCCCGGAAATCCGCAGGCACCGCAGTTACTTCCCGGGAGAGCGGCACGAACTTCCGCCTCTCTCTCATCCACTTCCACTTTAAACTTTTCCGAGGCAACACCTAAAAATAAGCCCAAAATCAATCCGGTTGCTCCCACGAGTCCTGCGGCAACCAGAATCAGAGTAGTCATTAAACTCATAATCCCTCCTTAAATCAATCCGCCGAAGCCGAAGAAAGCAATCGCCATAAGACAGGCAGTAACGAGAACAATAGGAGATCCCTGGAAAGAATGAGGAATCCTATCATTTCCCGCAATAATATTTTCCCGAATCCCCGCCATAAGAAGGAGTGCCAGAGCAAATCCCACCGAAATTCCGAGTCCATAGACAAAGCTTTCCGCCAAATTATAGCCATAGGACACATTGTTTAAGGCAACACCAAGCACGGCACAGTTCGTAGTAATCAGAGGAAGGTATACGCCTAAAGACTCATACAGAGAGGGAATATTCTTCTTTAAAAACATCTCTACAAACTGCACAAGAGCGGCAATCACCAGAATAAAGACGATGGTGTTTAAATACTCCAGACCGTCCTTTAAGCCCAAAGCCTGACAAAGCGGGCCGGAAGCCGCGAGAAAAGTTACATAAATTCCATGAGTAATCACGGAAGCAATCACGATAACGAAAATGACCGCTCCTCCCATACCCTTTGAGGATTCCGTCTTCTTGGAAACACCGAGGAAGGGACAGATTCCTAAGAATTGGGAAAGTACTACGTTGCTCACTAAGGAATACTTAATGGCAATTAAGAGTAAGTCTTTCATACTGTCTCCTCCTTCTCCTTATGATCTACCGTAAGTTCTTCCTTAGCAACTTCAGGCTTTACAGCTGCAGACGCTGCTGCCGCAGTCTTAGCGATAGGCTTGGCCGCCTCCGTCTTACAATCCGAGAAACAGCCCATACAGTTTCCGCTACATACAAATTCACTCTGCACTGCGTCTCCATTCGTTGCGGAAGGCAGACGAAGTTTGTTTTGAATGGCGGTCAGCATCGCTAAAACAAGGAAAGCCCCCGGTGCCAAAACAAAGATACTGATATGATACGCTTCCGGAATGATTTGGAAATTGAAAATACTGCCGGAACCGATAAGTTCACGCACGGAACCAATAATCACTAAAGCAAAGGTGAAGCCGAGTCCCATCCCGAGTCCGTCACAGAAAGAAAGCAGCGGTCCGTTAAAGAGTGCATAGGACTCCGCTCTTCCTAAAATGATACAGTTTACCACGATAAGCGGAATATAGATTCCCAGCGCCTCATATATAGAAGGCACATAGGCCTGAATAAGGAGCTGCACGATGGTTACGAGGGAAGCCACTACTACGATTTCGCCGGGTAATCTCATTCTCTCCGGAATCACCTTTCTTAAGGCGGAAATCACAAGGTTTGAAAACATCAGAACCGCCAGTGTGGAAAGTCCCATTCCGAGACCGTTCATTGCGCTGGTTGTCGTCGCCAAAGTCGGGCACATTCCCAGCATAATGATAAAGGTCGGGTTTTCTTTGAATATTCCGTTTACAATTCTTTCTAAATATTTATTCATACTCCCCCTCCCTACTTTTCCGCATAGTCTTCCACAAATTCAGTGGCGGCATTGACTACATTGGTTACAGCGGTACTGGTAATGGTTGCGCCGGAGATGGCATCGATTTCATTTTCTCCTGCTCCGCCGCCCTTCTTTACGGAAAGCTTCGTCCCTTTTCCTTTGAACTGCTCATAGAACTCCGGAAGAGTCGCCTTTTGTCCGAGACCCGCAGTCTCCGGAAGCGTTTCCGGGAAAGAAATGCCCGTAACTTTCAAATCGCTGCTCACACCGACTACCACTACAACGGCTCCGCCGTATCCTGCAGCCTGTCCTTTCAGCACATAGCCTACCGTATTTCCCGACTCGTCCTTTGCAAGGATTGCCTCGGAAAGACTCGCATTGCCGTTATCCGCAGCAAGCTTCCCGTCCGCTGTCGCCTTTTCCAGCTTTTCCTTCAAGCTGTCCGCATCATAGTCATGTGCATCAAGTACCACCTTATATGCCGCATTGGTTTTCTCTCTGATTGCTTCCGCGATGGTATCCTTTGTTGCGGCATACACCGCCCCGAGAAGTAAGCCGGAAATGAGAGTAATTGCCGTTAAAACCAGTGCATCTTTGATAAAGGAATCTTTCTTCATCTTATTTACCCTCCCTTCCAAAAGCCTTCGGGATTGTCTTATTATTGATAATCGGAACTACAATGTTGGAGAGAATAATCGCGTAGGATACACCCTCGGCCGACCCGCCGTACAAACGGAAAAGCCCAGTTAAAAGGCCGGCAAGAATCGCAAAAATCACCTGTCCCATAGGGGTAATCGGAGAAGTCACATAATCCGTCAGCATAAAAAAGGCACCGAAAATCAGACCTCCGCCGAGAATTTCCGAAAGTAAATACTCGGGACTTGCCCCTCCTTTTCCGAAAAGTAAGGTAAAAAGGGCAACGGTTCCGATATAAAGGAGAGGCATCTTCGGAGAAATCACCCTTCGAATAATCAGGTAAAGTGCACCGATAAGAAGACAAATCTTAGATACTTCTCCGATTGTTCCCGGTATTCTCCCGAGAAACATATTCATTAAATCCGGTGTGGCCGTAGGACTCGCCTTTAAAATCGCAAGCGGTGTAGCGGTAGAAACCGCATCACTTCCCACTGATGTGAAGGTCGTCATTTTCCCCGCAAAGGAAATGAGAAGAAAACAACGTGCCGCAAGAGCAGGATTCATAAAGTTTGCTCCCAGCCCTCCGTAAAGCTGCTTCACCACAATGATGGCAAAAACGGATCCGACAATCGGAATCCAGAACGGAATATTGGGCGGACAATTCAAAGCAAGAATCATCCCCGTTACCGCGGCAGACCAATCGTTTATCGTTACGGGAAGCTTCATTGCCTTCTGGTACACAAGTTCCGTCAAAACAGCTGCCAGCGTTGTTAATACCACAACGAAGAAGGCATGGAAGCCCCATTGCAGACTGCCGTAAATCGCCGTGGGAAGCATGGCAATCACCACATCCCGCATGATAGACGAAGAGTTCACATCCTCTCTGATATGGGGACTGGATGAAATTTGTAATAGTTTCATGGTTTACTCTCCCCCCTTCTTTTCCGCTTTCGCTTTCTTCTCGGCTTCTGCTTTTCTCTCGGCTTCCGCCTTCCTTGCCAGTTCCGCCTTGATTCTTCTCTTCATTTCTTTAAAGCCCTGCGTGAGAGGCCGCTTTGCCGGACAAACATAGGCACAGCATCCGCACTCGATGCATTCCGTTCCGTATAAAGCTTTAAAGCGATCAATATCCTTCTGTAAAACCGCTTTCATCATCAAAACCGGCATAAGATTCGTAGGACAAGCCTCCGCACATCGTCCGCAATTAATGCAGGGCGTAACAGCTTCTTTAGAAACCTGATCCTCCTTAAACGCCAAAATAGAGCTGGAATTTTTCGTGACCGGTACATCCAAGGTAAATAAGGACATTCCCATCATAGGACCGCCGGAAATCACCTTTTCCGGATCTTCCGTAAATCCTCCCGCAGCATCAATTAACTGTTGATAATTGGTTCCGAGCGGAACACGGAAGTTTCCGGGATGTGCTACCGCATCTCCCGTAACCGTAAGAATTCTTCTTACGAGAGGTTTTGATTCGCAAACCGCCTCGAAAATAGCAATCAGCGTATCCGTATTGTTGACAAGCACCCCGGCATCGGCAGGAAGAATGGAAAAGTTGATTTTTCTCCCGGTAACGGCATAAATTAACTGCCGCTCTCCTCCTTGCGGATAGCGTGTTCTTAAAGAAACAACTTCTATTCTTTCTTCGTTTTTCGTGAGCTCTGTCAAAATCCGGATGGCTTCCGGCTTATTGTCTTCTATACAAATCTTTCCCTTGGCGTTCGGAAAGAGGGAAAGCACGATTTTCAAACCGCCGATAAGCTTCTCGGGTGTTTCCAGCATATCCCGATAGTCCGAAGTAAGATATGGCTCACATTCTACGGCATTGGCCAGAAAGAAATCGATTTTCTCCGGGTTCTTCGGACAAAGCTTCACAGAAGTGGGAAATCCCGCTCCGCCTAAGCCGACAATCCCGGCATCCTTTACAATTTGCACAATTTCTTCTTTGGAGAGCTTGGTATAGTCCCTCTTCTCGCCAAACCCGGGGATTGTCTCATATTCCTGATCATTCTCTACCACGATAGACTCTACCATACTGCCGCCCACCGTCAGTTTCTTTTCTATACTCTTTACCGTGCCGGAAACAGAGGAAATGACCGGAGCGGAAATAAATCCTGCCGCTTCCGCAATTTTCTGTCCCATCAGTACTCTGTCTCCCTTCCCCACAAGGGCTTTAGCAGGAGCACCGATATGCTGTGACAGGGGGTAGACCATCAGCCCCTCAGGACGCAAATCGACAATGGCCTTATCCATTGCCAATTCTTTTCCATCATAGGGGTGGACCCCACCCTTAAAAGTGGAAACACCCATCTTTTTACCTCCCAAAATGAACTCTCAACTTTATCTATAGAAGTATACTATGAAGCCCGGGGAAAGACACTATCCCCCGGGCTTTGCATTAAATTTAGTGCAGTAATTGATACGCCTTCACTACGTGCTTGGCAAGCACCGCCGTCGTCACCGCGCCTAGACCTCCCGGAACAGGGCTGAGCTTTTCCGCTACCGTTTTCATGGTGTCATAATCCACATCACCGCAAAGATTTCCGTCAGCGTCTACGTTGATCCCCACATCAATCACCGTCGCCCCTTCCTTACAATAGGACGAACCGATTGCCTTGGCTTTTCCAATTGCCGCAACCAAAACATCAGCCCGCTTCGCAACCTCCTTGCTATTTTCCGTCTTGGAATGACAAACGGTTACCGTAGCATCGGCATTCAGCATGAGAATGGAGAGCGGTTTCCCCACCACAAGAGAGCGACCGATAATGCAGACCTCCTTTCCGGAAAGCGGAATCTTATAGTATTTGCAAAGCTCCATCACCGCTTCCGCCGTACAAGGCGCGAAGGCATCCGGATCCTGCAAAAGAAGGCCGGCAAGATTCGAACT
This sequence comes from Oribacterium sp. oral taxon 108 str. F0425, assembly GCF_000214455.1. Lineage (NCBI taxonomy): Bacteria > Bacillati > Bacillota > Clostridia > Lachnospirales > Lachnospiraceae > Oribacterium > Oribacterium sp. oral taxon 108. The sequence continues at coordinate 1,024,706 of NZ_AFIH01000001.1, read as the reverse complement.
TGTCACCCCATCCACATCCTTCTCCTTTTTCATTACGGACAGCATTTCTTCCTCGTCAATCTGCGGAGGAAGCGGACGGAAAACCAGGATGCCGTCAATCTCCGGATCCTCATTTAAAAAGCGAAAAACCTCCTGAAACTCCTGATTACTGCAATTTTCTTCCAGATGATAATCCTTTACCTCCAGCCCGAAGTCCTGAAAACGCTTCTTGATTGAGCGCTCATAGGACATGTCCGCCTCCTTTTCTCCCACTCTTAAAACCGCAAGTGTAGGAAGGCAAGCCTCTTTCTGCACAAAACTAAGGCACTCCGACTGTATGGCTTCTACAACTTCTTTTCCTCTCAGTTCTTCCATAATCTTTCTTCCTCTTATCTCCTGTTCTTATTCAATTTCTTATCACATTTTAACTTATTGTTTTATTTCTTTTTCTCCACTTACCAACAAGTCAAACTAAATTCTTTTTTCAACCTCTCGAACTGTCTGTTCCAACAGCTCGCATTGTTTCAAAGCTTCCTCTACCGCCTCTTCTCTTTCCTTTTTTCTTTCCTCATTCTGCATCAGATTTGTATTGATTTTTACATTCAAGGCGGAACCGCGCATAGCGGTCAGAAAAAGACCGGCCGCTATTCCCACGTCGGATATCGCAAGCTTTGATCCCTCTTCCGCAAGCTCTTTCAGGCTTTTTGCAGTCTCTGCACAGAGTTTAAGGAGCTGTAAGGGGACATAAGACGCATGGTCCAAACATTCTTCCATCCTCTCCCGGTAGATTTCTTTTTCCTCCTCCGTTTCTTTCGGAAGAGCATACGCTTTCGCAAGCGGCATAAAAGCCTCTTCATCTTCTTTTGCAAGGCGAAGAGCTACTGTTCTCCCCTCTTCCCATTCCTGCATACGAATCTTCAGTCTTTCTTCATAATGCGCATATTTTTTCTTTCCAAGTGTCAGATTTCCCACCATGAGGGCAAGAGAAAAAGCCAGGGATGCGGAAAGAGCCGTCACCCCTCCTCCGGAAGGAATCGGACTTTTAGACGAAAGTGCCTCTAAAAACTCTGCTATCGTTTCCTTTCCCGGAGAAGGCCTTTCTCCTAAAATGGATTCCTTCTTTGTTAAGTCCCGGTTCTTATTCATTCTATTTCCTTCCCTTAAATCCCTTACTCTTTCACATCCATTTTTTCTACAAGATGCACTCGTCCCTTTGCATTCGGTAACTTTCCTCTGTAAGGAGCAATTCGATTTCCCCTCTTTCTGCTCCTTACGTGCAGCGCTTCTTTTTCCGATTCCGTCATCAAGCTATCCGTTTGTTCCGGATTTAAACCGGGCATGACTTCCCTCTTTCGTAAGAGATATTGATCCCTATCTCTTTCCCCCTCTGAAAATCCGTTTCTTTTTCTTAAAAAAAGGAAGAGGGCAAAAAGCAGTAAGCCGTTCACACTGAGCAAAAGACCGAATCGGGAACCCTCTGCCGTAAACTGCATTTCCATTTCATGTTCTCCTTCCCTCACGGGAATTCCTAAAAACGCCCCCATGGACTTCTCAGGCTCTACCGTTTTTCCGTCCACCTTCACTTTCCAGCCCGGATCATAGGGTATCGAGGTAAAGAGAATCCCGTCTTCTGCTGCTGTAAGGTGGGCTTTTACGGAACCGTCCTTCCATTTTGTTACTTCCATAGAACGCTTCAAGAGTTTTTCACTCACTCCGGAAAGGACGTCAAAAGAAAAAGAATAAGCGGTAGCATCCATGCTCTCATTTTCAGTCTGGCTCTTTAATTCCACCGTAGAGCCCTCTTCCAGATAACCCAAAGAAAGAAGATATCCCCTGTCAACATGGTCAAAGCTCTTTTCTCCATCCGGTAAAATGGCTTTCACTTCCTTTACCTTCTCATTGTTCACATAAACATAGATGTCTCTGCTCTTTTCCACAGTGAAAGTATAAACAGAAGACTCCATTTTACCGAGAATGGGCTCTAAAATGTCCTCGCCTTCCAGTGTCTTTGTAATAGAATTTTGTACAAGAGCCGGAGTTCCCGCCTGCAAATCAAACTGACTCAACTCCTCTTTTGTCAGGAAATATCCCAAAGGAAGAGCATATTGATTTTCATACAAGCGATACCCCCCTTCACCGTTCACATACGAAAGGCCTATGCCCTTACTGTTCTTCGGCTCCTCTTTTACTATCTCATACTTCAGTGCAAGAAGGCTCTTCATAAGAGGAGTTGCTCCATTAATGGAATAAGCATTGGTAGACGCTTCCATACCAAGCTTTGTATACCAATCCGATACAGCTCCATATGCCGTTGAAGAAAATATCGAAGCACTGTTGTAGCGCATAAGCGCACCGTCATCCTTTGTCTTCGCATCCTCCCGCAAAAAGCGATAAAAGCCGTCATCCTCCAGACGCACTTCTTTTACCAGTTTTTCCGTCTCCTTCCGTCCCTCAAGATAGGCATTTCGATCCGTAGTCGGAACGGAGGTCACCGCCATATTTAAGCTGGCCTCTACAAAGCATAGCGCAATTAACAAGAGGGTGAAAATCGAACTGTCCAATCCTTTTTTTCAAATACAAAAAGTAAAAAGTATAGGAAGAGAAACAAGAGGGTCAGATAAAAAACCGACCAGTGAAAGGCCTCCTCCGTAATCATCTTCTGACAAAGAATCACAAAAGCGGATGTCAAAAACAAAGAGAAGGACAAATCCTTTCTGCTGCTCAACTTTCTTTTTCCATACCACTCCGCTCCCGCAGTAAGCAGAAGGAAAATAAAGAGGAAGCTTTGCCTTGCCGGTAAACTGTTCGGATAATGAAATCCGTGCCAGATAAAATTCAAGGCATTAATGGAAAAACTCAAAAAGAAGAAAAGAACAAAGAAGGAAAAAATACACTTCTTCTTCATTTGAATTGCCGGATTTTTAAAATACAGAGGGACAATAAAAAGACTCAAGGCTCCGGCATAAATATTCGGCCAATGCTTCAGGCCCTGCTCCGTTTCCACAAAGGGGAAAAGTCTTGCCGCCATATCGATAATCGTAAAATATTGTGTAATCGTCTTCGGGAAAGATATTCCGGAAGAAGCGGTAAACCGTAAGGCAAAAATAGCCGGTAAAAGAAAAGCCGCCGCAATGAGAGCCGCCAAAATCGAATAAAGAGCAAAATAAAACAATCTTTTTCCTACGAGCTTTATCTCTTCCGCGCCATAATAGAAAAGTGAGGAAAGAAAATAGAACACCAGGAAAAGACAAATCATGATACTGATGTAATAATTAGAAAGAATAGACAGGGCAAGCGTTACGGTATAGAGTTCGGGTCTTTCCTTTTCCAGCATATTTTCCAAGCCCAAAAGGATCAAAGGGAAGAGAAAAATACAATCCAGCCACATCACATTCCAAGAATAGGCCGCAATATAACCGGACAAAGCATAAAGCATTCCAAAAAGAGTGGAAAAATAATCGTTTCTCCGAAAATGCTTTCTGAAATAGATTGATGCGGTCATCCCCGAAAGCGCTATTTTCAGTACAATAAGATAGGTAATATACTCAATAAAGAGTGTCTTCGGGAAGAAAATCACAAAAAAATTCAGAGGGCTGGCAAGATAATACGATAGCAGGGAACTGAAGTTTACGCCCAATCCCAGATTAAAGCTATAGGAAAGAGAGGAAAAGCTTTGTAACTTTGCCTGAAACTCTCTAAGAAACGGAGCATATTGATGGTATAAATCCGTCCGAAGAAAACTTTCCTTCCCAAACGGAAAAATTCCTTTGATTATAAAAATCATGAGCATCGTAAGCAGCGGCAAAAAAAAGGCTAACCAGTCTTCTTTTCTAACCCACTTTTTTTTCATTTTTTCACCTCTTTGGATACTTTACCTTAATCTGTAAAATTCAATCTGCAATATTGATTGGAATAAGAACGAGATTTCGCGCGTTGTGGACGATACCGGGCTATGAGCGAAAGATAAAAAATTTACTGCCGATATAATTCACGATAAGATTTATGGCTGAGCTTAAAACCCACCCCATTGTATGTGTAAGCCTGAGTACATCCACCAAAAGGACTAACAGAAAAAAACTTGCAATTCCGGAAGCCACACGCAGACCGAAGAAAGACAAGATCTCTTGAAAAAGCTTTCCCCCCTTCTTTCGAAAGACCATATATTTATTGGCAAAAAAAGCAAATAAAACCGCTGCCACGAAAGCCACTCCATAAGCAAGCTTATAGGAAATCACAGAGGCAACTCCTATTTTCTCGAAAAGAAAATCAAAACCGCCGTAAAAAATATAATTCACCAGCGTAGTCAAAACACCGACCAGGATATACCGTATTCCCTCATCCATATTTTTATGCATCAATCGAACAGTTCCTTTCCTTAAGTACCAGAACAGTATACGAAAAAGGACTCTTCCTGGCAACGGTAGAGTGAAAAAGAAAACGACCATACCGGAATATCCCTGTATGATCGTCGAGGTTCATTTCTAAATTTAACTTTATTATGATGCGTACGCCTTAATCTTCTCTTCCACTTCCACTCTGGAAATACTCAAGGAAATCGCAAGCTCTTCATACAAAATATCTTCAGCCTGCTCCATGAAATGTAAATCCGAAAGAGTGAGCTTCTTCCCCTGTCTTGCTCTTTCTTCTCTTCGCTCCAATACCGTTTTAATGACCTGCAGTAAGGCATCCGGGGCGCAACTCTTAATCCCTTCTCTACAATTCTCTTCTCTCTGCTTTGGAGTCTTGCAAGTCAATGCATGAATGTGCTCGGCAGTATGCAGAAAACTTTCCGCCTGCTCTCTGGTCATCACCGAACGCATATTCGTTCTACTGGCTTCCACCGGAGCATAAACTGCCCCATCCGGCTTCTTCACTGCCTGCATTACATAATAATCCTTATCCTTGGGAATTCCTTCCAGGTCCAGACGTGTAGTCCCTAAAATCTTATGAACTCCCTTACAGCCATAAACCACATAAGTGCCTGACTGAAACATTTTAACCTCCTTTTCTTTTCATCTTTAGACAGGTATTGTGATGAACGACCACGCTGAAACGAGATACCGCATGCTTTTTCAAGCGATACTCGTTATGAATAAAAATGCCCTCACAAACTCTGCTTCCCGTTAAACCATACAACCCTATCACGAACAAATAACTGGATAATATTTTAGCATTTCTCAACAAAAAACTCCAGTGCATTTCCCGGAATTCATAATCTTTGTCTAAGTTAAATAAATATTATTTATTCCTACTATATTTTCTTATGCTTTTTATCCAGTTACTTATGATAAGGCTCTCCTGAATTGATTCTGAAGCCTCTATAGATTTGCTCTAAAAGGATAACGCGCATCAGCTGGTGAGGAAAAGTCATCGGTGAAAAACTAAGAAGATAATCCGCTCTTTTGTAAACTTCTTCACTTAATCCCAGGGAGCCTCCAATCACAAAGCTAAGGTCACTTTTCCCTTCCAGAAAAAGCTTCTCCATTTTCTTGGCAAACTCTACGGAATCCAGTTCCTTTCCCTTTATGGCCAGGGCTATCACAAAAGAACGTTCCGGTATTTTTTCCAGAAGGCGCCTTCCTTCCTTCTCTAAAACCAATCTGTCTTCAGAAGGACTGCTCCCTTCTTTCGTCTTTTCGTCAGCTACCTCAATCATTTCCAACTTACAATAAGCCAAGAGGCGCTTTCCGTACTCGGAAAGTGCCTCTCTGTAAAACTTTTCTTTTATTTTTCCAACCGAACAAACTCTTACGGTCATATTTATGTCCTCTTTCCGGCAAACTTCGGTACCGAAGCGGAGACGGAACGCACATCCGCGTGTCCCAGTTCGTCAAAATAAACTTGTTGTCCGTCTACCGTAAAGGCATCATATTTTCCGGCAGTTCCCTGCAAAATGCCGCTCGGCCTTCCGCTTTCATCTGCAGTAAAATAGTACGTCTGATTCTTTCCCTTTTCGTCCGGAATAGAGGCCCAGCCCATCAGAACAAGACCGGCATTATCATTGTTTCTTTTCAGATTGTCATACTCTGCAAAGTACCATTTGCCCTCATCCTGAAACCAGCCTTCCATTGCATTTCCATTCGCATCAAAAAAATAAAACCGATGCCCGATTTGAACCCAACGGTCCTTGGCATACTTCCAAGCCTTTTCCTTTGTATCCAGATACAAAAGTTTCCAATGATTTTCACTGTCTTCCCATCTGTACGCCAAGCTCTGCCCGGATTTCACTGCAGAAATCTCTTCCCCGGTCGCTTCCCTTTCTGCGGCAAATATTGCAAAAGAAAAGCAAAACAACAGTGTAAAACTCACCAAAATCAACGTTACAAACTTCTTCATGAAACCTCCCGTCTTAAAAAGGAAGGTTGAAATTCAGGAAAGCATACTCTTTCTTTCTTTAACTTGCTCCAACATATCTCTGTACTTCTGCGCCTTCTCTTCCTCTTCCTCCACTTTTTCTTTAGGAGCTTTGGCCAGGAAACGCTCGTTTTTCAACATTCCTTCTGCACGTTTTATTTCATTCACAAGGCGAGCTTCTTCCTTCTCCAGTCTCTCTCGTTCTTTTTCAATATCCACAAGATCACTGAAGGGGATAAACAGATTTGCCTTCGGAATGAGAACGGATACGGCATTCTCAGGAATTCCGTCCCGATTCTCCTGTATTATAACATCGGAAGCAAAAGCAAGGGTAGCAAAGAAAACCTTACTATGTTGGAACGTTTTTCTTAACGCTTCGTCCTCGGAAACAAGATAAACCGTAGCTTTTTTGGATGGTGCCACATTCATTTCGGTACGAATATTTCGAATCGCACGAACCGCTTCTTTAATTGCTTCAATCTCTTTCTCTTCAGCACTAAAGTCCAGTGTTTCCGTGTATTTCGGAAAATCGGAAATGATAAGAGGCTTCTCATCTTCTCTGAATAAAGATATCTCCGTGTCATAAATTTCTTCCGTAATGAAGGGACAGAAGGGATGAAGGAGGCTTAAGGAAGTCTTAAGAACTTTCAATAAAGTCCACAATGCAAGGCATTTGCTTTCTCCCCCCTCATTATAGAGGCGCGGCTTCACCATCTCGATATACCAGTCGCAGAACTCCTCCCAGATAAAGCTCTGTGTTTTATCCAAGGCGATACCGAGGTCAAAGGATTCAAGATTTCTCGTCACCTCCGCTACCACACCGTTCAACTTGGAAAGAATCCACTTATCCGCCATCTCAAGATTCTCCGGAACTTTCTCCAAGAGTTCGGAAAGAGTCGGATTTTCAAGAGAAGACAGGGCCGAAAGAGCCTTGCATTCCTCTTCATTACAGTTCATGAAAAGGAAACGGGAAGCGTTCCAAACCTTATTCATAAAATTACGGCTTGCTTCCACCCTGCTATGATAGAAACGCATATCATTTCCGGGGGCATTACCGGTAAGCAGCGTCATGCGAAGTGCATCCGCGCCATATTCCGCAATAATTTCCAAAGGATCGATACCGTTTCCGAGAGACTTACTCATCTTTCTACCCTGATCATCCCGCACAAGGCCATGTATCAAAACCTTCTTAAAGGGAACCTTTCCGGTCTGCTCAATACCGGAGAAAACCATACGAACAACCCAGAAGAAGATAATATCATAGCCGGTAACCAGGACATCAGTCGGATAGAAATAACGATAATCCTCGGTATCTTCCGGCCAGCCAAGTGTCTCAAAGGGCCAGAGGGCACTGGAGAACCAGGTATCCAGGGTATCCTCATCCTGCGTAAAATGCTTTCCTCCGCAATGCGGACAAGTTTCAGGCATCTTCTCACTGACTACCACTTCGCCGCAAGCATCGCAGTAGTAGGCCGGAATACGGTGTCCCCACCAAATCTGTCTGGAAATACACCAGTCCTTGATATTTTCAAGCCAGTGGAGGTAGGTCTTTCCATAGTTTTCAGGAATAAACTGTAGCTCTCCGCTCTTTAAAGCTTCAATGGCAGGCTTAGCCATCTCTTCCATCTTCACAAACCACTGGGGTTTCACCATAGGCTCAACGGTAGTCTCACAGCGATCGTGGATTCCTACATTATGGATATGCGGTACCACCTTCTTTAACAGTCCAAGTGCCTCAAGATCCGAAACCATGGCTTTTCTTGCCTCATAACGATCCATGCCGTGATATTTGGAACCCGGTAAATCAATCTTTGCATCATCCGTCAAGATATTCATCACTTTGAGATGATGACGTTCCCCCACAACAAAGTCATTCGGATCATGTGCAGGAGTAATTTTTACACAACCGGTCCCGAACTCCTTATCTACATACTCATCGCTAATGACGGGAATGGTTCGATCCGTTAGGGGTAGCTGCAACTCTTTACCTACTAAATCCTTATAGCGCTCGTCATCGGGATTTACGGCAACCGCCATATCGCCAAGAAGTGTCTCCGGACGGGTCGTGGCAATCTCCACAAATTTTCCCTCTTCTCCGACAATCGGATAAAGAATATGCCAGAAAGAACCTTCCTTCTCTTCATGCAGTACTTCCGCATCGGAAATAGAGGTCTGGCAAACCGGACACCAGTTAATGATTTTGGCTCCTTTATAAATATACCCCTTCTCATAGAGGTGGATGAAGCTTTGCAGTACGGCATGAGAACATCCCTCATCCATGGTAAAACGGATTCTGTTCCAATCCGGGGAGGAGCCAATCTTGTGAAGCTGATCCACGATTCGCTTCTCATACTTTTCCTTCCACTTCCATGCCTCTTTCAAAAAGCCCTCTCTTCCGAGATCATGCTTATCTATGCCTTGTTCCTTCAGCATGTTGATAACCTTCACTTCCGTAGAAATTGCCGCATGATCCGTTCCGGGCTGCCAGAGTGCTTCATAGCCCTGCATTCTCTTAAAACGGATCAGGGTATCCTGCAAAGCATTATCTAATGCATGCCCCATGTGAAGCTGCCCTGTAACGTTGGGAGGAGGCATCATAATGGTAAAGGGCTTCTTCGCCTGATTTACTTTCGCGGAAAAATAATTTCCCTGAAGCCACTTCTCATAGATTCTGTCTTCTACCTCTTCCGGATTATATTGTTTTGCCATTTCTTTCATCTATACTTCCTCCTGTCTTACACTCTTCCCCGAATTTCCTCTTTCCAGGAAGCAATCTTTTCCTTTGCAAAGGAAAGAAACGCTTCCTTTCCTTCTCTATACGACTCTTCTATTTTATGCATTTCCGGAGCTGTCCTTGCAAGGCTCAAGCCTTCCTGCCATTCCTTTTCCCAGACTTCCGTAAGTCCTTCTTCCAAGTCCTGGAACGCACTTTGGTACTTATCCTTCGGAAAGCACATTTTGGACAGAAAATACAGTCTTCTTGCCGCCATCTTATCGTGATTTTTTTCGTAGAGCCTTCTATAGCTCTCCGCCGCACGCTGAAATTCCTTGGTTTGAATATAGCATTCTCCGATTTTTCGGATTCTTCTTCCGTTTTCCTCAAAGTGTAAAGCGTCCTGATAGGCATCCACTGCCTTTTTATATTTTCCGAGAGAAAAGAAGCTGTCCCCCATCTTTTCTCTTCGTTCCGCCTCGCTTAAGGCATGAATTCTTCTCCATTCCTGGGAAAGCTCTTCCACTTCTTTCTCCGTATAGTAGCTGCTTTCTCGAATCAGGCGGAAAATCAATCTTTCCTCCTTCTCCCCCATCTCCAGGAGTTGCAGAAGCTTCTCTCCCAGTTCTTTCTCTCCCAATGCTTCACTGAGCCATCTGCAAAGCTCGGGATTCACGAAATGATCCGGCACCAGGATAAGGTAGTGTCCCAGAGCATAGCCGAGTTCTTCCAAAGAGTAAACGGAAAGATCCAGTCTCTCATAGTAGTATGGAATTTCGGCTTCTCTCCCGCATAAAATCAGTGCCATTTTACTCCTTTCCCTTCAGAGGAATCGTCTCTTTAATGGATTGAAAACTCCCCTTCCACAAATCTCCGAATCCTAAATCCGTAATTTCTATCCCCGCAACGGCATTTCCGTGAAATGAGGTTCTTAAGGATACCTTCGTACAACGTCTCTCTCTTTTCGGAAAAGAAGTGAGGCTCATACGATACTGTTTTCCCCGATTCGTTGCACTCACATCCTGTACCTGAAAATCAATATAGTCCTGGTTTTCCAACAAAAGACGAATGTCCTCCGTTTCCTTTAGCCACGAATCTCCCGCATGAGCAAGATAAAGCGGAAAATCTCTTTCCTTCTTTGTCACCTTGATGCTGATGTCTGCACCGATTCTGGTATCGCAGAGGAGAAGATACTCTTCTTCCTCCCCCTTTCCGAGAAGCCGTCCGTAATACAATGCTCCGATAGAAAAGAGAAAAGATTCCACACAGACTCGTCTGCCTCTGACTATTTTCTTCATAAATTCAGGAAAAAGTTCCGTATTTTCAAAGCCTTTCCCGGACAAAAAGAAGGCACTGTATACCTTGGATTTTGTCAAACGGTCACAAAGTCCGGATAGTACCTGATCCGTCATCCTTCTTCCTCTGGGATCTTCCAGAATTCCAAAGGACAGTGCATCCGGTTGTACTTCCGAAACGGAAATAGCGTATTTTTTTGTTCCTTTGGAGACCTGCATCTCATAGTAATGCAAGACCTGGGAAGAGAACTCCAGCATTCCCACCTGTCGATTGTAAAGCTTTTTATCCTGCCTGAGAATATAGTGAGAAAAGCTTTCCGTATGACTAATCAGCTGTACCGCATACTGCCCGGAAAACTTCTCCTTTACCAGCTCGTTGAGTGAGCTCATCAGTTCCACATCCGCATCCCGAACGGAAAGTACCAATGTATCCTTTCCCTCTTCTTCCGGAATTTCCCTTCCCTGAACGCGCCTTTCTCCTTCCAAAAGCAGATTCTCCAAAAAGATTCCGAGGAGTTCCTTTGCATCATAACAGGTCTCCGAAATCGTAGCGCTTCCCTTCTTCTTAAAGAGAGAAAGAAGCTTGTCTACCAAGATGACTCCTCCATCCAGATTTTTCTTATATGCCTCTTCTCCGATATAAAAGCGGTCCCCCTTCCTTTCCCGACTTAAAAGAGTAGGGAAACGATAGGTATATTCTTCTCTGTAAAGGGAAATATCCGTATATTCATCACTTAATGCAATCCCGATGACTTTCACAAAAACCTCTTTCCTAATCCTTCAGAACCCTCGCTATACTAAGTTCTTTCTCCTCATAGTCCTCCATAAGCGGAAGCAACTCTTCTACCTTTTCTTCCATAAGAAGACGGGACATCTTACAAAGTGCTGTATAGACATCCTCTCCCTCCATCATCATGCCCTCTTCTTTTTTCAAAACCGACTCATAAAGAAGCTTGTCTTCTTTTCCCAAAGTGAAACGATATTCCATCTTTTCTCCGGGGAACAGCAGGAAGGATGCAGTATATATGCCATGATAACTATGTTGCAGCTCTTCTCTGTGAAATTCCTTCTCTCCCTCTGCACGTACCGAGAAATAAGGTTTCTCCTCTGCCTTTCCATGATATTCCACCACGGTCTTCTCCAGCACCGCTCCCGGAAGCGGGACAAATTTTGCCAGACTCTTCGTATAGGAAAAGACAAGGTTCTTCTCCAAAAGAATCGGGACAATGCTGTTTAACAGTTCCCTCTCATCCTCGGTCAGGCTCTCTCTTTTGGAGAAAGAATAGCTTAAAGCCAGAAGATAGAGCAGCGGAACCCGTTCTTTATAGCTTTCTCCTCGCACCTCTTCATAAAGCAGGGCGGTAAAATCGGGAAGCTCCCGTTTTTGATACAGGAATATGGAAGCGGCATAATTGCTTAAGAATGCACGGATCAGTAAACTTTCTCGTCCTGAGAATTTTCTGTATAAGTGAAAGGCCTCTTCCGCCTCTCTCATCTTTTCCGTAAAAAGGCATTGTGCCAAAAGGCGTTCCGCCATATTCAAAAGGCGGGAAGCATCGATTCCTCCCTTTTCTTCCCTTCTCTGTTCCGCAGTCTTTAAAACCGCATACATTTCTTTGCTGCTGCCATTCCATTCTTCCAAGAGGTAAGAGAGACCCTTATCACTAATTCTCTCAGCTCTGAAAGCAAGATGAGAAAGATATAAACTGAGTTCTTCCTCTCCCCGGTCTATCGCACTGTCCGAAAAGGCGGGAAGAAGTTCCTTCTCAATATGCAAATAAGGGTATTCCTTATAAAACATAAGGGCACGATCCATTTCCTTTCGATAAAGAAGTGCGGCAAGATAGTCCTCTTTCTCCTTTTTCTTCATTCCTTTTGTAGGAATGTGATGCAGAAAACGGAGGCTCTCTTCAGGGAATTCGCTCTGCTTTTCCTGCCTGTGATAAGCCAGAATCTGTGCCAAAATCTCCATACGGAAAGAATTGGAAAAAGCGGAATTGTCAAAGGCTCTCTCCATACATTCCAACTCTTCCTCCGTCTTAATCCCTTCTTTTTCCAATTGTAAGGCTTTTTGTAAAAGGAAGACCGGCGTATATTCGGAAAAGCGTTCCATCCTCTTTTCCAGATCTTCTCCTTCAAAGACTTTGGTCTTTCGATGATTTACCCGTGTATAACGATTTCCCATCCCATCCTGAAAGAGAAGAATCATGTCCTTATAGGGCATAGGAATATAGGCCTCTCCCTCTTTTAAGGAATAGACCTCTTCTCCTTTTAATGCCGGGTGAGAAAGAATAAGTTTCTCCATTTCCGAATCTTCTACAACAACCTTATAGGAACGAAGCAGCTTCGGAAGAAGTTCCGCCATCTTCTCATCAACCATATCCGGGAGGATCAGTTTTTGATACAGTAAAGCCAATTCCTCGTCCATCTTTCCGGCAAGCATGGACTCTACCGCAAAGTCCTGCATTTGTCTTGCAAAGCGAAGGTAGATTTCCGAATTTTCGGGAAAATTCTGTAAAATATTGTAATACAAGGCCGAGGCCAACCCTTCTTCCACTCTATACTCATAAGAAAAGTAAAGGTAAACCGCTCTGGGAAGTTCTTCCTTATAGCCTTTTTTCATGGAATAAAGAAGATTTTCATAGAGATTGGTCAGCTTAATATTTTCCTCCACACCTCTTTTATATAGTTCAAACGCTTCTTCACCACGTTCTCCTCTTCGGATGCAAAGACTGATCTTCTCTTCTAAGCTCAGTCCCTCCGGAAATTCCAGTTTTTTTTCTTCTTTTCTTTTAGAGGAAGACAATAAGCCCTTTCGGTTTATTCCGTTTTTCGGGCGATAGGAAAAATAAGCCAAAAACTCTTCCAGCGCCAGAGCACGATTTCCACACGGCTTTAGAAGTTCATAAAGCTTTACCGCCTTTGCACTTTGCATAATGGGTGCCGATAAGAAGTCCCGATAGTCAAAAATACGGGTTGCAGCCTTTTTATCCGCTTCCATCAACTTCTGTAAATCTTCAAAATGCCTAATCTCTTTTAACTGCTTCGCAGATGGTGATTTCTCCAATATAAAATGATAGGGAATTTGTTTTTCCCCACCCAGATACACAAAAGACAGCTCCCCTCTAAGCTCGCTCTCCTCTTCCATCCCCTCCGTATTTACCGTAAAACTAACCTTTGTCCGAACTCCCCCGAAAGCATTTTTATGTAAGCTGATATAGGGCGCCTCACAATAAACCAGTCCGCGCATGGGGACCGCATTCAGGGATTGAATAAAAATTTCAAAGGTTTTACTTTCCAACAGAGAAATCTTCCCCTCGATTCTCTCTTCGGAAAAATGCGTGGACGGTCTCTCCTGATCCACAATTCCTCTAGCCAGTTTATTAATCTTTTCTCTCATAGCAAACACTCCATAGGGCTCTATTTTAGCACAGGAAGACCTTTCTAAAAAGACAGATTTTTCCATTCCCTGCATTCCCCCCCGCACTTGCTTATTACCGTAACTTTCTGCTACACTATAGTCTCGATAAAAAGAGTGCAAGAAAAAAGGAAAGACTATGACTACAGAAGCTTTAACCCAATATAAACTCATGATTTTGTATTTATTGCAATCCGTAAATTATCCCTTAACCAACAGTCAATTAAGCGGATTCTTTTTGGATAATGAATATACAACCTACTTTACTTTGCAGGAATGTATCTCCGACCTTGTAGAAGCCGCTCTGATTGTTTCACATCAAAGTCAAAGTACAACCCGCTATGAAATTACGGAAGAAGGAAAACAAACGCTTCAATTTTTCGAAGAAGAGATTTCCACCATAGCCAAAGAAGACATGAATCAATTTCTTTTGAAAAATAAATTTCGTCTGCAAAACGAAGCAGCCGTACATACGGACTATTCCCAAACGGAAAACGAGGAGTACCTTGTGCAGGTAGAACTCCGAGAAAGCAAAAATCTACTCTGTCAAATTAAACTGTCCGTCCCCAGTGAAGAAAATGCAAAAGCGGTTTGTAAGGCATGGAAAGCAAAAAGCGGAAAACTATATGCTTATCTTCTCTCTGCCCTTTTAGAAGAAAAGTAAGTTGAACATCCGGCTTATTCCGGGGCACCTTCGAAGTTCGGGTGTCCCTTTTTGTTATAAACAGAGAGCCGTGTATGGAATACGCGGCTCTCTGCGCTCATTTCTATACCGTACAGAAAGAAAATCCCTCTGTCTTTTCCTTAAGCAATTTTTCCACGCTGACCAATTTCACAACCAGGCAGAAAAGCTCTGTCGCAATACGCAGGTCCTCCAACGGCGGATAAGTCGGTGCGATACGAATATTGCTATCTTCCGGATCCTTATGATAGGGGAAGGTTGCTCCTGCAGGAGTAAGCTTCACACCCGCCTTTTTACACTTATCCACCACCGCCTTGGCGCAGCCCGGCAGTGTCTCAAAGCTAATAAAATAGCCTCCCTTCGGTTTCGTCCAAGAGCCGATATCCAGGCCGTCTAAGTTCTTTTCAAAAACAGTTTCTATCATCTCAAACTTTGGCCGAATGATATTGGCATGCTTCATCATATGCTTTACCATACCGTGAATGTCTTCAAAGAAACGAACGTGACGGAGTTGGTTTACCTTATCATGGCCAATGGTCTGGTACTGCATCTGTTTCTTGATGTCTTCCAAGTTGTTTAAGCTGCTTGCCATGGATGCAATTCCGGAACCCGGGAAGGAAATCTTCGAAGTGGACGCAAACTTATAAACAAGATCGGGATTGCCCGCCCTCTTGCACTCCGCCAAAATCTCAATCAGATAATCCTGGTCGTGATCGTAGAGGTGATGCATACCGTAGGCATTGTCCCAGTAAATACGAAAATCCTTTGCCGCAGGTTTCAGTCTTGCAAAACGGCGCACCGTCTCATCGGAGTAACTGTAGCCCTGGGGATTACTGTACTTTGGTACACACCAGATTCCCTTGATACTCTCATCGGAAGACACAAGTTTCTCCACGATATCCATATCCGGACCCTTCTCCGTCATCGGCACATTAATCATTTCAATTCCGAAATACTCGGTAATGGCAAAGTGACGGTCATACCCGGGAACCGGGCAGAGCCACTTGATTTTGTCCAACTTACACCAGGGTGTATTTCCCATGACTCCATGCGTGTAAGAACGGGAAATGGAATCATACATCACATTCAGGGAAGAATTTCCGAAGATAATGATATTATCAGGATTATTTTCCATCATATCGGAGAGCAGTTCCTTTGCCTCCGCAATACCGCCCAAAACACCGTAGTTTCTCACATCAAATCCGTCAGAGGAATACATGTCGGCTTCACTGTTTAAGGCATCCATCATCCCGTTGCTCAAGTCCAGCTGGTCGAGACTCGGCTTACCTCTACTCATATCCAGATTAAGGTCCATGTTCTGATACTCTCTATAACTTTGCTTTAATTCTTTCCGTAAACTTTCCAATTCCTCTACCGACAAATCCTGATATCTTGTCATACCGGCCTCCTCCGCATTGACTGCATTTACTTTCTTTTCCGCATTCTTTTTCATCTTTGTACACATCCTTTTTAGTGTCGTTTTGGAGATTCTTCTTTCAGCCTATACTTTCTTCTGACATATTTAGGATGCCTTTTTCCGACTTTCTTGGCGCGCTCGGATAAGAGGGTATTTCCTCCCAGTACTTTTACACGACTCTCTAAAAATTGCAGTTCTCTGGCAGCCTCCGCATCATCCGGATAGCGACTGCAGTACTTGGAAAAGGCATCATAGGCATTTTGCCATTCTCCCGTCTTCTCCAGATAAATCGCTTCACTGTATTCCAATTCCCGATCCGTACTGAGTCCCTTCTCTTTTGCTTCATCCAATTCTTTTCTGGCCAAATCCAAGTCATCCTGATTTAAAGCCTCTCCTGCGGATACGATACTTTTTTTTGCCTCAATTAAATCCTGTAATTTCGCATAATTCTTGGTGGAAATGGTCTCCAGATTCTGCAGATTTTCTTCCGCCTCGCCCAGTTTTCCCAGATGAATCTCCGCTTCTACCTTGTAAGCCAAAATATCAAACTGCAGAGTTCCAACCTTACCCTTACTTTTCTCTAAGGCAAGATCAAAATTCTCCAGAGCTTTTTCTGCATCTCCTTTTTCCAGAGCGGTAATTCCTTCCGTTCGATAAGCCTTTGCCTCATTTTTACAAGCACTAAGGCTGATGAGTGTAAGTAAAATAATTCCTGCCAGCTTTCTTTTTTTCATGGTTTTGTCCCTCTTTCTTGTCCTTCTCTTTAGTTGATTTATCGTTCTAAGCCTTTCCGGTCGTACCGAATCCGCCGCGATTCATATTGTTCAAGTGCTCTACTTCCACAAAATGTACTTCGGGCTGATGCGGCATAATCCGAAACTGACCGATCCGATCATTTACATGAATTTCCGTATCTCGCATAGCTAAAATCGGCATATGAATAATGTCATTATCCCCGCAAAAAGACTCATCAATGACTCCCATAGCATTGGTCTGCAATATTCCGAAGTTTTTAAATGCCGAGCTTCTGGGAAGGACCCACATCTCATAGCCTTTCGGGAGTTCCACGGAAATTCCCATGCTGATTAAACGAAACTCTCCCGCCTTCATCTTTACCTCTTCCGCAACGCGAAGGTCTATCCAGTCACTTTTCCCGTCAATATAGCATAGCTTCTCCAGCTCCTTCACATGGTACTTGATTTTTATCTTTTCTTCCATTTCCATCTCCCCCTAATCCAGGCATTTCTTTGTCTGCCTATTTCTTCCCTATAAGATTTCGTACGGCAGGTTCTGTTCTGATGAAAAGGAGGGGAGAAAAGCTCTTCCGAATTCTCGCTTGACTCTTCCGCCTGTTCGTTTGACTCTTCCGCCTCTGCTTCCAGTTCTTGTAAATAAGCCTCTATGAAGGCATCGCTTTCCTCTTCCTCAGAATCGAACCCGCCTAAGTTTCCGGGCTTTCTGCGTTCGCTTCCTCCTCCGCTTCCTCTTCAGTACTATTCCTCAAGTCCTCTTCAAGAACTTCCCTCTGCTCTTCTTCAATCTCTTCTCTTGCAGCTTCTTCAGTCTCTTCTCCTACTGTTTCTTCAGTCTCTTCTCCCACGGTATTTTCATCGGTAGCCTCGGCCTCATCCGGCTCCAAGCCGAAGCCGTCTTTTAATTCTTCCGTAACCTCTTCCTTTAAGAGTTTCTCCACTTCTTCCGGAAGAGCGGGCAAGTCCTTTAAAGAATTCACACCGAAGCGGTACAGAAATTCCTCTGTTGTGGCAAAGAGCATCGGTCTTCCCGGTGCCTCCAAACGACCCACTTCCTCGATAAGTCCGAATTCCACCAAACGATTTACCGCATGATCCGACTTAACTCCGCGGATTCTTTCCACTTCCACCTTGGTAATCGGCTGACAATAGGCAATGATGGAAAGGGTTTCCAACGCAACATCGGAAAGTACCGGCTTCTGCGGTCTCTTCACAACTCTGATTAAGCCTTCATAGGTCTTGGGATGACTCACCATCTGATAGCGATCTTCCAGCTTTTTGATGAGAAGCCCTTCCTGCCTCTCCTCATATCTTTCCCGCAACCTTTCCGCCGCAAGGAAAGCGCCATCCTTCCCCATGTTTAAGCAAGTAGCAATTTCCTCCACGGAAACGGAGCGCCCCAAGGAAAAAAGCAGAGATTCCACGAGGTTTTCCTCTTCCCTTTTCCTGATTCTGTCCTCTTCTTCAATTTCTCCGCCTAAATCCGGGACCAGAGAAATCTGTTCATACTCTCCCAATCCGAAACCTCCTAATCAAACTCTTCAATTCCTGTAATATCTAAATTCTCCGGGTCTTCTTCCGAAATGCCTTCCTTCACCTCTATATGCAAGTCGGAAAACGCCTTCTCCTGTGTCAGGCTGATTTTCCCCATCTTCATTAGCTCTAAAATAGCCAAAAAGCTGACCACGGTCTCCGTCTTCCCCTTAGCATTGTGAAGCATTTGCCGGAAAGAAAAACGGCCATGAGCCTTAGCATAGGCAAGTACATCCTTGATTTTCCCCTGTAAGCTGATTTTCTCCCGCTTGATCTTTCCAAAATTGGAACGGAGCGTGTCTTTCCTGTCTTCTTTTCGCCGTACAATTTCTCGCATGGTTTCCCGAAGCCTGAGAAGGTCTATTCCCTTTAAGAGATAGTCTATATCCAGGGGAGGACTGTACCGCTCTACTTCTTCCGGAATACTGGGCTCTTTCTGTACGCTCATCGGTGCCGCTTCTTCCTTTTTATGCAGCAGCTTTCCCATTTCCTTGTACTTCTTATATTCCAGAAGTCGCTGAACGAGCTCTTCCCGAACGTCCCCTTCCTCCTCTTCCTCTTCTTTGGCGGGAAGCAACATTTTGGCCTTAATTTCCAAAAGTGTCACGGCCATAATCAGGAAATCGGAAATGATTTCCAAATCATCCTCTTCCAAGCGATTGACGTATTCCAGATACTGCTCCGTAATCTGTGCAATGGGAATATCATAGATATCGATTTTATTTTTCTCAATCAAATGTAGGAGGAGATCCAAAGGTCCCTCAAAGGCATCCAATTTATACGAAATAATTTTTTCCCTCTCTCCGAACATCGCTTCTCCTGAAAATACTTCTCTGCTTTCCTATGAAAATGCTTCTCTGTTTTCCTATGAAACGGACGACAGGTGTACAGCGTGCAGTATCTCGTCTACTTGTTCTTTCCCATACACAACCCGTTAATTTTACTCTTCCTTAGGGCACAAGTCAAAGCAAGAAAGTTCAGGAAAGTTATTTATTCGAATATTGATTGTATGGGTTCCCAGTCCTCTACTGATAAAATAGCGCTGTTCTCCTTTTTGAAAAAGCCCGCGGGGTTTCGGAACAAAAAAGCGAAATTGCGGAGTCATGAAAGCAAAAAAAGGGATGCCCACCGCCCCGCCGTGAAAATGGCCGGAAAGCAGAAGGTCGACAGGTAAAGAAAGAGCCTCCTCTATATAGAAAGGACTGTGAAGCATTGCAATGGTAAAGCACTCTTCTCCTTTTGTCTCCCGAGGATCTTCCCGTATAGCAGAAGATAGGGCATTTTCCCAGGAAGCTCTTATTTTGTCTTCCAAGTCTTTCTTTTTTTTAAAAAACAAAGGTTTGTAATAGGAAATATCCAGAGGAAAGCCCGCCACCAGTATCCCTTTTTCCGGAAAGACCGCCTTTCCATCCACCACTTCTACCCCTGTAAAAGCCTGCTGAAAGAGGGTTTTCTGTCCTTTCTTTTCCTTTTTGGAAAATAGCTTTACCTCATGGTTCCCCATAGAATAATAGACCGGATATTCCCTTGCCAAAGTAGAAAGCAATTTTGCTCCAACTTCCGCCTCATCCCTTTCATCTGTTTCCTCCGCGGAATGACTGATGGGAAAGTCTCCTCCAATGAGAATAAAGTCCGGCTCGGCTTTTCGAATCTTCTCCAGCAGAATGCAGTTCTCTTTCCCGAATTCTTTCTCATGCAAGTCTGTCAAAAAGATAAAACGACATTTCTTTTTAATTTTAGCGGAAACGATACGATAGTTCTCCACTTTCAGTTGATTTCTTTCCCAGTAGGAATAGATAAGTGAACCGATTCCGATTACTGAAAATGTTAAGAGAATTAACATTTTGCTCCTTTCTACGAATTTTAAGCCAAATATGCTACTCTGAAATAGAAATAGAAAGCGAATCATCGCCTCCACACAGTTAGGAGTTTTTATGATTAGCTACGCACCATTTTGGAAACTGATGAAAAAGGAAAAGATGAGCCAATACCGTCTCATTCGGGAAGGAAAACTTTCTGCCGGAGTGCTGAACCGTCTCAGAAACAACCAGCCTGTTTCTACGGAGAGCATCAGACAAATCTGTCTGATCTTCTCCTGCAATGTATCAGACATTATGGAATTCCTGCTGTAAGGAGAAAGAGAAAAGAACAAGGAGGTTCTGTCAGTGTATTCAAGTATTTTCTATAAGATAAAAGGTCTGATAGAGCTTTACTCTATCGGACCTTTTTCTTGCTCTAAACTGTCATTTCTTCTGCTTTTGTTTCCGAAGCGGATTCCGTTTTAGCTTCTGCGCAGGATTCTGAATCGGATTCTACTTTAGCTTCTGCACCGATTGTCGCATTCACTTCCGAAGCGGATTGTTTTTCCTTAACCTCGGAAAGAATCTTCATGAATTCTTTTCCGGTAATCGTTTCCTTTTCAATCAGGAACTTGGCTATCTCATCCATTGCAAAACGATTCTCTTCTAAAATCTTCTTCGCTTCCTCGTAGCATTCCTTTAAAATACGGGAAACTTCCGCATCTACCTCTGTCGCGGTA
This sequence comes from Oribacterium sp. oral taxon 108 str. F0425, assembly GCF_000214455.1. NCBI lineage: Bacteria > Bacillati > Bacillota > Clostridia > Lachnospirales > Lachnospiraceae > Oribacterium > Oribacterium sp. oral taxon 108. The sequence goes on along the minus strand of NZ_AFIH01000001.1, from coordinate 1,004,024 downwards.
TCATCCCCGCACTCTAAAACGGCACGTCCTCCCAAATACATATTTTCCTGTCTTGCCAGGCCCATCAGGCCGAACTTCTTGGACATTCCGTATTGTGTCACCATGGCTCTTGCAATTTTGGTCGCTTTCTCGATGTCATTGCTGGCCCCGGTTGTTACCGTTTCAAAGACCAGCTCTTCCGCGGCTCTGCCCGCCAGACACTCCACAATCATGGAATGCAATTCCGCTTCGGTATTTAAATACTTTTCTTCCTCCGGTACCTGCATAACATAGCCCAAGGCTCCCATGGTACGCGGTACAATCGTGATTTTCTGCACCGGCTCCGAATGCTTTTGAATTGCGGCAACCAGAGCATGACCAACTTCATGATAAGAAACAATTCTTCTCTCCTCCTTGGAAAGAATTCTGTCCTTTTTCTCTTTGCCGACCAAAACCACTTCTACAGCCTCAAAAAGATCCTTTTGACTTACCTTCTCTCTACCGTGCTTTACCGCCGTGATGGCAGCTTCATTCATCATATTGGCAAGATCTGCTCCGACTGCTCCGCTGGTCGCCAAAGCGATTTCATCAAAATCCACGGTATGATCCAGCTTCACATCCTTGGCATGTACCTTTAAAATATTGACTCTGCCTTTTAAATCGGGCTTTTCCACAATAATTCTTCTGTCAAAACGGCCCGGACGAAGCAAAGCCGGATCCAAGATTTCCGGTCTGTTGGTAGCTCCCATCACCATGATTCCCTTAGCGGCATCAAAACCGTCCATTTCCGAAAGAAGCTGGTTCAAAGTCTGCTCACGCTCATCATTTCCGCCGTAACGGTTATCTCTGCTTTTTCCGATGGCATCAATCTCATCGATAAAAATAATACACGGGGCCGATTGATTGGCCTGCTTAAACAAATCTCTTACACGGCTGGCACCGACCCCCACAAACATCTCCACAAAGTCTGAACCCGAAAGAGAATAGAAGGGAACATGAGCCTCGCCGGCCACTGCCTTAGCCAGTAAAGTTTTACCGGTTCCCGGAGGCCCTACTAAAAGGGCCCCTTTTGGAAGCTTTGCTCCGATTGCCGTATACTTCGCGGGATTGTGCAGGAAATCCACAATTTCCACCAGACTTTCCTTTGCCTCATCCTCTCCCGCAACATCTTTAAAGCTGATACCGGTTTCCTTTTGCATATACATTTTGGCATTGGATTTCCCGACACCCATTACTCCGCCGGAACCTCCCACTCTTTTGGCCATCCCGTTCATAAACCAGAACAAGAGCACGAAGGGGAGCACAACGCTCAGTACAATTTGTAAAATAAAGGCGGAATTATCCGGTCTTTTTCGGATAATCGTCACATTATGGAGATACAGTCGTTCAACCAGCTTTTCCGCGTCCGCATTGACCGGTACTACAAAAAAAAGCGGTCCCTGGGTCTTTCCCAGGCCGAGGATACTGTCCTCCGCATCCTTTTTTGCGGACGAATCCCCGGAAGTCCCTGCAGAGCCTGCACTTGGCGCGGAGCTCTTCGGATAAACCACAATCTGTCCGTCTCCCCACTCTACCTTTTCGACCAGATTCCGATCCACCATGGACAAAAATCCGGAATAACTGAGTTCCTGGTTCAGCCCCTTTCCGGTAAATCGTTGCGCCAAAGTATAAATAAAGAACGTCACCGTAGCCGCTATTAAAATAATGAGGATGGTCTGCCCCATGTTGGAGAAGCCGCCATGATCCCCATCCTTAAAATCCTTATTATCCATTCCACTCTCCTTCAGTTTTTATACGCCTATCATTATACGGAACGGCCGGGGAACAGGCAAGCTGAAATTCCGGAGAAGCAGGACTCTTTATAATACTTTTACAAGTTCATCCCCCATTTCAGAGCAGGAAAGAAGAACTATGTCCTCTTCTTTCTGTTTGGGGAAAATATCTTTCGTTCGAAATCCTTTTTGGAGCACTTTTTCCACCGCTTTTTCCACTCGGTCCGCAGCGCCTTTTTCATGCAAAGAGAAACGCAGGAGCATCGCTGCGGATAAAACGGTAGCTAAGGGATTCGCCATATTTTGCCCTGCAATATCGGGAGCCGAACCGCCACTAGGCTCATAAAGGCCAAAATCTTTTTCTCCCAAAGATGCAGAGGGAAGCATTCCGAGAGAACCGGTAATCTCCGCCATTTCATCCGAAAGAATATCGCCGAACATGTTTTCCGTAGCAATTACGGAGAACTTTCCGGGATTACGGACAAGTTGCATCGCCATGGAATCCACAAGAGCATGAGAAAGCACTACCTCTTTTTCTTTTTCGCCCTCTTCCGTGAAGATTTTCCTCCAAAGACGGGAGCTTTCCAGCACATTTGCCTTATCCACCGAAACCAAATCCGCTCCTCTCTCTTTGGCAAGCGAGAAGGCAATCTTGGCAATTCGCTCTATCTCATGCGCGCGATAAATCAGTTCGTCTCTGGCTACCTCTTCCCCGTTTTCCACGCGAAGAGATTTTTCTCCGAAATACAGACCGCCTGTCAATTCACGAATCATCATGATGTCGAAGCCTTCCCCTATAATTTCCTCCTTTAAGGGAGAAGCCGCTCTTAATTCCGGATAAAGCTTTGCGGGACGAAGATTACAGAAGAGCCCCAGCTCTTTTCTAAGCCGTAGGAGTCCGGCTTCCGGACGCTTTTCCACGGGAAGCTTATACCAGGGAGATACGCCTACCTGTCCGCCGATACTCCCCATAAGAACCGCATCACTTTCTCTGCAGGCGCGCAATGTCTTTTCCGGGAGCGGTTCCCCACACGCATCAATTGCCGCTCCTCCAAAGAGTTCCTCTTGAAAATACAAAGAAAATCCCTCCAGTTCCGCCACTTTTTTCAGTACTTTTTTAGCCTCTCCCACAATCTCCGGCCCGATACCGTCTCCGCTTAAGACCGTTACTTTATATTCCATATCTGCACACCTCCTTTGTTTCCTCCATTTTACAGGACTTTTATTTTTTTTCGAATTCTTTTTTGCTATACTAGCCATGCTGCAAGCTTGCCTTGCCCTATCATCCGATATGAATCATATAAGGAGGAAAGATGGATTTTAAACTGCATGCCGATTATGCCCCGACAGGAGACCAGCCTCAAGCTATTGCCAAGCTGGTAAAGGGCTTACAGGAAGGAAATCAATTTGAAACACTCTTGGGCGTTACCGGTTCGGGAAAAACCTTTACCATGGCTAATGTAATAGAGCAGATACAAAAGCCCACTCTGATTATTTCTCATAACAAAACTCTTGCGGCACAGCTTTACTCCGAAATGAAGGAATTTTTCCCGGAAAATGCAGTGGAATACTTTGTTTCCTACTATGATTATTACCAGCCGGAGGCCTACGTTCCCAGTACGGACACCTATATTGAAAAGGATTCCGATATCAACGATGAAATAGACAAGCTTCGAAACTCGGCAATGGCTGCTCTTTCCGAGCGAAAAGATGTCATCGTGGTTGCTTCCGTATCCTGTATCTACGGACTCGGCGCGCCTACGGAATATCTCAATATGGCACTCTCCCTTCGTCCCGGACAGACGCGGGATCGGGATGACTTACTTCGAAATCTCATTGAAATTCAATATACAAGGAACGATATGGATTTTCGAAGAGGATGTTTTCGCGTAAAGGGTGATACGGTCGACATTTTCCCGGCCTCCGAAGGAGAACAGGCTGTTCGCGTGATTTTCTTCGGCGATGAAATCGAGGAAATCCAACTGATTGATGTCCTCACCGGAAAAGCACAGAGAAAGCTGGAACACACCATGATTTTCCCGGCCAGTCCCTATGTTATTCCCATGGATAAGCTCCGTCTGGCCTGCAAGAATATTCTTGCGGAACTGGATGAGCGGGTAAAGTATTTTAAAGAAGAGGATAAGCTTCTGGAAGCACAGCGCATTTCCGAGCGGACAAACTTCGATGTGGAAATGATTCGGGAAACCGGTGTCTGTTCCGGGATAGAAAACTATACCCGGCATCTGAATTTTGCAGCGCCCGGTGAACCGCCCTACACCCTGATTGACTACTTTCCGGACGACTTCCTGATTATTGTGGACGAAAGCCACATCAGTCTTCCCCAGATTCGAGGGATGTACAACGGAAATCTTTCCAGAAAAACCACTCTTGTCGACTTCGGTTTCCGTCTTCCCTCCGCCCTTGATAACCGTCCTCTGAATTTTTCCGAGTTTGAGGGGAAAATCAATCAGATGCTCTTTGTTTCCGCAACTCCAGGAGAGTACGAAAAGGAGCATGAACTGCTTCGTGCAGAACAAATTATCCGTCCTACCGGCCTTCTGGATCCGGAAATTGAGGTTCGCCCCACTAAAGGACAAATTGATGATTTGCTTTCCGAAATTCACAAGGAAACGGAGAAAAAGCATAAAATTCTGGTTACCACACTAACCAAGAAAATGGCGGAGGATTTGACAAAATATTTGCAGGAAAATCAGGTCCGGGTAAAATATCTGCACTCCGATATCGATACCCTGGAACGTGCCGCCATTATCCGCGATATGCGACTGGACAAGTTTGATGTTCTTGTGGGAATCAACCTCTTAAGAGAGGGACTGGATATTCCGGAGATTACCCTGGTTGCCATCCTGGATGCCGATAAGGAAGGATTCCTTCGTTCGGAAACCTCCCTGATTCAGACCGTTGGCCGTGCAGCAAGAAACGCGGAAGGGCATGTCATCATGTATGCGGACACGATAACCGATTCCATGGAACGTACCATTTCCGAAACCAATCGGAGACGCGCCTTACAGATGGAATATAACAAGGCACACGGCATCACGCCTACCACCATTAAAAAGGCCGTCAGAGACCTTATTGCCATTTCGAAAGTTCTGGATGACGGGGATAAGGAAATTACAAAGGATATGGAATCCATGTCCAGGGCCGAAATAGAAAAGATGATCCGTGAACTGAGTAAAAAAATGCGAGCTTGTGCTGCCGAATTAAACTTTGAAGACGCCGCAAAATGCAGAGATAAAATTGCCGAATTAAGAGCGGGATTGGAAAAATAAACCACACTGTAAAAGCCTTCCAAATGATTTTTTCATTGGGAAGGCTTTATCGTTTTTTAAATGGCAAAACCGGAAGAAAGACCCCTGCTTTAAAAATTCCTTTTCCCGGTGCTTAATTACGATCCGATATGGCTCTAGTGGTCTTTTCCAAGACACGACTGCACGTTTCAAAATGCCTGCGGTAGTACTCCGTATACATAATATCCACAAGGAAGAGCTGACTGATTTCCGCCGAGGTGGAACCGCGTTGCAAGGACCCCACATTTGCCCCACAAAGGAGAACTATATCCGTATACTCCGTTAATGCGGATTTCTGGAATCGTGTTATAGCAATGACGGTAGCCTTACTTTCTTTTGCCAGCTTCGCAATCTCCACAATATCTCTGGTTGCACCCGAATAGGAGAAAATTACGGCAACATCCCCCTCTTCCATGGTTGCCGCACTCATTAATTGTTGGCTGACCATTTCGGAGCAATATACCTTCGGTTCAATCCGATGAAACTTATTCATTGCCTTCATCGCAGTGAGCATAGAGGCTCCTACACCGAAAAACAGAATTCGTTTCGCCCCGGAAAGCGCTTCCATAGCCAAACTGACCTGTGAGAAGTCCAAAAGTGAATAACTTTCCCGGATGGAAGAAATTGTATCCTGTAAGACCTTATCCGCAAGATCCGTAATCTTATCTCCAAGTGTAATCTCTCCCGTGTTTCCCTCTTCCATTTTTTTATTTCCCCGCATGGAAAGAGAAAGCGTCATCTTAAACTCCTGATATCCTTTCAGATTCATCGTCTTACAAAAACGAAAAACGGAAGTGTCTCCAACCATACAAGTTTCAGCCAAATCGGAAATGGACATAAATAAAACCCGGTTCGGATTCTGTAAAATAAAATCCGCCACCCTCTTTTCCGCCTTTGTGAATTGATTGTAGGAAGAACGAATTCTTGTCAAAAAATCCTCTTGCATAAGTTCACCGTCCTCTGCCAGCCTAAGCTTTTCAAAATTTGCAATATTTTTTATTATAACAAAAAGGAAAGAATTTTCAAACTATCTATCATCTTGAAAAACTCTTTTTCAATGCCTTTTCTCTTTTTCCTTGACTCAATCACTTCCATTAAATCTTTCCTCATAAAAAGCAATTGAATTGTATCTTTTCTCCATAAAAAAATTTTTAATATTACTATATTTGTTGCTTTCTACCTAAAGTATTGCTTAATTAATTTTATTTTAATATAATTTGCCTTGGAGAAGAGGTATCGTATATGAACATTTCAATCGGAATAAACAAGCGGAAGGTCATGTGTTTAACATATGGCTTTCTTCCCGAAAATTCTAATTTTCACAAACAGGCGGACTATCCGTTTACGAACTCCGCACTTTGTGACTCAAAGGACTTTTTTATAAGCCAAAATCTCAGCAAGATAAAAGAAGTTGTCGCTTATTTTTAATGCGGATATTTTTATGTATTCCGCGTGATAAGCCATTTCGTTAAAATCCCCCAAAACAACTCCGTCTTCTAAACAATTCCATCTTGAGAAGGAGTTCTATTTGTTTTTCCCAAAAACGCTGTATAAAACAGCCTTATTTTCTTTACCCATTTTTAAGTTGGTCGCTAAATATCATACAAAGAAAATTTTCGAAATTAAGCATTTTGACTATTTTCTGTAATGGTTACAACGATTTATTTAACTTTTTATTGATTTGTGCATAATGATTATTCCTTTTCCTTTACAGTTTTGTGACATATCACTTTTTGACTTGCTCGGCATCTATTCCTTGAAATATGATGCTATAAAGGAGAAGAAGAATGAAACAGATGATTGTAAAAAACAGAATGATTCAGTAAGAGAAAATAACAAGACAAAGAAGTTTGACAAGATTTGGAAAACGCTTCTGCTTGCAGCTTCTTTATCATTGCTGTCCGCTATGCCGGTATTTGCCAGAGGATGGTGCAGAGGACTTTCCAAAAATGCCTGGTGGTATGATCTCGGAAATGGAAATTATTATAAATCAACCTGGCAGTGGCTGGATGGAAACAGTGACGGAATTGCAGAATGCTATCGCTTTGACTACAACGGTTGGATGGCTGAAAATACGGTTACTTCAGACGGCTATACCGTAAACCAAAACGGAGCATGGACAGTCAATAATGTCGTACAGACAAGAGGTGTATCTTCTGAGAACGGCATTATAAAAAAAGAGCTTCTCGGAAGAATCAATCAGTATCGAATCGCTTCCGGTCTGAAGCCTCTCTCGGAAAGTGCCGGTCTTAGTTCTATTGCGGATACAAGGGCAAGAGAATGTTCCGTTTTATTTTCTCACACAAGACCGCAAGGCGGTTCGGTCCTGACAGAAGCGGATGTTTGCGGAGAAATTCTCGCGTCAAACCAAGACACTCCTCTAAAAGCCTTTCAAGCTTGGCAAAAAAGCCCCGGTCATAACCGGCTTATGCTACGAGACGATTTCGTTCGATTCGGAGCAGGATATTATGTCGATTCCCGCGGAAATGATTACTGGGTGGTATTATTCAGTTTTTATAATTAGATAAAACGAGATAACGCACACTTTGCGCACGATACCCGTTATGCACAAGATGTCTCAGGCTTCGCCTTAGCCACTTGTTAAGAATAAGGAAGAAGCACTCTCCGACTCCGGATAGTGCTTCCCCCTCTTCAGATCATTCCCAAAAACGATATAATCAACATCAAAGTTTCTTATTTTTCACGATGGTATTGTAGTATCGAATCGTCAAATCATAGAGTACTCTGTGTTCATTTTGTTCGCCGAGTTCCGTAAACTGATCCGGATGGTGCAGTTTAACCAAATTCCTTTTTTCTCTTTTTAAATCCTGTAAATCAAAATCCCGGTTGTACAGGCCGAAAAACTTCAATTCTTTTTCATACTCCAAGTCAAAGAAAGACGGAATTCTGCTTTCCTCTTTTTTAGCCTTGTTTTTTCTATCTTGCATAGTTTTTTGAAACTTTTCATTGTATTCCTCAATTTTTTCATTCACGTAAAGCTCCGGAATTTGTGTAAAGCAGTATCTATTTTTATTTTCAATATAGAGCTTCAAAAAAAATGCATAAACACGTTCCACCAGAATATTGTCATGCTTCACATCATATTCCACAAACTTACCGAAGCTCAAGTAAGTAAGAACAAAGGTCAGAAGCATAAAAAGCGGGAATAGATAAATGCGTACATGATTTGCAAGTAAGAGCCGAATGCAAATAACTTGCGGGATAAGAATCCCCAAGAAGCACTGCATATCGGGATGGGTCAAGTGTAACAAGATACGTAGAGGAATATTTAACGCTTTGTAAATCAGCTTCATAAAATCTCCTGCCTATTTTGCCGTAATTCCGATTTGTTCCTTTTCTTCCTCAGTCAATACTCTTCCGGCAAGAATCTTCTCGATTTCCGCCTCTACTTCTTCCTCGCTTAAAATATGATAAACGGCAGAGCTCATATAATCATGCGCTATGGAGTCATCCCCGTAAATTTTTGCATAATAGTTCTGGTCTATCGCAAGAACTGTTCCGTCCGGTGAAATATATCCATTTACATCATAAGCTTTCACAGAAGGTGTAAAACTCATTTTCAGCTGTCCGCTCTCAAAATCCACCACATAAGCCTTTCTCTCTATTTCATTGTTTCGAATCATAAGAAGAAGTCCGGACTTTTCATTGTAGAGATTGATATCATCAAAGCTTAGCGGTGTCTGGGCACAAGCATCGTCCATAGCCACCGTTTTCGTATCCGTCTGATTGCTCCAAGTAAATGCCGTATTGTTCTGAATCCCTTTCAGCAGGATTTCTTCCCCGTTTTTCTTGATATAGAGCACCTGTCCGGGAATGTTTCCAAGCTCTTTCCTGTTTGCAAGACTGTATAAGGACGCCGTTCCGGAAAAACGATTAAGCACGAGAAGTTCTCCATCTTCCGAGAGCAAAAAGCTCGTTGCACTATCCTGCAATTCGGGATAGCTTTCCATTTCGGTTAAATCCGCTGTACTGTAGACCTTTAAGCCTTCCTTTGCATCCAAGATATAAAGTGCCTTTCCATCATCCGAAAAGCGTAAAAGGGGAGAGATGGAATTGAGTTCCAATTCTTGCTTCTCCTGTGTTTCCAAATCATAAAGCAGTAAAAACGGCTTTGGCGAACCGAGTTTTTGCCAGACAGAGGTAAAATACCTTCCATCATTGGAAATCTGATATACGCTTCCGTCTTTCGTTAAGCCTAAGTTTAAATTATCACCCAAGTTGATTATCTCACTGCTCTTCCCATTATCCGAAGAAAAAGAAAGCTCACTTCCGTCATAAAGCAGCATTTTGGAAAAATCATTGGAATACGATAAAATCCTTGCATAAATAGGCTCTTCGGAAATTCTCGACTTCATATCGATAATCTTAATGGTCTGTCCGTCATGGGAATTGGCCAGAATCTTACTGCCATTCTGTAAAAATTTCAATTCAGACGGCAGAGCCCCTCCATAGTTCAGCTTATCCTCCACTATAACCTTATTTCTCCAAATAGAATAGTGCCCGTCCGCACCGAAGCCCACAACGGTATTGGTCTCGGAATGATAGGCAAAATACTTGGTGCCCAATTCCGAAAAATAAATTTCATCCGAAATCTCTCCGCTTTTTCCATCCAAAAGATAAATTTTCGAATACGATTGCAATGCTATGGTTTCTCCGTTTGTCCCTTCAACAAGCGGTTTCAAATCATTGCTGTCCACTTTGATGCTCTGCTTGAATAGCTCCGTATAATCCAAAAGAGAAAGTTTCTTTATCGATGAATCGGTAAGCAGCAAAATATTTTCCTTATCTCCGGAGTAAGATGCCTGTCTATAGGACAGCTCATATTCCTGCCCGTTTATGTCGACTGCCTTTTCTTTCGGAAGAACATCGATAATGCTGCCGTCTTGCATGCTTCTTCTTGTGAGCTGTCCTTCGACATTTGCATTTAATACAACGAGCGCCTCCGTCCCGTCCCCCTTGATATCCGCATGTCTTATCGGCTCCGTGATTGTGAATTTGCTTTTTTCTTCCCAGCTTGCCGTATCGAATACATAAAAGTCCGCCAAGTTATCCCGAAACGCAATACAAAATAGTGCCGAATCATCATCGGAAAACTTGGTCAGCATCGGAATGCCGGGAATTTCCAGTTTGGCCAGGCTTTCTCCCGTTTCCACATCATAAACAATGCAGGTACTGTCAAAAGAGGAAGTGGCGAGCATTTTATCATTATGAGAAAAAAGCGGAAGTTTGACCTGCTGTGTATGTCCGGATAATATCCTTATGACTTCACCGTTCTCCACACTGGAAATCGCCGTCGCATCATTATCCAAACCATAGGCCAGATATTTTTTATTATAACTTAGAGACATGTAGGTCAGCTTGTTCTTTGTGGAAATCGAGGTTAAGGTTGACGCTCCACTGTGATAAATAGCGTCATGAAAGATAGAAAATTCTTCTCCTCTTAATTTCAAATAAGACGGCATCTTCTTTCCAATCGACTGCATCGCCTCTTTTGCCACCAAAACAGCCTTCAGATAATCCCCCTCTTTTGCAATATCCTTTGCCGTTTTCAATAAAATGCTCGCATTGGACTGCACAGCCTCCTGCCTCGCCTGCTCCGCTTTTTGGTAGGCAGCGGTCATAAAGAGACCAAAGATGAGAAATAGAGCCCCAAGCATAGAAGAAATGGTGAGTATAAGCCTGTTTTTTCTCTCCTTATCTCTCTGCTTCAGATCCCCAAAATTGCAGCCCAGGATAGCCGCCATAATACGGTATTTTTCCACCTTTAGAAGCTTCACCGCCTGCTTCGTTAAATCCGTAAGCTTTCCCTTATCCGTCTTTTGCACGGCCTCATAGCCCGGGAAGTCCTTCTTCAATACTTCTTCCGGACGAATATCCGCTGCCAAAACATCCAGAAGGCTCTCATCCTCTCCTCTTTTTAACTGCTTAAGAGGCATAGGAAAGGACTCGTCCGGATCCCCTTCAAGGAGCACCGGAATAATACGAGAATCCCCGTGCAACGCTCTAAAAGTCCGAATTTCCTTCTCACACCACTCGGAAAGGGGGGTTCTTTTGGAACAAAGGACAATCAGAAAATGGCTTTCCTTAAGCGCTTCCTCAATGGAACTGCTTAAGTCCCTCGCCGCAAGCTCCTCTCTGTCCCGAAATACACGAAAGCTCGTCTTTTTTCCGCTTTTATAAAACTCCTTAGGCGGTTTAAAGCCTTCTATCATTCTGTGGATTTCCTTTGCAATCGTCTGATCCGGCTCCACATGGCGATAGCTGATAAAGGCATCATATTTATATTGTTTATCCTTACCATTTTCCATGCCGTTCTCCATACCATTATCCCCACTTTTCCTCATGCCGTTCTCCATATTTAAGACTCCTCCCGAAAAAGACAAAACACAGAGAGCAGGTCATACTCCGGGTGACAAAGCGCAAATTTCTCCCCGATAACTTCTCCCCAATCCTCAATCAGGCAGGGGTGTGTTCTTCTGTTCTCGTCCTTTTTCTCTCCATAGCGAAAGCCCATAGCATAATAGCTGTTGCACCACCTCTTATGCTCAAGCCTGGACAGGAAGTCCAGCACCGGATTTTCCTCTAAAAAGCTGCAGAAACGCTTATGGAATTCTTCCGGATTTTCTTTTTGTACTTCCTGTAATTTGCTGAATTCCGAAAGCTTCTCCCTGCAAAGAGCACGAATTTCCGCTTCGCTTTTTTCGGAAAATATTCGTCTTAAGAACGCTTCCTTTACTATCGCATGGGTAGCCGAAAGGCGCGAGGAATTCTTCTTCACAAAGCTAAGCTCATTCCAACTTGCTCCTTCTCCCATTCCGCTTAGGGAATTGTACGCTTCATTAAAGGCCTTTGCTCTCATATCCAAAGCTTCCCGAATCAGCACTTTTTCCGTGAGAATCTCGGAAATATCTCCAAAGCTGCGAATTGGTCCGCCTTTTGTCGGAAGAAGCCCTGTTAAATCCACTTGGGAAACATTGCGAATGAGCTTTGGCACATTTTCAAAATAACGATTGATGAGGTTCAGCGCTTTAAGGCTCTTTATGATGTCCTTATCCATCAGAAAAATGAGTGTTGGCGCATCGTCCTTTCCGATTGCTTTTAAGTAATTCTCCAAACGTTGTTTTTGAAGCGCTTCCCTAGAATCATCCCCAAGTTCTATGGACTCGATTTCCAGGGCCATTTCAAGGCCGGAAGAAGGACTCTTTCTTATAGAAGATTTTTCCGTTTTTTCTCCCACGGTCTCTTCCGGATTTTCTTTCGTAGATGCATCACCGTAGATGGAAAAAAGCTCCGCGATGCCGCGTCCCGCATTTTCATCCAAAACCGTAACTTTCGTCTTCTTTTTTAAAGAAAGCGTTGCATCATTTGCAAGCTGTTTTAATAAGGGGAAGCTCAGTTCATTAACTCCAAAAAGAAGGATATGCGGTGCATGAATCGTCTTGTCAATCTTCTCGGCAGAAAGCTTCCTGTCCCGTAACAATTTCTCTTCGCTTTTCCGCTCTTTGTTCTCTCCGGAAGAAGAAAGTTCGGAAACTCCGCTTAGACTTTTCAAAAGACTGTCCTGCACCAGTCTTTCCTGGAGCAGCATTCTGATTGTTAAGTCTCTCTCGTTAAAATGCACGGTATCGAACTTCATTAAGCCGGCTTCTTTCTTTCTCTCCTCTGACAGAAGCTCCTCCATATAGCCTGCCACAGTCCCCGACTCGGAGTGTACATAGGCGGTAATTGCCCTCTTCGGCTTGATTCTTTGTATCACTCCGGCATAAAGAGAAAAATTTTCCAAGTCGCTCTCCGCCATAAAGAATAGATATTTTGCGTTTTCGATACAAAGAGCCGTAAAAAGCTCTCGAATTTCATTTCTGTCACTTTTTCCAAGGTCTAACTGATAGCACGCAATTCCCTTTCTCTCATATTGATTCTTTAGGCGTTCATCCAGGAATTCCTTCGTAACAAGAGAAATCTTATAATATTTTTCTCCTTTTTTAAATTACCGATGAGCGTTTCGGTCATTTTTCCGCTTCCGAAAAGCACGACATGATTTCTACTGAAGCGATTTAAAATCATATTTTTAGAGTGCAATAGGATATTCGAGATTTGCGTGAAAATAAAAGCGGATGTAAGAATCGGTGCCATCCACTTGGCAAACTCGTACATCATGCCGCCATTTACCTCCGCTGAAAGCGGAGCCGCAAACAGAAAGAGCTTTATGGTCCCATAAAGAACAGCAGAAAGCAGTTGAAAGGGATTCTCGATTTTCACTCTATAATACTGATACAGACTGATTATTCCAAAGACTGTAGTGATCACGAATAAGAACAAAATAATTTTTTTCTTATAGTAATTTCTGTTTTCCGTCATTTCATCTCCTAAGCAAGGTATTTAGTGAATTTATTTCCATTTTTTACAAGTTTTAAGAATTATCCTTTGGATTATATATGATTCACCAGGAAGAAAGCAAGTTTTGCCTATAGCAGTTCTCAAGAAGGGAAATGCTGTTTGCTTTGCTCGAGGAGGTTCTCAAAATGACAAAGGTTTCCCCGGTTTCATGCAGAAGTCAGCATAAAAAAAGAACCATGTCGTAAGACACCGGTTCCCTTCCTTTTTTATTCTTAACAAGTATCGTTCGCGTAGCGTGCGGGATCTCATTTCTCAAATCTCAATTCTATTCTCATCTCTTTAGCTCGATCCTGGTATACCTTAGTTAACTCCATGGTCAAGACCAGAAGTCTCTTCGCATATTTTCCGCCAAAACGATTGGCTACCGTATCCAATTCGTAAAACGAATGCAGAATCTGCTGCGGCGACATATTTCCGCTTTTACAGGAAATGAAAGTAGGGATATAGCCATGCAAAGCCAAAACATCGATTTCATTGAAGACATCTCCCCCTCCCGGCCCGTGCAGTACGCCATCCCAGTCCAAATACACCCCTACTTGACACTCCGTAGCACTTTTTCTTTCACGCAAATAGGTATAGAGTTCCAGTACACTTCCTCCATCCCATAAGTAACTCTTTATAGCCCTATTTTTAAAGCTAAAGCGATACATCCCGGCTGCGTGGACTACATCGAGGAGCACCCCGGCTTCTCCCAGTGCATCCAGTATTTGATTGAGTAAGGAGACGGAACTGAAATTTGATGGGGAGGCCTTAAGAGCCTGTAGAACTGTAGCTTCTTTCCGAATCACCTCCCCATTTTCATCCGCTTGCATATGATCCCTCATAAATTGGGAGAAAAGATTCCAAGATGCGGAATACCGCTTCATAACCTCCCAAATTCCGAGAATATCTTTCTCCGCATCGGCATTCGCTACCGTCTTCGTTTCTTTATGCAAAGAGTCGTTGATTTTTCCTCCGTGCATTTCAATTACGGCCTCCAGATTCAGTTCTATTTTCTGTTGTTCCACATCCTTACTTAAATTCTTGTCCGCTCCTTCGTTAAGCTCAATCAATTTGCATTTTGAAACATCATAGAGATGAATCGGTGTTTTATATTCCTTAGAGAGCATCCCGAAGGCTACAAGCATCAAGCTTTCCCCGCCGGTTATATCAAAATACAGCTCGGCATTTTGCTTTAAAGCCGCTTCTATTTCCTGTCGCATTACGCTTAGAACCGATTGTAAATCTTTCTCAGAGAGGACGCGGAAGAGCACATCCTTTACGCCGCAATACCTTTTCAGAAAGCACTCCGTTTTCTCCTTTTGAGAAGCAACCCGATCATAATTTCCGAATAAAACCAACTTATCCACCTTAAAATTCATGCAGGTGATGAGGTTTTCAATCGGCTCTTCACTAAGAAATTCAAATACCACTACCATGCTGTCGTTTCTCCATTCCGTTCCATGCAAAAGTACTTTCCTCTTTCTTCACTCTCCCTCCGCCTCGGTATGCTTCAAGCAGTCCCAAGCCTTGGGAAGCCTCTTCTTTCTCGCTTGTTCCTCCGTATCCTCCCGCTCATCATAACCATCATAAGGCGCAGTCGGATCATGCGGTTTCTGCTTTTTCCCGGAAATACAGAGCTTATCCTTATGACGAAACGCAAACTCCATGTCATCCGTCCAACCGGTATGACCACTCACAATAATCGGAGCAATTCCTCTTTTCAGGAGGAGTTGTTCCAGTTCCCTTAAGGAACGCTTCGCCAGCTCATTATCTTCCGCAAGAGAATTCAAAAAGCTGTAGCCGCCATCCGCACCGAACCAAATCGTATCTCCAGTAAACAAATAGGCGTCATCGATAAGATAAACGAGGTGTCCGTAGCTGTGCCCGGGCACAAGTATTGCTTCTACCTTAATATCCTTAATATAGAATATTTCTCCGTCATAAAGCAAGCTTTTCGGGTTATCCAGCTTTACAACGGGAAGCGTACAAAGTCTGTGTAGAACTCTCCGGCGCAGCTCCCCCGTAAGATATTTATTTTCCTCCTCCCCGATATAGAGCCTTGCCTCTCGGAAAAGTCCTTCGCTGTCCTCTTCCACCGCTCCGATATGATCCGTATCCAGATGTGTCAGCAGGATATTCTGAATCTCCGTGGGCCGGATATCCAGCCAAGCCATCTTCTCGGCCAGACGTTCATAATTGTAGCCCGCATCAATCATAATCGTCGTACCGTTTTTTCTGTAAAAGAAAACATTGGCAACCCATTCACGGACCGCTCCGACTCTCTCATCAATCCACCCGGTATTCAGGGGTTTGAAAATTTCTTTCCCCCGAAACATAAAGGACATAAACACTTTCTGAAACGCAGAATCTTTTTTTGACATAGGAACACGCCTCCTATTCTCCTTCATAAAGAACTATGTGCTTTTACTCTAAACCAAAGAACTATCAGCTTTAAAGAAAGGGAATCCCTTCTCTTTAAGACCAATAGCTCTTCCCGTTATAATGTAGTTTCAGTATAAAGCAGTTAGAAACGGATAACCATAGGATTATCCTATTTTCTCCACAGAAAAATTAAGGAGTACGATAAAATTTTTCTTATGCGCAAGAAGTTTAAATTCAAAAAGTATATTTCCATTCAATTATTAACTCTTTGAAGTATTGAAAGAACAGAACACAAATATAATTTAAACACCTCTATTCTTATCTCCTACAACTCTACATGAATATCATATCTTAGACATGCTATATTAAAAATTCTTTCTTCACGAAACTAACATCAGCCTCTTTAAGTCTCTTCCATTCTCCTTTTAAATTTCCTTTTGAAAGTGTTTCATAAATAAACAGCCAGTTCTCATCCATACTATCATCACGTAATCTCATAGCCTCCTCTTTTAATTGTTTCATTTCCTCCTTTAATTTCTTACGTTTACAGTAAAGGAGTAAACACAACTTACATATACAATTAGTTGAATGAATAACTTCATCAAAGTTAATCAATAAAGTGAAGTCATATTTTAATGCAAAATAAATAGAATAACTAACCCCCTCAAAATTGGATTCTTGGACGGAATCTTTATATAAAATATTTGAAAAGTTCTCTATTTCTTTTTTGGATACCTTGAATCTTTCAAATACATATTTATCCATTATAGGAACTATATATGGGTAGATAATTGCCAAAAAGCACATCATTGTAACACAGTAGTCTCTTGCATTATTTGATAAGTTCTGACCTCCAATAACCTTTATAGCATAAAATAGTATTGACGCATTTTTTTCATTTTTTTCCATCAAATCAA
Source organism: Oribacterium sp. oral taxon 108 str. F0425 (assembly GCF_000214455.1). Taxonomy (NCBI): domain Bacteria; kingdom Bacillati; phylum Bacillota; class Clostridia; order Lachnospirales; family Lachnospiraceae; genus Oribacterium; species Oribacterium sp. oral taxon 108. The sequence continues at coordinate 987,266 of NZ_AFIH01000001.1, read as the reverse complement.
TTGCTGTATCTAAATATGATTTAACTGTACTATATTCAACAGTATTATATTTCCCAAGAACAGGCTTATCTTTCAATTTGCGAACCCAATTCTCAGAGAATAATTTGGGTAATTTTTCAATTACTGTTTTTTATGATTAATAGCAAAATCAAACTTTCTTAATTCAAGATTTAAATCTCGTAAGAAATATTCTGCTTTTATTTGAGATTCTGTATAGCAAGTATAATCGTCAATGTGTCGTACGTAGTCATATCCTTTACATCTAAGATTTTTATCTACCGATGTTAGAAGAATTTCTGAAATCAGATTAGATGCATGAGGTCCAATCATTAAACCGTGCGTCTCTCCATTTCGCATTTTTTGACAGCAGCTATCTATACTATTATACCAATCTATTTTAGACTTATTTGTTTTAGCTTTATCTTTTCCTACCAGAGCCCACGCAATAGCGTGGGTATATATACTTGGAAAACATTGCGAAATATCAGCTTTCACGACATATTTTTTCCCCACAGAAAAATCCATTAATGGGTCTCCATCTGTTTTCCAATTCTTATAATTCATAAAGAATAAAGCTTTCTCAAGATTTTCACATTCCACTTCTCTGGGAACTGCATCAAATTGAATCCACTCTTCTTCACTTTCCATTTCATCCATTGTCCCTTCTTCATATCTCATATTAAAAAGGGCCTTTTCATCCAATCTTTTTCTAATATGAATTCTACTTATCTTATAAGTATCTTCTTTTGTATTCTGCTCAAATACATTCCTAATTTCATCCCAGTTTTTTGTAGTTCTAAGCACAAAAAATAATATTTCATTGGGTTAGGAATTCCATATGAACGAGGTACATTTGTATTTCTTATAGACTCAAAATAAATATATCCATTGTTATCTTTCTTTAAATTAATGAACAGGGCAGAAGTATTACTACAATATTCATAAAACACCTTAGATGTAAAAATAGGTGGCAACTTTTCCGCAAATAGACCATGAGCCAATAATCCTTCAAATAATTCATCGCTTGTTATCTCGTTTAAACAGTCCATGTAGCTTTTCATTTACAGCACTCCCAAAATTAAAATTATTACGACCATTTGTTTTGTAATATTTCTTTTATAAATTGTTTAGTCATCCAAAAAAAATGTTTAGTTATTCTCCGTTCATCAGGTAAAATATCTGTGTCAGAAATTAATCTAGTGCCGACACATCTATTAGGTTTTATTTCATAGTATGCTCTTGAAGCATGTATTTTTGCAAAAATAATTTTGTTAATAGTACTCTGAGTAAAATTTGTAGAGACAGTTTTATTGATTCGGATTAATTGGACGCCCTCTTGTATTATCTTTCTAGTTTCTTCCCATACCCGTTTCACTTACATTATCAAAGAATCTGGGCATCCCCAGAATTTAACACAATCTTATACATATTCTTTTTCTTTAGTTTCTTTATACACAACGAACATAAAACGCTTGCTGCAAATTTACCTATATGGATGAGAATCTCCCCAAACATCATTTACAACCAATTCCATAAAATTATATGTTTTGAACGGCGAGTCTTCTTTAGGTATATAGTTCGATTTAACTCTTGTCACTCGTATATTCATATTAGCTTTTTGAAATTCCTTGGTTTTTTCAACATCTCCAGTCAATCCAAGTATTTTTCTAATCAGAATATTATTTTTCCATTCCCCCTTCTCTTCAAATTTTGTATCTAAATCTTTTTCACTCCATCCCTTATAAATCATTATTTTTCCTTCAATAACACTAGTAAATGTCTCTGCACCCTTAAATACAGAAAGGATACTTTCCTGTGTATACACCGAAGGTGGGATATCTCTAGCAAATGACCTAGAGATTCCCGGGAGAACAATGCTCAATCCTAAAGGGAGTTTAAATCATTCAACTCACCTTATCAAAGTTAATGAAAAATGTCGACTCATCACTCCAATTGAAGCTAAACTTCTACAAGACTTTCCAGATAATTGGACTTATCTTAAAAACATCCAGACGAAATAACCTCTTTGGTTTCCGATAAGATGCGAATGTTCTTCATGGGAAATGTGCTCGTAACCGAAATAGTTAGAAAAATCGAAGAATTTATTAAAACAATAGAATGGTAAATCTTGCTTGCCCTTCTTCATAATCAAAGCTGACATTTTTCAAATGTCAGCTTTGATTATGGCTAAAGTCCATTAATATAATAAGACGCTTAAAAAATGTAAGCGTCTCATTATTCTAAGTAATTATTTATTGCCAATCCTGCCATACTTTTTTCTATTAAGAAGTCAAACTCTTTCTTCAAAATCTACATGGAATCTCTTTCCATATGTTCTTTAATACAACTCATCTACTCCATCTTATTCATTTATTACTTTTTCATGACTTAACAGAGTTTTGGCAATATTATTATATTCTTATTAAGTTAGTTTATGACCTCTCACTTGCTTTATAAGATTCCATTTTTTACTTTCTCTCTTATCTTCCTATTCCACCATATACATTGCAATTTCGTCGATTTCCCGATTTGCTCCAATGATAATCTCTTTTCCGTCCTTATTTTTGAAATGCATGGCATTGGCACATCCCGTGTTTCGATCAATGAATTCCGTCTTATAGTTGCCCTCTTCCGTGTCCCAGCTGATGAGGATGGTATCCTTTGTACCCTTTCTCCAACCGACAATCCAGGAGGGCTTCCCATTTATTTCGCATGCCCAGGTAGCATGAATCATTTCCGTATCCGATTCTTTAGCCGAATATTTCCACTGCGGAACGTAGTGGCCGTACTCATCCAGATGATAAATGGTTAGAGAGTTTCCATGGAATGGCGCAATGCACCCCAGTTCCAACTTTCCGTCTCCATCAAAATCCATCAGCACGGAATCACTGGACGGAAGAGAATGAATCTGTGTAACAGTCCAATCCGCACCATATACAGCCGGAGGATCAAAAATAAAACTACCTTCCTCACAGCCAACCAGGCCGGCTTCATATCCGCCCCTTTGAATCTTGCTGAAGCCGTGGTTTCTGAGCATCCCGTCCTTGATAAGCTTCAGCTCCAGTTTCTTCTCTCCTCTAAACTGCTCCAAATCAAGTGGCAGATAGGCCCCATAGCAGGCACCTTTCTGTCTCCAGTCATCCTTATATTCATGTCCCGATTTCAGACAGCAGACCAGAAGATAGTAGGAACCCGCCCTCCTTAAAATCCCGAAACGATGAACAAAAGGCGCTCTGCAAAGAGTATACGTTTCCCATCCCCCTTCCGCTTTCGGCTTAACCACAACGATTTCCGCTTCAAGGGAGTCATTCGGAGAATAAAATTTTCTGGTTGCCAGAAACACACCATCCGTTCCCGGAACCTGGGCCATGGTCATAACGCCTCCGGGTCCCTCCCAGACTGTATCCATTTTTTCTCCCTCTTCATTAAACAAATAGCAGGGATCCTGCTTCTCGGCCGCAACCAAAAAGCAATGTTCTCCTTTATACTCTAACTCCGCCAAAGAGTAGCATTTGTTCAGCTTTCCGATAGACTTCTTAGTAAACTTCATGTCGACTCAACCTTTCCTTTTTCTTTCTTATATCCTACTCTTAATTCTGCTTGTCCAAAATAGCACGCATAGTCTTATTGGCAAAGAGGATATCCTCCTTCCAGCTATCCTTTCCCACATCCCACATTTCCGTAACAAATCTTCTGACCCCTAAATCCCGGGCCTTTCGAATCACTCCCTCAAAATCCACATGGCCGGTTAAGAACGGCACCTCCCGGAAAACTCCCGGAAGGGTCTCCTTCAAATGCATTGCCACAATATGTCCTCTTCCTGTCTCCAAATCCTCTGCCACACTCTTATTATAGAGCAGAGAAGCATTGGTAAGGTTCCCCGAATCGGGATATACGCCGAGATAGGGACTTCCGATAAGATTGACATACTGCATAGCCTTCTCCGTTGTATTCATAAATTCCGTTTCCATCGTTTCAAAGCCCATGAGAATCCCTCTTGTTGCCGCCATTTTTGTTGCCTTCTCCAAGTTTTCTATAAAGCGTTCTCTACTTTTTTCATTTCCTTCTTCATAATAAACATCATACCCTGCCAGCTGAATAATCCTAATGCCCAAATCATCCGCGAAAGCAATCGCTTTCTCCATGATTTCCAATCCTCTGTCCCGTACCGCTTTCTCTGAAGCGCCAAACGGATACTTTCTATGAGCGGACAAGCACATGCTTCGGATTGGTAAGTCCAAGTTTCTCATCAGATCGAGTATTTCCCGTCTCTGTTCCTTTGTCCAATTCAGTCTGGAAAGCTTTTCTTCCGTTTCATCTATACTAATTTCCAAAAAATCATAATTACAGTCTTTTGCACAAAGCAATTTCTCACTCCAACTCATCGTCTTCGGTATTGCCTTTTCATAAAGCCCGATAGCATATTGATTCATACTTCACCTTTTCCTTCTTTTCATCTTGTTCGCTCATATAGAAAGAACTTATTCCTTTATAAGCAATCATAAAAACGAACATATCTTATAAGTTTAATATTTTTAATGATTTGTGCAGTATTCTATTTTGCCTTTCAACTCCACAGAACATCTTTAAGGCTGATTCTATTAATATTTTTCCATTATTTCAAGTGATTTTTCTATTTTTCATGGTTTTCTAAATAAATCCTATTTTCAGCATATTGCACAAACAAATAGTCGGTAAGTTGTAACTAACCATAATTATTATCGTTTTATACCCAGCTTATATTACCATTTTTACACAATAAGCAACTTAGCTATAGAAATATTAAATCAATCGTATAATAGCTAATACGAACATAAAAAAATATTTTATAATTGTTTTTATCCCATTCTTACCCTATCATAAACTTAAGCAGTTATCCGTAAGAGAAGCGGAAACATCTTAACGTAAGCAGGAAAGAAAAGAATAAGGAGGAATTATGGCAAAAATCGCAGACACAACTCGGGAGAGTTGGATCAAAAGCACCTTTCCCGAGTGGGGCACCTGGTTGGTAGAGGACATTGAAAGCGAAGTGGTGCCGGACGGACAGGTTGCTATGTGGTGGCTTGGTTGCACAGGAGTTTGGTTTAAGACTCCGGGAGGAGCCAACATTACCATTGACCTTTGGTGCGGTAACGGAAAGCGTACTCACGGAGACAATCAGATGAAGCCGGGGCACCAGATGGCCAATATGTGCGGCGGCAGACTCATGCAGCCGAACTTAAGAAATGTCCCCTTCGTGATTGACCCCTTTGCTTTTAAGCAGGTAGACGCAGTTTTAGCTACGCATTATCATCAGGATCATATGTCTATCGAGTGGGCGGCACACGTGATCAACAGCGGCATGACTACCACGGATGAAAACGGCAAGGAAATTCCCGTCCCCTTTATCGGTCCCCTGAAGTCCGTAGAAACCTGGAAAAAATGGGGTGTTCCGGAAGAGCGTTGCAGAATTGTAAAGCCCGGAGATGTGATTAAGTTAAAGGATATCGAGATTGTATGTCTGGACAGCTTTGACAGAACCTGTCTAGTTACGACGGATTCTACGGGAGAGGATAGAGAAGAACTTACCGGGGTATGCCCTACCGATATGGATGAAAAGGCAGTGAACTACCTCGTAAAGACTCCCGGCGGAAACATTTACCACTCCGGAGACTCCCACTTCTCCATTTACTTTGCAAAACACGGCAAAGATCATGACATTGATGTAGCATTCGGCTCCTTTGGAGAAAATCCCATCGGCATGCAGGATAAGATGACTTCCGTAGATGTTCTCCGTATGGCGGAGAACCTGCAGTGCAAGGTGGTTATCCCTATCCATTGGGATGTTTGGACCAATTTCCAGGCAGATTGCGAAGAAATCAAACTGCTCTACGATTTTAAGAAGGACAGAAATGAATATAAATTTCATCCATTCTTCTGGCAGGTAGGCGGGAAATACGTTTATCCGCAGGATAAGGATAAGATTTACTATCATCATCGCAGGGGTTTTGAAGACTGTTTCGAGCATCCGCAGAACATCCCCTTCCGTTCCTGCCTATAAATAAGGAGAAACAGAGATGTCCAATGTTTTAGAAAGAATTGTTGCAAAAAAACACTACAGTTTCATTAACGGAAAAGACGTGAGCTGGCAGGAAGCAGTCCGTTTAAGCGCTCTTCCCCTTGTGGAAGACGGCAGCGTGGACAGTGACTACTATAAGCAAATCGTAGCCTGCATCGAAAAGCACGGTCCCTACATCGTGATGGAACACAATATTGCTATGCCCCATACTACAGAAAATCCGATTGGAGCACACAGAACTGCTGTCGGTCTTATGATTTGTGAAAACAAGATTGATTTTGGACAGGATACAGACGGAGAGAAAAAAGAAGCGAATCTTCTTTTTACACTTTCAGCAGTCAATACGGATGAGCATATGGAAAACATAGCGCAATTAATGGATGTTTTTATGAACTATGACTTAATTGAAGCGCTCGGGAAATGTCATAGTGCAGAAGAAATATTAGAAGCAATGAAGAAATACCAAACTAGCGAAAATTAAGTTTAAAAAACAGGAGGAAAAAATGGGAATTTTAAACGCGATTTGGACTTTTTTTGCGACCTACATTTTACAAAAGCCGCCTTATATGGTAGGTTTTCTTACCTTGCTGGGCTACTGCCTGATGGGTAAAAAATGGTATGACACCCTTGCCGGAACCTTGAAGGCCATCATCGGTATGCTGATTTTAAGTGCCGGCTCCGGCGGACTCGTAACGAACTTCCGCCCCATCCTTGCGGGACTGAAGGACAGATTCAATTTGACCGCAGCCGTTATTGATCCATACTATGGACAGAATGCGGTAACTGCCGGTGTGGAAGAAGTCTTCGGAAAAGGATTTTCACAGGTAATGACTCTTCTTCTCATCGCCTTTATCGTAAACATTCTTCTTGTCCGCTTCAACAAGATTACAAAATGTCGTACCTTGTTTACGACAGGACATGTACAGGTACAGCAGGCAGCAACGGCATACTGGCTCATCCTCTTTGCCCTTCCCGCCCTTCGGGACAACAACTTTGCACTTCTGATTGTAATGTCCGTTATCCTCGGTGCTTACTGGGCAGTCGGATCCAACCTTACCGTAAAGCCAATGCAGGAACTGACAGAGGGCGCCGGCTTTGCCATTGCACACCAGCAAATGTTCGGGATTCGTCTTGCTTCTTGGGCTTCCGAAAAACTCTTCGGCAGCAAAAACGGACAGAAGGAAGTTAAAAAAGTGGGCGACCTGAAGATGCCCGGTTTCTTTTCCATTTTCAGCCAGAATATGGTTTGTACCGCAATTTTAATGACTGTATTCTTCGGCGCCATCATGACCGTAATCGGAAAACCCTTCTTCGTAAAAGCGGAAGCCATAAAGGAAAAGGACAATTTTGCATTCTATGTATTTAACACCTCCTTACAATTTGCTGTATATCTTGCTATTTTACAGCTTGGAGTTCGTACCTTCGTAACGGAATTAACCGCATCCTTCCAGGGAATTGCAGACAAGCTTCTTCCCTCTTCCGTACCCGGTGTAGATTGCGCCGTATGCTATGGATTTGGCGATGCAAATGCCGTAACCTTTGGTTTCCTTGCCGGTCTTACAGGACAGATTATTGCTATCGTAGCCTTGATTCTTATGGGCTCTCCAACCATCATCATCTGCGGATTCGTTCCCGTATTCTTTGACAATGCAACCATCGGTCTTGTTGCCAATGAAAAGGGTGGACTTAAGGCCTGCCTTGTTATACCATTCATTTCAGGGCTTATCCAAGTATTTGGTGCCGCTTTCATCTCCGGCTGGGTTGGTCTCGCAAACTACGGCGGATACCTCGGCATGTTTGACTGGGATACAGTATGGCCCATGTTTACGGTAGTGATGCATTATCTTGGCTACATCGGTGTAGGAATCGTGGTAATTGTTCTTCTTGCGATTCCGCAAATCGAGTACCGCATGGATCCGAAAGGATACTTCCTCATTACGGAAGATTACGATGCCTATCTTGAGCACAAGAAGGCTAAGAAGGGAGCATAAACAATGGCAAAATTAGACGGAAAGAAAATCTTGGCTTGTTGCGCAAACGGGGCGGGTTCCTCTCTTATGATGGAACTGGCCATCCAAAAGGTAACAAAGCGCCACAATATCAAGCCTGCAGAGCTGACCCACTGCCCTATTTCAGAAGGGCAAAGTGCAGCGAAAAACTACGATGTGGTTTTTTGTTCCAAAGCATTTGCGGCAAATTTTGAAAACTTGGGCGGAAACACGGTTGTCATTCCCCTAAAAAATGTTATGTCCGATAAAGAAATCGAAGAAGGTCTTCAGACCGCAGGTCTCTTAGACTAAGACCCAAGCGAGTCCGAGGTATTCCCTCGGACTCGCCTTTACCGATAAACTGTTTTTATAACAGCCCCTGTAGAATAGAGTAGTGCCTATGAAAAACAGCAAAGCAAATGTAGAAGCAAGACAAAAGAATATCCTGCAATATGTCAGAAAAGCCGGAGAAGTCAATTCCTATGACTTGGTCGATGAGTTTAAGATTTCCATCATGACCGTAAGAAGGGACTTGGAGGAACTGGAACAAAAGCATCTTTTGAAGCGCACCCACGGTGGTGCCTGTACCTTGGATTATGTCAAAGGCAGTAAGTCTCTCAGCAAAAACATCAGGATATGCAGAGATCTCATTTCCCGATATGCCTCTTCCCTAATCAAAGACAATGATCGTATTTTTATCAACGGCAGCAGAACCGCTTTAAAAATGCTCGAGTATGTAGGAAATAAAAACGTGACCGTGTATACCAATAACGGTCTTGCATTCGGAAGAAAATTTCCGGAGAACGTCTCCATCCATATGACCGGGGGCGAGTTGCGAAACCACATTCTCGTAGGTGATGCAACCATGAGAAATATTCTGGATGTTACAGCCAATAAAACCTTTATCGGTTGCTGGGCAGTCTATGATGACGGCGCCTTTTTATACAACATCCCAAATGAAATCGGAATTAACGAAGCCATGATCAGCCGAACCACGGAAGACCTTTACATCCTTGCCGATCACAGCAAATTGCAGAGGCATGATAACCTGGAAAGCAGCTATGGAAGCTGTATCTATGATAGAAAAGTAACGCTTATCACGGATAACCAGGCAGATGCGGAAATTATAGAAAAGCTCCGTGCCAGCGGAATTGAAATCATTATTGTTTAGTATTGAAAAAACAGGCCGGAAGCCTTTATTTTAAAGTCACTTTGACAGAAAGGGAATCAACTATGGTGTCCAGAAAAATTACAGTAACAAACGAACAGGGATTGCACATGCGCCCTGCCAGTATTTTCAGTCAGGCAATGACCCCCTTCTCCTGCGATGTCAGCATTTTTTTAAAGGATAAAAAGTACAATGCCAAAAGTGTTATGATGCTGATGAGTGCCTGCATCAAACGCGGTGCGGAAATCGAAATCCGCTGTGAAGGGAGCGACGAAGAAGAAGCGATGAATAAGGCTATTTCCCTCATCGAAGGTGGTCTGGAAGACTAAAATTCTTTCTTTAAAACAAGGAGAAAAGCAAATGGTAAACGGAATTCCCGCCTCTCGCGGCATAGGAATCGGCAGCATCTGTGTCATCGAAGAACATGAGCTGAAATATGAAGCGATAAAGATTGAAGATACGGAAAAAGAACAAAAAAGATTTCACGAAGCAATTGAACAGTTTAAAAAAGAAACCGAAGAGATGGCGGAAGACATCCGAAAGAGAATCGGTCCAAAAGAAGCGGAAATTCTGGAAAGTCACCTTGTTATGATCAGTGACCCCACCATGGCTGATGAAATGAGCAATATGATTGCAACGGGCCAGTGTTCCGAGTCTGCCGTAGAAGCGGTCTGCGACATGTTTATCGGTATGTTTTCCAAAATGGATGACGAATTCATGCAGCAAAGAGCTGCCGATGTCAGTGATATCAAGCTAAGTCTTTTGAAAATCCTACTGGGCGTCCAAGATGTGGATATCCGTAAACTTGCTCCCGGCACCATTCTGGTAGCAAGAGACCTCACTCCATCCATGACCTCGCAAATTCACAAAGAAAATGTTGCGGGAATCTTAACCGAAATGGGCGGAAAGACTTCGCACTCCGCGATTCTGGCAAGGGCTTTGGAAATTCCCGCCGTCCTCTCCGTTCCCAATATTACATCTCTAGTAAAAGATAAGGATACCGCCATTGTAGACGGCACGGAAGGCATTGTTTACATTAACCCTGAGGGTGACACACTTTCCTCCTATATTTTGAAGCGAGAGGAATATATTCGAAAACAGTCGGAACTGAAGAATTTTCACGGTAAAGAAACAAAAACGGCAGACGGTGTCGCCGTGGAGCTTTTCTGCAACATCGGAACCCCGAAGGATGCCAGGAAAGCCATAGAATGCGACGGAGAAGGCGTGGGGCTCTTCCGCTCCGAATTCCTCTTTATGGACAATAAACGGATGCCCACGGAGGAAGAACAATTTGCTGCCTATAAAGAAGCGGCAGAAATCATGGGAGGGAAGCCCATCATCATCCGCACGCTGGACATCGGCGGAGACAAAGACATTCCTTACCTGAATATGAAGAAGGAAGAAAATCCTTTCCTCGGGTATCGGGCTATTCGGTACTGTCTCGGAAACAAAGAAGGCTATCGTGCACAGCTTCGCGCCATGTTACGGGCAAGTGCCTTTGGCAAGATAAAAATCATGATTCCTCTTGTAACTTGTGTAGAGGAAATGCGCAGCGTAAAAGAGCTTCTTTCGGAAATAAAAGCAGATTTGGATGCCGAAGGGATTGCCTACGATAAAAATATTGAATTAGGATGCATGATAGAAACGCCTTCCGCCTCTCTTATCGCGGATCTTCTGGCTAAAGAAGCGGATTTCTTCTCCATCGGCACAAACGATCTGACCCAGTATACCATGACTGTGGATCGAGGAAATGCGGATGTCGCATATCTCTACTCTACCTTCCATCCCTCTGTACTTCGTTCCATAAAACGAATCATTACATGCGGAAAAGAAGCCGGAATTCCTGTCGGAATGTGCGGTGAAGCTGCTGCGGACCCGCTCTTGATTCCTCTTCTTATTTCCTTCAGACTGGACGAATTCAGTGTGAATCCGGTACTTGTACTAAACACAAGGTGCGTCATTTCCAAATGGACAAAAGAAGAAGCGGATGCTCTGGCAGAAAAAGTACTTTCTCTTTCTACCGAGACGGAAATCGTCACGCTATTAAAGGCCAACGCAAAAGAATAAATAAGGTTTAGAAAGAAAGGAACCGCAAAAAACTAAACGAGATATCGTACGCTTTGCACACGATATCTCGTTATGAATTTTAAGCTAGCGAGAGCGTGCCCTAATTTCAGACCTATACTGCATATAAATCTTAACTATTTTTATAAGCTCTTTTTTATAGACAGATTGTCATATAAGGGGGAATGCAGAGAATATCCTCTTTAATCAGTAAATTCCTTGGATGAATAATATATGCCTCTCCAATTCGAGCTTTGTATTTTTCCATAAAGCGTGTTAAAGAGTTTGTGGTATATCGTTTTCCGGATTTCACTTCTATGGGAAACATCTTGTATTTTAGCTTACTGTTATTGGAGATGATAAAGTCTATTTCTATATCATTTCTATGTTTTTCTTCAGAATAATGGGTATAGAAATACAGTTTATGGCCATTGGCAACAAGCATCTGCGCAATAACATTTTCGTAAAGCATACCTTCATTTAAAGACAATTTATCGTTTAAAATCTGCCGATAGATTTCACCTTCCAAGAGTTCATTTTCATCAAAAGCATGGCTTAGCAAAAGGCCGGTATCTCCCATATAGCATTTTACATAGCTACGGTCTTCGTACAGGGACAAGCCAACATTAGGATCGCTACAGAGGAAACATTCATTGGATATCATGGAATCGGAAAGCCAAAAGAAGGTTTCACTATATTGCTCTGCATAGCTTCCCTCCTGTATAGTTTTGAACACTACACGTTTTTCATGTTGGGACAGAAGCCCGGGTATTTGGTCATAAATAGCAAGAACCTTACTCCTATATTGGGCTTTGATTTTCATAATATCATTTCGATATAGCTTCAAAATATCTCGTTTTTCTGCATCTACGGCAGTAAAGTCTTTTCCTCTTTCTACAAATAAAGAAACCGGCTTAGGCATTCCGCCCACTAAGATGTATTGCTTGAATAGATGCATGGCTTTATTATGCATGCCTCTTTCTAAAGCTTCTCTTTTTCCAAAACAGTTTTTGATATAGTCTATCAGCTGTTCTTCACCGAGAGCCCAAGCAAATTCTTCGAAATCCAGGGGATACATATTGATGCTTCGCTCTTCCGAGGGAATCACAATATCCTGAATATTTTCCTTTATGGAGATTAAGGAACCGGTTTCTATATAGTCATATCTGCCATCGGCCACAAGATATTTTATCGCTGCTCTGGCTTGGGGAAAGCTCTGTACCTCATCAAAAATAATTGCCGATTTTCCGAAAATCAGCTTTACGCTAAAGTAGGTTCCCAGCATCATAAACAAATCATCCAGGCGATTCAAATAAAGATTAAAGAACTCCTCCACGTTTTTATCCTTTTTAGCAAAGTCTATGATGATATAGGATTCGTATTCTTTTTTTGCAAATTCTTCTACGATGGTGGACTTACCGATTCGTCTGGCTCCTTCCACCATGATAGCCTTCTTTCCTTGGCTGTTTTCTTTCCATTCCAGCAATTTAGCATAGATTTTTCTTTTGAGAACCATAGTGCTATCCTTCCTTTTGATGAACAATGGCTTAATCCCATCATAAAGCTTGAATTCTGGGCATATTATAGGCGAGTCTTTGATTATACGCAAGTATGGAAAACCTATAAACTTTGATTATGCGCAGGTATAGATACACTCCAATCTTTGATTATACGCAGATATAGGAAGGTCAAAATCTTTGATTATGCGCAGGTAAAAATTTACAAAGTGGTAGTCAACTAGAAGTTGACTACCACTAAGCATGTAAAAAGATCGATAAACCGGCCTTAGCCGGATTTGTCGGTCTTTTTGTGGGGCGTTTTTTACAGCCCCTTTTCTTTAACTCAAGATATCCACCACTTCCTTATCCTTTTTACTTACTCGAATCTTCACTCTGTCTCCCGGGAAAATCTTTGCTCTTTGGTAGGCTCTGTAGGCTTTTGCAAGATACTGTTCCCCTTTCCAGCTATACTCGATATACGGTCTGTACATCCGACTGTCCATGCCTCTTAACTGTTCATTGTAGGGTGAACCGTTATCCCTGGTAAATTCCACCTTGACTTCCTTACATACACCATAGGTTCTGCCTTCTTCCGTAAAGCCGTATTTGTTGAAAGCATAGGACAGGAAAAGAATCAAAATTACTGCAAAGATTATATTTTCCATACCATCCTCCTCGCTTTTATTGAACCGTTTTCTTCTTCCGAAGGAAAAGGACGGTTCCTGTAAGGCAAAGCAAGAACAAAATCAAACTGCCTATCGCACAGAGACCGAAAATGCGTTCCCATATAAGATATTCGGCGGCCTTGGATGCGGATTTCTCTACCAAATCCAGATACTTAAGAGAATTCGCAAAACGAAAACGCTCCACAAACTGCCAAGCACAGAGCACTGTTCCTGCTGCAAAGATTCCATCAAAAAGAACAAGTGAAAGAAGGAGTCCTCCTCTCTTTTTCTCTCCCTTCCCTCTCCTCTTCATGAAGAATGCGGATAGGATTATCACAAAAAGACTGCACACCGCTCCCAGAATGGCAGGAAAAAAACTTTTCCAGCTCTTTACATCGGTCTTTTTGTTCAGTACCCCTCCTCCTCGGTATAAGGTCAAGGTTCTGGAAGCGGCATTTCCGTTTGCGTCCTTTGCCAGAATTTCCAGCACATTTTCTCCCGGACTCAAGGAAAAAACATAAGAAAAGTTACCGGAGGAATCCAATGCAACCGCCTTTCCCGCAATACTTAACTCATTTCCCCCCGTCATCTTCCCCATAATCGTAACGCTGTTTGTAAAAAAGGTCTTTCCGTCCAGATTTTCAAACAAGGTGATGGATGGCGGGATGGTATCGGAATAGACAGAGGAATCCACAATATAGAAAACCGAATCCTCTACTCCCATTTCCGCATAAATCTCATTTCCCATATCTTCCAGGTCAAAGGATAAGAAACCGCTATCCTTTACCTTATACTGCCCCTCTTTTCCATTTACACTGACCTTTACTTCTCTTTCCTTCTCTACCTTATACTCAAGAGAGATTTGGGAGGAAGATGTAATCTGCTCCGCCTTTAAGCTAAGGTATTCCTTATCGAGGTCAATCTTTTTTACCTTATACTTTGACCAAATGGAGTCGGAACGATAAGCCAACTGAATCTCCAGATTCTTGGTTCCTTCCGAAAAAACGATGGAACTGTCTTTCACATCATTCTCAAATTCGCCCTTATAAATGGTTTCTCCGTCAGCCACTACCAGCAATTTATAGTTCTGATAAGACCAATCGGTAAAATCGGACCAATCTATCGTGCAGATATGCTCATGCTTATCAATTTTAACTATATAGTCCGCAATTTCACTCTTTTCGTTGGGATTGGAATAGCTGAAAGACTCCGTGCTCGCCGAATCAAAAACTTCGGCTTCTCCGTCATTGTAATGCACATCGAGTCGCAAGGTATAATCGCCACCGGGCAAAGCACTGAGATTCGCATGAGCAGCTGTCGCCTCATTTGCACTTGCCATCCCATCCATGATCTTATTGCGGTTTTCCGGGTCGGAAGAACTGATCGCATAAATCTCATAAGTATAATATACGTTTTCTCCCTCAAAGTCCGCTTGGAAACTGAGGTCTATCCCGTCCTCCTTAAGCTCTCCCAAAGTAAAATACTGAATCCAAAGTCCGTAGTTATCCCTGAGAATGGAGTAGTTAATCTCCTTATTGGAACCCAAGTCATATTCCACGGACCAGTCTCCCGCCGCGGCGCCTTTAATGCGGTAAGTTCTCCACAGATCTCCCTCTTTCATTTCAACGCCTTCACTTCCGGCACCAAGCCTTTCCCCTGAAGGAGAGATAAAGGTAATGTCCACCTTTTCCGCATCATAGGTAAACATAACCGTAAGGTCTCCGGGCGTACTCAGGTTTGCAATAATGCTTTGCTTCGGTTCCGTATAGGCGGTAAACGGGAAGAGACTAAACAAAAGCAAAAAGCAGAGTATAAAACTGATTTTTCTGATATTTTTCAACATACAATCTCCCCCGAAGCTATGTTAACGTACCGTTTCTGTTTCCGATTCTTCCGTTTTCATCGATATAGTAAAATTCACCACGCACTTTGCCGTCACTGTCCTGATTTCGTGTAGTAAAAATTAATTGCAATTTCCCATCATGATTTCGATAGAGTCCAAAGGCCATTTCTCCTTCTTTTTTGTGCTCGAGACTGATCATCCACCAGCTGATATCATATTTAGTTGTTCCCACATAATATAGGCCGACAAATCGGGAGTGCGCATCCAGTTCTCCGGTTCCTGTTGAATCAATGGAAATCCTCTTATCTGCCGTTTCCCAGAATAGTCCCGCCTTAACCTTGGCAGAGAGTCCTCCTACCTCAATATCATCCAAAGCAAGCAGACTGTTACTATAATTAAACGTTCCTATATGAAGCTCTGCATCCACCAGCTGAATCTCACTTAAGAATTTTAATTTTGCCTTAGCTTCCGCGGTAATAGGAGCCACCCTGAGCGTTGCTTCCGTTTCGGGCATCTCCAATAGACTGAGGTCCCCTACAAACGGCTTTAACTCAGGTATATATTCTTTTATCTTTAAGGTACTGAGGCTTGCTTTCCCCGTAAATTTAAGACTTGCCCAAGCCCCTTTTTCCGCAGCCTTATCAATATCAGAGACTTTAAAGGTAAAATCATTAACTTCAACCGGAATCGCTGTAGGCAATTTAATCGCTTTCGGAAGCTCTGTGGTTACTTGCGCATAATTCGGTATCAGATTCTCTTTCCAAGAAATCTCTGCTCCCACTCCGCCATCCATGAAGAAATCAAATCGTATTAAGCCCCCCACAGTGTATTCATTCTTTATAGTGTCAACATGTATCTTGAATTCACCATTAAAAAACACGGGAGAGTTCATAAAGTTAATCTTATGGATGAATTCCGATTTAGACGGATCTTTGTAGGACACATCTATCAAAACACCGATTTTTTTGTTCGTAAATATCGCATCACTCTCTGCAGAAAACTTGAACAATTGCAAATTTCCGGTAGCTTTTAGGATTTGCTTCTGGTAAGGGAGGATTGTTGTACCGGTTTTGTAATAAAAACCTATACTATTGGGGTACAATCTTGCTGTCACCTTATCAAACTTGGTCAGATTGACCACTTCCAGCAAGCCCGTAGAGATATCATCCACCTTATATTTTTTGTAATCATAGATATTCTGCGGATCATTGTATAATCTGAAATCTTCCAGTCTCGGGAACTGTATGGCAATGCCTTTCTCTGCCATATACTTTGCAATACCTTCCGAACCGGACACATCATACTGAATGTAGGAGCCATCGTAATCCGATACGCTGATGGAGCCGTCATTTTCCAAGTCTCCCTGTAAGTGAATATCCCCTTTAAAATGAAGCCAGCCGTTTAAAGTCACTGCCCCGCTTAAGGTATAATCATTCTCGGCGTTCTCTATTTTTTCCGCGGAAGTAAACACATAAGGCCCGAAAACCGTTTTCTTTTGATCACCATCTGCAATAACGGAAAATCCTTTTTGTATCACTTTCTTTTTTCCGTTAAAGCTGACTTCCACATTGTAAGAACCGACTGCAATGCCGGCAGGCACGGTCATTTCATAGGTTTCTTTATCGATATACTTTGTCGTAAGGGTATAGTCGATATTGCCGTTTAATTTGACTGAAATCTTGTCCTTTTCCTGAAATCCTTCTCCCTTTAACCGAACCGTTGTATCCTGCATTCCTTTATAGACAAACCTTGGAAAAACACCGTCGATTCGGACATCCTGCATAGCTCCTAAGGCATTTTCGTTGTCTGCAGCGCCTTCTAAAGAATATGTTTTTACATCTCGGCTGTTTTCAGCCGGTAAAGTAAGTTCCAGGGTTCTGCCGGACATCGTCAGTGTATCTTCCGCCTTATATTTTACTTCATACTGACTGTAAACCTGTGCGTGCAACATATCGTAGAAGGAGCTCAGACTGGAACTGTCGTACACATAGACAAATTTTCCGTTTCCGCTGGAGGCTATCGTACTCAAATAAGCGGTATCGACTTCGTTACCGAGTCCCATGGTGTAAATGGTAATCCCCTGCTGCTGTGCCTTTTTCCCTATCTCTCTCTGAATCTCCTCTGCCGTCTTCGGATAGTTATCCTGTCCATCCGTCATAAGAATCAGAACATTGCTTTCCGTAGACTTTGTTCCGTAATTAGACAGACTGTCTACAACGGCATGGAACATATCGGTTCCGCCATCGGCTTCCATACTTTCCGCAAGGTCTATCAGCTTATCGTCAGAAGCGCCGAAGGATGCCGCATCCACGATTCTGTCATTGAAAGTTACGATAGAAAGATTTTCATTCTTATTCTTATCCTGAATGAAGCGGAGCACCGACTGCCGTAAGTCCTCTATGCTGCCTTGCATACTGCCTGAAACGTCACAAACCAGAATAATGTTCGATGCCGTATAATCCAGCTTCTTTATGCTAAAATCCGTGATTTCCGTTCCGCAGTCATAGAGTTTCAGTGCCTTCTGTAAATCCTTTACATCACTGTAATTGCTGTCAATCTGCACGACAGCCGTAATCTCTTCAAACTTTTCCGTATTGATTTGTCCTATGGAAATGGCGGTCTTTGCCTTACTGACGTATTCCACGGCAGCCTGTGAAAATTTCTTGTTTTTCTCTTCTTCCTCCGTATCGGAAGAGTTCTTCTTTGTTTTCTTTTGTTTTTTAGAATCGACGGAAGTATCCGCATCCTCCGTATTTTCCTGCTCGGGCATCACCGCATCCGCTTTGGAAGAAATAATTTCCTCTACATCCACGGTCAAAGAGTGATCCAGCACCGTATCTACATAGTTTGATACATTTTTAATATTTTCCGACTCATCCTCGTCATCATTTTCAATTACACCGATAATTTGAGACATGGCTGCAACATAGCTATCGTCCTCATTGTCCTGGGAACTGTAAATAGCCTCCCTTAAGTACTGATCGGTTGAAACTTCATTTCCGAAATAGTTTTCAATTTTTGCAAGCTCCAGATTCACCTTCGTGGCATCTGTGCCGGCTTCTTCCTCTGCCGCTTTCGTTAAATTCTCCTTGATGGTGTAAAGGACAGGCTCCTCCAACTGTCGGTCCAATGCCTCCACGCGTGCCTTTAGCGCCTTCCTTTCCTGTACGGTCATATCCTCGTGGATATTGCGGTAAATCTTATTCAGTTGCCTTGTAAGCTGCTCCGCATCCCGACTGTCAATGCTTTGGAATGCGTCGGAGAAGTCCTTTTCCCCTACCAAATTACCCATATACAATTCCGCCGCTATCATAGATTCATGATAGGAAGAATCCGCTTTCAGATTCTCGGTAAGCTCTGCAAAATCTCCGTCCATAACATACGATTTGATACGAGCCTTGTTTATGGAATCAATAGAGAAATACTCCTTATTTTTTCTTCCATCTCGGAAAAAAGCTTCTTGTACTTCGCTGTAGATTTTGTTTCTTCTTCGCCTATATTTGCATAGTCTGCAGAAACCTCGGAAACCGCCTCCGCATACTCCTTCGCCGTTTTGGAAACGGAATAAGAGCTCTGAATGGCCTTCTCCACCTTTTTCTCTATTTTGCCGTCTTGCTTTTCCAGCGCCTTCTTAGCCGTCTCATATTGCTCCTTGGAATAGCCGTATTCCGTGATATCCTTTCCCTGGCTCGTAAGATAATCCGCCATAATGACATCGGATAGCGGATCCTGCATCTGTTCCGACGCTAAAAGAAGCTCCTCCGATTTTTTGGAAATCAACTTGGTATTTTCACTTAAATAAAGATAAAGCGGATAGGCCCGGTCATACTCTCCCTGCAACAAAGCCATTCTGGCCGTTGCCAGCCTGCACTCGTCATCATAGCCGTATGCCTCACTGTACTGTTCTATAACCTCCTCCGCTTCCGGATAGGCTTTCTCATCAATCAGCGCATTCATGAATTCAGTCATCTTTTTCTGTGACAGCACGGGCTTATGCTTTAATTCCGATGCAAAAGCGGACAGACCGCGAAACAGAAGTCCTCCGCTCAAAACCAGTAGGAGCAGCGAAATTATGATTTTTTGAACTTGAAAGGCCTTTCTTTTTACCAAAAGTACTGTAGCAACTACCGCTCCGGGCAATAAGCCAAGACCAAGTTGTAAGTAAATATTCATTCCTTCACCTCTTTTTAGATTTTGTAATCCAAGATAATCTATTTTCCGCCACTCTTTAAAGCTTGATTTCCTTCATACTAAGGAGAGCCTTCTTATTCATCTCCGAAATGGCCGCTTTCAGCTTGTCCTGTTCTATGAGTCTCTCTACAATCGAAAACTCTTCTTCCGTAAAATAGGAAAAAGAAATGCCACTATCCGGAATATCCATGATTCCCGTATCAAATCTGATCAAATCAATATCCACGCGGAAGCATTCCAATATTACCGTGATATATTTATTGGCAATCTCGTACTTTCCCTCCTCATAAGCACGGTAGCACTCCTCCAGCGGTAAATAATAGCTTCGCAAATCCTTCGTCGTGCAAGACCCAAGGAGAGTGAGTATCTCCTCTTCTAAAGCCTTCTTCTCTTCTTCCAGTTGTTTATTTTCCCGCTTAACTTTCCTGTACCCTTCTCCAATATCCTCATCGCCGAGCATCACCTTATTCAATTCCAGTTCTTTACTACGTAATTTTTGGCGTTCAGAATCTATTCTCTTTAAATCCTCTCTTAAATTTTTCATGCCGAGATTCGACTGATCATAAATGGAGAGTAAAAATTGTATTGCTGACAGTTTTCCGCTTCCTTCCATCAATTTTTGTAAAGCAAATCGTTTGAAAAAGTGCATTTCTCTATTAATAATGAAATTTGTGCCTCTCTCGTTTACTTGTCGAAGGACTTTACAGCAATAGCGTTCATCCCAGGAAAATAAATCCTCCATTAGCCGAAACAAAGTAATATCATTTTCCGCGGACACCAACAGCTCAATATTTTCGATAATCACTTCCGAATCATTGTTTTTTATTGCATTTTTTGTATATTCCTCAAGCTTTCTATCTATGTTTTTTAAAGTTTCATGTGCATCTACACTTCTTTTGACATACTCCTTATGTGCTTCTTCCACCTGCTTTTCATCTCCGGAATTCAGTTTTTTCTCTAACCCCCGGATTTCCGTTTGTAAAGCCCGACATAGGTCCTCCTTTTCGGGAGAAGCGCATTCTCTCAGCTCTTTTTCCAGTTTTTTGATTTTATAAAGATAATCCGATACATATGGATAATTCGTAAGACGAAGCAACTGTTCATACTCTTCTCGCAGCTGCTTTTTAATCCCTTCCTTTCCGAAATAGATACTGATCATTTGAAAAGAAAGAATCACTAAGAGAACTGTTGAAAAAACTGCAGATAACAAAACGCCGGCATATCTCCCTATCGCATACATCAAAATGGAATAAAGTAATGCCGTTAAAAGATACACCGTGATTCCGGTAAAACAGGTCCAAAAGGGTTTAATCAGTTTTGTTTCTTTGATATCCACCCAATAGGCCTGTCCGAAATTTGAGGATAAAACCGATGTTAAAGACAGGACAATCAAGGTATTGGCAATCTGCCCTAGTAAAAGATCAAAATAATTGATTTCCGGCAGAGATTCTATGGCTTTGTCCATATTGAAAAGATAGAGGAGAAACGTTGTTACAAGAAGAAAAGCTACTGTTACGGAAACATATTTAACTGTTCTGGATTTTAAATGGATCTCCATCTGCCACCTCAAGCGATTAGTTTAGAATAATTTTATTATCTCTTATATTCTTAAAAATGGCAAGATTTATCTGCAAAAATAAGATTTAGTCCTCCCTGCATTTTAATAGCGCATACCAATGACTCGTCTCCGACTGCTCTTTTTTATCCAAAAAATTCATATAGCCTTCCTCTACAAACTCTGCCCCCTTCATGCACTCCCGAATTAGGCTTTTATATTCCTCACGAGTTCTATAGATTGCACCATAGTAATCCTTTAAGTTCTCTGACCAGATATGGTCTAAAGTCAACCTTTCCTTTTTTCCGACGCTCTCTTCAAAATAAAGTAAAGTGTTCTGATTCACTAAGCGCCTTAAAAGTCGATAAGACTCCATCAACTCATCTTCATTAATATACATGGAAACACCGGCCATAAGAACAATGTCATACTGAGGAGTTGTGATTTGAGGATTGGAAAGGGCATCCACAATAGACATGGTATAAAAATGGCAGTTTCTGTTTCCGCTGTTCTGTTTTGCCACGGCAATCATCTCCGATGAAAAATCAACACCATAATATTCCTTGCACTGATCGGAAACCGCATCCGCCATCCTTCCCATCCCACAGCCCAAATCCAGAATCACTTTGTTGCGATTCAGCCCTAATTTGGGAAGAATAAAACCCTTTTCGTATTCATCCCATTTCACCGCATATTCAGGGTCTTGATCTCCCAACAAAACGGTAGTATATTCCTGCTCTCTATTTTTGATTGTTTTCGCTCTTTGATCATAAAAGGAAACAGTGCCTTTCGTATCAATACTCACTTTTTCCCCATATACACGTCCTGCCATCTATGCATTGCCTCCCTATCCGTTATCAGTTAAGCTAAATCTTCGTTCCTATTATAAAGATAGTAGTACTTTCCTTCAATATAGAACTATTCTACACGCTTGCCTCCATGTTATCTTGCAAAAATACTTTCATCCCTAAGATGATTTTTTTGTTCCAATCTGCATTTTTTTATATAGAAATCCAAGAAGCCGGATATCATGCGATTCCCAATATTTCGAAAAGCTCCTTCGCTTTTTTAACCGCAGTAGACTTCGCACCGCAGTTTGCCATTTCCAAAAGACCGGGCCACAGGGCATCTTCTTTCGAAATAGATCCTCTTTTAGCGGCTTCTCTTAAATACACTGCATAATAGATGCAAATATCTAAAATTCTATTGATCCAGGCAGGCGGCTTTCCTGTTTCCACCGTTTTTGCTCCCGCATCTTTTATACATTCCCAAAGCATACCCCAACAAATGCTTAGAAGCTCACTCTCCTTTTCCACAATGCGTACAAGCTTTGCAGGACTGATTTCTTCATAGCTTAAGAGTAGTCTTGTAATTTCTCTCACTATCTTTAAAGATAAAGTACCGGATTGAACCAATTCTTTAAACAAACTCTTTGCCCCGTAAATGCTGTCTCCATCCTGAGCCAAAAGTGCTACTACAAAGCTTAAAAACAGTTTGGAATAGGGCGTAGCCTCGCCTTCCAGGGGAGCCTTGTCTCCCCCTCTCCAGTTTCTAAACTCGCTGACCACAAGCTTCCCTTTTTCCTTATCATAATGAAGCCATACTTCTTTTTCAGCGTCTATTTTGTCGTTTCGGTCTCCCCTACGGTCTATCTTAGTTCCTGAAACCTGCCCCTCATGAGCCAGTCCATACAACCATCCGGCAATGACCACCCGATAGGAACAGTCTGAATCCTCCGGCAAATCCAGGTCGAATTGAAAAACTTTTTCCTTTTTTCTTAGTTCTATGGCCTTTATCCGAAAAGTAGCATGGTCTTCTATGAGTTCTTTTCCTTCCGGTAAAGGAAGCCATACTTTCTCAAAATCAGCGGGGGCGGGGGTCTCTACGGAAGCTATCGTTTTACTTTTTGATGTATTTTCTATAGTTCCTCGATTCTCTCTTAGGCTTCTATTATCATTTAGATCTACATCATCTTTTAGCGCTGCGCCATCTTTTAGATTGAATTTTTCTCTGAATCCTATGTTTTCAGTACTCTGTATCTGCTCTGTCTCTATGGAAAGCAACTTCTCAAGGATTTCTTTTGCATAAGATACCGCCTTGGAGGAGCCGCTTTTCCCTGCCAAAATGCGGATAGGCTTCATTTCCAGTGCTTCTTTCGAGGCAAGATTTTTTTCTACGGCAAAAATTGTCTCATCCAGATAATCTCTTAAAAGCTTTACAATCTCCGCAGTTCCGGCCAGGATTCTAGGCGAGTTTAAGGATTGCTCCACAGCGTCACAAGCTACTTTCCAAACTAAACTCAGCATCCCCTCATTTGCCATAAAGTCCATGGCAGCAGCAAGATTTGCCAGGTTGGACAGCTCCCCGCCGCTCCAATCCAAATAGGAAATATCCGCCAGTCCGGGAAGTAAAAGCCCTCTTTCCCAGGCTTCCTGGTTTGCCTTTAGCGCATCCTCCGCATTTTCATCACTAAGCCTTCCAAATACCGCAATCCAGTTCATGAGAGCCCCCTTACTTAAGGGCTTTCTCCTTCTTGCCAGCTGTCGTAAAATGATGCCTTGTCCATGATAAACTTCAAAATCTCTATGCACCGCCGTAAGGGAATAATCTCCCCAATTCGGAAAAATCGAAAACAGTGCGTTATGACTGTAAGCCAGTCTATAAGGTAGTGCCTTAAGGCTTTCCGGCGTTTTTAATTCCACCTTCCAATAGGGCGTTTCTCCCGGGAAAAAGTCCGGTTCTACATAGGGGTCTTGCAAGTAAGCTGCAATCAACTCCCCCAGCAAAATATCCTTTCCCTCTTCATCCTGCAAAAATTCTCCGGAGGGAAGCTGAACTTTCAAGTCAATTTCCTTTAGCTTTTCCGTGCATTTACTTCTATCTTCCTTTGCAAATCTCTCCATATCCAGTCTTGTTAATGCAAGCTGTAAGTCCGGCTCCGATACATAGGAGAATTTTTCCGCCCGGTACAGGCTTAGTCGCTCCAGGAAATCCACTACGGAAATGCTTAAGTCTTCAAAGCTTGGGGTGCTGAGTAAACAAGGCCATTGTCCTATGGTACGAAAAAGGTTCTCTCTTCGCATGGTTAAGAGTTCCCGATACTCTATCCTTACAATTTCTTTCTCCCCCTGCCAAAATCTTTGCCGACTTTCCTCCACCGGCTTGGTTTCTATTCCTCTTGCCCATCTCCCCAACGTCCATAAAATGCCGGAATCGCTGTTGGGAATTCCCAGAAGACTCATTTTGGCTTCTTCCGGATTTTTGTATGCAATGTGATTTGCCAAGGCAAGGAACTGTTCAAAAAGAAGGTCTTCTACACACTCCTTTCTATCGGAAAGCAGGGCAACCATGTCCGTTAAGCTTTCCGCCGTTCCCTCTCCCAAGCTAAATCTTGGAACTTCCCAAAGCTTAGGGCTTTCTCTCCATAAGCCCCGCAATTCTTTATTACTTTCTTCTTGTTCTAATATTAGCCCCCAGGACAGGACCAATTTTTCTGCAAGACCGGCAATACTCTTATCCTCATCCTGCAAATAAAGGGAAAGCCATTCTGCAAAGTCATTGGCGGATTTTGGCTTCTCTCGCTTTAAGGCAGAATTTAAAAGCATCTTCTTCGTTTTCTTGACCTTTGCGGAAGTACAGGAAATCAAAACCGGATACAGAAGTTCCTCGGAAATATTTTCTATAAGAACCGGGGCAAATCGCTCTAAAAGAGGACTCTCCCCAAGCCCCAGTAGCGGAATAAGATTTTCCGCCCTATCCATAAAATCCTTTTCTGCACAGCCAAGCTTATCCAAAAGCTCTACCCATGCTTTTCTGTCGCCGGGTCTTTTCGCAATGTACAGCGCATCAAAGATATACTCTTTTGCCGCTTCTTTACTAAGCAAATGCTTCTCTACTCCAAAGAAAAGCAACTCGGGAAAGGGGCCTGTTCCGGGCATATTTAGGGAAATTCCCTTTTCGATATGCTCTATAAATCTTCTCAGAATTTCTTCCTTCTCCAGCGTAAAGCTCTCATCGAAGAGATAATCCTTTTTTGCCCCCAGCAATATCACCGAAGAAGCTGCTGCCCAGTCTTTCATATACTCCACGGAATCCGGAATAGGGAGATTCATCCTGTGGAGAAGTTTCAGGCAAAGCATACCCAGGACGGAGAGGGAATGCTCCCAGGCTCTCCTATTGCCGCTTTCGGCAGCGGAAATGAACTGGATTGCATAGTTCTCACCTCTATCCATAATTGCCTGAAGAGCAATTTCATCTCCCCGGCCTATCACATTTGCCGCCCTCTTCGCCTCCACACCGATGCGAACAGCAAAAACGGCAAGCTTTTTAAGGTCAACATCCACAACCGGAGCAAAGCCGTAGCTGTTCTCGGATAATTGTTTGATTTGCACCCATTCTCCGGATTTCAGACCATCCCTTGCAATCCCTTGCTCTTCCTTCGTACCTATTCCAAGGCTTAAGATATCTTCATAAGCCGTTTCCTCGTATCCCAAAGAACGATAGATTTCAACAGCTCTTTCCAGTTTGCTTGCCATGTTAAACTCCTTTATATACTTTTCCAGCCGAACGATATCCCCTTGTCACCCTATGGGCTTACAGTCTTTAGATTATATTACTTGCTAAGTTATAGTCCTTTGACTATATTGCTTATCTGCTTAGAATTATATTCCCTTTCTTAGCTTCACCGCCAAAATGTGCTTGCATGGGCCTCTGCTGTTTTTATGCTTTAAATACCATGTACAAGTGCATTTTGCATTTTCCACTCCGGATCCTTCCGGGTAAATCACTCTGTAGTTTGTCTCTCCCGACTGCACATACCAAAGGGAATCCTCTACAAAGACGGTGTCCTCCATAAGTTTTTTCGCCGCCACAAGTCTCGGATTGTCCTTTAAGACTCTATCCGGGTCATCCGGAAGCTCTCTATGGAAAAATGCATTTTCATGAACATCAAAGCCCAACTTTCCTGAAACAGCAAGCAGTTCCATAGCATCATGAACATTTTTCTTATCCAAGCCCAGGGATGCAGAGATATTTTCAAGTTTAATTTTGGGCTCAAAATTCAATTCGTTATCGATTCTGTCGGCACATTCCAAAGTCTCTAAATTAGAAAGTGCCTCCAGCAAAGCCCCTTCTCCGGAATAGCCTTCATAGCTCTTCGCCGTAAGGCTCAAGGTAATGCTTGCGCCGCTCATACAGACTTCTATCATCATTTGCCCGGGAGCAGTCCCTTCGGGAGCATAAAAGTTAATCCTGTTCACATGGCTCATGAGACGCTTCAGTGCACTAAGCCTATGAAGACCGCTGATATATACGCTGTCTTTTTCTTCCCGTAGCTTTAAGATTGCACCGGTTTTTGTGGGGCAGAGCCATCCGGATTGTTCCTTTCCGGTAACAGGCGGAAGCCCTGCAATAAAGGCCTTTGCCTGCATTCCTTCAAGGTGGAATTTGTATTTCATTTTTTGATGAAGCACAGCGCAATTTCCCAGAGCTCGAATCCAGCGATCCGGCATTTCCACGAGGCGCTCTATCAGAATATCCGTTAGCAAAGTTCCGTCCGAAAGTTTCTTACTGTGCAAGCTCTTCCAGCCCTCATCGCCGATAAGAAACTTTAATCTATCTCCCTGTTTGATTTTACAAAGGGCTTGTCTTAGCTTGACGCCTATATCCACATTGGTGGTGCCGTAAAGAATTTCTCCATCCAAGGCAGTTTGAAATATATCCAGCCTTGCATAAACACCGTTACAAGCAGAAAAGCATTCCGCTCTAAGCCTATCCCCCTGGGCAGAAAGCACGGGGTCTTTCTGCGCCACCGGCACATACTGAAAATATCTTGTGCTCACAATATCCGCAAGAACCAAAATCCCTCCCGCGATAATCGCAGGATTCACGATTTCTCCCTGAAAAAACAATGGATTTTCCTCTATCCCCTTGGGGGTGAGGGCAGGCGCTATGGATAAGGCTAAGTTACCGTCATACAGGCCGGATATGCTTTTAAATTCTCTCATGTGTGCTCCTCTCATGACAAAGGAATTCCTATGTGCATCTTATAAAAATGGAAGCATATATACCGGAATATAGTTGATTCCGTTCTCCCACTTATAATCCTTAGTATGAACAAGATATTTATTCCCTATACGGCTTCTAAACTTGTCACAAAATTGATCCAATGATTTATGGCATCGATAATTTCCCGACTTCACCTCTATAGGACATATCTTGTTTCCTGTCGAAATTAGAAAGTCAATTTCATATAAATGATTGGACGAATTATTACCCATTGTGTAATAGAACAGATTGTTTCCTTTGGCAACAAGCATCTGCGCAACAGCATTTTCATATACATACCCTAAATTGGCTTCCAGTTTATCGGAAAGCAACTTATTGTAAATGATATTCTCAATATAATTCTTATCTCTGAAAGCAAGGGTCACAAACAATCCAACATCGGAAGTAAATAACTTGTATCTTCCCACATCCTTTTCCAATGCCATGCCGACCGCGGGATTATTGGCATGATATGCTATATTAACCGTGTAAGAACTTAAAATATCCGGCAAGAGGTCACGGACTCGCTCCGACCGTATTCCTTCTCTCGCATTTGATAAAATATATCGCGATGCATTACTGCTTAGATTTGCAGGAATCGCATCATATATATCACCGGTAAGGCCTGAAGCATCAATCTTTGTAAAATCTTCTTCATAAAGATCCACTATTTCCCTTTTGATCTCATCTACTTCTTGCAAGTTATTCTTTTCCAGATATGTTTCTACAGCCTGAGGCATTCCCCCAATCAGCATATATAATCTGAAAATTCTCATAAGATTTCTATGAATTGCATTCCCCGCAGGCCTCTTTTTTTCCAAAAGTATCTTGATTGTTTCAATGGAAACCTCATCTCCGATTGCCCATAAAAATTCTTCAAAATCCATCGGATACATAGAGATTTTATGTTCTTCACTCGGAATCAAAATATCCTTTGTATTCTTCTTAATCGAGAGTAACGAACCTGTCTCGATATATTTATATCTACCATCTGCAACGAGATACTTGATGGCCTGTCTCGCTTTAGGGAGCAACTGGACTTCATCAAAAATGATAACTGACTCTTTTTCATATAATTTGGTACCGCTTAATTGCTGCAACTGTAAAAAGAAAAAATCCAAATCATAAGTATCCTCAAATAAATCTTTTATGTCCTTACTTACATGAGCAAAATCTATTATGATATACGATTTGAACTCTTTTTTCGCAAATTCCTCTACTATTGTAGATTTACCGACTCTTCGTGCTCCCTTGACCAGCAACGCATATTTATCGCTACGGTTCTCTTTCCATTCAAGAATTTCTCTATATATTTTTCTTGTAAATACAGATTTTTTCATACTGAAGACCACCTTTCCAAAGGAAGTATAACGCAAATCCCCACTTAAAGAAAGCTAAATTCTGCGCAAATCCCCATTCGTGAAAGTGTATTTCTGACGAAAATCCCCATTCGATATCCATAAATATCCATAAATGAGGCCGGATTTCAAAAAGCCTGGCTAAAAATAGCTATTCTCTGCACGTCGTCTTTCCATATCAGAATCATATAAATAAATTTGTGATATCTTGAAAAACACATTAGCAGTCTTTGGATACTTAATGCTTAAAAATTCTGCATTTTCTTTATAAGCTTCTGCAATGTCTTTCTCTGCTTTACCTGCTGTAGGACTAAACATACCTCTTTTATTGAACAATTCACAGCTATATTCACTCAGTAAAGACTCATCTCCATATTCCTCTATAATCTGGCATACCGCTTCACATGGATAATGTCCATTAGCAGCTTTAGGCGCATATGCAAGTAACCTTCCTAACACATATCCAGACATTTCTTTTTGATGATTCGAATCTAATATACGTATCAATTTATCTACCCACGCCTTAATTTTTCCATAACTAACAACACCATTTTCTTCGCATGGACAAAACTTTGCCCTGTAAAATAACTCCCGTATTACTTTTGCATAGTTTTGAAACTCTTCCGCTTTTCTTTCTTCAGGATCATCATCCTCATGTCTAAATATGATTGAAACCATCTCAGCGTACATTACCGGATCATATTTTATTTCCTTCTGAAAGCACTTCATATCATCCCAATCCAAAAGATAGAAGAAGGCAATCTCAATATGCGCTATCTTTGCACATTTCTCTTGGTCTATAATATATTGCTCCTGTAATGGCCTTAATAATTCTTTTAAATAATAATCAGTCAGCGAATTAACGTTTCCTCGTTCCAACATATCAATTCCCTGCATTTTTTCAAGTAATTGCTCTGGTGTGAGTCTCCTATTTTTATGGAATAGATACAATAATTCCAAATATGAATTCACAGTTCCATACTGCTGACATTCAGCCACTGCCCAATCCATATTATTAGATGAAAACCATCGAAAATCTTTCCAGAATGCACGTTTTATTTCTACTGATGCATTATCAACTGATGGTTTCTTGTCAGTATATATAGCTTCGATTCTGAATAGAATAATTCTAAAATCATCATCTAACTCTACACTCTCACTTAATTCATTCACATTCGTATAGACATCAACTCCTCTACAAGCCAGCCCCTCAATGTATTCTATTGCCATCTCATGTTTACTCTGGCAGTTATATAGTGACACAAACACATTTTTATCAAAATTAACCCCAGCCCAATAATCCGCTAATACACGGCCCAAGCAGGAATGCTCCTCCTGAGCACACAATTTTGATAATAATTCCAAGCTATAATTATTTTGTTTAAACTCTTTTATTTTTTGAATAGTAAGGTTTTTTGTTTTACTTTCATTTATATCTCTCTTGTCATCCACATTATATGGAATTGGGTCCAAAATAATGCCATCATATGAAGGTATAAATAAGTATTCAAAATCATATTCTTTTTGGGTAAAGTTTATTGAATCTAGTATTTCAATCAGCTCTCCAATTAAGTCTTCGCCCATAGCCCATTCAGCTGACGCAAAATATCGATGTCTATAAACTAATCTTCTAATGTCATTCTTGATTATCAGCCTTTCATCATCATCCATCTGTGCAATCTCAAATAATAATTTTTCCTTAATCTTTTTTCGAATTTCTGAATCAACTACATCATATATCTCTAGCAGATCCTTCCATCTTTTCGGATTAAAGTCAGTTGCTTTTAAAAGAAGATATATATATCCCAAACTGGTATCGAACATCTCTTTTCTTGTTATTGTACCTTCTTCCACATGATTCCTATAATTTGGTACATGTAAACCGCCCATAATACTTCTATGCCCTTTTGGTAGTGCTCCAAAAATATGTTCCCATGCATTTCTATCTTTTGCTAATGCTTTTTCTGCAATTTCTATTTTGTCTTCACTTTTGCTAAATGCCGAAAAATTATGCCACGTACATAGCAATTTCCAAAAGATATCCTTCAGCGAATTTGATTTGTATTCAAATGATAAATTATCAAGATACAGAAGCCATTCATATGCACGAAATGCATATTCTCTCTGTACAAAAAATTCCTCAACTCCCCACAATATCTCAATATAATCATTCTCGCCAAATAAGAAATCAGAGGACTGATTTTCAAACAGCTCCATTAATCCTGTAGGATTTATTGGCTCTTCCTCTAACTTATTAAGCACACTATTCGGTGACACTTCACACAAATCAACAAAAAAATTTGAAATATAACGCCATTGTTTTGAACTTTGGATATATCCCAAAATTTTATTTACCAAAGCATCTAACTGAACTTGGCAATTATTATCTTTTTTATAGTAAGCCTTCATAATGAGACTACGTAACATCCCTTTTCTTATTACCTCAGACCAAAATAGCTTTTCTCTGTTGAATTGGGCAATAAGTTTTTCTTGAGATGAGTATGTGAATAGTTTCTCTGCCTCATTTATAACTTCAAGTAGAACATCCTTAAATTTTTTCCAGATTTCACTATCGTTATCAACATCAATATAATCCCATGCATTCTCAGCACTTGCCAGATAGTATTCCTTTGCCGAATCAATATCCACAATAATTATGAAAGGATCTTCATCCTTAGCATATTCCTTTATTTCTGAAATAAAGTCTTGATATCTAATGCCACTTAAACATTCTATAACTGCCCTATCTCCATCACAGTCTGTCCATTGACCTATCAATAACGCAGTATCCTTTATGTTGCGCTGTAATCCTTTTAGCCATCTAGGTTCTTTTAAATATGCTCCATTAAATAGTTTCTTCTTTAAGGGTACAAACAGACCATGTGTCTCTGATACTAATTTATTGGCTTTATTTATATCCATCCCAGCCCTCTGCAAAGACGCTAATATTGTAGAGTATGTACGAGGACGTAATATGATCTCCCCTTTAATAAATGACGGAACACGTTCAGTGAAAACAAATATATTAGTATTATTAGGAATGGCCACAATTTGCTCAGAATAAAACCAAGGTATATAAACATTTCCAGCACCCTTTATCTTAAGTAAGCCCTTCCAATCTTCTTCCTTCTTCACTATGAATATTGGCCGTTTTTCTCCTTGCATCCATAATTCGTTCACTGTGCAATATATGGCTTCTTCTTTGCATCGTGCTTTTATCGCAACAACTTCATCATTCTTCTTACTTGCTAGTGCTTCCTTAAATGTATCATCATCCACATTAAAGAAATCTAAGCCAATCTTAGGAGCAATAGTTTGACGCCTGATATCTAAATCAATCGCGTCGGCTGATAATATCTCTAGCTGTCGGCTTTGATATATCTGAAGTTCATTCTTTAATCCCTCAATTTTCTCTGCTAAATCCTTGAAACTTTCTTCCTGTTCCGCTTTCCATTCAGCCTGATAAACACGATCATATTTATCCGGTGCAACCACCGGAAGTTGCCCCATAATTGCAAATAGAATTGCGTTCGCATATGACAAAGCAATTCCGTGTGGGATTTCATATTCTTTCATAATTCCCATTAATGAATTGAGTAGCCTATCCTTTAATTTATAACCTGGTTCGTCCTTCAACTCATTGGCCAACTTTGTCATATTCTCTTTTGAGAGTACAATGGCCATATCATCAAATAATTGATCAGCATGATTTTCATAATCAACAAAAAATTCACCGGTATTAATGAATAATTGTTTTATGTCTTTTGATGCTTTAACCTTCTTTAATAGACTTTCACTTGAAGATAGAAATAATTCCATTCCTCCTGCTTTTGCTAGTTCTCCTAATGCTGTCTCGATTATCATACTTCCTCCTTTTAGTCTCTTTCCTCCATTTTCACTTTATTCATTAATGACATTCTATACTCTTCCAGCATTTTCTTTAATTCAGCGACTCCTATCAATAGAAGGCCTTTAAAACCTCAGTTATAGATATTGTCTGCTGATATTCTTTAATGTACTTATTGACATCTGGACCACAAGTAAATCTCACATGTAAAGTATGGTTCCTTATACTAATTTGGATGAGACTTCTTCTCTTCTATCTATATCCCGCATTTAAATAATCTGATTATCCGCTGTAGGTCTCTTCGCTCTCATATTTCCTAATGCAATAATCTCTCTACAAATAAAAAGATACAAAGTTCTGTAAACTACAGTAAAGCCTGTAATTGCGATAAATACGTCTGCTCGACATACTTCCGCCATAAAAGTTCTGCTGGAATAGCAAGTATGAAATAAGCCACAAAGGGTGCTTCCATATATACTAACAGACTGTTCAATGCTCCACTAATATAAGGTATCATAGACAAAGCCACACTAAAATAGATTGTAACAATCTCTTAAAAAAATACGCACATAAGTACAAACTTGTGTAAATGTGGTCTTCACGTTCAATCTTGTTTTTTTGAAAACCGAATTTCATGCCTGACATCCTGGAATTAATTTGAAGAAAAAAGCAACTACCTCACTTTCGGCAATGCATATTATATCGATTTATTGTAATTACTTTTTGTCATCATTTAATAATGTTTTACTTGATTCTCGTCTTTAACATGCCTATAATAGAGACAAATGGAGGTAATTACTATGGCATATACAGCAGATATTCTCGACAGTCTTGTTCCTATTACGCAGTTTAACCGCGGTCAGGCTTCCAGAATTTTTGATCGTCTTCATACCGAAAACCAGCTCATCGTATTAAAAAATAACCAGCCGGCGGCTATTATCCTGTCTCCTTCTGAATTTCAACGTCTCAGCGAGATCGAAGAAGACTATATTTTGCTCCTTGAGGCAACAAGACGCCTGAAAGAAGACTCTTCTTCCACGTCTTCCCGTGAAGATGTGATGTCTGAGCTTGGTATCAGCGAGGCGGATCTTGCTGCTGCCGGGGATGTGGTGATGGAATGAGGTGGCAGATTGAATATTTGGAAGAGGCTAAAAAGGATCTGAAAAAGCTGGATCGAAGTACTCAGATTATCGTCCTCAAGGGAATTGATAAGGTAAGTGAGAACCCGCTCCCCGCTCAGCAGGGCGGTTATGGGAAACCTCTCGGAAATAAAAGTGGAACCAATCTCACAAACCTGCTGAAGATTAAATTTCGGGATATCGGCATCCGGGTCGTCTATAAAGTCGAATACACAGATACTGTGATGAAAATCATCGTTATTTCCGCACGCGCAGACGAGCAGGTATATAAAGAAGCTAACAAACGGAAAACTAGGCACGAACTGTAGCCTACATCCAGCCACGAACTATATAATAGCCTCTGTGCATTCTCGCACAGAGGCTATTACCATGACTCCGGCAAACGACGGGCTATGATTATTCTGAGCAGGATAGGACGCACTCGGCGTCATCTTCTTCTCATTTTCTTTTTCAAGATGCCTGTACGGAGATCATCCGTGCGTAAATACCGTCTTCTTTCATGAGTTTATCGTGATTTCCGCGCTCTATAATTCTTCCGTCCGATACAACAAGAATCTGGTCTGCATCCTTTATGGTCTTTAATCTATGGGCAATGACAAGAAGGGTCTTATTCTTGCAGAGTTCCGAAATCGCCTCCTGTATAGCCCGTTCATTATCTGCGTCCACACTTGCTGTTGCCTCATCTAAAATAACGATGGGCGAATCCTTCAGAATACATCTGGCAATGGAAATTCTTTGTTTCTCTCCGCCAGAAAGGGAGGCGCCGCCTTCCCCGATTACCGTATCAAATCCTTCCGGAAGCGAGCGGATAAGCTCATAGCATCTTGCCTTCTTTGCCGCCTCTATTACTTCTTCCCTTGTGGCACTCGGTCTTCCCATTGCAATATTGTTATAGATTGTGTCCTTAAAAAGGTAAACTCTCTGAAACACCATACTGATTTGATCCATCAGGCTTCCCAAGGAAATATTTTTGATGTCTTTTCCGTTAAGCTTAATCGTCCCCTCCCGGATGTCCCAAAATCTGGCAAGAAGAGAAGCTATTGTAGATTTTCCACTGCCTGACGGTCCTACAAGAGCCGTCATTTCCCTCTTTTTCATGCTAAAGGAGATGTGATTCAGCACATTCTTTCCAGTATAGCCAAAGCTTACATCGCTGTACTCCACAACAGAATCATTTTGCGCTTCTTTCGTATTTTCAAATAACACAGTATCAGCGGAATCCTTCCTTGTTTCTTTCCCATCTGTAGACAATGCAGTGTCAGCAGAATCACGAAGTTCTTCCGCTTCAAAGACCTCTTCTATTCTGTCTAACGAGGCAGCAGTTACCGTAAGTCTTGTAATTTGACCATAATAGCTCTCTATGGAAATAAACAGATCAAATAAGAACAATACCATTCCCACCATATAGTCCGGCGCCATTTCTCCCTTCGCATATAACAGGCCTGCTACAGCAAGCATGAAGGATGTACCGATCCCGTAGGTAAGGTATAATGCTCTCGCCCATGGTCCATAGCTTTTCTCAAAGTCAATACTTTCCCTACAGCTTTTATTAAACTCGGCGGAAAGACTTTTGGATTTTTCTCCTAACATATTAAAGGACTTGATAATCCCTATTCCTTCGGAAAAATCCAAAACCTCTTCCGTAAGCGATTCACTTCCCTCCTGCTTCGTCCTGGAATGGGCAAGGGTCGTTTTCATCATACAATTTCCTACGATGACAAAGGCGATAATCACTGTCAGAGCAGCTATCCCTAATCGTACATCCATGACAAACATCATGAGTGTCATAAGACCTTGGGAAATCATAAAAGTCACCAGTTCCGATAAAACAGTCATACAGCACTCTTCAATAAATACCATGTCTGTACATAGAACTGTGCTTATTTTTCCCATATTTCCTTCTGTAAAGTATCCCATCGGAAGTTTCCGGAGATGATCTCCCAGTCTCATTCGCATATCCGCAAACACTTCATATCCTGTTGCAGATTGAAGAACATTCGTGATATGCTCAAAAACCGATTCCACTGCAATGCAAAGAGCAAGACCGATTCCAAGATAAAGACATATCTTTTCCTGCATTTGCCCCTTCATAAACAGACTGATCGCAATAAAACTGAAGATTAACGGTGCCTTCATCATAATCCCCTTGATGAAAGAAGTAATATACGAAGCTCTGATTCGGGAACTGTATTTTCCTGTCATACAAACGATTCTATGCAGTATCTTTAGCATGCTTTTTCTCCTCCCTTAATCTTCCATGTGCTTGCACTTACAGAGGCATCCCAGAATTTCTTATACTCCGGACATTCTTCCAGGAGCTTCTCATGCTTATCGGCTGCAATACACTTTCCTTCTTTTATCACGCAAATCTTATCCGCATTTTTTACCGTGGAAAGTCTGTGCGCAATCACAAGCACCGTTTTATTCTTTGTGATTTCATCTAGAGCAGCATTTAATTTTTCTTCATTTTCCGGATCCATAAAGGCGGTAGCCTCGTCCAAAACCACAATCGGCGCATCCTTCAAAATCGCACGTGCCAAGGAAATTCTCTGGCGTTCTCCTCCCGACAGTTGCTTTCCGCCGTCTCCCGCCATGGTCTCTATTCCGTCAGGAAGTCTCTTCAGAAACTCATCACACTGCGCTCTACTTGCCGCTTTCAGTACCTCTTCTCTTTTCGCCTCGGGCTTTCCGATAAGAATATTTTCATAAAGACTTGTATTAAATAAAAATTGCTCCTGCGCAACATAAGAGACCTCATTATTCAGCGCTTCCAGAGACAAATCCGTGATATCCTGTCCGCCAATCCGGATTTTCCCGTCACTTAAGTCATAATAATGCACTAAAAGCTTAGCCAGTGTAGACTTTCCGCTTCCCGATTCTCCCACAAGAGCGGTTGTTGTTCCCTGCGCAAGTTCCAGACTTACACCATGCAGAACCTCTTTCTCTCCATAAGCGAATCGAACATTTTCAAACTGAACATCCCTATTTCCCCCGCTAAACCTTGCACTTCCCTCTTTAAGCGCCGGTTTATCCATAAGATGTTCCAGCTCTGCGATTTTATAATTCAGCTGCGGAAAATTTCCTGCAAAATGCATCGCCTTCATAAAAGACGGACCGACTGCGAAAGACATACAAAGCACTAAAATCAGTTTATCTAAAGCAAGACTTCCGCTGATAACCCAAAATACGCCTACCGGAAGGATGAGAAGGGCGAGACACGGCAACACACTGGAATACATCGCCATCCAGGGCCAACAAGCTCTGTACCATAAAAGGGTAAAATCTCTGTAGTTTTTTACGACTTCTCCGAATCTTTTATAGGAATCGCCATCCTTATTGAATACCTTCACCACTTCCATTCCATTTACATATTCAATAATCGTGTTATTCATCACAGCAGCGGATTCATAGTAGGCATCCATTTTGGAACTGCCCTGCTTCATCATCATACCCATGGCAAAGATTCCTACGAAAATGGGAACAAGGGAAAGCAAAGCTAAGCGGTAATCCACCGCAAACATCAGAACGAGGATGGCAAAGGGAATCGAAATATTGGCAATCCCTTCCGGAATCGCATGAGCAAGTAAAAGCTCGATCATATCAATATCTTCCGTAAATACCTTTTTTATACGGCCGGTACCAAGGCTCTCTATATTTCCGAGAGACTGTTTTTCCAGTTTCCCCTGTAGAGATATTCTTAAATTTTTCAGGGTATTATATGCACTGATATGGGAAAATATCAGACCTTTTACATAGGCGAAAGAATAAATGATTTCCGACAAAAGTACCCCGAGTACCCTGAGCATCAGATATCCCAAACTGATGGATTGCCCTTTTGTTAAAGGGGAAATTATCTGATACAGGAAAAAATAGGGCATCGTTTTTGCCACAATCCCGATACACATCATGATGACTGCTCGGATCGTGTATTTCTTGTATTCTCCCATATAGGGAGCTACTTTTTTAAACATTGTGCTCTCCTTTTTATTTCATTCTTACCGGCAGAAATATTGCGTTATTACGATTCGCATTAGTTAGTTTATTCAATTCATATTCATATTATTATGTTATTAAAATCCGAATTAATTAGTTATTACTAACTATTCTATTGATTTTAAGCCGTCTCTCGACGACTAAAATAGACTAATCCATGATTCCTACTGCCTTTTTCCAATCCAGGAATCTGCATAGAACTTTGCAATGCTCTTCAATTTCTCTCCAAGACATCTTATGAATGAAGGGTTCATAAACAGAGGTCCAGAATGTCGTACAGAGAACATGCATTTCCTGATCCGTAATCTCCGCTTTCGCAATATTTCTCTTTTTTGCCTCTTCATAGTACTGCGTATAGGCGTGCGTCATGCGAAAAGCAAAATCATGCCCGAAGTTCTCATGCACTGTTCCGGCGGATTTTTCTAAAAGTAATACAAATTCTTCTCGAATATCCCATAGGATTCGGAACACATCTAAGATGTATTTCTCATTCATAATCCATGTATTTCTCACTTCTTCATCGCTCATAGAGGAAAAGTCCACATCCGTTCGTTCCGAAACAAAATGGTCTAAAGTTGCTACCGCTTCTTCGACAACAACACTAAACAGTTCTTCCTTCCCTTTGTATCGTTTATAAACCGCACCTGTTGTAATCTTTGCATTCTCACATATTGTTTTCAGTTCGGCTTTGATAAATCCCTTTTCCATGAACTCTTTACGAGCACTTTCCAAAAGCCTCGGATCAATACTGGTATCACGGTTTGACATATACTCTCTCCTTCATATTTGCCGCAAAGCGGATGAACTTATATTGATAATTACATTATCGATAATTTAATTATCAGTTGTATTTATAATACTACTTAGTTCATATGTCAACTGTTGTTCTTGGAGCTTTCAATTTTCTTTGCCTCCAAAGTGTTCTATAGGTAAAAAAATTTCTCCGGTGCATAAAAACACCAGAGAAACAATAAACTATTTTATAAGATTTTTCCGGACTCCGCTTTCAACTTGTATTAAGAAATGCAGATGTTTGTGTCAAGCATATACCTATAGCGCTTCTAGTTCCTGTGCCGTATCCCTTGTTCTTCCGTCCACCATGAAATCATCTGAGAACATATCTACTGCTCTCATAAACGAATCCCACTTGTTTTCTTTAGGAAGCAGAATAACAATATCACCTATCTTATTCACTACTACCTCATCTGATGAAAACTGACACTCCTTAGGAAGTCTGATTGCCTGACTTCTTCCATTTTTTAAAACCTTTGCCGTCATCATATAGTTCACCTTTCTTTTTCTTTAATTTATAGTACTGCTTCGAATCGCTATGCTTCAGTTAGACTGACTTATCACGAATCGCTCAAAATGGAAGCACTGACTCACTTTGACACAATAGTTTGCTACTTAGAGGATCTTTTTCTTAGATAGTCCGTAAAACTTGTTTCCGGAAGTCTTCTATTTTTGTTTAACATATTCTGCCAAATTGTATTTCCCTCAAGTTCCGTAATAATCTGTTTTTCCATTGCTTCCATCAAAATATGTCCTGTATCTACATGCTTCAGATGATATCTTTTAATGTATAAAGCAATGTCTTTATAATTATTACTGGCCAAAATACCATTGTACGTTTTAGTTAATGCAATTCCGGCCGCTTCACCGCGCCCAATCTGCTTCTCTCCTTTTATACCCTTAATCAAAGAACTATATAAATCATATTCTTCCGTTCCAGTAACAATCTGCTGTACACTTGCAACATTTGTACTAATCAGTTTATCCGCTCTTTGCTTTATATGCGGAATCGATGGATTAGATAACTCTTGATATACCGGTTCAGGCAAGACTATTCTCCCGCTGTATAATGTTTGTAAAATATTGGTATTGTTTATCCATAAAAAAGCAGAAAGACAATCTGTATCGAAAAATAACTCATCAGTCATTAGGATATCCTTCCTCTTCATCCAAGTTAAAAACAATATCCGCTCTGAATCCATCCAGTAATAATTCTTCCTTTTTGCCCTCGGAGATTAACCCCATCTCCGAGAGTTTTTCCACCTTTCTCACATATTCCCCTGTAGTAAAATACTGTTTTCCTTCTAGTGAAGGAAGATAGAGTTCTTTACCATATCCTAGTTTTGCAGCTTCACGGGAAATTTTGATATCTTTGAATGGAGACATGGAATTCGCCGATACAAATCCATCCTTTTCAAGACGAAATAAAAGAGCCATATGACTAATCATGTATAGTTGCTCTAAATCTATAATTTTATTTAAAGTCCATCCATCAAACTTTTTTGCATACTGAAACAAGGTATCGTATGGCATAAGCAAATATCCGGCAAACATATCCGCTTCTTTTTCAGAATCTGTTTTATCATCTCCCATATACATATCACAAACAACTCTTCCATCTATAGTCTCATAGAGTATATGGTATAGTTCATGGGCTAAAGTAAAGCGTTGTCTTCCATAAGACGTTGTTGAATTAATACAGATAATAATATCTTCATCCACCTTGGTACACATTCCGCTGATTCTCTGTGAAAGAGGATACTTTACTATGGTAATCCTCTTTTCTTTCCATCCATTGACAACAGCAAAAATGTCGATGGGAGAATAACTGTCTTCCCCTAAAATACGCCTTGTTTCCAATGCAAGTGAATTTAATTCTTGTGCTGTCTTCATCCTATTCCTCTTTAAGTTTCTCATTCATATATCGAATATTCATTGCAATTTTGTTTACGGCTGCTATGCTTTGCAAATCTTCTCCCTGAATGCTATTTGCTCTAAAAGCAAAATTAAGCGGAATATAGGCATCGCTCTGCCCCAAAAGATATGCTTCCGTACAGCCAAAAAGACTGCATAATTGATCCATCATGGTAACACTCATAGCTCTTGTTCCATTTTCAAGTTTTGTTATTAATGTTTGATCCACACCAAGGTATTTTGCCATCTGTTCTTGGGTTAATTTGCAATCTTTTCTAAGTTTCTTTAATCGAAGATGAAGTTCCTTCTGTTCCATTTTCCCCTCCTGCTACAAAATCACCTAGAAATAATATACTCTTCTTTTGTCATATTTTCAATAATATTTATATTATTATTTATGACAGACTTTTGACCATCTATAACTCATATTACCGGATAGTTGTAGGAAGAATAAAATCAGATAAGAAAAATCTACCAGCCGGTAGATTTTTTTGATAAACAGATTATTTATCTTTTTCAAAATGATCTCTTAATACCATTAATCTAATTATTAGAACAGTATTCAGAATAGCCGCTAATATAAGACCAGCTCCAACCCAAAGCAAATCTATCGCAAACCCTATAATGAAACATAGGCTCC
This sequence comes from Oribacterium sp. oral taxon 108 str. F0425, assembly GCF_000214455.1. Lineage (NCBI taxonomy): Bacteria > Bacillati > Bacillota > Clostridia > Lachnospirales > Lachnospiraceae > Oribacterium > Oribacterium sp. oral taxon 108. The sequence goes on along the minus strand of NZ_AFIH01000001.1, from coordinate 946,507 downwards.
ATTTCATAATTTGCTTACCACAAATGATGCATAAGTTCTTTGCTTTTATTTGATATATTTTCGTCAAGATCATGTCCAGTTAAATATCGAATTGCTCTGCCGTTCGAACTAATAAATAGAATACCTATAATCAAATAGAGCAAAACCATCATGGAATCGATACATAAAAATACAAACATATTGATTACCTCTTTAGTATCCATAAATAGAGATGTTTATATCAAGCATTTACATCATATCGCTTCATGCTCCTGCACTATATCTCTTGCTCTTCCGTCCGCCATGAAATCATCCGAAAACATATCTACTGCTCTCATAAACGAATCCCACTTATTCTGTTTTGGAAGCAAAATAACAATATCCCCTATCTTATTCACTACTACCTCATCTGATGAAAATCGACACTCCTTAGGAAGTCGGATTGCCTGGCTTCTTCCATTTTTAAAAACCTTCGCAGTCATCATATAGATTACCTTCCTTTCTCTTGTAATATGCACTGAACATATATCTCAATATATACCCAAGTCAAGAGCCTATCGATTTATACCTTCTAACTCTAAACGGAATATTAAACGGAGGCTCCTGCGGCGGCTCCTGTGGATGTTCCGGTGGCTCCCGGGAAGGTTCTTCGCGGGAAAAGATTAACGCCTAATCATCGAGGTGATGGTCAGGCGTTTTGTTGCTTATTATTCCTGAATACATTTTTCAAGTTCCCGGCAATAATTGTTCTTTTCTTTCGTCATCATCCGGCAATGGTCGTAGCCTTCCCATACCTTTATTTGGGCGAGCGGATAAGTCTTGGGAATCATCTTCTTTGCCTTCTTATAATCGAAATCCTTATCTCCGTACGAAAAGACGCATTTCCGCTGAACATCACCGGAAAGCGGCGGCAATTCCACGAATGCACAGTCGTGAACAATGTTTCGGATGCTTTCCTCATTCATTGCAATAAAATGTTTTGCCAGAAGCGGGGCGGCCTCTTCTCCAAACATGGAGGACATCTTCTTCACACTAAGCTCCGGGTCTGCGACAGCCTTCTTATGTTTATGCAGAAACACCGTGCGGAGAATCCACTCCATCATCTTTGCGTTAGTGTAGAAACTGCTTCCCTCAAAAAACAGATGGTTGAATGCAATATCATCATATTTGAGAAGCTGCAGAAGAACCACCCCGCCCAGTGAAGCTCCATATCCGAGTGAGAGCTCCGAGATATTTTTCTCAACCAAATACTCATGGATCTGTTTTGCCTCGTCAGCAGCACTTTTATAGGTATCCTTATCGGCATCGCCGTGCGCTGAGAGATCCGGTGCGAGATAACGGTATTCCTCTCCAATGATGTCAGCGATAAATGTCTTCATGCCGTTTGCTGACGAAAGCATCGGATGAATCAGAAGAATCACGTTCTCTTTTTCGTTATTCCAATCATGCATTATCATTTTCGAAATACCTCACAAGGAGTCCCATAAATATAATCCCTATAATCAAGTAGAGCAAAACCATCATGAAATCGATACATAAAAATACAAACATATTTATACCTCTTCGTATCTTAAACGGTTAATTTTAGTATTACTCTAAATCATAATACTCCATATATCGCTTAAATGATATTTTTATTTGCTGAAACAAGAAATCATCCATTCTTTTTTATATAAAATAGCGGATGAAGTTCACTTCATCCGCTGTAAAGCCTAATCTCTTTGTCTTCAAAATAGTTCAACAAAAAATACTAATATAACTTCGCTCCTGCCGGGATATGATTATCTACCATCAAGAGGTGCAACTCTTCCTCGTCACTGTCCTTCTTATTGTTAATTGCGGAAAGTAACATTCCACAGGATTCAATCCCCATCATTGCCCTTGGGGGAAGGTTCGTGATTGCAATCAAGGTCTTTCCAATCAACTCTTCCGGCTCATAGTATGCATGAATTCCGGAAAGAATCGTTCTGTCCACGCCTGTTCCGTCGTCCAAGGTAAATTGTAAGAGTTTCTTACTCTTTGGAACAGGAACACAATCCTTTACCTTTACCGCACGGAAGTCAGACTTACTGAAGGTCTCGAAATCAACCTGCTCTTCTAAGAGAGGTTCTATCTTCACGTTTAAAAAATCAATCTTTCCCGGAACGGTCGCAACTTGGTCGCAAATTTTGTTTTCATTACCCTTAGATGCCCTATTTCCCTCGTCCTTCTTCTCTAGGGACTTCATTGTGGGGAATTGAAACACATCACTATTCCAGCCCATTGGCGTTTGTCCTACATCTGTTGCCACTGACCCAACCTTATCGTTTAGATCAAGGAACATAGACTCTAAGTTTGCTTGGATACCGCCCTGTAGAAGCTCTCTGAAAAACTCTTCTATCTTGTCTAATATCTCAAACATACTCTCTCCTTTTACTTAATCACGTTTGCAAGAAGCGAAATTAACTTTAATCCAATAAGGGCAATGCCTCCCCCTGCCATAAGCTGCTTAATACCTTGGGATTTTGCTCCGGGATTATCATTTCCATACCCCTCCATAAGGTTAATGACTCCCCATGCTCCAAGTCCGGCTCCTACTGCCATAACCAAAATCTGTAATGTATTGACTGCCTGAACAAAAAAATCCATATTTATTCCTCCTCGTTTTCTTTCTTCTTTTCAATCTTGTTGTAAGACTTTACAAGAAAATTCTTGTACTTCTTTCCTTCCTTTTCACGCTCCTTAAAATAGCCAAAGACATGAATCAGATCGCCTTTCTGAAAATCTCTTGCTTTCTCCACCTTGTCACCGTAGGCTGAGCAATTGATGTATTCCTTACCCTTCCCATACTTTTTTACAAGTGTGAAATTGACAGCCTCCACTCTCTCGCTATCTCTTTCAAAACTTGTGAAGCTTGGATTATCGAGCAGATTGGCATTAATGTTAATCATTTCTTCCTTCATTTAGAAATTCTCCTTTTCTATGAGATACCACCCATTTTGCGAGTGATATTTGCTTGAAATAAAAAAAGCGACTGGAAGTGTTTCTTTCCAATCGCTCAGCTACTTAGTATTTCGTTTTTTAGGTAGGCTTCTATTCCTTATCATTATTCCTCCTTTTTAGGCAATAAAAAAGGCGATAGAGTTTTCTACCACCTTAAAAAATCTTCCTAATTACGCATCTTGCTGATTATCTTTTAATCTTTCAGGCCGATAAGATGTATTCTTAAGACTAAATACACCCATTCCATATTCGAATTGAAATGCTTGTCTATAACAATTTATAATACAATCAAAATATGTAATGGAAAATGTTATTGAATCTTTAACTTTTTCATACATCCCATCTTTACCTTTGTCTCTATTAGTTACGATAATAAATGTAACCTCATCTCCTCTTAATGCATAATATTTGCTCAAATATTCACTAATAGAGTAATCTCTCCCTGTCTTACTTTGAATATATACTTCAGAGTTATCTTTAGATTTTAACAAATTAAGTTGAATATTCGAAGCACTCTCTTTTCCTATATTAACTAATTTCACTGATAAAAAGACTTTATCAGCTCGTTCTTCTATATTTTCATTCGTAAAAAAAAGGTTGAAATATGGAATGACTGATGCTCTAGTCATCTCCTCATATAATTCATTTCTTAACCTTTCCCTCTCTTCTGCAAGCCTTTCCTGTTGGACATATTTTTTGTCATTTTCCTCTTTTATTTTCTTCTGTTCTTTATCTGTTTTCCTATTTCTATGAAGTGTATATATAAAATTAGCTACAGATATTATTATAGCTAATACAGACATGAAATTCTTTATGGTAACAAACTTTTCCGTGTCACTAAAATAATCACCTATGATATTTACAACATTAAGTATATACACAGAACACCTCATATTCTCCATCAGTTATATCTCTAGTCTAATGTCATTGTACGAATGAATTCTCAATCATGCAACTATCGTCTCAGCTTTCGATGAAGTTCACTTCATCCGCCATAAGGCATAATCTCATCTTCAAAATAGTTCAACAAAAAATACTAATATAACTTCGCTCCTGCCGGGATATGATTATCTACCATCAAGAGATGCAATTCTTCCTCGTCGCTGTCCTTCTTATTGTTGATTGCAGAAAGTAGCATACCGCAGGACTCTACTCCCATCATTGCTCTTTTTGGAAGATTTGTGATTGCAATCAAGGTCTTTCCAATCAACTCTTCCGGCTCATAGTATGCATGAATTCCGGAAAGAATCGTTCTGTCCACGCCTGTTCCGTCGTCCAAGGTAAATTGTAAGAGTTTCTTACTCTTTGGAACGGCAACGCAGTCCTTTACCTTTACCGCACGGAAGTCGGACTTACTGAAGGTCTCAAAGTCAACCTGTTCTTCGAAGAGGGGTTCAATCTTCACGTTTGAAAAATCAATCTTGTTATTCGGCGTAAAGAAACCGTTATTTTCGTTTTCTGCTCCGGATTCTACCTTCTTCTTTCCTTCACTTTCATCCTTCTTCTCTAAGGGCTTCATTGTGGGGAAGAGGAGTACATCACGAATGGAAGCCGCATCGGTAAGAAGCATCACCAGACGGTCGATACCGTAGCCGATTCCACCCGTTGGCGGCATACCGATTTCCATGGCGTGAAGGAAGTCTTCATCGGTGTGGTTCGCTTCCTCATCTCCCGCATCAGCCAAGGCATCCTGTGCTTTGAAACGTTCTCTCTGATCGATCGGATCATTCAGCTCGGAATAAGCATTTGCCATTTCTCTTCCATAGATGAAGAGCTCGAAACGCTCTACCTTCTCGGGATCAGTCGGCTTCTTCTTTGTAAGCGGAGAAATGGATAAGGGATGATCCATGATAAAGGTCGGCTGAATGAGTTTCTCCTCGCAGAACTCTTCAAAGAAGAGATTCTCGATATCGCCGATACCGTGGTGTTCTTCGTAAGCAATTTCCTTTTCTTTTGCGAGGGCTCTCGCCTCTTCCAAGGTCTGAATCTTGTCAAAATCAATGCCCGCATATTCCTTAATGGCATCAGTCATGGTAAGTCTTCTGAACGGACTCTCCAGGTCAATGGGGGTTCCCTGATAGCTGATATGGAGAGTCCCGCAAACCTTCTCTGCAAGATACCGGAACATGGACTCGGTGAGCTCCATCATCCCGTTGTAATCAGTATAAGCCTGATAGAGTTCCATCAGGGTAAACTCCGGGTTGTGACGGGTATCGATTCCCTCGTTCCGGAATACTCTTCCGATTTCGTAAACGCGCTCCATACCGCCGATAATCAGACGCTTCAAGTAAAGCTCAAGGGAAATACGAAGCTTTACGTCCTCATTTAAAGCATTGTAATGGGTTTCAAAGGGACGTGCCGCAGCTCCGCCCGCATTTTCCACCAGCATCGGTGTCTCTACCTCCAGAAAATCTCTTCCGGCAAGGAAGTTCCGAATCTCGCGAAGAATCTGAGAACGCTTCATAAAAACATCCCGGCTGTCTTCATTCATAATGAGGTCCACATAACGCTGACGATAACGGGTATCCGTATCCTGCAAACCGTGGAACTTTTCCGGAAGCGGGTAGAGAGACTTGGAGAGTAGGACAATCTTCTCCCCGTGAATCGAGATTTCTCCTGTCTGCGTCTTAAAAACATAACCGGAAACTTCCACGATATCTCCGATATCCAGTTTTTTATAGGCCTTGTATTCCTCTTCTCCGAGACTTTCCCGACTCACATAAACCTGAATCTTTCCATCTCGATCCTGTACATGAAGGAAGCCGGCTTTTCCCATCACACGCTTCGCCATAACACGTCCGGCAATCACTACCTGCTGGTTTTCCAAAGCAGCGAAGTTCTCTTTAATCTCCATGGAATGGTGTGTCTGCTTTGCTTTGGTAATAACAAACGGATCCGCCTGAGCGTCCTGCAACTCCTTCAACTTATCATATCTTGCCTTCAAAATATGGTTCATGTCTTGCATTTGTTCTTTTTCTCCCATGGCTCTCCCTTTCTTATTCACACTATCCATAGCGTTATTCTATTTTCTCGGAAAGTTCCCTGCTATATGGAAATTTCCTTTTCATCGACTGATGCACTTATTCCTCGTTGGAACGCTCCACCTTCAGCACCTTATATTCTATAGGCCCGGCCTGTGTTTCCACGGAAATATCATCTCCTGCCTTATGATGAAGCAGAGCCATCCCTACGGGAGATTCGTTGGAAATCTTCCCTTGAAGAGAATTTGCCTCCGTAGAGCCCACGATGTGGTACACTACTTCCTCCTCAAATTCCTTGTCATAAAGCGTTACCTTACAGCCAATGTTAATGGTTCCCTCTTCCGCATCATCCACTACTTCCGCATTTTTCAGAAGTGTTTCAATGGCTACGATACGCTCTTCAATTTCTCTTTGCTCATCTTTTGCCGCATCGTACTCCGCATTCTCCGATAAATCTCCCTGTTCTCTGGCCTCTTTGATTTTCTCGGCTATTTCTTGCCTTCTATTTACTTTTAAATCATGTAATTCCTTCTCCAACTTATTTAAGCCGGCTCTGGTAAGGAGATTCTTTTTTCCTTCTGCCACGTTACAATTCCGCCCTTTCTTCATTTATATATATTTTTAACGAACCGAAGTCCGTTTAATACAAAGTTAAATCTCGCTAATAATACGGCTTCCGGTCTACCGGAAGCCGTCAATAACACGAGAAGATATTTTAACAATCGAAACCGAATAAGTCAATCCATTTCTTTATTCTCGGCATTTTTCATCCTACAGTGCCTCAACCATCTTGTAAACCTCTCTCAGATTCTGTTCCTGATTGACCCTATTTCTCCACCTTGCCGCATCGGGCATTCCTTCCATATACCAGGAAAGGTGCTTTCTCATTTCGAGCAAAGCCAAATGCTCACCCTTGATTTTTTCCATCAGCTGCAGGTGTCGAAACATCATATCTTTTCGTTCTTTCGTTGAAAGCGCAGCATCTTTCACTCCATTTTCCAAAAGAGACCGAATCCTCCTAATCAAGAATGGATTTCCCTGCACTCCTCTTCCCAAAGAAATACCGTCTACCCCCGTGGAAAGGAGCATCGCCATGGCATCTTCTTCCGTGAAAATGTCTCCATTTCCAAAAAGAGGAATGTGTACGGCTTCCTTTGCTCTTCGAATCCATTCCCAGTCAGCCTTCCCCCGATAATACTGTTCTCTCGTCCTACCGTGTACCACAATGGCGGAAACTCCCGCATTTTCCGCACTTTTTACAAAATCAAGCACGTTGATATGGTCATCCGTAAAGCCTAGACGACATTTCACCGTAATCGGAATGGATACCGCTTTAACCATGGAACGTAAGACCTTTTCGGCAAGTGGAAGATTTTCCATAAGTGCTGAGCCTTCCCCGTTTCTTACCACCTTGGGTACGGGACACCCCATATTGACATCAATGATGTCAAAATCCTCCTCTACTCGTTTCGCCATTTCAGCCATTATCTCGGGATCCGAACCGAAAAGTTGCACTGCCCGCTTCCCCGGCTCTTCCCCCTTTTCCAGAAGGGAATCCGTATTTTTATTCCCATATAGGATGGCCTTCGCAGAGACCATTTCCGTACAAGTCAGGCTGACTCCCATTTCTTTGCAAAGAATCCGGTAGGGCAGATCCGTTACTCCTGCCATCGGCGCCATAAGAATATTTCCCGGCAGTTGCACCTTTCCGATTTGTACGGGATGAAAAAGTCGTGTTTCCTTCCTTTTTTCTTCGGAAAAAGATGCTGCATCAAAGTTCTCTATCCCATGGCTTTGTATAATCTTGTCAAGATTCTGATTCAGTTCCAAGCTATCCTCTTTATCTCCCGCTTACCGTACAAGGAGCTGTGCAATGGCATACTGTTCCGACGAAATGTCCTTCTTCATCTGTAACGCTTCCTGAATGTCATAATCCACAAATGCTCCGTTTTTGTATGCCACTAAGCGATTCGACTTTCCTTCCACAAGGAGTTCCACAGCCTTTGCTCCCATAATGGAAGCATAGTAACGGTCCTTACAGGTTGGTGAACCGCCTCTTTGCATATGTCCGAGAATGGTTGCTCGAGTTTCGATTCCGGTTGCCGCTTCAATTCGACTGGCCATGGAGGAAGAATGACCGATTCCCTCCGCATTAACAATAATATAGTGCTTCTTTCCTCTTTTTCTACTTTCAATGATACGGTTAATGATAGCCTGCTCATCTCCGTCATACCTCTCCGGAAGGAGAATCTCCTCGGCTCCGTTGGCCACACCGCACCAAAGCGCAATATAACCGGCGCGTCTGCCCATTACTTCAATAATGGAGCAACGTTCATGAGAAGTGGAAGTATCCCGAATCTTATCAATCGCCTGCATGGCGGTATTAATGGAAGTATCAAAGCCGATAGTATAGTCTGTGCAGGCGATATCCAAGTCAATTGTTCCGGGCACGCCGATAGTATTAATCCCAAGCGCGGAAAGCTTTCCGGCCCCCATAAAGGAACCGTCTCCTCCAATAATTACCATACCGTCAATGCCGTGCTTTTTACATATTTCCGCACCCTTCTTCTGTCCTTCGGCAGTAGTGAACTCTTTACAACGAGCAGTATAGAGAATGGTGCCTCCGCGACTGATAATATCCGATACGGAATGGCTGTCCATATCCACAATTTCTTCTTCCAAAAGGCCTGCGTATCCTCGCATGATTCCCTTTACTTTTAAGCCGTGATGAATTGCACTCCTTACCACACTGCGGATTGCTGCATTCATTCCCGGTGCATCACCTCCGGAAGTTAAGATTCCAATCGTTTTTACTGCCGTTTTTGCCATAAAAGCCTCCAATTCTTTTATTTTCAAACTCTACTTAGGGTCTATCCATAAACCAAAAATATACTTCTAAACAGGAAAAGTATATTACTGTATTCTTATAGGAATTTCAAGGATTTTACTTTTTCTTTCGTATTTTCCTTGCCGAATAACTCGATAAGAGCTTCCTTTGTTTTTTCTCCGGAAGCTATTCCCCGGTTCTTCGGAAGTCTTTTAATCGCCTTCTCCTTTTTCAGAAAAAGGACAAGCTCACACTCTCCCCTGTTTTCGTCTATAACGCGGTGCAAGCTTTGTTCCTGCCTCTCATACTCTTCCTTATCCGCAAATTGTATCCAGATTTCTTTCGGCAAATTTTCAAAGGCTATAATCTTTTCGGCAATGAGCTTCGCCTCTCCCTCATCTTTTTTCTGAATCCTGCCTTTTACGAAAATCTTTCTGTCCTCCTCCAGAAATTCCTTTGCCTGTTCAAAGATACGGGGAAATGCTACCGCCTCAACGGTCCCGGTATTGTCTTCCACAGTAAGAAAGGCCATCATATCGTTTTTCTTGGTAATACGCTTATTGATGCCCGCAAGCATTCCACCGATAATGCAAAGTTCATCATCCTTTATGCCGTCTTCCTTTTGCAGCTCCTGCGCCTCTTCCGAGAAATCTCTGGCTTTTCTCGTGCATACTTCTTTCAGCAGCGCTTTGTCACTATCCAGCGGGTGTCCGGAAAGGTATACCCCCAAGGCATCCTTTTCATTACGAAGCAACTCTGCCTTCGGAAACTCGGAAAGATCCGGAAAATGCAAAGAAAATTCACTTTTTTCTCCGGCATCCTCTCCCAAAAGATCCAGGAGGCTCATTTGCCCCGGAATACTGTCTTGCTTTCCTTTTTGCACATTCTCCAAAACTTCGGAAAGCATTACCAGCTTTTCTCTTCTGTTACCTTCCAGGCTGTCCAGGGAGCCGGCATGAATAAAGAATTCCATTGCCCGACGATTGAGTCTTTTCTGACTCATTCGGAGCACAAAATCCTCAAAATCTTTAAATCGACCTTTTTTTCTCTCCTCAAGAATGGTTTCCGCCGCAGTTCTTCCCACTCCTTTCACGGCGGAAAGTCCATAGCGAATCGCTCCTCCCTTGACAGAAAATCCCACCTCCGCTTCGTTGATATCCGGAGGAAGAATCGGAATCCCTTCTTCCCTGGCCACTTCGATGTATTCCGCAGTTTTAACAGAGTTATCCATATAGGAACTCATGGTTGCGGCGTAAAACTCCGGAGCATAGTAGCGCTTCAGATAGGCTGTCTGATAGGAAAGGAGTGCATAGCTTACCGCATGAGACTTGTTAAAGGCATATTTTGCAAAATCAATCATCTTATCATAGATGCGATTCGCCACAGCCTCGGAGATTCCCTTGGAGAGACAGCCGAAAATACCCTCCTCAGGATTTCCGTAAACAAAGTGTTTTCGTTCTTCTTCCATAACGGAAAGCTTCTTCTTACTCATGGCACGTCGAAGCAAATCCGCAGCACCCATGCTGAAGCCGGCGAGGTCCCGAACAATCTGCATAACCTGCTCCTGATACACGATAACACCATAGGTGTTTTTCAGGATTGGCTCCATTTCTTTACAATCATATTCTACCTTCTCCGGATTTTTCTTTCCTGCAATATAGTCCGGAATAAAGTCCATGGGCCCCGGACGATAAAGTGCCACTCCGGCAATAATGTCATCCAGATTCGTAGGCTGCAGACGTTTCATAAAATTCACCATGCCGGTAGATTCCAACTGGAAAACGCCTGCACAGTCTCCTCTGGAAAGCATCGCATAAACCTCTTTGTCCTCATAATTCAGTTTATCCAGATCCAGATGAACACCGTGATTCTGTTCGATAAAGCGAATGGCATCCTGGATCACCGTAAGGGTTCTCAGTCCCAGAAAATCCATCTTTAAAAGCCCCAGTTCTTCGATGGTCGTCATCGTAAACTGCGTGGTTACCGACCCGTCCTGTGCACGGGCCAAGGGAACATAGTCCGAAACCGGACTGCCGGCAATGACCACGCCCGCCGCATGCATGGAACTGTGTCTGGGAAGCCCCTCCAGTCGAAGGCAGAAGTCAATCATGGTTCGAGTTTCTTCCTCCGTATCATAGAGTTCCTTCAGTTCCTTACTCATGGAAAGAGCTTTCTCTAAAGTCATGTTGAGTTCTGCCGGTACAAGCTTCGCAAGCCGGTCACACTTCGCATAGGGAATATCGAGAACACGTCCTACGTCTCGGATAACTCCACGAGCAGCCAAGGTTCCGAAGGTGATAATCTGACTCACTTGGTCTTTTCCGTACTTTCTTCCGACATAGTCAATCACTTCCTGTCGTCTTTCGTACTCAAAGTCCACATCGATATCCGGCATAGTTACTCTTTCCGGATTCAAAAAGCGCTCAAAAAGAAGCTGATGGGCAATCGGGTCCACATCGGTGATACCGATTGCATAGGCCACGATGGAACCTGCAGCGGAACCCCTTCCCGGCCCTACCGCAATACCGTTTGTCTTTGCAAAGTTAATATAATCCCAAACCACGAGGAAGTAATCTACAAAGCCCATACTCTTGATTACGGAAAGCTCATAGTTCAGCCTTTCCTGCATTTCTTCCTCTACTGCTCCATATCGTCTTTCCAGGCCTTTTTGACAAAGCTCCTTCAAATAGCTTTCGGAGGTATAGCCCTGAGGAACTTCATATTTCGGTAAGTGATATTCACCGAATTTAATTTCCACTTGACAACGCGCCGCGATGCGCGCCGTATTCTCCAAAGCCTCCTCACAAAAAGGGAAAAGACTTCGCATTTCTTCTTCACTTTTGATATAAAACTGCCCTCCGGGATAGCGCATTCTGTCTTCGTCGAGCAGCTTCTTTCCGGTTTGCAGACAGAGCAAAATATCATGGGATTTAGCATCCTCCGGGTAGGTATAGTGGATATCGTTTGTCGCAACAAGCGGAATTCCCGTCTCTTCATGCAGTCTAAGCATCCCTTGGTTTACAAGCTTTTGTTCCGGATAGCCGTGGTCTTGCATTTCCAGAAAAAAATTCTCTTCTCCGAAGATAACCCGATAGCGGAGAGCCGCCTTTTTCGCCTTTTCGTAATCGCTCTGCCGAAGCGCCCGGGAAACTTCTCCCGCAAGACATGCGGAAAGTGCAATGATGCCTTCATGATATTTTTCCAAAACGGCATAATCCACCCTCGGCTTATAGTAGTATCCCTCGGTAAACCCCAAGGATACAAGCTTCATCAGATTATGAAAACCCGTTTCATTTTCCGCCAGAAGAACAAGATGATAATATCTCGCCTCGCCCTTTTGCAGACTCTTCTCTTCCATATTCTCGGTCAAATAGATTTCCGACCCCAGAATCGGATGAATCCCCTGCTTCTTTGCCTCTTTATAGAAATCAATCACGCCGTACATTACGCCATGATCCGTTAAGGCACAGGAATCCATCCCGAGTTCCTTCACTCTGGCAATCATTTCCGGAATCTTCCCCGAGCCGTCCAACAAACTGTAGCTGCTATGTACATGCAAGTGTGTAAATGCCATTTTCTCTCCTTATCGTACCATTCTCTCTGTATACTAAAGGAAGGGCTTCCGAGAATCAATCCCCGAAAGCCCTGGTTTACTCTTTATTTAAAAATCACAAATTGATTGATAAGACTATATCGCTTCTCCCAAAAGGTAATCGCTGATTGCTGTAATCGCAGCCTCTTCATCTTCTCCCTCTGCTGAAACATACAATTCGGAACCGTTGCTCAGTCCGAGTGCCATCATTCCCATAATGGATTTCGCATTGACTCTCCGGCTTCCTTCCGACATATAAATTCTGGACTGAAAGCGGCTGGCAATCTGTACCAACATAGCCACCGGATGATCCTCCGTGTTCCTCGGTAAATTTACAGTAATGTTATTGTCTCTCATGGTCTGTGCCTCCCTGGTGCATTGAGCATCCCAAATGCAGAGTGTCTTCACTCCATCCTCGTTCCTAAGCTGTCTTACTGAATTGTCTTGAAAATGCAGGCCTAAGCAATTTCTACTTTTTGAGGAATGCTCCCTCCGGTATTTCCTTTGTAACAAATTAAAATGATTTAGAAGTCATCCTGACTCATCTCTGTCTCATTCCGGTTTAGGGCAATTTCTTCTCGAAGTTCCTTTGCAATCCTAGCCAACTTACGCAGTCGATGATTTACTCCGCTCTTTCCGATAGGAGTACTGAGTCCCCTTGAAAGTTCTTCCAGAGATGCATCTGGATATTGTAAACGTTGTTCGGCAAGTTCTCTTAAACCGGATTCTATTCGTTCCAATCCTATCATTTCTTTAATAAGAAGAATATCTTCCTGCTGCTTCACGCTTGCCTTTACCGTGCGATTAATGTTCGCCGCTTCAAAGTTTACCCTGCGGTTTACATTCTCGCTCACTTCCTTCAAAATTCGGGCATTTTCAAACTCCATAAGACTGTTAAAAGCCCCCAGAAGCTTTAAAACATCCGCAATTTCACCTGCATCCTTTAAGTAAATCATAGGGTTCTTCCCTCTGAAACCCCGCTTCGGATGAATCGAAAAGCTCTTTAAAATTGCTTCAATCCGTTCTTCCTCCACCTTGTTTCCGGGCAAAAACTCCAGATGATACTCTTTCATGGGATCCGTTACAGAAGCTCCGGCAAGAAAAAAACGTCTTAACTCTTCCTTGCTTTTCTCCTTATCATCTATGCTTATCTTAAAGGTTTTTTAGATTGTGTAAAGCCTAAATCAGCCAGTTCCGCCTTGATTCGCTTGGAAAATGACGGTTTTTTTTCTTCTTTTTCTATTTTTCTTTTTTATCCACTGTGCATTTTGTCCTGTTATTTTTCGATAAATTACATAATCATCGACGGATTTTTAAGTTTAATCTATGCATATTATTTATTTATATCTCTATGGTCCAGACTTAGTCCTATATTTTCCAAGTCTTTTATAGATTGATACAATTTTTCGCAAATAGTCACGGATCGATGTTTCCCTCCGGTACAGGCTATTCCTATAACCAATTGATTTTTTCCCTCTGCAATATACAAAGGAATAAGAAAACGGAGCATATCATTCAGTTTTTTCAGAAAAATCTCCGCCTTCCCATCCTGCATCACGAAATCCTGTATCCCTTTTTCAAGTCCGGTGTGACTGCGCAGTTCACTGTCATAAAAAGGATTAGGCAGGAAACGTACGTCGAAAAGTAAGTCCAAGTCTTCCGGAATACCGTATTTAAAGCCGAACGACACCAAGCTGACTTGTAAATTTTTATATGCTTTGTCTTCCATGAAAATGGAAAACAACTGTTGCCGAAGATCCCGTGTTAAAAGTTTGGAAGTATCGATGAGGATGTCCGCCTTCTTCCGCAAGAAAGCAAGCTTTTTCCTTTCCAAAGCGATCCCCGCTTCTATTCTTCCGCCTTTTGCCAAGGGATGTGCACGCCTTGTCTCCTTAAAACGCTGTATCAGAACCTCATCTCTTGCATCCAAAAAAACGATTTGGAATCGAATCTGCGCCTCTTCTTCCCAAAAAAGAAGGTGTTCTTCCAGTTGATCCAGCTCTTGAATATTTCTACTGTCAATCCCGAGCGCAATCCGTTCGCCTTGATTGCTTTGCATAAATAACTCAATAAATTTATCGAGTAAGCCGACAGGAAGATTATCAATACAGTTAAAGCCGAAATCTTCCAAATTTTTCAAAGCTACCGTCTTTCCGGCACCGCTCATTCCTGTCAAAATCAGGCAAAAAGCGGAACTGTTTTTTAAAATTTCCCCCACAGCTTCACCTCGGGTTCCAACTGAACTCCCTCTTTTTCTTTTACAATCCGTATGACTTCTTGTATCAGACTGTAAATGTTCTCCGCACTCGCACCGCCAAGATTCACCACAAAACCACAGTGCTTTTCCGAAACTCCCGCATGATTTAAGGAAAATCCTCGAAGCCCCGCCTGCTCTATCAGCCTGGAGGCATAATCCCCTTCCGGTCTCTTAAAGGTCGAACCGGCGGAAGGCATTTCCAAAGGCTGCTTCTCCGCCCTGCGAGTCGTATAGTCTTCCATCTTTTCCCGAATGGAAGCAGCCTCTCCCTTTTGCAAAAGAAAGCTTGCCGAAAGGCATACCATATCGTCTTCCACCGCTGAATGGCGATAAGAAAAATCCATTTGCCCTAAATCCAGATCCATCCTTTCTCCGTTTTTCCGAAAAAAACTCCCACTCTGAAAAATGTCTTTGATTTCTCTGTTATATGCACCTGCATTCATCTTTACGGCACCGCCTACCGTTCCCGGAATTCCGGAAAGCGCCTCCATCCCCGTATAGCCCTTTTCCTCCGCAAACTTTGCCAGTTCGAAAAGAGAAGTTCCGGCAAGAGCTGTGAAAACAGCCTCCTCACCGGAAGGCGTAAAAGTGATTCCGGAAAGATTCTCCCGTATCAAGATAACCGGTTCCTCCAGCCCCTCATCGGATATCAATAAGTTGGAGCCCTTTCCCAAAACATAAAATGAGCGTTCCTCTTCATGAAAACGCTTAAGCAGTTCCCCCAGTTCTTCCGCGGAGTGCGGAATATAGAGGTCTTTGGCTTTTCCCCCTACTTGAAAGCTGGTGTATTCCCTTAGCAATATTCCCTGCAAATGTTCCATCTATTTTTCTTCCTGCTTCTTCAGATTTTTGGTAACCCTGTCATACAGTACCTGCGCGGCATTGTATCCCATCTTCTTAGCCCTGTTATTGATGGCAGCACATTCTACAATAATCGCCACATTTCTTCCCGGTCGAATCGGAATATCATAGCTGATGATGCTATTCCCCAAATACTCCACAAAATTATCTTTTAAGCCAAGTCTGTCATAGTCCTTCTCCTTCGACCACTCCGCCAAAGAAATGACCATATTGATGGTTTGCGTATCCTTGACAGACTCCACTCCGAACATTTGCTTCACATCAATAATGCCGATTCCGCGCAGTTCGATAAAATGCTTGGTAACATCCGGTGCAGTTCCCACCAAAGACTCGTCCGAAACCTTACGGATTTCTACTACATCATCACTAACCAAGCGATGCCCTCTTTTAATTAATTCCAATGCCGCTTCGGATTTTCCGATTCCGCTGTCCCCGGTAATCAACACGCCTTCTCCGTAGACATCCACCAGAACACCATGCACGGTAATCATCGGTGCCATCTTTACCTTCAGCCAACGAATGACCTCGGCTTCCAGTTCGGTCGTCGGTCTATTACTCGAAAGAAGAGGAATCCCCGCTTCTTCACAGGCGGAAATCATGCAGGAATCCGGTTCTATGCTTCTGGCGTAAATGATACAGGGAATCGGATATTTCGTAATTTCCGCATATCTTGCCCTTCTCGTGGGTCTGTCCTTCGTCATAAGATAGGCAGTCTCTACATTACCGATGATCTGTACTCTTTCCGAATCAAATTGATCAAAAAACCCGGCAAGCTGTAATGCCGGCCTGTTTACATCGGGAATTGTCATAAAAACCTCATCCGTGTTGATGCTCGGTGTCAGGTTTTTTAACCCTTCTTTTTCTATCAGTTCCGATACGCTGACTTTTTCAGTGCTTTTCATGAGCACCTCCTATTCTTTGTTTTAAAAAGTATAGGTTTTCCGCCGTAAAATTGCAATCCCCGAAAAGCTATGCTAGACTTGAGCGGTGAAGAAAGGACGGAAACAATCTATGAATGGTGAAAATGCAAAGGACAGTCCTATCGGCATTTTTGATTCAGGTGTAGGGGGAATCAGTGTCTTAAAGGCGCTGGAAAAGGAACTTCCCCATGAAAATTTCTTTTTCTACGGAGATCAAAAAAATGCTCCCTATGGGGAAAAAACGGAAGAAGAAGTACGAGCACTTTCTCTTAGCGCCTACCGCTTTCTGAAAGAACACGGAGTGAAAGCGACGGTTATCGCTTGCAATACCGCAACATCCGCTGCCGCTCCCTTCCTTCGTGAGAAATATCCGGAAGATATTATTGTGGGTATGGAGCCGGCAGTGAAACCCGCAACACTCTTTGCTCAGAAAATTGCAGAGCGGGAGGGAGAATGCTTCCCCCATTCGGAAGAGAAGAAGATTCTTATTTTAGCAACTGAAAGTACACTGAAGGGAAATCGTCTGCATCACCTGATAGACCGCTTAAAAGACAAAGGAGAATATATCCTGCTTCCCGCACCGGGTATTGTCCGACTGCTCGAGGAGGGAAAAGGCTTTGGAGAAGAAATGCAATCCTACTTAAAGGACTTATTGAAGCCCTATCCTAAAGGTTCCGTCTCTTCTATTGTTCTGGGCTGTACTCATTTTCCTTTTGTGAAAAAGGAAATCGAAAAAGCACTTGGCTATTCCATCCCCTTCTTTGACGGTGCGGAAGGCACGGCAAGAGAAACCGCTCATCGACTGGCGGAAAAAAATCTTCTCCGAAAAACCGGAGAATCCAAGCTTACACTTTACAGCAGTTCCGGGGACAATCGGCTTTTAGAAAGTTTCTATCGTCTCCCGCTTTCTGCACCACTTTAAGAATCATAACCACCCGTCAAACGGGTGGTTTGCTCGGGGGCTATAAGCCCCTGTTACTGGGCCAGCGTCTAAAGGCGCTGGCTTTCATTTTTGGCTATGGTAAGTTTGCTTTCGCCTACTTCCCACAGCCCCATTCAAGCCTTATTGCTTTTGACTCGTCGCTACCCCATAAAGGGGTATGGTTACTACTTCACTTTAACCCTTAAAAGGGTCTTCATATTCTTTAACACTAAGTTTATCCATGGCTATATCATGTTTTTCTTGATCTTGTATATACTTTTTTATTGTGGCTTCATTTAGTCCAACTGTACTGACATAATAGCCTTCGGCCCAGAAATGCCTGTTCCCAAACTTATATTTAAGGTTTGCGTGTTTATCAAATATCATTAACGCACTCTTTCCCTTTAAATAGCCCATAAATGATGAGATACTAATCTTAGGTGGAATACTAACCAAAATATGTATATGATCAGGCATTAAATGTCCCTCTATTATCTCTACACCTTTATATCTACACAACTGCGCTATTATATCCCGTATATCCGCCTTGTATTGATAATATATTATTTTTCGCCTATACTTCGGTGTGAAGACAATATGATATTTACACATCCATTTGGTATGTGCCAATGCATATTCTTTCTTCGCCATAAATCACCTTCCTTTTCTGCAATATAGCTTGAACAACTTTATTGTATTAGGAAAGGTGATTTTTGTATAACAAGTGTTTCCCACCCGCATAGCGGGTGGTTTTTTGTATCAGAGCTAACATTTTTCAAATGTCAGCTCTGATACTGGCTAAAGTCCATTAAATAAAAATCCCCGAGCCGTTTCGGCCCGGGGATTTTCATTCTTAAGAAGTATCGCACTTAGTGCGTATGATATCGTTACTCATGCCTGCCATGCACGAAGCTGTGGCAGCCCATTCTTTTTTATTGTGATTTTTTTCTGCGCATCTGCACTGCTGCAATGATGAATGCAGCCGCACCGATCAGCAAAACGGAGTTGGGGACTTTCTTGGAACTTTCCGCCTGATTTTCCGTCTTTTCCTGTGTAGCGGCAGAACTTTCCTCTGCTGTCGTTTCTGCGCTTCCCTCGGCGCTTCCCGCTTTATAGCTGATCTTCACCGCCTTGGTGCTAAAGACATAATGCTCGTCTTTTACTTCACTTGCAATTTCCGTCTCTCCGTCGAAAAATGCCGTTTTTCCGGAAAAAGCAGATGTAGGAATGGAATACGTTAACTCCTGCTTCACTTCCGTGACGGGGTTACCGTAGAAATCCACAATCTGTAATTCTCCGCTTCCTTCCTCTTCAGCAGGCTTAATCTGCAGCTTCATGCCGACTTCCGCACTGTCCTTCGGAACCGTTACTTCCGCGCCGGTAAATGCAGCTGTTGCACGCTTTCCGGAAAAATGAATGGTGTAATCATTTTCCTTGATATAATTTTGGAACTTCTCTTTGATTTCCGAGTGGATTTCCTTCAGCGTTTCAAATGCCTTTGTTGCATCCTTCTGATTCAGTGCCGTGGCCTCTTCAGCACTCATCATCGTCGTAACCGCATCTTTCAGTTCTTCGCTCTCCAATGCATTGATCTTTTCTGTTGCGATAGGCTGAAGCAGTTCACGATTGTACTCAATCATAAAGAGCGTATCCATGGCCAGCCAGTAAACCGAATCTTCATTAAATTCATTGCTCTCATTCTGCGCCTCAGGGATTCCTGCCGTTTGATTCGGATAATACGCCACAAAAGGAGACGTAAGAGGGGAACCTAAAGCAAGCCACATCGTTCCGGGATACTCCGCCGTTGCCGTCTTTGGAATATGGTAAATATGCGCTTCCATGGTGTTTCTGTTTCCGATTGGGTAGAGGTCTCCGCGACTCAAGTCATCGGCTACCTTATCCAAGTTCTCCAAACGATTCCGTGTAAAGGCAAAAACGTCGGAGAGCGTAATTTTCTTTGTCGTATCCTGTAAGAAAGGATAAACCTTCCCGTCAAAGCTGGCGTCAGGCTTAAACTGCTTAATACCGGAGCAGACACGGGATTCCGTACTGTCTCTGAGCTCTCCCGCATAGGAGCCGTATAAGTCGATGCTTCGGCTTGCCTCATCGCCCTTTAAGGTTTTTGCATCGGATGCCACTTTGAAAATATCCTTTGAGTAGATATACATTCCATCAGCGGAAACATTATAGTTTTCCTTTTCTTCCCCTACGGTAAGATTACACTCGTTTAACCAGAAAGAGTTCGGGAAAACGGAAAACTTGTCGCTCGGGTATTTCATCGCAACAAACTGATGTCCGGTATAGATTTCCATGTACCACAGTTCTTTACTATCTGCAACCACAAGGCCGTTTCCTTCCGCTGCACCCTTCGTTGCCACTTCATCCGCAATGAATTCTACCGCCTGCCTTGCATTCTCGCAATTTCCGAGAACCGCCGTGGCAATAATGGCTTCCGTAATACCGACCGGCTTTGTTGTATCCGTTCCATCCACATAAGGATCCACGGAAAGAACCTCATCATTTGCACTGGCCGATACCGTCATATCCGCAATCAATCCCTTTTCATTAAAGCCCGCCTCATCGAAATATCCATACTCCGGAGTGGTATCACTCACAGAGGTATAGCGATAGGATGCATGGGTAAAGGTGTAGGAGTACCCGTTGTCCGGATTCACCGAAACGTCCTTAATGCTCTCTCCCGCCTTGTACTCCGCCTCTTCATGGACTTTGTAAACCTTGTTATGGTTTACCTCCAGATCTTCGGTACGTCCGAAAATCGTACTGCCGTCTTCCGTTAAATCTTTTCCGATGATTACACCGGTACAGGCAAAGGCGGTCATAACCTGGGAAGTCACCACCATAAGCGCCATCGCGCTGCCCAGCAGCACAGAAACCGTTTTTTTCATTTTTTCTCCCTTCATGAATGTAAGAAACATCAAGATGAATCCGTTTGTGAGAGATTTTTCCAATCATACCAAAGATAATCCGCTACACGTCCCGGCCATCTTCCTTTATATCTGATTTTATTATAAAAACTCCACTTTTTCACTATGGAAATAAAATGGAAGCTTTTTTGTATATTTTTGTACAAAGAAAAATACATCTTAGCTTTTTCACTCAAACTAAGCGGCTAAAATGCTCGGGTAAATTATTTGCAAAATTTTGCTTGACAAGAAAAATGAATCTTTGTATATTATACGGGTGCTACGGCATACGCGCCCTTAGCTCAGCTGGTAGAGCAGTAGACTCTTAATCTATTTGTCCAGGGTTCGAGTCCCTGAGGGCGCATTTGATTCGAAAAAGGATGTCATGAAGATGACATCCTTTTTTCATGCTTCTTATTTTTTCTGAATACTTTTTACTCTTCTTCCGCTTTCCGTAAAGCTTTGTTATACTAGCATAGATTCGGGAAGTGTACTTTTTCTTCACATAAAAAAGGAGCAATTATGCAAAATATTTTGGTTTGCGATGATGATAAACAAATCGTGGAAGCCATCTCTATCTATCTTGCGGGAGAAGGCTATAATGTTTTGAAAGCATACGACGGCTTTGATGCCTTAAAAATTATGGAAAAGGAATCCCTGGACCTTTTGATTCTGGACGTTATGATGCCGGGACTGGACGGTATTCGTACCACTTTGAAAATTCGCGAAAAAAGTTCTATTCCTATTATTATTCTCAGTGCCAAGAGTGAAGATGCCGATAAGATTCTCGGCTTAAACATCGGGGCGGACGACTATATCACAAAACCTTTTAATCCTCTGGAGCTGGTAGCCAGAGTAAAATCCCAGCTTCGGCGTTATACACAGCTCGGAAATATGAATGAATCCGCCAAAGGAGATGCCGTTTTCAGTTGTGGCGGTCTGGTCATCAACGATGATACCAAGGAAGTTACCGTGGACGGAGAGCCGGTGAAGCTCACCCCCATCGAGTATAATATCCTTCTGCTTTTGGTAAAGAATGCCGGAAAGGTATTTTCCATTGACGAAATCTATACCTCCATCTGGAATGAGGAGGCCATCGGAGCCGATAATACGGTAGCCGTACACATTCGCCATATTCGGGAAAAGATTGAGATCGACTCCCGTAAGCCCAAGTATTTAAAGGTTGTTTGGGGCGTAGGTTACAAAATTGAAAAGCAGGGAAAGCCGGAGGACTAGTATGAAGAAATTTTTCATCCCCTTCATCCATCTCTTTTCCGTGGTTTTACTTCTTGGCAGCTTGATTCTTTTGCATTTTGCACCGGAAGGAAATGATGCCGTCTCCTTTTTAAAAGAGAAAAGTTATCTTTCTTCCTCCGCTTTTGACAGTGCCATCTCCGAAAGCGTCAATGATATCTTCGATTATATCGATCTTCGAGACCTATTTGAGACAAAAGGAACGCTGGACTTAAACCATACCATTGCGCAAAGTGAAACCAATGGTGCCACTCGTTCCTACAGTTTGGATTATCTGATTAAATATGCCCGTTCGATGGGCTATTATTTGAATGAGAAAAATGAAATCATGGAAGACGGTCCGGCTACCGTAACAAAGGAGCAGGACGAAAAGGAGCATCAGATTCGTGTAACGTATCGTGCTTATCTCCCTGATTACCAACCTGCAAGCCCTGCAGACGGTTTTATGAGTTTGGGACGACTGGCGAAGGAAGCACTCGGCTATCTTGCCAAATACTATGCCATTCGTTCCCGTTACTTTGATAGGGGAAGCAACTTTCAGTTTTATGTGAATTATACGAACGGAAACAATTCCACTTATTATAACAATATGGAAGGCGTCAGTGCAGAGCAGATTTGGCACTTGGGCAAATATATCGGTACAGATTCGAATTCTCTGGAAGTGAAGAGCAATTTAAATACGGTACCCTCCAATTTAGTACCCCTTTTGGAAGCTAGAGATCCCTATAAGGACGGTGCCTATGTTTTTGCTGCCGGTGTCGATACCAATTTCCCCTATGATGACCTGTATAAGGCAGCCTATCTTAGCTACAGTAACCGACGTCAGCTCACCTTCCTGGGACTTTTTCTGTTTATATTTTCGGCAGTCCTGACACTGACCAGCTTTGTTATCCTTCTCTTTGATACGGGACGCAATGAGGGGCGGGAGCTCACCCTCTATACCTTTGATAAAAGCCCTATGGAGATAACCCTGTTTCTGGGACTGCTTTGGTTTTATCTTGCAAAGCCTCTTACCGTGTACTTTTTCGAAAGCCTTGTTCTTGCGGTGGGGAATTTTCCGGAGCCCTCCTTCTTCTCCGCACTCTGCTTATTTATTTTGCGCTATTTCCTTCTGCTGCCCCTATTTCTTTCCCTGGTAAGAAAATATAAGAAGTCCACCTTGTACAGCAGTTCTTATTTAAAGCGTATCTGGAAACTCATCGGAACCTATGTGGAAGCCAGTAAATTTGCCCGATCCAAAACTTTCTCATACATTCTTTTCGTGTTCCCGAATCTTTTGGCTTTCGGGCTTATCCTGTACAACGGATATTGTTTTGTCCATAGAAGGAGTCTTTTGCACCTCCTCTTTTCCACCATCCTGCTCTTCGTCACCATTTCCATCGACTACTATACCTACTATATCAGTCGTGGTCTGCAGGCTGCTGTAAACGAACAGGTAAAGGCGGAGCGATTAAAGACGGATTTGATTACCAATGTATCCCATGATTTAAAAACACCTCTCACCAGCATCATCAGCTATGTGGATCTTTTAAAGCGTGAAAATATTCAGGACGAGAGAGTACAAAGCTATATCGAGGTTCTGGAGCACAAGGCCAGTCGTTTAAAGAACCTTACCGAGGATCTCGTCGAGGCCAGTAAAGCAAGTTCGGGTAATATAACTTTGGAACTCCATCCGATTGACTATAATGAAATCATCTTACAAACCCTGGGGGAGTTTCAGGAAAAACTGGAAAAGCGTTCCTTACAAATCATAACAGAGGTTCCGGAAGGTTCCATTCTGATTCTTGCCGATGGCAGACAGCTGTTCCGTGTTCTGGAAAATCTTTTTAATAACTGTGCAAAATATGCTCTGCTCGGCAGTAGAGTCTATATCACTTTAACAAAAAGGGAAAAGGATGCCGTCTTTACGATGAAAAATATCTCCGAAGCCCCCTTAAATATCTCGCCCGAGGAACTGACGGAACGTTTTGTAAGAGGGGATGTATCCAGAAGTACGGAGGGTTCCGGTTTGGGACTTTCCATAGCCAAAAGCTTAACCAAGCTGATGTCCGGAAAAATGAGAATCGAGATTGACGGTGATCTCTACAAGGTTTCTTTGATTTTTCCTCTGGTGGAAAAGGAGGAGAAATGATAAGACAAAAAAATAGCCTTTCTTCTCGTTTGTTCTGCCTACTCCTCATTCTTCTTTTAGGCTTTTTTTCTGCCCCCTCTTTTCCATCCTATGCCGACGGCTGGCCAAGTTGTACGGAAAATATCGAAGCAGAGGGTGCTGTCTTAATGGATGCAAAATCCGGAACCGTTTTATATGCTAAAAATGAGCATGCACACTACTATCCGGCTTCCATCACAAAGGTTCTGACAGCCATCGTGGTTTTAGAGCACGTAGAGAATCTAGAAAGCAAAATCACCTTTTCTACCGCAGCCACCAAAGACAATCTGGAACCGAATTCTACTGTAATCGGTGCAGTAGCCGGAGATAAACTCAGTGTCAGAGACTGTCTCTACAGTCTTCTCTTGCATTCCGCAAATGACTGTGCAAATGCATTAGCAGAATATGTAGCCGGATCCAACAGTGCTTTTGCGGAGCTGATGAATGAAAAAGCGCAGGCGATAGGATGTACGGATTCTCATTTTACCAATCCTTCGGGATTGAATAATGCAGAGCATTACACCAGTGCCATGGACATGGCAAAAATCATGCAGTATGCCATTCAAAACAAGAGCTTTTTGCAAATTGATGCTACGCAGGTTTATACCCATGCTCCTATCAGTAAATATCCGAATCCCGAGGACAAGGAAAATACGGTTTACGCCCATCATAAGATGATGCGCAAAAGCTATAGAGAATACTATGAGGGAGTCTTTGCCGGAAAAACCGGATATACTCTTCTTGCCGGAAACACTCTTCTGACCGCTTGTAAAAAGGGCGATACCACACTGATTTGTGCCATTTTAAATGGACACAATTCCCAGTATCGCGACACAAAAAAACTTTTTGATTTCGGTTTTTCTTCCTTTACTTCCTATCCTGCAGAAAAAAATGACAGCCGTTTTCGCAATCTGGAAAGCAACTGGTCTGTGGACGGAATTCCACTCTTAAAGAGCCTGCATTTTACTACGGGAAGTAACGACCAGGTTTGCCTTCCAAAAGGAATCCCTTTCCAGGATGTAGCCTCCGATCTCCATTATGACTTAAGCGAAGAAGAAAAGGCGGAGGGAAAAATTGCAAAAATTGAGTATCGTTATGAAGACCGCATCGTAGGAACAGCCTATATTTACCTGGAGGACGAGAAAACGAGCAACGAGAACTCCGAGCTGTCTAAAACTTCTCTAAAAAAAGAGGAAGCTATTCCCAAAAAGATTTCCGTGGAGCTGCAAAAAGAGGAAAAAAACACGGAAGCAAGCGTAGACAGTAATCCGGAAAAGCAAAACAATGCACCTCTTATTTTCGACAAAAAGGCCGGAAAAATCATCCTGCAAAAACCGATTCTGAAATTATTAAAGATTCTTCTAAGCCTTTCCCTTCTAACCGTATTAGGTCTTCTCGCCGTCTATCTGTTTCAAAGGAGGGAGGAATTTTACCGTGCAAGAAGAAGAAAGCGTATGCTGAAACATACAAAAGATTTAAGTCGTGAGCAAAAAGCAAAGCGCGACCTCCTACTGGAGAAGAAAAGAAGACAGAAAAAGGAAAGAACTTAATTCAATTATTTTTATTTCTTTTTTTCATGCCGAGTTTATAAAAGCTTTATATAAATGTCCTTGCTTATTTTTCTCGAAAAGAGTAATATTTTCCCTCGAAATACCGAATTATTAAATAAGGGTTAATAGAGTAGAACATAAGGGCGTTTGGTTTCAGATGGAAAGATAAAACAGAGTAACCGATTAAAACGCCGATAAATCATTGTTATGGAGGAATTATGGAAACAGTAAAAATCCTGATACCCAATTCCGAAGCCGTAAGCGACTTTGTAAACAAAACCAGCAGTCTGCCTTTTGATGTGGATTTGGGGAGCGGAAATCGTTTAGTTGATGCAAAATCTCTTCTGGGCGTTCTTTATCTAGGCGTTGGAAGAATCACCGAACTCTTTGCGCCAAAGGAGAAGATGACGCAGGTGGAAGAAAAACTTCGAGAGTATTTGGTCATGGCTTAAAAGATGCATGTGTGACGGTCTTCTGATTGTAGAAAAGTCATATAAGCCCAAAAATGCTTTCTGCTGTATACAGCATAAAGCATTTTTGTCTTTAAAGGATTTCGTACGAATGACCATAATCTCTCATAGCGATTTGTTTTTCTTCTTGAGTACTACTTGTTCGAAATTCTCTTTAATCACCCTCTTATGCCTCTATTTCTTCTAAATCTACAATGTAAATTTTTCCGGTTTTCGCCCACATGCGGCAGTCTATCATTCCATTCTTCGCGAATCTGCAGGTTTGGCCTGCATTGTATCCTCTGTAGTCCGTTTTTAGAATTCTTCTCATCTGCATTTTATCGCTCACTCCGGCTTTCCATACCGGAATCGGAAGAGTACACTCCGTCTCTCCTGTGTATAGCACGATAATCGCTACCTGTCTCTCTGTTATTCTTGCATAAACCGCATAGTTTGGCCCGGCCTCTAAGAGCATAAGAGCTCCATTTCTAAGAGCCGGCAGCTTCTTATGATGAAATAAGAGGTATCGATGATAGTCCAGAAGCTCCATATCCTCTTCCCCCCAGGGAAAAGGCCTTCTGCAGTCCGGTTCCGTCCACCCGCATACTCCTACCTCATCTCCATAAAAAAGTGTGGGGGCCCCGGGCCAAGTTAAGAGCAGCATAGCCGCTAAACGGAAAAGTGCCGGATCAATTCCCACTGCAGCATCATCTATATCCGCTTTAATTCGTCCCACTCTCCTGTTTGTTCTTGTCATAAAACGGGAATGATCATGATTGGAAAGCTGATTCATGCAGGCATCTAATGCATTTTCCGGAATATTTGCCATGTTGTAACGCATCGTATTAAAGAACAGCACACCATCCCCGTAGGTTTCCGGCATGGCTCTGTCGGAATGCTTTTCCATTCCCGTGAGAAACCAGCTTACCGGCTCCATAAAAGCATCATAGTTCATGATGCTGTCCCATTCCTCTCCTTTTAGCCAGGCAGCCGGATTTCCGTAATGCTCTGCTAAAATCACGGCTTCCGGATTGGCCTCCTTTACGGCTTTCCGAAACCGCTTCCAAAAGCTGTGATTATAGGCTTCACTGTGCCCCAAATCAGCCGCAACATCCAATCTCCATCCGTCACAAAAGTAAGGAGCGCTAATCCATTTTCTGGCTACATTTATAATTTCCTCTTCCAGCGCTTCGGCATTTTCATAGTTCAGCTTCGGCAACGTATCATTTCCCCACCATTTTTCATAGCTGTCATTAAAAGGCCAATCGGCTTCCGTCTTTTTGGCAAATTCAAAATACTCCCGATATGGACTTTGGTAGCTCTCAAAGGCACCGAAAGGATAAGGATTTCCCTCTCCCGTCTTATAGAAAAAAGAGGCATTCATATAGCGATGAAAGGAGCCGCAGTGATTAAAAACACCGTCAATAATGACCCGCATTCCCCGGGCGTGACAAGCCGCTACAAAGTCCCGAAAAAGGGCATCACTGGCTTCCAGGTTTGCTTTCTCGGTACTGCGAATGCTGTATTTACTTGCCTTTCTGTTCTCCGTCTCTCCCGGAAGAAGCACTTCTCCTCCATCTTCAACAAGCCTCCCCAGGTGCGGATCGATATGATCATAATCCTGTGTATCATATTTGTGGTTGGAGGGAGATACGAAAAGAGGATTAAAGTACAAAACCTCAACGCCAAGGTAACAAAGATAGTCCAGCTTCTTCCAAACTCCTTCCAGGTCTCCGCCGTAAAAACGATGCACATCAAAAGGCTCTATTTTGGCATTCCAGTCCTGCACTGCACTGACCGGCCTTCCCAGATAGATATATTCCCTATCCTCAACATTGTTCTTTCCATCCGCATTGTAGAAGCGATCCACAAAAATCTGATACATAACCGCTCCCTTTACCCAGGAAGGAACAAAAAAATCCGGAAAAACGGAAAAAGCATACTGCTCTCTCAGATCTTCCGTAACGCCAAGACGGTTGTAATGTAAACACTCCTCCCCTTTTCGAATCTTAAAATAATAGAATAGAGGTTTATCTTCTACTTCTGTCTCGATTTCATAGTAATCAAAGTAAAAATCATTGCTGTGCCAACGCATAGACAGTTCACGACCGTCCTCCGGAAGAATCAGAGAAACACTCTCCACATCTTCCCGCGCGGTACGAAAGCGCAATGTAAGCTTGGAAAAAGAAGGGGACTCCTCCGGATCTCGGTAAAATCCCTTCCCTATACTATATAAGGCATCCCTGTTGATCCCCATCTTTCCTCCTTACTCCTCTTTAAAATGAACTCCTCCTAAATAGGGAAGACCTCTATACTTCTGTTGATAATCTATTCCGTAACCTACAATAAAAATATCCGGGATTTGAAAACCTGTATATTGCACTTCCACTTCACATTCTCTTCTTTCCGGCTTGTCCAGAAGCGTGCAAATCTTAAGAGATGCAGGATTTCTCTCTTGCAAAAGTTTGGTCAAGTGACTTAAGGTTCTTCCTGTATCCACAATATCTTCCACAAGAAGAACATGTTTTCCCTCGAGCGACTCGTCCAGATCCTTTACGATACGTACCACACCCGAACTTTCCGTGCTGTTGCCGTAGCTGCTGACTGCCATAAAGTCCATGGTAACAAGAGGATTTTTCAATCTTTTCGCCAAGTCACACATAAACATGGCGCCACCCTTCAGTACACAAATAAGATGAATTGCCTTCCCCTTATAATCTTCGTCAATTTTAGCGGCTAATTCCTTTACCTTGTCTTCTATTTCTTGCTCCGTGTAAAGAACCTCAATTTCTTCCTTCATATCTTCCCCTTTCGCCATGACGTAAGCCTATCTCATCCTTCCTTTGTTTTACAACAAAGCAAAAACCAAAGTTTTTCCGTTTATTTTCCCGAGTGCTTTCCCGGGAAGCTCCACCATCTTTCCGTTTCCTGCAAAAATAATTTTATCCACGGAGGAAAGATGTGCACGCGAAATATCCTTTGTATTTCCCCGCAGTAACCTTAAGGTCTCAAGGTATATTTCTCTTCTTAAAACCGCATCTTCCATTTTTAAAGCCTTTAAAGGCAGCGCTATTTCTCCTTCTTTTTTTTCCGCAAATTCCTCTATGAAGAGAAAAGCTTTTTTCCGAAAATATGCTTCCAGCTCGGAAAAAAACAAGCTTCTTCAAAAATATGCCGAACCGCATGCCTGTTTATCCTTTCCAAGACGGGAATCAATTCTTTTCGGATGTAATTCCTGGTGAAGCTTAAGTCCGAGTTGCTGCTGTCCTCTACTCCTGCCAGGGACAGGACATGCAGACGTTCCAAAATCTCCGCCTTTCTGAGACAAAGTAAGGGGCGAATTTTATTTTCCTCTATCGATTGCATCCCCGAAAGACCTGCAATTCCTGTCCCTCTTACAAGATGATGCATCACTGTTTCGGCTTGATCATCCATATGCTGTGCAAGAGCAAGCTTGGTCTTTCTGCCTTCTCTGCTTTCCCATTCTGCTCTTTTTCTCTCCAAGGCTCGATAGCGTAGGATTCTTCCACCTTCCTCCAGCCCCAGTCCTTCTCTCTCGGAAAAGCCCGGAACATCCACTCTCACAAAAGAAAAAGGGATTTCCCATTCTTCCGCTTTTCTTTTCGTAAAGAACAAGTCCCGCTCCGCTTCCTCCTCCCGGATTCCATGATGAATATGCATGGCCTCCAGAGAAAAGGGAATATGCTTCCGAAGTTCCTTTAAAAAATAGAGCAGATAAAGGGAGTCACTTCCGCCGGAAAAGGCCAAAAGAACCTGCTCTCCGGGCAGAATCAATTGATTCTTTTTGATATAAAAGAATAGTTTGGTATCCGTTCCGCTCTGCATGGTTCCCCTACTTGCTTCCTCATAAAGAAAAACGAAAGAAGAAGAATCCTCTTTCGTTTCCAAGTACTTAATTTTCCGGCTTTACGATAATCTCATCAGGCATCTGTAAGCCGAAAATCTCTCTTGCCTCTTCCATGACGTATTCCTTGGTTTTGCTATAAACCCTACGGTCCTCCAAATTCTTTTCTCTCAGCTCTTCTTTACTTAATTCATCTTCGAGACTTTCTTCCATGGCGAGGTAATTCTTATTCTGTTTCTGTAATGTATTTCCTCTAACAAAAATAACTATAGCAAGGAGAGCTACCACGAGCACTAGCCCTAAAATGGTAACTCCGTTTCCAAAAATTCTTCTGTTCTTTCTTCCTTGCCTTCTCATAAATATTCAAATAGCTCTTCTGCTTCATCCTTTCGTATCGGTTCCTTGGTAGACAGCACTTTGGCCTCCACCTGCTTTTCTCCAAAGCGAATGCTGATTACATCCCCAACCTTCACGTCATAGGATGCCTTCTGCACTTTCCCGTTAACAGATATTCGACCGGTATCGCAGGCTTCATTAGCTATTGTTCTTCTTTTTATCAGACGAGATACTTTTAAGTATTTGTCTAAGCGCATGGACTTAGTTTACACGCTCCTTTAAAGCCTTGCCGGCCTTGAATCTCGGAGCCTTGGAAGCAGCAATCTTCATAGCCTCACCGGTTCTGGGATTGTGTCCTTCTCTAGCTGCTCTCTCGGAAACATCAAATGTTCCAAATCCGATCAGCTGAACCTTATCCCCTTTCTCCAGAGCCTTAGCAATGGTGTCAAATACTGCTTCTACTGCCAAACCGGCATCCTTCTTGGATAATTCAGCCTGCTTTGCAACAGCGGAAACCAACTCATTCTTGTTCATCTTTCATCCTCCATGTTTACCGCATATGCGGCATATTGTGATTAATTTGAGTACTGCTTAAAACAGTATTCTTTTGCGAAAAAGGAGCACAATCCATCAAAGGTTCAGCTCATAAATAGAGACAAACTCCCTTTTACGACAGCATTATATCGTTCTCCCCTTATACTGTCAATGAAATGGCTGTTTTTTCCCTGTATTTCCCTTGCTTTTCTAAAAAAAATCAAGAATTTTTATTCCTTTTTCGGCTCTGCAAACATAATCAATTTAAATAAATCCATTTAAAGATAAATCAGTTTAAAGAAAGAAGCGCAGCAATTTCTCCTGCTTTATTCATCGTCTCTTCTATCTTTTCCTGAACTCGACTATTCTTCTTTTTGTAAAAAAGGGCAGGTTGTTCTCCGTTTTGGAAGCGAACTTCCCCCTGTGACTCCTGAACAAGAACAGGAATTTTTGCGGTATCCAATTTCGCTTTCGGAGAAAACTGCATGAGAATCTCGCCTCTTTTAATCTTACATTCCAAAACACCGATTTTACTGAGGGAAAGCTTCAGCATCGCTACAAGGAAAAGATTTTCCACCTTATCCGGTAAATCCCCGTAACGATCTATCAGTTCGTCCTTTAAATCCAGTTCTTCTTCCTCACTTCCGATGGTGGAAATCTTCTGATACACCTCAAGCTTCTGTTCTTCATTCGGAATATAGCTTTCCGGAATATAGGCATCAAAATCCACATCCATCTGGCACTCTATGCCCTCTTCCTCCGTCTTTTCTCCCTTTTCAAGGAGAACCGCATGGCGAAGAAGCTTGGTATAAAGCTCATAGCCCACCGCTTCCATATGTCCGTGTTGCTCCGCACCAAGAACATTTCCCGCTCCGCGAATTTCGAGGTCACGAAGCGCAATACGAATCCCTGATCCGAGCTCCGTAAATTCTCGAATTGCCTTCAAACGTTTTTCCGACTCCTCCGTAAGGCTTTTCCCTTTTTTATACAAGAGAAAGGCATAGGAAATCCGGTTGGAACGTCCTACACGCCCGCGAATCTGATAGAGTTGGGACAGTCCCATCCTGTCCGCATCCTGGATAATCAGCGTATTCGCGTTAGGAATATCGAGACCGGTTTCAATTATCGTAGTGGAAACCAGAACATCAATTTCTCCCGCAATAAAGGAAAGCATGATTTTCTCGAGTTCACGCTCTCCCATCTGCCCATGAGCATAGGCCACCCGGGCATAAGGCACGAGCCTCTGTACACGCATTGCCGTATCCGCTATGCTTTTCACCCTGTTGTGTACATAATAAACCTGTCCGTTTCGTCTAAGTTCCCGCTCTATCGCTTCCCGGACGGAGGCTTCATTTTCCTCCATGACATAGGTCTGAATCGGAAGGCGGTCGAGAGGAGGCTCTTCCAAAACGGAAAGGTCCCGGATTCCCACGAGAGACATGTGGAGTGTTCTCGGGATAGGCGTTGCGGAAAGCGTCAGCACATCCACATTTTCCTTCAAAGACTTAATCCGCTCCTTATCCGATACACCGAAGCGCTGCTCCTCATCCACGACAAGAAGTCCCAGGTTTTTAAAATGCACATCCTTCGAAAGAAGGCGGTGCGTGCCGATTGCAATATCCGCCCTGCCGTGGGAAAGCTCTTCCAGACTCTTCTTCAGCTCCTTTCCGCTTTGAAAACGGGAGAGAAGACGAATCCCTACCGGAAAGCCCTTCATTCGTTCTACAAAATTGTTGTAAATCTGCTGGGCAAGAATCGTCGTGGGACAAAGGTAGGCAACCTGCTTGGAATCCTGCACGGCCTTGAAGGCCGCCCTCAGTGCAATCTCGGTCTTTCCGTAGCCCACATCTCCGCAAACCAGACGATCCATGATTTTTTTACTTTCCATGTCTTCCTTGGTCGCTTCAATGGCTAAAATCTGGTCTCCGGTTTCCTCGTAGGGGAAGGCTTCTTCAAATTCCTTCTGCCAGACTGTGTCCTCCGAAAAGGCATAGCCTTCCTCATTCTGACGTTTCGCATAAAGACGCAGAAGTTCTTTCGCAATTTCCTTGACCGCTCCCTTAACTCTTGCCTTCGTCTTTTGCCATTCTGTACCGTTTAAGCGGTTCAGCTTCGGTATCTTCGCTTCTTTCCCCGCATACTTCTCAATGCCGTCCAGCTTTGTGACCGGTAAATAGAGATTCCCCCCGTCTCCGTAGAGAATCTTGATGAAATCCTTACTCACACCGTCTGTTGTGATACGCTCTATCCCCTGATAAATGCCGATGCCATGGCTTTCATGCACCACATAGTCTCCCTTTTCAATCTCCGTCAAAGAGCCGATGCGCACACCTTCCGCCTTCTTTTTCTTTTTTTCTTCTTTAAGCTGAGACTTTGCCCGAAAAGTTCCGCTTCCGTAAGGATAAAGAGTTTTTCTTCCTCCATGGAAAAGCCATGTCGAAGAAAGCCCGTGCAAACCTGTATGCTTTTCTCCCCTTCTTTCGGAATGCTGAACACATCGGGACAATAGGCGGAAATCCCTTCTTCCCGAAGTTTTTCCGCAAGACGCGAAGCACGAAGTGCAGATGGGGAATAGAGAAGAACTCTGTACTTCTCCTTGAAAAGACGCTTTATATCCTCCTGAAACAGGCCGGGATGCTTTCCATAAGCCGGAATTTCTTTCGTCGTGAAAGTTTTTTCTATCAATCTTCCACTATCGATTGCAGGACTTAAAGAATCCATTCCTGTCCCGAGAGTGGAAAAAGCCGCAAAGACTCTTCCCCCGATTTCCGTCAGGAGTGTTTCAGGAGAAAAGAGAGCAATGTGCTCTTCTTCGTCTTCTCCTGCTTGTCTTTTTACTTCCGACTCCCTTTTCAAAGCTGTACCAGAAAGTCCCTTTGAATCTGTATTCACTCCTAAAATCGACTTTGCAGCTGTCCCGGTACCTGCTGCGAAGAAGTTCAGAAATTCCTCTTCTACCCGCTCCGCTTCTTCCAGAAGCCTCTGCGGTTCATCCAGAAAAATCACCGCTTCTTTCGGAAAATAATCCAAAAGAGAAAAGGCCTTAAGAGAAGAAGAAAAACCTCTCTCCCCTGCAGGATAGAGTTTTGCTTCCGTAATCTGCTCCAGAGAGCGCTGGCTCTCCAGCGAAAAAGAACGAATGCTGTCCACCTCTTCCCCAAAAAACTCGATACGGACCGGGTCTTCCATTTGATTGGAGAAAAGATCCACAATACCGCCACGGATAGAATATTCCCCGCGCATCTCTACCTGCTCCGCTCTCTTATATCCCATCTCCGAGAGTTTATCCTGCAAGTCGGAAAGCTCTATGCTCATCCCGACTTTCACGGTAAAGAGAGAACCCCGGAAAGCATTCTTCCCTTCCATTTTCTCCATCAAAGCCGGAAAGGTGGTCACAATCATCCCTCCCGAATCTTCCAAAAGATGACGAAGGCACTCGCCTCTTTCCCTAAGAATATAATGCCCTCTGGTATCTGCCTTATAGAAAAGATAATCCTTCGGAGGATAGAAATAGACATTTTCCGAAAAAGCCTTACAGTCCTGTAAAACCTCCTTCGCTCTCTCCTCACTTTTACATAGATAAAGCGCCCAATTCTTCGCAAAAGGAAGTGCGAGAAGCGGCTTTAAGCTGTCCACTATTCCGGTATAAAAAAGCTGCTTTCCCGAGCCCAGACTTCCCCGCATGGACTGAAAAAGCAAAGTTTCCTCTATCGGATTCGTATATGTGGATTCTTCCCTGTTAATCTCATTATTGTTTAGCACTATGAACCTCTATATTTTTTTATTATAGAGGTTCATGGCCTTTTCAATCCCCTCCGTCACGGTGCAGATGCAGGCCTTGGCCGCATCTGTATAGGCTTCCTCCATGCGCTTTTCATCTTCTTTTTCGAAATGGCCGAGAACATGGGCCGCCAAGTCTTCTCTTTCCCTTTTTTCTCCTACTCCCAGACGAATCCGCGGAAAATCTTCGGTACCGAGTCTTGCAATAATGCTTTTTAAGCCGTTATGTCCACCTGCAGAGCCTTTTTTCCGAATACGGATACTCCCCGGGGAAAGACTGATTTCATCGGAAACCACAAGAACCTGTTCCGCCGGAATCTTGTAGAAATTCGCCATTGGGGCAATGCTGTCTCCGGAGAGATTCATATAGGTAAGAGGCTTCAAAATAACGACCTCCTCCGTGCCAATCCGTAATTTGGTAAAGGCGCCGTGAAACTTCGTACTTTCCAGCCCCTTCCCTCCCAGCATTTCCAAGAGAGCATCGATTACCGCAAAACCGGCATTGTGCCTAGTGCCGTTGTATTTTTTTTCCGGATTTCCAAGCCCCGCTATCAGCCACATCTTCCTTCCTTCTTTCTTTATCTTTCTAAAACACTTCCCCTTTTCCTTCTCTCCCATAGAAGAAACTCTACAGAATAGAAACTCTACAAGTTAAAGCAGTTTTTCTCGAATACACTTCCCTTTACTCCAAGGAGACCCATTATAAAAGATTTTTTCCGGAAGGGCAATGCGGATTAAGTCGTTTTTTTCTCTTGTATTTCTAGTACTTCTTGTTTTTCTTGTATTTCCTCGCTTTCTTTCAACTTCTCCCTCTTTTCTTTCACAACTTCCTTTATTTTTTCCTTTCGTATCAAAGCCTTGTCCAGTACGCGAAGGAGGCCCGGAAGTAGAAATACGACATAGAAGAGAGAGCAAAGTGCACCTCTTCCAATCAGCTTTCCAAGCTGTCCGATTGCCGGTACGGAAGAAATAAAGTAAATGACATAGCCCACTACGGTGAGAATAGAGCCGGAAACGAGGAGGGAAGAGAGGCTCTTCCGAATTGCTGCGGAAATCGCTTCTTTTCTTTCCTTCTTTTCCCTCTCCTCTTTAAAGTGGTCCAGGGCCAAAATGGCATAGTCCACCGTTGCGCCAAGCTGAATACTGGACACCACTACGAAACCAATGAAAATCATTTGACTGCCTTCCAGATAAGAGAAGGACATATTGGTCATAATCGCCATTTCTATGGGAACCATGGCAACGAAGGCATAAAGTGCCGACTTAAAGGAGAACATCACGACAAGGAAAATGATGATAAGCGAAATGGTATTTACCCGGGCATTATCGCTGCGGAGAATATTTTCCATATCCATCGTAGCCGTCGTATCTCCTACCAAATAGCTGTCCGATCCCGTATAGTCTTTTAAAATCTGCCGAACCGTATTCACCGCCTTGTAAGAGGCTTCACTTTCTCCCGGAAGATTTAAGGTAATGACCATACGGCTGTACCCGTCCTTTCGAACAAGGTCAAGAGAAGATTTCGGTGTCATAAACTCCGGAACGCCCTCCGGAAGAGCAGTGCTTAAAGATTGAACGGACTTCACAAAGGGAAGAGACTTGAGTGTTCCTCCCAGAGCCGATTCCATATCGTTTCTTCCGGAAGGATAAATCGCAATGAGAAGATTTTCTTCCCCGAAGACGAAATCTATCTCCTCCGCCATTTCGGAAATCTTCGTTCCCTCTCCCATAACCACTGCGGAACTGCTAAAGCGGAAGTTATTCATGCCCTGCATGATATTTAGGGGAAACGCCAAAAGAAGCGTTAACACTAAAACCAGAGGGCTTACATGGTAGGCAAGATTCGAAAGGCTTCGAAAGGAAGGGAGAAATGACTTGTGTCTTGTCTTCTCCACAAAGTTCCACATCCTAAGAAGAAGCGCCGGCATAAAAAAGATAACCGTAAGAAGGCTCAAAACAACTCCCTTTGCCAGTACAAGTCCCATGTCCATACCGATTCCGAACTGCATTGCACAAAGCGCAAGAAAACCGCCTACCGTCGTAAGGGAAGAAGCCAAAATGGTATTTAATGACTTCCCCACCGCAAAACTTAAAGCTTTTTCCTTCTCCATTCCCTTGGAAAGACCAAGCTCAAAGGAGTGCAGGAGGAAAATGGCATAGTCCATGGATACGGCAATTTGTAAAATTGCCGCCACGTTGTTCGTGATAAAGGAAACTTTTCCGAGAAAGACGTTGGTCCCTCTGTTTAATCCCACCGCTACAAGGATGGTCAGCAGGAAGAGAATCGGTTCCCCATAGGAATTGGTCATCAGAAGAAGTATCAGGAAAATGAAGGTGATGCCGAGCCCAAGGATAAAGCCCATCTGTCCGCTTACCTGCTCCTCTACGGTTTTACTTTGTACCGCAAGTCCCGCATAAACCGCCTTATCCCCCAGTAAATCCTCAATTTCTTGTACAGCGGCCTTTGTTTTTAAGTCACTGTCCCCATTTACAAAAACGATATGAAAGAGGGCATTTCCGTCCTTATAGTCCAGGTCCTCCGTCTTTCCCTCCATATAGTTCGGCGCAAAGGCACCGTTTTCCCCGGTATGAAAGCTCACCCGGTCTACTCCGGAAATCTCTTCAATCTGATTTTTATAGTTTAAGGCCTCTCCCATTGTGACATTCTTAATCATCACACGCGCTGTACCCGGATAGCCGAAGGTCTCTTCCATCTTGTGAATTCCCTGCTGTGTCAAAGACCAGTCCGGAAGATATTTACTTAAGTCATAATTGATTTCCACAAAAAAGGAGAGAAACAAAGAAACGATGAGCATCAACAAAAATCCAAGACCGATTTTTTCTCTCTTTTTCACGATAAAATTTGCACATTTTTCACTAAAGGACATCTACTTTCCTCCTTTAAAGAGCTTTCCGAGTCCGGAAAACATTTTTGCAAATACTGCTGCTATTTTTTCCCAAACACCGGGTTCCGCATCCGATTCCTCCGTTTTTTCCTTGGATTTATCCACCTTGATTTCTTCCGTACGAAGCGTTACGGCAACATCGACAATATTCTCATTTTCCCCGGAAACCAGAGACTCCGGCGCTCTGTCCGGGTCCATTTCAAAAAGGTTCGTCTTTTCTCCCGTATTTTCTTCCCACTTACTCTCAATGAGATCCTCCATCGTGTCCTTCGCTGTCTGCATGCTCTTTGTGGAGCCGAGGGCTGCTTCTCCCTGGCGCACAGCGGAGCTTGCAGAATCCAGGTTCCTTTCCAGATTTTTATAGACTTCCTCTCTCTTTCCTCTTAAATATGAGTCTTGACTGCGAAGCGCTCCTGTAAGGTCCTGCATCGCAATTTGGCTGTTTTCCAGCAAAACATTGGCATTTTTTCCGAGTTCCTCCGCCGTAGTCGCCGCTTTTGTCAGATCCGACTGCAGAGTCTTCACTTCTTCCAGACTATCTTCCAAAGTGGAAAGTCCGTCTATCCCCGTACTCATTCCGGAACGCGTATCGGAAGAAAGGGCGTCAAGTTGAGGTGTAATTTTATCGGAAAGTAAGGTACGAAGCTGCTTTTTCGTAGCTTCTTCCTTCTCGGAAAGCCCGGAATAACCCTGCACGAGATTCATAATAGTATCATGCAGAGGATTTCCCTGAAGCTTTTGGTCTAAAGCACTAATCACTTCCGCTGTCGTTTCCTGTCTCGAACTGTCCAGCATGCCGTTTAAAGCATTGACTGTTCCTTTTGCTTCCTCGATTTTCGCGGTATTCGGCACATCGGATCGAAGCTCTGTAAGAGATTCTTCCAGGTCTCTTAAGCTGTTCTGTATCCGATTAATGCTGTCTTTTCTCCCGTCAATATTCTTCTTGGTGTCTCCAATTGTGGCTGTTAAGTCACTGATGTTTCCGTTTACGGGTGTTAAGCTCTCCGTAAGTTTGTCCAAGGAATCGTAACTCTTATCTCTTTCCTCTTGAAATGCTTTTCCTTCCTCCTGTATGGATTTCACAGAAGCATTTGCATCATTCAGACTCTTTTCCATGTCACGAAGGGATTTTCGGGAAGACTCCATATTCGAAAGAAGGTCATTTCCCGCATCTTTTAAAGCTTGATAGGAATCCTCCATATCCTTTTTCGAATCCTGTATATCCTTTATTTTCTCCACCTGGGCGGAACGAAGCGGCATCATCTGAAACTGCAGGCCGTCAAAGCTGAAGGAATTGCTTCCCACCTCGATATCAAAGCTGTCTTCCTCTCCCGGAAGAAGGACAAACATCACTTCCTTTTTCTCTCCGAGGGTTACAACTTCCGCCTTCTCCGCCTTTAAAGAAAGGATATCTTCCATGGAAAAGTTTGCCCTGGCAATGAGCACATAGTTTTTCTTGGCATAGTCCTGTGCATTCGGATTCCTTGTAAAATCAACATGAATTTTTACGAGGCCCTTTTCGCCTGCAAGCACGGAGGGGTCCACTTCCAAGCCGTTTAACTCGTAAGTAATCGCTATTTTCCAAGGAAGAATGGCGAAAGGCTCGCTTGTCTCCCCCTCGATATATAAGGTCTCCGGTGCTCCATTTGGAAAGTGAAAGACATGGCGTTCTCCATCCGACTCCGCATCCACGCCGTTACTTAAGTTTTTAATACTGCTGTATTTTCCGTAATCCGTGACAGTTTGCATCCCTCTGGCTTCATACTGTCTGACCACCGAACTCTGCTTCAGCTCTCCCGTAGGACTTAAGAGGGCATAATAGTTTTCGTGATAGCGAGGATTTTCTTCCGATGCAAGGGCCATCATCGGGAGCAGGAGCACCTGCGAAAGTACCAGCACAATGGCAACACCCTTCATAAGTCTCTCCTTTTTACCGATTTTTCTTTTTGCATCTTTTGTTTCTTTATTCATTTCTATCTTTATTTCTTTATTTCTGTTCATCGTATTCTTTTTCATCTTCTTTCCTCCCTTTCTCTATTTGCGTTCCTCTTATTCCGCCATCTCTTCCTTTAAACTACAGGCAACGAGTAGTATAATATCAGCTTGAAAAAGAAAGAAAACGGACAATACCGGACAAATGTGGGGTAAATTGTGAAAAATTGTGAACTTCGAGAAAGAACCAAGGAAAAGCTTGCCACTGCCCTAATTAGTGCAATGGAAGAGAAGGCGCTGGATAAAATCACCGTGAAGGAAATTATCGAAAAAGCAGAGGTCAATCGGAAAACCTTTTATTATTATTTTCCGGATATCTACGGTCTTTTGGAATGGGTAATCAGTAGAGAGAGTAATAAGCTTATTACGGAAATTCAGAATAATCGAGATTATGAAAATGCCCTAAATGATGTATTGGACTCCATCGAAAAGCACCGACATCTTTTAAACTGTATTAAAGATTCCGTCGGTAGAGTCACTCTTGAACGTGTCTTGTACCGGGAGTTGGAGCAGCTTGCCTCGTGGGCCATGAAAATCGGGATTTGTGAGACCGGCGTTGCGATTTCGGAAAAAGAGCTGCAGATTCTTACAGAGCTTTCCATTAGCGATATCTGGCGTCTTCTCCTTCTTTATTTTCAAAAAGAAATCTCTTACAAGAGGGATGAATTTATTCAATTTATTTTGCGCTATCTGAAAGCCAGCATTACCGCGGGTCTTATGGAATTTGGAGAACGAGATCTCGCACGATATGCGAGCGATACTCGTTAAGAAAAAAATAGACAGAGTATAGAAAACCTACACTCTGTCTATCCCTTTTCGATTCCTAACGAGTATTGCTCTATGCATCTCGTTTATCTTGCTCATTCTAGCCTTTTTTTACGGCAGCCGGTCCGTACTGATTTAATTTCTGCTTTAAGAGAAGCTCTTTTTCCTTCGCCTTCTCCTGATAATCCTTAAAAATATCTTCTTCTACAATTCCGAAGTAGTATTCTTCATAGCGATCGGATCCATCCTCATATACGCGAAGCACATAGCAATGATCCGCCGTATTATACAGACTACCGTCCTCTTTCGCCGCCTGGTACTCTTCCTCGGGAAGAAGCGTAAACTTTTCTCCGGCGGTCAGAGTCTTCTTCATCAGACGATTACGAATCCCTCTGTCTTCCGATTTCAAATAAGAATTACAGTAGCTCACGATTTCCACCTTTTGTCCCTCAGAAAGATTGAGAGACAAGGTAGGATTCTCGGTAAAGATATAGGCGGTACGCGCCGACTTGCTTACCGGATCATTGACTTTCCCGTCAACATACGGTAAATCGCTTTCTACAACATTCTTCCCTCCCGCAAAACTCATCAGACCAAAGCAGGAAAAACTGAGAAGAAGAAAAGTCATTACTAGCTTTCTAAACATACTTTCTCCTAAATCTATATTATAGCGAAATAGAGTCCTCACAAAACGGCAAACGGCTTAATACCACAACACCCGACTCTTATGAATTCCGTCAAAAAACCGGAGTTAACAACTTGTTAACTCCGGAAAATTATAACTGGATTTATTTTTCAATGCAAGAAAAGTCCTTTTTTGTAGATAAATCGTAAACTTTCTGTAAGATAAAGACTTAGCAGTACAACACTTTCACAAAGTTCTTCTTTCCTTTTTGTAATAGAGGCTCTCCGGAGAGTTCTTCAGGACGGAAAACTCTTCCGATATCCGTCACCTTTTCTCCGGCAAAGCTTACACCGCCCTGCTGCACGTTTCTTCTTGCCTCTCCCTTGGAAGGTGCAAGGCCTGTGAGAACCAAAAGGTTTAAAACATCTACACCGTCTTCATATTCTTCCTTGGAAAGAGTATAGCTTGGGACATTGGCTGAAGCACCGGCTCCGGCAAAGAGAGACTTGGCCGCCTCTTCCGCCTTCTTTGCTTCCTCCGTACCGTGCACAAGCTCTGTTAAATGGAAGGCAAGAACAGCCTTCGCCTTATTGAGCGCCGCCCCTTCCCACTTGTCCATCTCCCGAATTTCCTCCATCGGAATAAAGGTAAGAAGACGAAGGCACTTTCCCACATCCGCATCGTCCACATTTCTCCAGTACTGATAGAAGTCATAAGGACTCGTCTTCTTCGGATCAAGCCAAACCGCACCGCTTGCGGTCTTACCCATTTTCTTTCCTTCCTTATTGGTTAAGAGGGTTATCGTCATCGCATGGGCGTCTTTTCCAAGCTTCTTACGGATGAGCTCCGTTCCGGCAAGCATATTGCTCCACTGGTCGTCACCGCCGAACTCCATATTACAGCCGTAGTCCTCATAGAGGCGGTAGAAGTCGTAGCCTTGCATGAGCATATAGGAAAATTCCAGGAAGGAAAGGCCGTTTGCCAGACGGTTCACATAGCAACGTGCTCTCAGCATCTCATTTACGGAGAAATGCGGTCCCGCCTCCCGTAAGAACTCCATAAGATTTAAGTTACGAAGCCAGTCTCCGTTATTTACCAGAATCGCTTTTCCTTCGGAAAAATCGATAAAACGGCTCATCTGCTCCTTAAAGCAGGCGATATTGTGATCAATTTCCTCTACAGTAAGTACCTTTCGAAGATCTGTCCTTCCGGAAGGGTCTCCAATCATACCCGTTCCGCCCCCCATTAAGGCTATCGGTCGGTTTCCCGCCATCTGCAGTCTTTTCATCAGGCAAAGTGCCATAAAATGGCCTACATGGAGAGAATCCGCAGTCGGATCAAAGCCGATATAAAAAATCGCCTTTCCGCTGTTTACCATCTCGCGGACTTCTTTCTCATCCGTAACCTGGGCAATTAATCCTCTATCCTGCAGTTCCTCGTATACACCCATATTTTCCTCCCCAAAAATCTCTTTCTTCTATATCATTCTTTCATGCAATGAAATGCTTCCGTATCTTCCATGCGATAGACTCGCTTCTTCATTTTTTTCAAAAATAAACTTTATCGGTTCAGTGCCTGATATTCATATACAGTGGAAATGAGACGCAACGTATCGTCCCAGCCGATGCAGGGATCCGTTATGGATTTCCCCAAAATATGCTCTTCCACCCTGGCAGAACCCTCAAGAAGATAAGATTCCACCATCAGTCCCTTTACAAAGCTTCTCAGTTCTTCGGAATACTTTCTAAAGTGCATGATTTCCTGTGCAATTCGCAACTGCTCCTTGTACTTTTTTCCGGAATTACAATGATTGGTATCCACTACCACAGCCGGATTCGGCAGTTTCTTTTCCGTGTAGAGAGAATGCAGAAGCTTCAAATCCTCATAATGATAATTCGGCACCATTTGCCCATGCTTACTCTGTGAGCCTCGCATAATGGCATGAGCAAAAGGATTTCCGCCGGTTTGTACCTCCCATTCCCAGAAGATAAAATCGTGTCCGTGTTCTGCGGCATAAATGGAGTTCAGCATGACTCCCAGATCTCCCGATGTCGGATTCTTCATTCCAACAGGCACATCCACCCCCGATGCTACCATTCTATGTTGCTGATTTTCAACGGAACGAGCTCCAACCGCCACATAAGATAATACATCATCGAGATAGGTATGATTGTCCGGATACAGCATTTCATCTGCCGTCGAAAAACCGCATTCCTCCAAAACCCTGATGTGCATATGACGAATCGCAAGAATCCCTTCTGTAAGATTAGCCCGTTTTTCCGGATCGGGCTGATGAAGCATGCCCTTATAGCCCTCTCCCGTGGTTCTGGGTTTATTGGTATAAATTCGCGGCACAATAAAAATCTGATCCTCTACATCCTTGGCCACTTCTTTTAACCTATGGCAATACTCCAGCACAGGATCCTCATGGTCTGCGGAACAAGGTCCTATGACAAGGAGAAATTTCTTACTTTCTCCCCTGAAAATAGACTTAATCTCCGCATCTCTCTTTGCCTTTTGCTCAATGAGTTCCTTAGACAAGGGATACTGCTTCTTCACTTCTTCCGTTGTCGGTAATTGATTTAAGAACGAAAATCCCATGATTTCCCCCTCTCTTTAAGCTCCTAAAAGTATATAGGAAGAGCCATAAAAGTGCAAGAAAGGGGCAATCTCAAACGAGATATCGCACGCTTTGCGCACGATACTCGTTAAGAATCAATACTTCGTCTGACTCTGGTAGTCGTAAATATTGGAAATCAAGCGCAGAGTGTCGTCCCAGCCGATACAGGGGTCGGTAATCGATTTTCCTAAAATATGCTCTTCCACCTTTGCGGAACCCTCTAAAAGATAGGACTCCACCATAAGCCCCTTTACAAAATGGGCCAGTTCCGTCGAGTATTTTCTGGAGTGCATGACCTCATGCGCGATACGAAGCTGCTCTTTATACTTCTTTCCGGAATTGCAATGGTTTGTATCCACTATCACCGCGGGATGAAAGAGTTC
Source organism: Oribacterium sp. oral taxon 108 str. F0425 (assembly GCF_000214455.1). Classification (NCBI taxonomy): domain Bacteria; kingdom Bacillati; phylum Bacillota; class Clostridia; order Lachnospirales; family Lachnospiraceae; genus Oribacterium; species Oribacterium sp. oral taxon 108. The sequence continues at coordinate 903,054 of NZ_AFIH01000001.1, read as the reverse complement.
CTTCTTCTCATAGAGAGAATGTAAGAGCTTTAAGTCCTCATAGTGGTAGTTCGCAAGCATTTGCCCGTGCTTATTCTGCGAGCCTCGCATAATCGCGTGCGTATAGGGATTTCCGTCCGTCTTCACTTCCCATTCGCGGAAAATAAATTCATAGCCGTGCTGTCCCGCATAAATGGAGTTCAGCATGACGCCGAGATCTCCCGAGGTCGGATTCTTCATTCCGACCGGCACATCAATACCGGACGCCACGAGCCTGTGCTGTTGGTTTTCTACCGAACGTGCACCGACTGCAACATAGCTCATCATGTCGGAAAGATAGGTGAGGTTATCCGGATAAAGCATTTCATCTGCAGTAGAAAAACCGGTCTCTTCCAAAACCTTCATATGAAGCTTCCGAATTGCATAAATTCCCTCGGTTAAGTTGGGACGTTTCTCCGGATCCGGCTGATGAAGCATGCCCTTATAACCCTCACCCGTAGTTCTGGGTTTGTTTGTATAGATACGCGGAACAATAAAAATCCGGTCTTCCACTTCCTTGGCCACTTCCTTTAATCTATGGCAGTATTCCAGCACCGGATCTTCGTGATCTGCAGAGCAGGGCCCGATAACGAGAAGAAACTTCTTGCTTTCTCCTTTAAAAATTGCCTTGATTTCTTCATCCCTTTTCGCCTTTATCTCTGTCAGCTTCTCTGACAGGGGATACTCTTTTCTAACCTCTTCCGCGGACGGTAATCGATGTAATAATGTAAATCCCATAGCCTCTTACTCCTCTCTTTTTTATTTTGTAGAGTATATAGAAAGTTCGGAAAATGTGCAAGAAAAGAGGTGTCATAATCCTATGACACCTTACTTTTATCATCCCATTCTTAACAAGTGCTGCAGGCGAAGCCTGAGAGAGCTTATTCATAACGAGTATCGTGCATAAAGCGTTCGATATCTCGTTTATGCAGCGTTTTTACCGTCTACTGTCGGCTCCACATAGGCTTTTCCGGCAAGCCGATCCTTTAAGCCCTGTATCTCATATTCCGTAAAATCATAGTCCCGAAGCATATTCATCGCGCCTTCCTGTAAGGCTTTCTTCGAAACATCTTTGGATCCGGAAATGGATTCCATCATGCCGATAACATCTTCTTCAATCAGCTTATACTGCTTTGTGCCTTTTTTCACATGGAAGAAATTCGTATAGCTTTCCATATAGTCCGCCTTGATTTCTTTTGCATCGGCACCAGCTAAGGACTCTAAGAATACGGCCATAAAGCCTGTTCTGTCCTTTCCTTCCGTACAATGGAAAAGATAAGGACCGTCATGCTCCAGGATAAACCTTGCCCCGTCCGTAATGCCTTTTCTGAACTCTACCGCACGGAAATTTAGCCCGAGATTTAAAAGCGCCACATTTCCGCTGTCTAAAAGACTCTTATAATACGGAGACTGAAAATCTTCTTTGGAAAGATAGGTGTCAATATTTTTCTGACTGTCCGCCAGGTTCACAACCGTCTTGATGCCGTGCTTTTCCATAAGCTTATTCGCAATTGCCGCACGACCGAGCTCATTGTTTATGGGACTGGAAGAACGGTAGAGAACGCCCTTTTTGATGCCGGTAGTCTTGATATTTCTAAAGTTCGCAAAGATTTCGTCACTGGCATAATCTGCCCTGTTGTTACTCCTTGTCAGTTTTCGGATAGCGTACTGTTCAAGATAAGCTCCCTTTTTCTGCAGGAAAAGCCTTACCTTTGTACCCTTATCCGCCTTTGCTACCTGATTTAATTTTCCATAGTTAATGCAAAGCGCAATCTTTTCTTTTCCGGGATAAGCACGAACGAGAGGATCCCCTGCATTGACCAGATATCCGTCTACATAAGGTGCGTAGAAGGAATAGCCGTTATCCATTTGTACGGAAACCATATCTCCGAGTGTAAAGCCCAGAGCATTAAAGTCGGAAATGGAAATGTCCGTCTCCAAGTGGCCGTATTTCTCTACACTTTCCACCGTTCCGGAAACGCTCGGCTTTGGAAGAGTCGCTTCTTTAGCAAGTTTTTCCCGAACAGCCGTCATTTCTTCTTTGCTCATGCCGTGTGCTGCCAAAAATTCTTCCGCTGCAAGCTTTAAATCCGTGCTCTTCGGATCCTTTCCCTTTGCCATTTTCTTTAAGGACTGGTAGAGGTTGCTGTTGAAAATTCTTGTATATTTCTCACTGTTTTCCTCTACGCCGAAGAAATTCTCGAAGCTTAACATATAATCTTTTTCCAGCTCGGATAGGTCTGAGCCCATAAAGGCGGAAACGATAGCTGTTGCAAAACCGGCTCTGTCCTTTCCTTCCGTACAATGAATAAGATACGGCCCCTCATGTTGACTTAAGAAACGAAGTCCTTCCACAAGCTTATTGCCAAAGTCCTCGCTGTCCAAATCCACGCCCATGTTCAGGTAAATCACATTTCCCTTATCCATCAAGCTCTTGTAATAGGGGGAGGCAAAACCGTCCTTCTTCGTAAGAGCCTTCGCCTCTTCCTCACTGTCCGCAAGGTTTAGAACCGTCTGAATCCCGAAGGCTTCACAGAGCTTATCCGCATAGGCCGCTCTTCCGAATTGATTGTCAATGGGATTGGAGCTTCGGTATAAAATGCCGAGAGGCATCCCTTTTCCGACAACCGCCCGGAAGTTAGCAAATACGCTATCGGAGGAGTAGTCCGCACGATTATTGGTTCTCGTAAGCTTTCGAATCATGAGCTCGTCCTGATAGCCACCCTTTTCCTTTAAAGAAAACCGAAGTTCATCCCCTACGGAAACATTGTAATTCTTCGCAAAATTTCCCATATTGATGGCTACAAGCAGTCTCTTCTTCCCTGTATCATCGCGGAATAAGAGTTTTCCCGTATCCACATCACTGTAAGAGGTACAAAGGGGAAGGATAAGCTCCTCATCCTTCAGCTTTAGGCTCAAGAGATCTCCTACTTGATAGCCCGCCTGATAGAGCCTTTCCTCCGATAAATCAAGGACCACATTCCCGAATTTCTCCACTTCCGTAACCTTCGCGTTCAGCGTTTCCGCGGTAGATTCCGCAGTGCCGGAGACAGTGGCAAGCAGAGTCGGAGACGCCATCGGCATCCTGATTCCGGCAAAAGCCTCCAATTGCACTAAAATAAGGCTACAGAGTAAAAATATCCATAGCCCGGGTTTCCACTTCTTCACATGCATAGCTCTTCCTCCTTTTATAAAGATAACTGCATATCCTAAGGAACTTAGGATAAATGTACAAAATAAACTATTCTTTTCCTAATCTATAGAGTATTATACCGTATTTATTCTTCAAGAAGAAGTGCCGCAGTTTGAAGTAGTGAAAAGAAGTTTTTAATCTTATTGCTCTTTTACATATTGTTGAACGGCATCGCATACATATTGTGCTGTTCCATCTCCAAACTGATCTAAGTTGTTTTTGAATTCTTTATTCTGAACATATCCATAAGCGATGCTTGAAAATACATCTATTGGGCAATCAAATGCATATCTGCATAAATGTTTATGAAGTTCTTCCGCTAATTGTATATTTTCTTGCGCCGTGGCACTCAATCCATTTGACTTATTTTCAGAAAAAGCAAAGAATATTCTATTAAATCCATCGGTTATTTCTTGTTCTTTTCCTTTTTGTTTTTGAATTGTCTCTTCAATCACTTCTCGGCCATAGAGGTCTATAGCAGCTTGCTTATATTTTTGATTATCTTGATAGCTAAACCCTTTAAATTTCTCTTTTGTAGGCATGGAAACCTTCCTTTCTTCTGATTCTATTGTCTTTTCCAATGTTTCTATCAAAGTTAGGAGCTTTTGTTTTTCTTTTTGCATTAATTTGAGCTGAGCCTTTAGATGATTTAGTACTTCCCCATCCTCTTTTTTTAACAATTCTTTTATCTTCTTTAAGGAAAATCCCAAGTACTTATAGAACAATATCATTTGCAGGAATGATATATCCTCCTCGGAATAATACCTATAACCATTTTCTTTTTTTGAGGAGACAGTAACCCAATCTCATCATAATGATGTAAAGTGCGCACCGATACACCACTAATTTCACTAACATATTTGATCAAATACATCTAATCACCTCCCAACAAGGAAGACTATAAGCTATTACATTACGTTATAGTCAATAGCTTTTTTCTAACTTCGAAAAATTTTTTGTATTACAGTTTAAAGAGGAATAGATGTAAAATCGAAACTATAGAACTTACGCAATCGGTTTATAATGAGAAGTTACGCTTTACGAGCGATAGTCGTTATGAATAAAAAAGAGACTGTAAAAATTAAAGCAGTGCTATTTATTGCTATGCAGGTTTGCTGCGGGACAATCTGAGCCCGTGGGTACTTGCGAAAAACAAATGAAATGCAGTTTTTCGCTTAGTATCCCCTACGAAAGGACAAACATTTCTTCAGAAAAGTTGTCCTGTACAAGACCAACTTCTTTAAGAAGTTGCTTTGCAAAGCAAAGTGAGCAGTAGTCAACAAGACTACTGCTCAGTCAGGCGAGGTTAGCGAGAGCGTGTCCCGTATTTTTCCAGGATATAGTCCATATCCTTGTCTCCTCTTCCGGAGAGGTTGATGAGGATGGAGCCCTTGTTCATCGTCTTTGCAAGCTTCATGCCATACGCCACGGCATGAGAGCTTTCTATCGCCGGAATGATGCCCTCCATTCTGGAAAGGGTGAAAAATGCATCAATCGTTTCATCATCGGTTACCACATCATACTTTACTCTTCCGATATCATGTAAGAAGGCGTGCTCCGGACCGGAGGACGGATAATCGAGACCGCTCGCTACGGAATATACCGGTGCCGGCTCTCCCTTTTCATCCTTTAACATAATGCTGTTAAAGCCGTGCATAATTCCTTCTTCTCCGTAGGTAAGGCTTGCCGCATGATCTCCGAGTGCGGTGCCTCTTCCCAAGGGTTCTACGCCGTAAATCGTCACCGGATCATTTAAGAATCCGGAGAAAAGTCCCATGGCGTTCGATCCGCCTCCCACGCAGGCTACGATAGCGTCCGGAAGCTCTCCGGTCATATCAAGGAACTGCTCTCTTGCCTCGATTCCCACTACACTCTGGAAATCTCTCACCATCATGGGGAAGGGATGCGGTCCCACTACGGATCCGATACAGTAAATGGCATCCTTATATTCCTTCATGTACGCGAGGAATGCGGCATCCACCGCCTCTTTCAGCGTGGCGAGACCATCATTTACCTCTACTACTCTTGCACCGAGAATCTTCATTCTGGCTACATTCGGTGCCTGCTTCTTGATGTCTACCGCACCCATGTAAATGTCGCACTCCATGCCGAAGTATGCTGCTGCGGTAGCCAGAGCCACACCGTGCTGTCCTGCACCGGTCTCTGCAATAACCTTCTTTTTTCCCATGTATTTCGCAAGAAGCACCTCACCCATGCAGTGGTTTAGCTTGTGGGCACCGGTATGATTTAAATCCTCACGCTTCACATAAAGCTGTACACCGGTATTGATTTTCTCGGAGAGTCTCTCCAAGTGAGAAATGGGAGTCGGTCTACCTTGGAACTCCTTACGAATTCGTCTCAACTCCGCAATAAACTTTCTGGACTTGGAAATGGTTTCATAGGCATGGTTAATTTCCTCCATGGCCTTCTTTAATTCCTCGGGAATATACGCTCCGCCGTACTTTCCAAAATAGCCGTTTGCATCCGGGTAGTTCTTTAAATAAGTCTCAAAATCCACATTGTTAAGCTGCATAATTCTTTCCTCCTTTTTCTTCCCCGCCTTTTTCCGGGGTCGGTAAATGTGATGTTCTTTACCAAGGAGATGATAGTATTTACGGAATCGTTCGCACTGCGTGCTTTTTCGATTCCTGCCTGACATTCGCACTCCCAAAGCACTTCTGTGCTTCTTCGTGCTCATGTCAGGGGCGATCCGGAAAAGTTTTTAATGTTCTTTGTAAGCAAGCTTACAGAACATCGTAAACTTTTCCGTCTCGGTAAATACAAAAAGTCCCCGGCAAAGAAAGTTTCTTTGCCAAGGACGAATAAACAAATAATCTATCCGCGGTGCCACCTTGATTCACAGCTTACGCTGCGCCGCTTAGCAGGATACCAACATATCCCCGGGAACTCACGTATCCCTACACGTTGCAGAATACTCCGGAAAAATCCGTTTCCCTGCACCCTCAGTGGTCCATTTGACAATTTGTTTCTTACCCGATTCTCAGCATCGCGGGTTCTCTGTAAAGGCATCGTTGCCGTTATCTCCACCTCAACGGTTTACAATATTCAGTTGTTGAGAACGGATTTTACACGGAAGTATAAGAGCTGTCAAGCAAAATAATCTTACGAATATTAATCATCTGTATATTTCTCCCAGATAAGCTAATGCCTCTTGCATTTCAAATGGCAATAACAACTGTATAAATGGAATATTTTCCATTCTGATTTCTTCCATAAATCTGATTATATTTTCACGCACAATACCATTCGTTTCGATTTTATTATCTCTACGAGCTATCTGTAGAAGCCGAAAAACATCATATTTATGTTTTTTCAAATCTCGTTCATTCACATGTTCACCTCTTGCTTTTTTGTCCTTCAGATCCAGCCAAGCATACATCTTAAATGGAATCAGATGCTCCGTATCAAGAACACTTATTCCCGAAACAACCCTTCTTCCGGTGAGCATAAATTTATAGTAGTCATCATTGAGCAAAATTGCAGAAAGGCTTGAAGTATCTTCATCAATATGTATCGGAATAATTCCATCTGGAATAAAATTGATATAATTAGGCTCTCTGGAAAACAGTTCTATCATAGCAGGGTAACCGGAGCGCGGTTCAGTAAATCTGTAGAAATGTGCCTTTTCACTGTTTTTCCAGCCAAAGCGATATCCCCCCTCCATGATAAACTCCCAGAATATATGAGCAAATTCCTTGTACCTTGCTTCCATAATCAAAATCATATCAATATCTTTTGTCGCCCTAAAATCTGTCCCTGCCTCCGTCATAAGTATATCGCATGCAGTTCCGCCAATTACCGTATAGCAATCAGCATAATCCTTGAATTTTTCTATGAAGCTGTTTATTTCTGTCCCCATATCTGCCCCTCCAAATATTCCTCGACTGCCTCTTCAATTCTTTCATCTGCATTTCCGTCAAAGCAATTTGACAGAGAAACAGGATCCACAATTCCATCATTTGCAAACATTGCCGGATTATATTTCCACAGCTCAAGACAGAGCGACTTCTCTTCTGTTATCCATTTTGGATCAATCTCTTTTATATTATCTGCTTTAAAATCCGCTTTATATACAGCCCGAACCGGTATTTTGGGTTCATTTAACATAGTTACCTTTGCAAGAGCCGATTCCCCGGAATATACATATTCGCTATATCTATTTTTAGTTTCCGTTATCAATATACGTTGAATGGGGTTGATTAGATATGGCTTCGCTTTTTTATAAAGTGCAAAGCCTGATATATCAGTTCTCATGTAGTATTCTTTACCGTGCATTTCCTGGGATATAAGTCCCATTGCAGCCAGTTGCTCACTTGCCCTTGTAATAGAAGTCCTAGTGACCCCTATAGCAGTCGCAGCATCTTTTTTCATTACAGCCTGTCCTTTGCTTTTATAGAACATATAGAGAAAAAGCAGCTGTGTTACCGGCATCATTTTATCCCGTCTAGTCTCTTTCTCTTTCTTAAATGTATTATTCAGCATCATGCCAAGAAACGGTAAATATAGTTGACCATTATCCGTGATAAATGGAATATTCCTTTCAAGTAGCTTATCACGCTGTAATTTAGTTACTGCAGAAAATCCGAAAACTATCGGGATGCCATATTTATCAGATAAAAATGACAACTGCTTCTCCAAAGCAACAATCCCAAACCTCTCTTCTTTCGAAAGGTACACAAAAAGAAAGGCGGTCTCTTTATATGACATCCTAAAAAAGCTTCTCTGTGCTGTCATAAACACAGGAAGCCCTTTAGTATTTATTTCCTCAGCTTGAAAGTTCAAGCCAAAAATATTCTTATTTAAGATTTCCATGGATTTAACCTCGATAACTATTTTTATTAAATAATAACAGAGTCTATGTTATTATTCAATAAAAATATATTATTATTGGATATCCTCTAAATTTTTCCATCTCTTTATTAGACATTTGAGATATCGCATGCTTACAATCAATACTCGCTAAGAATAAAAAATGCAACTAACGGATTATTCTCCGGAAGCTGCATCTTACTTTATTCTATATTGCTTTTTTCTATATTGTTTTTTTATTCACTTAGTTAAACGCATCATCGATTACCTTCTTCAAGGTATCGGCAGAAGCTTGAAGTGCCTCTTTCTCTTCTTCACTTAAATCAATTGGCACCACTCTCTCCACACCCTGTCTTCCGACAATCGCCGGAACACTTAAGGAGACGTCGGATATCCCGTATTCTCCATGCTGCATGCTGGAAACGGGCAGGATAGACTTCTCATCACGAATAATCGCCTCACAAATTCTTCGAACGGACATCGCGATTCCGTAATAAGTTGCCTTTTTCTTCGCAATAATCTCGTAGGCACTGTTCTTCACATCCTCCGCAATCCGCTTCATGGAGGCATCATGCTCCAAGTGACCGCGCAGCTCGCAGAAATCATTTAGAGGAATACCGGAAACATTCGCACTGCTCCAAGCGGCAATCTCACTGTCTCCGTGCTCTCCGATAATAAAGGCATGGACAGAACGGTTATCAATGGACAAATGCTCTCCCAAAAGATACTTCAGTCTGGCGGTATCGAGTACCGTTCCTGAACCGAAGACTCTGTTCTCCGGAAAACCGCTGAGCTTCACCGACACATACGTTAAAATGTCCACCGGATTTGCCACAATGAGTAAGATTCCCTCATACTTTCTCTTGGCAATCTCCGGTATAATACTCTTGAAAATCCCTACATTTTTCTTGACCAAGTCAAGCCTTGTTTCTCCCGGCTTCTGCCCGGCGCCTGCAGTGATCACGATGATGGAGCAGTCCATCAAATCATCATAATCTCCGGCATAAATCTTCATGGGCTTAGCAAAAGGAAGTCCGTGACTGATATCGAGTGCTTCTCCCTCCGCCCTTTCCCTATCCACATCATTTAAAACGATTTCTGAAAAAAGACCGCTTTGCATGAGGGCAAAGGCGGAACTGGAACCCACAAAACCACAACCGATAACCCCCACTTTTCTTTCCTGAATATTCATCTCTTCTCCTTTCCCTTTCTTCTCTATCTTTATCATCTGCTTTGATTCTTTTGTCAAAGCTTCAAGCTCCCTTATTTTAGTTGATTGTAGTGGAAAGCATGGAATAAAACAGAATCATGGAAGATGAAACGTTTTTGTCATACAGTCCCACTAGGAGTTAGTATACACTAAATTTACTTTTTTTGCTTGTTATTTTTTTAATCCTTACCTTGTTCCTTTATCCGGCTCAACTCTTCCAAGACTCTCCGCTTTTTCTCTTGATATTCCGTAAAATGCTCCATATAAGAGCGGAAGTCCTTTCCGTTATCCACCCTTTCAAGCCTTCCGTTCCCGAAGAGAATTTTAGAAGAACTTCCCGCGCCAACTCCGAAAACCGTATGCTTTTCTTCCATCATAAAAATATTATAGAGGCACTCCTTCCCTTCCTTACTGAACCCGATATTTTCCAGATTTCCCGCCATATTTTTTTGACGATAAAGATAATAAGGATATAAGGATAATTCTTCCGCAGTCTGCATGGCGGAAAGCATCATCCACTCCATCTCAGATCGGCTCTCTCGTTTCCTCCAAGAGGGAATATAAGAGAGGGAAAAATCTCTTTCCAGCGGAAATTCCTCGGAAGAAGCCCCTGCCTGATAGGCTCCTCTGTACTTGTTTTCCTCTGTCTTTAACTTTGCGGCACGCTTCACCGCAAGGGAGTGTACCGTCAAATTCTCCGGAGCAAGCTCCCGAATCTTGAGTAAGCTTTCTTCCACATCGGAAAGCCTCTCCGAGGGAAGCCCCAGAATAAGATCCATATTGATGTTGTCAAAACCCAAATCTCTTGCTTCATAAAAACGCTCCATCACGGATTCTATGCTGTGTTTCCTGCCGATTAAGTCCAGAGTTTCCTGCCGAAATGTCTGCGGGTTAATGGAAATGCGCCCCACGCTGTGCGCCTTTAAAAGAGCCAGTTTATTGCCCTCCAGAGAATCCGGTCTTCCCGCCTCTACCGTGTATTCCAAAACTTTTGCGTAAGGAGAGGATAAAAGTTTTTGCTCTACCAGAACCAGGAGGTCTTCCAGCTCTTTTTCCGGAAGAGCCGTCGGCGTTCCTCCGCCGATATAGATACTTTGCAGGGTTTTTCCCCGTCTTTCTCCCATTTCATAGAGCGCAAAATCCAGCTCTTCGGAAACTTTTTCAAGGTAATCCGAAATACGGTCTGAAAAGGGGCCTATTGGGGAAGATAAGAACGAGCAATAAGCACATTTACTGGGACAAAAAGGAATATGAATGTAAATGCTGAAACCGTCTTGAATCTTAACACCGCTTCGTTCCTCCGCTTTTTGTAAAATCCCTTTTTCCCGTGAAGCCAAAAAGTGAAGAAGCTCCGCCTTCTCTCCTTCCAGGCAATATTCATCCTTTAAGGCCTGATAAAATCTTATTTCTTCCTGTTCAGTCTGTATTTCTTCATTTTTCAATTCTTCCAAGAGTTTGCCTGCAAGAGAGACCGGGCGAATCCCCGTTAAATCCCCCCAGGGCAGACTTCGCCCGCATTTTTTCTGCAGAATCTTATAAAGATAAGCTTTAACCGTAGATTTGTCTTTTGTGCGATTGCCGATAAAAGAAAGCTTAGCACCACGTAAATCCAAGGACAGATGGAAAAAAGAAGGGTCGGAAATCCCCTCCTCCGTCAGAATTCGATTTTGCTTTTCCGTATCTTTCCGTTTTAAACTCTTCTTGTTTACGGGAACAGCAGACTTTTGCTCTTTCGCACGCTTTAAGGCATTCTTCTCCTCCTGCGTAGTCTCCATAAGACGTACGCCCTCCGGCGTATGCATCTGGAAATCCTCTCCCGGATAAAAGGCTTTACAAAGCTCCCGAATATCACTCTCAAACGGAAGGAGAGCCTCATCTAAGAAAATCTGAATCAAAGTTTTTCCTTTCCCTATTATCTTCTGTCCTACTTAAAACATGCTCTTCCTTACATTACTCTCCAGAAGTTTATTAAAGCCAATCCAACCGTTTCCTTCCTTGGCCTTTCCCGACTTCTCACCCTGCTCAATAAATTCTCTCATAGTCTGGAGCTTCGCGTCAGTATTGTCCGCAAAGGCAAGGGCCAGAGCTTCCATGGTAGCGGGCTTTTTCGGAGAACCGAATTCCAGCTCTCCATGATGGGAAAGGATGCAATGCAAAAATTCCGAGCGAAGCGCTGTCGGAAAATCGGGAATCAAAGCAATTTTCTCGGAAAGCATGGTGTAGCCAATCATGATATGGCCAAGAAGCTGTCCTTCATCAGAATAATCATTTCTCGGAAATTCACTGAGTTCCTTCATTTTTCCGATATCATGGCAAAGTGCTGCGGAAATCAAGATATCCCTGTTCAAATCCGGATATTGCTCCGCATAGAAACGGCACAGCTTCGCAACGGACAAAGTGTGCTCGAGGAGTCCTCCCACATAGCTGTGATGCACTGTTTTTGCTGCGGAATGGAAGGAAAATTCCTGTAAAAATTCTTTATCCTCCACAAAGATACTTTCCAGAAGTTTTTTCAGAAAAGGATTGTCCAAAGCGGAAACCATGCCGAGCAGCTCTTTCTTCATTTCCTCTCTGTCTCGTTTGGAAACCGGTAAGAAATCTTCCGGAAAGAAGCTGCCTTCTCTTGCCACGGAAAGACGCTGAATACTCAATTGATTGACTCCGTTATAGATGGCGACATTCCCTTCCACATAGACATAATCTAAGGGGGAGAATTCGGAAATCCCCGGAGAAAAAGGATCCCAGACCTTGGCGTCAATCGTCCCGGTCCTGTCCTGCAGGGTCACATTCAGGTATTCTTTTCCATTTTTCGTGAGTGCCGTGTTCTTTGTTTTTACCAAATATACATTATTCACTCTTGTGCCATCCCTGAAATTCTCGATAAAGCGATTAGGGTTAGGGATATGTTCACTCATAAAACTTCCTTCCTACCTTGTCCCGAGCGGACAAGAAAACTCCATTTCCACATACTGATTTCCGTTATTGCGAAGGAGGCTGATTTGAAAAGGATTTCCGGGACTTTCTTTCAGTAAGGCTGCCTGCAGGTCTTTTACCCCTGTAAGTTCCTCTCCGTTCGCCTTTTTTATAACATCTCCCGCCTGCACACCGGCAGCATAGGCAGGGCTTCCCTCTTCCACTTCGGAAATAAAGATTCCTTCCGGAATGCCTAATTCTATCATACTTTTACTCGTATTTTGTATCTTCAAGCCCAAATAAGCCAAAGTTTTTCCGTTACTGAGATGTTCCAGCATGTCCAAACAATCGGAAATTCCCGTCATATGTGGAAAACTGCCCTGCTTTCCCGAACAAAATCCCACAAACTCCCCTGCAGTATTAAGGTAAAATACATTTCCTTCTCCCTCTTTCGGCCCTTGTACGGCAATGTCCTCTCTAAAGCCGTCCACAGCCGGTACATCATAAGAAAGATAAGAAGCATAGGTTATTTCCGTCGAATACAGTTCCCCGCTTGGCGAACCGATTCCGATTAAGGTTTCTCCTCTTTGAATGAGACGGGAATTTCCTCTCGGCATCACACTGAGCCTTTCCATATCTTTTTCCGTAAAGGCGGAAAGCGGAACCGAAAGAATCATCACCCCGTCCTTTTTACTCGAAGATAAGAGCCTTCCCTCTACTTCCTTCTCACGGAAGAAACGAATTCGATAGGCTTCTTCTCCCTTTCCGCTTCCCAAATACAGAATCAGCAAACTATCGGCGGTTTTTTCTAAAATAATTCCATTCCCCCTCGTTTTTCCTTCCGTAAGTAAATCCTCTCCTCCGGTAGAAACCTCAACATCCACCAGTGATTTTTCCCCTTCTTGGATGATGCTTTTTAAATTTCCCATCATGCTTTCATAGGCGGAAATCGGGAAATCAAATTTCTGAATCTCGGACTGTACCACATCCTCTATTGCCTCGGTTTCTTCCGTGCTGCTTTCCGCTTCCGTACTTGCCTCTTCCGTAAAGGCTACTGTTTCCTTTTCTTTCCCTTCCTTCTTTACCGGAAGGTGAGGAACTAGAAAAAACAGGACTAAAAAAATGCCCAAGCCGAAAACTCCACCGGAAAAAAGAAGGGATAGAGCTTTTACAGTCCTCTTTTTCCAGCTTACCTTCTGTCCAACGATCTTTTCTTTGATGAAATTTTTTTCGTCCAAGGATTATGCCTCCTCTTTTAACGAGATAGGGAGTGTAAAGCTAAACTCGGTACCCACTCCCTCTGTGGATATGCAATCTATGTGCTCCTTATGTGCACTGATAATCCCTTTTACAATGGAAAGACCAAGTCCGGTACCCCTCTTATCCTTTCCCCTTGAAAGATCCGTCTTATAAAAACGCTCCCAAATTTTCTGAGTATCCTTCTTGGGAATTCCGATTCCCTGATCCTTAATTGAAGTAAATACCTTTGTCCCCTTTTTTTCCGTTCGGATACAAATCTCTGTTCCTTCTTTGGAAAACTTCACCGCATTGTCAATCAGGTTATAAAGAACCTGTTGTATTTTCGGATAATCACCGTAGACCATTTCCTTCTTTTCCGCAAAGATAAGAGAGAATTGTAAGCTTTTCTTGGCACATTGCATTTCAAAACTGCTGCAAACCTGCCGTATCATCCGATTGATATCAAAATTGCTGCGGTTCAGCATGCCTTCCTCATCCAGTTTATTTAAACTCAGCATAGACTGCGTCAGCTTGCTTAAGCGATCCGTTTCCGCAATGAGTCGTTCCAGATATTTTTCTTCCATATCCCGCGGAATCGTACCGTCCAGCATCGCTTCCAAATATCCTTTTATGGAAGTCAGCGGGGAGCGAAAGTCATGAGAAACATTGGCAATAAATTGTCGTTGATAATCATCCGACTTCTGAATTTCCTCCGCCATGTAATTCAACGTATCCGCAAGATAGCCCATCTCATCTCGCCCGGAAACCATAATACGATGCTGATATTCTCCTCCTGCATAACATACCGCTCCCGCCGTAATTTTCCTTAAAGGACGATACACGAAGGTGTAAAACACCCCAAAGATGGAAAGAGAAAAAAAGAATATGGCCAGCAAAAGGACAAAGAAAATATCGATGATATCCGCCTTTCTCTGTTCAATCTCCGACAAGGGCAGCAAAAGATACAAATACGCAATATTCTGAAAATTTCGTTGAATCGGAGCCTTGGCAACAAGCATGGTCTCCGTCAAAAGACCTTGGAAATTCTCGGTATAATAAATTTTTTCTCCATTTTTTGTAGGATCAAAATTCCGGATTTCCTCACCCTGAATATTTTCCCTTCCTTGAAAGGCAAGAATCTTTCCCTTAGGGCTTACCAATGTCCAACCCAAAGCTTTCCGCTGAATACTACCTTCCATTTCTGCGGTGATTTTACCGATGGATAAACTTCCGTATTCTTCCTTGGAATAATAGTTTGCAAGTCTTGTCACTTCTTGGTATAAAGTCGTCCCCTCTCTATTGTAAAAATAGCGTTGAACCAGTCTCCCGCCATATAGATACATAAAAAAGAGGGAAAGAAGGAAGAAAATGGAATAACCCAGTAAAAATTTAATGAATAATCGCCTTCTCAAGCTCTTCACCCTACCCTGAATTTATAACCAATGCCCCAAACCGTGGAAATTTCCCATTCTTCCCCACCGGGAAGCTTCTCCCTTAAACGTTTAATATGAACATCCACCGTGCGGGAATCCCCGGCAAATTCATAGCCCCAGATATGATCCAAAAGCTGTTCTCTGGTAAAGACTTGATTCGGATAGCTTGCCAAAAAGTAGAGAAGTTCCAATTCCTTAGGCGGCATATCTACCGTTTTTCCCTTATAGTGGACGGCATAGTTCGTTAAATTCACAACCAAATCGGAATAGGAGATGTGTTTTCCCTTTTGCAGTTGCTCTTCTCCGGCTCCATTGTCTGTTGTCTCCCGAGAGGCTGATTTTCTTCCCGGTTGGAAGCGACGAAGAACCGCTTTCACTCTTGCTACAAGTTCCTTCGTGTCAAAAGGCTTTAAGATATAATCATCCGCTCCAAGCTCCAGCCCCAGTACCTTATCAAAGGTTTCTCCCTTTGCGGAAAGCATGATAATGGGAACATCTGAACTTGCCCGAATCCGTCTACAAACCTCATAGCCGTCGATTCCCGGAAGCATCAGATCCAAAATCAACAGGTCCGCCCCCTCTTTTTCATAAAGACTCAGCGCCGCTTCCCCGTCTTCCGCAATCTTTGTGGAAAAGCATTCCTTCTCAAGATAGAGAGAAATCAACTCCGCAATGGAGCTGTCATCATCCACAATCATGATTCTTTGCTTTTCTGCCACAGTACCTCCTTTACAATTTCGCCATTCTGACAATGCTATCTACGAAACAATTTCGCCATTCTGACAATGCTGTCTACAAAACAATTTCGTCGTTATAACAAATCTGTCTACAAAACAATGCTGCCGGTCTAACGATTCTATTTCTTAAAATAGATAATCGTTACTCCGTCAGACCCCTCACCATATTCTCCCAGTCTGAAGGATTCAATATGCTTATTCTTCTTTGCACAGTCATGCACCATTTTCCGAAGTGCACCGGTTCCTCTTCCATGAACCACTCTGACCTGCGGAAGCTTGGCAAGAAAAGCATCATCCAAGTATTTATTCAGCTCTGGAAGCGCATCCGCTGTCATTTTTCCAATCAAATTGATTTCAGGGGAAATGCCCATCGCCTTGGACCTTCCGAGTCCTGCTGTCTTTCCTTGATTTCGAACGGGGGCTTCCTTTTCCTTATGCTGGATAAATTCCACCTCTTTTGCCGAAACCTTAGTCCGAAGCATGCCGGCACTCACCGTAAACATTCCGTTCTTATCCGGAAGCTCGGTAACGGTTCCCACGACATTATGCATATTGAGCAGTCTGACCTTGTCCCCAAGCTTAAGGTTTTTCAGAGAAATGGTCTGCATCGGCCCCTTTACGCTTTGTCCGGAAAAGGCCTGCGTCTCTTCCATCTTCTTTTTCAGTTTACTGCGAATCTGCTCCACTTCCAGCGAGCTTCCTCCGCCGTTTTCACGCTTTCTGATTTCCTTTACAATGCTGTCTGCCGTTTCCTTCGCATCGGAAAGAATCTTCGCCGCCTCTTCCCTTGCGCGATTCAGGATTTTCTCTCTGCCTTTCTCAATGCCCTTTGTGGACTCTCTCGCCCTGGCTTTCAGACGCTCCACTTCTTCCTTATACTGCTCGATTTCCAGTCTTTCCCGCTCGGCGAGTCTCTTACTGTCCTCCAAGTCCGAAATCAGATCTTCAAAATGCAGGTCCTCTTCTCCGATACGGCCTCTGGCGTCCTCAATGATTTTCTCGCTTAGGCCGAGCTTCTTTGCAATCGCAAAAGCATTGGACTTACCGGGCACGCCAATAAGCAGACGGTAGGTCGGGCGAAGGCTTTCCACATCAAACTCGCAGGCGGCATTTTCCACTCCCTCCGTGGACAATGCATAGAGCTTAATCTCCGCATAGTGGGTCGTCGCAAGCGTAGTCACTCCTCTTTCATAGAGCTCATGCAGAATACCGAGTGCCAGCGCCGCCCCTTCCGTGGGGTCCGTACCGGCTCCCAGCTCATCAAAAAGACAGAGGCAGTCGGAATCCGCCTCCGAAAGGATTTTTACCGTATTCGTCATATGAGCGGAAAAGGTGGAAAGGCTCTGCTCAATACTTTGCTCATCCCCGATATCCGCATAAATTTCCTTAAAAACCGTGATGGAAGAACCCTGAAAGGCCGGAATCAGAAGCCCCGCCTGTCCCATTAACTGCAAAAGCCCGAGGGTCTTTAAGCAGACCGTTTTTCCGCCAGTATTCGGACCGGTAATCACCAAAAGCCGGAAAGCTTCTCCGATATGAATGGAAATCGGGACAACCTTATCCTTCGGAATCAAAGGATGCCGTGCATCCAAAAGCTTCAACTTTTTTTCTTTCTCTAAGCCAGGTCTGACCCCGTCCATCTTCTTTCCCAGCTTTGCCTTCGCAAAAACGAAGTCCAAGTGAGAAAGAAGCTCCAGATTCCTTTCTAAAACCGGAAGATTCGGAGACAGCTTAAGACTGAGAGAAAGTAAAATCTTCTCCACCTCCTCTTTTTCCAGCGAAAAGAGCTCACTCAGATTGTTTTCGAGCTGTACAATGCTTAAGGGCTCCATAAAGAGCGTAACACCCGTGCTGCTCTCATCATGGACTATGCCGTGAAAAGCATTTTTATACTCCGCCTTTACCGGAAAAACATGGCGACCGTTTCTAAGGGTAATAACCCCCTCCTGCAACATGGATCGCTTATCGTTTAAAATCCGGTTCAACTCCTCCGTGATTTTTCCCTCTATTCCCTTTTCTTTTCTTCGGATATCGGAAAGCTCTTTACTGGCATCATCAAAGAGACGTTCCTCCGACTCGATTGAGCGGGCAAGCTCACGTCTGATTTCCTCTAAGGAATCTATTTCCTCAAAATAAGCACGTAGGCTGTCTTCTATTTCTCCGCCCTGCTCCTTTACTTTTTTACTGCTTTCGAGCATTCTTGCCACTTGGTACAGTTCGAATACGGAAAGAGAAGCCCCGAGTTGCAGTCTCGGAAAATAGGGGCGTATATCCATTATCCCCCGAAAGGAGATCGGCCCCTTTACCCGAATGCGGCTCTCCGCCTCTTCCGTTTCTAAAAGATTCCGCTCCACCTCATAAAAATCGGAGGAAGGAAGGAGCGCCTCCGCCCTCTCCTTTCCGAGAGAGGACTCCGCTTCCTCAATAAGCATGGCAATAATCTTTGTATATTCTATTGTTTTTAGAACCTTCTGATTCATTTTCTTACTTTCTATTTAGTCTTTTTCGAGCATCAGTCTTGCACAACCGTAGATTCCCGCATCGTTTCCGAGTGTTGCCAGCACAAGTTCCGCCTTTTTCTCTAAAATCGGCGTGTACTCTTCATAGTGCTTCCGAATAAGGTCAAGCAGGAACGTTCCCGCCTTCGACACACCGCCGCCGATAACGAAAATCTCCGGATCGGCAACCATGGAAACCTGTGCAAGCACAATCCCCAAGGAACGCATACTTAAGTCAAGGCTTAAGTACGCAAGCTGATCTCCCTCTTTTGCCGCATCACAGACAATCTTCGCCGTCAAAGCCTTTCCATAGATGCGTAGAGAAGAAGGCTCTCTAAACATCCTTAAGAAACGCTCCGCCTCCTTCACGATTCCTGTCGCGGAAGCCACCTGCTCAAGGCAACCCATTCCGCCGCAGGCACAACGCTCACCCTCTACCTCTCTAACATGGATATGTCCGATTTCCGCTCCGGCACCGTGTGCACCGGCCACAATTTTCCCGTTTAAAATAAGGCCGCCGCCGACTCCCGTTCCTAGAGTGACCATCATCATATTTTGATAGCCTCTACCGCCGCCCTGCCACATTTCTCCCAGAGCGGCTACATTGGCATCATTTCCCACCGCACAGGGAATTCTGCCCCCCATGAGTTCCCGCATAATCCGGGCGGGATAAATGTCTTTCCAGCCCAAATTTACCGCCACTCTGACATGGCCGTCCGGTTCAACCGGCCCCGGTACACCAATGCCGATTCCCGTGATATCCTCATAGGCAATGGTCTTTTCCTCCAAGTGCTTCTTCAGTTCTTCCGCCACATCGGGAAGAATATACTTTCCGTTTTCCGCCTTTCGGGTCATGACTTCCCACTTATCCAGAAGTACCCCGTTATAAGTGAAGATTCCACACTTTACCGTTGTTCCTCCTACATCAATTCCCACGCAATATTGATTCATGTCCGTCCCCCTCTATTGTATTCTCTTTCATAATGAATCTCTTCATTTCAATACTCTATTATTTTGTACTTTATTGTCTTGTACTCTATTGTTTTGTACTTTATTGTTTTGCACTCTATAGTGTGACACTCTATGATGTGACACTCTATGGTGTAACACTCAATCGTAGGGCGTTCTACTGTATTCTGACCCGTTCCACCTTATTCGGAAAGCAGAGCATAAGTTCCGTTCCTCCAAGATTAAAATCAGACGCGGAACGGAGATAGTATAAACTGTCCTCCGTGGTTCCATTATAACGTAGACGACCGCTAAAGTCATAAACCTGATATGTTTTCTCTTGATATAGGAAAATCTTATCTCCGCTGATTTCCATTTTACTTCCCATATAGGAAATCGGCTTATCAAAAAGTCTTTCTCCGCTCTTACGGAAAAGAAGCAGACGATAATTCCCCTTGTCCGCATCCTTTGTGTTATCCGCGAATACGGCAAGATAACTGTCATTATAGCAAATCATCCGGATTGTTCCTTCTATCCCTTCCTGTTTTTTTCTTCCGGACTCGTCTTCACTCTTGTCGAGAAAAAACTCAAGCCGCCGTTATAAGCGACGAAGCTCTCCTCATTGGTAAAAAAATGTACTCTCCCCACTATTTTTCCGGAAAAATTGTCTGTAAAGCCGCCTACCACTCGATCCGCTCCGACATTTTTTCCCAAGGAAGAAAAGTTATAGAAAACCACCCTGCTTTTTAAAACGGATTGCTCCAAATAGGAAAATGCTACTAAAAGTTCCTCTCCGTCTTTCGATGTGGAAAAGTCCATCGGGAAACCGTCTCCGCTCATTACGGAACGTATACCGATGTCCAAGTTTCTCCCCTCTTTGGAAAACACGGTGATATACGTACTGTCCTTGTCCGATAGCAGAGCATACACCACACCCTTTCCGGAAATAGAAAGCTTTTCAATGGGAAGGGGACTTTCTCCCTGTCCTACCAAACCGGATGTCGACAGAATAAAAAGTTTGGATCCGCTTTTCTCTCCGATAGCCATAAAGTCTCCATTAATCGAAACCACCGGACTTCCCATTTCATAAGCCTGATTCCAGATGAGCTTTCCCGTCTTGGAAAGATAGGATGCCCCGTCCTTGGAGAGCTTTACTACACCGTCTGCAAAAGAAAAATATTCTTGGGAACTGCCCTCTTTATCTGAAAAAGCCGTTGTCCAGCGGGTAGAAATACGAGAAAAGCGTCTCTTACTGTAAAAGAAAAAAAGAAGTCCCAAGAAGAAAAGCAGAAGAAAGACAAGCGGTAAAGAAAGCTTCCTTCGAATCGATGCCCTGCTTCTCCCTTCTTGCTCTTCCTCCTCCGTATTTTCTTTTTCTCCGAAAATGACATTCTCTTTTAATTTTCTTTTGCGAGATTCTCTTTCCTGATCCGACACCTTTATAACCTCTCTATCTCCCGGTCGTAAGCAATACCGGAAAATATCTTCCATCGATTTTTACATCGCCTCATAAAAAAATAGAGGGAACCAACATCCCTCTATTTTAAAACAAAACACCATTTTTGACTATCTTTTAATTATAGAGCTTCTCCGGATACAGTCCTTCCGCAATGCACTCTCTTAAGGCCTCTTCAGCAAGTGCTTTGTCCTCATGATAGGTTACTCCAAACCAGCGATCATGGTCCGGAAGCACTTCGACTCTTCCTCTTCCTTCCAACATCAAATTATTGATTTCTCTCGGAAGCAGATATTCCGATTTCATTTCTTTACCATATTTGTCCAGCCATGCAGGGAATTTTTCCGTGACAAGATCCAGGAATTCTTCCGGAAGACCGAACATATTCATCGAGGCAATAGCCTCTTCCTCCAAGCAAACGGTTTCTTTTCTCTGGTTCAGTCCTCTTAAAACACCGTCCTCTTCTCTCTTGATTTCGTAGATTTCTTCGATAGATAAAAGATAACCGTCCTTCGAAACATTGCAGATCCCGCGGTTCACGGAACCGTTCTTGGAAAGTGTATTCTTTAAATGATAGCCCGCCATACACATTTCCAACATTTTTGTTTCAGGTCTTTCCTGCACCAGAAAATCATGAATCAGTCTGTAGCCTTCCTTTCCGTAAAAATCATCCGCATTGATTACGGCAAAGGGGCAGTCGACCATATTTCTGGCCTGCATAAGGGCATGCGCAGTCCCCCAAGGCTTGCTTCTTCCCTCCGGAAGACTATAGCCCTTTGGTAAGGCATTCAGCTCCTGGAATGCATAATGGACATCGGCAATTTTCTCGATTCTTTTTCCGATAATATCCCGGAATTCCTCTTCGATATCCTTTCGAATCACAAAAATCAACTTATCAAAACCTGCAGCCAAAGCATCATGAACGGAATAGTCCATAATAATTTCCCCGAAGGGACCGATTTTCGCCAACTGTTTTATGCCCGCACCGTAACGAGATCCAATTCCTGCTGCCATAACAATTAATGCTGTTTTCTTCATCTTTCACTCTCCTTAGAAAAGCAATTTCCTTTACCATACGAGAAAAAAACGCTTTCGTCCAGTATATAGATACGGAAAGTCCCCGATTATCCAAAAATCGGGGACAATTTGTAACCTAGCTGAAAATTCTCCAAGCTGTTATAAAGTTTTTGGACCACCAACCGGAAAAGCTTCTGTGCACCACTCGGCCGTTGGAAGAGGATGCATCGATTACGGAACCTCCGCCGGCATAAATACCGACATGTCCGCGAACCACGACAATGTCGCCCTCCTGTAACTCGGAGGCGCCGACCTTTTTAAAACGACCGGGACTTCGCCATCCGGAAGAAGTCATGTAGGAAGTACCTACTCCTGCCTGGTTTAAGCACCAATATACAAAGCCCGAACAGTCAAAGGAATTCGGTCCCTTGGAACCCCAGACATAAGGGGATCCGATTTTAGAAGATGCAATGGAAATCAGCGCCGATGCCGAGCCCGATACGGTAGCGCCGCCGGAACCGGAAGAAAATCCTCCGGATGGAGCGGCATTTCCGCCGCCTCCGGTATTCCCTCCACCTCTTCTGCTATTTCCGTTATTTCCGTTCCTGCTGTTTTTCGGTTTGGACTTTGCGGAATTCGACTGCAAAATCTGTAAGGTCTTTGCACCGACCGTGCCGTCAGCAGTAAGGCCGTTTGTCCTCTGGAAGGAAAGTACGGCATCCTTGGTCAACTCTCCAAAGTAACCGGAAGCCTTATCACTCGGTAAATATCCGTATTTTGCTAGAAGCTTCTGCATGTTCTGTACATCACTGCTCTGCTCTCCGAGACGCATACCGAAGGGTTTAGCCGATTCGGAATCCAAAATATGCCTGGTATCCGGACCGAGATAACCGTCCACCACCTGATCGTTTCTGGATTGGAAAGCACGAATTGCGTTTTGGGTGCTCAAACCAAAGTTTCCATCCGCCTCTCCGGACAGATAGCCAAGAGCAATCAGTCTGTTCTGATATTTCTTAACAATCTCACTCTGTTCTCCCAAAGCAATAATGTTTGCCTTAACGTCCTCGGAATAAAGCAAGTCCACCGTAGCGGCCCCTACTGTCCCGTCCACGGTCAGGTGGTTTACTTCCTGCAGTTTCTTTACAGCCGTTTCGGTATCCGCATCAAAAGTACCGTTAATTTGTCCACTTTCGGTAAGATAGCCGAGGTTGTACAAACGATACTGAATCTTTGTGATATCATCTCCCTTAAATCCCAGTTTCGCCGCATAATGCGGTGCACTTTCCGACATAAGGGCATCCCAAGTATCCACACCGGTAATCCCGTCCATGGTCCGTCCCGTCTGTCTCTGAAAATACTGTACCGCCTTAGAGGTTGCATCTCCGTAATAAGTGGTCGGTTCATCATCTTCCATATAGCCCAGCTGCATGAGACGTTCCTGTAAGTCTTTTACTACAGAATTGATTACTCCTACGGTAAGATTGACCGGAGCCAGTTCCTCCGCCTGCCCGTCAATAGTCACGCCTTCTATAGATGGAAGAACATTGGCATTGAGGCCGAGTGCCGCAATGGCAACGGACTCTTCTCCACTGTCTTCCGTAGTGAGAACAATATCGGAAGAAGAGGCGGCAGCTCGTTCCTGCTCCGTCCCCAATTTCTTTTCACAGGCACTTAGGCCTACTATGGAGGACAGTAGAACGAGAGAGATGCCTCGCTTTATCATTTTATTCTTAATCATTCGATTCTCCGGATTTAATAAAGGGAAAATATACTCGCTCTTTCCCATATATTTCTAGTTTAAATTGCAGTTCTATGATAACATAAGAGCGTTTCTCATCCTATAAAGAAAATCTTAAAATTATTTTTTCTGCTTTCTCACATTATTACGACGATTTGAGAAAATTGGACCGAATACTTTTGGAATAAGGAGATTTATGAGATTAAGACATATTACCGGTTCGGAGGAATTCGTCTCCGACTCCCCCTTTGTGATTCAGAATCCGGAGGCATTAAAAGGACATTTTTCCGAAAAACTCTTTTCCAACGAAAATCCGCACGCTACGCAAACGATACTCGTTAAGAATAAGAGGCCGCTTTGCCTGGAAATCGGTATGGGAAAGGGAAAATTTATTTTTGAAATGGCAAAACGAAATCCTGAACGGAACTTCATCGGCATTGAGCGGTATGACAGTGTGCTCTTTAAGGCCATAAAAAGGCGGGAAAAGGAAGAAGAGGCCGGAACGGTCTTGAAAAATCTCTACTATATGAGCATGGATGCAAGATTTCTTTCGGAGGTTTTTTCTGCCGGGGAGGTCGATACGATTTACTTGAACTTTTCCGATCCCTGGCCGAAAAAGAGACAGGCCAATCGAAGACTCACAAGTCCGGTGTTTTTAAAACTCTATGAGCAAGTTCTTTCCGGGGACGGACATATTGAATTTAAGACGGATAACCGGGATTTATTCGATTATTCTTTGGAGAGCTTTCAGGAAAATGGCTGGGACATCCTCGCAAAAAGTTTTGACCTCCACCATGACGAAACGCTTTCCGAGGGAAATATTATGACAGAGTATGAAGAAAAGTTCTCCGCCAAGGGAAACCCGATTTGCAAGTGTATAGCAAAGAAAAATAAGACAAGAGAAAAGGCAGAGTAAAACAAATGGAAAAAGGGATTTCCTTTCACAGTATTTATTATCGTTATTTTACCTTTATCTTCGCCCTTCTCATTCTATTTTTTTATGTTGTCGGAAAGAGACAGGGTTTTGACAGCTTAGATGTGGATCTTTCGGTTGTCAAACTAAAGTTAAGCCCGGGGGAATTTGCCCTCTACGGAAACGGCATCCTGCTCCTCGTCTCTCTCCCTTTTTATTTTTATAAAAAACTGAAGGTGGGAAGAGAAGGGATTTATCTCCCCTCTATTAAACTTTTCGTGCCCTGGGAAGAAATCAATGCGGTAAGCCATGTCTGGATTTCCGAAGCATGCCTCGTTAAAAAAGGAGGCGTCTTTCTTTATAACCGAAAATCCATCGTTTTCTATCGAAAAGAAAAGAAGCCGATCTGTATTTATAACATCTCGCTTCTTTCCCTCTATGCCGTAAAATATTACCGACCGGAAATGCCCACAAATCTGTCCTTTGCAAGTCCGGCCACCTTATTCAATATTGGCCTAAACGCTATCTTTCTCTTGGAAGGCTACCTCTTTTATTTCCGGGGGCTGCAATTGAAAACTTTTATCCTATGGATACTTTGCTACTTTTTTAAAGTATTCCTCCTTCCGATATGGATGCTGAAAAGAGAAAACCGTATCCATGGAAGCTGCTTATGCCATGACAGCCTCCTACATGGGAATCGTTCCGAGGTTATCCATATCTAGGTTTATTATTGTTGCTTTGCATTTACATAGATAGGGGAATAAGGGGCAATCTGAGCCCGTTAGTACTTGCTGAAAGCGAGCATAGCGATGCTTGAAGCTTAGTACTATTAAAGGACAAACTTTTCATCAGAAAAGTTGTCCTGCCGAAAGACCAGATTCTGGAAGAATCTGCTTTGCACAGCAAAGTGAGCAATGGACTTCAAAGTCCATGCTCAGTCAGGGCGAGGTTAGCGAGAGCGTGCCCCTATTCCCTTATCTATGTTATGCAATCACAGAAAAACCCTAGAGTAAGTTTTCATCATATACCGCTCTGCTTCCTCCTACAAACTTCGGTCTGACTCTTGCCGCAGTAAGATGGGCGGAGCCGAGCGTATTTTTGCTTAAGCGAAGCGGAACCGCAACTTCCTTTAAATGCATTCCTATAAAAGTATCTCCGATATCGATTCCGCCGTCTGCACGAACTTTTTCCAGAGCAACGGGGTTCGCAAAGTTCTCGTATGCCACTGTTGAGAAGGAGCCTCCTGCCTTTTCTTTCGGAATCACGTTCACAAGATAGGGCATAAGGCCATGTGCCAAAGCGGCCTCTTTATCCGTTATAATGGCACGGTTCAAATGTTCACAGCACTGGGTGCAGAGAAAGAGATCCGACTCCTTTGCAGCTCGATAAATTCCCCGAAATAAGGCTCCTGCAGTGGAATAACTCGATGCCGTTCCGATTTTTTCGCCCAAAACCTCCGAAGTGGAACAGCCTACCACAAAAAGCTGCCCCTTCTTCAGTTTTGCCTTTTCTATAAATTCCCCGGTAAGGAGGTAGACCTCTTCCTCCAGGGAATGAAGGTCTATTCCTTCCGCCAGAGCACTTTCCGTATGCACCTCCTGTTCTACAGCTTGCTTATTCTCTACATCCACAATTCTTCCCGTTCCTTTCCATCTTATTTTCTTTAACCAATCTTGCTGCTACGGAGTACTTTTTTCACCTTAGAAGCAGGAATGATAAGCCTCCATCAGTTTTTTATTCAGCTTTTTGAGTATCTCCTTCGTAAGCTTATCCACCTTTCGATCATAACTCATCAGTCCGTTAATTTCCTCCTCAATGTCCGAGGTCTGCGTATAAATTGCCGCACTTAAGCCTTTTATCACATTGGGGAAGATATCCCTCTCCCACAGTTTTTCATAGGCAGCCGTAACTTCCTCCTCCGAAGAAAAGAATTTATAGCCGAACTCTTTCTTGCTCCACAAGTGCTCTTTTAGCGGAAAAGCATAACCTCCGAACTCCGTAAGTGCCACAACTCTGTTCTTCTCGGGCTTAATCTTTAAAGCATAACGGTAATTGTGGATGGAAAAGAGATCTCCTCCCCCTTGATCAAACCAGCCACAGGCCTCATTAATCAGCCTTGTCTTATCCCATTTTCGAAGTTTTTCGGTGGCAACACGCGCATCAAACTGTCCCCAGCCCTCATTAAAGGGCGTCCAAAGTACAATGGAGGGGTGGTTATACAGTTCTTTCACCATTTCCTCCAAGTCCTTATAATACTGCTCTCTTCCCGCCTGATCCTGCCTTGCAAAGAGTTTATAATGACTGTCCTTGATTTTTCTGGCACCCTTATCCCAAACATTCGGAAAATCCGTCACAAAGAAATGATTGTAGCTTCCGCCTCCGCACGGCATATCCTGCCAAACAAAAATCCCCTCTCTGTCACAGTGATAATAAAAACGATCCGGCTCGACCTTCATGTGTTTCCGAATGGTATTGAAGCCAAAGGATTTGGTCTTATGGATATCGTAAAGTAACGCCTCATCGGAAGGAGCCGTCATCAAGCTCTCAGGCCAATAGCCCTGATCCAAAAGGCCGGTAAAAAGGATTGGCTTATTGTTTAAGAAGAAGCGCAAGATCCCCTTTTTATCTCTCCCGAGAGAAAGCTTGCGAAACGCAAAATACGATTCCACGCTGTCCTCTCCATACTGAAATTGGACCGGATATAAATAGGGCTCCTCCGTGCTCCAAGGCTTTATTAGGGCAAGTTTACAGAAAAATTCCTCTCCCGGCCTTGCTTCTCCTTCATAGAGTAAATGCATTCCTTCCGTATAAATGGGCTTTTCTTCCGCTTCCTTTACAGGGTCGGCACCTTTCTCCCCTGCTTTTGTTTTTGAAGCAAAAATCTGCGGCTCAAAAATCCGAACATGCACACTTTCTTCGATTTTCTCCTCTCCTGCAGGGGGATTTACCGCAAAGGAAAAACGAACTCCCTCTTCATCCAAATCCGCTGTCATCTTCGCATACCTTAAATAATTTTTCGGTACTTTCTCAAGCCAAACGGACTTCCAGATTCCACTTTGTCCGGTATAGAAAATAGAAGAATAACGACAGTTTTTCTTCCACCTTTGCTTTCCTCTGGCATGGGGAACCGTCTCGCTTCCGTCTGTTCCTTTCACCAGTAAAAGATTACTTTCCTCCGTGCACTGTTCGGAAATATCCATGCTGAAGCCGGTATATCCTCCCTTATGCTCTCCTACCTTTTCTCCATTTACAAAGACCTCGCATTCCTGGTCAACCGCACCGAAATGCAGAAGGAGCCTTTCCTTTTCGGGTTGAAAATCAGAAACAAAGTTCTTTCTGTATTCAAAGACTTCATCGGGATTCAGCATTCGTCCCACTCCGGAAAGCTCCGTTTCCGGAGAAAAGGGAACGAGAATCTTTCCGCGAAAAACTTCCTTCCTATCTTCTTTTTGCACTACACGATAAATCCATTCTCCGTTTAAGCTTTGCATCCAAGCTCTCTTAAACTGAGGACGAGGATGCTCCGGGAGCGGATTTTCTCTATTCAGTTTTTCTCCAAACACGGAAGACAATTTGTTTCTTAACTCGCTCATTTCCGTCTCTCCTACTTCTTTTGATGGAAAATTTCCGACTGCATTGCTACAGACAGAATAACCAAAATGCCCATAATAATTGACTGCCAATGCACGGATATGGAGGATGGCAAGTAGGTGAACAGGGTATTAATTATATAATAAATCAAAATGCCGAAAAAAGTTCCCGAAAATTTTCCCTGCCCGCCGCTAAGCTGGATGCCTCCGATTGCACACATGGCAATCGCATAGGTCTCATAGAGATTTCCGGCACTCAATGTAGCACTCCCGCTGCTGGATGCCAAAAAGACACCGGATAGAGCGGCAATAAAACCGGACAGAAAGAAAGCTATGCTCTTGATTTTCTTCACCTGAATTCCCATAAGCTTAGCAGCTTCTTCATTTCCGCCACTGGCATAAAGTCGCATACCGAATTTTGTATTTTCCGCCAAATAACGACAAAGAAAGAAAAAGGCAAAGAAGAATACAATCAGGACGGATATACCGCCCGTAACGCCGGGGATAAGATTGGAAAAAAGCTTTGCCTTGGCAAAGAGCAGAAGCGGATCTTTAATGGCAACAGACTTTTTTGCTAATATTTGTACCATTCCTCTTAAAGCAAAGAGCATCGAAAGGGAGGCAATCCAGGATGAAATTCGCATTTTGCAGACCAGGAATGAAATCATTGCTCCGGTAAGGACACCGACCATGATTCCGGCAAAAATTCCAAGAAAAGGATTCACCTCGCCAACGAGTCCCATTACCACTCCGCTTAAGGCGAACACCGCTCCCACGGAAAGGTCAATTTCCCCGCTCAAAATAACGAACGTCATTCCCAAAGCCAAGAGTCCTCCGTTTTTAGACGCCTTCAAAAGAATGTTCATTGCATTTTCCAAGGAAAGAAAATGTTTGTCCCGGAAAATCAAGCCGCTTAAAATACAAAGAAGCAGAAAGGCCAGGAAGGTCTTATTTAATGCCATTTTCTTAAAAACCGCTTTATCCGTTCGAACAGCGGACAAAGCCTTACTCTCTTTTTCCATCCCTAGCTCCTTTCCCTTTGAATGTAAACGGCAAAAACAATAATCATGGCCTTTACCACCTGTGCATACTGATCCGGAATATTGTTCATAACACAGGTCAACGTGATGCACTGCATAATCATTGCTCCCAGCACTGTGCCAAGCACTCTTGCTCTTCCTCCGCTCATCGGGGTACCGCCAATAACTACCGCCGCAATAGCATCCAGCTCTGCCAGTTGGCCCAGCGAACTTCCGGCAGCAACAGAAACTTTGGCAGCTTGCATGATTCCCGCTATAGCCGCAAAAAAGCCACTTAAGCCATAGACGAAGACAAATACCCTGTTCGTGTGGATTCCCACCAGATTACTGGATTTGATGCTGTCTCCTACCGCCTGAATTTGAACACCCAAAGTTGTTTTCTTAATCAGAATCCAGATCAAAAGCACGGAAATGAAAATGGGAAGCAGCTGCACAGGAATAAGATTAAAAAACTTCAGTGTACCAAAGTCGGAAAGCAGCTCTCCTCTCTCCCCTAAGGTATTAAAATAAATGTCTCTTCCGTCACAAAGCACCTGTGCCGCACCGCGAACACCGAGCATCAGCCCGAGAGTAATGACCATGGCCTGCAATTTCAATTTTCCAACCATGATTCCCGTGAACATTCCGATAAGGACCGAAAAGCCTATACCGAGAAGAATTCCCGGGAAGATGCCGATCCTTTCCATACATTTCGCCATAATAACACCGGATAAAGCCATGAGAGAGCCTACGGAGATATCAATTCCTCCCGTTGATATGACCAAAGTCATTCCCATCCCGCAAAGAATGGTAGGACAAAGCTGCGTAATCGAGTTCTGCAAGGTTCCGAGTCTGAAAAAATTCGGTGTGAATATACTGTTAAAAAGCAAAAGACCCGCCAAAAAAAGCAAGGAGGCATAATCCGAGAAACGACTGTTTTTACTTTGCTTCATCCTCTTCTCCCTCCTTTGCATCTTCCGCAATCAGCGTCATGATGGAGTCTTCAAAAATGGCATCTCCTTCTATCTCACCCCTGACTTTTCCGTCTCGAAGCACTACCACTCTGTGACAGTTTCTCGCAAGCTCACTCAGCTCCGAGGAAATCATCAAGACGGAAATGCCTTCCGCGGATAAGCCCTGTATCAACTTCTCTATCTCTTCCTTTGCACCGACATCAATTCCTCTGGTCGGTTCATCCAGAATCATCAGCTTCGGATTCATACACATCCAACGTGCCAATAAGACCTTTTGCTGGTTTCCTCCGCTCAAATTGCGAATCTTTTGCGCAAGGGAAGGCGTTTTAATATTGAAAAGTTCCACATAGCGTTTAGCCAGTTCTTTCTGCTTTTTAAAGTCGATGAAACCATGTTTCTGCAACTTTGGAAGCATGGCAATCGTCATATTTTCTTCTACGGAAAGATTCGGCAGTATCCCCTCCGTCTTCCGGTCTTCGGTGCAAAATCCCATTCCTTTTTCAATAGACTTGGATGGATTTCTCCGGAAATAGGCTTCATCCATCCAAAAAACTTCTCCTTCTCCTGCCTTCTCCGTTCCGAAAAGCAGTTCGGCAAGCTCCGTCCTTCCCGATCCGAGAAGACCGGCGAGCCCCAGGATTTCTCCTTTTCTGATGGAAAGGTTTACTCCGGAAAGGCGCATGGCAAGCTTGGCATTCTTAACGGACAGCAGTGTCTCCGCATCGGAAAAGCTTTTTTTATCCTCTCGTTCTCTCTCTTTCCATTCCTTTCCTATCATAAGAGATATGAGCTTATACTGATCTATATCCTGCACTGCATAACGTCCCACCGTTTCTCCGTCTCGGAAAATGGTCAAACTGTCGCAGATTTCATACACTTCATCCAATTTATGACTGATAAATAAAACACTAATTTTCTTTTCTTTCAGTTGTCGAATAATGCGAAATAATACCCTCACCTCAGTTTGATCCAAGGAGGAGGTCGGCTCATCCATAATCACAAGACGTGCCTTGGAACGCACAGCCCGGGCTATCGCCACCATTTGCTGAATTGCCGTAGAATAATGATTCAGACTTTTCGTCACATCGATCTCCAGCCCCAGGTCCGAGAGCGCCTTTTCCGCCTCATCCTGCATCGCTTTTCTATCCAGGAAAAAGGCATTTTTTTTCAGTTCTCTTCCCAAAAACATATTCTCGTAAACGGTCTGATACGGAATCAGGTTTAATTCCTGGTAAATAGTCGAAATTCCGATTTCTCCCGCCTCAGCCGGAGACTTACAATGGATTTCCTCTCCTGCAAAATAAATTTTTCCCTGATCTCTTCCGTATACTCCCGTCAATACCTTAATCAATGTGGACTTTCCGGCTCCGTTTTCTCCCATTAGAGCATGAACCTCGCCCTCTTCCACCTCAAGGCTTATTCCTTTTAGCGCTTTGACTCCGGGAAAGGATTTTTCCACCCCTTCCATCCTTAACAGCACGCTCATTTCCCCTCCTTACCATCCAATATTTCTTGGAAACTTCGGCGTTTTTTGCTGAAAAAAAGACTGTGAAAGAGCGGAAAACTACGGCTCAAAAAGCACGAAGACATAATTTTCTTCTTTCACAGCCCCAAATACTTCTTTAGAATCCTAAGTCAACCTGTACATTCTCTTTTGTGTACAGGGTATCTTCATTGGTAATGTTTTCCGGAACGGTATCACCCTTAGCAATCTTTCCGATGGTCTCCACAACAATCGGTCCGAAATAAGGAGAACAGGTGCAGGAAGCCAGCTGTCTTCCGGCTTCAATATCCTTAAATGCCGCCTTTGTTCCATCGATTCCCAGAATCAGAATGTCCTTACCGGGAGTCAGTCCGGCTGCTTCGATTGCCTTCATGGCACCCTGCGCCATATCATCGGTAACACAGTAAACCGCATTAATATTTTCTCCCCCCTGAGCCTGGAGAATATTTTCCATAACGGCCTGCGCCTTATCCATAAGCCATTGTCCGTCCTGCTCGGCAACTACCTTGAACTTGGAAGAATCCAGGGTCTTCACAAAGCCGTCCTGTCTGTCTGTGGAGGTGGAAGAATCATAACCGCCGTTGATGATTACAACGTTTCCGCCGTCCGGTAAAGCAGTCTCTAAAGCCTTGGCACACTGCTCTCCCTCCCAAACAAAGTCGGAACGGATGGAGGTTGTAAAATACTTTCCCGCCTCTCCGTCAATGGCACGGTCAACGAGAATAACCGGAATCTTTGCCTCCATAGCCTCCTCCAGGGCACTCTGCAGACCATTGTTCTCTAAAGGAGCAACCACCAGATAATCCACTTTTGCGGCAACCAGGTCACGAATATCGGATTCCTGTGTGGCGATATCTCCTCCGGCATCCTTAACTACCAGTTTTCCGCCGGCTTCCTCTACAGCCTTCTTAATGCTGTCCGTCTCTGTTGTTCTCCATGCGGACATGCTGTCGGTCTGTGCAAAGCCTACTGTTTTTCCCTCAAGAGATACCGCATCACCCGCATCGGTCTTTTCACCCGCTTTTTCCGTCTCTGCAGCACCCTTTGCCTCGCTTCCGGCCTCTGTTTGCGCCGCCTTTGTCTCTGTGCCCTTGGCGCTTCCGCCACCGCAGGCCATAAGAGATGCTGCCATAATAGCGGACAAGGCAACACTGAGCATTTTCTTCATAATCTTCCTCCTTTTTTCTTGTGCGAAAATATTCTCAAATAAAGAACTCTTTTTCTACTCAATTTGTGAGATTCCTCTCGCACTTCTTTTGTTCATTTGGCAAAACAGCATAAAAACTTTACCAATTTCTTCATCTATATAGATGATTGCAACAAGCACAGTATAGCATAGTTTCCATATTTTTATCTATCATTTTCCTTCCCTTTTTCAAATGAAATACCGCAGGCTTCACGAGCAAAACTCGTTGAAAATACAATGTTGTACCTAAAATACACAGTATTCGTTATAGATCAAAATTTTTCTTCTATTTATTGCATTCTGCTCTATTTTTTTCTTATAGGAAAACAAAATAGGTCGATGAATGCACTAGGTATCTTTTATAGATAAAAGATAAATGTATTCTTATTCTATGGAGTATCTTTGGAGAAGAAGATTACTCTACGTAAAAAACAAGGAAGGATTTCTGTATGAAAACGAAGGATTCGAAAAAAACGGCAAGACAAAAGGAGTCAAAAGGTCTCAGCTTAAGTACTCGTTTGTCTATCACCCTGGGTCTATTGGGATTTCTCATTATACTCGGATTAAGCTACTTTATTGTTGACCTGGGAAGCCAATCTACGAAAAAAAATCTGGATAAAAACATGGATGACCTGCTCACTTTAACAGGCGAAAAAACCGAGGATATTCTTGGTGAAATCACGACTCTCTCCGGCAGTATGAAAGAATCGATCAGCTTTGTATGGGGACAAAAGGATGAAATCGGCGGAGTTCCGGCAAATCCTTGGAAAATCAATGAGAAAAAAGACAATCAATTGATTCCGGAGCAGATTACACCGATGTCCGGTACGACTTTTCGCTCCCGTATCTTAGACAGAGAAGTTCCTGCCAGCCGATACAATGCGGAAGTTGTGATGATGAACTCCATGTATTCCACCCTCAAAAGTAACCCCAATATTACAGGTGTTGGATATTTCTTTGAAGCAAATAAAGTAATCGACGGTGTAAAAGACTACGGTCCCTATACAACCTTTAAAAGTGTAGAAACCAGAGACATCATCAACTATCCATTTGATTACTACAAAGATAAAAGCTATTACACCACTGCAAAGAGCACACAGAAACCGACCCTCACAGTTGCCTATACCTTGGATGAGGATCCCAGTAAAACCGTGATTTCCATTTGTGATCCCATTATTGCCGACAATGACTTTAAAGGGGTTATCACGATTGAGATGGATTTAGCCTCTTTCGATGCTTTAAAGCATGAAGATTCCCGTTTTCCCAGTCTTTTCACTTCTGTAATAGACAGTGACGGAAACTTTATGTACGTTTCCAATGAAAGTTTAAAGGGAAAGAATCTCACAGATGCCATAACGAAAGAAGATTTTTCCGCAATCAGCGAAAAAATGAAGGAGGGAAATCCCTTCCACATGACAGTCATCAACAGTTCCGGCGTGAAAAGACGCGTTTATCTTGCTCCTACAGAGTTTGGTAATACCACCTGGTGGAGTCTTATGAGTATTGCGGACAGCGACTATCAGCAAGTAACCCGCAGGTTAATTACCTTAGCACTCCTCATTGGTTTATCCGGTACCGTCATTCTTATCGTAGCAACCTACCTTCTGGTCAAGAAAACCTTGAATCCGCTTAAGATGATTGCCCAAGTCGGAGACCAGCTTGCAAGCGGTAATCTGAACGTGGAAGTAAAATATGACAAGAAGGACGAAATCGGACATCTGGCAGACTCCTTTAAAAATGTCACGACAAGGATAAAGGCAATCATTCTGGAACTGAATGAAAAGCTCAGCGCCATTTCTCAGGGAAATTTCCGTGTGGATTTGTCCAATGAAGAAAACTATCCCGGAGACTATAAGCCTTTGCTTCATTCCTTACGAGATATTACAAAAGATTTATCCCATACCATGACGGAAATTAAAAATTCCGCAGAGGAAGTCAATTCCGGAGCGGAGCAGGTTTCCAACAGTGCACAGGCACTTTCTCAAGGCGCAACGGAACAGGCCTCTTCCATAGAAGAGCTTGGTGCTACAATGAACGATATTTCCGAAAAGATTAAGGGAACTGCCGAACAATCCTTAAAAGCAAATAAGCTGAGTCGGGAATCTGTAGAAGCTGTAGAAATCAGTAATAAGAAGATGGAAGAAATGTCCGTTGCTATGCAGGAAATTACGGACAAGTCCAATGAAATCAGTAAAATCATTAAAACGATTGATGACATTGCCTTCCAGACCAACATTCTTTCCTTAAATGCCGCAATTGAGGCGGCACGTGCCGGAGCAGCCGGAAAGGGCTTTGCGGTGGTTGCGGATGAAGTCGGAAATCTTGCTCAGAAATCCGCTAAAGCTGCACAGAATACCAGTTCTTTAATCGCGGAAACCATTGATGCGGTAGAAAGAGGAGCGCAAATCAGTAATGAAACCGCAGAGTCCATGGAACTGGTAAAGACCAAGGCTAAGGATATTACGGAAATTATTGAAAAAATCAGCAGTGCCTCCGAAGCACAGGCAGCCGGTATTAAACAACTAACCATCGGTGCAGACCAGATTTCTTCCGTTGTTCAAACCAACTCTGCAACCGCAGAAGAGTCAGCAGCCGCATCGGAAGAGCTTTCCGGGCAGGCAAACATTATGAATGAGTTGGTATCCAAGTTCCAGGTAATAGAGAACGAGGACTAAGAAGATATTGAGCCACCGCTCGTCACGATAGATATTTAAGGGGCTGTGAAAAATCAAAAGAATTTTCACAGCCCCTTTTTCTATTCTATTGACGATTACTTCTTTTCCTCGCTCTTCTCTCTTTTCAAGAAAGCATACTGCAGGATAATGCTGACTATCACAAGGACAAGAGAAAGTGCCTGTGAAACCGCAATTCCCGTACCGAAAAGCATCAAAGAATCTGCACGGAGCCCTTCGATAAAGAAACGTCCCAGTCCGTAAAGCCCAAGGTACAGGAGAAATATCTGTCCCTTAAACTTCTTTCTTCTCGAAAACCAAAGGAGAAAAAAGAATACGCAGAGGTTCCATACACTCTCATACAGGAAGGTGGGATGCACCTGCACATAGCTGATTCCGTCTATATTTTGCAGATGAGACGCCACATTATCATTGATCATCGAAGGATTCACAATCGCTTCCTTTATCCGCATGGCAAAGAGAGAGTTTGTATAGCCTCCGAAGGCCTCCGCATTAAAGAAGTTTCCCCAGCGCCCCATAGCCTGTCCGAGAATAAGTCCCAGTACACCGGCATCCGCCATAGGAAAGAAATCCAGCTTCTTTTTCTTGCAAAAAACGATACATGTCGCTATTGCAGTGAGAACCCCGCCATAAATGGCAAGTCCTCCCTGCCGGATATTTGGAATCTCCATAAGATGCTGAGAATAATAGTCCCATTCAAAAATCACATAGTAAATTCTTGCTCCGATTACCCCCAGAACAATGACAAATAGCGCAAAGTCCTGAATATCATCCGCCTTATAGCCGCATCTCACATACTCTTTACTCGCAACAAGCATCCCAAGCAGCATGCCACAGCCTATAATAATGCCGTAAAAGGCAATCGTAAAACCGAAGGGGCTGATGTGGTTTACGAGGTGTTTGATGCCAATCTGCAGGTGCGGAAAATAGATATCGTAGTCTTGAAAGTTCATTCGTTCTCCTTAGTTTCTTCTAGATATATCGCCATCAAGGTTCATATCCTTATTTGAATATATGCCTTGCATAGCTTCATCTCCTCTACTCGCCTTGTAAAAGCTTTAAGAAATCTTCCTCCGAAAGAATCGGAATTCCGAGTTCCTGTGCCTTTTTATTCTTACTGCTGGTAGAATTCTTGTCATTGTTGATAAGATAAGATGTATTCTTAGAAACGGAAGAAGCGGTGCTTGCTCCCGCCTTTCGAATCTCCTCCTCCAGCTCCTTTCGATTTTGAAAATGGTTTAAAGAGCCCGTAATTACAAAGACCTTGCCGGAAAGTGCAGCATTTTCCGCTTTCTCCTCCTTATGGAGGTGCAGTATGGATAGAAGCTTTCGGAAAAGCCTAAGATTTTCTTCTTCTTTAAAATAGCGGACAATGCTTTCTCCAAGTATCGGTCCTATCCCTTTGATGGACACAACCTCGCTGAGCTCCGCCCGGGAAAGCTCCTCCGCATCCTCATGAAAGGCTTCCGAAAGAACTCTCGCATTACTTGCTCCGATTCCCCCGATTCCTAAGCCGTAAAGAAGTCTCGCAAGGCTCGTTTCCCTTGCTTTCTCCGCATTTTCAATAAGCTTATCATAGGACTTCTGTCCGAAGCCCTCCATAGCGATAATCTCCTCCTTATGCTCTTCCAAAGAAAATAAATCCGGAAGCTCCTGAATAAATCCCTTTCCGATAAATTTCTCCAAAGTCATTTCGGAAAGTCCCTCAATATTTAAGGCGTCACGACTTACAAAAAGAGCAAACTGCTTAATCCGCTTTGCAGGACAATGGGGATTTTCACAGTAAAGCATCTTCGCTTCCTTATCCTGTACAATCTTCGTTTCCTCGTGACAGGCAGGACAATGCTCCGGAATCGGGAGCTGCCCCGACTTCGTGAGATTCTCCCCAATCTGCGGGATAATCATATTTGCCTTATAAACCGTAATTTCATCTCCGATTCCGAGCTTCAAGTCTTCCAGGTAGCTGATATTGTGAAGGCTCGCCCTGCTCACCACGGTTCCCTCCAGCTCGACCGGGTCAAATATCGCCACGGGATTGATAAGACCGGTTCTGCTGGGTGACCATTCCACCTCACGAAGAATGGTCTTTTCTTCCTCATCCTCCCATTTAAAAGCAAGGGCATTTCGAGGGAACTTGGCCGTAGTCCCGAGACTCTTTCCGTAGCTTATATCGTCCATAAGAAGTACCAGACCGTCGGAGGGAAAATCATTTTTCTTGACCTGTTCGGAAAAGTCCGAAACAGCCCCGGGAAGCTCCTCTTTATTTACCGTCCTGCGTCCCACAACCTGAAAGCCCTGTTGCTCTAAAAATTCGAATTCCGCTTCATGACTGTTATGAAAGTCGGGAAGCCCTCCACTCTCACGAGAGGACCTGTCCTCTCCCTCCTCTACCGATACAAGCGTAAAGGGAAAAAAATAGACTCTTCTTTCCCAGGTGATTTTCGGGTCCAGTTGCCGAACGGAACCGGAGCAAAGATTCCTCGGATTCTTATATTTTGCCCCTTCTTCCGGAATTTCTTCATTGATTTTTGCGAAATCGGAATAGCGAATCAATGCTTCTCCACGAAGAACCAGCCTTCCTTTAAAGGGAATCCGTAAAGGAAGATTCCGAAAACGCTTTGCATTTTCCGTAACAATTTCTCCGATTCTACCATTTCCGCGGGTAACCGCTTTGACAAGCTCTCCCTTCTCATAAGTCATCACAACCGTAAGACCGTCGAGTTTCCAGGAAAGAATCCCCTTCTGCTCCCCGAGAAAGCTTTGTAAAGTCTCTACGGACTTTGTTTTATCAAGAGAAAGCATCGGGCTCGCATGCTCCTCCTTCGGAAGGGCCGTAGCTACGCTGTATCCGACATTTTGCGTGGGACTTGCAGACAGGACAATCCCTGTCTCTTCCTCAAGACGCACCAGTTCATCATAGGCTTTATCATATTCCAGGTTGGAAATAATCTCTTTTCCTTCCTGGTAATACGCCTTCCCCGCCTGATTTAAAAGCTCTACCAGCTCCTCTATCCGTTTTCTCTTATCCATAGTTTCTCTTTCTGTTTTTAAAGTTATAGGATGAATACCTTACTCTTACTTACTCTTACTTACTCTTTCTTGCTCTTTTTTACGCTTCCTTATCTTTTTTCACATGTCCTTTTCATCATTCTCTCATTATAAAAGCAGGGTGGCATTTACTTAAGCCCCAGCTCCTCTTTCCGAATCTCCCGATATTCTCCGGGCATTAGCCCGTCCACAGTCAGATTCATAATTCGCACTCTCTTTAGACGCTTCACTGTATAGCCGAGCGTTGCACACATTCTCCGAATCTGACGATTAAGCCCCTCTGTTAAAATGATATGAAACTGCCTCTTTCTCTGCATAACCGGAATATTTTCCTCCTGAAAAACTACGCAGGGCTTCGTCGTTCTATCCAGCTCCTTAAGATAGACTCCTTCACGCATTTCCCGCAGGAAATGCTTTGTAATATCCTCTTCCACCGTCACGATATATTCCTTTTCTTTTTCGCTCCGGGACTTGTTGATTTGATTAACTAGCTCGCCTTGATTGGTAAGAAGGAGGAGGCCTTCAGAGTTCTTATCGAGCCGTCCAATCGGGTAAATACGC
This sequence comes from Oribacterium sp. oral taxon 108 str. F0425, assembly GCF_000214455.1. Lineage (NCBI taxonomy): Bacteria > Bacillati > Bacillota > Clostridia > Lachnospirales > Lachnospiraceae > Oribacterium > Oribacterium sp. oral taxon 108. The sequence continues at coordinate 864,336 of NZ_AFIH01000001.1, read as the reverse complement.
TCGGGATAATGGATATCCTCTATGACATTTTTCCCTCTGTCCTTCTCTCCTGTCGTGCAAATTACTCCGCGCGGCTTGTAATAGGCAAGAAGAACCTCTTTCGGCTTTTCCCGCTTCTCTCCTTGTCCGGAAATGCACTTTCCGTCCATTTCTATATCTTCTTCTCCGCTGATTTCCTGCCCAAGACTTGCCGCCTCTCCGTTCACCTTGACTTTCCCTTCGGAAATCAGTCGGTCCGCTTCTCTTCTTGAACAAATTCCCATGGAGGATAGCCATTTATTGATTCGCATACTGTACTCCAAATTTCTCCCGCTGTTTCTTCCACACCTTGCTTCTCTGCATAATATGGTCTAAGCGACATTTCCAAATAATAGCCATTGCATAAAATTGATCGAACAACATTGATTAGATTTTTGCTTATAAAATCAGCATGGCATCGCCAAAACTGAAGAATCTGTACCTTTCCCTTACTGCCTCCTGATAGGCATGCAAGACATTTTCCCGATTGGAAAAGGCGGAAACCAACATGATAAGGGTAGACTCCGGAAGATGGAAGTTCGTAATGAGCCCGTCCATTACCTTAAAGCGGTAGCCCGGATAGATGAAAATATCCGTCCATGCACTTCTGGGATGGAGAACGCCATTCTCATCGGCATTCGATTCAATTGTCCTGCAGGAGGTTGTTCCCGTGCAAATGATTCTTCCTCCGGCTTTCTTCGTGCTGTTAATTAAATCCGCCGTTTCCTTATCGACTATATAAAGTTCCGAGTGCATATGATGCTTTTCCACATCCTCCACTTTCACCGGTCGGAAGGTTCCGAGACCCACATGGAGCGTGACATAGGCAATTTTCACGCCCTTCTCCTGCACCTTTTCAAGAAGCTCTTTTGTCCAATGGAGTCCTGCAGTCGGTGCTGCTGCAGATCCTTCTTCCTTTGCATAGACGGTATTGTATCTTGTCTTATCTTCTAACTGCTTCGTGATATAAGGGGGAAGCGGCATTTCTCCAAGCTTATCCAAGATTTCTTCGAAAATGCCCTCAAAATGGAACTCTATAACACGATTCCCGTCTTCCTTACACTCGATAACCGTTCCCGATAGCAAATTCTCCGCAAAGACAATTTCAGCACCGACACGGAGCTTCTTTCCCGGCCTTACAATGCATTCCCAATTCTTATCCGTGAGCCTTGTGAGGAGCAGAACTTCCACATGTGCTCCGGTTTCCGCCTTTACACCGTGTAAACGCGCAGGAATGACCTTCGTATTGTTTAAAACCAGACAATCCCCTTCTCTAAGATAGGAAAGCACATCTTCAAAATGCTTATGTTCTATCTCACCGCTTTTTCTATCCATCACAAGAAGCCGGGAAGCCGAACGCTTCAATAAGGGATCCTGCGCAATCAGCTCCTCCGGTAAATCATAATAAAAATCTTTGGTATTCATCTTATCTCTTTCCGCTCCCTACTCTTCTTCTAAATTTCTATATTTAAAAATCACTGAAAGCAAGTCGCATTTTCTACTCTCCTCTTGCGGTTTCCGCTATAGCTGTTTCTACGCTCCTCCCGAGGTTTCCGTTGCCGCTGTTCCTGCACTCGTCTCAATCACCGCAGTTTCGCTACTTTCCGATGCAGCATTTTGCTCACTACCCTCACTTTCGGTCGAAGGTGATGATGTTCCATTGCTTTCACTGCTACTTTCACTTTCCGATACGGTCGGTCCATTCTCATCCATTTCAATAAGGGATACTTCCGAATCAATGGATGCCTGGTCTTCCTTGTAAATTCTTCCGGTCTGAAACGCATCATAAAGCACGGCAAGGCGAGAGTCCGAAGACAAGGCTTCCAAGAGTTGAGAATCCACTGCATTAATCAGGTCTTTTACTTCTTGATGCGTCTGTATGTAGTCATATACAAACTTTGTCTGTTCCGGTGTCTTATTTTCAACTAATTCAAAAGCATTTGCTTCATTTACCCTAATATAGCAATACATAATAGCCGGTGCAGCTGTCTTTGCTCTTCTAAAGCGGACCTTATATTGTAAAAATACAAGTTTCTCATTCTCTCCGATTCCCGGGACGGCATAGGTTTTGATATCCTCATAGGCTTCAATATAACCGGACTGGGTTTTCAATTGGGCCTTTAGCTTACTCGTTTGCTCTGTACTTTGATTGGTGACACCGCTCAAACGATACAGAGTGTCTACGTCTGCCGTAAGCTTTGCCTGAAAATATTCTCGGAAAAATTTTTCCAAAACATCATCGTTGTATTCTTTCAGGGAATCATCCTTTTTTCTTCCTCTAAATCGGAAGGACTTTGCATCTCTGAAGCAGATGCTATTATTTTATTCTTTGGTGTAAGAGGAACTCCCAATCCTAATGCTTCCAGAAATTTGATGAGAAGAATCAACACAATGATCAGTACCGGAATAAGCATGATTTTCCTATCTTCATTGTGTTCTCTCTTATTTCTTTTATTACGTAATATACGCTGACTTTGATTTCTTTTCTTTAATATTATTTTTTGCTCGGACTTCTTCGACAGAAGCTTTGCCACATCATCTAAATTATCTACAATCTTCCCCATATAGCTATCCTTTTCTCGTTCTCTTAACTGCTCTATATTACCTTATTTTAGGAAAAAAATATAGATATCCGACTTACACTTTCCTATCATGAATATGAATATCCTGTATTTGTAGGAAATATAATTCAATACTGATGTATGTTTAGAATCACTACCACCCGTCAAACGGGTGGTTTGCTCGGGGCTATAAGCCCCTGCTACTGGCCAGCGTCTAAAGGCGCTGGCTTTCATTTTGGGCTATGGGAAGTTTGCTTTGCACCTTCCCACAGCTCCATTCAAGCCATATTGCGTTTGACTCGTCGCTACCCCATAAAGGGGTATTGTTACTACTGCACTTTAACCCTTAAAAGGGTCTTCATATTCTTTAACACTTAGTTTATCCAAAGCTATATCGTGTTTTTCTTGATCTTGGATATACTTTTTTATTGTGGCTTCATTTAGACCTACTATACTGACATAATAGCCTTCGGCCCAGAAATGTCTGTTCCCAAATTTGTATTTAAGATTTGCGTGTTTATCAAATATCATCAAAGCACTTTTTCCCTTTAAATAGCCCATAAAAGAAGAAACGCTAATCTTAGGTGGAATACTAACCAGAATATGTACATGGTCCGGCATTAAATGCCCTTCTATAATCTCCACTCCTTTAAAGGCGCAGAGTTGCTTGATAATATCCCGAATATCTGACTTATATTGATAATATATTATTTTTCGCCTATACTTCGGTGTGAAGACAATATGATATTTACACATCCATTTCGTATGTGCTAATGCATATTCTTTCTTCGCCATAAAATCACCTTCCTTTTCTGCAATATAGCTTGAACAACTTTATTGTATTAGGAAAGGTGATTTTTGTATAACAAGTGTTTCCCACCCGCATAGCGGGTGGTTTTTTGTATCAGAGCTAACATTTTTCAAATGTCAGCTCCGATACTGGCTAAAGTCCATTAAATATAAAAAGGCAGTAGAGTTTTACCTCTCTGCCTTTTATTCTTACTCGATATTCCTCGCGAAATAAACAGCATCCTGTTTACGCAACTTATTATTGAAAATAAGATTCAGTTCTTCTCCATGTAGTCTTGCAACCCAAAAAGAAATCTCATTATAATAACACTATTTTTGCCGGATGATCTATTTTTTCCAGAAAAGAATATAAGTCCGGGCTCTTTATAAAGATTGTTTTTTCATTCGTGTTCGGATGAAAACTCATTCTTTCCTCCTCCGCAATATCCTTATCCACAAAGACCTCCACATCCTTATCCTTGTTGTTTAAAAGACCGAAAGGGGAAACAACTCCGGGTTGTAGCCCCAATTTCTCATACAACATTTCCTCCGAAGCCATTTTCAGCTGGCGGTCATCCACTAAGTCTTTAAAGGCACTCATATCCAAGCGCTTATCTTCATCCATAATTAATAAATAAAACTTTATTTTCTTCTTATTCATCAAAAACAAAGTTTTGGTTCTAACCCCCGGAATGCCCTCTATCACTCTGTCGGCATCCTCCATCGTAAAGGCAGCTTCGTGCTCTACAAGTTGCACCTCGATATTCTGCTCTTGCAATTTTTCCATCACTTCTTTAAATCCTTGCATTTAACTCACCTGCCCTTTCTAATATTTATTTTTATTTTTTTATTGTACCATAGTGAAAGCAGAAAGCACAATGTCAAGAATACGTCCTATATGGCTATGAATTCGTCCTATATGGCTATGATTTCCATGATATCGTTTTTGAATACCATTTTGTCCTATAGCCCCCTAAAACCCTGAAATGTCGGAAAGATAGAGCGTTTTTCATCAACACGTTTTGTCCTATAAGCCCTGAAATATTTTTAAAAAGAAAAAGGTGCTGCCCGACAAGGCAGCACCTTTCAAAAATACTATGTAGAATTACTCAAGAATCTTAACAACTCTTCCGGAACCTACAGTTCTTCCACCCTCACGGATAGCGAAACGAAGTCCCTCTTCCATAGCGATTGGGTGAATCAAATCAACTTCCATCTCAGTGTTATCGCCGGGCATAACCATCTCAACTCCATCCGGAAGCATGCAGACACCGGTTACGTCAGTGGTTCTGAAATAGAACTGCGGACGATAGTTTGTGAAGAAAGGAGTATGACGTCCACCTTCATCCTTTGTTAATACGTAAACCTGAGCGGTAAACTTCTTGTGGCACTTTACAGAACCCGGCTTACAAATAACCTGTCCTCTTTCAATCTGATCACGGTTGATACCACGAAGAAGAAGACCAACGTTATCACCTGCCATAGCCTCATCAAGCTGCTTACGGAACATCTCGATTCCGGTAATAACGGACTTCTGAGTCTCTTCATTGATACCAACGATTTCAACTTCATCGGATACATGAAGAACACCACGCTCTACTCTACCTGTAGCAACGGTTCCACGACCTGTAATAGTGAAGATATCCTCAACAGGCATAAGGAACGGCTTATCAGTCTCACGAGCAGGCTCAGGAATATAGCTGTCTACTGCATCCATAAGTTCCATGATCTTATCGCCCCACTCGGACTTCGGATCCTCAAGAGCCTTTAATGCGGAACCCTTGATTACAGGGATGTCATCTCCCGGGAACTCATACTCGGAAAGAAGCTCTCTAACTTCCATCTCAACGAGCTCAAGAAGCTCAGGATCATCAACCATATCACACTTGTTCAGGAATACAACGATAGCAGGAACACCTACCTGACGAGCAAGAAGGATATGCTCTCTTGTCTGTGCCATAACACCATCGGTAGCAGCTACTACAAGGATAGCTCCATCCATCTGTGCAGCACCGGTGATCATGTTCTTAACATAGTCAGCGTGGCCCGGGCAGTCAACGTGAGCATAGTGTCTCTTTTCTGTCTCGTACTCAACGTGAGCGGTGTTGATGGTAATTCCTCTTTCTCTCTCTTCCGGAGCCTTATCGATATTAGCAAAATCAGTTGCTGTGTTACCAGCTACACGATCAGCAAGAACCTTGGTAATAGCAGCTGTAAGAGTTGTCTTACCGTGGTCAACGTGTCCGATAGTTCCGATGTTACAGTGTGGTTTGGTTCGCTCAAAATGCGCTTTTGCCATTTCAATACCCTCCTAATAAATGTAATACAACAAAAATCATGCCAAGCACCGACGCATGCATAGCATGCGAATTGCAGTACATCCCAAGTTCTTGAAAACGAACCCAGTGTTCATGATTTTATCATCAGTTTATGCATTAAGCAAGCGATTTCGCTTTACTTCTTTGCGTCCGCAAGGACCTTCTCCTGGATGTTCTTCGGGCACTTCTCATATCTTTCGAAGAACATGGAATAGTTTGCTCTACCCTGGGTCTTGGAACGAAGATCGGTTGCATAGCCGAACATTTCCGCCAGAGGAACATAAGCGTTAATCTGCTTTCCGGACGGGATATCCTCCATGCTATCGATCTTACCTCTACGAGAGTTTACATCTCCGATAACGTTACCCATGTACTCTTCCGGTGTCGTAATCTCGACCTTCATAATCGGCTCAAGAAGAATTGGATCCGCCTTCTGCATCGCATTCTTGAAAGCAATGGAACCGGCAAACTCGAAGGCACGCTCGTTGGAGTCGACTTCGTGGTACGATCCGTCGTAAACGTTTGCACTGACGCCGAGAACCGGGAAACCTGCAAGGACACCGGAGTTAGCAGCCTCACGAATACCCTTTTCAATAGCAGGGATATATTCCTTCGGAATCGAACCGCCGACAACCGTAGACTGGAACTTGAAAGTCTCTTCCGCGTTCGCATCCATCGGCTCAAACTTAACCTTACAGTGTCCGTACATACCGGAACCGCCGGACTGGTGGATATATTTTCCTTCTACATCTACCGGCTTAGTAAAGGTCTCTTTGTAAGCAACCTCCGGTGCACCTACATTTGCCTCTACCTTAAACTCACGAAGAAGACGGTCAACAATGATTTCCAGGTGTAACTCACCCATTCCGGAAATGATTGTCTGTCCTGTTTCCTCATTGGTTCTTACACGGAATGTGGGATCCTCTTCTGCAAGCTTAGCCAGAGCATCACTCATCTTTCCCTGAGAAACCTTCGTCTTCGGCTCAATAGCAACGGAGATAACCGGCTCCGGGAATTCCATGGATTCCAGAATAATCGGATGCTGCTCGTCGCAGATGGTATCACCGGTAGAAGTAAGCTTAAAACCTACTGCTGCGGCAATATCACCGGAGAACACTTCATCCAGTTCCTGACGCTTGTTTGCGTGCATCTGTAAGAGACGTCCAACTCTTTCCTTCTTGTTCTTCGTTGAATTCAGAACATAAGAACCGGTCTTTAAGGTACCGGAATATACACGGAAATAAGCGAGCTTTCCTACGAAGGGGTCCGTCATAATCTTAAATGCGAGTGCCGCAAACGGTGCAGAGTCGGAAGACGGTCTGCTATCCGGTTCTCCGTCCATATCGGTACCCTGAATATCCGGGATATCGGTCGGAGCCGGTAAGAAGTCGATAACCGCATCCAGAAGCTTCTGAACACCTTTGTTACGATATGCAGTACCGCAAAGGCAGGGAATTGCGTTTCCTTCGATGGTTCCCTTACGAAGCGCCTTCTTCAGTTCCTCCTCGGTCGGTGTCTCTCCCTCGAGATACTTCTCCATAAGGTCGTCATCGAGTTCAGAGATGCCTTCTACGAGCTTTTCTCTATACTCTTCTGCAAGATCCTTGTACTCATCCGGTACATCGGTAATCTCAATTATCTCGCCCTTATCATCCTTATAGAAGTAAGCTCTCATCTCGAAGAGATCGATTACTCCTACAAAGGTATCTTCTCTTCCCATCGGAACCTGGGTAATGATACAGTTCTTTCCCAAACGGTCCACGATAGTCTGTACGGAGTGGAAGAAATCCGCTCCCACTACATCCATCTTATTGATAAAAGCGATACGCGGTACATGATAGGTGTCCGCCTGACGCCATACGTTCTCAGACTGCGGCTCAACTCCACTCTTCGCATCGAATACACCTACCGCTCCATCCAGTACACGAAGTGAACGTTCTACCTCTACGGTAAAGTCTACGTGTCCCGGGGTATCAATGATGTTGATTCTAAACTCCGGTGCACCCGGAATCTTCTTGTGTTCTTTCTCCGGTGTCCAGTGGCAGGTCGTTGCGGCAGAGGTAATCGTGATACCTCTTTCCTGCTCCTGTGCCATCCAGTCCATGGTGGCACTACCTTCGTGTGTCTCACCGATCTTATGATTTACACCGGTGTAAAAGAGGATACGCTCTGTAAGAGTAGTCTTTCCAGCGTCGATATGCGCCATAATACCAATATTTCTTGTATGCTCAAGGGAATACTGTCTTTCAGCCAATGTCTTTCCTCCTATTAGAATCTGTAATGAGCAAATGCCTTATTAGCCTCAGCCATTCTATGCATCTCCTCTTTACGCTTTACTGCAGCACCCGTATTGTTTGCCGCATCCATAATTTCATTTGCAAGTCTCTCAGCCTGTGTCTTCTCAGAACGCTTTCTGGAGAACTCTGTCAGCCAACGAAGAGCCAAGGTCTGGCGTCTTTCCGGCTTTACTTCCATAGGTACCTGATAAGTTGCTCCTCCAACTCTCTTTGCCTTTACTTCAAGTACAGGCATGATGTTGTTCATAGCCTCATCAAATACTTCCAGTGCATCTTTCTCCGCCTTAGCGGTTACTCGCTCAAATGCACCATAAACGATTTTTTGTGCTACGCCCTTTTTTCCATCCAACATGATGGAGTTTACCAGCTTTGTTACAAGCTTGGAATTGTAAATCGGGTCTGCAAGCACGTCTCTGTGTAGAGTATGTCCTTTACGTGGCACGTTACTTCCCTCCTTAAATATTGCATTTAGATCTACGGTACTCTCTTTCGGTTTAATCCGTTTGAGTTCATGCGGAATTGGACACATCTACTTTATTGAAAAGAAATTGTGACCAAATGCTTCCGTCATAACCATGTCTAAACCATGTTTTACGCTGTCGTTTATACGACGCGCTCCTTCAACTACTTAAGCCTTCTTTGCCTTAGGCTTCTTTGCACCGTACTTGGAACGAGCCTGCATACGGTTTGCTACGCCTGCGGTATCCAGTGTTCCACGGATGATATGGTATCTTGTACCGGGTAAATCCTTAACACGGCCACCACGAATCATAACAACGGAGTGCTCCTGAAGATTGTGTCCTTCTCCGGGAATGTAAGATGTAACTTCGATTCCGTTGGAAAGACGAACTCTGGCGATCTTACGAAGAGCTGAGTTCGGCTTCTTCGGTGTAGCAGTCTTAACTGCTGTACATACACCTCGCTTCTGTGGAGCGCTGTTCGTAGTTGCTCTCTTCTTTAAGGAGTTGAATCCTTTCTGAAGAGCAGGGGCTGTAGACTTCTTCTTGGAAGTTTCTCTGCCCTTTCTAACGAGCTGGTTAAATGTTGGCATTTTGGTCTCCTTTCCTATATTTTTTATTCCTTCCTTTATCTGACCACCCTGCGAAAGGCATGCATAAAGAAAGACGCGAGAAAACTCACGTCCCATTAATATAGGCTAGGCAGTGCTAAAAGTCAAGAAAAATTGCAGTCTGAAAATGAAAAATCGTGCAAAAAAGCTCTTGTAAAAACACTCTTCTTTTTTTCTCAAAAAAAGGCGTTCCTCCGGATTCCCATATTGACAATTCTTTATCTTATATTGTATTATTGTTCGGTATCTCCAATAGAATTACCGAGGTGTGGCTCAGTTTGGTAGAGCACCTGGTTTGGGACCAGGGGGTCGCAAGTTCGAATCTTGTCACCTCGACTTGGCAGAGGTTGCGGGTAAGACCAGGCTTACGTAAGCTGGGGCTGTGCCTCTGTTTTTTATTTTCAAAAAACATAAAAGTTTTCCAAAATCGACAGCACTATTCAAAAATCCGAAGAATTCTGTCACGGAAACTGACCGGTCTTCTACTTCTTCAACGCTTCTTCCGCCTCTTCCTGTAAGGCCTTCTGCTTATCCTTCAGAAGTAAATACTGATTATAGCGGGTGTAGGTCTCATTGCCTATGTCGGAGAGAAATTCCAGAGCATTGCGGCTCTTGCCGATTTCCGAAAGAAACAGCAGAAGCTCCTGTCCTTCTCCAAAGGTATTGCCGAGGAAGTGCAAAGCGTTACTGAGCATTTCCCCGCTTTTTCCGATTTTCTCCTGTCGCTCTTCTTCCTTCCTCTTAAAACAATCTTTTACAAAGGAAAAATCCGCCTCATTTTCTTCTCTATCCTCTCTATTGCTCGTACCCTCAGCAGAATGTTGCTCCGTTAGAGCTGAGTAAAACTCGCTGAGCATTTGAATGAGTTGCAAGCGAAGGCTCTCCTCTTTCTTAGACAGCATCCTGGCCTCCTTTAAGCTTGCCATTCTCTTTCGCTGTCGCTTCATTTCCTCTTCCAAGGCCTGTTTTACAGGAACCTCCGAAAGGCCGTCCTTCATATTCTTTAAGAAACGGAATACACGAGAAAACAGCTCTTTCTCTTTCACATAATCCGTAAAGGCATTTTGCAGGGCATCCGTAAGAAGAGAAAGAAGGCTTAACTTCTCATCAAAGGGTGCTTCCAGAAAGAGTCTTGTGTCCTTAATCTCAGCCCCTTCCAAGATATCCGGCACATGATAAATCTCTTTGTATTTCTGATAAAGGCTGTAATATAAGCTAAAGTCCTCCGCTACCTCCGGGTCGGCAAGATACTCTTGGCAAAGCTCCTTCTCCAAAGGATAATGCAATTCCTCATAGACCTGCAAAATCTTCGAGAGATCCTCCCATGAACGAGCTGTTACATAGCGTTTTCCTTCGATATCCTGCTTCACAAAATAAAAGCGGTCCTTCTTAATTTCAAGATACGAAGTGATGGCACTGTGCACTCCCGCCTGATAGGCATAGCTTTTAAAGCTTTGAAAGTCCTCTTCAATGTCAATTTTCCGAAGCCTGTCCAAGGTTGCAATATCAAAGTCCCGTACGGACTTATTGAATTCCGAAGGATTGCCTGCCGTCACAATGATGAAGCCCTCCGGAACACGATGCATACCGAAAGTTTTGTATTGTAAGAATTGCAACATGGTCGGAGAAAGCGTTTCGGAAACTGCATTAATCTCATCCAGGAAGAGGATTCCTTCTTCGATTCCGGTTCTTTCAATCTGCTCATAGACCGAAGCCACTATCTCGGACATGGTATATTCCGTAACCGAGTATTCCTTCTTCCCGTATATTTTCTTGGAAATAAAGGGTAGACCGATAGCGGACTGTCTGGTGTGGTGGGTAATCGTGTAAGAAATCAAATTGATGCCGAGTTCCTCCGCCACCTGCTCCACAATCGCCGTCTTTCCGATTCCGGGAGGCCCCATGAGAAAGAGAGGGCGTTGTTTCTCCACGGGAATTTTATAAATGCCATCCTCGTCTCTCTTATGATAAGCCTCCACTGTCCTTTTTATTTCTTCTTTTGCTTCTTGTATGTTCATTTTCTACTCCATAAAAATTTGATTTCTTAAAACAATTCTCATACACCATATTCTATCGTCATCGTTTCATCACTTAAGATATACATCGTTTTATCGCTTTAAATATACAGCTTCATCGCCCAAAACGGGGCATTTTCATCATCGATATCTTCCCCTTTCGGAAAAACAAAAGCGGCCGTATACCCCGGCGCATATTTGGGGTATCTTCCTCGTCCGTCGGTAAAATACAAAAGAGCCTTCAATTCCTTTAGTTCCCCTTTTTTCCGCAAGTCCTCGATATAATGAAAGACCGGTCGAAAGTCCGTGCCATAGCCGCCGCTCACCTCAAATCTTTCACGATAGTGCTCCATTTCCTCCGCGTTTTCCACCAAAATATCCTTTCGAATTCGATCATCACATTCAACGATGTGTACCTGGCACTTGCTGAAAAAGGCTTCTTTATCCTGCAAAATAGCAAGAGTCTCCTCTAAAAAGCGCTTGACCATTTCTCCCTTGGTAGAATAGGAAGTATCTATAGCAATAACAAGTTCCGGAATCTTCCGCCTCTCGCGATACTCATTTTCCTCAATAAGCGGCATATTTCCATACTGAGAAAGTCCAAAATAATAATAGCCGTAGTCGAAGGATTCCGGGTCGGTCTTCAACTCCTCCCGATCCACGGAGAACTTTCTGAGGAAATCTTGAAATGGTGTATAGCGCTTATGCTCCAAATGCAGGAACCAGGAAAGTTTTTCACTCTTATCCACTTCTTTCTCGTCCTTCATTTCCTCTTCCGTACGCTTTCCGATATCCTCCCAGTCTTTATCCAGTCTTTTTCGATTTTCCTCCCGTTCTTCCGAATCCGCATCCTCCCGCTTCGGACTCGCTTTCTTCATTTGCTCTGCATCTTCCGAAATAGCGGAATCTCCGGCCCCTTGTTCTCCTTTTTCCTCTCCGGAATCCTCCCTTTCCCCGCTTCCCTCCGGTTCATCGGGGACCTCATTTTTCTCGTTTGCTTTCATTCCTTCAGGGGACTCGTTTCTCTCGCTTCCATCCACCCCTTCAGGGGGATTGTTCTTATCGCTTCCTTCCATCCCTTCAGAGGACTCCTTCCTCTCTTCGTCCTCTTTTTCTTCGGAATCCTCCACTCCATCAGCACTGAAAGACTGCTTTTCCTCTCCAAGCTTTTCCCAGAAGCGGTGGTCATCCTTTACAAACTCCTGTTCTAAACGTTCTCGCTCAGCATAGCTTAAATTCTGTGTCGATAAGTAGGCATAAATTCGCTCCGCAGAAAGACTTTTGATCTCTTTTTCCAATTTCAGGAAATAGTCTTCGCGAAAGGGATAAGCGGGACGTAAAAGTAACGGAACATCTATAGAATCCAAAACATATTCCACATGAATATCCGTCGCCAAATTCCATAGTGTTTCCTCCCTTCCTTCCGTCTTAAACATATGCCGAAAAAGACAATGCAAGAGACTATGCATGTAAAGACGATACAGTTTTTGCGGGCTTTCCACATAAAGTTGAAATACAAACTCAGGATGAAAATGAAGTTTTTCTCCCTCTGTTCCCATCCGTCTTGTATTAAAATCCATTTGAAAAGAAAGCTTATCCAAAGCCCGACTAAGATAACGCATGGATAAGCTAAGTTCTATTTTTGCCTGATTTAAAATCCTGAGCCCAAGGTTATTCAGTGCCCCTTGCGCTGTTTGTTTTCTCTCTTCCATCTTTTTTCCGTTTTATAAACTGTCCGGGTCGAAGAACGCCCTTTTTTTCTCTTTTTTTAAATACCGATCCTGGTAATCCAAAAATCTTGCCGTGAGTTCCGCATTCCCATATTGAGCCAGAAGCTCCAGCGCAGTCTTTACTCCCGCTTCGGAAAAAAGCCGCAGGCTCATATAAAATTCCACCCACTCCGTCTCGCAATCCAACAAAAGCTGTCTTAAAGCAAAGCTGTCTTCTTCCCGCAAAAAGCGAAGATAGTCTTCCTTTGCCTTGTCCAAAAGTTCCAACGGATAGCGCAGTCTTCCCAGCGCAATATAGACAGCGGCTCCTTTCGCATCATGAATCACCCTTTCAAAAAGCTTGTCATAAAGTCTAAGATCAATGCGGGCTCTCCCCACTGTCTGGCGATAGCTGTAGCCGCAACCGTCAATCGTGTCATGAATTTGCCTGGCCATGGTATCTTCTCGTACCCGATCAACATAACCGGGAAAAAGCAGGGAAAGCTCTTCCTCGCCCTTTAGATACAAGTGAAACTGCAAGCGTCTGTCACTGTCTCCCAGGATATCGCGAACGATTTGGAAATTGCCATCTTTTTCAAAATAAACAAAGATATGCGATAAACAAAGACACTGACGAAGAGAACCGTCATAATAGTCCTCCACACTGTCCCAAAGAAGGAATTCTCTGAGATTCTTACAGTTAAAAAAGGAAAAAGCCCTGAGTGTGCGAATGGATTTCGGAAGTTCCACCCTTTCCAAATCTCCTCTTCCGTCAAAGGCATGAGCCGCAATTTCCACTACCGGAAGCTTCTCTCCGGACGCGTTTTCCAAGTACTCCGGAATGTGGAGAACGCGAGCATTGCCCTCATAGCCTGTAATTACAAATCCCTTTCTTCCCTGCAGTTCTTTTTCTTCCACTAAAAAAGCCATCTTCTACTCCGTGAGTTCATCTAAAGTCTTTCCATATGCCGGCAGAAAGTCCTCCATAAAAATCTTCAATTCCGTAAGTTCTTCCGCCATTTCCTCTATTTTTCTTCTGGTAGAAGCCGCCGCTGTGGCAAACTCCTGATTTCCGCTACGAAGCTCTTCTTCACACTTAATTAAAGCCGACAACTTATCTGCAGCCTTAATCAGTTTGTTTTCATAAGCCGTATTCTCCTCTTCTTCCGGAAAAAATACCTTTTTGTACTCTTCCTCCAAGTAGTCGGGGAGTGTGGAAAGCAGGCGTTCCTCTGCTTCCTTCTCCACTTTTTTATAAGCTGTTTTCAACTCCTCCCTCCGGTATTTTACAGGGGTAGGCATATCTCCGGTAAGAATTTCCGCAGCATCATGATAAAGCGCCCGAAGAACCGCCCTATCCACCGAAAGTTTTTTATTTAATTTTTTGTTGCCAATCAAACACAGTGCATGAGTAAGAATTCCCACCTCCAGACAATGCTCGGACAGATTTTCCTCTCTGGCATTTCGCATCAACGCCCAACGATGAATATATTTCATTCTGGACAGTAAAGCAAAAAATGAATGTAACACTACCATTCCTCCTTATGATGAATTGCGTAATGAAAAAGATACTGTTGGATAATCCCTCCGTCGGGATCGTTTAGATAGGGGTTTTCGCCGCAATAAGCCTTATCCCAAATTCGCTTCATCCAAACATCCTCCGGGATAATATCCATCCTGGAATAGGCAAACAGGGCCACACAGGCAGCCACCTTAATGCCCACTCCATGCACTTCCATAAGTTTAAACAGAAGCTCTTCGGTAGGCACTTTGTCCAAGGCGCGGAGATCCAGTCGCTTCTCGAGTACCCGTTCTACCGCGTCCCTTACGAAGGGGGCTCTATACCCCAAGGAACATTCGGAAAAATCGGCATTTTGTAAAGCCTCTGCACGGGGAAACAAATATACCTCTTTTTCCTCCACTTTACTATATTGTTTTTCTCCAAACCGCTCGCAAAGCTTTTCCACCGAGGAACGAATTGCCGGAATGGACTTTCTTTGCGTTAAAATAAAAGTAAGCAGGGTTTCAAACGGATCCTGCCTCAACACTCTTAAGCCCTTTCCGTAAGCAATGCATTTCTGCAGAAAATCATCCTCCCGACTCTTTCTTTCTATCTTCCCGTACTTTCTCTTTCCGTCGAAATAGGGAAGCCAAATCTTCTTCCATTGTTTTTCCGTAATTTCCCGAGCTTCTCCATCCCCTTCTTCCGTGATATTGATATAAAAAGCAAGCTCCTTTGCAGAAACTTGCTTAAGATACAGAATAGAATCCTTGGTAATAAAGCGAAAGCAGGAAGGAAATATTTCCCTGGGGCGAAAACATTGCCCGCTCCTGACTATTTTTTCCAGAGAAATCTCCTCCGGAAAACACAGTTCCGACCATTTTATTGCATGATTTAAGTTTGCAGAACAATTCTCCATATTCTTCTTTCTTACTAAATCCAAAACCCTTTTTAAATAAAAAACAAGTTACAAACAAAACCAGATGCATTGCCAAGAAAAAGAGTAGCGGATTATTTTTTTCCTTCCTCCTTTTTAAAATGAAGTAAAGGGTATAGGGGGGACAGATATAGAAGGCGAGGTGTTCCGCCTCACCAAGCTTTCTGTTCTTATCTATGCTCCAAAGACGATGAATTTCTCCATCCAAAAAGTACGACACAATCATGGCAATCACAAAATAGACGAGCAATACCGTAAAATACCAAGGAAGAAAACTGCTTTTCGCAACAAGGACTTTAAAGAAAATAGCAATAATCGGCGGCATAATACTTAAAATCAGAAGTCTAAAATCCAAAATATACTTATCCCAATCTTTTTCTTCGTTTTTCGTAAAAGATAGAACGTCCATCTTTTCTTTCCAGGGCTTTTTCTCCTCCAAATCCTCCTGAACACTTCCGTTCAGCTCATCCTTTTCCAGAAGTTCTCTAACTTTTTCCGGTACATTTTTCCCGCAACCCGGACAAACGGTATCTCCTTTTTTTATTTCCGTCTTGCAATAGGCGCAGATTCTTTTCACCTTTATACGAATGAGCGGTGTCTTACAGTAAGGACATCTCTCCAAATTATCTTCAATTTCTCGCCCGCAATGCTTACAAATCATGCTTTCTTTCCTTCCTCCTCGGAAGACTCATTCAGGTCTTCCAATGCGTCTGTCAGATAAGAAAAGGAAAGCAAGCTTCGTCTTCGCTCTTCTTCCTCCAACTCTTCCAAGCGTCCCTGCAGTGCAAAATACCGTCTTTCGTTTCCCTCGTCAATCCACCAATGCTGAAACTCTTCGTCTGAAGACAGATTCTTCTTCAAAAGCATTTCCTGCATCAAGTTTCGTAATGCAATTCTTAAGTCTTCCATTTCTTTCCCTCATAAAAGGGGACGGGAAAAAAACTCTTCTCCGCATCCCCTCTTATAGAAAAATGATAAGGAGCTGTCGAAGCCTCCTTTTTTTCATTCGCAATCAATCCCCGGCCGGACCTTATAAAATCATCTTCTTCTGCTTGCCATGAGTCTTAAGATTCTGATGAAAATATTGATAATGTCCATGTAAAGCTGTAAGGCCGTAAAGCAGGCATAACTTGCCGTGCTCGGATACTGCTGCCCTCTTGCCCAGTCATATCCGAGATAGAGGGAGAAAATAAAAATGCCGATTATCGCAAAGATATTCGGGTAAAAAATTCCCAAGAGCATGGTAACAAATTCAGCAACCACCAGGCCGATCAAGGCAATAAAAAGCGTCTTTCCCATGGAGAGAAAAGCATTCGGGAAGAGCATGCCCGCAACGGTCATCGTTATAACCACCACGGTAGTTAAAACTGCAGCCAAAACAATATACTGCGCCGGATAGATGAGTCCCACAAAGGACAACAAGGTACCGAAAGCCAGAATATTCAGACCGTATCCGATAAGGGATAGAACATAATTTCCTTTAGCCGCAATCATTCCTCCGACAACGCCTACCACTAAAAATCCGATGGAAAAAATAAGCGGATGCACAGAATAAATCTGCGGCAAAACATAGGGCATTCTCAGCGCCAGAAAATAGGTAATAACCAGCCCCACCAAAAGGTGTACGCCGATGGAGACATTGTACAGAGCAGGAGAAAGTGTCCCTTGGGTATAAGCGGAAAGACCGCCTCCGTTCTCTTCTCTATTATTCATTTCATTCCATTCATTCATCTTATACGCTCCTTTCAAATCCAAAAGCACTTTGCTCATTCTATCATATATTTACATTTTTTTCATTAAAATAATTTTTCCCGCCTCTCGAGGGTAAACCAGAAGTCCACTCCCGTGAGGGTATTTTTCACACCGCATTCCTGGTGATGGCTGTCCATAATTGCCTTTACGATGCTTAAACCGAGACCGGATCCGCCATAAGCTCTGGTATGCGCCTTATCCACCTTATAAAACTTTTCAAAAATATGAGGCAGATCTTCTTTCGGGATAGGATTCCCCGTATTGCGAACATGCACCTCTACCAGATTTTTTCCGCGATACTCGGTATAAATGCCGATTTGCTTTGGCTCTGTCACATGGTGAATCGCATTTTGCAGGTAATTCATTAAGACCTCTTCAATCTTAAACTCATCTCCGTATAAATAGAGCTCCTTCGGAATGTCCACCTCCAGCTGTATTCCCTCTTGTTTTAAGAGAATATCCATATTCGCAATGACTCCCTGTAAAAGCTTCGGGAAATCCAGTAACGTGAAATCCGGAAGATCCTTTCCCTGCTCGATGGCGGAAAGATTCATCAAATCCTTCACCATATGATTCATCCGTTTAGCCTCATCGAGAATGACGTTACTGTAATAGGTCCGGCTTTCACTATCCTCGCAAAGCCCCTCGGAAAGACCCTCGGCATACCCCATAATAAGTGCAATCGGTGTCTTTAACTCATGCGAAACATTGGCAACAAACTCCTGCCTTCTTTTATCAATCAGGGTTTTATTTTCAATATCACTCTGGAGCTCATTGTTGGCCTTCTTCAAATCACAAATGGTCTCTTCCAGTCTTTCCGAAAGGATGTTCATGGAATTTCCCAAGGTATTAATCTCGTCGGTGTTATCCCCTTGGAAGCGGGCGGAAAAATCCAAACGACTCATTTTTAAGGACAATTGTGCAAGCTCCTGTATCGGCTTTGTCACTTCATAGCTTGCGATATAGACAATAATCACGCCCAAGGCCATGGTCATCCCGCCGAGAAAAAGCAGGAAGCTGTTAAATACGGAGACTGCCTCACTCAAACTGGAAAGAGGCATAGACATGATGAAGGAGCTGCTGTTATCCGAAAAATACCCCCAGGACTCCATATACCCGCCTTCTTCTCCTCTTCCTCGTGTTTTGATGATGGTATAATTGTCTCCTTTGTAGAGAGATTTTCTTTTTTCTCCGTCTTTTCCCAGAATATAGGAGGAAAGTCTTTGCAGAAGCATGGTCGGATTTGCGGAAGATGTGTACGAACGTGAACTGTTGTTGTCCATGATAATTACGGAAATATTTTCCGTCTCCGTCAGACGGGAAACATAGCGCATGGCAGAGGTCTGTGCTTCCCCGTTCGTTCCTTCCTCTTCCGGAAATGCGGCTGAAAATCCGCCGCTTAGTTGCAAATACCGATCAATCTCCTGATAAGCGTTTTGAAGCACTTTCTCTTTTCTTTTTTCATAAAAACGCTCTAAAAAGAAGTTGTCTCCTACCAGCATGATTACAATTAAGACAAAGAAAACCCCTGCAAAAAGCAGGGCAAACCTTCCCCTCAAGTAGTGTTTTTTCATTTTTAGTCTACCTCGAATTTATAACCCATTCCCCATACGGTCTTGATGTAATCTCCTTTATCCATAAGCTTAGCCCTAAGCTTTTTTACATGGGTATCGATGGTTCTGGCATCCCCGAAATAATCATAATTCCATACATTGTTCAAAATTTTCTCACGGGAAAGAGCTATCCCCTTGTTTTCAATAAAATATTGTAAAAGTTCATACTCCTTAAAACTGAGTTCGATTTCCTTACCGTCCACACTGACACTATGTGCGGAGGCATCCATGCGTATCCCGCCGATTTCCAAAACCTCTTCCTTGTTTCCCCCTGTCCGGCGCAGTAACGCTTCCACTCTCGCCACCAGAATCTTAGGTGAAAAAGGCTTGGAAATGTATTCATCCGCACCGTAATCAAACCCTTTAAGCTCATCACTCTCCTCCGAACGGGCAGTAAGCATAATCACCGGAACCTTGGAGTGCTCCCGTATGGTTTTTAATACCTCCCAGCCATCCATTTTCGGCATCATCACATCTAAAATAACAAGAGCGATATCCTTTTTCTTAAAGAATATATCGATAGCCTCCTCACCGTCTCCGGCAAGTAAAACCTCATAATCTTTCATTTTTAAAAAATCTTGTAACAGCTTTCGCATCCGTTCTTCATCATCTACAACCAAAATCTTCCGTTTTTCCATCTCTTTCTCTCCTATTAAACAACTCCGCTTTCCGGAGCCTTCCTTCCGCTCCTTGCTTCATTCTCTCTAAGCGGTTCCTTTTTCCCCTTAATCTAGCTCCCCTCCAGTAATTCCGGAATAAATCTGGAGGGCACTGTTTTTTTACTGTACCTCGTCTTTGTGACATAGATGTGAATTCCTTTTCTGGCCCGGGTAAGAGCAACATAAAAGCTTCGGCGTTCCTCCTCCAATTCCCCTTGTTTTTTGGCTCTGCCATCCGGTATGACCCCTTCTATACAATCGGGTAAAAATACCTCATCAAATTCCAGCCCCTTTGCACTGTGGTAGGTCATAAAGCGGACTCCACTCCCCTCTTCACTCCTCCTCTTCTCCAGCGCTTTCCGATTAAATTCCGTTATAAAGCGGAAAAAAGATTCCAAATCCGGATAATTCTCGCTCATGGACGTAATTTCCTCCAGATTGTCCCACCATTCCGTAAAATCTCTATTCTTCTTTTTCGCAAAATCCTCCAGATATTTCTCATAGCCGATTTCCTTTCGAATAAAAAGAACGGCTTCTTTGGGAGACAGCTTAGAAAGAGTCCGTAACTGCATCTCTAAAGCGGCTACCGCCCTATGCTCTCTGCCAGTTTTTACCGAATCGCGCAAATCCTTTAATCCTGCATTTTCATGTAAAATCTTCTCTCTCCTCAGTCCCCTGTAAGGTTTGGAAAGAATCTGAATCAAATCAGAGCCGTTCTCCGGATTCATCCCAAGGCGCAGATAGGCTAAAATGTCTTTTCCGATAAAATGCTGAAAAACATTGTTGACCTCTTCATAAACCACAACAGGAATGTTTCGCTCCAGAAATTCCGGAAGAAGAGCCGGGATCTGATTCTTACTCCGGAACAGAATGGCGATTTCTTCCGGACGACATCCTTCCTTTAAGCATGTCTCAACATGCTCTGCAATAAGCCTTCCTTCCTCCGCAGTACTTTCCACAATATAATACTTGGCTCTTCCTCCTCTACCTTGTCTTCCAAACAAGTTTTTCCGAAATCGTTCCTTATTTTTCCCGATAAGCCTGGAGGAAAGCTCAACAATCTCTTCTTTAGAGCGAAAATTATCTTGTAAAAATATTTTCTCGCAGAAAGGAAAATCTTTTTCGAAACGAAAGAGAATATCCGGGCTCGCTCCTCTGAATCCATAAATACTTTGGTCTTCATCCCCCACTACAAATAAAGATGCGCCCCTCTCGGCAAGCCCCTTTAAAATGGCGTATTGGATTAGAGAAAGATCCTGAAACTCATCAACCAGAATATGGGTATACCGCCTCTTCCAAAGTTCCGCCAAATCGGTATTTTTCTGAAGTTCCAGCAGAACCTCTATAAGCAGGTCTTCAAAATCCAGCTTACTTCTCTTTTTTCGCATCATTTCATAATATTGAAACAATGGAAGAAAGTTTTCATTTTTCTCTTCCCGCAGAAAAGCAAGTCTTTCTTCTTCTGTAATGGACTTAAAATAGGATATCTGATTGCAGTAGTTCGGAAGCAGTTCCTCCACCTCTTCCCTCGCGATTCCCTGCTCCAAAAAATACCGACTAATCCAGTCCATTTTTTCATAGAGGTCGACAAGGTTCTCTTTTCCCACTCCTCTGCCTTCTTTCAAAAGTGACAGGCAAAGAGCATGAATCGTTGAAAAATGGGGAGACACCCCGGAAAGTCCTCTCTTTCGAAAGCGCAAAGCCATTTCCTTACTGGAAGCCCTTGTAAAGGAAAGCAACAAACAGGACCCGGAATCAGTGGCATTTTTCAAAAGATAGACAAGCCTTTCCGTCAGTACCGTGGTCTTTCCCGAGCCCGGTCCCGCAACAACAAGAACAGCTCTTGCCTGAGATGATATTGCTTTTTCCTGTTCTTTGGTGAATGCCATTTCCCTGTCCTTCCTCTTTGTTTCATGGATTTTTTCTTATTATAGTATAAAAAAACAGCTATTCCACATATCCTGAAATAGCTGTTTTTCTTAAAATGCTTTATCCTATTCGATAAACCTGCGTATAACGCAAGGTCTGATGCGCCACTTTATGGCTATCAAAAAAGATGTCGATATGGTTGTTTTTTACCGCTCCTCCAACATCTTCCGCAATGTATTCCTGTCCATCAATCAAGAGCCTGGTTCCCAGCGGAATCACCCTGGGATCAACCGCAACCGTTCTGCCCGCCTTAGCCAACTTTCCGGAAGCCGTTCTTCTTCCATAGCCCTCAGAACAGCTATAGCAGGGGCAGTAGCCGGTAATTTTAAAGGTTCCGAGCGGAGTTAAGGCGGTACCGGCTACACCGCTTCCGTCCGTTCCGCTGTCCTTTTCAAGCACAGCCTTCTCAGCCTGCTTTTCCACCTCCGTTTTCTCGGTACCTTCCGTGGAAAAATACAAAACATCTCCCAAACTTTCCGTTGTGTAGCTTCCGATAACGCTTTCCGCCTTCACCGTTTTTAAGGAACACAGGGTAAATAAACAGAAAAGGACAGCAGACACAAGCATTTTTCTTTTTTCAATGTACAAAATAAAACCCTCTTTCTTATCCGGTTAAACACCGGTAAAATTGATTCTACTCACTCTTCGGCACAGCAACATAGACTTCACTGTACACTCTTCCGGATCGGGTAAGCGCTCTTGCTTCCTCCATAGTGGAAAAATAAATATCCACCATCTTTCCCTTAACTCCGGAACCGATATCTTCTACTGTATAAACGGTATCCCCGATAAAAATCTTAGTTCCCAAAGGTAAAACCTTCAAATCTGCAGCAACAGTATGGTTCGCCTTTGTCGGCGCTCCGGAATAGGTCATTCCGTCTCCACTGTATCCTACAAGCTGGAACGTCCCCAAGGAAGCTCCTTTCGTATATCCTTGACTTTCCGAAATTGCCTCGTTTGCCGCACCGGACTCCGGATTCAAATCATATTCAATGATTTCTCCCTTTCCCTGAGGAGCACTTTGTCCCTCCGCCAATGAGGTCATGGGGAAAGAGAAGAGTATAAAAGCCAGAGCAAAAAACAAGCTCAACTTTTCTTTTCCTATTTTCAACATAGATATCCTCCTTATTTTTTGGATTCTAGCACAATTTTTAAGAAAGTATCTTTCATTTCTCTTACATCTGTATAAACTAATTTTTCCGTTTTTCAGAACATTTATTTATGAAAAATAGTCTTTTTCTTCTCCGCACAGAAGAACTTCCAAGGCCAATTGCTCCGCTATTTTCCCCTGCCGGATTTCTTCCTCCAGGCGCAGTAAGGCGTGCATCAGATCCTCCAGCGCTTCCAGAGTATAGCTTCTGGCTTCACTGCAAAAGCGCCTTACTCTCCAGGGTTCCATAGACAATGCTTGCGCAATATCCCGTTCAGCTCCTCCCTCTGTTAGCATTTCCCTTACAATCAGAAGCTTCGTTACATTGTTTTTAATCATACTTCGAATTTTAGTAGGGCTTTCCTCCAGTTGCAGAAGATCTCCATAATAACGGAAAAGCGTCTCCCGATTTCCTCTTCCCAAAGCTTCAATCAGGTCAAATATTTTATCTTCCGGAAGCTTTTTTACACTAAGCTCTATGCTTTCTTCCGTGACCTCTATCTCCTCTCCTAAAAAGGAAATAACTTTTTGGCACTCCGCTTCAATCCGATACATATTATTGCCTGTGCGCTCCAGAAGTTTCTGCAGAAGGGGTCTGGTAATCTGCTTTTTTTCTTTTTTAAAAAATTGAAAAGCAAAGCGCTCCAAAAAATCGGCATCCTGCACTGTACAGGGAAGAATAAGTCCCCTGTCTTTCACGGTCTTATAAAAGGAACTCCGCTTGTCCACTTTTTCTTCCAAAAAGAGCATTACCGTAGTCTGGGGACTGGTTTTTAAATATTGCACAAAATCATCGGAAAGTTTTTTCTTTCCTCCTATCTTCCCGTCAAACAGCATTAGACGATACGGCGCAAAAAAAGGAAGCGTCTCTGCTGTATCAATCAGATTCTTTGTTTCCAAATTCTCTTCGATTTGGGTAATATTAATGCCTTCATTTTCAGAAAAGGCCTTCAAAAAAAGCTTCTTATAATAGGACAGCAAATATCTTTCTTCCCCATAGAGAAGATAAAGAGGATGAAATTCACCACTTTTCAATTCTTCCAAAAGGGTCTTTTGCGCCTTGGCAAAGGCTTCCCTTTCTTCCCTTTTTACATCCATTTTGCTCTCCTTGCCGAAAAAAATACTCTATGGTAAAGTGGGAAAAAACGAAGAGGATTTTCCCATGGACAAATTCAAAAGATTAACGGATTCCCTTGAAAAACGAGGGAAAAAGCCACTTGCATTATATATACACATTCCCTTTTGCGCAAGAAAATGCGGATACTGCGACTTTCTCTCCTTTCCTTCCACGGAAGAGAAAATGCGTTCCTATATGGAACAGCTCCGAAGAGAACTCCTTTTTCGTGCCGGAAAACCCGGAGCGGATTGCAGCGATGATACGGAATATTTGCTCCATTCACAGTATGAAATTGTTTCCATTTTTTTCGGTGGAGGTACGCCGAGCATTGTTCCTTTTTCCGAAATTGAGAAAACGATGGAAATGGTTCGGAAGCATTATCCTTTGACTGAAAATCCGGAAATCACGATAGAATGCAATCCCTCCTCTACAATGAAGTTGGCACTCCTTTCCTACAAAAGAGCCGGCATCAACCGCATCTCCTTCGGTCTGCAAAGCACGAATGATGAGGAACTGGAATTTTTAGGGAGAACGCACCGCTACAATGACTTCCTAAGAGCATACCAGGATGCACGCCTTTCGGGCTTTGACAACATCAGTATAGACCTGATAAACGGAATTCCCCTGCAGACTGTTGAATCCTACACAAGAACTTTGAAAAACATCCATATGCTTCGTCCGGAACACCTCTCCGTCTATAATTTAATTGTAGAACCGGGAACAAGATTTTATCACTTGCAAAAGGAAGGAAAGCTTCCTCTCCCAAGTGAAGACGAGCTTGTCAATATGGATAAGCTGACGCTGGAATGGACTGCCAAAATGGGGATGGAACGATATGAAATCAGCAATTTTGCTAAACCGGACTATTTTTCCCTTCACAACTTCAATTACTGGTCGGATGTCCCTTACCTGGGCTTCGGTATCGGTGCTTCTTCCTATTTTCAAAAATCCCGATGGCAGAATTGCAATAATGTAAGAAAATATATGGATATTCCCTTCCCCATGGAAGAGGATAGAAGGCTTAATATCACACAGACTGCCAATACAAGCACGGGAATGTGCAAAGAAACCGCATCTTCCCCAGAAAAACAGAATCAAATCGAAAAAGAACTCACGACAGACAGGCATGCTTTGAGCAAAAAAGAGCAGATGGAAGAGTTCTTCTTTTTAGGACTCCGCCGCACAGAAGGTATTACGGAAATGGATTTCGTTGCAAGATTTTCCGTGGATATGCATCAGCTTTACGGGGAGGTTCTTTCACAGCTTGTAAAAGAAGGCTATCTCATCCATCAGAATTCGCGTTACTACTTTACTGAAGAAGGACTGGATTTATCCAATCAATTGCTTGCGCGTTTTTTGTAGAAGGCTATGCATCAAACGAGATACCGCACGCTTTGCGAGCGATACCCGTCATGAATGAGATACCGTACGTTATACGAGCGGTACCCGTTAAGAACAGAAAAGGCGATAGAAGGAAGTGTTCCTTTTATCGCCTTTTCCATATTCCGTCACTTCTCGTTTTTCTCTACAAAATCTTTCTAATCCACCCCTCCGGAGCCGGAACCTCTCCGTTCTGAATTCCGGAAAGTGTTTCATATAGCTTCGCCGTAACTTCTCCCGGCTTTTCCATACCGCTCGGGAAAAGAATCTCTCTTTCATGATCCCGGATTTTTCCTACCGGAGAAATGACAGCCGCTGTTCCACAGAGACCGCACTCCACAAAGTTCGGAACTTCCGAGAAACGAACCTGTCTTTCTTCTACCGGAATATGCAGGATATGCTCCGCTACATAGATTAAGGAGCGTCTTGTAATAGAAGGAAGGATGGAATCCGACTTCGGAATCACAAGTTTTCCTTCCTTATCTACAAAAAGGATATTGGCTCCACCGGTTTCTTCCACAAACTCTCGCTTGGCCGCATCGAGATAAATATTTTCTGCGAAACCTTTTTTCTTTGCAATTTCGTGAGAATGAAGACTCATCGCATAGTTTAAACCGGCTTTCACTGCTCCCGTTCCATGCGGTGCAGCACGGTCAAAGTCGGATACCATCAGCGCTATCGGCGTTGCACCTCCCTTAAAATACGGTCCTACCGGGGTTGTAAAGATACGAAACTGATACTCCTCTGCAGGCTGTACACCGATTACAATTCCGGATGCAAAAAGGTAAGGACGGATATAAAGACTCCCTCCCGTTCCATATGGAGGAACCGAATCGACATTGGCTCTCACCACCTCATCCAATGCGGAAAGGAAGCGTTCTACAGGGAAGCTCGGCATTTCCAAAAAGGCCGCCGAATGAAACATTCTCTCCGCATTCAAATCCGGACGGAAGCAAACGACAGATCCATCTTTCCAACGATAAGCCTTAAGCCCTTCAAAAACCTGTTGGCAATATTGTAAAATGCCTGCCGACTCATTGAGGACAACATTGCTGTCGCTACTCAATCCGCCCTCATCCCAGGAACCACCTTTATAGTTCGAAACATAGCGCTTTTCCGGCGTATGATAGGCAAACCCCAAATTTGAATAATCTAATTTCTCCGCCATTTTATTTCCTCCTGCTTAAAATCCCCTACACAAGAATTAAACCTTAAAACTGATTTCAACAGTATACCCGTCTTCTCTCAAGAATTCTACTCTTCCCTTTCAACTAAATTCCCGCCTTTCTCTCTACCTCAGTAATTTCACTGCTTTTTTATCCTTTTTCTCTCTTTTTTGCAAAAAGATTGTGCAAAATTTATTTTACTTGTATTCCTCAAAAAAAGGAGTATACTAAAAATATCGATAAATGTTATCGATTTCTACACTATGCATTTAGCTTATAGCAGCTAGAAAAAATTAGAATTGTAATTGCGAGAAGTTTTTCTTTCCTGCCGTCTTTATTCTTAACGAGAAACGGAGAAAAATGAATACTTCTCGTTCAAAAAAGGAGGAAATTATGTTTAAAAATGTAACGGTTGCCGGTGGCGGCGTTTTGGGCAGTCAAATTGCCTTTCAGACGGCTTACTGCGGTTTTCAGGTAAAAATCTGGTTAAGAACGGAGGCTTCCATTGAACGTTGTAAGCCAAAACTTGACAGATTGAGGGTCGTTTACCTTAGTATCTTGGATGAAATGAAAAGCGGAAATCCGGCAGCTTATGCTCGCGGATTATCAAAGAAATATCCCCTTTCCGAAGCGGAAATCGAAGATTGCAAAAAGAAAGTGGAAGAGGCCTACAAGAATATTATCTTAACTACTTCTTATGAAGAAGCGGCAAAGGATACTGACCTTGTGATTGAAGCCATTGCCGAGAATATAGAAGAGAAGGAGAGCTTCTATACGGAACTGGCAAAACATCTTCCCGAGAAGACCGTACTCGTTACGAACTCCTCTACTCTCCTCCCAAGTACCTTTGCAAAATATACAGGACGCCCGGAGAAATTCCTGGCACTCCACTTTGCGAACAATATTTATAAGAGTAACACAGCGGAGGTCATGGGACACGCCGGTACGGAACAGAAATATTATGACGCAGTCGTTTCCTTTGCAGATGAGATCAACATGGTTCCGCTCAAGGTTTTAAAAGAGCAGCCCGGCTATATCTTAAATTCCATGCTGGTTCCCTTCCTGACTGCTGCCGAATCTTTACTGGCACTCGGTGTTGCGGACTTTGAGACCATCGATAAAACCTGGAAGCTCGGAACAGGCTCTCCCTACGGTCCCTTCCAGATTCTGGATATCGTAGGCTTAACGACCGCTTACAACATCGTCATCTTAAACCCTGCTGCAAAGGATCCGAACAGCGTACAGGGAAAGATTGCGGCAACACTGAAAGAAAAAATCGATCAGGGAAAGACCGGAATCAGTGCCGGAGAGGGCTTCTACAAGTACAAGTAGAATAAGAAAAAGAGGATAGAAAGAGAGATTGTAGAATAAAGATAGGACTAAGCACACATTTTACGGGCATTGGATTCGGGGGACGCTCTCGCTAACCTCGCCTCGCAGCAGCACTAAGCTTCGAGCAGCGTTATCACTAACTCTCAGCAAGTGCCGGCGGGCTCAGATTCCCCCGAATTCAATGCCCGTAAAGATGTTATAACTTGTCTATTTCTTTTTATTCTACACTCTCTTTTTTAGTCTTCATCGAGCTTCAATACAGACATGAAGGCACTCTGCGGAATCTCTACGTTTCCGAACTGGCGCATCCGCTTCTTTCCTTCTTTCTGTTTTTCAAGAAGCTTCTTTTTACGGGATACGTCTCCGCCGTAGCACTTCGCAAGTACATCCTTCCGAAGCGCTTTAATTGTTTCTCTCGCCACAATATGACCGCCGATGGCTGCCTGAATCGGAATCTCAAAGAGCTGCCTCGGAATCTCATTTTTCAGCTTTTCACACATCTTCTTTCCGCGCTCGTAAGCCGAATCCGCATGAACGATAAAGGACAGTGCATCAATCTGCTGCTTGTTCACCAGAATGTCCAGCTTTACCATTTTTCCTTCCTGATAGCCTTTCAGCGTATAGTCAAAGCTTGCATATCCTTTACTCCTGGACTTTAAGGCGTCAAAGAAGTCATAGATGATTTCATTTAAGGGTAAATCATATTTCAGAAGTGCCCTTGTCTTATCAATATATTCCGTGCTCTTATACACCCCACGTCTTTCCTGACAAAGGGTCATAATCGCGCCCACAAACTCGGAGGTTACCATTACTTCCGCTTCTACAATCGGCTCTTCCATGCGAAGAATCTCCGCCGGATCCGGAAGATTGGACGGATTCGTCAGCTCTATCATCGAGCCGTCCGTTTTATAGACATGGTAAATAACGGAGGGCGCCGTCGTGACCAGGTCCAGGTCATACTCTCTTTCCAGTCTTTCCTGCACCACGTCAAGATGAAGCAGTCCAAGAAAACCGCAGCGGAAGCCGAAGCCGAGTGCCGCGGAAGTCTCCGGCTCATATTGGAGTGCCGCATCATTTAACTGCAACTTTTCCAAGGCGTCCCGTAAATCCGGATATTTCTGACTGTCGGAGGGATAAATTCCGCAGTAAACCATCGAAAGCACCTTCTTATAGCCGGGAAGGGCTTCCTTTGCAGGGTGCATAACGGACGTCACCGTGTCTCCCACTCTGGCATCCCGAATGTTCTTAATGGATGCCGTGAGATATCCTAC
Organism: Oribacterium sp. oral taxon 108 str. F0425; assembly: GCF_000214455.1. NCBI lineage: Bacteria > Bacillati > Bacillota > Clostridia > Lachnospirales > Lachnospiraceae > Oribacterium > Oribacterium sp. oral taxon 108. The sequence continues at coordinate 835,753 of NZ_AFIH01000001.1, read as the reverse complement.
CATTCCGCTAGAAAGCTCCTCTGCCGGAATAAACTGCCCGGGGGCAAAGGTTCCCACTTCCGTTACCGTGAATTCCGCGCCGGTTGCCATAAAGCGGATGGCATCACCTTTCTTTACACGACCTTCCTTTATGCGCATGAAAATGATAACTCCGCGGTAGCTGTCATAGAGGGAGTCAAATACCAATGCCTGAAGGGGATTCTCCGGACTCCCCTTCGGTGCCGGAAGACGATGCACCACCGCTTCCAGTACTTCTTCCACATTCAAACCGGTTTTTGCGGAAATCTGCGGTGCATCCATGGCCTCAAGACCGATTACATCCTCAATTTCATGGGCAACCAGTTCCGGGTCTGCCGAAGGGAGATCCACCTTATTAATAACGGGAATGATTTCGAGGTCATGATCCAGTGCAAGATAGGTATTGGCCAACGTCTGCGCCTGAATCCCCTGCGTTGCATCCACTACAAGAATGGCTCCGTCACAGGCCGCAAGGGCACGACTCACCTCATAGTTAAAGTCTACGTGCCCCGGTGTATCAATCAGATTAAAGATGTACTCCTTCCCGTCCTTCGCCTTATAGACGATGCGGACAGTCTGCGACTTAATCGTGATTCCGCGTTCCCGTTCGATATCCATATTGTCCAGAACCTGCGCCTGCATCTCCCGTTCCGTCAGTGTCCCGGTCTTCTCAATAATACGGTCTGCCAAAGTGGACTTCCCGTGATCAATATGCGCAATTATGCAAAAGTTCCGAATTCTGTCCTGCTGTATCTTCTCCATCGTAGCTCCTATATCCTACTCCTTAAAATGGAACAAACTGTATTCAAGAGCAGTCCTGCCTACAGGTATTTCCAAGCAAACAATCTTTCGGAACTATACCATAAGAAAAGAAACTTTTCTATATTTTCTGCCAAGCACCATCTGCGCCAAGAGTATAGCCCTGAACCTTAGTATTGAAAAGCATCTTTCCGTTCTCCGCACCGGACTTCGGATTCAAGTAGTACCACTTACCCTTCACTTCCTGCCAGCCGGTACGCATCTTACCACTTTCCGTTCCGGCTTCTTCACTAAAGTAATACCAGAAGCCATGAAGCTCTTTCCAACCAACGCTCATTTTTCCCTGCTCGCTGCCTTCCTTTTCTTCAAAATAATACCAGGCATTGTTATAGAAAAGCCAACCGGTGAACATATAGCCTTCCTGATTAAAATAGTACCACCGATTATTCAAAAGAAGCCACTGTGCCTTGGGATACGTTCCATCCGGGTTCAGAATCCACCAGCCCTTTGCGTCTCTTTGCCAGTTCACGATGGACGGCAGATTGCGGTCTGCACCTAAAACCATCGGTGTCCCGCTGTTACCGCCTGAACTGCTTCCTCCACCGGAACTACCGCCTCTACCGGAACTGCCTCCGCCATTTCCGGAATAAGAAGGAATCGGTGCTTCTCCTGAATCATCCGGCGTGTACTCCGTAAAAAGCGGGTTAACATATCGTGTACCGAGTTTCACGGAAGAGTGATTTGCTATGCTGTTCTTTCCCTTAAAACTCATCTTATCTTTATAGAAAGCGCCTATCCCGATATGCGTAACGGAGGCGGGAATCGTGATGGCATTGCTTTCTTTTAAGTCACGGAAAGCGCTTTCCCCGATACTTTCCAACCCTTCCGGTAAAGATAGATTTCCCTTGTAAGAAAGATGACGAAAAGCGGAATTCCCTATTTTCTTTAAATTTTTCGGGAAGACAAGATTGCCCTCTATCGATTTCTTAGAAAAAACAGAATCCCCTATTTCTACGATAGAATCCGGCAACACTAAACCTTTCTTAATGTAAGTGATGCCATCTAAGGCATGGGAATCCAGTGCTGTAATATTCCCTTTTAATTCCAGATGCGCTTCCCTTCCGAGAACATGTAAGAGTTTAGTCCATGAGCGAAGTTCCCCGTTTGCAGTAAGCCCCTGCATCCGTCCGCTACCTTCTATGGTAAGCGTATAGGGGCTCTTTTCTCCTGTTAATTGCCAGCTAAAATTCCCGTCGTTACGGGGTAAACGCGCCTCATCCGACACGGTAACCACTTTTTGCAACAATTGCGTCTCACTATATGGTTTGGTGATGCCTCCCGGACTTATTAAAAATGTACAATAGTAGGTGTGCCCGGGTAAAAAGGAAAATAGTCCTGTATCCCTAAAATCTAATAGATAAGAAGTAAATGTCTTATTTGTTCCGGGAACCCGCCATCCGTTTCCTCTTGGAAAAAAGGTCAGCATCAGGTCTCTCTTGAAACTTCCACTGTCATCTGTAAAGTTCTTTACCGTAACCGCTTCGCTTGGATCTTCTGTTGTATACAGATAAAAGTTTGCATATTCATTCCCTTCCGTCTCCAACTCAAAGAAACATTTATTGATTTCCGGAAGTGTATAAAAATGTACATTTTTCAAGGAAATGTTCCACTTTTTTACTTCCTGTTCTTCTTCCCCGGCAGTTTGCTGCACGGAAGTAAACGCGGGATTATACTGCTCGCTACCTTTCTCGCTCATCAATACCGAAGAATGATTGATAATCGTATTTTTCTTCCCATTTCCCTTAGACTTGTAAAATGCCTGCCTTCCGATCCTCTTCACAGAGGCAGGAATCGTGACGTCAGATAAGTTTTCCGAATGATAAAAGGCATGGTCCGGTATTTCCTTAAGGGTAGAAGGAAGACTCACCGTCTCCAGATGTTCCATGCTGCCAAAGGCTTCCACCTCGACATGCAGCTTCTCTATTCCTTCTTCTATAATGACTCTCCGAATCTTATCTCTATAGGGTTCCCACGGAGCCAGTTCAAATGCATCCGTTTCCCCTCTTCCACGTAGTGTCAGAGTCATATCATTTCCGGAGCCGCTTAAACTATACTCCATCTCCTTCCCTGCTCTTCCACTAAGAGAAGCTTTCTGTACGATAATTCGGTATTCTTGTTTTTCCTGAATGAAGTCATCTTTTACGGTTAAAAGCAATCTGGCTGTTCCTTCGTGCAAGGCCTCAATGGCGATCTCCCCATCCTCGTCATGCTTTAGGCGAATCACGGCGGGATCCGTCTCTTTCATCGCTTCACAACGCAAAACATCATACGGAAGCAGTTTATAAAGACTGATTGTGTCTCCCAACTCCACCGCTATCGTATCCGAAAAAGAATTTCCTTTCCTAACCAAAGAAACGGCAAATAAGGAAAAATGCTCTGCCGATACCTCTACTGCACTTTCCTTCTCCTCTATCTTTTCTGCCGCGAGCTTCTCTGCCGCTGCATCCACGCTGTCCAGATGAAACACGGAAATCTGCTTTTCCGCATCCTCCTGTAAAAAGGGAATATTGGAAAATTGAACCGTCGCTTCCCCTTTCGCAGTATCCGGCTGCACTTCTTCTCCTTCCTGATTGAGCACCGAGATATCAAAAATCATGCTCTGAAGAAGATTTTCCTGATTCTCCTGAAGCTTCTCTTTTACAGTGGAGTCCACTTTCTGTTCCTCAACTTTAGAGAGCTTCCTTACTCGTAAAGTCGCGCCCTTTGGAAATACCCCGGAATCAGCCTGTACCGTAACAAGCACACCGGAAAGTTCTTTTTCTGCATAAAATGCTTCTTCTGTAGTCTCAGTCTCTTGTGTAGACTCAGTCTCTTGTGTAGACTCAGTCTCTTGTGCAGACTCAGTCCCTTGTGTAGACTCAGTCTCTCGCATGGATTCGCTCTCCTGTGCGGGCTCTGCTTCCCATTTGGATTCGCTCCCTTGTGCGGCATAATCTATCCCTTCAGACAATATCGTCTCTCCTGCCAAAGTCGTTGCAGAAGCCACGGTAGAACAGATGTAAGATACTGCCAGAAGGAATGCCAATGCTGTTTTTATGCTTTTTCTCATCTCTCTCCTCACCTATACTGCATAACTAATTTGATATGTCGTTTAGATTAGCGTAACATAATTATTAATTTTGAACAAGTTTTTATGACATTTAATTATTTTCGTTTTTTCTTTCTACCTGTAAAAAGCCTTAACTTCTTGACAGAAGCAGGCATTTCCGTTATTATCTCCGTGTATGTTTTCAAACTGTCCGTGTCCAGGTATTTGAAAGCAAGCTTTTGATGATAACTCAACGCATATAAAATAAGGGTTTCATAAAGTCGGATTTCCGCGGCTGGAAGATTTTATGGAAAGAAAGGTGTAAAAATGGCAAATATCAAATCTGCAAAGAAGAGAATCCAGGTTGCAGCACAGAGAAACGAGAGAAACAAGGCTATCCGTTCCGAGGTTAAAACCTATATGAAGAAGGTTTTCGTAGCTTGTGAAAACGGAGACAAGGAAACAGCGAATACAATGCTTGTAAAGGCACAGAAGAAGATTGCTATGGCTCGCAGCAAGGGTGTATACAAGGCAAACAACGCTTCCCGTAAGACTGCTCAGCTTTACAACGCAATTAATAAGATGGCTTAATCCTGTTTTTAACGGCATAAAGCACAGAATAAAATACTTTAAACGAGATATCGCACACTTTGCGAACGATACTCGTTATGAACAAGATGTCTCAGGCTTCGCCTGCACCACTTGTTAAGAATTGAGATTTCAAAACTCTCTCTACGGAGGGAGTTTTTTCTTGTCTTTTTTTACAGCTTGCACTATGATTGGATAAAGAATTTATTCTCTTTCATGATTTCTCTTGTATCCTTTTAGAATTTCAATCCTATAGCAGGTTCATTTTCCCTTTTTAACGATTTCATTCTTCAGTAATTTCCATTCTTTAATAATTTCCATTCTTTAGTAATTTCCATTCTTTAGCAATTTCCACTCTTCAGTAATTTCCATTCCATATTCTTTCTTTTCTCAAAGGAGTCTTCCATGTTTACTGCCCGCCCCTTATTTTCCCTCGCCTTATCCGTTCTATTCGGGGAATTACTCCTCTGCCCCGAAATTCCGCTCTCCCTTCGCTTTATCCTTCTACTTGCTTATCTTTTTTACCTTAAGCTAATCCTACAAAAGAAAAAACAAACTATACTGCTTCTCTCCCTTTTCCTATTCTTCTTTTCATCCCTCCATTTTCAGCTTGTACTTTCCCGTTTTGAACGGCAGCAAAGAGCAATTGAACAGCTTCTCCCTTTTCGATGTGCACTGAAAGGTACGATTTCTTATATTTCGGAAAATGAGAAAAACTACAAAATTTCTCTGGAAAATTGTCTTTTAGACAGCTCTTTTGGAGCGATACCGAAAAATTTAAACGAGGAACAATCCAAAAAGTGGAAGGCGCGGAATCATCTTCCCTTTCAAAAGATACAAGTTTACCTCAAAAAATCGGAAACTGCCGAAGGAAAAGGAGAGGCAAAGGATGATATTGCGGCGAAGCCCCCCTTCTATCCGGGAGAGACTATCCTTCTTCATGGAAAATGTTTAGAAATCCATTCCGCCATGAATGAGGGAGAATTTTCTTTTTTGCAATATGCAAAAGGAGAGGGAATCGAAGCCATTTTCCTGGCAGAAAGCAGCAAGACGATTGCTTCCGATTCTTCTCCTTTTTTAAAGCTTCTCTATGAAATTCGGTGGCGAATATCGAAAGATCTGGAACATCTCTATCCCGATCCGGAGTCTACAGACCGCTCTTCTGTTTCTTCACCTATGAACAAAAGCGCCTTTCTAAAGAGTCTCCTTCTCGGCGAAAAAAGCACTCTTCCGGAAGAGGAACGAAACCTCTATCAGGAAGCAGGTATCGGTCACATCCTCGCCGTCTCCGGATTACACCTGTCTCTGGTCGGTGGCGCCTGTTTTTCTTTACTTCGTTTTTCAGGCATGGAAATCAGCAGCGCTTCTCTTCTATCCTCTTTCTTCATTTTATCCTACGCTCTCTTTACCGGAGCATCCGGTTCCACCCTTCGTGCTGCAATTATGCTTTTTATTTCCCTCTTCGGAAAATGCATTGGAAGAGGACAGGATAGAATATCTTCCCTCTCTCTGGCAATCTTCCTGCTCTTATCCTTTCATCCTCTCTATCTCTACTCCTCGGGATTTCAATGTTCCTTTTTTACCTTGTTTCTTCTCCTTTTACTTTCCGAGAGAGAGGGAAAAGAGGAGAGAAAATTACTCTCCAAAAAATGGGAAAAGGCAGTGAAAAAAAGGAAATTTCAATCCCTCATCCTCCTTCTTCCAAGTAAATGCTTTGAGGCCTCCAAAGCGCTTTTCCTTTTTTACCTCGGCTTATTCCCTATTTTTGCTATTTTACAATATTCTTTTCCCACCTTTGCACCTCTTTTAAACCTGCTCCTTCTCCCCCTTCTACCTTTCTTTTTTCTGCTGGGCTTTCTATCCGTTCTTTTTCTTCATCTCCCCTTCGTTTCTTTTCTTTCCGGCTTCTTTGCTCATGTCCTCTCTGTTCTTCTTACCTTTTTTCACCGCCTCATAGAAATCAGCTTGCAACTGCCTTATTCCTCGATTCTATTGGGAAAAATGAAGCTCTCCTCTCTCTTCTTCTACCTCTTTTTTTATTATGTTCTATTTTTATTCCCCTTCAAGCGTCGGTTGAAATTCTTTCGAATTACAGCTTGTTCTCATAGAACAAACAATCCCATCCCCTTTTTCATCATTTTGGATTTTCCGATTTTTAAAAAGAATCTTAGGAAAATCCGGATTCTGTCTTACCTTCTATTTCTCCTATCGGTTCCGTTTTTTCTCCCTATTCCTTCCCGAAAACTCGAAATTACGGCACTTTATGTCGGACAGGGAGATGGATTTCTCATTCAAAAAGGAAACTTCGTTTTCACAATAGATAATGGTTCTTCCTCCGATAAGCAATTTGGAAAAAACACCCTGATTCCTTACTGCAAGGCAAAGCGTATTCGTCGCATCCGCTATGCTCTGATTACGCATTCCGATATCGACCATACAAGCGGTATTCAACGAATTTTGGAAGAAAATCCCGCCTCTACTGCTACAAATTTTTTTATTCGGAAAATCGACTCCATATTGAAAATCTGATCCTCCCGATTCAGGCACGGGAAGATCATCGCTATGATATTCTTAAACGACTCGCCTTACGTCATGGCGCAAAGCTTCTCTACTGGAAGAATGGAGATGTATACTCGGAAGATTCGTCTCCAAGCAAGTTTCTACCGGCTATGCATAGCCTAGATGTTATGAACCATAAAGCAGAGGAAAAAACAAGTCTTTCCCTTCACTGCTATTATCCGGTCAGCGACTGCCCTATGGAGGAAGCCAATGCGCATTCCATTGGATGTATTCTTCGCTATGGGAATTTTTCGATGGTCTTTACCGGCGACATGCCGGCGGAAGCGGAAAAAGAAATGCTTTATGCCATCAAAAAGGAGGGGCAAAGCCCCTCCGTCGATATTGTAAAGCTGGCGCATCACGGCTCCAAAACTTCCTCTTCTCCGCTCTTTCTTTCGGAAACAAAAGGAAAGTTTGCTCTCTTTTCTTATGGCAAAAAGAATCGTTACGGACATCCCCATAAAATCACTTTGGAAAAATGCAATTCTTTCGGACTTATCCCATTGGAAACCGCAAAACTGGGTGAGATTCTGATCCGAACAGATGGAGAAGACTATCAAATCATTACCCCCTGCACTCCACCATAGTCCGAGCCTAAAACTCCGCCTTTTCTCTTGCTATTTACTCTTGCTCTTTTTCTATTCGTCTTTCCCCTTAGTCTTTCTCTTTGTCTTTTCTCTTAGTCCAGGAGTTCCTTCGGTCTCTTAATGACTGCGGCACCTAGGCCATTTTCTCCGATGTGACAAGAAATCAAGAGGGAAAGGGGATTGACAACAATTTCCGGATCATAGCGGTTCGGGAATTCCGCCATCAACTGTTCTTTGAAATTCTCCGCCTGCTCCCTATTATCCGTATACGCTACTGCAATACAGCTCTGCCTCGCTTCCGGATCATCCAGACGGCTAAGAGTTTGATGCAACCCTTCCATAATCGCTTCTCGAACCTGTCGCTCCGTCCTGACCTTCTTATAAGAATCCAGCTTCCCGCCTTCATTGATGGCAAGCACGGGTTTTATCTGCAGCAAGGTTCCGATTGCCGCCGCCACAGGAGTAATCCTTCCTCCGCATTTTAAATAGCTTAAGTTCTGTACCCCTATGTAAATTCCGTTTTCTCCGGGTGCACGATTCAAAATATCTCGAATCTGCTGTCCGTTATAGCCTTTTTCCCCGAGCATTTTCGCAAAAACACAGTGCATCCGTTGGGTTACAGAAACTCCCCTGCTGTCCGGCACATATACCCTTCCAAGATACGGTTCATCTTGAGAAAGCATAATTGCCGTCTGGGTAGAACCAGATAAGCCGGAACTGAGCGGAATATGCACTACTTCTTCATTTTCCTCCAGTAACCTGTCCCACGCTTCCAACACACTCTTCATGGCAGGTTGAGAAGTTGAAACCGATTCTCCGGAAAGAAGTCTTTTAAAAAACTCCTCGCGACTCATATTGATGTCTTCAAAATACTCTTCTTCCCCCATCCTAAAGGGCATAGGAACTACCGTAATTCCTAAGCGCTTTCCCTCTTCCGGGGTAATACCCGAACCCGAGTCGGTGCAGATTCCGATCTTCATGCCTACTCCTCTCTACTGCCCAAAGGAAGATATTTTCCTCCCCTGCTTTCCCACTACTTAAAACTACCCGACTTATTTCTCTAAAAGACTTTTTCCTGTCATTTCCTTAGGCTGGGGAATCCCCATGAGTTCCAAAAGAGTCGGTGCAACATCCGCAAGACATCCGCCTTCTCTTAACTTATGTTTCTCTTCACTCACCAGAATAAAAGGCACGGGATTCGTCGTATGTGCCGTATAGGGTTCTCCGGTCTTTTCGTCAATCATGATATCCGCATTGCCGTGATCCGCTAAAATAAAGAGATTCCCATGCATGGACTCTACCGCATCAACTACCTTTCCCATGCATTCATCCACTACTTCAATCGCCTTAATTGCCGCGGAAAGAACGCCGGTATGCCCCACCATGTCGGGATTGGCAAAATTAGCCACCACCAAATCATATTTTCCGGACCGGATTGCTTCAGTCAGCTTTTCCGTAACCGTATAGCAACTCATTTCCGGCTTTAAATCGTAGGTCGGAACTTCCTTCGGAGAGGGAACCAGAATTCGGTCTTCATTTTCATAAGGTTCCTCCTTTCCTCCGTTAAAGAAGAAGGTAACGTGCGCATATTTCTCTGTCTCCGCAATACGAAGTTGATTCTTTCCCAAGTTCGAAACCACTTCTCCCAAGGTATTGTGAATCTCTTCTTTTTCAAAAGCGACACGCTTGTTCGGAATCGTCGGATCATAGTCTGTAAAGCAGACAAAGAATACCTTCTTTCTCGGTCCTCTATTAAAGAAGTTGAACTCATCGTCACAGAAGGCATGGCAGATTTCTCTTGCTCTATCGGGACGGAAATTAAAGAAAATCATCGCATCGCCGTCGGAAACGGTATGCACTGCCCCGTCCTTTTCAATCACCGTCGGAAGTACAAATTCATCATATACCTTCTTCTCGTAAGAAGCATCTATCGCCTCTTCTACGGAAGAAGCCTTCTCTCCCGTGCCGTCTACCATGGCACGGTAAGCCTTCTCCACTCTGTCATAGTTCTTATCTCTATCCATGGCATAGTATCTGCCGGAAATCGTGGCTATCTCTCCGACACCGAGCTCCCGCATCTTCTTTTCCACATCCATCAGGAAGGATTTTCCGGAATCGGGAGGGGTATCTCTACCATCCAGGAAAGCATGCAGGTAGACCTTCTTTAAGCCTTCCCTTTTTGCAAGCTCCAAAAGCCCGTAAATATGCCCAATGTGAGAATGTACTCCGCCACTGGAAACCAGCCCCATAAAGTGCAATGCGGAGTTCTCTTTCTTGCAATGCTCTACAGCCTCTTTTAAGGCCTTATTTTCAAAAAAATCCCCATCCTCTATTGCCTTCGTGATTCTTGTTAATTCCTGGTATACAATCCTGCCGGCACCCATGTTCATATGGCCGACTTCGGAGTTTCCCATCTGCCCGTCCGGAAGTCCCACAAAAAGACCGGAAGCCTGTCCCTCCACATAAGGAAATTCTTTTTTCAGCTTGTCCATAACCGGGGTGTTTGCAAGGGCAATGGCATTCCCGTCCTTCTCTTTTCTTTCTCCGTATCCATCCAGAATCAGTAATACAGTCGGTTTCTTCATCTATATCTCTCCTCCTCTACTCAGGTAAAACTACTATAACAAAACAAGGCGTAAAACCCTTCAAAAAGTCTATCCCAAACTCATGAATACGTCAATTCTTCGGAGTATAATTTGTTAAATGAATTATTGTATGCTAACGCAGGACACTCTTAACGAACAAAATATTGTATGCTAATGCATAACACTTTTTTTAAATGAGATACCGCACCTGTACGCACAATACTTGTTAAGAAAAAAATACTGCATTGCAGAAATCCGCAATGCAGCATCTTCTATTTTGACAGTCATGCATATGGCATGCCGTTTCACCCGTAAAGGACTCTTCCGGCAGAACCATTGGCATTCCATTTTAATAATTATCCGCTTTTCTTTCGAAGTAAGCCTTCGGATGATTACAGCAAGGACAAACCTCCGGTGCTTCCTCTCCCTCATAAATGAATCCGCAGTTTCTGCAATGCCAAAGTGTCTGCTTCTCTTCTTTGAAGGTCGTATTGTCTAAAACTCTCTGCAGAAGCTCCTGGAAACGGGCATCATGCTCCTTCTCAACCTGTCCTACCAAACGGAACTTTGCCGCAAGCTCCTTAAAGCCTTCCTTTTCCGCTACTTCCGCGAAATTCTTATACATCTCGGTCCACTCATAGTGTTCCCCTTCCGATGCCGCTTTTAAGTTTTCCGCAGTGTTGCCGATTCCGCCACCAAGTCCTGCAAGTTCTTTAAACCACATCTTTCCATGATATTCTTCATTTGCGGCAGTTTCTTCCAAAATAGCCGCAATCTGCTGATACCCGTCCTTCTTTGCCTGAGAAGCGTAGTAAGTATACTTCGCTCTTGCCTGAGATTCTCCCGCAAACGCTGTCCATAAATTCTTTTCCGTTTCTGTACCCTTGTAGTTTGCCATAAGTTAATCCTCCTCTACAACTAAGCTGTATCCGGTATCGCGGAACAGTAGCTATAACGAAATGCTGCAAAAAGAACTTAGCAACACTCGTCAAGAAACAAATCCTATCAACAGAAATTCTATCCTGTCTAAATGAATGATAGGCCGAATATTTCACAATCGGCACATCTCTTAAAGTAGAAATAGAGGAAGCATTCTTCCTCTATTTCCACAGAACCAACCTTGATGTCGACAGTACTATTTTATGAAATAGAAACTATAAAATCAAGTTATTATTTGTTGAAGTATCTCTTTAACAGACCGTAGAAAGCCTTACCGTGTCTAGCCTCATCTCTGGCCATCTCATGCACTGTATCATGAATAGCGTCCAAATCAAGAGCCTTTGCTCTCTTAGCAAGGTCTACCTTACCTGCAGTAGCACCGTTCTCCGCCTTTACACGAGCCTCCAAGTTTTCCTTAGTGGATGCGGAAACAACCTCGCCCAGAAGTTCAGCGAAACGGGAAGCGTGATCTGCCTCCTCAAAAGCTGCCTGTCTGTAGTAATCACCAACTTCGGGATATCCCTCTCTATAAGCTGCTCTACTCATAGCAAGGTACATACCAACTTCACAGCACTCGCCTTCGAAGTTTGCTCTTAAATCCTTCTTAATATCTTCCGGAACGTCCTTTGCAACACCGATTACATGCTCTGCTGCCCATGTAAGCTCTCCGCTCTGCTCTACAAACTTATCGGAACCAGCCTTACAAACCGGACACTGTGCCGGAGCAGCTTCGCCCTCAAATACATAACCACATACTGAACAAACCCAAGTCTTCATAATCTTCTCCTTTTCTGCCTTTCGGCTCACTCAACTGAATGTCGACCCTGTATCGACACTTGCTCTAAGCAAAATCACTGTTTTACACAGTGTGCTCCTTTACCTCTACTCCCGTGGTAAGTTTAGCGCCCTCCAAAGCCCTACACTCATCACAGATTCCTCGGAATACCAAGTCATGCCCTGTAACCGTTCCTCGGATATACTGCTCCGCATCGGAATCCAACGCTTCCGCAACTTTCATAGGAACATCGTACACCCTTCCACATTTCTCGCATACAAAATGGTAGTGTGTCTGCACAGTCGGATCAAAGCGATCCGCTCCCGAGACGAAAGTCAATCTCCGGATTTCTCCCAGTTCGGATAAAAGCTTCAAGTTACGGTATACGGTTGCCAAGCTAATGCTTGGATCCTTTGTCCTTAGTTCTGCAAAAATCGTATCAGCCGTGGGATGATCCTTATGCTCACGAATCTGATCCAAGACTTCTGCTCGCTGTCTGGAATAGTTCATCGACCTTCCTTTCTATCTAGCTTTGTTCTAAGTTAGTTACTTAAAACAAAATTGATAATCACTATCAACATTGGATACTATAATTATCTTTATTATTTTTGTCAAGACTTTTTTAAATTATTTTTATTTTTTCTTCCCTGTGCTATAGTATACAGGCAATTAGCGGATAGTTTCGTCTTGAGAAAGGGTTTGACATGGGACAGATACAAATTGAAAAAACAAATATTGAGGGTCTGTGCATTATTACACCTACTGTACATAAGGACAGTCGCGGCTATTTTATGGAAAGCTACAATGAAAGAGATTTTCAAGAGTCCGGCCTGGACCTCCGCTTCGTACAGGATAACCAGAGCATGTCTCAAAAGGGTGTTTTGCGCGGTCTGCATTTTCAAAAGCAATATCCTCAGGGCAAATTGGTTCGTGTCCTTAAGGGACGCGTTTATGATGTAGCTGTAGACCTGAGAAAACACAGTGCTACCTTCGGCAAGCATTTCGGTATCATTTTAACGGAAGAAAACAAGAAGATGTTTTATATTCCGGAGGGCTTTGCCCATGGCTTCCTGGTCCTTTCCGATACAGCGGAGTTTGCTTATAAGGTAACCGACTTCTATCATCCGGGTGACGAGGGCGGACTCGCATGGAATGATCCGGAAATCGCTATCGCATGGCCGGAACTTAAAGGAGACTACAAGGGAAATGCCGGAAGCGCCGGATATACCATGGAAGACGGTAGTCCTCTTCTTCTTTCCGAGAAAGATGAACTCTGGCTTCCTCTGAAAGAAAGCTTCACCTTTTAAAATGCAAGGCAATTTAAGAAAGCTGCATTATACAATTGATAAAAGCTTCCACGGGAAAACCGTAGAAGCTTTTTTACGTGCCGAAGGCTACACAAAAAGCCTTATTACCGGCCTCAAAAAAATCGACTATGAAGAAGGCGGAAAAAAGCATTACGGAATCGAAAAAAACGGCAAATGGGCCTTTACCATTGATAAGCTGGAAGAAGGCGACCAACTTGACATTTCCGTTATAGAGACAGGAAGCGAAGTCTCTGCGCCCGCTTTTCCGCTCCCGCTGGATATTGTTTATGAGGATGAAGACATCTTACTGCTCAACAAACCGGCTTTTCTGCCCTCCCATCCTTCTCCGGGACACTATGAGAAAACGCTTGCCGGTGCCATTACCCATTATTATATAGAAGAAAAAAAGCAAGCATCGTTTGTCTGTCGCATGGTTCACCGTTTGGATCTGGACACAAGCGGTCTGCTTCTTGTGGCTAAGAATCTGTATTCCTCTTCCTTTTTAAATGAAGAAATGCGAGCCGGAAGAATAAGAAGAACCTATGCGGCACTCTGCAAAGGAAATCCTCTGTCCGCCTTTCCCGATAAGAATCTTCCGGAAGGAGACACCGGAGAAAAAAGTAGCTTTCTCCCCGGACTTACTCGGGTTGGAACGTTTCTCCGAATCGAGGCTCCCATTGAACGGATTGAAAGAGGAAAAATGCGAAGAAAAGTGGACTTCGAGTCCGGACAGGATGCCGTCACCAATATTCTTTCCGTAAAATACAATCCGGATAGAAATTTTTCCTTACTGCAATTAGAACTTGAGACCGGAAGAACTCATCAAATCAGAGTGCATCTTTCCTATGTTGGATGCCCGCTTCTCGGAGACAGCCTCTACGGAGAAGCCTTGTCAAATGAGATAGCGCACGCTCTACCCACGAAACTCGTCAAGAATAAAAACAATGTCGGGGATGCTTTTACAAATGCGCTCCATAGACAGGCTCTGCACTCTCAATCCATCTCTTTTTTTCATCCCGAAAGCCGAAAAGAAATGCATTTTGAAATCCCGCTTCCAAAAGACATGGCTGACTTTCTGGCAGAAAAGGAGTAAAATCTTGACGCCCGAAAAACTATCTTTTTCCGCAGAGAATCAGTTCTTTTTCCGTTAGCACATAGTCCATGAAAATATCCTGTCTTCCCATGGGAATCTTGGAAAATAGCAGGGAATCAAAACAGAGACACAACTTCTTTCCTACAGCCCCCTCTAAAAAACGATCATAATAACCGGCGCCGTGTCCAAGTCTTCCCCCTCTTCTATCCGTTGCAAGGCAGGGTATCAACATAAGCGAAAAGTCTTTTCTATCCGTCCCTTTTATTTCTTTCTTCGGCTCTAAAATTCCCATAGTTCCCTTTTTCAAATCATCCCATGCATGAATTTCTACCGCCTCCATGATTCTTTCTTTTCCCGGGAGACAGCGAGGAACATATACGCTTTTCCCGCTGCTGAAGGCTGTCGACAAGATTTCCCCGGTGCTCGGCTCATTGTCCATACTGACATAACAAAAAATACTTTCAGCCGATTGAAAATAGGGAAAAAGAAGAAGACGAGTTTGCATTTCCACATTAGCCTTTTCCATCTCTTCTCCGGTAAAATGTGCTCTTAATTCTTTTACCTGTTCACGCAATACCTTCTTTTCTTCTTTAATTTTAAAAACGGAAAACATCCGGTCCTCCTCCAAAAATGCAAAGATGTTGTCTGATTATAGCATAAATTTCTATTTCCTTTACTCTGAAATATCTTTCTATTTTTTAGAAAAAAACAATTAAAATTAAAAATAATATTTTTTATTTTTCTATTTACAAAAGAAATTTCTTATGCTATAGTACAGACAAGCAAAGAAAAAAGCGATGCGAAGAGCCTCTTCTCTGAAGAGGAAGGAGAAAGGCTCAGCAAAGTGCAAGCGGAAGGCTTGCGAACGATAATAGGAAAGAGAGGTACAGTCCAATGGAACCAAAACAGTACTTCTTTTTGGAGAAAAACCTGAGATAAAGAAAAACGAATTTATTGCGTAGCTGAGTGCTATCGGTTTGTAGAAGGCTTTCTTCTTATTTTTCAAAGACAAAGGGAAATCTCCAAAAAGAAAAAAGGATACCCCATCAACCATTTGTATTTTAGAAAATATATGGTGCGAGTCCATTTTAAAATATAAAAAGGCTGAAATATAAAAGGTGGTACAAACCAATGGCTACAGAATAACAATTGAATATAGAATGAGTTAAAAGCGAGAAACAAAGTTCGCTAGGAACAACTCTCGCAATAAAGAGAGAAACTCATAAAAAAGAGTATCGAGAAGTAAGTTATCAGAAAATAAGTTCATAAGATGAGTCTTAAAAAATCAAAGTGAATTTTGATAATAAAAACGATAGAGGGGTGTAGCCGAATGGCTACACCCCTTTCTTTATTCAGGATTATAGGACAAAATGTAGCGCAACGGCTACGACATCTCCATTAAGCTTTCTTCCCAATCATCTCTTGCGTAATCTGAATCAGTACGGCAATCATCTTATGGAAAGCATTCAAGTTCAGATATTCATAAATTCCGTGGAAATTATCTCCACCTGTGGAAAGATTCGGACAAGGGAGCCCCTTGTAGGAAAGACTTGCTCCGTCCGTCCCTCCGCGAATCGGACTGACGATTGGGGTAATCCCTTCTTTTTCAAAAGCGGTCTTCGCAACATCGATAAGGTACATATGGTCTTTTACCTTCTCTGCCATATTGAAATAACTGTCCTTTACCTCCGGCTCAAAAAAAGCCCCCTTTGCATTATATTTTTGATTTAATTTTTCCGCTACATCCAGAAAAATCCTCTTCTTCTCTTCAAATTTTTCTCTATCATGATCACGGATAATGTAATTCATCTCCGTAAGACTCTCGTCCCCTGCCATATCGCACAAATGGAAAAATCCCTCATAGCCCTCTGTATTCGCAGGAGTAAATTGCGGAAGCATGCTGTTAAACTCCATAGCCAGGAGTAAGGAGTTCAACATCTTATCCTTTGCGGAACCGGGATGTACATTGACACCGTGAATCTTCAGCTTTCCGGAAGCCCCGTTAAAGTTTTCGTACTCTACGCCGCCAAGCTTTCCACCGTCAACCGTATAGGCAACATCCGCACCAAAACCTTTTACATCAAAGATATCCGCACCGCAGCCTACCTCCTCATCCGGTGTAAAGCCGATACAAATGTCTCCATGCGGAATCTCCTTATGCTTCTGCAAATACTCTACAAGCGCCATAATTTCAGCAACACCGGCCTTATCATCCGCGCCGAGAAGTGTTGTTCCGTCTGTTACCAGTAAATCATCTCCGACCTGCTCCAAAAGCCTTGGAAAAATCTTCGGAGAAAGCTTCTCTTCCTCATTTAATACAATATCCGTTCCGTCATAGTTCTTTACAATACGGGGATTGACATTTTTCCCTCTTGCTGACGGAGAAGTATCCATATGGGCAATAAGCCCCAAGGCGGGAGTTTTCGCCTTTTCTTCTCCACTCAGATTAGAAGGTAATTTTCCGTAGACATAGCAATGCTCATCCAGACGAACATCGGAAACTCCCATTTCTCTTAATTCCTTTTCCAAAACTTTGGCAAGGTCAAATTGCTTTTCACTGGAGGGAATCACATCCCTGTCCGGTACGGACTCCGTATCAATTTTTAAATACGAAATCAAACGTTCTACTGCATCCATATTTTCTCCCTTCTGCAAATAGTGAAAGTCTTAAGTACTGCTTACTGTACCGTCTCTTTCACTCCAATGATCCTCTCTTAAATAACTGTCCTCGGAAACCGGGCGTAAATCTTCCAAAACATAGGGGGTTTCCTGATAAACAAAGTTCAGCCAATTGCTATAAATACAGTTTGAGCCTGAACGCCAGGATAAAATCGGCTTCTTTTCCGGATCATTATCCGGATAATAATTTACGGGCACATCCGGATTTAATCCTCTTCCGAGATCCCTCTTGTATTCTTTATCGAGGTCATAGCGATCATACTCCGAGTGTCCCGTGACAAAAATCTGTCTGGAGGAGCAAGCTAAAATGATGTAACTCCCGCACTCCTCACTGTCTGCCACAACATAGAGCTCCTTATTGTTTTTCAGTGCTTCCTCATCCAGCCCGGTATAGCGAGACTGCGGTACAAAAAACTCGTCATCCATTCCTCGCATCAGCATTTTCTTTCGGTGCAAGACTCTATGCTTATATACCCCGCTAAGCTTCTTCTCTAACAGGACCTTCCGAATTCCGTAATGATGGAACAGTCCCGCCTGTGCCCCCCAGCAGATATGGAAGGTGGAAAATACATGTGTTTTAGACCAATCCATGATCTCTTCCAGTTCTTTCCAATACTCCACCTCGGAAAAATCCATTTTCTCCACAGGCGCTCCGGTAATAATGAATCCGTCAAAATAATCTTCTTGTACGTCCTTAAACTCCAAATAAAATGCATTTAAATGGGTAGAACTGGTATGGGTGGATTTATAGGTGGACACCTTCATAAAGCTGATTTCTGTCTGAATCGGGAAATTGGAAAGTACACGAAGCAAATCCAGCTCCGTATCTTCCTTTAACGGCATCAAGTTCAAAATCACAATTTTTAAAGGACGAATATTCTGGGAAATCGCCCTATTTTCATCCATGACAAAAATATTTTCCGCCTCTAAAATAGGCTTTGCCGGTAAATTGTTTTGAACCTTAATTGGCATAATTCCCTCCTATGTTCTAGCTGCTTTAAATCCTATAATCCAAAAAGTTTGTATAATGCCGCCTGGTCTCGTACTGCCTGCCAGGTAGCGGAACTTCCTCCCGTCACCACCAGCAAATTCTTCCCGTTTTTTCCTTTTCCGCTACTTACAACACAGAACTTGGACTGGCTGACATAACCGGTTTTGGCCATTTGGACATTCGCTCCGCCGCTGTCCAGGGTCTTGATTCTTTGTAAGAAAAGGTTTGTAAACTTCAGTCCCTGTGGATGCTTATTCGTAGGCGCAATCTGGTAATTCTCCGTCATAAGAACTTCTCTCGCCGTCGGGTTTTGCATGGCAACCGCCATAATCTGTCCCATATCCTTTACCGTCATATGGTGTGTGCTGTGATAAAGGCCGGTTGCATTTTGGAAATGGCACTGATTGGATAAGCCCATTTCCTTCGCCCGTTTATTCATAAGCTCCGCAAAAGCGGCTTCCGAGCCTGCTACTTCCTTACAAAGAGCCAGCACGGCATCTGCACCGGAGGGGAGAATCACACCGTAAAGAAGATCCTTCACCGGAACCTCTTCTCCTACTACAAATCCGCAATTACTTGCCCCTCTCTGCTGAATATAACTGACTATATCCTGTGTAATCGTTAATTTCTTGTTTTTATCCGAAAGCTTTTCCGCACAAAGCAGCAAGGTCATCACCTTGGTCATAGAAGCGGGATTCATCACCTGTGAAGCATTTTTTTCTCCCAGAATACTTCCGTTATCTAAATCAAATACGACAGCATAAGCCGCATCAATCTCCGTGCTTAAGTTTTTTGTTGCACTCGTGTTGGAAAGCTGCGCCAAATTACGAAGAAGTGCCGGTGTCTGTGTTGCAGAAGGCGAGGTATTGCCATTTCCGTTATTGGCTGCAGGAGACGCATTTCCTCCGGTAGCCGTTTTTCCATTTTCATACAAAATATCCTCTATATAACGATAAGTCGGGTCATTGCCCCTGCCTACTCCGTTTCCATTTACGGAAACAGGACCGTAATCACTTATTCCGTAAACCCGTTCCTCGGAAAAAGACGCAAACGGAAGAAGTAGGGACAAGCTAAGAAGAATAGAGACACTCCTCCCTATCCTTTTCCTCTTCAAAAAGGACTTCCCTGTCCTCTTCTCCGGCAAAGTGCTTTCGTTTAATTCATAACGAGTATCGTGCGCAAAGCGTGCGATATCTTGTTGATTTCCTTTATCCATTGTTCCCTCAATTTCATCTTATCTTAAAGCAAATTAGCAATAGCTCTGCTCTTTGTATTCCGGCCATATCTTAAAATGATAATCGTCCATCCGGAAAAGTACAAGAGATAAAGCTTACAATATTCTATAGATTTAAGGACAAAGAGAAGAAAGAACGAATTCTTTAGAGAACTGACTCTATGTAAATAGACATGGTAAAAGAATATTCAGCTATCTCCGTGATTCAGTCCACCGAAATCCGATCTTTTATCTTGGCAAAAGTTTTCTCTCCTATCCGCTTCACATTCATAATTTCTTCAATACTGGAAAATCCGCCGTATTCTTCCCGATAGGCAATGATACTGCTCGCAGTGGATGGCCCGATTCCCTTTAAGCTCTGCAGTTCTTCGGAAGTTGCGGTATTGATATTGATTTTTCCGCTCTTCTTCTCGGAAACAAGTTCTTTCACCTGCTCTTTTACTGAGCCATTTTCGGTTTCATCCTCTGAATCTTGTATCGCATGCGAGCTGTTCTCAGCCGCAGATTCTGTCTTCTTTTCCATGGCGTCTATCTCTTTTTCTATGGCGTCTGTCTCTTTTTCCATGACGTCTGTCTCTTTTTCCGTAGCTTCTGCAGCTTCACTCTGCTCTCCTGCCCTCCCCTGATAAAGCACTTTTTCACCGCTCTCCTTTACGGAAAGAAAAAGATACAGCAAGCTGCAAAGAAGAAAAAGGAGTAAACAGAACTTTCCCTTTCTTATCCATTTTTTGCCTTTCGGAACCATAAGCGCTCCTTTCTAAAGAAAAGATAATCATTAATTGGTATGAAACTGAAACTTTCTTTATAAAAAGATACAATATGAACTTGCAATAGAGAGAAAAATGAAACTAAAAAATCAAAAAATGAAACTGAAAATAAATTGAAGAATGAAGCTGGAGATAAATTGAAAAATGGAGTTTTGAAAACAGAAAAAAAGGAAGTTAAAACGAGATGAAAAATAAAAAACTGAATTGATAACAAAATACGAATCTGAACGAAACGAGCGAAAAAACGAACTTTATAAGAGTTGTGGAAATAAGTATTGTATAATCGAATTAATAGTAGCATATAATCAAAAGAAGAGAAAGCTCTTTCTTCCTGAACGATTGGCTTTTGGCCCTGAATTTAGCCAAAAGGGAATTGGGTAAAAAGTGACTAAACCATAGTGTCTCCTTGACTTTAAGGCCTCTTTTTGCTAAATTCACCTTGATATTATTTTTTATTTTTTCTGTGATTTCAGGTTTTTCTTTTATTTTTTAGGAGCATCATTCTTGCTTTATACGGGGAGACTACGCTATGGCATTCATCAATCTTGTTCGTTTTGACGGTTTAAAAAGTAGGGATTGGCTGATTTACAAATATCCATCAGAAGATTTGGTGCTTGGTACTCAGTTAATTGTTCAGGAAGGACAAGCTGCCGTTTTTGTAAAAAGCGGTCTTGTGGCGGATGTTTTTTATCCCGGTACCTACACTCTTGCGACTGAAAACTTACCCCTTTTAAAAGGATTAATCAATCTTCCTTTCGGAGGGAGAACCCCCTTTAGTGCAGAGATATACTTTGTCAATACAACCGTACGTTTAGATATTCACTGGGGAACCAATGATCCTATTCAATTAATTGACCCTAAATACTATGTAAAGCTCCGGATACGCGCATTTGGACAAATGGGTTTACGTGTTTTAGATGCCGTTCGTTTGTTCAAAGAACTAATCGGAGGAATGCAACAGGCGGATATTGTCAAGTTTGATAAAATCAAGGAGTACTATAGAGGATTATTGGTTATCAAAGCAAAGTCAGCCATTGCCGAGACCATCATTAATAACGGGATATCCGCACTCGAAATTTCCGCAAAACTTGAGGAAATTTCCTTAAAGGTAGAAAATCAGATTGCTCCGGAATTTGAAAAATATGGATTTACGGTAATAAACTTCTTTGTTCAATCCATTAATTTCCCTGATGAAGATTTCGAAAAGATTAATAAAATTTTGGAAGACAAAGCCGCTTTTGAGATTATGGGTGAAGGTAGGTATGTAACCAAGCGCTCTTTCGATGTTTATGAGGGAGCCGCCAACAATAAAAGCGGTGTGGCCGGTGCTTTTGCAGCCGGGGGTATAGGTCTTGGAGCAGCCATGAATATGGGAGCCGCCATGGGACAAACCGTAGGAAATCCCATACGTCGGGAAGAAACCAAAACTTGTGTTTCTTGCGGAGCGCAAATCCCTATAAAATCCAAATTCTGCCCTGAGTGCGGATTCAACAACAGTGAGATAATCTGTTCATGCGGAAATAAGCTTGCACCGGGGGCAAAGTTCTGTCCCGAGTGCGGAAAGAAGGTCGAATAATGCAGAAAAAAGCTTTGACGATAGGATTGTCCGCTTTTGCAACAATCTTTTATTTTGTAATTATTCTGTATATTTTCTTTGCTATCCTTCATATTGATGCATTGAAAAATTTTGAAACCGCTCTGGCTTTTGAGCTCATAGGCTTCATTCTGCTACTCTATTTTATACTTGGAAATATCATCCTAAAGCCGATTAAAACAGGTTTTTATATTCCTCTATTGATTACAACTGTGGCTTATACCGTTCTTCTGGACGGGCTCAATATAGCCTTTATTGTAACCATGCCAAATGCTTATTTTGTCTTGGTACATTTAATTCTATTGTTTATTTATTGTATAATATCGATTCCTATGTATATAATGGGAAGAAGATAAAATTTTAGGAGGATTATCACAATGGCAGAAAACAAATGTCCACAATGCGGAGCACCACTTGATCCACAGGCTACAGAATGCAAGTTTTGTGGTGAAAAATTGGCTGTACAACAGGCAGCACAGCAATTTCAACAACAATCGCAACAATATCAGCAACAGGTACAGCCACAAGTAGTGATTCAACAGGTTGCGCCACAACCGGTATATTATAGTGCTATCAATCCCGCTTGGCCTGTAAAGAGCAAAGTTGTAGCCGGCATATTGGCTTTATTATTGGGCGGTCTTGGGATACACAAGTTCTATCTGGGAAAAATCGGCATGGGCATCTTGTATCTTCTGTTCTGCTGGACCGGAATTCCTGCCATTATCGGTTTCATCGAAGGACTCATCTATTTGTGTTCCAGTGATGAGAATTTCCAATTGAAGCATCACGTAAGAATCGTATAAAACTATGTGGAAAACTTTCAAATTCATCTATTGGTTAATGATGTCGTTATTGTTTCTTCTCTTACTTTGGAGGGAAAAGAAAATCAACGAACTCAAACCTATTGATATCTAGGCGCTAAAAAAGGGGGAATGTAATCCCCCTTTTTTTATAGGTTTATGAATCATACAATGGGCAATTTTAAGTTTTCTAAAACTTTCTTTATTTAATGCAGAATGCTCTATTTCTGTAATATGATGCATTATCTGTTTCTGTAATTTTCGCTTACCTTCTCCCAGTCCAAAACGGCAAAGAAGTTTTGCAAGTACTCTCCTCTCAAATTCTTATACTTTAAATAATATGCATGCTCCCATACATCAATCGCGAGGATTGGTGTGTGATGTCCCTCTTCCATCAGCGGGTTGTTCTGATTCGGTGATTTCGTGGCGTAGAGCTTTCCCTCTTTATCAGCGGCTAAAAAAGCCCAACCGGAACCGAACTGTCCGAGTGCCAAAGTCTGTAAAAGCTCTTGCAGCTTCTCGAGTGAGCCGAAGTCCCTTTTGATGGCCTCCTCCAGTTCCGAATCCGGTTTCGTATTTTTCTTCGGACTCATCGTGGAGAAATACAGATTATGGTTATAATATCCGCCCCCATTATTCTGTAAAGCATTTCTTAATGCTTCATCCGAAACGGAAGACAGAGAAGACAAAATCTCTTCTACCGATTTTCCGCTTAAGCCCGCCTTTTCTACGGCATCGTTAAAGTTCTTAGTATAGGTGGCATGGTGCTTCCCATAGTGGGTTTCCATTGTCAAAGTATCAATGTGCGGTTCCAAAGCCTCAAAAGTATAATCCAATTTTACTTGTTCAAACATCTTATTTCCTCCTTAAAAAAATGACTATCCGTATTCAAAAATGCTTACCCCGCTAAGCATTTCATGCTCTGCTACAAGTATAGCAAAACCCCAAGGGAAATGTCTAAAAGTTATATAAAGCTAATATTATATTTATAAATTCTATTCAAATAAATATTTACAGGAGGTAGCAACGGAAATTGTGGATTTAACGGAGTTTCGCGATTAAAACAGACTTATACTCTTCTCTCAATCTCTTACTCCACCGCATCCGCCATGATTTTTAGAATGCCATAAGAAATGGAAAGGAGTAAGCGGCTGTATTTATTTTTGCTTTCCGTAATCGCAGTCTCCGCCCTTTGAAAATACAGGGCGATTATCTTTTGGTCTTCCATCCTTCTGAATCCCGTCCTTTATCTTCGTTTAATAATCCAGCGCATAATCCAAGTTAGGGCTATCCAAATGAGTGCACTCACCCCGCAAATCAACACCCAAGCCTTTCGATCATTCATAAGGGGAAGTGGTACATTCATTCCGAAGAAGCCGGTAATTACCGCAAGCACACTCAGTAAAATTTCAAAAATCGTTAAGGTGCTCAGGTTGTTATTCAAGTCATTATTCAAAATATTGTTGTAGGAATCCAAAAGCTGGCGAGCCACAGTAGAGAGAAGCTCCGTCATGGAAACCAGCTGTCTGGCTTCCACCATGGCATCATCAAACTGTGCCATCTCCTCTTCGTTAAAGCTACGGTATATGGCATGAGCCTGTATATGTTCCAAAAGCAAGCGATTTTGTGTAGCCGCAGAATGTAGGTAAATCATCCCCACCTCCAAATCGGAAAGGGCATAAAGATTCCGCTTCGTTGTTTTCTTCCGAAGCAAATGATTTATCTCATCCTTTTGCTTATCCAGTCGCTCAATTACGGGGTAATAGGCATTGGAAATCATTTCCAAACCTGCAAAAAGCAGGGTGTAAATAGAAAGCTCTTCGTTCGTATCCACATAGGAACACATTTTCTGAATAATATAGTCATTATCCTCGTTACTGATGGTCAGCAGACGATTTTTCTGTACAATAAAAGTCATCGGAACCGTTTCATAGTATTCCTTGTCTTTTTTTGACTCCAGAACGCTGTAAATAAAGGTTACAGTTCCGTCCTCCCGATCATAATCCATGTGAGCATGCTCATTTTCATCCAAAGCATAGTCAATAATTTTCGGATCAATATCATACTCTTCGTAGATTTTAAACTTCTCTGTAATTTCTTGAGAATCAATATTAATCCATGTGGCAATGTTACTAAGCTTCTTACTTACCTGCATTTTTCCCTACTTCTATTTTCCTGAATTTCCTTTTGCTTTGCCGCTGATAGGGCAAAGGCGCGATACCTCCTTATTATACGCCAAATTCCACTTCTTCTGTACTTAAAATTTCCGCATGTCCTTCAAGATCTTCATAGACGGTAACAATACTTAATTTTGTTTCCGAAGTAGGCGTACTTGCCTTTTCAAAACATAAAAACGCATAATTCGCTCTCTAAGTACTGTAGATATCTCTTCTGTGCCCGGCAGTCAATGCAAGGATAACCAGCTCCTCATCTTGTATAAGACAGAGTAAACGATAATCTCCGATTCTATACCGCCATTGTCCACTTTTGTTAGCGGTCAGCCCCTTTCCATGCGCTCTCGGATTTTCACAATTTTGCAAATTTTTTACAATCCACGATTTGATCATCTGTTGTGTGTATTTGTCCAGTTTCTTGAACTCTTTATCGAATCGAGCAGTGGTTTCTACATGGTAGCTCATAGATTCAATTCCTTCCAGAGTTCCTCAATGGGTCTGGACTTACAGCCGGTATTCTTATATTCCTGATAGGCTTCATTGGCAAGACTGATATCATATTCCTCTTCAATGCGTTCAAATAAAGCCCTTTTAAATGCCTCTCCTAACGACATTGCATGAAGCTTTGCATAACTTTCTGCGAGTGCTTTTTCCTCCTCATTCATTCGAATTGAAAATGCCATGATTTCACCTCTATTTCTAAAACTGCTTAGTTTATTGTACAGCTAAACTATGTGAAAGTATTATACGTAGTACATTATACTACTCTCGTTATTTCTTATCAACTCTAAACAGTTTCTGCTATACTACTAAAAAAGGAGGGTGCTATGGCTTGTCAATGGAAAAACAGCAGTGCGGAAATGATTTCCTACCACGATAAAGAATGGGGCGTTCCCACCCATGAGGATCAAAAACTCTTTGAATATTTGCTTTTGGAATCCATGCAGGCCGGGCTTAGCTGGGCCTTGATTCTTCGAAAAAGAGAAACTTTTCGAAGTTCTTTTGCCGGTTTCTCCCCGGAAAAAGTCGCGGCATTCACGGAAGAAGATATTGCAAGAATCATGCATACGGAAAATATGATTAAGTCCGAGCGAAAAATCAGAGCCATGATTCAAAATGCCAAGGCATTTTTAGCCCTGCAAAAAGAAGAAGGAAGTTTTGACAGCTATCTTTGGAGCTTTTCCGGTGGAAAGAGCCTTTGCTACCGGGGACATGAAAAAGGAGAAATGCCTGCTAAAAACACTCTTTCCGAGACAATCAGTAAGGACTTAAAAAAACGGGGCTTTCAGTATACCGGCCCCGTCATTGTCTATTCTTTTTTACAAGCCTGCGGAGTCATTAATGACCACGAAGAGAACTGCCCCTGCTATCAGGCACTCCGTAAGGCTTATCCCTATCAGGAGGTGGAAGAAAGGATTCCTTAACTTCTGAAACTTTCTAATACAGTAAAGCAATCGCCTCTTTGATGCAATCTTCGCAGCTGCAAAGAGGCTTTTCTTTGCCTATGCCTCTTAAGTCTTTGCAGATGCTAGCTCCGCAGCGCTTCTCAAAGTCCTGAAAAAGATGGGCAGCTTCCACCTGCACCATTGGATTTCCCTTATTTTTCATGGCTAAAACCAGATTTGCCCCAATCAAGGCTCCGCAGGTACCCTCTAAAGTTCCCAATCCTTCAATAAGCCCCGCAGAGAGAGAAAGCAGAAGCTCCTCGGGCAGATTTAATTCCTCTTGATAGGCAAGAAGCACCAGCTGTCCGCAATTCTTTCCAGACGCTAAGCCTTCCATAGCTAGTGACTGTTTTTCTTCTAAAGATTGTTTCATGATTTCTCCTATTCATTTAAACGACTATTGATAGGAAATTTCTTTTCCTTTAAAGCTAATTGATTTTTATGCAAAGCAATACTCGACTACCTGATTCCCTCATAATGCGTCCACATCCGGGCAACCTGTACAATGCCTTCATAAGATACATTATTTTCCATGAGTTGTTCTGCGTATACTGTATAGACTAACCTATGCTGAATATTAATTCTTCTGGAATAAAATCCGCTTAAATTCCCCAGCAAACTCTCGTAAGCTGGGGGATTTTTAAATGGATCTTCTGCAATGATATCAAGTAAAAGCTTTGCCTTTTTCTCCAAGCCTGCACTCTTAAGGAGTTTTTTGTCCTTATCTGCATTTTTACTGAACTTTATCAAATACATTACCACTCCTCATTAGGATCATAACTTGTACATTCCGATAAATCTTCTTCCTTTGACGCCAAAATACTTTGGCTCAACCCCGGAATACTATTCAAGTACAACGTTTCCTGAATAGCCTTCCAATCCTCTTCTCCAATCAAGACCGCATTTTTACCTCTATTGTTGGTAATCGTGATTGGCTGAGAAGATTCATTTACCTCTGAAACCGTCTGATACAGGTTTGCTCTTACCTTAGTAATACTAATTGAAGTCATTGCTTATCTCCTTGTATTCTTATCTTCTTTCCGTACTGCATTTTTCATAAGTTTTTCTACGCCTCATTATACCGTACTTTATCACGTACGTCAAAATGCGTTTTATGATAGACAAATCAATTCTCATGATCTACCTCTATAAGTTCATGTACCTTGCCCTTACCATCATGCAATTCCTTTATAGATTTTTTCAGCGAACGCATATTGCTTTCTGAATAGAAGGGGTCAACACTTTGTCGTCCTATCTCATAAATTTGCTCTAACGTGATTCGCTCCGTATTTTTCTCAACAGGAAAGTCTTCAAATCCGGAAAGACTGACCAGCCAGTAGCTTTTATTCTTCGCAGGAAATGGCTTTGCCTTTTCCAATAATTCTTGGTAAACCACCGCATCTATTTTTTGATTTCTCCACTTTACCTCGGCAAATAAATAGCGGTCCTTTCCATCAAAAGCAAGTAAATCAATTTCAGATTCCTTCTTTCTGATTTTGTCCGTTCCCCACCAGTTTCCATAGTCTTCCGATAGGAAGTCCAACTCTCCTTTTCCCAGTCTTTGTTCAAAATATTCTATAACAATCTGCTCAAATACAGTCCCCATATATTCATTCAGTTTCGGCTCAATCTGCTTCTCGTATACAAGCTCTCCCAAATCCATATTGAGCAAGTTCATATTTTTCTGTACGAAACAGTACCAAAAGCGAAACATCGTATCCTTGATCCGATAAATAGGGCGCTTACTTTTACGGTCTAAAACCGGTGTTTTCTTCTCAATGATTCCAAGCTCCAATAAGGAATTCAGATAATGACTGAGTCCCCCGCTTTGCATATTCAATTTCGTTGCAATTTCATTTAACTTGCTTGCCCCTGCCGAAATCACAAAAAGAATATCATTGTAAAGCTTGGGTTGTCTCAGCTCTTGCTTCAAGAGATTATCGGGCTCTTCGAATAACCTTCCGCTGGATTTCAGGAAATTACGAATAATATTGCTTTTTAAATCTACATTTTCATCAAAGAAGCTTAGGTATTCCGCAATCCCCCCGGTAATGCCATAGACTATTGCCTTATCTCTATAACTATAGGAAGCGACAAATTCTGCCGCTTCCAAATAGCCAAAGGGCTGAACCTTTAACTGGCTTGTCCGTCGTCCGTAAAGCGGACTTTTGTAACCCAGTACCTGATTTTCCATGAAGCTCATGGAAGAGCCGCACAAAATCAGGAAAAGCCTGCTCTTTTCCCTATACTCATCAATCAGTTTTTGTAGCAGGGAGGAAATATGCTCCGCACTTTGGGCTAAATAGGGATACTCATCGATGACAAAAACGATTCTATGCTCTTCTCCGTAGGCAAACAAATAGCGAAGAGCTGCCTCAAAATCCTGAAAATCCGGAAGCCCCTTTAGATTCCCGCAAGCTTCATAGATAGCTTGTGACAAAAGACTCAGGTTAATCAGCGCATTGGATTCCAATGCCACAAAATAATAGCCTCTTTTTCTTTTTAAAAACTCTTTAATCAGGTAAGTTTTCCCTACTCGTCTTCTGCCGTAAATAACCGATAAAGCGAAAGTGCCTTTCCCGTATTCCTCTTCTAATTCTCTTAGTTCGAATGCTCTTCCTATAAAGCGCATAAATCCACCTCCTGGCAAAGAGATATCGCGTATACTCATGATACTCTCCAGGAACATTATAGGATGCAAGAACGTAATATGCAATAACATACTATTGCATATTACGTTCTTGCATTTTTACTTAGCAGGATGCCTCCGCCCTGTTTTTATTTTACAAGAAATACTCTGCCTCGCCGGCAATTATTTCTTCTCCAAAATCTCTATCGACTTTCCCTCATTGTTATAATCCGGTTATTTTTATTTTTTATAACGATATCATCAAAGGATGGAGGTTAATCATATGAGTATCCTATTAGAAACAAAAGGACTGACAAAAAAATATAAAAATGGGATTGCGCTAAATCATGTTTCAATTCAAGTGGAAAAAGGTACAGTTTATGGTCTGTTGGGTCCTAACGGTGCCGGAAAATCCACATTATTAAAAATAATTACAAGATCAATTCCCAAAAGCTCAGGTGAAGTGATATTTGAAAATCATCCATTAAATACAAATGATGTAAAGAATATTGGAGCGATTATTGAGCATCCGGCTATTTATCCTAATTTAACAGCTTATGAGAATTTAGAGGTTATTACCACTTTACTAAATATTGATAGGCAGAAAATTGATGAAGTACTTATGATGGTTTCATTGACGAATACCGGCAAAAAGTTAGCAAAAGAGTTCTCTTTAGGTATGCAGCAGAGACTCGGCATTGCCATGGCACTAATTAACAGTCCGTCATTACTTATTCTTGATGAACCGACAAATGGGCTAGATCCGTTGGGAATACAAGAATTAAGAGAACTGATAAAAATGCTTTCAGGTCAAGGGATTACAATAATCTTGTCAAGTCATATTTTGAGTGAAGTGGGACAGATTGCGGATAGAATTGGAATTATTAATAAGGGACTTTTACGCTATGAAGGACAAAATACCAATCCGTCTAAGCTGGAAAATTTATTTATGGAAATTGTTAGGAAAGATGTGATGAATAATGATTAAGATGCTTAAAGTAGAATGGATTAAAGAAAAGAGAGCTGCTAATTCAACACTAAAATATATAGTCCCCGTTATTTTTCTGCTATTTAATCTTTTTATGGTTAATCTCATGGGACAAAGCCCTGAAGGAAGAAGTTATTTAATGGCTACAGCATTTAACTGGTATCCTGTTCTGATTTTACCTATTGTATTAAGTCTACTGGTCGTTAATATTGTCAGTAAAGAGAAAGAAGAGCATCTTGCTTTTCAACGAAGACTGAATCTAAGTGTGGAAAAGATTTTAATCGCCAAGAATGAAATGGTTATTCTTGAATTATTTGTAATTTTGATATTGTCATCGATAGGAATTTATTTAGTAGGAAGATTCTTCTTACAAGAGGAAATTAGTCTGAAAATCATGTTCTTAGGCACCTGTTGTTTATTTGTTGGAAGTTTGCCTATAATTGCTTTATCTTTTTTATTTATAAATTATTTAACAAAAAGTATTTAGTGATTTTAATTAATTTCATATTTACCTTTCCATCGGCAATGATTGCTGTAACATCCTATTGGAAATTTTTCCCTTGGGCTTACAATTTGCGGATACTATGTCCGATTATTGAGGTTCATCCCAATGGAACTTTTTTAGAAAAATCATCGCCGTTAACATCTATGAACGCCGTGTTTGTCGGATTAGCGTTAAGCGTCATGGTGTATATCCTAATAACAGTTCTAAATATAGGAATGGAAAGAGGAAAAAGTCATGTTTAATATTTTAAAGTCTTATTGGATAAGAACCAAAAGAACGCCGTCCAGAATGGTTATTATTTTGTGTCCTTTACTATTTACCGGTCTTTTTATTGTATATCTTCTAAGTTCCACAAGCTTAAAAGGAGTAGAGCTTGCCTACTTTTTTGGAGCTTATACGATCTTAGCAGGCTTTTCTATCAGCTTTTTTATCCCCATGTTATATGAAAACGATAAAAAAGCCGGGAGCTATGCCAATGATTTAAGAATAGGCATTTGTCGAAAAAAATTGTTTTTTGCCAAATATTTATTTATCTTTATATTGCTACTTACTATTGAAGGGATAGCACTATTACCCTTTTTATTGTTTTTATATTTTTATGGAATCAAGATTCTAATATCAGATTTAGAAGTTTATACGATGATCGGGTCTGTAGGATTGATTAGTATGGTACCGTTTTATCAATTTTTAAGTTTAAAATTTGATTATACCGGTTCTATTTTGCCAGGTACTATTTTTACTTTGGCTGCCGTACTTTTAGGCACAACAGATTTAGGAAGTGGCATATGGTATTACTTCCCATTTGTTTATCCAATACGACTTCTATATGGATATGTCTGTCATTCTTTCAATTTAAACACTATTATTTTTTATCTTTTTCTATCTTTTTTTATTTCATTTGTAAGTGTGAGTATATGTTCATTTTGGTATAATCAATGGGATGGAATCAGTAAAATGGAGGAATAAAAGGCATGAACCTTCTCATAATAGATGATGATAAAGATTTGCTGAAATTATTACAGTTGACCTTTGAGAAAGAATATAATGTCGTTATTTGCGATTCGGCACTCAAAGTTGATCCAAGTAATTTATATAAATACGACTTGATTATTTTAGATATCATGATGGAAGAAATGTCCGGTTTTGATTTTTTAATCAAATACAGAAATGTCTTAGATATTCCTATTATTTTACTTACCGCTAAAGACTTCGAAAAAGATAAAGTCGAAGGGTTTGCATTGGGCGCAGATGATTATGTAACAAAACCATTTTCTATTGCTGAAATTAGAGCAAGGGTAGCTGCACATATCAGAAGAGAAAATAGAGAAAAGCATTCAAAACTTATAGATTATCCGATATCTTGCGATCTGCTTTCAAAAAAATTTTATTTTGATGATGAAGAAATCAGTTTCACAAATAGCGAATATGAAATCTGCGAATTTTTATTAAAAAATAAAAATCAAGTTTTTTCTAAAGAAAAAATTTATACGGCAATTTATGGTTATGATAAGGAGGGTGATAGTTCTACAACGATTACCGAAAGAATCAAATTAATAAGAAGTAAATTTGAGCCATATTGTATAAATCCTATAAAAACGGTTTGGGGAGTTGGTTATCAATGGGAAATAAAAAAGTTTAAAATATTTAATCAGCAAATATGCAATTATGGAGTTAGTATATAGTTTTTCTATCATTGTATTATTTTATGTAGGATTAAATGTATTATTAAATGCCGGGGTAGTATATCCTGCCAACTATGCGGACATTCAATCGGAAAAAGTAGAAGCAGGCTTTAAAACAGAAGGTTGGACACCGGATGAAATACCATATTATTATGATTTTTTATATTTGAAAGATGGAAAAATAATAGAAAATACTATTGATAAAAAATATGATGATTTAGTACAGCAGGCCATAAAAAACGGAAGGGCCATCAGTGATGAAATTATAGGATCAAATGTTTTTAAGGCTTATATTAGTGGAAATAGACAACTGGTAATAAGATACAGAGTTAATGTTATATTTACCAATAAAAAGCTTTATAAACTCTTTGAAAATTTCGAGTGGGGGTATATTGTTTTTATACTGACGATTTGGTTTTTGGGATTTGCTTTGCTTCTCATTCGCTCATCAAATATATTAAAAAGGGAAATCCACAAAATTGCTATGGCGAATGATAACATCCGTCGGATGGATTTGGATTATGAGAGGGAGCATTCTAAGTATAAAGAAATAGAGGGAGTACTGGTTTCGGTTGATGTACTAGCTGAAAATCTTAAGAAATCTCTTGGTAAGCAATGGGATATGCAAGTTAAGCAAAAAGAGTTGGTGGAACAACTTACACACGACATAAGAACACCGATAACACTTATTAAAGGCAATTTAGAATTATTAAAAGAAGAGCATAGGGATGTATCGTCCGAAAGATTTGCAGATATTTCAAATGGTATTGATAGACTGGAAAAGTATATTGAAAATTAAAAAATTTTCTTATGCGATGGAAGGGAAAAAAGATGTTGTCAGTAATGAAGTGATTTTATATTGGATTGAGGTAATGTCCGGTATATGTAGGTTAAATGATCTGAATTTAGAAATAATAAAAAGTGACTCCAGCAATATTAGGTTAGATAAAGAGGAAGTCGCTGTAGCACTGCAAAATATAGTTACCAATGCGGTCGAATATTCTAAAAAAGGTTCTAAAATAACAGTAGAGTTTAAAGATGAACCTGAAGAATTTATCTTGACAGTAAGAGATGAAGGAACAGGCTTTAATAAAGACTTATTACCTTTACTTACAGAAAAATTTATTTCCGGCAAAGCAAAAGATAAGTCTTATAAACATGGGTTAGGCCTATGGGTAGTAAAGAATATTGTCATGGCAAATAATGGAAACTTATATTTAAATAATTATGGTAGAGGGATTTCCGGGGCAGAGGTCAAAATGGTTTTTTATAAAGAATAAGCTATAAGTATAAAGTAAGTGACCATCCAAGTATTCATATCGTAAGAAAAAGGGCGAAAAGAACTTCTAAATCAGCTAGAGTTCATTTACAAAATGCAATATCGTATTATGCAATAATATACTTTTGCATAATACGATATTGCATTTTTACTTAGCAGGATGCCTCCGCCTTGTTTTTATTTTACAAGAAATACTTTGCCTCGCCAGTCACTACTTCTTCTCCAAAATCTCTATCGGCTTTCCCTCATATAAATAAATCATGCCGTCGTAGCGCTGAACAGGTTCACTTTTCACCCGATAAGAATTCGGGAAAAATCGCATAACGAAAGTGTATCCCTCTCCCAGCTGTAACATTTTCATAGGGTTATGAATCAGCTGATAGACTTTGCTTTTCTCGTCTGTAATACCTGAAAAATACAAGGCATATTGCTTTCCCTTTGCAAATCTTGCCTGCGCAGCTAAGGGGTCTACGGAAACAAAGCTCTGCACTGTTCTCTTAGCTTCTCCAAGCACCTTGATATTGTCTGTGACTTTCCACACGTCCGTTCCGATGGCATAATAGGCTTCCCCGAAGTCCTTGGTCAAAAGCACGCCCATGCTGTTATAAATCGGATTTTCCTTCTGAATATGTCCGTCATGCGCAGAAATAACAAGCTTTCCGGAACCAATTTTTTGCTCTATTTCCAGGATTTTCTTCACATTTTCTTCCATATCCCGGTCCCGAAGGACAGAGGAATCCTCTTTGGAAAGCCAGGTTTCCGCCGCTTGGCGAACGGTATTTAACTCCATCAGAAAGTCTTGCCGCTCCTGAAACTCCTTCTTTTCTGTACTATCCTGATTGTCTTCTAAGCCTTGCTTTTCTTTAGCCTCCTGCTCATTCGCTATGTTTCCCGTCTCCTTCTGCGCCTCTTCCGGGCTCTTCTCCGCCTTTTCCTTTAAGCTGTCCAAAAAGGCAATCACTTCTCCGGCATTCTTTTCATTTAAACTGAAATTCTCATCCTTAATGCAGTCCAGATTTTTTGCAAACTCCTCTTCGGTCGTCAGCTTGTGAGACAGGCTGTATTCCTTTAAAAAAGCATGGCTTCCCTCCGGATCCTGCATATCAAAGCCGTAGAAACGGACCTTCTTCTCTTCCGGAGCACTTTCATTCCACTCCCGCATCCATGAAATCAGCTCTGCCATTTCTTTAGTATGGTAAATGGGAAAGGCGAACTTCTGTACCATTTCCTCTGCACTTCCTTCCCCTCCTTGAATAAAGCGGTTGATTTCCGCGCATTCTCCATAATCCGCTTCCAGAGCAAATGCAGTAAAGCCCTGTTTCTCCACCATTTCCTTGAAAACAGACAGCTTCAACTCCTGCATTTCTTTACAGCCATGGGCAGCCTCTCCGATAGAAAGAATAGAAATATTCTCCGGTATATACTCTGCGGAGAGGGGCTTCATTTCCGCCTGAACTTCTTTGATTTCGCGGTGAGCCTGTAATTCCTCGAACTTTAATTTTCCAAAATAAAGCAAAATACAGACAAACAGAAAGGCTAGCAGCGCAAGAACAATTTTTCCTGCAAGTTTCAAAAGTTTCCCTATCATTTTCATCTCTTTCTTCCTCACTTTCCCTGTTCCAAAACCAAACGCACTCTAAGAGGATTTTCTCATTTCACAATCCGCACCCGTTCTGTAAAAAATATCTTCCTATTCTACTATCCGCGTATAGGCTTTCTTGGTCAGCCGAAAAATCACAAGATAAACCAGCGCAAAGACAAGAAGTACCGCGGACAAACAGCCGGCATAAAGGGTCAGGCTTCCCACTCCGAAAAGTCCCAGTAGCCTGAAAACAATCTTGGAGGCTACGAGGCAGTGAAGGGTAGCCACCGCTAAGGGGCCGAAGAACAGCCATAGAATCTGAGCCGCTCCGGTCTTCTGAATCAAACGGTCGGAAAGCCCCAGCTTCTTCATGATTTGCATCTTTTCTCTGTCTTCATAGCCTTCGCTGATTTGCTTGTAGTAGCTGATTAATACGGTGCCTGTCAGGAAAATGATGCCAATCAGCACTCCTAGGAATAAAAATCCGCCGTTTAATTCATACTGCGATTGCAGGTACTCTTCTTTATTCTCTACCGAATACCGATAGTTTCCCTTGAAATTTTTTTCCGAAAACGCCTTCAGCTCTTTCTTTAAAGCTGTGTACTTCGGCTGATATGCCTCCTTGGAAATCCCTTTCAGATTCCAATGGGTGCTAAATTCGATGGCAGTGGATTCACTGCGATGCTCCTCCGGCTGTAAATATTTTTCTATATACTGCATCGTAGCAAGGTCCCGCACCACAATACCGTAGCTTCCTAAAGCCACCATATCCACCGGTAAGATATTCTGAATTTC
This sequence comes from Oribacterium sp. oral taxon 108 str. F0425, assembly GCF_000214455.1. NCBI lineage: Bacteria > Bacillati > Bacillota > Clostridia > Lachnospirales > Lachnospiraceae > Oribacterium > Oribacterium sp. oral taxon 108. The sequence continues at coordinate 800,311 of NZ_AFIH01000001.1, read as the reverse complement.
GCTCACCTGAAACACCCGGTCTCCGATTTTCAAACTGCTCGGATTCTTCAGCATATTTCTATTGTTGCAAAGCAGGATTTCATTTTCTCCTAAAGTAATGTGCTTTTGAAAACGGGCATTGTAGCCGGCTAAATCATAAAGAATAATCATATTGGGGTCTTTAGCATTCGCCATGTTCTCTTGATTTTGGACAGGCAGGATTTGACCGTCCTCTACAAACCCTCCCGTAGCAAGCGTTGCCATGCTATATAAACCCTCTACCTCGGTGGGCGAATTCACGCTTTCCAGCACCATTTGGTTTAAAGACTGCTTCAAGTCTTCCCCTTCCTTTTCCGGATAGGAAAATGGGGAAAGCTCCATACTGTATTCTCTGGAAAATAAACTGTTTCCCTTATTCTGAATATTTGCATACATACAAATGGTGGTGGCAAGGCTCAAAATCACTCCTGTACTTAAGATGGAGATGCTCGCAAGGGAAACCGCATTTCCCTTGATACGATAGAGAAGTCCGCTGATGCTTAAGAACTTCTCCGGCCTGTAGTAAGAAGGGCGCTTTTTCTCCATTTTCAAAAGCAGTACGGAAAAGGAAATATACAAAAGATAGGTCGCAAAAATTACTGCCAGTACTGCAAGGAAAAAGTAATTAAAGGAAGACAGTAAGCCTTGGATAAAAAGCGCAATCCCGTAACCGACACCGAGTAACAGGAAGCCTAGTAGAGAAAGAATCACTCTCGACTTCGGTTCACCCTCCCCCTCATGTTCTTTTTGTAAAAGCTCCATCGGGGTAGAAAAGGAAATCCGAAAACTACTGCGGAGCAAGGTGAAAAGATAGAGGACAAAGAGCAAAACCGTAGTATAGAACAGAGCGGTAAAGCTGAAGGGAAAGTCCATCAAACTCTCCGCCACGTCTTTCATGATGAAATTCAGCATGAGAAAGACCATTTGCCCAAAGAGATATCCGCCCACAATGCTCAGTACCAGGATAAAAGCAAAAAGACAGAAAAATTCAATGGCAATAATCTTTCGGATATGCTTCTTCTCCAAGCCCAATATGCCATAAAGGGCAAATTCCTTATTTCGTTTCTTCAGCATGAAATTGACTGCATACTGGATAAAAATAAAGGTAAAAATGCAAAGAAGAATCGTACCGACTCGGATAAAAAGGGGCAAATCCCTATGACGGGTTTCTACGTAATGATTTTCCAGTAAAGAAGCCATGATAAAGAAAAGCATTCCCATAATCCCGGAAGAAAGTACAAAGGGTATTTCTAAAAGCCGATTCGCCAGCAGATTTTTCAAGGCGAAGCGTCTTGCCATAAAAAAACTCATGCCTATGCCTCCCTTCCTTTTCTCTCTGTGAAAGCATCTTTTGGCGCCATCTCCGTTGTCATCTCCGTTGCCATCTCCGTTTGCCTATCGTAAAGACTATCAGGGCGAAGCGCATTCTGCTGCTTGCTCAGTACAAGCTGCGCCTCGGAGATGCGTTCCATAAAATCACGCTGTCCTTCCTCATTTCCCCGATAAATCTCATGAAAAACCACACCGTCTTTGATAAATAAGACTCTATCGGCATAAGATGCCGCCCGAAGAGAATGGGTTACCATCAAAATAGTCTGTCCTTCTGCATGAATCTTATGAAAGAGCTGTAAAATCATCTCTGAAGAGGCGGAATCCAAAGCGCCTGTAGGCTCATCCGCAAGAAGGAGAGAGGGGTTCGTGATGATGGCTCTGGCAATGGCGATACGCTGTTTTTGTCCGCCGGACACCTCATAGGGATATTTCTCTAAGAGTTCCTCTATGCCCAGAATCCCCTGCATTTTCGCTAAGCGCTCCTGCATCAGGCTTTCTTTCTCTTCCGATAAAACAAGAGGAAGGAAAATATTATCCCGGTTATTGAACTGATCCAAAAGATTAAAGTCCTGAAAGACAAATCCGAGCTCTCTTCTTCGAAAAGCGGAAACTTCTTCTTTCTTGAGATTCCCCATGTCCTTTCCGTTTAATAAAAGAACGCCGGAACTGGGGCTGTCCAAGGTAGCAAGGATATTTAAGAGGGTAGTCTTTCCTGCACCGGACTCTCCCATAATCGAGATAAACTCCCCCTTTTCCACGGAGAAATTCACATCCCGAAGAGCTTCCGTGCTAAGATTCTTGGTCTGATAGACTTTCTTGATATTTTTACATTCTAAAATGGACATTCGTTTTAAACTCCCTTCTACTGCCTAGCTTCCTTTCCTTTTCAAAAAGCCTTGAAACAAGAAGAAGTATAAAACGAATATCCTAATTTTGCCTTTATTTAAAATGACAAAAAAGGTGGGAAACTTACAGAATTGTAAGATTGAAAGAGGAAACGGCTTTTAATTGGCAAAGAATAGTGAGTTCTAGCCTCTCCATTAAAGATAGAAAAAGTACATTCCTATCATCAGCTTGGAAAACGCAACGTGAAGCAGCTTCCCACTGCCACGGTAGATTCCACCGATACGCTAATCTGTAAAAAACCGGCAATCTTTTGCACCATATAGAGTCCCAGACCACTGGACTTCTCCGTGGCTCTTCCATTAAAGCCGGAATAGCCCAAGTCAAAAATCTTCTTTAAGTCGGAGGAAGGAATCCCGATTCCCGTATCCTGTATCCGAAGATAAGAACTTTCTCGGTCAAAAGAGAAGGTGATACTGCCTTCTTTCGTGTACTTTAGAGCATTGGAAAGAAGCTGCTCTAAGAGAATCGAAAGCCATTTTTCATCACTAATCACTTCCGCCTTTTCTCCGCTGCCATCCGTGCAGAACCCCTCATAATGAAGGGAAAGTTGTTTTTCAATAAAAATGGGAGCGTACTTTTTAAACAAACGTTTTAAACAGGCTTCCAAATCCACCGGATGAATATCCATATCGGCGGAACGGTTCTGCATTTTCAAATAATTCATCGCCATGTTGCTGTACTCTTCAATATAAAACATTTGCTCTTCGAGCTTCTTTTTATGCTCACTATCCGTTTTTCGAAGAAGGAGCTTGGACACGGTAATCGGTGTTTTAATCTGATGCACCCAGAGAAGAAAATACTCGGAAAGCTCCCTCTTTTCCTCTATCCTCCTGCGTTCTTCTTCCTTTTTCTCCCTTTCCAGCCGTTCCAAAGCTTTTTCCAGACTTTCCTTCCGGACAAAGGAAAAGTAACCAAGGATCAGATAAATAAAGAGCAAAAAGCTGCTTAGCTCCGCCCCTAAAACAAAGTAATTCCAAGGCAAATGCCCAAAGAAAAAAATTCCTCCAAAAATGGACAGCAAAAGCAGGAAAAAACCGAAGAGCTCATATTTCGTTTGAAGATAAGCTTGAATCTGCTTTTTGATTTGCATAATGTTTTGCTGTCTCCTTTTTATAGTTTCTTTTCCAATGGTAACTTTTCAAAGTAGTGGTATTTCTGAATAGCGATTTTTCTATATAACAGCATATTTTATAGTACTTTCGTAAATAGCGTTTTCTTGTACTACAACACTTTTTCTATATCATTACTTTTCTAACGCTAAAAAATACCCAATCCCTTTCTTGGTTTGAATCAAATCCTCTAAGCCTACGGCAGAAAGCTTCTTTCGAAGCCTTGTGATATTAACGGATAGGGTGTTGTCATCCAGAAAGTCCTCTCCCTGCCAACAATGGTTCATAATTTCCTCTCTTTTTGAAATTCCGCCCTTGGCTAAGAATAAGCACTCCAAGATAAGCAGTTCCGTCTTTGTTAAATCAATGTTGAATCCTTCTCCCTGAAGAACCGCCTTCGCTAAGTCCAGCTGCAATCCCTGAAAAGAAAGCTTGTCCTGCACCGCGGTGTATTCGTAGGTTCTTCGAAGCAACGCCTGTATCTTCGCCCTTGTCACATATAAATCAATGGGCTTCACGATATAATCATCCGCCCCGAATTGCATGGCCTGCACCATGTCCATGGACTCGCTGTGGGACGAAAGAAAGAGGATGGGGACATGGGAAAACTTACGGATTTTTTCCGTCCAATAAAATCCGTTATAACAGGGTAAGCTAATGTCCATAAGAATCAGTTCAGGATTTCCTTCTTCCACTTCATCGCTCACTCTTTGAAAATCCTTTACGGATTCTACCGTATAGCCCCACTGCATAAGTTCATCCTTTAACAGCCTTACAATATTCTCTTCATCTTCTACTATAAAAATCTTCATATTTCCGGCCTCACCTAATCTATCCTTTTTTCCCTTACAGCGCCCTCTTCGGGCAGACCTTTACACATTCCATGCAAAGGATGCAGTCCGTCCCGTTTTTTCTCTTCCTGGAATTATCCGTCATTTCCACATCCATGGGACAGACCTTCTTGCATTTTCCGCAGGAAATGCATTTCGTCTTATCGCAACGAATCCGCACCAGTGAAAAATAACTCATAGGCTTTAGGAATACGGTAACCGGACAGATATATTTACAAAAAGCCCGATTATCCTTGAAAAGAAAAGCCAGCGCTATCCCTACAAGATAATAAGCGAGATTTCCGATAAGGAAAGCCCAAAACATAATCCTTTCCAAGTTTCCTACCTTCAAAAGAAACAAAGTGGAAACAAAGAGGAAAGACAAGGCAAAAGTCAGATAACGAATCCATCCAAAGTTTTTTCTTGGAAGTTCTCTTGTCTTATAGGGCAAAAAATCCAAAACCATGGCAGTCCAGCAGGCATAACCGCAGAAGCCTCTTCCAAAAATCAGCGGCCCGAAGATTTTCGCCACCGCGTAATGAATGGTTGCCGCCTCGAATACGCCAGTAAATAAATAGTACCAAAAGCCCTCAATTTGCATATTTTCCCGGTTGATAAGCCCTAAATAAACAAGCATATAGAGTCCAACCAGAAGCTGTACAATACGGCGGGCATAGGGATATTTTCTTCCGAGCAGAAAAATCCCCAAAGATAGTGAGATTCCGATATAGCTAAAGTTGAAAAGATAAAAAAGATTCTGCTTCGTAAGCCAAAGACTCACCGCCACTGCTTCAAAAACGCCTCCAATCAGAAGTACCAAAGCATATTTTTTCAAGAAATCGCGCAAAGAAAGCTCCTCTCCCGTGTAAATCCATTTTCTTTTTTCGTCCTAGAGGGTAAAATCGGGCTATAGGACTACTCTGAGTTATAGGACAAAATATATTGCCAAAAGTTTGTCTCAGTAAATTGTATGCTTATCGTTTCTTATTTTCAAGTTCTGCCGCGCAATTGTAATTTAATGAAAGGCAACTTATAATAGTTCCGCTATAGAATGACATTTTGTAGAAGAAACCGATCCCCGCTATGTAAACTTTGAATTGGATAGTTACTGGATGGCTGATGCCGGAGTGGATGTTCCCGCCCTAAAGGAGAAACTGGGTGGACAAAAATCCTATAAAGAGTCTGCAAAAAAGTGCAGATTTCATGAAGACGGAATTAACACAATTCGGAAAGTAAGAAAGAAATAGGGGCGAATTGCAAAACATTTACGGGGGCTTGTGCTTATGAATATTGAATATTATGAGAAAACCATACAAAAGATGTATGAAGCAATAGCGGTTATAGAGGGGCTAAAGGATCTAAAAGAGGGAAATACCGAAGAGGGAGCCGAGACCATGTGCAAATTAAAGGAGAAATTCTTACTGAAGTAAACGAAAAATAATCTATATACTTCCTATTCTTTATGGTTGAAGAAACTTAGATGAACTGGTTACTTCGTTTTATAATGACAATGTATTGATAACAAACGAATTTTGATGTATCCTATCATAAAGTCAATAAGCGAAAAAGCAATTTAGAAATATCTGATTGGAGGTACTTTGCATGGCAACAACAAATTTAAACATCAGAACCGATAAGGATATTAAAGAGCAGGCGGATCAAATATTTTCCAAGCTGGGACTGAATATGACTACCGCCATCAATATATTTCTTAGAACAACTATCCGCGAAAACGGGATTCCCTTTTCTTTAAAACTGGATACTCCAAATGAAGAGACGGCTACTGCTATCGAGGAAGGACGCCGTATTGCCTTAGATAGTAGCGTAAAATCCTATAAAACCATGGATGATCTCAAGGCGGCTTTGGAAGTATGAAATACGAAGTCAAGTTCACCAACCAGTTTAAGAAAGATTTTAAACTCGCTAAAAAACAGAATAAAGATTTAAATAAACTCTTCGATGTAGTAAATATTCTAGCAGAAGGCGGCATATTAGAGGCAAAATATCGAGACCATGACCTATCCGGTAAGTATAAGGGTACAAGAGAATGTCATATTGAACCGGATTGGTTGTTAGTATACGAAATTCAAAATGACGTTCTTGTCCTCATACTCTACCGTCTTGGAACTCACTCGGAATAATTTAAGAAATGAGCTGGAAAATTAAACTATTTTACAGTTTCAATGTTTAATTCATTTCCTCAATTCCCCCTTCGGAAAGCCCTTCCTCTTGCAATAAGCTTCTGGCATTGGCATTATTTTCCGTATGAAAAAGCTTATGATCATCGCGATCATGTAGGAGGGCGGAAAGAATCATTGTCTTTCGATCCTGAAACAAAGTTCCGTAACGATCTTCCATTTGCCTCCAGCGCTCTTCCAACTCTCTTTCTTCCCGTTCTTTTTCTTCCATGCAAACGTCGGAAAAGCTAAGCTGTCTTCCTTCATTTTCCTCCAAGCAAAGAAAGCTCCTCTCATATGTGTATATAGTTATGTGTATACCTATGTATATATTTACGTTCATCCTTTTAACAGGATTTCTCATACGAAAAAATTCTATGTTTATACTTCAATATTTTCAAGTTCTTGCTCAGGAACACAAACACAAAAAAAGAGCGGAAACCGCCCTTTTTTACTGCCTCCTATATAGGCTTTTCCAAACTAAAAATCCTCAGCTTCTCAATGTATGATTGAAACGCTTAGCCCAACAAAGTCATAAGAATCGGCACAACGAGAATAAAAAGCACGGTACTGATGGTCACCACATTGGTGGAAAACTCTACATCTCCGTCTCCTTGGCTGGCCAAAATGGGCAGAACCGCAAGAGCCGGTGTAGCCGACTGAATCACAAAGGTATTGAATTCCTTTGTTGGCAGTCCTCTTCCTGTAAAGAAAAGTAAAGCATACATGATGGCGGGGGCAAGAATAAAACGCCCCACCACCGCAACTACAGTGTCTTTATCTAAGTGAATGCTCCGAAGCCCCGCCTTTGCAAGAATAATTCCAATGTAAATCAAAGACAAGGGTGTTACAATATTCCCGATATAGGTCAAGGTATTTTCAGCAAATGCGGGCACTGAAATTCCTAAAAGTAAAAATACCAAAGCGATCAGAAAGCCTACAAGAGGAGCCGGTAAAAGCTTCTTCCAGTCAAACTTTGTCCCCTCTTTCTTTTTCCCTCCCACACTGTCCGAGGTCATGATATAAACGCCCAAGGTCCAGGTGGAAATCGTATTGGTAATATAATAAATCAGGAAATAGGGTAGAGCCTCTTCCCCAAAAAGAGCAACATTTAAGGGAAGCCCAATGAAAATGGTGTTGGCATTCACAAAGGTATTCATCATGGTTCCCCGTCTTCCGGCACGAACTCCGCATAGCTTTACCGCCAAAAAGCCGAAAATATAGGTTAAAGCAAAGGCTCCAAAGGTGTAAAGCAAGCCTCCCGAAAGGCTGATGAGCTTATCTACGGTAAGATACTTTAATACCGAGACAAAAATGGAAACCGGTAAAGCTACATTCATAATAAGCCGGGACAGATTGGGTCCGAAGCTCTCCGAAAACCAGCCTTTTAGCTGCAAAATGTAGCCGAGAACGATAATCACGATAATCGGAATAATACTTTGTATCGAGGTGAGAAATACCGTCATTATCTCCTCCTTTATTTATATTCCGGATACCACTTTAAGTCCTTTACCGCCTTTTCCATATCCTGCTCTTTTGCACGAGCAAGTCCCTGCTCCTTTGCCTTCTTTGCTACCGCTTCCGCTACCTTAATGGAAACCTCGCCCACATACTTAAAAGGAGGAAGCACCGGTGCACCGGGCTTTGTGATATCGGTAATACCGGACAAGGAATCTGCTGCTGCCGCAATCATTTCATCGGTTAAGAGACTTGCTTCCGAAGCCAGCATCCCAAGACCCAGTCCGGGATAAATCAGGGCGTTATTTGCCTGCCCAATGATATACTCCACACCCTTATAAGAAACAGGGTCTGCCGGAATACCGGTTGCTACGAAGGCCTTTCCGTCTGACCAGGTAATCAGGTCTTCCGCCGTTGCCTCTGCCAGTTCTGTCGGATTGGACAAGGGGAAAATGCAGGGGCGCGCAGTATTCTGACACATCGCTTCCACAACTTCCTTGGTAAAGGTATTTGGCTGTGTAGAGGTACCTACAAGAATCGTCGCCTTTACCGTTCTTACTACCTCAGCCAAGTCCGTTAACTTGTCTGCATTTGGAAAGTCGGAACGTTTTTTCGCAAAGGGTTTCTGCTGGGGTGTTAAATCCTCCATATCATCAAAGAGTAATCCCTGCTTATCCACCATGAAGAAACGCTTGTAAGCCTCTTCCTCGGATAAGCCCTCTCTCATCATTTCTCTGTGTACGCGGGAGGCAATACCGGCTCCTGCCGTACCCCCACCAAAACAAAGATAAACCTGATCCCTAAGCTTCTGTCCGCTGATGGCCATTGCCCCAAATACTCCGCCTAAGGTTACGATTCCTGTTCCTTGAATATCATCATTAAAAGTTGGGATCTTGGTACGATATTTTTCCAGAATATTCGCAGCGTTTCCACGGCCGAAGTCCTCCCAGTGAAGATAGAGTTTAGGAAAAAGACGCTCAGCAGTCTCTACAAATTGGTCGATAAAGTCATAGTAACGATCTCCTCTGACACGCTCGTGACGATTTCCCAAGTAGTTGGGATTGTTTCGTAGTTCCTCCCTGTTGGTACCGGCATCGATAACCAAGGGGAGAACACAGGCCGGATCAATTCCTGCGGCACCGCTGTATACCATCAGCTTTCCTACGGAAATATCCACACCATTGGTGCCCCAGTCCCCTATTCCGAGAATAGCTTCCGCATCGGTTACCACAATGAGACGGATTTCCCTGTCTCCTGCGGCGTTTTTCAAGGTCTTTTCAATATTTTCCGGATGGTTAATGTCCAGATAAGCCGCATACTGAGGATCCACGAAAAGATCACTATAGCCCTCAATGGTTAACGAAACCGTGGGATCATAAACAATAGGATTAAATTCTGCCAAATGCTTGGAAAAAAGATAGTAGAAAAGAGTACGATTGGTGTTGAAAATCTGCATGAGGAAGAGACGCTTTTCCAGGTCATTTTCCTTCTTTTCCATCTGAGCATAGGTCTGTGCCGCCTGCTCTTCAATGGTCTGCACGTGGGGAGGCAAAAGTCCGATCAGTCCCAATTTCTCACGTTCCTCCATGGTAAATGCCGTCCCCTTGTTTAAAAAGGGATTGTTCAGAATTTCATGTGCTTTCATAAGATTCCTCCTGTTCATTAAGGAAAAGGGCAAATTGCCCTGTGAAGATGATCCAACCATCCGATGTACATACAGACTAACATCGGTATAATTAAATTTCAATACAGCATAAATAGAATTAACAGAATCTACACACTTAACAGAATGAACACAATTACAAAGTAGCAAGACTAAACATTTGTTTCTATGCAGTGAAGTTTCATTACTGTCAAATAATCGTTGGCAGCTCTATCATACAGCTCCTGACCTTAGTATTTTTTTGCCAACTAAAATTTCACTCTAAGAAGACAAGCAAATATTTAATTCATTTCTTCTCCCCACTCCTTCAGAAAATCCTGCATCAGCTTATCTCTTTTCTCCGCCATTTTCCTTGCTGCAGGGGTATTTAATTCCTTGGAAATGAGTAAAAGCTTTTCATAAAAATGCTCGATGGAATTCTCCAAGCTTCTACCGTGGCTTCCACCAAATTGAAAACAACGGGCAATCCCAATAGCACCTATCGCTTCCAGTCGGTCTGCATCCTGCACAATTTTTCCCTCTATACTTTCCGGCACTTTCCCTCTGTTTTTACTGAAAGAAACGGAATTGATATTCCTACAAATTGCCTCAATTCTCTCTTCAGAAAGTCCCTCCTGCTCCAAAAATCTTCTGGCATTGGCATTATTTTCCGTATGGAAAAGCTTATGATCATCGCAGTCATGCAGAAGGGCAGAAAGCGCAATAATTTCCTCTTCTCCCTGTCCTTCCATTTCGGCAATCATCAAAGCATTTTTGTATACTCGCAAACTATGGGCCAGGTCGTGCCCATCTCCGTTTCCCTGAAAAAGCTTTGTGATATAGTCTGTCGCCCTTTCAATTCTACTTTCTTCCATACACTTGCCCTCTATAACGCCACCGTATTCTCCCTAGGTAAGCCAGGAAATGCAATAACATTATTAACGATATTCCGCTCTACCTCCCAGATGGTAAGCTTTTGCTGCATATTCATCCAACTTTCAACGGAAGTTCCGGTGGCTCTACTAATACGAATCGCCATTTCCGGACTCATAGAGACCTTCTCATGTACAAACTCGGAAAGTGCCTTTCTGCTTATTCCCAACATTCTTGCAGCTTCTGTAATAGATAGATTTAATGGTTTCAGAACATCCTCAAGAAATACATTTCCCGGATGTGTAGGTTTTCTCTTCATAGTTGGTCTCCTTACTTCACTCAATGATAATCTTGATAATCCACTAAATAGGCATCCTGCCCTTCAAAGTAAAATGTCACTCTCCACCTGGGTTTTAACGTAACCTCCCGCGTTACAAATGTCAATCTTTTACTCCAAACTTTCGCATCTCCTCAATCAAATCATACACCCTGTCTCCGGAAAGAATCGTGCTTTTTCTATCCTGAAACATGGTGCCGTAACGAGTCTCCATTTGCTTCCAGCGCTCTTCCATTTCCTTTTCTTCTCTTTCTTTTTCTTCCATGAAAATGTCGGCAAAGCTAAGCTGTCTTCCTTCATTTTCCTCCAAATGGTAAAAGCCTTCCCCGATTAACCGAACTCTGCGCCTCGGAATCTGCTGCAAGAGAGCAGAGGCATTTTTATATAAGGAAAATGCGCTTTGGGTACTTTCCGAAATGAGAGCGGAGCGGGTAATGGTTTTCATATCTGCAAAAGTGATTTTCAAAGAAACGCCTCTTGCATAGAGCCCGTAGCGCTTCGCCCTACTCTCTACTCGAAAGGATAAAAGAAACAAAACATCATCCAAAAAGGAATAGTCTGTTAAATCCTCCTGAAAAGTCATTTCTTTACTGATGCTTTGGGTGTCCTCCGGACGATAGGGCACTACCTTGCGATGGTCGATACCGTAGGAAAGCTCCAAGAGCATTTTCCCCTGATTCCCTAGAAGGCGAAGCACTTCCTTTTCTTTTTCCTGTAAATCTTTCACGGTATAAATCCCAAAGGAATAGAGCTTTTCCGCTGTTTTCTCTCCTACCGTAAAAAGTGCCCGTACGTCTCTGTCTCGCAAAAGCTCTACATAGTCTTCTCTTCTTTGAATCATAAAGAAGCCGTTGGGTTTTTTCTCTTCGCTGGCGGTCTTTGCCGCCGTTTTTCCATAAGCAATGCCCACAGAGCAAGTAAGATGCAGTTCATCCTTTACCCGACTTTGGATTTCCCGCCCGATTCTTTCCGCTTCAGAAAAATCCTTGGCGACTTCCGTTAAATCCAGATAGCCTTCATCCAGAGCAATATATTCCGCCTGCTTCGTATAGCTTTCCAGAATCTCATGGAGTTCCTCTGACACCGCCTTATATTTTTCAAAATCCGGGTACAGAAAAACAGCCTTCGGGCAAAGCCGAAAGGCTTCCTTACTGTTCATGGCGGAACGAACGCCATATTTTCTCGCTTCATAGTTGCAGGTTGCCACTACGCCCCGCTCCGTTGGCTTTGCCCCGATAATCAATGGCTTATCTTTCAAAGCCGGATTGTCCCGCATTTCCACGGAGGCGTAAAAGGCGTCCATATCCACATGAAGGATGATTTGATTTTCCTGATACTCAGTTTGTGATAATTCCTGCATTTCCGATATATCTTTCCTTCTACTGAAAAAGGATACTTTACTCCATCTACTTCTCTGTTTTCGTTTCTATCTTTATTTACACTTTATCTTTTCCTATGCCAAACTTCTTCAAATCCACTTTTCCGCCCTTTACTTCCACCCCGTCTTCTTCAAGGCGTTTTCTCTGTTCATCTTCACCCCCAAAGGCAAAGGCAGGCGCTAATTCTCCCTTGGAATTCACAACCCGAAAACAAGGAATATTCTCCGGATCCGGATTCTTATGCAGGGCATTTCCCACGGCACGGGACATCTTTTTATTCCCGGCCATCTCGGCAACTTCCGCATAGGTAGCCACCCTGCCTTTAGGAATCTTCTTCACTGCCTCGTAAATTCGTTTTGTGGGGGAATCGGAAATAAGAGCATAGCTTTCTGATATCATTCTTTTCAGCTCTTCCTCCGGAATACTGCCGTCTAAAATGATGCTGTTCCAATGCTCTTTATTCTGGTGATACGCAGGCTGCACCGCAGGATAAACTCTTCTCCAAAAATCCCGCCATTCCGGATGGACCTTCACATTCAGGTTCACAAAACCATTTCTTTCGTAGATAAGCAAAAAGGCTTTTTTATTTTCCCGAAAACGAATCAGCTCCCAACCCGCCGTACGGAAAGGTCTGTCTATATAGCTATCCGGAAAAGACAAACCAAATTGTATCGCATCTTCTCTCGTTTTCATTGCTTTCTCCTTCTACCTGTTCTATAGCTACTCCGTCAGCGTCAGCTGTTTCGTCTCTCGTGGTACAGCTCAAGAGGACGATTCATCCGATTTCTCTTTTTGAATAGTCCTGCATAGAAATCGTTTCCTCCACTCAGGACTTTCTTAAGAAGCCAATTTCATATCCCCCTCTTTAATCCAGCCCATTTTCCGGCAAAAGGCGGAACAAAGTAAGGATAAAATAGCCGGAAGAATAAAGCAGAGAAGCAGTAAGGAAATCCAGTCCATCGCTGTTACAGCGGACTTACCGCCCTCCTCTACCGTCTTTAGCCATCCGGTATATACACCAATCGGGCCTACGAGTCCACATGTTCCCATACCGGAAGTCACCGCAGGTCCATTATTTTCAAAATGGAAAATGCAGGTCGCCAAGGGTCCTGTAATCACGGATGCAAAGGTCGCGGGAATCCAAATCCTCGGATTTTTTACGATATTTCCCATCTGCAACATGGAAGTTCCCAAGCCTTGAGAAACAAGCCCGGATACTCCATTTTCCTGAAAAGAAATTACCGCAAAACCCACCATCTGCGCGCAGCAACCTGCCACAGCCGCTCCTCCTGCAAGGCCGGTTAGCCCAAGAGCCGCACAAATGGCTGCAGAGGAAATCGGAAGGGTGAGGGCAATGCCCACGAGAGCCGAAACCAGGATTCCCATAAAGAAGGGCTGCAGTTCCGTCGCCCACATGATGAGGCTTCCTACCTGTATAGCCGCTTTACCGATAAGCGGTGCCAAAAGAGCGGAGAAAAGCATGCCGGAGCCTATCGTCACAAGAGGAGTCACCAGAATATCTACCTTCGTTTCTTTAGAAACCGCCTTACCGATTTCTGTAGAAAGAATGGCCACAAACAGGACTGCAAGCGGTCCTCCGGCTCCTCCCAAAGCATTGGAAGCAAAACCCACGGTAATTAAGGAGAACAGAACCAAGGGAGGCGCTTGCAAAGCATAGGCAATAGCCGTAGCCATAGCCGGCCCGCTCATTGCGGAAGCCATGGCGCCCACGGTGTAATCCACACCGCCGATAGTAGCCACTACTCGGGTTAAGACGGAAACTCCCAGTCGTTGCCCTATCGTATTTAAAATAGTGCCGATTAAAAGGGAGCAAAAAAGCCCCTGTGCCATAGCGGATAAGGCATCTATCCCGTAGCGTTTCAGTGAAATTTCAATATTTTTTCTCTTTAAAAATGCCTGCATTTTCTTCCTCCTGCCTTTCTGTTCGGGTTATCCGATGTTTAGCTCTTCGATTCTAGCTTTTCAATTCCGGCTTTCCTATTCTAGCTATCCGATTCTAACTTTCCTTTATAAGCGATTTTTAAGCCTATACTATTTTAACTGTTTTTCAAAAAAATACAGTTATTCCCTTACATAAAGCGGTTCCTCAGTCCTTGCCCCCTTTGCAAAATCTCCTCTCTGCAAGGTCACAAAATCCATATAGGGAACTCGATGCAAAAGATCCCGACAGCTTTCATAGATTTCCTTAAAGCATTCATGACAATGCTCCTCCGGCATGTCCACAATAATCAGATAAGAAGTCGTTCCGCTTTCATCCCTTTTTAAAAGCATATCCAGCATTGCAATCTCGGAATGTGTCTTTGCAAAGGATATAAGTCTCCTATGCAAGGCTTCCACTTCTTCATTCTCCTTTGGATATCCCAGTAAAACCTCTGTGTCTTTTTCCACTTCCATAGACTGTACTTTCGCTTCCCCAAATTCACTTTGGTATCCCGGGGACCTCATCAGATTATGGATAAGCTCCGGGCTTACATAGAAGAGCTGCGGTCCATAGGGATTGATCACAAATCCCTCTCCCTTAGTAAGCATGGAAACAATTTGAGGAAAACCGGCAATCATGGTTTCTCTTTTCCATCCTGCCTCCATCTGCTGATTCATAGCCCCCATTTGCTGATCCATGGCGCCTAGTGCAAACCAATCCGTAAACACCGGAAGGGCCGATTCTCCCCGATCCATCGTTACATGAGGGATGGTGAGCTTCATCCCCGCCTTTAGAGTTACAGAGCCATCCTTTTCTCCCATTGGCAGGCTTCCGTCTGTCTCTATCGCCACCAAGTAATGACTTCGTACCAGCTCTCTAAAAAAGAGATTCAGAAACTCACCCTCTCCTTGTTTTTCAAAAAACACGCGACTTAAGCCTAAAAGATAGGGATTCTCCACCGCTTGGTTTACATTCGCTTCAATCTGATAGGGAATATCCGTGATTACAGCATATTTCCAGTCCGGAGAAAGAATATCTTTTCGAGCGA
Organism: Oribacterium sp. oral taxon 108 str. F0425; assembly: GCF_000214455.1. Lineage (NCBI taxonomy): Bacteria > Bacillati > Bacillota > Clostridia > Lachnospirales > Lachnospiraceae > Oribacterium > Oribacterium sp. oral taxon 108. The sequence continues at coordinate 785,260 of NZ_AFIH01000001.1, read as the reverse complement.
AGAAGAGCTTTACCCTTCTCTGCCCTTGTGTTTCCGGTGTTTCTAGTGTTTTCTCTTGTTCCTCTTTGTCTGACTTGGCAACTAATGCACAACCTTTCTCTATCTTCATTATCGTTAGATGAGAAATCGTTCCATCACGATGCAGAGCACAAACCTTCTCCCCTTCTTTAGCATTTCCAAAGAGTTGGCCTTCTACAGAAAAGTGCTTTCCCTCTACAACTACATAGCTTTCTACCATCAGAGTAAATCGGGTTCGCTCAGCTCTGTTATGGTTTTCTTGCTGCTCTACATTGTCATTGCTATGCTTCTCGGAATCGACTCCATTCCCACTATTACTTTGATTTTCAGATTTAGACTCCTCTTTCTTAGTAAAAAACTTCTTTAATCCTTCTAACATTCTGTCCTCCCGAAACTGCATAATTTCAGACTAAAGATCTACGAAATTTCCTTTGCCCTTGTTCATTTTGTGTTATACTGTCAACATATTATTTCTGTTGAAAAAGATTTGAACCTATAGCACTCTCACCAATCTCAAAAACATAAAAAGCAATTCTATAAAGTTTCTAAAAAGTAAACCTACTCAAGTATTTTATCTTATTATTCCACTGTATTCCATACACTTATTTATCTTCTATAACTCTTCTACTTATCTTCTATAACTCTTCTAAGGCTATCGTCACGTATCCTAATATTTTGTATAGATTCATGCATTATCACAATACTCTTCTTTTATTTTAATTCATTCTCCTTTTTTCCCTTAGCAAAATCAGTTCCATTTTCTTTGACACCCTATTAAATAGGGTGTATCATATCAGGAGACAAGACTATGACAAGAACATTTATTCAAACCAATGAGTTTTCCAAAAATTGGGATATATTGGGCTTTGATGATGAAGACCTACGCTTATTGGAACTTAGCATTCTAGAACATCCGGAAAAATATCCTATCATGAAAGGAACCGGTGGGCTTCGAAAAGCCAGAATTTCTTTGGATAAAAAAGGGAAAAGTGGAGGAGCCAGAGTTTGCTTCGTGGATTTTATTTTGGTTGAGACGGTATATCTGATTACCGTATACGGAAAGAAAGAAAAAGACAATCTTTCCAACGCAGAACGAAATCAAATCAAAAAGATGATTGATACGCTAAAAAAGACCTTGGAGGAGGCACACAATGAGTAAAAAAACAGTATTCGACAGCATTTTATCCGGACTAAATGAAGCACTGGAAGATGCAAAAAAAGAGACTCCCTCGTTAAAAAGACAGCAGGTCACCGTTATTCCACTTAAAATATATGGAGCGAATGATATAAAAAAAATCAGAAATTCAACCGGCCTGTCCCAAAAATACTTTGCAAGTTATATGGGCGTCTCCATTAAAACTGTAGAAGCTTGGGAAGCAGGTACCAACCACCCTTCCGGTTCAGCCAGCAGACTCCTTCATATGATGGAACTGGATAACGAGCTCACAGAAAAATATCCTTTTATTTCCAAGGCTTCCTCCATCTGATATTTTTCACAAGAAAATCACACCCTTCTTTCTTCAAGAGGTCTATACTATGCGGCGAAGAATAGCATAATTTCACGAAAAGATGTATAGTACTTGAACAATGCAGATTCCCCGAAGGGATGGAAGGTCGAAAGGAGTCGTTATGGAAATCCAAAAAACAGCCAGTGCCGGCACCACGGAGAAATGTGATTGCCTGGTAACCGTTTCTAAAGGGAGCGGCGGCAGAACGGTGGAGCTTAAATCCAAGGTGCTCTACGAATATGGAGACGGGATGGTTGCCCTAGTTCATCACTGCCTTACACAAATGGGCATTCAGGATGCCCTCGTGGAGGTCGAAGACATGGGCGCCTTTGACCACATCCTTGTAGCAAGATTACAGGCTGCTGTATACCGTAGTCAGGATAAAACGGAAAATATTCCTTGGGGGGATCTGCTCTATGAATAATAAAAATCGCCTGCGAAGAAGCATGATGTTTCTGAATGCACAGAAACCGAATCTTTTAAAGGATCCTTATATCTACGGGGCGGACTCCTTGATTTTCGATCTGGAGGATGCTGTAGCCCTTGGAGAAAAGGATGCTGCAAGATTTACTCTCTTTCATGCTTTAAAAAAAGTAGATTATCAAAATGCAGAAAAAGTGGTGCGGATTAACGGAATCGATACTCCCTTTTGGAAGGAGGATATTCGCTGCGCCGTATTTGCCGGCTGTGACAGCATTCGCATTCCGAAAACGGAATCCAAGGAGGATGTTCTTACGGTAGAAGCGGAAGTAGCAAAGGCGGAGCAAGAAGCCGGTGTGGATCTCGGAAGTACCCTTCTTATGGCGGCCATCGAGTCTGCAAAGGGCGTGGTACATTTGGAAGAAATTTGCCATGCCTCGGACAGACTTTTCGGGGTAGCCCTTTCAGCAGGAGATTATACCAAGGATTTACATACCGGAATCAGCGGAAGCGGCGTAGAGCTTAGCGGAGCAAGACAACTGATGATTATTCACGCAAGAGCCGCAGGAATACAATGCTTTGATACCGTCTATACCAATCTGGAGGATATGGAAGGCTTCCGGAAGGAAGTGGAGCTGATTCACACCATGGGCTTTGACGGAAAGTCCATTATAAACCCGAGACAGATTCCCGTTGTGCATGCTGTTTATACGCCAAGCGAGGAGGAAATTGCCTTTGCCGAAAAAGTAGTACAGGAAATTGATGAGAAACGAAGTCAGGGCATCGGCGTATTTACCGTAGATGGGAAAATGATAGATATCGCCTTTTATGACGGAGCCAAAAGAACCCTTGCACTGGCAAAGGCTGCCGGCGTTTTGGAGGAGGTGCAAAATGATTAATGCAGTGGGTCGAGAAATTCCTGATGCGGTTTTAGCGGAAACCGGGAAAACGGTATTTCAGGGAAGCAGACATTTTGACGACTATTCTTATGAAAAGACAGCAGTAAAAGCAAGAGCGCGAATCGGTGGTGAGGGCAGTAAGCTGGAGAGTCATTTGCAGGAGGTTTTGCGAAAATGCAATGCTCATGACGGCATGACCATCAGCTTTCACCATCATTTTCGGGAAGGAGACCTGGTGGCTATGCAGGTGATGCAGGCTATTCACGAGATGGGCTTTAAGAACATTACCATCTGTGCCAGCTCCCTCAGCAAGGCCCAAGACGCGCTCGTTCCCATGCTGGAAGACGGCACCGTAACCCATATCGAAAGCTCCGGGGTTCGGGGGAAAATCGGAGAAGCCATCAGTGAGGGGAAATTGCAGGGAATCGCTATTCTCCGTTCCCACGGTGGCAGAGTTCGGGCTATCGAAAGCGGAGAAACGAAAATCGACATTGCCTTTATCGGAGCCCCGAGCTGTGATGAATACGGAAATTGCCGGGGGACAGGCGGAAACAGCAACTGCGGTGTGCTCTCCTACTCTGCCATTGATGCGGAGTATGCCGAGTATGTGGTGGTTTTAACGGATTGTCTTGTTCCCTTTCCGAATTTTCCGGCAGATATCAGCATGACTGACGTGGACTATGTGCTAAAGGTGGATGCTATCGGAGATCCGGAAAAAATCGCTACCGGGGCGGCCCGTCCCGTGACGGATAGAAGAAAACTGATGATGGCGGAAAGCTGTGCAAAGTTCATTGCCGCTACCCCCTATTTTAAGGAAGGCTTCACCTTTCAAACCGGTATAGGCGGTGCAGCCAGTGCCACGGCACTTTGTCTTTCGGAGAAAATGCGGGAGAAAAACATTCATATGGGCTTTGGCGCCGGAGGAATGTCCAAGCCCATGTGCGATTTATTGGATGAGGGTTTGGTTTCCTGCCTTTTGGATACCCAGGACTTTGATTTGCCTTCTATCGAGAATCTGATTTCCCATCCGAAGCATTTTTCCATCAGCACAAAGGAATATGCGGATCCCTTCTGTAAAGGTGCTGTGGTTAATAAATTGGACTTTGTGATTTTAGGCACTCTGGAGGCAGATGTACATTTTCACTGCAATGTGGTGATGAGCTCCGAGGGAGAATTAATGGGGGCTCAGGGAGGACATCCGGATACGGCAGCCGGAGCAAAATGCACCATTGTCATCACGCCTTTGGTGCAGGGAAGAATTCCTACTATTCGAAATGATGTGGCTACCGTTACCACCCCCGGGGAAACTGTGGATGTGATTGTTACTGACTATGGCATTGCCATTAATCCCCGGCGTCCGGAGCTTTTGGAGGCTGCAAAAGCCGCTAAGCTTCCCATAAAGAGTATTGAGGAATTGCGAGATATTGCCTACAAGATCTGTGGTGAACCGGCCAAGCTGGAATTCGAGGATAAGGTAGTTGCCATTATCGAATCCAGAGACGGCAGCATTATGGATGTGGTAAGAAAGCGGAAGGATAAAAATCTACTTACACTAAGCGCTAGATAAAAACAAGTAAAGTCAAGTGCCATTCTTATAAAACCAAGTATGTAATTTATGCCAAGGGAGTTCAAAATGGAATTTTATTGTAAAAGCGGAGAACGAATCCATGTGGATATTCTGGGGAAGGGCTTCCCTATCGTCTTCCTACACGGAAACAATCTGCAAAGCAGCTATTTTGCAAAGCAAAGAGTTCTCGAGAAAAGTTTTAAGCTCCTCTTTGTAGATAGTTTGGGACATGGGAAATCCGGAGAACTGCAGGGGGAAACAAGCTTTGCTTACCTTGCCGATAGTCTGGAGGAGCTCCTTTCCTCCCTTTCCATAGAAAAATGTCTTTTGGTAGGGCACAGTGACGGCGCGAACCTGGCTCTGGAATACGCCGGTCGCCACGGGGAGAGAGTAGCCGGGATTCTGGCAAACAGCGGAAATATTTCCTTTTCCGGTCTAAAGTTTCTTCCCCGTTATGCCTGCTATCTGGAAGAATGGCTCTACCGCTTTTTGGGGCTCTTCCTTCCCGCCTTTAAACGGAAGTCCAGAGTTTCTCCCCTTTTACGGGAAAATGTGGATGTGCCGAAGGAGCTTTTTCGAAAGGCGCCTTACCCTGTAGTGGTTTTGGTGGGCGATAGGGATATGATTAAGCGAAAGCACAGTATGGCTATTGCAAAGCTTTTTCCCAAAGGCAAATTTCTGGAAAGAAAAGGACAGGGACATAATATTCCTAAAAAAGACAGTGCCTATTTTAACCAACTGATAGAAAAAATGGTGCAGGGCATACAGCCATAATCTACCGCAACAAGCAAGCAATGCGGATATACAAGTAAAGCAAAGTTCGTATAGAGAAGAAACTCCGGTTTCCGTAGTAAGGAGGAAAAATTGAATAAACTGATTTCTTTTTTAAAAAATGGCAGAATGTTCTAAAGAGCATTCTTTTCCTGAGCATTTCTATTTTGGTGCTTTTGGAACTGATTAAAATGGGAAAGACCATTTCCCCGGAGGCGGTAAAAAGCATATTGAGCGGCTTATCCCCCTTCCAAATTGTAAGTCTCCTTGTTCTCGGAATCCTTTCCGTTTCTCCGATGATGCTCTATGACTTTATCCTTTGTAAGGAGCTGAAAAAGAAGATTTCTTTGGGGAAGCTGATAGAAAGCAGCTGGACCATCAACAGCTTAAACAACCTGATCGGCTTTGCAGGCCTTGTAGACGTGGGACTGCGTTACAGCTATTTTACGGAAGAGGATAAGGGAGAAGAAACCATGCAGGGCATTTCCAAGGTGATGCCTTATTTTATGTCCGGGCTATCCCTCTATTCCCTGCTATCCTTCGGGCTCTTGTTTTTCGTTCAGAAAAATGCTGTTTTAAGACCCTACAGCTTTGTTCTTCTTCTGGCTTCTCTGATTCTTCCGGTCTTACTTTTTCTTTCTACCAGAAAAAACTGGTCCTACTTTGGAAATCTGTCCAAGAAAAAGATTCTGGCTTTAATCGCAACTTCCCTCCTTGATTGGGGCTTTGTTTCCTGCTTCTTCTTTTACTGTGGAAGAACATTGGGCTACAGCGTTTCCCTTGCCAATACCCTGCCGTTATTCTTTATCTCCATTTGCATCGGTATCGTCTCCATGATTCCCGGAAGCCTCGGAAGCTTTGATTTAATGATGATGAGCGGTCTTTTACATTTTTCCGTAAATCGAAATGAGGCAGCAAGCTGGCTGCTGCTTTTCCGTATCTTTTATTACATCATTCCCTTTGCCATCGGTCTCCTTTTCTTTATCAAAAGTATGGGAGGGCAGATTAATCAAAAATTTTATGGTCTGCCGAAGAAACTTAGCTCCCTGCTGGGACAGGGCATCAGCCACTTTATGGCAACTTTCTTCGGTTTTTTTCTGATGGCCACCGCCATTCTTCCCGATGAAATCCATAGCATTCCTCTCATCGGACAAATGGATCCCATAAGGGGGCAGCTACTTTGGCAGTTTCCAAGCTTTCTTCTGGGTTCTCTTTTCTTCCTTTTGGGAAGACTTTTAAAAAGAAAAGCCGCCTTTGCCAAGCCCTTTTCCCTTCTGCTTTGCCTTGTGACACTTTTCTATATCAATCTGGGAAGCCCTTCTCTTTTCAGTAGTCTCTACCTTCTGTTATTTCTGCTGATTCTCTTTTTTCGAAGAAGAGAGCTTTCCAGAAAAGCCTTTTTTTACCCGGTGGAAGACCGTTTGAAGGACTTTTCCTATATTCTGGGAAGTATTTTCATTACCGTCTTCCTTTTATACCTTTCCAGCGGCAATACCGGAAAGGATAGTCTCGGCTTCCTGATTTTCCATAAGGGAGTTCTGCATAAGTTACATACTTTCTCAAAGCCCCATTTTTTCACGGTCTTTTTAGACTACTTTCTTCATCTTTTTGCCTATTTTCTGATTCCTACGCTTTGCTATATTGCCGTAGGCGCGCTGGCAAGAGATAAACATTTTTCCTTCGGAGAAAAATTCAATCAGGAACGCTTTCAGAACTTTTTGCAAAGCTTTCCCAATAAGAACTTAAATGCTTCTCTGGCCTTCCTTGGCGATAAGCTACTGTACTATTATCAGGAAAATGGAGTGGATAAGGTAGTTTTTCAATTTGCCTTAGAAGACGGAAAAGCGGTGGTCATGGGGGAACCCATCGGGGAAGAAAAATATTTTCCCGCTGCAATCTCTTCCTTTACTGCGGAAGCGGAGGAAAAAAACCTTACTCCGCTCTTCTATGAGGTGGGCCAGGATTTAACACTGCTCCTCCATAATCACGGCTATGAATTTATGAAGTTTGGAGAGACTGCAAAGGTCCCCCTTTCCGACTTTGATCTCGTAGGAAAATCCGGAAAAAAGTTTCGTGCCGCAGTCAATAAGTTGGAAAATAAAGGCTATTCCTTCAAAGTAATGTATCCTCCTTTTTCCGACAGCTTTTTGCAGGATCTGGAAAATATTTCTGATGCCTGGCTTTCCGGCAGACAGGAAAAAGGCTTTTCTCTGGGCTTCTTTGACAAAGGATATCTCTCTTTGGCTCCCATTGCCTGCGTATTGGATTCCGAGGGACATGTGCAGGCCTTCTCCAACTTCCTTATTTGCAACGGAGAAAAGGAAGCCAGCATTGATTTAATGCGTTATAATCCGGGAACGGAAAGTAACGGCATCATGGACTACCTCTTTGTGGAGATTTTCCTGTATTTTAAAGAAAAAGGCGTGGAATACTTTGATTTGGGTATGGCTCCTCTCTCCAACGTGGGACAGGAAGAGCATAGCTTTTTCCAAGAAAAACTGGCCTTTCTGGTTTATGCCTTTACCAATCGCTTCTACTCCTTTTCGGGACTACGAAAATATAAGGACAAGTTCTCGCCTCTATGGGAAGCAAGATACCTGTCCTATCCGAAGGACAGCAGTCTGCTTTTTGATCTGCTGGCGATTTTTAAGATAGATAACCGGAAGGTAAAGACGGAAAACTAGATTCTCGCTCAAGGATTACTTTATAGAAAAATCATAGTCTCTTGCCAATCCTGCTCTTCTCAAACTGCATTAAAAAAGATACAATGGAGCGGATGTACTTTCGAAAAAGATAAAGTTCCTACCGTAAGGGACTATTTTGGAAGAAGTATTCCGTTTATTGAGCACGAAAAGGCTGATTGATAGAAAGGAAGAATATGATTCAATTTGAACGTAGTAGCGTGATGAATTTTGAAAATGCAATTCGAGGTGCCAGAAATCCAATGAACTCGTGGGCAAAGGGCGACTCTTATTATGATGAAAAAGGACAATATATTTTAGGTCCGAATGACCTGTCCCTTGCCAAACGGCTCCGCATGGCCGGTCCCGACCATAGAAAATATATCCGTCAAATTTTTGTATCCGTAGATATTACCGCTCCCCTTTATTGGTGGAAGGAATATGATACCTATAAAATCAGTACCGTTGCTAATTCTACTTCCACCATGCATAAGATTCATGCCAAGGAATTTACCCTGGACGACTTCTCTCATGACCATTTAACAGAAGAAGGCTTGGAGAGTTTGAAGCGAACGGTATCCGACCTTGAGCGAATCCGCCAAAAATATCTGGAAGAGAAAAAGAAGGAAGACTGGTATACCCTGGTACAACTTCTGCCCTCTTCTTACGAGCAAATGCGTACCTGTACCATGAATTATGAGAACCTGATCAATATGTACTATTCCAGAAAGAGCCATAAGCTTATGGAATGGCACAGTTTCTGTGATTGGGTGCAGACTCTTCCCTATGCAAAGGAACTGATCCTTGCCGAGAAAGAAAAAGAGGAAGGCTAATTTCTTTGAAATAATCACTTCTTTACATTTGTTTCGTATTTCCCCGTACCTTGGGATTTCTATAAGGAGGAAAACTATGACCGTACCGGAGAGACTTTCCGCATTGCGTAAATGCATGCAGGAAAAACATATTGATATCTATATTGTTCCGACAGCAGACTTCCATCAGAGTGAGTACGTCGGAGAACACTTCAAAGCAAGAGCTTATATCACCGGCTTCACCGGTTCTGCAGGAACAGCCGTAATCACGCTCCATGACGCGAAACTTTGGACGGACGGACGTTACTTCCTGCAAGCTGCAAAGCAGCTGGAAGGAACAGGCGTTACGCTGATGAAGATGTTTGAGCCGGGTGTCCCGACTATAGAGGAGTACCTTGAGGCCGAATTAAAATCCGGACAGACTCTTTCCTTCGACGGACGCGTGGTCTCTGTCGGAGAAGGCGATGAATATGCAAGTATCGCCAAGAAAAACGGAGCCAAAATAGACTATCAGGAAGATTTGATTGATGCCATCTGGACCGATCGTCCATCTCTCTCCGAAGAGCCTGTCTGGTTCCTGGAGGAAAAATACAGTGGAGAAAGCACCGAATCGAAGCTTTCCCGTATTCGTAAAGAGATGGAAGATGCAGGTTGTGATACCCACATCGTTTCCACCTTGGACGATATCTGTTGGACTTTGAACATTCGGGGAAATGACATCGATTTCTTCCCGCTTGTTCTCTCCTATGCCATCATAAGGAAGGACAGCTTCGATCTCTATATCGATGAAAGAAAACTGGATGATAAGCTAAAATCCATCTTGGAAAAAGTCGGCGTAACGCTTCATCCCTATAACGCCATCTATGAGGATGTAAAAAAACTTCCGGAAAATGCCACTGTCCTCATTGATAAGTCTAAGCTAAACTATGCGATTTTTAACAATATCCCGAATGCTGTTTCTATCGTAAACAAGAGAAATCCGGAAATTCTCATGAAGGCCCTGAAGAATCCGGTCGAAGTCGAGAATATCAAGAAGGCGGAAATCAAAGATAGTGTTGCGCACGTCCGTTTTATGAAATGGCTGAAGGAAAATCTTGGAAAGATAAGAATCACGGAGATGAGTGCTTCCGAAAAACTGGATGAATTCCGCGCCGAAATGGGAAATTTTATCCGGGACAGCTTTGAGCCGATTTCTTCGTACGGTCCTCACTCTGCTATCGTGCACTACTCCTCCTCTCCGGAAACGGATGTAGAGCTTAAGGCGGGAAGTTTGTACCTTAGTGATACCGGAGCCGGCTTCTATGAAGGTTCCACAGATATTACAAGAACCTATGCCCTGGGCGAAGTTCCTAAGAAGATGAAAGATGATTTCACGATTGTTGCCATCAGCAATTTACAGCTTGCCAGTGCCAAGTTCCTGCAAGGCTCCAGCGGACTCACTTTAGACATTCTCGCGAGAAAGCCTTTCTGGGATCGGGGACTGAACTATAACCACGGCACCGGACACGGTGTGGGATATCTTCTCAATATTCATGAGGGTCCTGCCGGATTCCGCTATAAGTTTAGGGCCGGAGAAACCGAGGAGATTCAGGAAGGAATGGTCATTACCGACGAGCCCGGACTCTATATCGAAGGCTCTCACGGGATTCGTTTGGAAAATGAGCTTCTGGCCAGAAAAGGCGTTCAGAACGAGTATGGTCAGTTCCTCTATTTTGAAACCATCACCCTGATTCCTTTTGACCTTGATGCCATAAGTCTCGATATGTTAAATGAGGAAAATAGAAAGCTCCTAAACGATTATCATAAAAGAGTTTACGAAGAAATTGCTCCACACTTAAACGAAGAAGAAAAAGTCTTCTTAAAGAAGTATACCAGAGCTGTCTAAGCCTTCGCTTGCACCACTTGTTAAGAACGAAAAACAAATGGGAAAAAATGCCCCGGCGAGATACCGCACGCTTTGCAAGCGATACTCGTTATGAAAAGAAAAAGTGCACGGACTTTGCGTCTCGGGCACTTTTTTCGTCGAGGTATTTCTTCTCCCTATATCTTATTTCTTGGAAAGGAATTCATGGATTCCCTTTGCTGCAGCCTTTCCTGCGCCCATGGCCAGAATAACAGTAGCTGCTCCGGTAACGGCGTCTCCACCTGCATATACGGCAGTCTTTGTGGTTTCTCCGTTTTCTTCTTTCGCAATGATGCAGCCTCTGCGGTCCGTATCGAGTCCCTTCGTTGTAGAACTGATTAGCGGATTCGGAGAAGTTCCGAGAGACATGATTACTGTATCGCAATCCATCACATACTCGGAATTCGGAATCTCAATCGGTCTTCTTCTTCCGGAAGCATCCGGCTCACCAAGCTCCATCTTTACAATCTTTACACCGGTTACCCAGTCATTTTCATCTACAAGAATCTCTATCGGATTCTGCAGAAGGTCGAAGATAATGCCCTCTTCCTTCGCATGATGTACTTCTTCTTTTCTTGCAGGAAGCTCTTCCTCGGAACGGCGGTAAACAACGTGTACCTCTGCTCCCAGACGAAGTGCGGTTCTTGCAGCGTCCATAGCAACGTTACCGCCACCTACGACTACCACCTTCTTTCCGGCACGCATCGGCGTATCGGATTCCGGAAGATAAGCCTTCATCAGGTTATTTCTGGTCAGGAACTCATTGGCAGAAAATACACCGTTTGCACTCTCACCCGGGATATTCATAAACTTCGGAAGACCTGCTCCGGTTCCGAGGAACACGGCATCAAAACCTTCTTCATTTAAAAGCTCATCTACGGTAATGGAACGACCTACAAATACATTGGTCAAAATCTTTACTCCGAGCTTCTTTACATTTTCAATTTCCGGTCCAACAACCTTGGTCTTTGGAAGACGGAACTCCGGGATACCGTACTGCAACACGCCGCCCGGCTCATGGAAAGCTTCAAAAATGGTTACATCATAGCCAAGCTTTGCCAAATCTCCCGCACAGGTAAGTCCTGCAGGACCTGCACCGATTACAGCTACTTTCTTTCCGTTCGGCGCTCCTGCTTGAGCGGCCTGGAAGCCATGCTCTCTTGCCCAGTCCGCTACGAAACGCTCCAGCTTTCCAATAGCAACAGGCTCTCCCTTAATGCCGCGGATACAAACACCCTCACACTGTGTCTCCTGTGGGCATACTCTTCCGCAAACAGCAGGAAGCGCAGAAGAACGGGCAATGACTTCTGCAGCCTTCTCGAAGTTTCCTTCCTTTACCTCGTGAATAAATTCATTAATCTGAATGGATACGGGGCAACCTACCACACACTTCGGATTTCTACAGTTCAAGCAACGAACTGCCTCTTCCATCGCTTCTTTTTCCGTATATCCTAAACATACTTCTTCAAAGTTTTTTGCACGAACTTTCGGTTCCTGCTCAGCTACAGGAACTCTTTTCATCATATCAGCCATAATTTTCCTCCCTTAGTTGCAATTTCCGCATCCACCATGGGACTTCTCAGCTTCCAACAGTTCCAGAAGTGCCTGTCCTTCTTCTGTCTTGTAAGTCAGCTGTCTCTTCATGGCCAGATTAAAGTCAACCAAATGTCCGTCAAACTCCGGTCCGTCTACGCAAGCAAACTTTACCTGGTCTCCTACAACCAGACGACAAGCGCCGCACATTCCCGTTCCGTCAATCATAATCGGGTTCATGGAAACAATGGTCGGAATTCCCAGTTCTTTGGTTGTAAGCGCTGCGAACTTCATCATAATAACAGGACCGATAGCAATACAACGAGTGTATTTCTTTCCTTCTTCATTAACCAGACGCTTTAAAACATCGGTAACCACACCCTTATCGCCGTAAGAACCGTCATCCGTCGTTACATAAACGTTCTTGGCTACTTTGCGTAAATCCTCTTCCATAATGAGAAGATCCTTATTTCTTGCTCCCAAGATAACATCCGCTTCAATTCCTCTCTCATGAAGCCACTTCACCTGCGGGTATACCGGTGCTGCTCCTACACCGCCTGCGATGAAGATGATGTTTTCTTTCTCCAGCTCTTCCTTCGTCATTTCAACAAGCTCGGAAGGACGTCCCAAAGGACCTACGATATCGGTAAAATAATCGCCAACCTTCAAGTGACTGAATTTCTCTGTAGATGCACCGATTACCTGAAATACAATGGTAATGGTTCCCTTCTCCCTATCATAGTCTGCGATGGTTAAGGGAATTCTTTCTCCAAGTTCCCCTAGCTTTGCAATCATAAACTGTCCCGGTTCCGCCTTACGAGCCACATAAGGTGCTTCCACATCCATGAGCCAGTCTTTATCAACGAGATGCTCAACTCTAGTGATTTTGTACATGCTCTCCTCCGTGTTTCATGCCTAGATTAGCTAGGTATAATACTCTGTTAATATTTTCTCTAACTTTACTATTGTAGCAAAAAAATCAATAAATACATGTTTTTTTTAGTGCAGACCCTAAAAAAATACAAGAGGCGGGGAGTCGCCTCGCTCCCGCCTCTCTTTCATATGAATGACTTCGTATTTATTCGTTTATTCTCTTTTAAAAAGCAAGCTTTTCATCAAAGTATTTCTTCAGATCCGCAATCGGAATACGAACCTGTTCCATGCTGTCTCTCTCTCTTACCGTTACGGCATGATCATTTTCCGAATCAAAGTCATACGTGATACAGAACGGCGTACCGATTTCATCCTGTCTTCTGTAGCGCTTTCCAATATTTCCTCTGTCATCGTACTCGCACATGTAGTACTTGGAAAGCTCCTCATGAATCTTCTCTGCACCTTCTCCAAGTTTCTTGGACAAGGGAAGAATACCGATTTTAATCGGAGCCAGTGCCGGGTGGAAGCGGAGAACGGTTCTCTCATCTCCTCCCTCCAGCTCTTCCACATCATATGCTGCACAAAGGAAGGCCAGTGTTACTCTGTCCGCACCGAGGGACGGCTCTACAACATACGGAATATAATGCTCATTTGTCTCATCGTCAAAATAACTCATATCCTGACCGGAAACCTTTTCATGCTGGGAAAGGTCATAATTGGTTCTATCCGCAATTCCCCAAAGTTCGCCCCAACCAAAGGGGAAGAGGAATTCCAAGTCTGTTGTGGCCTTGGAATAGAAAGAAAGTTCTGCCTGCTCATGATCCCTTGCACGAAGCATTTCCTTCTTCATGCCTAAGCTGTACAGCCAGTTCTGACAGTAGTCTTTCCAATATTGGAACCACTCCAAATCCGTATCCGGCTTACAGAAAAACTCCAGTTCCATCTGCTCAAACTCTCTGGTACGGAAGGTGAAGTTTCCCGGTGTAATCTCATTTCGGAAGGACTTTCCGATTTGTGCAATACCGAAGGGAAGTTTCTTTCTGGAAGTTCTCTGTACATTTTTAAAGTTCACGAAGATACCCTGTGCCGTCTCCGGACGAAGATATACCGTATTCTTCGCATCCTCCGTTACCCCCTGGAAAGTCTTAAACATAAGGTTAAACTGGCGGATACCGGTAAAATTCCGTTTTCCGCAGCTGGGGCACGGAACTTGCTTTTCTACAATAAAGTTCTCCATCTCCTCCTTGGACCAGGCATCTACGGATCCCTCCAAAGCAATACCGTTTTCCTCACAGAAATTCTCTATCAGCTTATCCGCACGAAAACGCTCTTTACACTCTTTACAGTCCATAAGAGGATCGGAAAAGCCTGCCAAATGACCGGAAGCCACCCAAGTCTGAGGATTCATCAAAATGGCGCAATCGATACCGACATTGTACTTGGACTCCTGTACGAACTTCTTCCACCAAGCCTTCTTGATGTTATTCTTCAGCTCTACGCCAAGGTTCCCGTAATCCCAAGTATTTGCCAACCCACCATAAATTTCCGATCCGGGATATACAAAACCTCTGGACTTTGCCAAGGAAACAATCGTGTCCATCGTATAGTTTTTTGCCATAACACTTCCCTCCTCCATTTTTCCGATTTATTTTCCATGAAGATAACTAATCAACCAACAAATAATATGAAGTCTTTGCTATTCTGCTCCTTATGCGTTGGATAATTAAATATCAGTTTAGCTTTTTTTTATAGAAAAATCCAGTCCGCTTTGTTGATTCATTGCTTTTTGCTATTACAAAGGAGAAATCTTATCCAAGTTCTCTGCCAAACGAGATATCACACACTTTGCGAGGAATACTCATTATGAATAAGCGTTTCAATCATTACTGTTTTAAACTCTTTAGAATCTTCAGACTATGAAATTGCATGGGAAAGCTCTCCCTGCACAGCATCTCCACATTGCCGCAAAAATCCAGTAAAGTTCCTTCTTCCAGCCTAAAGGTGTACAGCTTATTAAGAGGGCTGGAGAGGACATAGCTCCAGGCTTCCATAACCGCTTTTTTCGTGGAAAGTGGCGGCTGCTCCGTATATTCCCCTTCCAATTCAAGGAGACGCAGTTCATAAATAGCCCGTACCAGTTCATTTTTCAAATCCTTGTGCAGCAAAGCCTTTAAAGAAAGATAAATCAAATTGACCATTTCCTCCGCAGGCAAATTCTCCTGGGAAACAAAATCCGCCAGTTCCAGGAAGTAGGCCGCATAGCAGGCCTTTTCCAAGTCAAGTGCAATTTCTTCAAAGTAGGCATCGACTTTTACACTTTGCAGGTTGTAGCCGCTTTTCCCTTTCTTCAAGGAAAATGTACCGAAGACAAAGCTCCTGCTTCCCGCCATAAGAGGAGAAGAAGGGCGCTTTGCCCCGCTTGCCCAGACGGTCATCTTCCCCTCTTCCATGGTTAGAATGCTTAGCCTCTTATCAAACTCCCTCTGACTGTGCTCGGAAAGAACCACTCCATGCACAACGACCTCTTCCTTCACTACCCTTCCTCTCTACTCTTTCACTTTACTTCTGCTCTCTGTATCCGTATTCCTGTAAATATGCAGGGTTCTCCCTCCAGTCCTTTCTGACCTTCACAAAAAGCTGGAGATTAACCTTTGCTTCCAAAAGCTTTTCTATCTGAATGCGTGCACCGCTACCGATGCTTTTTAACATACTACCGCCTTTTCCGATAATGATTCCCTTATGACTTTCCTTCTCGCATACCAAAGTTGCTTTCACATCCCAGATTCCGTTTTTCCGCTCCTGCATGCTGTCAATGAGCACCGCAATCCCGTGCGGAATCTCCTTATCCAGCTTGTATAAGGCCTGCTCTCGAATCAGTTCTTTTGCAATTTCCCGTACCGGAAGGTCTGTGACCGTATCTTCATCATAGTAACGGGGACCATAGGGAAGGAAGGAAAATATACTTTCCAAAAGTGTCTCCAAACCCTGATTCTTATATGCGGAAACGCCGACAATCCCGACAAAAGGAAGACAGTCCCGGTACTCCGCCTTCTTTCTTTCCAGTGCTTCCTCTCCACCCAATAGATCAATTTTATTTAAGACAAGAAGAATCTTCCTCTTACTGTGGGAAAGGAGAGACAAAATCTGTTCCTCCTTCTTTCCCTTCTGCTCGGTGCTGTCTACAATCCACAGGATAAGGTCGCCGTTTCCGAGTGCCTTTTCCGCCACACTTTCCATATAGACGGAAAGCTTATTCTGCGCCTTGTGGATTCCCGGCGTATCGTGGAAGACAATCTGACCTCGTTCATCGTCATAGACGGCCATAATCTGGTTTCTTGTGGTCTGTGCTTTTTTCGAGGTAATGGCAATCTTCTGCCCGACAAGCGCATTTAAGAGGGTGGATTTTCCGGCATTCGGAAGGCCCACAATAGAGACAAAGCCGGATTTAATCATCTCCTCCCTGCTTCCTCCATTTCCATTTTCCTTTGCAAAAAAATCCTCAATGACCTGATTCATGCTATTTTCCCCCTCTTCTGACCGCTTTCCCTTTTCTACACCTTTATCCACTTCCGGTTCCGGGTCTTTATCGGTCCCAGTCTTTATCGGTTCTAGTCTTTATAGTCCGAGGCTTTATCGGTCCGCGTCTTTATCGATCCATTTCTCTACAATGTTTCAGACCTCTTCTATTGTATCAAAGTAGCTCTTGTTCTCCTCTATCTTTTGCCCATTCCCGATGGTGCAAAGAATTTCCTCGGAAAAGACCTTCTCAATATATGCGGAAAGCTCCCGGATTGTTTCCGGACTTGCCGAAAGCACCTCATCTCTTTCCCTCTGCAAATCTTCATTTGTTAAATGAGAAAGAGTGCAACTTATGCCGAGGAGGAACTTTGTGTAAGCAGGCTTCGGTGTATCCATTTCCGAAATAGCTCCGATAATGAACTTCGTCATTTCCAGCTCCGTCGCCTTGAAATTGCGTAGATAATCCGCAATTTTCTTATATACTTCATAGCTTCTGCCAACATGAGGATCCCGATAGGAAACCACATAGCTTTCCCCGCTTCTACCAAAACCGCTCATGACACCGTAGGCATTGCCCTTTTCCCGGATATTTTTCCAAAGGAAATCAAAGGTGAGTGCATTTTTCATTACCTTCAAGGCACCGGTGTAAGGAAGCGCTTCATCTCGGAAGGATCCGACTCTTGCCACATAGTTCACCTGAGAAGGCGTAATCCAAGCCTTTCTCTCTCCCTCTCCCGCAGCAAATACGCTTTCTTCCCATTCTTCCTTCTCCGAAAAATGTTTTGCAAGAAAGTCGGAAAGGCTCACTTTTTCCTTACGATAAATCTCCAGATCACCTCCTACTGCTACACATAGATTCTTTCCTTCTAAGAGTTTCTTGCTAAGTGCAGTCAGTTTTTCCCCTAAGTTTTTCGGATTCTTCCGGAAATCCTCTTCCAGTTTTTCAATAAAATGATAATATCGAATTCCCTTTACCCTCTCATGGTAGAATGATGTCGGAGAAAAGCTCTCCATAGCGGAATTAACCGCATAACTGTGCCCTGTACTCTCCAGCCGCATTCTCTCTCTGGACTTAATTTCCAAAAGAATTTCAGAAAGACGCTTTTCATCGGAAAGGTGCGTATGGAAGAGAATTTCCTCCAGGTACTCTAAGCCCTGCTGCATTTCCCCTTCTAAAAATTTAAAGCCCAGGCTAAAAACACCGGTATACTTGTTTTTATTCAGAAAATCCGGATAGGACGTGATGTCCGTTGAAAAACCGCCGCTATGCAGGTAAATCTCCGAATTCAGATCCTGGAAGCTGTAATGGTCCGTATCCATATAGGCAAAAGCAGTACTTAAAACAGAAAGATAGGAAAGCTCTTCTTCCGAAAAATTCTTCGTATTAAACAACATCCTAAGATAAAGCACACCCTTGGAATCCACAGGATAAAGCAGAATACGCTTTCCGGAAAGTTCTTCCTCTTCCATCGTATATTCTTCCGCCTTTTTTCCTAAATCTTCCCTGGAAAGCACCGGGAGGCTTTCCAAGGCTTCTTTACTGTTTTCCCGATTCTGATAGTGAAGAAGCGCCTCTTCTTCCTTTTTGATTGCCTCTAACTCTTCTTCAGACAGCGTCTCTTTCTTCTCCTGCAGCTTTTTGGCAAGCTTCTCCGCATTTTCTTCGGTCAAGCCCTGTTTGGGAAGAAGTGCCACAAGAGAGGCGTGCTTTACATCCAGAAAGTACTCTTTTAAAAGTGCCTCGAAGTAACCTTCATCCAATGCTTTCTCCAGTTCCTTAAAATAGCAGTCCTGCTCGAGATACAGCCAAGGTTCACCATCGTAAAGCCAAGAGTCCAATGCTTTTAAGCTGTAAATCAGCCCTTTCGGGGTATTGCCATAGTCCGCTTCCTTATACTGGAAAGCATCGTGGTGAATAGCCGCACGGATAGTCTTGTGATCGAGTCCTTTCTCCGAAGCCTCCCGAATACAGTCCTGAATGACCTTTAAAAAACGAGCCTTATCTTCTTCCTTCGCATTCTTCGCGGTAATGGTAAAGTAATGCTGTAATACGCCGTCTGCGTAACCTCCGAAGATGTCTTCTCCTAAGCCTTCCTCTAGAAGACGCTGCTTCAGCACCGCTCCGGGACCGGAGATCAGAGCATGACCGATATAGGAAAAGGCCAAGCTTTTCTTTGCATCTTGGTCTATATCCAGCACAAAATTATAGGAAAAATAGGCCTTTCCCTCCGGATTTTCTTCCTTGGAAATCGGATAATACTCTGTCTCCTCGGACATTTTCCGGAAGCTCTTCTGCCTTGCAATCTCGGAATCGGGGTTAATCTTTGTGTATTCCGCCAAATACTGTGCGTCCAGCCAGTTCAGCTTCTCCTCCATATCCAGATCTCCGTAAAGGATGATATAGGAATTGGAAGGATGATAGTAACGCGCATGAAAAGCTTGAAAAGCCTCATAAGTCAGATTCGGAATGTCTTCGGGATCCCCGCCGGATTCGTTTCCATAAGTAGTATCCGGAAAAAGAGAATGAAAAATATAACGTTCCAGCACCGATTCCGGTTCGGAAAAGGCCCCTCGCATCTCATTGTAAACCACCCCGCTGTAGCCTAAATTCCCCTTCTCATCCAAGGTATAATGCCAGCCCTCTTGCGAAAAGGTATGCGGATTCTTTATACAGTTCGGATGAAAAACGGCATCGCAATAGACGTCCATAAGATTCTGAAAATCCTTGTCATTGGTGGATGCCACCGGGTAAACCGTTTTGTCCGGATAGGTCATGGCATTTAAAAAAGTATTGAGCGAGCCTTTAATAAGCTCCACAAAGGGATCCTTTAGGGGGAACTTCTCCGAACCGCAAAGCACGGAATGCTCCGTAATATGCGCAACTCCCGTGGAGTCTGTAGCCGGAGTACGAAAAGCAATGCTGAAAACCTTATTCTCATCCTGATTTTTCAGACAAAGCACCCTCGCTCCGGACTTCTTATGCTCGTAAACCTTTGCTTCCGTAGAAAGCTCCGCAATATTTTTTTCCTGTAGTAAAGTATATTTTTCCATCATCCTTTTAAAACCCTTTTCCTTTCTGAGCCTTTTCCTAACAACATACGTGCCGAATGCTTCTAAAGCTTCTTCCGCTTAAATCTGATGAAACAGTCTTCCCAAGAGCACCGATAGAACTTCTCTTGTATAATAATGCGGAATCAGGTAGAGCGGTTCCTCCGCACTCATTGTCACAAAGTAATATTCCTGTTCTTCCTTAGCAAATGCCATGCAATGGAAGAGCTGGTACTGGGAACTGAGTATTCCCACATGAGGCGGTCTATCCTCCCATTCCAGAGCATCCTCCTTGATATAACTATACTCTTCATCCTGAAAATCAAGTCCTTTTTCCCTTTGTACTTCCATATCCCGAAAATACAATTCTTCCCTCCATTCCGCAATACTGTTCAAACCGAATTGTATTTTTTCTTTCGTATTTTTCGAGTAAAACTCCATCAATAGGCGATCACCTGAAATTCCGCTACGGAGAAGGGCATGATACATCACGCTGGACTCCGCACTGGCGCTGTACTTTCCCCTTCCGCCTACAAGGACAAATCTGGTGTTCGGATTTTCTTCCGCATAGTTTGCCGCAAGCTCCAATCGCTTCTTCAACGTCTGTGAAGGCCTGTTATCCTCAAGTTCGCAACCCAGGACCAGGACATAGTCCAAATTATTCTCTGCCTTTCCGAACTTGTATCTGCTCAGGAAAAAACTCAATGCGAAAAATAATGCAATGAAAATGCAATAAGTACTCAGACAAAATACCTTCGCTCGAAACAAGAGCGAATTTCTCTTCCACTTTGCCTTCTTCCTGAAAAGGAAAGATAAAAATAGATGAAGAAGACCGATGATAAGCCAAATCCAAATATCGGAAAGAGCTGTTGTAGTCCAGAGAAAGGCAAAATATAAAAAGGAAGCGATACCCATCAGCAAAAAGAGAATCAGCATTTCTTACTCCATTCTTCTTAAAACATCCTGTACACCGGGTAATACGGAAAAGCGCAACTTAAGTTGCTGCTTGGAATGAGGGCAGGAGTTGATTTTCTCTCCGCTTTCCAAGTCTTCCATTTCCAAAACCTCCGTGAGAATGTCTTCTTGCCCGGGGCGCATAATCGCAATCCTTTCCCCTACACTGAATTTGTTTTTCTGGGTAAGAAAAGCATAGTTTCCCTCTACCTTTTCTACCGTTCCGAGGTAAGTTGCCCCCGCCTTATAAGTATTGTTCCCGTAAATCTGATCTTCCTCTGTCGGTTTTTGGTAGTAAAATCCGGTACTGTACTCCCTGTATGTACACTTTCGTATCTCATCCTCATAGAAAGGAATATTTCTTTGGTACTTTGTCGGGTCCTCCAGATAATCTCGAATAGCCATCTTATACGTTCTTGTAACGGTAGCCACATAGAGTTCCGTTTTCATTCTTCCCTCTATCTTTAAAGAATCCACTCCCGCTTCAATAAGGTCCGGAATATGCGCAATCATATTTAAATCTTTTGAATTAAATATATAGCTTCCTCTATCATTCTCGAAAACGGGATAGTATTCTCCGGGACGCTTTTCTTCCATCAGAGAATACTTCCAGCGACAAGGATGGGTGCAAGCTCCCTGATTTGCATCCCTTCCTGTGAAGAAACTGGAAAGCAGACATCTTCCGGAATAGGACATACACATGGCTCCATGAACAAAAGCTTCGATTTCCATCTCTTCAGGAATGTGTTCCCGAATTTCCCGGATTTCTTTTAAGCTTAATTCTCTGGCACAAACTACACGCTTTGCTCCCAGCTTCCACCAAAAAAGAAAGGTTTCATAATTGGTGTTGTTGGCCTGTGTGGAAATATGAAGTTCTACCTCCGGCATAATTTCCCGGGCCAGCATAAACGCGCCCGGATCGGCAACCAGTACCGCATCCATTCCAACACCCTTTAGTTCTAAGAAATATTCCCGCATAGGCAATAAATCTTCATTATGGGCCAGGATATTGGCAGTTACATAGACCTTGACTCCTCTCTCATGGGCATACGCTACCGCTTCTTTCATTTTTTCAATGGTGAAATTCTTGGCATTTGCCCGGAGTCCGAAAGCCTCTCCCCCCATATAGACCGCATCCGCCCCATAGTGTATGGCGGTTTTCAATCCTTCCATGGACCCCGCCGGAATCAGTAACTCTATTTTTCTATTCATCCTACTCAACTTTCTACTCAATTTCTATTTTTTAACACTGATGCTCACACCGTCTCCGATAGGCACAATGCTGCTTTCCAATTCCGCATTTTCCCGTAAAAGATGAAGAAACTCCCTCATTCTCTTATGAATGGTTCTTTGCCTTCTCTCTAAAAAGAAGCGACTTTCCAACAGGAGTCCGTCCTGCAATATATTATCACAAAAGAGTACACCGCCGGTAGGTAAGAGTTCTAAAATAAGGGGGAGCCACAGAGGATATTGCGCTTTTGCCGCATCCAAAAAAATAAAATCAAAGCTTTTCTTTTCCAAAACAAGCCGCTCGAGAATTTCTCCTCCATCCCCTTCCAACAGGGTAATGTTTTCAGAATAGGGACTTCTTGCAAAATTCTCTCTCGCTTTTAAAATTCTTTTGGGAAAATTTTCCACTGTACTCAGCTCTGTATTTTCTCCCAGACTGTAAAGCATAAATAGCCCGGAATAGCCTACTGCAGTCCCGAGTTCCAGAATTCTTTTCGGTTTATGCATTTCCAAACATACGCGAAGAAGCGCCGCGGTCTCATCCCGAATAATCGGGACTGCATCCTTCTGCGCTTCCTCTCGAATCTTCTCCAACAGGGGCTCGTTTTCTCTTAAAAAAGCCCCTATAAAATCACTGATTCTATTGTTCGCCTTCATTTCCTGCATCAATTTCCTGTTGCTTTCCGCTTACGGAAGAATTGTCCTGCTCGTTTTCGTTTCCGCCGCTTATCACATTTTCTTCCTCGGTTTCGCTTTCACCCTCATTCTCCTTCACCAGATTTTTATCGCTCAGCTCCTGGTTTTTCTTTCCCTCTTCCGCAATAAAATCCAGCATTTGCAACTGCGTCATAGCCGTGCTCAAAGTGTAGCTTCCCGGCAAAAGAGAAGTGTGATAAAGCTTAGCCTTCAAAACAAAGGCCTGCGTATTGTCGATTAGGCCAAGCCCCTTCAATTCATCCGCAATTTCTCCGGCACTCTCTCCTTGCTTAATTTCCAGAGTAATCTCTCTTCCGGGTTCTTTTTCCATCGCTCTCTCATATAACAGGCCATGACCATACCCGTAAGCAATCTTCACGCCTTGTAAAATCAAGTACAGAAGTCCGATTAAAAAGAGAATACGTAAGGAAAAGCTAAGCAGAATTTCCGTAAAGGAGCGAAATGACTTTCTTCTGCTGTTCACCAATTAAACCTCCATGATAACCGGCAAAATTACGGGATTTCTCTTGATTTTCTTCCATAAGAAATCCGCCAAACTATCCTTAATCAGGTTTTTAATCTTTCCCCAATCATTCATGCGACTCTGCAGGCAGTCATCCACCACATTCTGGACGGTGAGTCTTGCTTCCTCCATGAGGTCCTCCGACTCTCTCACATAAACAAAACCGCGCGAAATCAAGTCCGGACCGGCCATAAGGTTTCCGGAGTACCGTTCCAAAGTCAGTGCGACAACAATAATACCGTTTTGAGAAAGATTTTGCCTGTCTCTGATGACAATGTTGCCGACATCTCCGATTCCGAGGCCATCCACAAAGACTCCGCCTGCCTGTACCTTCTCTTTGATACTGTAGGTTGTTTCTTCTCCATCGGTTGTAAATTCCAGAACGTCTCCGTTATCAATCATCAGACATTGATCCTTCTCCACTCCCACAGACTGCGCAATCAGGGCAGCTGCCCTTCTGTGATGGAACTCTCCATGGAAAGGTATCGCATATTTCGGCTTTACCAGAGAATACAGAAGCTTTAAATCCTCCGCGCAGGCGTGACCGGATACATGAGTATCCTGCATAATCACCTTTGCACGAAGCTTATACAACTCATTGATTACTCTGTCTACTGCAAGCTCATTCCCGGGAATCGGATGAGAAGACATGACGACAACATCATTCGGTCCGATATGAACCTTCCTGTGCATACCGCTTGCCATACGGGAAAGAGCCGCCATGGACTCTCCCTGCGAACCGGTTGTGATAAGCACGGTCTGCTCGTCCGGATAGTCCTTCAGATTCTCAATATCAATCAAGGTTCCTTCCGGAATATGAACATATTCCAGTTCGGAAGCCACGGAAATAACATTCACCATGGAACGCCCTTCCACAACAACCTTTCTTTTATACTTCACGGCAGTGTTGATAATCTGCTGTACACGATCTACATTGGAAGCAAAAGTTGCCACAATGATTCGGCTGTTTTGATGCTCTGCGAAAATCAGGTCAAAGGTTCTTCCTACAGAACGCTCCGACATGGTGAATCCGGGTTTTTCCGCATTGGTGGAATCGGACATCATCGCCAATACCCCATTTTTCCCCAGCTCCGCAAAACGCTGCAAATCAATCTGATCGCCGAATACCGGCGTATAATCCACCTTGAAGTCTCCGGTATGAACGAGTACACCTGCAGGCGTCGTAATCGCAAGAGAAGCCGCATCCTGAATGGAATGGTTCGTCTTCACGAATTCCACCTTGATGTCACCAAAGCTTACGCTTTGTCCATACTTCATGTTCTTCATTTTTACAAGCTTATCCATCCCATTTTCCACAAGCTTCTTCTGAATCAATGCCAGTGTCAGCTTGGTGGCATAAATAGGGACATTAATCTGCTGTAAAACATAAGGAAGAGCACCGATGTGATCCTCGTGTCCATGCGTGATAACAAAGCCCTTCATCTTGTGTATCTTGGACTTGATATAGGAGATATCGGGAATAACCAAGTCAATGCCCAGCATATCCCCACTCGGGAACGCTAAACCGCAGTCCACGATAATCAGAGAATCTTCCGTCTCAATGGCGGTAATATTCATTCCAATCTGATCCAATCCTCCAAGAGGAATAATCTTCACGGAACCGTGAAAACCGTTCTTGGGCTTTTTCCCTTTATTTTTACTCTCCTGTACTTCCATCGTATTGGCCAGTAACGGGAAATCCTCTAAACTGTATTCTCTTTTGTTTACATTTGTATTTCTTCTACTGCTGAAGTTCGGAACCAGAGTTGATTCCGAACGCTTTCCGCCTTCCGCGGAGTTGCTTCTTCCACGACTTGTCCCAGGCGTCTTTGCCGGTGTCTTTACCGCTACATCGACTCCCTCTTCCGCATTTCGTTTCCGCCCGGGCCTTCTTCCGTTCATCGTCTTCGTGCTTCTGCTGTTTTTATGCTGTGCACTTTCTTCCAGCGCATCTCTCGGCGTTAAATTACTCCGATGAATATTCACAATTCTATGCGGCGAATCCGCTTTAATTCTTGTTTGTTTCTTTTCTTCTTTCATATATTTCCTTTCTTCAATCCCTTATCGCTCTATCGTAATATCTTCCCCTTCTAACATCTTTGCAAATACATCCATCACCGATTCCGCTTCATCGCCTTCTGCAAAAACATAATCCGCTTCTTCATCCTCCGGTGCCGAAATGTCCTTCATTACATAGCAGGTACCGTCCTCTCCTTCCGGTGCATCCGTCACTAAAATATAATTTATTCCGCTCACCACGGTTTCTTCCAAAATTTCCAATTCCAAATTTCCATCTTCCGACTGTAAACGAATTCTTCCGCCTTCCATTCATTCCTCCTCTAAAAAACCGCCTAAAGCTTGCCCTTAGTCCGTAAATAATCCTCTAAGATAACCTGTGCCGCCACTTGATCCAGAACTTCCTTTTGCTTATTTCTCGGAACTGCATTTTCATCCAAGATAGCCCTTGCTTCTATGGTACTCAGTCGTTCATCAAAAAAATAAGGGGACAGGAAAGCTTTTTTTTCAACAACTCATAAAAGGCAGTTGCTTTTTCCGCCCTTTCTCCTTTGCTACCATCCATATTGAGGGGTAGTCCCAAAACGACTTCCCCTACATTTTCCTCCAAAACCACTTTACAAATGGCTTGCACCGTCTTCCTAAGTTGTCCTTCCCTCTCTCTCCACAGAGTTTTGTAAGGTAAAACAGTGTATCCTAAAGCATCTGTAATGGCGAGTCCCACGGTCTTAGAGCCATAATCCAATGCCAAAATGCGCATACTACTCCCATAAAGAAGAAAAGGTCTCTTCGGAGTCTCCGAACAGACTTTACGCCTTCTTCAATTTACTTTCTACATAATTCCGCATCAGTTCTTCCAGGATTTCATCCCGTTCCACCTTCATAATCAAGCTTCTTGCACCCTTGTAGCTTGTAATATAGGTAGGATCTCCCGACATAATATACCCGACAATCTGACTGATGGGATTGTATCCTTTTTCATTCAGAGCTTCATATACCCGCTCTAAAACTTCTGTCACAGCTAAACTGCTGTCCTGTAACGGTCTTATAATTTGCGTATTGCTTAAATCATGATTCATAATGGCACGTCCCTCTTAAAACTTGTCTTATTCTAGCGCATTTCCCCTTATACTGCAAGTCCGGACAAAATTTTTATAAAATCGTAAAAAAAGACTTTCCCGAAAAACCTGAGCCCTTCGATTTAACAAAAGGGGAAAAGTTTTCCTCCGGGAAAGTCTTTTTTATTCATAATGGGTATCACTCGCAAAGCGTGCAATATCTCGTTTTTCAAACTTATTTTGCGTAACTTGCCGCGGATTCTCCCGCAATCTTACCGAAGACGGTGAAATCGCAAACGGCATTTCCGCCGAGACGGTTTGCACCGTGCACTCCACCGGTTACTTCTCCTGCCGCGAAGAGTCCGGGAATCGCCTTTCCTTCCTTATTCAGGACTTCCGTCACGGTATTAATCTTTAAACCGCCCATGGTGTGATGTACACCCGGAGTAACCTTAATGGCATAGAAAGGTGCAGTGTCTAAACCTGCCGCAAAGCTGGTTCTTCCAAACTCCGTATCTTCCTTCTTCTCTACCGCCTCATTCCAGCTCTTTAAGGTCTCTTCCAAGGCATCGGCAGGAACCCCCATAGCCTCGGCAAGGCTCTTTGCATCCTCACCCGTTACGGTGTAGCCGGACTTGATATAGCCCTGAATAACAGCGGATTTCTCTACCATCTTGTTGTCAATAACAAGATAAACCTGCGAACCGGTCTGGGCAATCTCCGCCTTGGAAACGGCATCTCTGGTTCCTACCTCATCGGTGAAACGCTTTCCTTCCATGTTCACCAGAATGGCACCGTCTCCACGCAAGCCTTCTGTAATAAGATGCGCATCCGTGGCCGTCACTGTCGGATGAATCTGAATCTGATCCATGTCTACAGTATCCGCCCCGATGGCTTCCGCCATCGTAATTCCCTGGCCGAGTGCCCCGGCAGCATTCGTGGACATATAGCCCTTTAAAGCCGGCTGATACTTCTCCACCATTTCCATATTTGCCGCAAAGCCGCCTGTTGCAATGATGACTGCCTTGGCCTTTACATTGACCTGGCTGCCGTCCACAGAAAGCCCATGCACACCGGTCACATTTCCGGCATCATCCTGCTCGATCTTATCCGCCGTTACGGAAGTGAGAAGCGTGATGTTCTCTCTGTCATTGATATTCTTTTCTAAAATCGGAACCATATAGGATCCAACAGCAATCACCTTATTGTTCTCGTCTACCGGACGGTGAATTCTCTTTACGGAAGCACCTCCAAAAGCACCGACATTATGGATTGTCATACCGAGTGTTTCCAAATAATCGATAGCCGGACCTGAATTCTCCGCAAGAACCTTTACGAGTTCGGGATTATTCGTTCCCTTACCGCCAATCATGGTATCCAGCTCCATGAGTTCCACAGAATCAAAATAGCCCTCCGGCTTCGCCTGATAGGCTGCATACTGCTCTTTCACCTTTGCTGCCAAAGCGGTAATTGCAGCATTGTCCGCATATTTTTCCGCTGCGGTTGCCAAAGTCTTCTCTACACCGGAACCTTCTTCAAAAGGATTTTCCGCCTGCCACTTGGTAGCAGCCGCATTCATTCCGCCGGTTGCGCGAACGGAATTTCCGCCCACGATACCCTGGCTCTCCAGAATAACAACCTTCTTTCCGCTGTCTGCTGCTGTGATTGCGGAAATCATACCTGCTCCGCCCGCACCGATGACACAGACATCCGCTTCCAGATTCTGGTCTTCTTTTTTAGCGGAATCGGCACTTGCCTGCGCCTTGGCAAACTTTTCGGGATCAAGACCCATTTCCTTTAACGCCTGTTCCACACCGGTTCTGAGTGCTGTGGAAGAAATGGTTGCTCCACTGATTCCGTCTACATTAAAGGTCTGCTCCTCTACCATCTTTCCCGGTAAAGCCGCTACGGCCTTACTTCCGATTCCCTCGGTTTCCTGATTGCTCAACACATTTACCGCATAAATCTTGTTCTCATCCGCACTGACTTCAATCTGCATATCTCCGCCAAAGCCCGGGACGGTAACCGTAGTCTTCTTTGCCGTAGCGGGTGCATCCACGCTTTTTGCGGAAGGACCGCTCCAGGAACGGATTCCCAGAATCACGGCAACCAAAATTCCGGTAAGGATGACCAAATACGATAAAAACTTTTCCTTTTTCATACTCTCCCCTAAAATCTGAATCCTCTCAAGACTCAAGTGTAAGCCTTAAGCTTTTCCGCAGTAAAGAAAAATTCAGCTTTTTCTTTACCTAGTTCCAAAAAATCATCCTTATATTTATACCATAGTTGCATTTTTTCCGCCATTGACAAAACCGGCGGAAAAATAAGATTCTTCCACCGGTTTTTAGAGATTTTGACAAAATTTTCACCAAGTTTATTATTCTTCTTTTGCAAGCTCCAAAAGAATTTTCTCCGAACGAGCAATAAAGTTCTTCATTGCCTCTCCCTCGAGCGGCGCATTTTGGATGCGCGCCAAATCATAAAGCTGCTCTTCAATAAGCTTTCCGGAATCCGTTTCCGTGCTTTCCTCATGTTTGAGAAGATACTGCACGAGCGGATGCCTTTCATTTAAAACCAAGGTTTCTTCAAGCGGAAGTGCTCCCATAGGCATGCCGGACATCGCATACATCTTCATCATATCCTGCATTCTGCGGGATTCTTCGGAAATAGAAAGGAGACTCGCCGGCGTTTCGGAAAGGAGTCTGTCCACTTTCACATGAAGCTTATCCTTGGAAAGTAAGCTTTGGAAAGCCTTTTCCAGCTTTTCTCCCGCTGCTTTCAACTTCTCCTGTTCATCAGAGGAAAGCTCGTCCTTCATGGCCTCCTGCACATCGGCATCAATTCTTTGGAAACGAAGCCCGCTGTTCTTCGCCTCAAGCTCCGTGATAAAGGGCTGGTCGATTCGCTCTGTAAGGTAAACCGCCTCTTTCTTATGCTCTTTAAAGAGGGAAATGTACTGGCTCTGCGCTACCGCGTCGGAAACATAGTAGACCTTTTGAATCTTTTCTTCTTCCTTATTTTCTACCTGATCTGCAGTATCTGCTACCGGAGCATCCTTTTCCTCCTTCACATCCTCAATAAGTTCCTCGGAAGATTTCGCTGTGTCTGCTCCATTTAAAGCCTTGCCCTTCTCCTTTAATTCAGGAAGCGTACAATATTTTTCCTCCAAATCCTTGAAGAGAATATAGTCGGTCATCTTCTCCGCAAACTTACTGTCACGAAGCACACCGTACTTAATAAAAGGAGAAATGTCATCCCAGTACTTCTCATAGGACTCTCTTTCCGTCTTACACATACCGGAAAGTTTCTCCGCTACCTTCTTCGTAATGTAGTCGGAAATCTTCTTTACAAAGCCGTCATTTTGCAGCTGAGAACGGGAAACGTTCAGGGGAAGATCCGGACAGTCAATCACACCCTTTAAAAGGAGCAAATACTCGGGAATCACTTCCTTGATATTATCCGCAATAAAGA
Organism: Oribacterium sp. oral taxon 108 str. F0425; assembly: GCF_000214455.1. Lineage (NCBI taxonomy): Bacteria > Bacillati > Bacillota > Clostridia > Lachnospirales > Lachnospiraceae > Oribacterium > Oribacterium sp. oral taxon 108. The sequence goes on along the minus strand of NZ_AFIH01000001.1, from coordinate 755,760 downwards.
CCTGGTTGTTATAAAGCTTAATTGTTCCCTCAATCGACTCATACTCCGAGTTAATCTTCGGGAAATAAAGAATCCCCTTCAGATTATACGGATAATCCATGTTCAGATGAATCCAGAAAAGCGGCTCCATATAGTCATGGAAGGTCTTTCTGTAGAAGTCGAGATACTGCTCTTTCTCCACTGTAGAGGGAGACTCTCCCCAAAGCGGATGGGTATCATTTAAAAGAACGGGGCGCTTTTCAATCTTCAGCTTGGCTTCCGTCTTTCTTTCTTCTCCCTTTTCATCCTTTTCCACCTTCTCGGGAATTTCCTCGAGTACGATGTCGGAATCCAGTTTCTCCTCCTTGGAAATGATTTCACTGTCGCGCGGATATTTATCAAGGTAAATCTCTACCGGCATGAAGGAGCAGTACTTCTCAATCACGGAGCGAAGCTCCCATTCATTGGCATACTTCACACAGTCTTCATTTAAATGAAGCGTAATATCCGTACCGTGCTCCTTCTTCTCACCGTCCGTCATACTGTACTCGGTACCGCCGTCACATGTCCAGTGCACGGGGGTAGAGCCCTCTTTATAGGATAAGGTCTCAATCTCCACCTTGTCCGCTACCATGAAGGCGGAATAAAATCCCAGGCCGAAATGACCGATGATCTGATCGCTGTTTGCCTTGTCCTTATACTTCTCGATAAACTCGGTCGCACCGGAAAAAGCAATCTGCGTAATATACTTTTCTACCTCCTCCGCAGTCATACCGATTCCATTATCGCTAAAACGAATTGTCTTCTTCTCCGGCTCAACTGTAACCGTAACTCGCCCCTTAAAGTCAGACGGCTTCGTCCACTCTCCAATTAGAGAAAGCTTCTCCAGCTTCGTTACCGCATCCGTTGCATTGGAAATTTGCTCACGAACAAAAATGTCCTGATCACTGTACATCCACTTCTTGATAATCGGGAAAATATTTTCACTATGAATAGATAAAGATCCATTTTTCTGCATAAACAATACCTCTTTTCAAATTTTTTACTTACAAATATGAAGTATAACACAAAAATTAGCACTCTTCAATATAGAGTGCTAATTTTCCTGTATCATTCGTGCTATTTTTCTGTATCATTCATGTCTACCCAAAACCTGTAAAGCTTTTAACTGCTTGTTTACCATTTACCTCTTAAGTTAAAAATTCTATGATTTTAAATTAGCTATATTTTCGATTTTCTTTAATCTTTTTTGAATATTATCTTTCAATAAAAAGTACTTCTCATCCTTATAAATTTGAGGTACTTCATCTACTAAGTATTCCTCTGACCATTGATTTGAATCCCATAAATTTTTAGGAGTATGAATAGAAAAACTATAATTTTCGATTCCACTTTCTATCCTACACATTATAGGAGTATAACTACCATTTTTTGTATACTCGATGTAAGTACTATATATTTGGAAACTTTTAGGTTTTTCTAAGATTAGTAAATAAAAAACCACCTCTAACAATTCTTCACTTTCAAAGATAGTATCTTGATGTATCCACGGAGCAAATAATAATCCTGCATATCTATGGTCTCCAAATTCATCTGCTTGTTTTAGATACTTTCTTTCTAATTCTTTATTCCATTTTAAGAATTCTTCAGGAGTTTTTATCTCGTATTCTTGGTGTTGACAATCAAATCCACAAAACTTTCGATAAGGATTTGTTGGATCAATTAATTTCCAAACACTATTTTCTTGAACTGTAAGACAAATATGTTCTTGAGGATTTTTATAGCAATCAGTTTTGAGTAATACATATTTAACTTTAAAACCTAAAGTAATTAATACTGAAGCTAAAAAGTTTGAATAATCTCCACATGTCCCGGATCTGAATTCTAAAAGATCTAAGTCACTTCGTTGTAATGGAAAATAAGGTGAGTTTAAACGACTATACGCTATGTTATTGTCTATCCATTCAAATATCTTTAAAGTCGTATCCTTTAAACTTAAGTTTCTTAATTCTAATTCTTCGATAAATTGAGTTATCTCTTCATTGTTTGGATGAATATATTGCTCCATAAATCTCCTTTATAGAAATATTTTTTTTAAAACTTATTACTAGTAGTGGGCTTTATTAATTAATGCAATTATTTTTCTCATTCCAATTTTTTAATACTACTGTCACCAAGTTTTTCAAGTGACATCAATTGTGTTCTTGCAAGTTTTCTAAGTTCTATCATTCTTTCTTTTTGATCCATGCCTTTACCAATAAGGATTGCATTATAGCTTTCCATATTTGCTAGTACCAATAATTCATTCAGACTTGCATAATCTCTCATATTTCCCTTTAAGTCATGATTTTCTTCACGCCACTGTTTTGCTCGCTTGTTAAATAAGGCAACATTGAGCATATCTGCTTCACTTGCATACTTGTAAGACAACTGTTCGTTGGTAAGATCCTTTAAGAGATATTCTTTGATTGCATCTGTATGAATTTTATAGTTAATCTTGGAGATTTCTCTATTTAAGTTCCAACCTAATGATAATCTTGAATTCTCATCATCTTTTAATCTTTGATAATCTTTGATGATATATAGCTCAAACTCTGCTGAAATCCACGAAGCAAATTTAAATGCAATATCCTTGTGCGCAAATGTACCGCCACCTCTTCCAAGCTTCACATATATTCCTTTTGCATTTGTCATATTAACCCATTTCTGAGGAGATAAGGTAAATGCGTTACTACCTGCTTCTTTCAAAAACCCCTCGAATTCGAGGGGGTTAAACTCAAGATTATTTAACTGCTCCCATATTCCTAAATATTCTATCGTGTTATAGTTTCTCATCCAATTTGCAACAACCACATTCGGCTCTTCACTATTTTTATATCGTGCAATATCTGTAAGACTGATATAGTCATTCTTAAAATCTTCTGTGTACACTTGAATAGCAATACCTTTTGCTTCGATCGTGTCTTTTTTTACCTTAGACATGTGAGTTCCTCCTTTATGCTGATGTACTGTTTACAACACTTATTTTCCTAAAACTCTCCTAAACAGCACAATTCATTTTTTTGATTTAGAATTTAATAGAAGCTCTAAGCCCCTTGTATTTACTTGACTATTTGCCTGTGTCAATATTATGACACGAGACCCACAAGTTGGATCATACACTTTGTTAATGCTTGTTTTTCCATCCATTACAAGTCTGGCTAAAAGTTTGGAAACCGGTATCTATATCTTTAAATAGACCCTTAATAGTATCCTCTGCCATTGTTCCTATTGCACTACCCTCTATGGCATTAAAGATATTTACTAAATCTGTATCTCCTGCCTTTCGTTCTGCAATATTAAAGATTGATATAAATCTCATGTCAATATTTTGTCGCTGAAAAAGACCATAATCGGAATAGACACTACCGTAAGAAGCGTTGTGAAAATATTGATGCAGCTTGCATACTCCTCATCTTTTCCAAAAAGAATGGCAAACTGCGCAACACTTGCCGCTGACGGTGCTATTGCACTTAAGTAAGTAACTAAAAATAAAGTCGGATTATCCAAGAATCCATCCACTACACTAAAAGCCTTAATCAATAAAAGATAGCAAAGGGGTAGGGCGAATAAGCGCAAAAAAGAAATAAGATAGATTCGCTTATAAAGAAATATCTTCTTCACCTGCATTCCACCAAGGGCAATCCCCGTAATGAGCATACTGATAGAGCCAACCATCTTCCCTAAGTCGGAAATGGCAAGAGCAAGAGGATGCGGTAGAGAAATCTTTGTAAAAAAGAGAAAAGCACCAAAAAAAATCGCCAAAATGTTCGGATTGAGAAGAATTTTCAAAAAAAGCTTGACATATTGCTTTTCGCCGGATTTTTTCCCCTGAAATAATTGCAGACCATGTGTCCAAATCAAAAGATTAAACACAGTAATATAAGCAGAAACATAAAGTAGATATTCATCGCCGAATACACTTGCAACAAGGGGCAGCACAAAATAACCGCAATTCGTGTACTCTACGGACATTTCCTCAACAGGACTCAAATTCAATGGCCTTCTCAGCATTCTTCCCATGAAAAGAAAGAGAAAGTTCGCTAAGATTGCATAGAAGAAACACAATAGAAGATTTCTAGCGGCAGTTTCACTAAGCTCTATCGAAAAGGAACTCACAATAACACAGGGGGAAAGAAGATAAACGGTAATTTTGGAAAGAGGCAAACTATCTTCTTTTTTTAACAATCCGCTTTTCACCAACATCACTCCGGCAAATACCATGAGTAAGAGAGATGCAATTTTTGCCAGTAAAGGAAATATAAGGGTAGACATAGATTTGCCTTCTTTCTGTACGCATTTTTCATTATTTTATCATAGAAATCGCATATAGGTCTTTAAGAAGGTTTTTTATCAAATAAAAATTCTTCACAAAAAAAGACAATGCAACGCACTGTCTTCATCATGGAACCGCAGGGACTCGAACCCTGGACCGATCGGTTATGAGCCGAGTGCTCTAACCAACTGAGCTACGGTTCCGCAGAGTATTATAAATGAAATCTACATCATTTAGCAAGTATTATAAGAACAAAAAAGCCTAAGCGACGCTTAGGCTTAAGCCGATATTCGGACTCGAACCGAAGACCTACTGATTACAAATCAGTTGCTCTACCAACTGAGCTATATCGGCACACCTTTACAAAACCACATATCTGAAATCATTCCAGCAGTAAAACATATCAATCAGACGCATTGGATAAGCCCTCGACCTATTAGTAGCTGTCAGCTGAATGCTTTGCAGCACTTACACCTCAGCCCTATCTACCTCGTTCTCTTCAAGGGGTCTTACTCTTACGATGGGATATCTCATCTTGAGGTTGGCTTCACGCTTAGATGCCTTCAGCGTTTATCCATTCCCAACTTGCCTACCCTGCGATGGGATTGATTCCCAACAGGTTCAGCAGAGGTCAGTCCATCCCGGTCCTCTCGTACTAAGGACAGATCCTCTCAAATATCCTACGCCCGCGCCGGATAGGGACCGAACTGTCTCACGACGTTCTGAACCCAGCTCGCGTACCGCTTTAAATGGGCGAACAGCCCAACCCTTGGGACCGACTTCAGCCCCAGGATGCGATGAGCCGACATCGAGGTGCCAAACCTCCCCGTCGATGTGAACTCTTGGGGGAGATCAGCCTGTTATCCCCAGGGTAGCTTTTATCCGTTGAGCGATGGCAATCCCACTTTCATACCACCGGATCACTAAGTCCGTATTTCTACTCTGCTTGGCCCGTCAGCCTCGCAGTCAGGCTCCCTTATGCCTTTACACTCTTTGGATGGTTTCCAACCATCCTGAGGGAACCTTTGAGCGCCTCCGATACACTTTCGGAGGCGACCGCCCCAGTCAAACTCCCCACCTGACATTGTCCCTTGACCGGCTTACGGCCTAAGGTTAGAAATCCAATAACATAAGGGTGGTATCCCAACAGCGACTCTGATAATACCGAAGTACTATCTTCTCAGTCTCCCACCTATCCTGTGCATACATTACCGAATCCCAGTATCAAGCTGGAGTAAAGCTCCATGGGGTCTTTCCGTCCTGGCGCGGGTAACCAGCATCTTCACTGGCACTTCAATTTCACCGGGTGCATTGTTGAGACAGCGCTCAAATCATTACGCCTTTCGTGCGGGTCGGAACTTACCCGACAAGGAATTTCGCTACCTTAGGACCGTTATAGTTACGGCCGCCGTTTACTGGGGCTTCAATTCAAAGCTTCGATTGCTCTAACCTCTCCTCTTAACCTTCCAGCACCGGGCAGGCGTCAGCCCATATACTTTACCTTACGGTTTCGCATAGACCTGTGTTTTTGCTAAACAGTTGCTTGAGCCTTTTCTCTGCGGCCCAGTTGCCTGGGCACCCCTTCTCCCGAAGTTACGGGGTCATTTTGCCGAGTTCCTTAACAATGCTTCTCCCGCCGGCCTTAGGATTCTCTCCTCATCTACCTGTGTCGGTTTGCGGTACGGGCTTACTAAACACTATAGCGGCTTTTCTCGCCACAGAGTCGAAGAGCTTCTCTACTTTATTTCGATCCGCATCAGGTCTTCAGATTATGCAGCGGCTTTTCCTACTACACTCCTACCTCCCTTGCACCGGTCTTCTCATTCCCGGCTCTCTCTTTCTCCATGTGTCCCCACATTTCTGATTTAGTAAGGTACTGGAATCTACACCAGTTGTCCATCGACTACGCGTCTCCGCCTCGCCTTAGGCCCCGACTTACCCAGGGCAGATCAGCTTTACCCTGGAAACCTTAGATATTCGGCCTGGAGGATTCTCACCTCCATCTCGCTACTCATTCCGGCATTCTCTCTTCAAAACAATCCACGGCTCCTTCCGGTACCGCTTCATCTCGTTTTCAATGCTCCTCTACCGATGGCATTCGCCATCCCTAAGCTTCGGTGTCATGTTTTAGCCCCGTTAATTTTCGGCGCAGGACCTCTCGACTAGTGAGCTATTACGCACTCTTTGAATGTGTGGCTGCTTCTAAGCCAACATCCTAGTTGTCTATGAAATCCCACATCCTTTACCACTTAACATGTACTTTGGGACCTTAGCTGTAGATCTGGGCTGTTTCCCTTTTGACTACGGAATTTATATCCCGCAGTCTGACTCCCGCTTATATCTTACCGCCATTCGGAGTTTGATATCTCTTGGTAGACTTTGACGCCCCCTCAAGAATTCAGTGCTCTACCTGCGAAAGACTTACAGCGAGGCTAGCCCTAAAGCTATTTCGAGGAGAACCAGCTATCTCCGGGTTCGATTGGAATTTCTCCGCTATCCACACCTCATCGCCACCCTTTTCAACGGATGTGCGTTCGGACCTCCACCAAATTTTACTTTAGCTTCATCCTGGACATGGATAGGTCACCCGGTTTCGGGTCTATATCTACTGACTTAACGCCCTATTTAGACTTGCTCTCGCTTCGGCTCCGGACCTAAAGTCCTTAACCTTGCCAGTAACTATAACTCGCCGGACCGTTCTACAAAAAGTACGCGGTTCAGCTTGCGCTGTTCCACAGTTTGTAAACACAGGGTTTCAGGTTCTCTTTCACTCCCCTCCCGGGGTCCTTTTCACCTTTCCTTCACAGTACTAATCGCTATCGGTCACTGAGTAGTATTTAGCCTTGGGGGGTGGTCCCCCCGTCTTCCTGCCAGGTTCCACGTGTCTGACAGTACTCTGGATACTGCTTAATCCTTTACGCTTCGTGTAAGGGGCTTTTCACCCTCTATGGCGCCTATTTCCATCGGCTTCCACTCACTTACAGATCTTTATGCAGTCCGGACCCCGAAGTGCACGCACCTCGGTTTGGGCTCTTCCGATTTCGCTCGCCACTACTTTCGGAATCACGGTTGTTTTCTCTTCCTCCGCCTACTTAGATGTTTCAGTTCAGCGGGTTCCCTCCGTACAGTTATGTATTGGCTGTACGGTACTAGAGGTCTTCTCTAGTGGGTTTCCCCATTCAGAGATCTGCGGATCAACTCGTATTTGCCAATCCCCGCAGCTTTTCGCAGCTTATCACGTCTTTCTTCGGCTCTCAGTGCCTAGGCATTCACCCTATGCTCTTATTGCTTAACCAATTCTCCACTTGATCGCTCAAGTGTCGAGATACTAGCGTGTATCTCTTTTCTGATTGTGAAGAAGATTTCTCTTCTTACTCTCGATTGTTTGTACAAGTTTTACCTTGTACCCTCGGATGTCTTACTCTATTTACTAGAATAATTATTTCTTTCTGATATGTAGTTTTCAAGGTACGATGCTTACTTTCGTAAGCAGTACAATGGGAAGTCATGAACCTCCTGTGCTCCTCGCAGCATTGTATTTCATTCTTTTTTGCTTTTAAAAAAATGTCCGGCATCCACCTATCTTTCCGTGCCGTTACCAGCAAAGTATTTTCGGCCGTTTAAGTCTTAACCGTCGTGTTCGGGATGGGAACGGGTGTTTCCCCTAAACGCATCAACACCGGACAAAATTTAACATATTTAATTTTTACCTTTCAACCAACGATCGAATAACACACAAACCCCTACTTTATCCTTAGAAAGGAGGTGATCCAGCCGCACCTTCCGATACGGCTACCTTGTTACGACTTCACCCCAGTCATCAGTCCTGCCTTCGGCAGCTTCCTCTCTTGGAACATTGACTTCGGGCATTACCAACTCCCATGGTGTGACGGGCGGTGTGTACAAGACCCGGGAACGTATTCACCGCAGCATGCTGATCTGCGATTACTAGCGATTCCAGCTTCGTGTAGTCGGGTTGCAGACTACAGTCCGAACTGAGACGTTATTTTTGAGATTTGCTTAAGGTCACCCTCTTGCTTCCCTTTGTTTACGCCATTGTAGCACGTGTGTAGCCCAAGTCATAAGGGGCATGATGATTTGACGTCATCCCCGCCTTCCTCCAGGTTATCCCTGGCAGTCTAGTTAGAGTGCCCATCTTACTGCTGGCTACTAACTATAGGGGTTGCGCTCGTTGCGGGACTTAACCCAACATCTCACGACACGAGCTGACGACAACCATGCACCACCTGTCACCATTGCCCCGAAGGGAAAATGCATTACACACTCTGTCAATGGGATCTCAAGACTTGGTAAGGTTCTTCGCGTTGCTTCGAATTAAACCACATGCTCCACCGCTTGTGCGGGTCCCCGTCAATTCCTTTGAGTTTCATTCTTGCGAACGTACTCCCCAGGTGGAATACTTATTGCGTTAGCGACGGCACCGAGATGCTTTGCTCCCCGACACCTAGTATTCATCGTTTACAGCGTGGACTACCAGGGTATCTAATCCTGTTTGATCCCCACGCTTTCGAGCCTCAACGTCAGTTATTGTCCAGTAAGCCGCCTTCGCCTCCGGTGTTCTTCCTGATATCTACGCATTTCACCGCTACACCAAGAATTCCACTTACCTCTCCAACACTCTAGAACAACAGTTTCCAAAGCAGTCCCCAGGTTGAGCCCAGGGTTTTCACTTCAGACTTGCCATTCCGTCTACGCTCCCTTTACACCCAGTAAATCCGGATAACGCTTGCCCCCTACGTATTACCGCGGCTGCTGGCACGTAGTTAGCCGGGGCTTCTTAGTCAGGTACTGTCATTATCTTCCCTGCTGATAGAGCTTTACATACCGAAATACTTCTTCACTCACGCGGCGTCGCTGCATCAGGGTTTCCCCCATTGTGCAATATTCCCCACTGCTGCCTCCCGTAGGAGTTTGGGCCGTGTCTCAGTCCCAATGTGGCCGGTCATCCTCTCAGATCGGCTACTGATCGTTGCTTTGGTAGGCTTTTACCCTGCCAACTGGCTAATCAGACGCGGGTCCATCTTATGGCGATAAATCTTTTCACACTCTGCCATGCGGCAATGTGTGCTTATGCGGTATTAGCAGTGATTTCTCTCTGTTATCCCCCTCCATAAGGCAGGTTACCCACGTGTTACTCACCCGTCCGCCACTAGATAACGTATCTTCCGGCCGAAGCTTTCCGATACGCATCTCGTTCGACTTGCATGTGTTAGGCACGCCGCCAGCGTTCATCCTGAGCCAGGATCGAACTCTCATAATAAATGTGAACTGTCATCACTGACAGTTAAAGTTCAGTCCAAGTCAAAACGCGCTTAGCTTGTTTTCCTTAATTACTGTAATTAGGTTTTTCGCTGTCTTGAATTTCTCCAAGACTTTCTGAATTTTCTCTGCCGGAACTCCGGCTTTTTGTTCTTCTTAAGAAGAACATTTTTCAAGAATCTTCAGGGTCTGTGTATTATTCGATCTTTGATTTTCAAGGTACTTGCCATCTCTCGTTTGGAGCGACAGCTTGTGTATTCTAGCATTAGGAAAAATCTCTGTCAAGCAATTTTTTTCGTTTTTGTATGAATTTTTTTATATCTTCCGTTTCAGATAAGAATTCCATATTTTTTCTATACTATAATCTGAACCTATTTCTTCAACAAAATATTGATTAACGCATTTTCCGGATTTTAATACAAAAGTATAATGCCCTCTCTTAAAACCTCTGTCCCGTAATCATTGCATAGATAGAGAAAAAGAACAGGAGTATAAATACGATGATGCGAATCGGGTTGAATCGAAAATACCAACCGCGCTGTTTTGCAATATAAATCCAGCCAATCTGTCCTGCTACACACAAAAAAGATACCACACACATAATTTGCCATGGATACTGTCTAAAAAAATTTCCAAACTGTTCGCCCATGTTTTTCCTCCCATAAATCCCGAATTGCTATAGCACGCTTTATTCTGCTATCATCTTATTACAACCCTTGCAAGATAGCATTCCGGACAAGCCCTGTCAAGCGGATTCCCTTGGGTTTCACCCTCCTATTTTCGGCTCTATTTCCTTGACTTCCGGCCCTCCTATTTTTTCCTTCACTCCAATCTCCCTCATTTCCTCTATAGACAGTCTTCCTGTTCCGTTTATAATAATGCAGTAGCGGAAAAAATTAATCAATATTCCGCTATGATTGGAAAATGATTCTATTTCCTATAGGAAAGGAGTTCTCATGTCTAAAATAATTTATCTTGCCGGAGGCTGCTTCTGGGGTGTGGAAGCCTATTTTCAAAGAATTCCCGGTGTACTTTCCACAAAATGCGGCTATGCAAACGGAAATACAGAGCATCCTACTTATAAAGAGGTCTGTCAAAATAATACCGGGCACGCGGAAACTGTTGAGATTACTTATGATGAAGAGTGCTTGCCTTTAAAGAATCTCCTGCGCTACTATCTTCGGATTATTGACCCGACAAACCTCAATAAGCAGGGAAACGATAGAGGAACCCAGTATCGAACCGGCATTTATTATATTGAAGAAAAGGATAAAGCGACGATTGAAGCGGTCCTGAAAAAAGAGCAGGAAAAATATCAGGGGGCCATTGTCGTAGAAGTTCTTCCGCTAAAGCGCTTTGACTCCGCAGAAGAGTACCATCAAAGTTACCTAAACAAAAATCCGGACGGCTACTGTCATATTCCATTGGCTCTTGCGGATGAGCCTCTTCTTGACGAGGAGAAATATCAGGCTTTACCGGAGGAAGAATTACAAAAAAAGCTTACAAAGGAAGAGTATGAGGTGCTGGTAAACTCCGCTACCGACCGCCCCTTCGAAAATGCATATTGGGACACAACGGAAAAAGGGCTCTATGTGGACAGAGCCACGGGAGAGCCCCTATTTTCCTCCAAAGATAAATTCCAGTCCGGTTGCGGATGGCCGAGCTTCTCGAAGCCTATTGCTCAAGAAGTGATTCGCTACCTGGATGACGACAGCCTTGGCCGCCACAGAGTGGAAGTTCGCTCACAGGGGGGCGATTACCACCTTGGACATGTCTTTACGGACGGTCCGAAGGAGCTCACCGGACTGCGCTATTGTATCAACTCCTCTTCCGTTCGCTTTATTCCTTATGAAGATATGGAAAAGGAAGGCTACGGAGAATTGAAAAAATATATTTAAAGAGATCCTCTTAGCGTTCCTTTCAGAGAATGCTTGGTATTTCTTTCGCCTCTATTCCTTCCACGCTTTATAATCCGAGACTTTCATTCACAAGAATCACATGAATACGATCCGTATGACGAGAATACCGTGTGATTAAGAACTGGCAACAAATCGTATCCGGAGATTTGCAATCGGAACATCTTCCTGTCAGCTTACAGGGGGTTTTGATATCAAATCTCTGGGCGTTTGCCGGCGCAGCTATATTTCTGGCACGTTTCATAGCGCTATCCAAGTCTGAACAGATCTTGTTCATGCTCACAATAAAAATAAGCTTCTTCGGACCCTGTGCAATGCAGGAAACCCGGTTTGCGTTCCCGTCTATATTGACAAGAATTCCGTCATCCGTCATCGCATTCGCGCTGGCAAGAAAAATATCCGCATCATATGCTGCGAGAAGTGCTTCTCTCGGCTCCATCTTACTTCTGTCAATAAAATGATAGTCACTTTCCTTGAGGGCGGAAACAAGCCCGATTTCCTGCGCGCTCATGCAGCCCCCCATGGAAATGCTGCTGCCCTTCGGAATAAGCTCCAAGGCCGTCTTTAACGCTTCCTCTTTATCCTTTGCATAATAACCGCTCATATTACGGGACTGCAGCCCTTTTATGACATGCTCTGCCAATACTGCATTTCTTTTCTCCAAATGAATGTCCATAGCTCTCCTCTTTCTCAACTTTATGTCTCTGCATGATAAGATATTCTACGCACACTCTTCTAACTCTGACCAGCCGGAAAAGTGTAGCTAAACTTAGGTATACACCTTAAGCAACTCATTATACCACCATTACTTTATCTTATGCTTCTTCATCTTCTCTTCAAAGATATCCGTGATAATCTTTCGAAGCTCTTCTCTTTCCTTCTCCGGAAGCGCACCAGCCTGTTTTGCTACTGCATAGAGTTCCGGATATTCTTTGGCAATCCTTTCAATGGTCTTGGTAGTGGCATGGCCTCTTACGAAAAAGGGAATCCTTTTAATCCATTCCTCCGGCACCAAATCTAAGATTTTCTTTCCCGCCTCCTTATCGCTGATGACCGCCTCCGATAAGCCCTGCTTAATTTGCTCCTGTTCCTTTTCCGTAAAATCCTGTAATTCCATAATATCTCCTTTTTACTCCATAGTTTTTCTCATTTCTGACTATTATACCCATAATTTAAAGAAAAGCTTTTAAAAAAAAGAAATCCCTTTTCTGAAGAAAGAGATTCCTTTTCTAAAAAACCGCTTCATGTTTGCGATACTTTATGGCAAAGAAGATAGCATAAAACAAAAATGGAAAAATAGCTTTAAATTCTTCCGAAAATCAAAAATCCCACTATCGTTAAAATCATCAGACTTTCCTGAATATAGGTGTATCTTTCCACCTTGGACACAATGCGGTAACGCCCCGGACTTTTTGCATAGTCATAGAAGCAGTAGGAGCACCATAAAGTGTTTAAGAAAAGTAGCAAAACGGACAGTCTGCTCAGTCTCCATACCAGGATGAAGTTCGTGCAAATGTCTACCCAGGTCAAAATAAAGACAAAGCGAATACATTTTTTATAGCCGAAAAGCTTGGAATAGGTCACATACTCCGTTTCCTCCTCCGGTGCCCGAATCTTTCTCGAAATCTCCCAAATAAGGGCCGGAAAATACAGGGTAAGCACGGCCATGAAATTGGTAATATCGAAAACCGGCAATTTGTATTTCATAATGGTATAGGAAATCACATAGAGGTTTAGAAGAATCTGCACCGGATTATGGGTAACCAAAGCCAGAGGAAGGGACTTTGCAATCTTATGCTTTTGGAAAAACCACACCGCCATTAAGCTTCCATAGGTGTAAAGAATAAAGCAGAAGATAAAATTCTTCATAAAAAGAAAGTTAATCAGCAGAGTAAAGGAAATGAGAATGGTCGCAAAAATTCGTAAATCCGTCTTTGTGACTCTGCCTGAGGGAAGAGGTCGAAAGGCAAAAAGCCGTTTGTCCAGCTCGTAGTCCTTAAAGTCATCCGCAATTCTTAGCCAAAGCAAGAAGCTAAAAACCGTAAAGCTGCAAATCAGCATGCCCAAAATATCATGCTGCACAAAAAAACTGTAAAGTGCCGATTGCCCCTCCACCGGCTGAAACGAAAGAAGCGTCTCCTTTCCCACTCCATGGTTTAAGAGCACAATAAAGTAGATTTCCAGGAAAATCATTACCCCAAGTCCCAGCCTCGGTACAATGGGATACATTTCCTTAAAATAAATATTTAAGCGCTTAAGCCTTTCCATAGCCTATCCTTTCCCCGATTTCAAGCTTTGTTTCCAAGCCTTTGTTCGTATTCTCAAAAAGGTCCTCATCAATCACAATTTTCTCACTGAGCATTTCCACAATAGTCGAGCCTCCCAGAGAAAAATAGCCTTTTTCCTCTCCTGCGGCAAAGCGAAAAGGAAGCTGATTTGCCCTATGGTTATGAATATGCCCAACGAGCATTGCCCCCACTTCCACATGGAGAATTTTCCCCATACCGCTAAGATCCAAAAGACTGATTTCTCTTTTGTTTTCGGAAAATGCCTTAAAGTGAGCCGCCTCTTTTCGCACACTGTCCAGCCTGCCCTTGATTTTCTTTGTTCTCAAAAGTCTTCCCCTTGCCGGGAAAATGTAGCGATGATAATCCGGCAAGCTCAGACGAAAAACCAATAGCGTTCCGCCTTTCAAAAATTCCGGACATGGAGCCTTCAGAATTTTTTCTATGGAATAGTAATTCCCCTTGATTTCCAAAGGAAGCGGATTGAATTTCCCTTTATTTTCGTTGCCGGGGAAAATGATTTTTCCTTCTTGGTCTATTTTATAGGCCAGAAGCTTTCCGGAAGCGGTTGCATAGAAAGCTTGCTTTCTCGCCTGTCCTTTCTCCCGTAACTTTTCCTTCCATGCCTCTCCATTTTCCTTTGTATTCTCTTTCCCGGCCTCCCGTAAATTCACGGCTTCTTTTCTGGAAAAGAAAGCCCCAAAGCTCTGATAATTCTTCTTTAAAAGCTCTTTGGAAAGTCCGTATTTTTCTACAAAGGGAGCAATCTCTTTTTTAGAAAGAAAGCTGTTGTAATACAAGCCTCGAAGAAAAGAAAAATAGGGGCGGGCAAAAATCATTTTGAGAAGAACTCTCCCAAGAAAATGATGGTACAAAAAATAAATGGCCCTCTGCCCATACTCCTCTTCTTGAATCACTCTTCCTGTTTTTCGCTCGATAATGGAAGGGGCGTTTTGCTCATTTTGTTTTTGCTCTTTTCCCATAACCCTCTCCTCCTAGAGCTTTCTTATAAGAAGAATCGCAAAAAGAACAGCCAAAAGTAAAAGGCCGATTCGGACTTTTATTCCTGGCTTCTTCATCCTGCAGTTAAAGACAAAGAAAAAAGCCAGTAAAGCATACAAAAGCTCTCCCGGAAGAATTTTCTCTATGGAAAAATATATGCTGAATAATCCATAAAGGGGAATAAAAAAGGAAGCATAGGTCACCGCAAGGCCGATAAAATAATCCTTCTTTTCTCCTCCACTGGCATTAAAATAGGCAAGTCTGGTCACTACGGAAAGAAGATATAGCACTGAAAGCAGGAAAGAAACGACTCCGAATTTGGCAAAATACTGAAGATAAATCTGCACCGGAAACACACCAAAGGAAATAAGATCCGATAAAGAATCAATTTGCACCCCGAAGGCTTTTTCCAGATCATTTCTTTGAAAAGCATTGGCTACCATGCCGTCAAAGGTATCGCAAAGTCCTGCTAAGATCAGCAAAATCAAAGAAAAGGCCAAACTTTTCGAAAAGAAGATTCCGTATAAAGAAATAGAAAGCCCAAGATAGGTTAAAAGTACACTGGGATGATAGACCCCAAGAAAAATTTTCTTCATCAATATTTCCTCAACTCATTCAACAACTTATTCTTCGTGTATGTATTCATATCTCCGCAACTCAATTATAAATATTTCCTCACCCTAAAAAGAATCAGTAGGCAATTTACGAGAACATGGGTAAGGCCTCCCAGGATAATCGCAAATACAGTTTGTGCCGGTGTCAGATGCACCAACACGCCCAGGCAAAGCATAATTCCGAACATGGAATCAATCTGATCCAAAATAAAGAAAAACAGCTTTAGCCCTCGCCTTTTGTCCCCCTGCTCCGCCGCAGAAACCGAAAGCCTCCTTTTGATAAAGCTATTGGGCAGTTCAAAGAGCATATACAAAAAGCCGAAAAGCATGCCAATCAGGAAATTAAAAGCAGGCGTATTTTCAAAATACAAATACAAAAGACTCCGCTTATTTTGTCCTAGGCCCTGCAAAAGAAAGCCCCAAAAAACTTCCAGTATACCTGCAAGAGCAGTCATTAAAAGAAATCCCAAAACACTTTTACTGTCCCCGAAAATCCGTTTTCCGTCTGTCCAGTTTTTTCCACCATCAATAGGCCTGCAACGACTTTTCAAAAAAGGAATTTTCAAAAGCAGCATATTGAAAACGCCTGCCAGAATCACCGGAAACATGGTGATGTATAAAGACAATATCCACTGCAATATAGGCTATCCTCCTATAAGAAAAAGGCTTCATTCTCTCCGTTTTTAAACTTTCTTTCCCCGGAATGCTTTCGTTATACTTAAATACACCTAAGTATACCCAAAGAGCTTTTCCACTAGCCTAAAAAATATTTTCCGATGGCAATGCCCTGAATCAGGAAGAAAGCAATGCCGAAGCAAAGCACTCCCGCAGCTGCCAAATCCTTGGTTACCTTAATTTCCGGGTGTTCCTCCTTCGTCACAAAATCCGAAAGATGCTCTATTGCCGTGTTCATATACTCCATTGCGTACACCCCGGCAGAGCATAAAATCACGGCATACCAGGTAGACAAATCCACCTTCAAATAAAAGAAATCCAATAGAAAAAACACCAGGTTAATCCCCAGATAATATTTATAGTTTTTTTCCGTCTTTAATCCGAAATAAAGTCCCTTAATGGCGCATAACACACTTTGTCGAAACGTGATGTTCTTCATCTAAGTTTATGAAAACTCCTTTGCTAACAATACATACTCTCTAGCAGAAACACATTTATCCTGAAAATAGCCTTCGCTGGCCTTCCCTTTTTGAATCAGTGCCGCAATGGACTTGGCCTTTTTTCTTTTCAGTACTTCGGTTGCCAGCTGGGAAAAAGCCAGTCCCAGCCCCTCTGAACCTTTCTTTACTGCCAAATACAGAAGAATATAGCAGCTTGGCCTTCTTTTCCGAAAAAGGATTTGCAAAAGGCGAATCGGATTAAGAGGCTTTTGCAGAAGATTCCCATAGTCCGGAAGACAGAGGAAAAATCCTTTAAGCTCCTCCTTATCATAAGCCAAAAAGACCATTTCTTCATCTACAATATACTTTAAAGAACTGTAAAGGCTTACAAAGTTATCTCGAGAAATATTCCGAAAGCCTTGAAAATCCTTATACCGCTCCATTAGAAGCGGATAAATTTCAGAAAGATATCGGTCAAAGTTCTCTTTTGTCGGATGCAAAAATTGGTATCCCTTTTCCTGAAAATATTCCAGGCGCCTCTTTGCCTTTGCATTCTCATAGGAAGGCTCCAAAACATCATATAAGTTGGAAACATAGCGATTACAAATCTGAAAGCCCGCTTTTTCAAAAAGGTAAGGATAATAAGCTTTGTTCGCAGGTTCCCCGGTATAGGGCGTTTTCTCTTCCAAAGCAAAGCGATACCTTCCGAAAAAAGAAAGGTCAATGGGGCCTTTCAAGCCCTTCTTCCCCGCTTTTTTGGCTTCCTTTTCACAAGTTTCTAAAAGCAAAAGGGCAACTTCCTCTTCCTCTATACTTTCATAGAAGCCCACAAAACCGTAGTCCTCATCTTCATAAAGCGTTAAAGCAATCCGCCCTGCCACGCTTTCTTTTCCCTCCTTTAAGCTCACGCAAAGAAAGGGCAGAAAACGAAGATTTCCCTGCACTAAGATGTGCTTTCCCGCAAGTACCGCCTCCTCCATTTTCCTGTCCTGCATAAGACAGGACTTTTTATAAAGCATAGCAGGAAGATTTAAAAACTGCTCTTTCTCCCCTTGCTCCTTTACCGCTTTGATTTTATAGTTCTTCATTTTCCCTTTCTATCTTTAAAACAAGTGAGCGAATAAAGTCCCGAATTTCCTCTCTCACTTGTCCTGCAATCCTATTTTCCCTTTTGCTTTATAACACTGCAAATGCCTAAATCCCCGTCTATCTCCACAATATCTCCGCTTTGCAGCTCCTCCATAATATTCGGAATATTGACCACTGCAGGCTTTTCCAGCTCTCTTGCGAGAATGGCGCTGTGGGATAAAAGAGATCCTCTTTCCGTAATGAGTCCTTCTGCCATATTGAGATAAGGGAACCAGCCCGGATCCGTAGAATAACTTAAGAGGATTTTCCCCTTAGCTTCCGCTACTCTTATCTCCTGTAAGCTTTTAATCTTTAAAACCTCTCCTCGGAAAATGCCCTTGGAAACGCCTCGCCCGAAGAAAACTCTAGGCGTAGAATTCCCTGCTTCTTTATCTTTCTTTCCGATTTTTTCCTTTTGCCTGATTTTTCCGGCTTTCCTATTCCCTTCATCTTTTCCGGGCATTCCGATTCGTTCTTCTATATTCCCTTTTTCCTTGAAAGATTCATAACTTAAAACACGAATCTCCCCTGCTAAAGGATCTCTGTCCACCTTTCCGAGGAGCTTTACCCGAGACAAAACCGGAAGCCTTTCATAGGCCTTTCTGAGTTCCTTTTCTCTCGCAATTTTTAAGGAGAAATCTTTGCCGGAAAATAGCAATTCCTTCAGCTCATTGAGACTCAAATAATACACATCAAAGCCTATGGTTTTCTCTCCGATTTTATCTACAATTCGCCGCATTAAACCAAAGCATCTTGTGCGATGAAGACGGGAAATCTCCCTATTGTTGCAGGAGGACTCGGCAAGGCGATAGAGAAAGGACTTTCGCTGTTTCTGCTCGGAAGACTTCTCTGAACAGCTTGTCTCTTCGCAATCTTTCTCCGAGAAATTTGTCTCTACACAATTTTTCTCTACACATGCTTTCCCAAGACTATGCTTCGCTTCCGAAAGCTCATATCTCTCCGCAGTTTCGGTCTCTAAAGAATCCAAAATCCATCGGTCCAGTAACTCTTCATTGGTTCTGTAGGTTCTGGTTTCCAGCTTCAGCTCTCCCACTATCCGATCCCCATAGGCAGAAATATAGCTTTTCTTTTCTCTGCGATATTCTTCGCTGTCTAAGCCATACTTTCCAGCTACCGTCTTTAAGGCGGAAAGAGCTCGTACAGGCTTCATGGTTTCTAAGGAAAATGCCGTTTTCTTCCCATATAAATGAGTGCTGATAAAGGACACCATATCATTAATCAAAGTAATATCCCATTCCCGCAGTAGATCTTCCTTCATTTCCAAGAAAATCCGATAGAGTGCTTGAGCATCTTCCTCCTCATCCACCCTTTTGCTATAGGAGGCGTAGCGCTCTTGGAAAAACCTGTCCAGCTCCTTCATTTTCCTTTGGGAAACGAAAAAATAATAGCAAAATAAAAGGGCTATTCTGCACTTTAAAAAGAAGCTTGGCTTCTTCTTGGAAAAGGATATTTCTTCGTTAGACACCCCCAGCATTCCCTGCCAAACCGGAATAATCTTCCGGGAAAAGGGAAGGAGACGCAAAATATCATACCAGGAGGAGATTTCATAATACATTCTTCCGGAAAATCCCCCTACCATGCGTTGAAAAAGCTCCTCGTAGGAAGAGACTCTCTTTCCCAGAAAACGTCTTCCTAAAGAAGTAAAAATTCCGCTATACATTTCGACCGCAAAGCTCTCGCTTAAAGGAAGGCAAATTCCCGGAAAGCTTTCGGAGATATTGCTGTTGTCTAAAATCCGAACAGGAAGATGCATGTCTAAGGTGGTGATTTCTCTGGCCTGTAAAATGTAAACTTTGCCCTTTTCTATGGCAAATTCTATATCCATGGGCTTTTGAAAAAGCTGCTCTATTCTTTCTCCAAGGGTAAACAAAGTTTTCAGCTCTTCCTCTTTCAGAGCCAGACCGGTATCCAGCCCCTCTTGGTACAGGCATTCCCCCGGAAAATAATGGTAGGTCAATACATTTTCCTGATCCTCCACCACCTTATCCCCAAGACCTTCTCCCAGAATCACCACCATTTCACTCAGGATCCCCTTGGGGTTTTTCGTAAACAGAACACCGGACTTTTCCGGAAACAGCATTTCCTGAATGAGCACCGTTTCTACCAAGACTTCTGCTTTTTTCTGTTCTGTGCTCTCCTGCTTTTCTCTGTTCTCCTGCCGTTCTGCGTTCTTCTGCTTTTCTTCTTTGCCCTGCTCTTTTAGATAGTATTCCGTCCTCCCTCTATTCGCCTTTTCTTTATAATCCAAACTTCCGGCGTAAGAAGCAAAAACCTCCTGTACCGCTTCCTGTACCTTCTCTCTTTTTACATTTAAACGCGTCAAAAACTGGCCGGCAAAGGAATGCTCCCCGCCATCTTCTGTGGAAAAATTGGAGCGAACGGCAAAGCAGTCTCTCTCGGAAAAAGAAAGATCCGCTTCCTCATTTTCCGAAACCAGGATAAACTTCGGAACCGGAAATCCTTTCTCTTGTAAAATTTCTAAATGCCTTGCCTTCATAATCTCTCCCAATAATGATGCGATATCTTTATTTCATACTATTTCTTTATTTCATACTATTTCTTTGTTCCTGCTATTTCTCTATTCCATGCTATATCTCTTACCATGCTATATCTCTTACCATGCTGTTTCTTAAATTTATGGCCATTTGCATAGTTTCTATTTATTTTCACTATACAAAGCAAGGCGGTACAATGCAAGCCAAGCGTGCACAGTCTTACAAAAAACCGGATGCAGTTTCTCGCATCCGGTTTTCCGATTCATCATTCAATTTCCTTACAAACAAGGTATCGCACGATTAACGTACGATACCTTACTATAAAACTCAAAACAATGATAACTCACCCGCTTGCTTTATATTTCTGTTTCTATCTCTACTATTTTATATTTAACTGACCGGGCTCTATTTATGATTTTTTAACGAGATAAATACTATCGCTTTCTTTGCTTTTTTCAAAACGAGATACCGGAGAAGACCACATTTTTTCAATTTCATCTAAAATTTCCTCTGTTATTTTCCCTCTGTACATTTTTTCAAAGAATATTTTCTTCCGTACATCCTTCAACTGATAAATTTCTCTGCAGCAATCAAAAAGATTGGGATAATCCGTTAATTTTTCAGAAATTCCCAGTCCTTTACCATAATCTTCATCTAAGCGGACAAGAGTGGAAAACAATCGAATGTCAGAATCGGAAATATGATCTCCCAATAAGAATCTTTGTTCGCTCAGACTTTTCTCCAACTTTTCCATCCCGAAAAGAAACGAGTCATATCCTCTTTGATAAGCCATTTTATTTTTTCCGAAAAACATCTTGTAAATTGCATTGTTGATATGCTCATACAGCCAGTTTCCCATTTCCCGAATTTCCGTTTGCTTTTCGGATGGAAATAAATCAGGAGCTCCAACTTTATGAAAAGCACGGAAATCTTCCTCTAAATAATAGCTTAGGTTTTGAAAGTCATTGTTGGCAATCTTCTGCTCTTTATAATCATAAAGTACGGGAACTGCCGGTCTCCCGATAAATTCCGGAGCGCTCCTATAATACAATTCTCCTATAAAGCGTGCGTTGCTTTCCTTGTTAATATGGTTTTCAGCATTTACACATTCCCAACCAACCGGCAAATCCAATTTTGTCCAATCAACAATTTCTTCTTTAATACTGTCTTCCAATCCAAGCATAGAATATACAATGGCGATACGATTAGACCAGGCACAATCCTTTGCCCAAAAGAGTATATATCTATCTTTTTCAACAGGATTCTTTCCTGTTTTCCCAAAAGCCTCTCGAAAAAAAGGAATTTGTCTTTGATACTCTCCGTTTTCATCGATCTCATAATCTTCCACTGCAGGTCGAACTGCTATTTTTCTGCCCTCGAATTCAATATAATTCATTATCCCGCGTTCTCCTTTGTCTTAGTGAATTTGTTCAAAAATTGTTTTAGTCGTTCAGACTGTGGATTTTTAAAAATATCCTTCGGTTTACCTTCCTCTATGATTTCGCCCTTGTCCATAAAAATAACCTTGTCCGCAATATTTTCTGCAAATTCCATCTCATGGGTAGCAATAATCATGGTCGTATCCTTTTTTGCAAGTTGGTACAAGAGTTTCAATACCTCTCCTATCAATTCCGGATCCAAAGAAGATGTGGGTTCATCAATTAACATTACTTGAGAATTTACAGCCATAGCTCTTCCAATTCCAATTCTTTGCTGTTGTCCTCCCGAAAGATGGGCCGGATACACATCTTTTTTATCGGGAAGACCAATCGCTTTTAAGATTTCCATAGCCTTTTCTCTTGCTGTTTCTAATTTTATCTTTTGTACTGCCACCATTGGTTCCATGATATTTTCCAAAGCGGTTTTATTGGAAAACAAACAATAATTTTGAAAAATCATAGAACTTAAGCCGCGTATATACTGAATATCCCGGTTGGAAGCAATCGAGCTGTCCACCAGAGCATCACCTATTTTTATCGTACCTTCTTCTGCCCTTTCCAAAAAATTCATACATCTTAATAATGTGGATTTTCCGGATCCGGAAGGTCCTATAATGACGAGGACCTCCCCCTTATTTATTGAAAAAGATACTCCTTTTAATACTTCCAAATCAGCATATCTTTTTTTAAATTCTTTACCTCAATCATGACTTATTCTCATCTATAATTTACGTTCAGTCTTTTTTCCAGCTTTTTCTGTCCATAAGAGAGTACAGCCAAAATAATCCAGTACACTATAATGGCGACCGTATATCCCTCCAAAAACCGATAGGCCTTTGACGTTTCCAGCCCTACCGCGGCCATCATATCTTTATACCCAATCATAAAGCCTATGGAAGTGGATTTAAAAATCCCTATAAAATGATTGGATAATCCGGGGGCAGCAACTCTAGCCGCCTGTGGAAGAATAATCCTTCGGACAACTTGCAATGGTTTCATTCCGATAGAAAGTCCGGCTTCGTACTGCGCCTTACTGACGGAGTTTAAAGCCGCCCGAATGTCCTCCGACATAAAAGCCGCATAATTTGCACTCATGCAAATGACCAAGGCTGTAAAAGGGCTCATTAGTTTAATACTCTCGAAAACCTGTGTTAAGCCGTAATAAAACCAAAACAGCTGTGCCACAAAAGGCGTGCATCTAAAAAACGAAACATAGACAGAGCTTAATGCATACAAACCTCTGATTCGATACTGTCTGATAATCGCAATGAGTACTGCAAATAGGAGAGCAAATACTGCTGATAAAATGGCCAAATTAAAGGTTTCCGGCAAAAAACGCAGAATTTTGGGAAAAAGGGCAATAAATAAATTTACATTAAATTTATCCATACTTCGCACCCACAAGTTTTTACTCCATCGGATCGAATCCAAACCACTTTACAGCCGTTTCATGCATAAATCCTTCTTCTTTCAGTTCCTTCAATACTTCTGTCACTTCTTCACACAGCTTTGTTCCACGCTCATCTTTATGGAAGGGATAAGCTGCATCTTCCGTATACACAGGATCTCCAACTCCTTTTATTTTTAATCCGGACTTCTGTTTTACATCCTCAATGTGCATAGCTGACATCAGTGATGCATCTGTTCTGCCCAAGGCCACGTCTGTATGAACCGCAGTACTCTTATCATATTCTACATATTGAATCTTATTATCCGGATCAAACTGGTCCTTAAATGCATAAGCAATATCATTTACGAGAAGTCCGAGCTTCTTGCCATATACATCTTTAATTCCGTGAATTGTGTCATTATCCTCCGCAACCACTACACGATACGGCACATAAAAATAAACACTGCTAAAGTTGTATACCTGTTTTCTCTCATCCGTAACACCGATTTGATCTGCTACCGTATCCACTCTTCCGGCCTCCAGAAGCTCTATGATTCCCGGGAATCCGGCAATTTCCCACTGAATATCCCAATTCTTTCTCTTTGCTATTTCATTCCATACATCAATTTCAAAGCCCTGTAACTCCCCGGTTTTTTCATTCGTCTCCGAAAAATAAGTATGGTTTCCGGTAGTGGAAATCTTAATTACTTCCTTCTCCCCGGTTGTCGCCTCTGCTGCCTTGGTTTCTCCTTCAGCCTTTGTTTCTCCTTCAGCCTTTGCCTCTGTAACTGCTTCTGTTTTTTCCGTGCTCGGCAATGCCTCTTTTTTCTCTGCTCCGTTAGAACATGCACTAAGAAGTGAAAGCATTAAGACCATTCCAAAAGCCAAGCCTTTTGTAACATAATTTTTCTTCATCTGTATTCCTCCATTCTTATATAAAAAAAGTTTTTAGTTGCTAAACTCTTGCTTACAACACAAAGTATTTTTCTTATTCCTATTTTCTATATATTCTCTTAAATATTTGTAAAATATATATAAATATTATATGATTATTAACTAATTATTATGCGCTTTGTATATTTATTGTCAATCGAGAATGATTCAATTAAGAAAAACCAAATATATACACAGTATAATTAATTCTTTTGTTAGGGATATTTTCACAATCAGATATAAATTCCATTAAAAAAACCGGATGCAGTTTCTCGCATCCGGTTTTCCGATTCATCATTCAATTTCTTTCAGACTAGCACTGTGTGATATCTTTTCCTTCTTCAATAGCGGCAATCATATCCACTCTGGTCTGATGTCTTCCGCCCTCATATTCTGCAGAAAGCCACTCTTCCACAATCATCTTAGCCAAATCTTCTCCCACGACACGCGCGCCGAAGGCAAGGATATTGCTGTTGTTGTGCATCTTGGAGAGCTTTGCGGTATAGGGTTCGGAGCATACGCAGGCACGAATTCCCTTGATTTTATTTGCCGCGAGAGAAATTCCCACACCAGTTCCACAAATTAGAATTCCATAATCTACCTCTCCCGAGGCAACCATCTTTCCAACCTTGTAGCCGGAAATGGGATAGTTGAAACGCTCTTCCGAATCCGTCCCTACATTGATTACTTCGATTCCCTTTTCTTCCAAAAAAGCCATAATGCATTTTTTTAAAGCTACCGCTACATGGTCATTTCCAATCGCAATTTTCATTTTCTCTTCCTTCTTCATAGTAAGATGTCTCTCGTTTCAGACAGGACAGTCCTTTTCATGCAGAATCCTCTATAAGTATGAACTGTCTTCCAAACGCTTTTTTCCGTAAAGGCAGGCACCGAGAACACCGTTCTTCTGATCCATCTTGGCATATACAATCTCCATATTTTGCTCGGGATAAGGCTTTCTGGTAAATTCATGCGCATACTTTTCCAGCCTCTCCTTCGGAAATCCGCTCATCATCGGAAGTCCGCCGCCAAGTAAAATATAGTCCGGATCGAAGAGATTTTCCTCCGTCGCAATGACCTTTGCCATATTGCGTACGAATAAATCCACTTCCGGGTCGTCCTTTTCCTCTACAAATATATCATCTATCCGGATGTTTGGGAATTTTTCTTTTTGTAAAGCCTGTAGTGCAATTCCGGAGACAATCGTTTCCAGACAGCCTACATTTCCGCAGGAGCACTTCTTCTCATTTAAAAGTACCGGCAAATGCCCCAGTTCGGAGGCCACACCGTTTTTCCCCAAAAGAATTCTCCCGTTCAGGAAAACGGCATTGCCCACACCGGTTCCGAAGTAAATTGCGGAAACACTGCTCTCCTCCGAGATGCCCAGTTGCTCCATATCGTAAAGCAAGAGGTTATTGACATCTCTGTTAATAAAAACGGGAAGGCCTATTTTCTCCTGCATCTGATCCGTAAAGGCAAAATTATCCGGGAAAAGCGGGATATTCGGTGTCTGTAAAATGACTTTTCGACTGCGATCAATGGTTGACGGAAGCCCAACAGAAAGTGCCAGGATTTCTATTTCTTCGCTAAACTCCCTTTTATAAGTCTGAAAGAGTTCCGCAAAGACGGAGAAAATATCCTCTCCCTCTTTAAAATATTCCTGCGTTCTCTCTTCCCGATAATGGCTTAATATTCCATCCTGACCCACAAAGCCGATACGAAAGCGCGTGCCCCCTATATCCATTCCTAAAATCCCGCTGCGTTTAGGCATTCTTTGCACGCTCCCTTCCTTCTACCCTGTCGACCGCCTCTTGGAATTGTGCCTTACAGAGCTTGCATGCTTCTCTCAAGTCTTCATGCAAGGAGAAGAGTCCCGAACCACCTACAATAAAATCGTCCGCACCGGCTTCCAAGAGCATCTCATAAGTAGTCTTATTACAGGATCCGTCTATTAAAATTCGGTAATGATATCCCTTCTCTTCACGCAAAGCCTTCGCCTGTCGAATCTTATCCAGCATTTCCGGAATAAACTTCTGTCCTGCAAAGCCGACGTCCACCGTCATAATGGTCATGACATCAATTCTGTTCAGATAGTGCTCGATATAGGAAAGTGCCGTAGCCGGGTTAAGGGTAACGCCCACCTTCTTTCCTGCCCCCGCAATGTACTGCATGGTGCGGTACGCATTCGTATTGATGGTCTCCGCATGGGGACTGATCATATCCACACCGGCTTCAATACAGGGATCCAGCCAGTCACTCGGATTTGTAGTCATTAAGTGTACGTCCATCGGCTTCTTCACTGCGGGACGAATTGCCTTGGCAAAATCCGGGCTTAAGGTGATGTTCTTACAAAAATGGCCATCCATGATATCGATATGATAGCCGTCCATTTCCTCTTCCAAAATCTTCAACTGCTCCTTGATGTCCAGAAAATCCATGCACATCAGGCTTACCAGAATATTATGCTTCTTTGTTTCCATTTTCTATCTCCTTATCATACCTCGAAAGCCTTATAGGCTCCCGGAGCTTTTTCTATACAGCAATTTCTCTTATTTGCTTCTGCCGCCGAAGAAACGATCCAGAGTCACCGCTACAATCAGAAGAATTCCCATTGCAAGCTGCTGATAAAAGCTGGAAACTCCCGCCATGTTCAGTCCGTTATTGATGGTACCGATAATCAGACCGCCGATAATCACCTTCGGAATGATTCCTACTCCTCCGAAGAAAGACGCTCCTCCGATAATAACCGCCTCAATGGCATAGGTCTCATAGCCTGTACCCGCATTGGGTTCAGCCGCTGCAAGTCTTGCAATATTGACCATACCAGCAAGAGCCGCACAAAGACCGGACAGTGCAAAAGCAATTACGGTATGACGATTTACCGTGATTCCCGCATACCATGCCGCCTGCGGATTACCGCCAATCGCATAAAGGTTACGACCGCACTGCGTTTTCCAAGTGAATAAGCTCAAGATGAGCGCTGTCAGTAAGGCAATCATGACCGGTACCGGGAAAAAGAGGAAGTGTCCTCCGATGGTTGTTTGGAAAGAAGTCGGTAAACCGGAAACCGATCTTGCATTCGTCAGAATATACACTAAGGAACGAAGAATTGCCTGCGTACCCAGAGTAATGATAAAGGGAGGAAGTCCCGTTCCCGTCACAAGAATTCCGTTCAAAACACCGATTCCGAGACCGAATAATACCACTCCGACAAGAATGGCAAGCACCGGTGAAAAGCCAAAGTCAACCATCAGCTTCGCCGTTAAAGCACCAGATAAAGCCATAATGGAAGAAATGCTTAAATCGATTCCCCCGAGTAAGATTGCAAAAAACTCTCCCAATCCGAGTAAGATGTAAATGGAACTTTGCTCAATAATCTTTACCAGGTTGGCAGGTGTTAAAAAGGACTTCGGTCTTAAAATACCGAATACCAAAATCATAATGCACAGGATGGACACCGTAGAATATCTGTCCCAAAACTGCGCAAACTTATTTGTTTTCCCCTGACTCATTGTTCTATCCTCCATTTCCGGTGGCCAGCATCGCCAGCTTTTCTTCGGTGGCTTCGGCAATGTCAAATTCTCCTCTGACCTTTCCCTCAGCCATTACCATGATACGGTCACAGACTGCCAGAAGTTCCGGCATTTCACTGGAAACCACAATCACGATGATTCCGCTTTCTGCGAGTCTTCGCATCATCTTATAGATTTCACTCTTTGTTCCGACATCAATTCCCTTGGTAGGCTCGTCAAATATAAGAACCTTTACTCCTGCCGAAATCCATTTTCCAAGAATCACCTTCTGCTGGTTTCCTCCGGAAAGATTCTTTGTCAACTGCGCATCGCCGGCCCATTTAATCTGCAAATCCAGCTTAGCCTTCTCGGCCATCTCTTTCTCATTCTTCTCCTGTATCAGACCGCAGACACCGCCAAACTTCGATTTTTTCAGTAAGCTCGCAATGGAGATATTTCGTTTATTGGAAAAGTTTTGGAAAAATCCGGTTTCTCTTCGATTCTCCGTAACCAAACCGATTCCGTTCTTTAAAGCATCATAGGGAGTATGAATCGTTAAGCGTTTCCCTTCCAGAAGAATTTCACCGGAAGTTTTGGGCACCGCTCCGAAAATCGCCTCCATGGCTTCCGAGCGCCCTGCGCCGACAAGGCCGGAAAGACCGACGATTTCTCCCTTTCTTACCTGCATATGGAAGTCCTGTACTTTCCCGTCTTTTCTGCTTAAATTCTTAACCTCAAATACCACTTCCCCAAATGAACCATGGCCTTCCTGGTAAGATTTTTCCAACTCTCTTCCCACCATAAGGCGAACCATGTCTTCTTCTGATAAGTCGGAAACATTCCAGGTTCCGACGTAATTTCCATCCTTTAATATACTGATTCTATCCCCGATTTCTTTGATTTCCGAAAGCTTATGGGAGATAAAAACAATTCCGATTCCCTTACTTTTTAAATCGCGAATAATTTCAAAAAGCTTCTTTACTTCACTCTCCGTAAGAGAGGACGTCGGCTCATCCATAACGATACACTTTGCATCGAAAGAGATTGCCTTTGCAATTTCCAGCATCTGTTTCTCACTGATGCTGAGCTCCGAAGCCATTTTGTTCGGTTCATACTTATCCAGATTAACCTGTTTCAATAATTTTTTGGTATCCTGATTTAATTTTGCATAATCAATGGTGGAAACAGGACCGATTTTTTTACTCTGCATCCTGCCCATAAAGATATTTTCACGAATGTCCAGCCAATTTACAACGCTGAGCTCCTGATAAATAATACTGATTCCGCCCTCTCTGGATAGGCGAGGATTCAGTTTACTGTGTTCGACCCCGTTTAAGACAATGCTTCCACTGTCCGGGTGATAAACGCCCGACAAAACCTTCATCAGGGTAGACTTGCCTGCTCCATTTTCCCCTAAAAGAACGTGTACTTCTCCTGGTTTTACGGAAAAAGAAATATTGGAAAGTGCTTTTACACCGGGAAAGCTTTTATTAATATTTCTCATTTCTACAATGTTCATTTCTTTTCCCTCTTTCTAGACAGGGTTATGAAGAAGCTGAAGCGTTTCCCCATAACCCTGTGAATGATTCGATACTATTAATTTAAGTAGGACTTTGCATTGTCTTTGTTAATGAGAATGGCTTCGATGCCGTAGGTCTTGAATTCCTTACCTACTTCCGGCTTCTCACCGTTCTTAACAGCTTCTACGAGTAAGTCTAAGGACTTCGCGCCGATAGCCTTCGGATCCTGTGCAACGGTTGCTGTCATCTCGCCCTTATCTACAGCGGAAATGGCTTCCTTGTCACCGTCTGTACCGCAAACCAGGATATCTTTTCCCGCCTTCTTTACCGCTTCCGCAATACCGAGTGCCATAGTATCGTTACAAGCATAGAAAGCCTTCAAATCCGGATGTGCATTCATCATATTGGTTGCTACGTCAAATGCCTTTGTTCTGTCCCAGTCAGCAGGCTGGCTGTCTACCAACTTCATGCCTGCCTCTTCGAATGCGGCCTTGGCACCGTCTCTTCTCTGCTCACCGGAGATGGCTCCTGCCTTACCTTCGATGATGGCTACTTCACTGCCCTTTTCCA
Source organism: Oribacterium sp. oral taxon 108 str. F0425 (assembly GCF_000214455.1). Lineage (NCBI taxonomy): Bacteria > Bacillati > Bacillota > Clostridia > Lachnospirales > Lachnospiraceae > Oribacterium > Oribacterium sp. oral taxon 108. The sequence goes on along the minus strand of NZ_AFIH01000001.1, from coordinate 726,246 downwards.
ACTGTTTTGTCAGCTCTTCACCGGCCATCTTTCCTACAGCCTGGTTATCTGTAGCTACATAAGCGGATAAAGCGCCGCCAAGCTTGCCAAGAGCATCCGCATTGATCTTCTCGTCAATATCCACTACTACGATTCCGGCCTTGGTTGCCTGTGCAATGGCATTGTTCAGGTTTACATCGGAAATGGGAGCAACACCGATTGCCTTATATTTTCCGGAGGAAATGAAGTTCTCTAAAATGGTAACCTGTCCCTCAACATCATCCTCCGTATTTCCGGACTGAATGTCTACCGTAACGTTGAGCTTCTTTGCCTCATCCTCAATGCCGGCCTTCATGTCCTGCCAGAACTGGCTGGATTGTGTCTTCAAAACAATGGCATAAGCTTCGTCTCCGGATGCCGCTTCCTCAGCCTTCTCTGTCTCTCCGGCCTTCTCGCTTGCCTCCGCTGCTGCCTTTGTCTCTCCTGCAGCGGCTGTGGTCTCTGCAGTCTTCGCAGCACCGGCACCACAAGCGCTCAGTGCCATAGCGGCAGCTGCAACTAAAGCTACAATTTTACCTTTTCTCATAAATATCCTCCTTTTTGAGAAATCGTTTACTCTACAACGTAAAAAAAAATTATGTAGTCGTTTCTCCACCTTTTTACGTAATACACTGTATAATCTTTTCTCCGAATGATGTCAATCCTGTACAAAGATTTTCTCTTTTATGTTGAGTAATCGTTTGCGCAATTTAGGCAAAATCACAAAAGTGGCTTGTTTAGTCGCTTGATGCTCTTACCGACAAATATACGGGGAGATAAAAATGCGTACTCGATAGGGGCTCTCCCGTTAAGCGTCTGACCAGTGCATCTACGGCAAGCTCCGCCATTTTCCCTACATCCTGATGGACACTGGTAAGCCCCGGACCGGTAGTAAATGCCAAATCGCAATCGTCGAAGCCTACGATCTTGACCTCTTCGGGAACTTTTATATTTCCCTCTCTTAAAGCAGTATAAACTCCTGTCGCCAAAGTATCCGTAGTGCAGAACAAGCCGTCATAAAGAAAACCGTTTCGCATCTCCTCCCGAATCCGGGAATATGCGCTCTGAATCAGTGCATCTCCGATATCCAGCACATCCACCTTCTCTTCCGGGATGCCCGCTTCGGAAAGGGCTTTCAGAAAACCTTCTTTACGCGTATCCTGATTGCAATCATTGCTGTTTGTTCTGATGATAGCCAGCCTTTTACAGGAAGCGATACCCAGTTGCTTTCCGGCAAGATAGCCCCCTTTATAATTATCCGACTCTATCGTAATATCCTCTTTCTCTCCGCCCCTTGCCGGTCGATCCAAATAAACCGTCGGAAAACGGCGGAGGCTCTGATGATAACGTTTTGTTGAAATCATAATAAAGCCGCAGACATGCTGTGCTTTTAAGGAGTGCACATGCTCTTCTTCCAACGACAAGTTTTCATTGGTATTTCCTATGATGGAGGAATAACCGCGCTGAAACAGGCTGGTCTGAATGTTTAAAACCAGCTTTGCAAAATGAGGATTTGTAATATCCGGCACAATGATTCCCACTGTTTCCAGGTATTTTTTTCGAAGCCCTTTCGCCGTCTGATCTATCACATAGTTATTTTCTTCGATCAGTTTCTTGACACGGCTCTCTGTCTCCTTGGAATAGCGCCCATTATGGTTTAGGATTCTTGAAACCGTCGCCGTAGAAACTCCGGCCATTTTTGCGATATCTTTCATTGTCAAGGGGCGTTTTACACCGTTCATCTTCTGCTTCCTTTTTTGTATTGGCGATTTCCATGTTCCTTTTTTGTTTTATCTTTTTTCCATTTCCCGGTAACCGCTTCTTTCCGTACTCTACTGCCTGTTCTTTCCGTATTCTACTGCCTGTCCTTTCCGTATTCCTTTGCTGCATCTACCAATGCGCGGAAAAGCTTTTTCATATCTTCATCCTTCTCCTGAAGCATCTCCGGATGGAACTGTACTCCGATGCCGAAAGGATAATCCTTCAGCTCTATGGCTTCCACTACATCATCCAGGGCTCTCCCGGACACTTCCGCGGTATCGGGAATCCTGTTTAGGGCCTGATGGTGAAAACTGTTTACCTTGATTTCCTCTCTTCCGAGAATCCGGCTAAGCCTGGATTCCGGGGATAGCTTGACACTGTGTGTCGGAATACTCGGTCCATGTCCCTGAGAATGCTTCAGACTTTCCGTAGTTTTCTGAGACAAATCCTGAAACAGGCTTCCTCCTTCTGCCACATTCATTAACTGGCAACCGCGGCAAATTCCCAAAACCGGAAGAGAACGCTCCTTCACCAGCCGATAAAGAGTAAAATCAAACTGATCTCTTTCCGGGCAAATTTCTTCGAGCTTGGCGTGGGGCTCCTCCTGATAACGGAATGGAGAAATATCATGTCCTCCGGAGAAGATTACGCCGTCTACCAAGTCCAGACTCTCCTTCAAATTTTCTTCCGAATCCTCCAAGGGAAGCATCAGCGGAACAGCCCCCGCTGCAATAACGGACTGAATATAATCTCGATTTACATAGATCCTTTCATATCCCGCAAAGTCTCCTTCCCGATCCACCATGATGCTGGTAGAAATTCCGATAACAGGTTTCTTCATTTTTTCTTTCCTTTCCATTGACCGGCCTTACCGACCACTCTACAACCAGAACATTATGCCATAATGAAATCCATTTTAAAAGGAGCTTTGCACCGCAGAAAGTGATGCAAAGCTCCTTTGTTCACGATTTTTCTTCCTTATGACGGGAATGCCATAGGCACAATCAGTCTCGGAAGGAAGAGGAAAAGCTCCGGAAAAATGACACCGATTAAGATGATTCCCACTGTAAGACCGATGATGGGAAGAACACTCTTAAATGCTGCCGGAATGGAGATTTCTCCAATCTGTGAAGTAATCATCAGGCAAGATCCGTAAGGCGGGGTTACCATTCCCAGGGAAAGGGTCAGTACTACTACGAGTCCAAGATGGACATCATTGATATTGACCACTTTTCCAAGCTGCTGAATAATCGGCAGGAAAATAATGATAGCCGTAATCGGACTTAAGAAAGTACCGATGAAAAGCAGGAAGAGAATCAGCAATACATAAACTCCGATATAGGAGTTGGTAATGGACAAGATGGCATTCGCAATCATTTGCGGCGCATTCAGATACGCAATCAACCATCCCGTGATTCCCGCTGCGGAAACCGCAAACATACTTAAAGAGAAGTCCAGTGCCGTCTTCACGAAAATATTCGGCAATTCCTTAACGCTGTAAGTTTTATATACACCGAACATTAAAATCAAAGCATAGAAACAGGAAATCGCTGCCGATTCCGTTGCAGTAAAAAATCCGCTGCTGGTTCCTCCGAGGATGATTACCGGCAGTAAAATAACGGGAATACCGCCATAAAGGGCCTTCGCTCTCTGCTTCCAGGTATGCTTTGCTCCACGGGGATAATTGTACTTCACCGCTCTATAATAAGTATAGATACACTGCGCAATCGCAATCATAAATCCCGGAACAAAACCGGCGATAAACAACGCACCAATGGAGGTTCCGCTCATTGCACCATACACTACGAGCAGTACACTCGGCGGGATGATTACGCCCAGTGTGGAAGAGCAGGCCGTGATAGCAACGGAGAATCCCGGATCATAGCCGGCCTTCTTCATTGCAGGAATCAGCATGGATCCGATTCCTGCAGCATCCGCCTGTGCGGATCCGGAAAGGTGTCCGAAGAGCAAACTGATTAAAACGTTTACATGACCCAGTCCGCCGCGGATATGCCCCACGAAGGCATCGCAGATTTCAAAAAGCTTATCCGTAATGCCTCCCTTGTCCATAAGCTGAGCAAGGAACATAAAGAGCGGTACCGCAAGAAGCGAGAAGTTGTTAACCGAACTGTACATGTTGTTAATCGCACTGGTTAAAGGAATCTTCAGCATTACCATGACAATCATGGAAGAAAGGCCAAGCGCATAGGCAATGGGAATCTTAATCATTACCATAACCGTAAAGCTGAGCAAAAGGATGATCAGCAAGTTGTTATCCATGTATTGCCTCCTTCTTTCCGAAAAGACTCGCCATATGGCGGAAGTCTTCCGCTAAATTCAAAATCGTATACCACATCATAAAACATCCTGAAAGAGGAATGCAGGCGAAAAAGTAAGCCTGTGGAATATTCATGGACGGAGAAAGTCTCACGAGTCCCATAATGGTGTACTGATACCCGTAACGAATTAAAATGTAGAAAAATATAACGCCGGAAATGTCTCCTACAATATCCAAAAAACAGTTTGTTTTCGCAAATTTCTCCGGAAGAAATTCCAAGACATAGTGCTTTCTGTATCGAACCGCAATTGCACTTCCGAAAAATACAGCCCAGACAAAGAAAACCACGCTTAAATCATTTGCCCATACCATAGGTACTTTTAGGATATTTCTTCCTACAACCTGAAGGGAAATAATGACTACAAACACTGCTACAGACACTCCTCCGATGATTCTGGAAATCTTCTCCAGAAGGTCGGAGAACATCTTTATACCCTTAGATAGATTCATCCTTTTTCCTTTCCAGTAAGCTTCGATACTTCTAAAGCTACTATTACTTCTTCATTTCCTTCTGTACCAGCTCCAGTAAATCTTCACCCTTGCAGCCCTTTGCAATTTCAGGATAAAGCGGCTCTACCACTGCCTTAAACTCGCTTCTGTCCGGCTCACAAATCTTAACGCCGTTTTCCTTGGTAAGCTTATCAAGAAGAGTATCATCAGCCTCATCGGCTACCTTTGTTCCCAGCTCTGCAGCTTCCTTGGAAACCTCAAAGAGAAGTGTCTGGTATTCAGCCGGAAGCTTGTTCCAGGTGATCTCACTGCAAGTAATATGAGACGGTGTGAACTGGTGCGCAGTCTTAACATGGTAAGGAGCAACCTCATAAAGTGCATTGGAGTTGTAAGCTGCGAGCGTACACTCGAAAGCATTTACCGTATTGGTCTGCACGCCGGAATAAATATCGTTGAAGCTCATGGATGTCGGAATGGTTCCCAGGGCGGACCATACCATAGACTCCGTAGCGGAGGAAGTAACCCTCATCTTCAAGTTCTTTAAGTCTGCGAGCTTGTTGATTTCCTTATTGGTGTGTAAATCTCTCTGTCCACCGTTGGAAAGGCCGAGAAGCTTTAAGCCCAAGCTGTCATACTTTCCCTGAACGTACTTAAATACTTCTCCATCCTGAGAAAGAATACTCTCAAACTGGTCTCTGCTGTCAAAAAGGTACGGCATAGCCAGAATCTGATACTGAGAAACGAACGGAGCAGCATTCTGTGTTCCGCCGATTACCATATCCAAGGTTCCCAGTCTCATATCATCGAACATAGCCTCATCATTTCCAAGCTGTGCACCGGGTGCTACGGAAACTTCGATTGCTCCGTTGGAACGGTCGTTTAATTCCTTCGCCATGAAGTCTGCCATCTTTACCCAAGCATGGTCACCGGATACTACAGTACCGATTTTTAACTGGTACTCACCCTTTGCGTGAGCCTTAGTCTCTGCTGCCGCGGTGGTCTCTTCCTTCTTCTCGCCATCCTTCTCTTCTGCAGCCTTCGTCTCTGCTGCCTTAGTCTCTGCTGCCTTAGTCTCCGCAGCTTTCTGCTGATTTCCGCAGCCTGTAGCTGCAACCAGCATGCTTGCCGCCATTGTCACAAGTAAAGCTTTTCTAATCATCTTTTTCCCTCCTGAAAATGTTCTATCATTCAATGCCGCCACTATGGCAGGACACTAAATTTCTACTTGTTTTTTCGTTTTTAATCTTTCTCCACCGCAGCTCTTACTGCTTTTAAAAGTTCTTCCGGAGACTTCGGATCCGCTACGCAGCCCGGTGCCACAATCAGCCCCTTTCCTCCTGCCATCTCAATCGCCTCGTGAATATGCTTCTTGATATTCTCTACTGTCATCCCCTCTGTAGACATAATGCTGTCATACTGAAGCGCTGTTCCCACAATCGCAGGACCTTCCTTTAATCCGCCCATGAATACCTTGTTTGTCTTCTCACGGGCAGCCTTGAAATCCGGCTCAGTCTGTCTGTCATGCCAGTTCAAAATAGGAAGCGGATACTTTTCAAGGGTATCAAACATGATGTTCTTCCCGTGAATATGTACAACATTGAACCAGGTTTCCTTGTTGTAGGAAGAAATCACACGTAAATCGTAGGGCTTACAGAACTCGGCATATAAGGTATCGCTCAGCATATCGTAGTTTGCCAGCTGTGTTGCAAAGAAGAATCCGCTGACACCGGCCTCAATATTCGCCTTGACAAAGTTAATGGTCGTCTCGGTAATCACCTCCAAAGCATGGTGAACCTTGTCCGGGTGCTCCAGCATGTCGGAAAGCAGTCTTGCGCCGGCGAGCTTCTTCAAACTGGTTGCCGGGCTGAAAATCGTCTGCATATACGGTGTGTTCGGCTTAATCAATTTGGAAGTCCACTGCGCAATCTGTAAGGTTCTTCCCCAGCTTCCATGAGTCGGAGCCAATACTTCCAGCTTCTCATAGTCTTCCGGACAGGTAATCGCAGGCTCAATGATCTCAACCTCTTTGTAAGGGTCACAGAAAATCTTCAGCTTAGCGCCCCAGTCCGGTGTCATGTAAGCTCCGAACGGCATCATTTTAATGAAATCATAGTCATACTTTTCATTAAATGCCACCATGGCTTCGGCTAAAGATCTGGAATCCTGGTCATACTCGGACAAGTGCATCCAAACGCTCACAGGCACTCTGTCCGGCTGCTTTCCTTCCAAAACTGCACGTATTCTTTCCTCTCTGTTCATACCTTTTTTCCTCCTACAATCTATTCTCTTCTGTGAAAAACTTGATATTTATAGCAAATGTGTATACAATATGTATATACATTTAACTTGTAAATATATATTTAACTCGGGAGTATCCGACATGAAAAAACATCAGAACTTTAAACCGAACTATATGCAGATACAGGATTATATCCTCTATAAGATAGAGAGCGGGGAGTATCCCGTCGGCAGTAAAATTCCTTCCGAAGTAGAACTTGCGGAGATGTTTTCCGTATCAAGAATCACCGCCAACAAAGCAATCAAGGAACTCTCCATAATGGGAATACTGGAACGAACCAGAGGTCGCGGTACCTTCGTTAAAGATTTTTCCGAAGAAAAAACAATTCCAAGGCTTTCGTATCTGCCGTCAAGTTGGAGTTGAATGCGAAGAGACAGCACCAGCTTCTGCAGTTTAAGCTCATCAGCCCCTATCCCGAGCTTAGAGAAAGCTTCGGTTCAGACCAGGGCGATTCCTTCTACGAAATTATCCTTGCCAACAAGAGTGCTTCCGGCATTGAGTCTATCGATTACAGTTACATCCCCTGTTCCCTTGTTCCGGATATCCTTCCCAACCTGGATTCACTCTGCAACCATTTTATATTTAATTTTTTAAAAGAACAACCCATCGAACCGCCGAAATATTTAAAAATATTTGTTAATATTCCGGAGTACAGTTTTTTGGAGAGCGCCAAATCCTTTCTCGGAACGGAGCAAAACATCAACATCTGGAAAACCAATGTTTATGACCAAAACATGAAGATTCAGTCCTGTATTTACACCGCCTGTCCGGATTCTTCCGCAGAAACACCGCTCTTTACCTTCTTACTTTAATTGCACAGTTTTCCCATTGAACCGAAGCAATTTCCATTGAATCGAAGCAATTTCCGCGAAAAGAAACTGCTTCGGTTTTTTCATCTTAACGAATATTGCTCGTGAAGTATGCAGTATGAGATTCCCCGCTTTTAAAAAATGGCAGCTCGGCTCTTTAATTGTCCAGCATGATTTTTAAGATTTCCTTATCCGTCTCGCGCATTCCTTCTCTTCCAAGTCTTCCTACGCTTGCAATCATGTTCTCAACACCTGTTTTGACAATACCGTCTCCGCCGACAAACTGCTGTCCTTGACAGTACATCTCATATCCCATGATTCCGTTTTCTACGGCAAGTCCGATTTTAGCCGCACAGGAAGCCTTCGCTCCGTCACAAATCACTCCGGAAGCAATTGCCAGGCTGTTTACAAGGGTGTGCTCAATCTCATCCAAACGGCCGCCCTTCAAGTAGGTAATTCCGCAACCTGCCCCAACACCGGCATTGACCACACCGCAGTAGGCGCTAAGTCTTCCGATAGGCGTCTTCTGATGGATAGCCAGTAAGTTGGAAAGCACCAAGGCTCTGTACATCTTTTCCTTATCTATACCCAACTCTCTTGCGTAAACCACAACCGGTACGGATGCCGTAATTCCCTGATTTCCACTTCCGGAATTGATAATAACCGGTAATTCACAGCCATTCATTCTCGCATCACTTCCCGCAGCCGCCATAGCCCTTGCTTTCAGCTTAATGGCCGCTTCTCCGCCCTGTTCCAAAACGGACTTGTTGGAAGCGAGAAGTACACTGCCGATATTTGCACCGTAACTGTTCTTCAGTCCCTCTTCCGCAATCGCCATATTGTACTCAATCTGACGGGAAATCAAATGCTCAATATCCGCAATTTCTACGGAATCCGCAAAGTCCAGAATCCCCTCAACACTCATGAAGGATCTATCCGTAATGTTATTTGCCTTATTGTCTTTACTAATTTCCTTGGAAAGAATGACATCCTCTCCCTTTTGAATCAAAACGATATTGGTATGATTGTCCACGATTCTGACTCTGGCAGAGTCATTTCCCTTATATACGGTAATGTCGATATCAAAAATCAAGCCGGAATCCGCAAGATCCACCTTGATTTCCGTCGTCTTCATGTATTCCTTAATCTTCTCAATCTCTTCCGGTGTAACGGAAGCAATGACCTCGAGCTGCTTATCCGCCTTTCCGGCAACAATTCCTGCTGCAACAGCTGCATAAATTCCTCTCATATGGCCGGTATTCGGCACTACAACACTCTTTACATTCTTAATAATATTGCCGCTTGCCGCAAGGAAAACTCTCTCCGGAACATCCCCCAGCACTTCTCTTGCTTTTGCAGCCGCATAAGCAATGGCAATCGGCTCCGTACACCCCATTGCAGGGAGCAATTCCTCTTCCAGAACGCTCACATATTTCTGATACACATCATCTGTCCGAACCATATCCTTCTCCTTTACATAAACAGCCTGAATCATTCAGCTTTTTTGTCACTTTTATTTGTATTAAATTATATATACATATTTATATTGTGTCAATCATTCACAAGAGACAGTGCCATGATTTTTCTGACTTGTTATTTTTACCAAAAAAAGCGTCAATAATCGATAAGCTGTTATCCTTTTTCTCTCCACAAAAATCGAAATAATCGCGAAAAGTTCAAAGGCAAACCAACTAAAGCCTTACAAATACTTTGCATATCTACTAAAGAAACTCCTCAAATATCCAAGAGAAAATATTCCTGAGGAAGAATTGAAAAAACGATGCCTTCGTCGGAGGTATTACCGGATAGCTGTAGGAAGATTAAAAGCAGATAAGAAAAACCTGCCAGTCTGAGAGCCGGCAGATTTCGTTGGACAGACAGGTTATTTACCATTTACAAAAAACAGGGTAAGTGAGTTTGATTTTCATAAAACTCCAACGCCCTGTTTTTTAGCGAAAATCATTTAAAGTAAATCAAAGATTTCCGGTTTAAACTTCATAATAAAATTTTCCAGCGTATCCTTATCTGCCAAAGATGAGGCTCCTTGTTGTGTTGAAGAATAGGCTCCTGCACAGTTCGCAATCTCCAGTGCAAAATCAAGACTATAGCCTTTTAAGAGATATGCCACAAAGGCACTAATAAATGCATCCCCTGCTCCCGTGCTGTCCACAGAAGATACTGAAATTCCTTGAATGCTTTTTTCTCTATCCTTATTTACAAAATAACAGCCCAGCATACCCAAGGTGACTATCACGTTTTTCACTCCCTTTTTCAGGAAATATTGAGCCGCCTCCTTATAGTCTTTTGCTTCAGGAACTAATTCCATAATTTCACTTTTATTCGGTACAAGACAGTCTAATAGTGGCAATACTTCATCTGGAAAAGAGGAGCAGGCACTAGGCTTTAAAATAGTCTGTATTTTCCTCTTTTTGCACAAAAGACAGGCTTCAAATAAAGCTTCCGTTGAGACCTCTGTTTGCATAAGACAGTACTGAGCCTCTGCAAACAAAGCCTTATTTTTCTGAATATAAGCAGCATCTAGCAAAGCATTTGCACCTGATGCCACAGAAATCATAGAATCTCCATCTTTCTGAACAAAGATATAGGCTCTTCCTGTCTGGACATTTTTATCTCTTTCAATTCCACTACAGTCAATATGTTCTTTATGCAGTGTGGAATAAATCAGGTTCGAATCCGCATCTTCGCCCACTATGCCGATTGGAAGAGGTGTAATCCCCAGTCTTTTTAACCCAATAGACTGATTCAAGCATTTTCCTCCGGGATACTGTGAAGAATATCTTGTCGTAACGGTCTTCCCGCTTTCCGGCAAAGACGGGAAAATAAGATAATGATCTACGTTGATACTGCCTACAAGAACTACTTTCTGCGAATCCTCATTTACAGGGGCACCCATAGTATCCTGTTTTAATATAGAAAAATCATAAGAAAACTTCTCCTTTACAGATTCTCCATTTTCCACTCTACTAATCAGCTTCTGCATACAATATGAAGAAAAACGACGATGCGGAATTATATAGGCCGAGAGGTACGGGTTACGGTTTTCTCCCTCCTCGTCCCCTCGCAGACTAAGGAGTGATATTCGCTCGGGAATAGAATAAGAATGCTCTTCGCAAATTTTTTGTACTTCTTCTCCTTTTTTTGCAGAAATAGAAACAATCCCCGTAAATGCTAAGTCCTGCAAGAATTGTTTTTCCATTTCTTCTTTTGTGAAAGAGGAAAATTCCGTTTTGATTTTTAGCTCATGTTCTACCAAGGCTCTACAATAGCCATTATGAAATTTATGTCCATTCCTGCTCTCTTCTGTATAGCAGGCGATATGCCGATGTCCCAAGCCAATCAGCTCATTTGTGATAAAGTAAGCCATTTTCTCATAATCGAGCGGTTTAATATCCTGGCTACTCTCGACTATAAAAAAAGGAATTTTACTCTCTTCCAAAAGCTTCTTACTATCTTCATTGAGTGGAAGAATTGGTTCCCATAAAATACCATCTAATTTTCTTGCAATCAGTAAATTGATTTGACGCCTTTCTTCCTCATACGAAGAAAAGGAGCTTAAGACAAGACTGTGGTAGCCTTGTCTTTCTCCTTCTTCCAAATAGCCGATGACTTGCATAGGGTGGTCAAAACTTCTGAGTAGTACTGCCACCTGCAGACTTCGGCTTTCCAGTTCATCGACTTGCAAGGGCAAAAATCCGCATTCTTTTGCTAAATTTAAAATTCTCTCTTTCGTGGCAGGATTGATATTCTCATCTTTATGATGCATGATTTTAGAAATGGTGGATGAAGACACCCCCGCCAAACGAGCGAAATCTTTAACTTTCAAGCTTTATTCTCCATTTATAATCGTACGTATAAAGAGATCCATAAATCTCTTTCCGTCTACTGTTTTCGCTATCCTTACATTTTTCATTTTTCGATCCGGATAGTCGTAAATCTGTACCCCATTAAAAGCAATGGTCTGGCCTCTTGTTAATCTTCCTTCCAGAGCGACTTCTACATGGCAGCGTTCACTATATGTGCAAAGCTTCTCCTCCACAGCAACTGCCGCCGTAATCACATCATCCATCGGAAATCCCACGAGATGAAAATAGCTTCTCCACACATCTATGTAAATCGGGAATTTCTTCAATATATAATCCGACACGGAAGACTTACCGTTACTTGTTATATCAAAAAGTGAGTCTCTTGTAAGCATGGAATCGGCAAAAAGATTATTTTCACAAATATCCAAAGGCACCAATGTCACGGGTACACCGCTTGTTAAAACAAGTTGAGCCGCCTCCGGATCCGCAAAAATATTGTATTCCGACACCGGCGTAATATTACCCGGAATATGGAAAGCTCCTCCCAGGACATATATTTCACCTAGAAGAGGTACGATGGATGGATCTTTTTGGATGGCCATGGCCAGATTCGTGGTTGGTCCAGTACACACCAGGGATAAGTTTTCTTTGTACTGATGCGCCATGCGGATGATAAAGTCTACCGCAGATTCTTTTTCTTCCACAAGCTTGGTTTCTTCGGACTTATTCATTTCCACTAAACGATCCCCGAATTTTTCTTCAAGAGAAGCAAAAAAATTCACCGGATCCCCTAGGAGATTCTTCTGTTCTTTCACCAGGGGACCTTCCGCTCCACGGTAGACCGGAATTTGTTTTCCTGTAACTTCTACCGTATGAAGTGCCACCCGAGTGGCCTGCTCAATACTCCCCGCAGCTCCACTCACTGTGCTAACAGCCAATAAATCAAAATCCGGATGGAGGGCCGCAAAGAAAAGTGCCAGTATATCATCTCCTACTGAATCAATATCTAAAATAATCTTTCGATTATTCATAGTGCCTCCTCTTTTCCTTTCAAAAAAATATCTAAAATCCTCTCAATACTGGGGCGAACAAGCTGTACTGTCGGCCCGGTCAGGAAGGCAGCCACCACGGTACCCACACCCACAGTGCCTCTAAGAATATAGCCAATTACCACAAAAGCGGTATCTCCTATAACTCTGACCAAACGATACTGTACCTTGGTTTTCCTGCTGATAATCTCAGAAATCAAATCAATTGCTCCAACCCCTAAATCCGCCTTAATATAGGTCGCAATTCCACAGGACATAATAAAGAGTCCTACAAGAATCAAAACCAGCTTTAGTAAAAGATGAATTTCTCCCTGTACAAGAATTGTTAAAATCTTCCGTACAAAATCTGCTGTATAGCCGATTCCGAAAATGGCAATAACAGAAGAAATATTAATGAAACTCTTGTCTATAAAAAATACGATAAGAAGAATAATCACGTTAATCAGTGCAGAGGATGTACCATAGGAAATACCAAATACTCTTCCTATTCCCAGCTCAAATACACTGGCTGGATCTACTCCCATGCCGGAATACAAAAACATAGCTACACCTATTCCACAAAGAATAAGTCCTACTAAGGATATTATAATTCTTTTCCACATTTGATTCTTCATTTTTCAACCCTTTATTCATTCTTCCGTTAAAATCTTTACTTTATTTCCAAATTTTCTTTAGCCAAGTCTTTTCATCGCTTCAAAAAAAGTTTTTACAAATTCTTCTCTGTGTACGCCTGTTAAAAACTTGGTATTCCGAACAACCTTCTTACCAAAAAGCTTCTTTTGGTAGTCTACCGTATCCACCACCGTCATTCCTCTTGTTAATTCTCCTGTGACTTCCACATCTACGTTACATTGTACACTCTCAAAAAGTTCAGGATGTACTAATGCTGCGATAGCACAAGGATCATGCAAGGTACAACCGGGAAATCCCTCTACTTCATAGTGGTATCGACTGAAATAATCAATCAGTTCTGCGACAAAAATAGACATTTCATTCCCCTGCGCACGCAATATTTCATTTTCTTCTCTCGTAATATATGCTTTCTGTGTCACATCAAGACCTGCCATAACGATAGGTAATTCACTGTTAAAAACCACCTTAGCCGCTTCCGGATCTGCAAAAATATTGTATTCCGCAGCCGGAGTCCAGTTTCCAATGGTTCCGCCACCCATGATATAGATTTCCTCAATTTTCTGCTTTAGTTCCGGTCTGGTAATAAGGAGCTGTGCAATATTGGTTAAGGGGCCTATTCCCACAAGTGTAATTTTCTCTTCGGATTCTTCCAGAATCTTTTCCATAAGCTTAAGTGCGGATATCTCTACCGGAGCAAATCCATTTTCCGGAAGTACCGGTCCTTCCAGACCGGATTCCCCGTGTACCAGCTCTCCGCCGATGACCAGTTTCCTGATAAGGGGCTCTTTAGCTCCCACGGCAACCGGAATATGCAGCTGTTTCGCTTTCGTTAGAACACGAATGGCATTATTTGTCACCTTTTCAATGGTCTGATTCCCCGCCACAGTGGTGACTGCCTTAATTTCCAAATTCGAAGAAGCCAATGCCCATAAAATCGCCATTGCGTCATCATGTCCCGGGTCACAATCTATTATGATTCCTCTTTTTCTATTCTCCTGCATCATAGTTTCCTTTCTCTGCTTTATTCCACTTTTTTCTACAGCGTTTATCCTGCGCTGATACATCACTTACTTTGCTTTATCTGCATTCCTTTTAATCGAGTACAAAATCAATCCTACTATCGTCGCCATATACGGAAGCATCTGTACGAGCTCCGGAGGGAACGTCGTTACCTGTAAGCCGTAAGAAAGCGCCTCCGCTACTGCAAATAAAAGAGAAGCCATGGTCGCACCGATGGGAGTAGAATTCCCCATAGCATCAGCCGCAAGAGCAATAAAACCTCTTCCTGCCGTCATGTTTTTCGAGAACCAGGTTACATATCCCATTGACATAAATGCTCCTGCTATACCTCCCAAAACACCACTGATAGCCAAGGCGATGTAACGAGTTTTTAATAAACTGACTCCCACTGAAGATAAAGCCTTCGGATCTTTTCCCGCAGAACGAATACGTAAGCCTAGCGGTGTTTTATACAAGAGAATATAAACCACAAAAACCATAAAGAATGAAACATAGGAAAGAATATTGTGGTTCGACAATATTTTCCCAAGCACCGGTATTTCCTCAATAATAGGAATGGGGATACTGGGTAATTTTCCAGAGTCCAAAGCCAAGGTTGTTCCTTTATCCTTGACTACCGCATACATGAAATAAACGGTTCCCCCTACTGCCATAGTATTAAAAGCAATACAAGTCAGTACGCTGTCTGCTTTCAAGCTCATGGATACATATCCAATTAAGAGAGAACAAATTACTCCCACCAAAATAGCCACCAAAAGACCAACCCACGGTCCACCTAAAAAGGCACTGGCAAATACTCCCGCTAGAGCAGAAATGAGCATGATTCCTTCTATTCCAATATTGGTTATTCCAGCATTAGATGTAATCACTGCCCCCAGCGAAGCCAAAACGAGTGGTGTCGCCACACGAATTAAAGAGTAAAAAACGAACTGGTAAAAATCACTTTCACTAAAGTTTTCATTCCTTTCCTCCTTTATCCCCTGCTGTCACACGTGTAATCACCTTATGATGATATTTCTCCAAAAAGGCATTGGCTGCCACAAGTACAATCACTAGAGCTTCAATAATGGCAACAATCTCCGAAGCCACATCCGACTTCTTATACATATAGTCTGCACCAATTCTTAAGTACGCTACCGCAAAGGCCGCAATCGGAATATAGGCAGGATTTTCTTTCGCTAAAATATTTAATACCACACCATCAAATCCATAACCCGGAAGAGCAGACCATTGGAAACGGGAGTACATTCCGAGCATCTCCGCACCACCACCTACCCCGGCAATAAAACCGCCAAGCAATTGAGACATCATAATAATCCCGGTTGTGCCAATTCCTACATATTTTCCAAATTTAAGATTCTCACCGACAATTCTTAACTTCATTCCCCACTTAGTCTTATAAATAAACTGCCAGGTGAAGACCACAAATACTGCAACTAAAAAGATACCATAATGCAACCTGGTCTTAGGAATAAGATTTCCTAAATTCACTCCCTCCCTAAACGGGAAAGAAGCACTGTATGCCGAACTTGGATCTTTTGCTACTTGGTTAAAAATAAAGGTACCAATATAGAGTGCTACATAATTCAGCATAAGCGAAAGCACTAATTCACTACTGTTCCACTTCACCTTGCATATACCAGGAATTCCGCAAACCAAAGAACCGACGATGCCTGCCAAAAACAAAGCAAGAATAATCGAAAGCACAGGGGGAAGAGGCATATAAATGGCAACAATCGCCGAAGTTAAAGCTCCCAGAAAAAAACCACCCTCCGATGCTAGATTAAACTGTCTTGCCTTAAACATAACACAAACAGACAGACCTGCAAAAGTCAGCGGAATCGCTGTTTCCAATACCGTACTGAAACGTCTTAATGTTGTGAACGGCCCAATAAAGAGATTTAATAGAGCAGAGAACGGATGCTCTGTAGAAAATGCCATAATCACAAAAGAAATAAAAAATGCGATAAAAACCGCTACCACAAATCGAATAATAGAAAAATAACGATTATAACGATCCACTTTTGCATTCATATTCATCGCCATATTTTTTCCACCTCCTCTTTGCTCTGGTTCTTTACGCCCAGCATGTAGTATCCCAACTCTTCTTCCGTGAGCTCCGCAGTATCTTCAAAGTACGCGTTTATTTTTCCATTCCACATCACTACACATTTATCACTCAGTTCAAAAACTTCATTCAAATCAGCAGAAATAAGTAAAACAGCTGCTCCAGCATCTCTAAACTCAATTAATTTTCTTCTAATCAATTCCGATGTGCCTGCATCAATTCCTCTGGTGGGTTGCTCCGCGATGATGATTTTAAAATCCTCCGTCAATTCTCTTGCTGCAACCACCTTCTGGATATTTCCACCCGAAAGCATATTCACCTTCTGCTTGGACGAAAAACAAAGTACCTGGAAATCTTCTATCCATTTTTTTGCATCCTTTTCCATCCTGCTTTCATCCAAAAAAACATTTTTTTTCAAATATTGATCAACCTTGCAAGCAAAAATATTATCCCGAATACTCATTCGTTCTGCAGATCCCACCGACATTCTGTCTTCCGGAATATAAACCACGCCCTTTTCTCGAAAGGCCTTGGGCGAATAGTCCTGCATTCTTTTATTTTCAATGAGAATTTCTCCCTCATTCTTTTCTTTCATACCAGACAGGATCTCTGCAAGCTCAGACTGCCCATTTCCTTCTACTCCGGCTACACTCACGATTTCTCCGGCATACAACTTAAAGGAAACATGATCCAACATCATTTTCCCAAGCTTATTGGTATAACACAGGTCTTTTGCCTCTAAACAAAGCTCTCCTTTTTTTGCCGGTAGCTTATCGATGTGAAGCACGACATCTCTTCCTACCATCTTACTAGAGATTTCTGCCGGGCTAGTGTCCTTAACTTCTTTTGTTTCTACTGTTACACCATGTCGCATAATGGTCACTCTATCGCAGATCTCCATGATTTCATTCAACTTATGAGAGATGAAAATAATAGTGTGCCCCTGCTTCTTTAAATTCCTCAACTCTTCAAATAAATTTTTTGTCTCCTGCGGTGTCAAAACTGCGGTAGGCTCATCCAAAATGAGAATTTTAGCTCCTCTTACTAGGGCTTTTAAAATTTCTGTTTCCTGCTTTACACCCACACTGACATTTTCAATTTTTTCCTCCACATTTATGGAAAAGTTATACTTTTCCGCCACTTCGGAAGAAATCTTCAACATCTCTCTTCTATCCAAAAAGAACCCATTTTTCTTAGGTTCTTTACCGAGGACAATATTCTCGGCAATGGTCAGAGATTCGACTAACATAAAATGCTGGTGAACCATCCCTATCCCTAAATTTATGGCTTTTTTCGGACTATCCAAGGTAACTTCCTGCCCATTCAGATAGATTTTCCCCTTTTCAGGTTGCTCCATACCGAAAAGAATCTTCATCAGGGTGGATTTTCCCGCACCGTTTTCACCTATTAAAGCATGGATTTCTCCGGCAACAATTTCCAGATTGACATCTTTATTGGCCACCACACCGTTGGGATAGACCTTTACGATTCCTTCTGCTTTTAAAACTACTTTGCTATTCATATCGCCCATGGTTTGAACCTCCAAACTAGGAACCCAAGAGTAAAGAAGAGCCGCGCGCTTACGCACGGCTCTTATCACAAACAAGCCACCCTACGTGATACACGCGGCACATTATCCTTTACTACGGTTTTACTGCATTTCTAATTTTATCCAATTCTTCTGTAGACATACCGATTGCGGAGCTAACCTTAATCTTACCATCTACTACTTCCTGCTGAATTTCTTCAATCTTTGCTTTTTGCTCGTCTGTGAAAGAGGCATTATAAATGTCATTCTTTGCAAGTCCCACGCCCTCTTCCGCGATACCAAGGCTTTCTGCAGCTCCCCATTTCAGCTCGCCCTTTAAGTCCTTATCAATAGCACGGAAAATTGCATCTCCGACATTCTTTATCATGGAGGTCACAATATGTTCTGCCGTCTTCTTATCCCCCTTATTTTCATAGGCGGTAGACTGGTCAGAATCCACACCGATAATCTTCTTATCCTGTTCTGTAGCAGCCTCAATGGAACCAAGCCCTGCAGGACCAGCAGCAGCAAAAACAACTCCCACTCCCTGATTAAACTGTACAATGGCATGCTCTTTTCCCTTTGCAGGATCATAGTAGTCACCAGTATAGGTGCTAATCACTTTCACGCCTGAATTTACACTCTGTGCTCCCTCAATGTATCCTACAAGGAAGTCATTGATTGGCGGAATGTCCATTCCGCCGATAAAGCCGATTGTTCCACCCTCCTCTACAGAAAGCCCTGCTGCAGCACCTGCAAGGAAAGATCCCTCGTTTTGCTTGAAGGTAGCACAATATACATTGGAAAGATTAGCAGCCTGGAAATCTACCACATTATCGATAAGGATGAACTTCTTCTCAGGATAATCCGGTGCCAACTTCTGCACCGGCTCTACCATAGAAGGAGAAACAGCGATAACATAGTCAACAGGCTCATCCGCAGCATCCGCCAGTGCAGGCTCCCACTTCGCCTCATCATCACCAGTTTCAACCACCTTAACATCCATACCAAGTTCATTTTTCAGTCTTTCCATCCCTCTGTTGGCAGAGTCAAAAAAGCCTAAATCTCCAAGATTACCGTTGATAACCAGAATAGCTTTCTTTCCAGAAGCCGCTTCATCTTTTACAGCATCCCCGGCAGCTTCTGTCTTGTTCGAATTGTCAGTCTGTACCTTAGCACCCCCACAAGCCACAATAGCCATGCTCATCAGAAGCATCGTTGCAATACTACGTTTTTTCATTTTTTCCTCCTCATAGAATATAATTCTCACACCTTTTCAGGCAACTTCTTGTAGCTTATACTCAGTATTTTTACTTTTAGTTCCTCTATGATTCATTCTACTATTTTTAATTTTTTATATTCTTACTTATGGTTTTCGACATGCAACATTGCTTCTTCCCAAAGGGGAATACTAGCCGCTGCTCCGGGCTTGGAAACAGAGATGGATGCCGCTGCACTAGCTAATTCTAAACAGTCTTTCACCAAAAGCCCCTTCGTAAGTCCTGCGAGGAAATATCCGCAAAAGGTATCTCCAGCCCCTGTAGTATCCACTACCTTAGTTGGAAAAATATCCTGTTCTACACGAGTATTCTCGTCAAAGTACACAGAACCCTTTTCACCTAATGTTATTACAAAAGCAGCTTTGGGAAAGGCTTTTCGCAGATCTTCTTCCCTAATTCCATGCTGGTCAACCCAGCTTTCCTCCTGCCCAATATTTAAATGCTCTCCTCTTAAAATTTCCACAGCTTCTATCTCATTCATAATGAATAAGTCGACATCTTTAAGAGGATACCCTAGTATCTTTTTATCTAAAGGAGAGGGATTGAAGGCAATCGTTAGCCCTCTCCTCTTAGCTTCCTCTATCGCAAATGCGACATTGCTTATCTCATTTTGTAACAGCAGAATATCTCCCTTAAGGAAATTCCCTAAAACTTTCTCGATAAACTGCTTGTCTAACTCCTCATTTGCACCGCCACTTATGATGATATTATTCTGCCCCGCCTCATCTATCTGAATAATGGCGTGCCCGCTGACTTGCTTTCCCTTTTCCAGGTAAGTCAAATTTACCCCCGAATCTTCTAAGGCCTTCCTGAGGATAGCACCATCCTCTCCCACCTTTCCGGCATGGTAAACTTCCGCACCAGCTCGGGATAGAGCAATGGACTGATTAAGTCCTTTTCCACCACAATACTCCCGATAGGACTTAGCCTTAATGGTTTCTCCGGGTCTCGCAAAATGTTCCACAGAATAAGTCTTATCAATATTGAGCGAGCCAAGATTTACAATTTTCACTCTTCACCTCTGTTCTTCACTTCCACTCACTTCAGAATACCGTGATATTGCCTCAGAAATTATTTCCGAAATATGTTTCCTTATACACTTTTACTATTTTTGAATCGTATTGTCAATAGAAATTCTATATTTTAACGAAAAAATCTTGCTATTCTTTTCATTTTTTAAAGAATGAGTTATAGAACAAAATGTGTTGATGGCTAATCCCAATTAGCAAATGTATTATCTATTCAATGAAGGTCGCTCCACACAATAGTATCATCCCAGATGTATAGGCTTTTTTCTAATTTTTGCTTCTCATTCACATTTTTATATAGTCTGGCAATACTTTTATCTGTAGGCATTACATTTAATATTTCAGACGAAGAAAGCGGCTCCGGAGAGTGCATATAGCATCCAGTAGACCGCTTTTATTCGTCTTTCTATAGATAAGCCTCTATGGTTTCTTAGCATTTCCATAAGTCGGGAGTTAATACCACCTTCTATTCGGTTATTCGTTGATGACGCGATAAAATCTGTAGATAATTCATTATAAGGTATGTTAAAAATATATTTTCTTGTATAAGTCTTAGCAATGAGCACTCTGCCTTTAGTATTCTTTTTGCATGCTTTACAAAGCCAGCGGTGAGATCCTGCTTTGGTTTTCCCAATTTAACAGATTAATTTCCACAAACAGGACATTTTACTTGATTCATTTAATCTTCCTCCAATGAGTATAGTTTTTAGGGAATATCCCCCCACAACCCGTTATTACACAAGGAGTTACAGCATTTTCATCAACACGTTTTTTCCTATATGCCTTTGCATGCTCTCCCATTTTTCAATCCAAATTCTTCCCAAAAGAAAAATCCGCCAAAAAGAAGGCGGATTTTTCTGCTATACAATTTTCAGAATTTCCCCGAAGCACTTTACCTTATAGTCGGAAAGCCCCTCAGGTACAGCATCTCCTATCGCGATACTTTTCATTCCTCCCGCCCTTGCTGCTTCAATTCCGGACTTTGCATCCTCCATGACGATGCAGTCGGAAGGATTTAACCCCAACATTTCCGCCGCCTTTAAAAAGACTTCCGGGTCCGGTTTGGTTTTCGTAATATTCGTCCCGTCGGAAATGGCATCGAAATACTCCATTGCTTTTAAGCGCTCCAAGATAGGCTTTGCATTTCTACTGGAAGAGCCGATAGCGAGCTTATATCCTCTTTTCCTAAGTTCCAACAAGGTACTTTTCACCTCTTCCTGAAAGTCACTTTCCGACATTTCTTCCAGATAAGAACGGTAGAGTTTATTTTTTTGATCAAGGTAGTGTTCCGTTTCCTCGCTGCTCAGCTTTCCGTCATAGTTTTCCAGAATAATCTGAAAGCTTTCGGCTCTACTTACCCCTCTTAATCTTTGGTTGATGTTCTCATCAAAATAAATCCCCAGATCATCCGCTATCTTTTTCCATGCAAGATAATGAAACCGGTCCGTACTGCAGATTACCCCGTCCAAATCAAAAATCACCGCTTTATACTTCATTTTCTTCCCGCTTTCTTATGGTATAGGAATTGTCCCCTTTAATCGTAATTTCCGTAGCTTCTCCTCTATGCATAATACTGAATTGCAATTCCTCCCATTCTTTGGGCATGTGAGGTTGTAAATGAAGCTCTCCGTTTTCATCAAGGGAGAGACCCGCAAAGCCGAAGACCACGGTCTGCCAAACTCCGCCGGTATTTGCCGCATGGATTCCTTCACGGGTATTTCCCTGAATATTCCACAAGTCGAGGAGTGCCGCCCGCCTTAAATAGCGATAAGCTTTAGAGGAGTCCCCTATTTTCAAGCCCATAATAGCATAAATACTGGGGCTTAAGGAAGAGCCGTGCAAAGTCCGCTTCTCATAGTAATTGTAGTTTTCCCGAATGGTCTCTTCGTCAAATTCCTGTCCGAGCAAATGCATGAGCATAACCACATCCGCCTGCTTAATGAGCTGCGTTTCTGTCACACTCATTGTCTTTAAGATTTCGGGTCTGATTGGCCAGTCATTCTTGTCGTACTTCTCTATCAGAACTTCGTGCAGATCGAAATATCCCTCGAATTGCTCGAAAATCTTCGTGCCTTCTTTCTTCGGGATATAAATTTTATCGCTGATTTCCTTCCAAGTTTCCGCTTCTTTCTCCGTGAAATGAAGCTTCTCACAAAGACTTCGATACTCCACCTCCCGTGAATCTTTCATTTTCGTTATTAAGGAGCTTACAAAGCGAAGACACCATTTCACCAGATAGTTGGTATAAACATTGTTATTCACCGGTTCATGCCACTCATCCGGTCCGGTCACTTCACGAATTTCATACAGCTTTAGCGTCTCATTGTAAAGTACTCTGCTTGCCCAGAATCTTGCCGTCTCCACAAAGATTTCCGCTGCTTCCTTATAGAGGAATTCCGTATCTCCGGTCGTTTCCGCATATTTGTACGCACCGTACATCACTGCAGCCGTAACATGGTGCTCATATTTAGCCACATAGCAACGGTAGCAGGAGCCGTCCGGTTCAATCGTCCAGTCCGGACACTGCTCTGTTCCGTCATCGGCGGACTCCCAGGGATACTGCGCACCTTGATATCCGTTTTTCCGCGCATTTTTTCTCGCCGCATCAAGAAGTCTGTAGCGATAGCATTCCAGTCTCTTTGCTTTTTCCGGGAAAACAAAGGAAAAGAAAGGCAGCATGAAGAGTTCCGTATCCCAGAAGGCATGACCCCCGTATTCCTCTCCGCTTAGAAGCTTTGCGCCGACATTGACTCTGTCATCATACTCACTGGCGGTACTCATCAGGTGGAAAATGTTGAAACGAACCGCGCGGTCCAGCTCAAAATCACCTTGAATTCGAACATTCGCGCGCTTCCACATCAGATCATAAACCTTTTTATGCGCTCTGTGCTCTTCCGTGAAGCCCCTATCTCGGAAACTCTCCAGTTCTTTAAAAACGGAGGGGCGAATTGCTGCTCTTTCACAGTCCTTCTCCGTAAATACGGAAACATATTTTAGAATTTCTACCGTCTTTCCCTCTTTCATCTTGCAATCCGCAAATTCCAAAGCTACTTCTCCGAAAGCGCTGCTTCTGCGATTCCGAAGCACTTCTTCCCCGTTTTCATAGGCATGAAGACTCGCTCCCGTCCCGATATGAAGCAGGTCATCCCTTGTCTCCACCTCAAGATAAATATTGTCTTCCTTTGCACTGTTTTCCGTGACCACGCTATGCTTCACCTTAAACCTCGGTGCATCACAGAAGTTTAGGATAGATCCGTTAATGCTGCTTTCTATTTCCAAAATGCCGTCATAATTTAAGGGGGTAAAATACACTTTCATGCCCATTCGATGAACATTTTCCCTGCTTAAGAAACGCACGGACTCAATCAGACTTTCTCTACCTGATTCATCTCTTAAAAGGACATGTTTGTAGAGCGTCGCCGTCTTTAAGTCCAGCGCTCTCCTATACTCCAGAATTTCACAGCGCTCTACAGAAAGCAATTGCTTCTCTACATAGAACTTTAATTCACTCCAGTTGGGTAAGGTGACGAGTTCCCGCATAAAGGTTTCCGACTTATCAAAGATTCCGTTTATATACACATAAGGAAGGGAGGGGTGATTCCCCTCCTCCTGTACACCTCGTATTCCCATATAGCCGTTCGATAAGGCAAAGAGACTTTCAAACTGCAGGTTCTTCTTTGCATCATATTGATCCTCGGAAATCACCCAGGAATCCTCCGACATTGCCTCTCTCAAAATTTTCGAAAAATTGTCTCTAATCATCGTTCTCCCTCATCTTGCATTTTTATGACTCAATAGCACCGCCGGTTCCTTTTGACGGCATTTTATGGCTTAATAGCACCGCCGGTTCCTTTTGACGGCATTTTATGACTTAATAGCACCGCCGGTTCCCTCTACAATGTATTTCTGTGCAAAGATAAAGGCGAGTATCGGCGGAATAATCATAATCACCGTGATACACAGCATGGGAATAATCTTTGTTCCGTGAACTCCCTTGAAAGCCGCCAGTCCCAGCGCCAAGGTGTATTTGGATCGATCCTGTAAGAATACCAAAGGACCGAGATAATCATTCCAAACGGAAATCATATTGAGCACCGCAACCAGAATGAGGGACGGCTTCAAAATCGGCATGAAAATCATCCAGTAAATCTGAAAGACATTGGCGCCGTCGAGTCTTGCCGCCTCTTCAAAATCTTTCGGCACGCCCAAGAGGAACTGTCTCATCAAAAAGATATAGTATGCCGAACCGAACCAAGCCGGAATAATGAGCGGTTTTAAGGTATTGATCCAGCCAAAAATTTTAAACTCCATATACAAGGGAATCATCGTAACATCCCAAGGAATCATCATGGTGGAAAGCAGTACCATGAACAAGAAGTTTTTCCCCTTGAATTCGAATCTGGCAAAGCCGTAAGCCACCAAAGAGCAGGACACAAGCTGCCCCAAAGTGGTTAAGACGGTAACCAGAACCGTATTGAGAAGAAAGGTGTTGAAGGGCTGTGAATTCCAAGCCTCAATGTAATTGGAAAATCTCCACACCTCCGGGAAAAGCTTCGGAGGATAGGCAATGGCTTCCGTTTCCGTTTTTAAAGAGGAAAAGAACATATAGATAAACGGAGAAATAAAATAAATCGCAATGATTACCAGTAATATCTCTATTACAAGATTGGTTTTCTTATCGGTCTTCATTATCTTTTTCCTCCCTTCCCTTTTTTCTTTTCCGTTGTTTCACTTTGGTAGAATACCCAAGCCGATGAAGAGCGGAATACCACTGCGGTCAAGAGTAAAATAATGATGAACATCACCCATGCATTGGCACTGGCATAGCCCAACTTATGATGCTTAAAGGCATTGTTATAGGTATACAGACCGTAAAAATAAGTGGATTTCAGAGGCCCGCCGCCTGTTAAGAGCATAACCAGGGTTACCTGCTGGAAAGATCCGATTATGGAAGTAATCAAGTTAAATAAAATGGTAGGGGAAATCAAGGGAAGGGTAATCGAGAAAAAGCTGCCCACCTTTCCCGCACCGTCTAAAGCTGCCGCCTCATAGAGATCCGTCGGGATTCCTTTGATATCCGTATAGAAAATCAGCATCATACTGCCCACACCGAAGGCGCTCGCAAGAATCACGGCAAAGAGCGCCCAGGCAGGGTCTACCAGCCACCTTGGCCCTTTAATGCCAAGGAGCGAGAGCAGGTAGTTTAAAACACCGTAGTCTCCGTTCAAAATCCAGCCCCAGATAATGGACACTGCAACCCCGGAAATAACGGTCGGAATGTAAAAAAGAGTTCTGAAAAACTTCACCCCTCGAACATTCTGGGTAATCAGCATGGCAAGAAATAGAGCTATGCAAATATTTAAAGGGACAAATATCGCCGCATACTTGATGCTGATCAACAGAGATTTCCAAAATTGTGCATCTTTGGTAAACATCTCTTTGTAATTCCCGAAACCCCTGAAAACAGGGGTTCCGGCAAGAGACCAATCAAAGAAGCTCATCACCAAAGATAGAATCAAGGGTCCTATGGTGAAAACAAAAAATCCAATGATCCATGGCATAATAAAGAGGTACGGTGTTAACCCTTTCAGTTTTTTCTTAAACTCCATTTTCCTCGCTCCTTGAACAGCATAAGTTTAGAACATGAACGCATTAATTTAAAACAGATGAAATTGCTTCTTTTACATCCATGAGAGAACTCGGATTATACATTTCTTCGAAAGCAAGCTCCAACTTCTCGGAAACCTCGGACCATTTATTCATGATAAAGCTTGCGGGAGTATACTCTCCACTCTGATCCAGCATCTCATAGAAGGGGGCATATTCCGGCTTCTCCAGAATCTTCTCGCTCTCTACAACGGACATCAGAACGGGGAACTCTGTTCCGATACGACTCTTGTTGCTTTCTTCACTTGTCCAAAACTTCACAAATTCCCAAGCTGCTTCCTTGTTTTTGCTGCTCTTGGCAATAGCTACACCGGAAGAGCTTAAGATACTTGCCGACTTTTCCGTGCCGAAGGAAGGAAGTTTAGCCAAGCCGAAATTCACACCTTCTTCCGTATACTTCTTTACAGCCCATGCTCCATAAACAAACATGCCGGTCTGTCCCGCCTGAAATTCGTCTCCTCCGGACTTCTCTGTTGCTACAGCATAGCCGTCTTTTTCCATATCCTGGAACATCTTATAGGTTTCCAGCGCCTTATCGGAATCAACATAGCCTTCCATCTTACCGTCTTTGTCACAATAAGCGGTTCCGTTGCTCCAAAGATACATTTCATAATCATAGGGATCCGGCTTCATGGAGAAAGAAAAGCCCTTTACCCCGGTTTTCTCATAGATTGTCTTTGCGGTTTCCTGCAAATCCTTCCAGGTCCATCCTTCCTTCGGCGCTTCCACTCCGGCCTTATCAAACAGATCTTTGTTGTAATACACGCAGTGTGTCGTAAACCCAACCGGTAAACCGTAGATCTGTCCGTCATAAGAGTTGTAATTCCAGAGTGTACTATAGAAATTCTTCTTGTAGTCCTCTCCCTCTTTTTCAATATAGCTGTCAAGCGGTTCCAGCCCTTCATGATATGCAGGATAGTTCCACATATACATCACATCCGGTGCGTCTCCCGATCCCATGGATGCACTGATTTTTGTGTCAAAATCCGAACCATAGGCTTCCAACACAACCTGAATATCGGGATGCTCTTCATTAAACTTGTCAACGAGCTTCTGCTGTGCATCGACGTCATCCGCTGTATCCCAAGAAGCAAAACGGATCGTGGTCTTCCCTCCTTTAGACGTTTCTTCCTGCTTATTTCCGCAGGCAGTCAGCCCGAAAAGTACGGCTGTCATTCCAATCATAGCTAATTTGATTTTTTTCTTCATTTGAGAATCCTCCTTGTTTTAGTAATTTTATTTTAATTATTTACTTAGTAAAAGTAAAGAAATTTTTACTAATAAATTTTATTTATTCCCTTCCCTAATAGACATGATAGACAAAAAAGACTCCCCATTTTCTTGGAGGAGTCCCTTCGCAGGACTAAAGAAGACCGGACGATTATTTTCTCATCAATTCTTTCTTAGTTAAGTGATAAAAAATCATTGCATAGATCAAACAAACAAAAATGAAAAATTCTCATTGATATTATGAATCGGGAATTTGAGCAGAAATATAAATTTGATTTTGAAATTGAAGAAGATGCTTCAAATATTATCCTTAAGGTAAATGAAAGTCTATATCAAAGGGTTATAGAGAATATTATTAATAATTCCATCCATCATAATCCAAATGGTTGTAGTATTAAAATAAAGATCAGCAAATCTATTCACCGTTCACATAAGCTTACCATCGAATTTTCAGATGATGGTATTGGAGTGTCTGCAGAACAATTAAAAAAACTTAACACAGCTGTTTTAAACAACTTAGAAAATGCTCAAGAACACGGAATAGGTCTTAGGATCGTTAAACAAATTGCTCGTTATTATAAGTGGAGCGTTCAATTTAGTACTTCAGAAGCCGGTGGAATGAAGGTTGTTATAGAAGCATAAAAAGTAAGTTTAAGAGAGACAGCTACTTCGCAAGCAAGGCATAGGTGCTACCTATGCGTTTTTCTACCTAAAGAAATGATGGAACATGAAAAAACCTCGGAAACCATTGATTTTCCGAGGTTTTTTGAGTCTTCCAAGTCTCGATTAACGCTTGCTGAACTGTACGAGCGATGAGTAAGATGCCCTTTGGCATCTTACCGCGTAGAAGTCTGCATAATTAATACCCAAAAGAATCCCCTTATCCAGTACCTCCGGCTCACCCTTTTCTACTGTGAAAGGGACTTCCTAATCGTCTTTTACCTCTATCGTAATGACATGGAATGGATGTTCGCCCCCTGCCATAATAGAGATTTCATAGGTTTTACTTTCCTTGAATAGGCTCTTAGGAAGAGTCAGAATCTGCTTTTCCCGATCCAAGGAGTAGCTTGGTTCGTTCTCTTGATAAGACTTCGATAAAACCGGCTGAAAATTGACGGCAGCAAATTCGATGTTATCCATAATGTCCTTAGGCAGATAAAGCTTCACATCCTGATTAAGCTTGGCTTCTCCCACCAGCTTAATAACATTCTTTTCCTCCGGTGTCTCAGGACTTGGCTTCTCTTCAGGCTTTCCGCTTTCTCCGGTGCCGGGCTTCTCTTCTGTATTGCCATTTTCTCCGCTGCCCGGCTTTTCTTCAGACTTTCCCTCCTCTTCCTTTGAAAGATTAGAGGAAGAAGCCGGGGTTTCGGATTTCCCATTGTTCTCGGTATTTCCTTCATTCTCCGCTGTATTTCCGGTATTGCCCGTATTGTCTGTAGTGGTCCCGGTATTATTACCGGCGTTAGCAGCTGTGTTTTCTGAATTTCCGGTGGAGGTGCTTCCGCTTGTGGCGCTACCGGAACCGCTTCCGCTTGTGGATCCGCCGGAAGATCTACCTCCGGAACGACTTACTCCCGCTACCTGCCCTACATTTCCGGAGGGAATACTACGGCTTACACCTGCCACCTGTCGCTCTGATAAAGATGCACTGAGTCCCTTGCCGCTAATATACACCGGTTCCCCACCGGCCTCATTGAGCCAACGGCCATTGGCATCCACATAGTAGCCGTCCTTGGTTCTTCCACCGGTGAACAAAACACCGTAGTCTGCCTGATCCGCCTCTTCAAAATAATAGCAATAGCCATCAATCCATTGCCAACCTGTAAGCACATGCCCAAGGGTAGAGCCATTCTCCGTACTGAGAAAATAGGTCTTTCCCTGTAAATTTAACCAGCCGGTTTCCATGAGTTCCTCCACAGGACTTTGGTAATACCAATCCTTCTCATAGACCAGCCAGCCCTTCTCCGGAGTGCCATACTCTCTAAGAAATTGCCACTTCTCCCCTTGCTTCCGCCAAGTTCCCGGCGTGTTCACTCTATTGGTTTTCGCCAAAGATGTCATGGGGCTAGCCACGGTCAGTAAAACTGTTCCCAGCACAAGTGTTCGTCCAAAACTTCCAATTTTCTTTCCCTCTAGCTTCTTCATCCTACTCTCCTTTCCGAAATACCATTTATTTAACTTTTCCATACTACTCCTATTTCTCCGGCTTGAAAAGAAATTTTTCTTAAATTTAAAGAAATTTTGTATAAATATAAGAATATTGTCGAAGGATACTAAGCATAAGCTGCTCTCAAAAAAAATAGGGTATGTAAAAAATGCCCAAAAGAAAAACCAAAAGAAAAAGTGCTCAAACCGAGCACTTTTAATCGGCAGCATCTTGACATACATTTGCTTCATCATGACAATCATCTATGATGCATCGGTAAAATTGGAATCAGATAAAACTTTTTGAATGTAACCTTTTTATTTTTTGAAAACATTTTTATTTTGACCTCGGAGCGGGTTCAAGCGATTGTAGTTGCTACTCCCACAGCAGTGAAACATAAAGAAGAAGGCTTTCGGCAGAACATCGAAATCTGCTGAAAGCCTTTGTTTTAAGCACTTTTCTACACTCCCGTGCGGTGGATATTATATCAAGAAGCGATTTTACATATCCCTGCGCAATTCTTGATTCCAATTCTCCCACCCCGCCTCGCGGACATATTCATCCCAAAAGAGCAAATAATGGCATTCCGTGACATAGGGGTGCGCACCCTCACGAAGCTCCGACTCCGTGAGTACGGATACTTCAATTCCCTTCGCAGGCCCCTCCTCACTGAGTGCTCGTATCTCCTCTACAAAGTGAATGTGCTCGGCTTAGGTGAGGCACTCCGAAACCACCGCGAGCGCATCCACATCGGAGCGCTCCTAGCGAAAAGCATTCTGTGCCACCGAACCGTGGATATAGATGCTGATGAGCTTAGCTCCCAGAATGCATCTAAGTTTATGTTGAAACAGCTTCAAAAATTCGGTGAGTTTTTCATTCTGTTTCGAAATTTCACTGCTCATGCTTGTCCCTCTCTTGGCGTCGGAAGACACAGTGCGATTCCTTGCCCGTTTTGATAATACGCTCTACGCTGCTTTGTTTTGAACCCCGCTTTTTGAAACTCTTTTACCAAGGTATGCATATAAAATCCATGCGTGACAAGAATGCAGTCTTCACCCGCGGCGCATACTTTTCCGACCAGTTTTCTCGCTCGGCGCTCTGTAAGACGCCTGGACTCTGCTTGCCTCGGATGATTCAAAAACCACTGGATTCTCCCCGTCAGATTCCAAAACCAGAGGGGCAGCCGTAATTCCGTATCAAAACTTGATCTAAGAGGAACCTCATCCAATAGCTCCGTCTGTTTGAGTGCCGCTTTGCCATAGAAGCAAAGCGCGGTGCTTTTGCTTCGCTCTAAGCGACTGATGTAAACCACGCCCTCCGCCGTCTGATCTACAGACAGCTCTGCGGCTTCAATCGGAGCCCTGTCGTACTCTCGACACGCCCGATCAAATTCTTCCGAGCTGTAGAAGCTGCGCCAGTCATATTTTACTTTGCAATGTCTGATGAGAATAACTTTTATATTGCACCTCCTTGCCTTCCGTCACTCTTTTCTCGGAAGCGAACAAGCTTTCGCGCTGCCGCGCCATAGACGCAAATACCGTAGAGCTTCTTTTAAACGCCTTCGAGCATCCTTGTGGCCTCCACAAGATAGCCATAAGCTTCAAGATTTCTTTTCCGGATATACGCGAGGCGCTTATACTGGTCGCCTGCAAGGCGTTCCTTCGCATATCCCGCTGCATCGGCAACCTTTGGATAATCGGTCTGCATTAAAGCACCGGCGGCAAGGCACATCACTGAGCATGCTTTCTCGGCTGCGATCTCCGGCGTGAATTTATTCCCCAGAATATGATCCGTCAAGGAGCGGACACCCTTCAGATATTCTACATAGTCCTCTTTGTCATATTCGCCCCGGCTGATAATACTGATGCAGGCCCGGATGGTATCCTTCAGAACTTCTTCTTTTCTCAATTCCAATCCGCGGAAAGCCAGCTCTTCTACAACGGCTCTGTCGTAGGTCGCACGGAACTGCTTATGATCCTGCATCCGCTCTGCCAGGGTGGCTACATCAAACATCTGCTTGGCGATCTCCAGTTCCTTGTTCTTTGCTAGCGGAACGCCGGTTGTATGCGGAGCAAAAGCAGTCAGCTTGTCACCCAGAATGCATTCCAGCGTCGGCATGGTTACAACAAGGTCTTCCGGAGCAGTGACAAGCAGATCATTACGGATGGGCTTTGTCACTATCTGATCATACGGAGATTCCATGAAAACAATATCCAGCAATATGTAAAACTCTTTCTGCCGGACAGGGGAATAGTAGATAAATTTGAAATGGCGTTTTTCTATATTGTTCCGCCCCTTACGGATATCCTCTTCCTTTCGCAAAAAGGGAAAGATGGTTCCCGCCTGCTCAATATAACTCTCCACATCTGTCCCCGGATCAACAATGATATCAATGTCTGTGGACAGCCTGATCGGATGATCCAGCAAGAGCATCAGGCTTGTGCCGCCCTTAAAGGTAAACTTCATCCCCACCTTAACGAGTGCCTCAAGAAGGCCAAATGCGTAAAGCACCCTCTCCAGCAGGCCCGGATCCGTCTTATATCTCGCTTGCAATTCACGAATATAGTCAAGGTCATAGACTTTCTTATCAATCATGTCCATTCCTCCGATCTCAGCTCTATATTTGTTTCATCCTCAATAAACTTTCGGATGTCGGATTTAAGATGACGCCTTCCGGCATAGCGGAAGAGTGCCAATTCATTGATCGTATATTTGCCAAAAGCATCTTCATAGATCTGTCGATACTCAGCCCGCTCGATCAGCTGACCTGTCAGCTTCCGGCTGAAAATGTCCACCAGCATCTTTTCAAGGGAAGCCTGTTTCGTTCCCGGCTGTGGTGCCGGGGCTCCTGATACCAGTTTCTGGACGATAATCATATCGTCCGCACGATACCGGTAATACTCCTCCATGCCAGGATTCAGCAGCACCCGAGGATATATTTCCAGCAACATATCAAAGACCGTTGTCTCCAGCCCGTTTTCAACTTCGATAAAGAAAGCATTATGCGCCAGCTGATGGTTTACGAACTCATTCCACTGATAAAGCTCCCAGGTCTGGTATGTGATCAGCGGGTACTCTTGATCAATCATGCCAACCAGCTCATCCATCAGGGCGGATGCTTTGAAATGATAAGGCGCTTTCATGGAAGCTTTTAAATAATGCCCACGTCCAACCTTCATGATCTGCCCGCCATCCTGAAGATCCTGCAGCATACGGTATGCTTTCCGATCCGAATAAACCGTCCCAGATTCTTTGACCATCCCGACAAAATCCTTTGTGGTGAAAGACGGGTTTTCTTTCAGAAAGTTTGTGATTCGATTTTGTTCAATCATCTCCGCCACCTCCTTCAGCACATTGCAGTTTTGTCACTTTTCTCAAAAAATGACGTAACTGTATCTATACTATACAGCATGGCATGTCCAGTTTCAAGTGCAGTTTTGTCACTTTTGAGTTATTGTGACAAAACTGTACAGTGAAGCAGCATTATCTTGCATCCCTATTGGAGCTACAACTCATACACATGGGAGGAGTATCCATTATGGCATCGAATTTGACTCTTAAACAGGTAAAAAATATGCTTGCAAAGGCAGGACTGAGTATTTCAGAGGAAAAACGCACGGGAAATAATCTCGGCACAACGTTGAAATTAACCAACGGCTGTATTGTAAACTGCTGGGATAAGGGAACCGCAAACTGTCAAGGTAAGAACAAAGAGGTGGCTGAGAGCATATTGACTGATGTAAAGCTTGCTAATAATCAGAATCTTAAAGAAGTGTTTGTGGTTTATGGTCACGATGGCAACGCCCGGACACAGCACTTTCTATGTGGTGAACCAATTCACGTTTCTGGAGAACAGAAACAACCGCCGCCCGGACATTATCCTGTTCATCAACGGCCTGCCGCTGGTGTTAATGAAACTGAAAAGCCTCTTCTCTCCTAAAGCCTTCTTATTATACTACCTTGCCGCCATATAGATATTGTACATATCATTATAGTCAAGTGATTTGAAACTTCCTATACTTCTTGATTTATTATAAGAACAGTTTATTGCCAAGTCTTCACAATCTTTTTCGCTTACCTCTCTGTTAAGAAGTTCATGTAAGCTTACAGGCATACCGACAGATTTGAAATATTCTACGGTTCTTTCAATCCCTATATCCGCCGCCTTTTTATCATCAGCTTCGGCCACTCCATATACCTTTCTTGCAAATCCGGCAAATCTTGATATATTCTCATCTTTTACATAGTTTGCCCAAGATGCCCAAATCGCACTGAGGGTTGCACCATGTGTGGAGTCAAAAAGCGATGAAAGAGCCATTCCAAGCTGATGACATGACCAGTCACCGTCTCTTGGAGTATCACCTTTTGATCCAAGACCTGTAAGTCCTACATGTGATACACTTCCGCACCACATAACTTCACTCATAGCTTCATAGTCGGTCGGATTTTTGACAGCCTTCGGTCCAAATTTTATAATATCTCTAAAAAGCCCCTCAGCCAACTCATCAGTCAAATGATTGCCTAAAATATTTGTAAAATATCTCTCAGATGTATGCATAAAGATATCAGCTGCACCTGCACCTATCTGATACTTAGGTAAAGAATATGTAAGCTCGGGATCCATTATCGCAAACCTGCATCTGTTAAAGTCTGTGTTAATTCCTTTCTTTATACAGCTTCCGGTTACATCATCTGTAAGAACTGCTGAGTCGCTTGTTTCAGATCCTGCCGCAGCAATAGTCAAAATCGAACCTGTCGGAAGAGATCTTTCCACCTTCTTTCTTTGAAAGAAAAACTCTTCTATATCCGTATCAGGATTTGCCACACCTATTGCAACAAACTTCGCGGTATCTATTACACTTCCGCCGCCTACCGCAAGTACAAACTCAGCACCGAACTTGACGGACTCCTTTGTCATCTCCTTTGCCTTACTTAAAAGTGGATTCGGCACCACTCCTCCAAGTAAGAGTACATCTATACCCTCAGACTTTAAATTCTCTTCCACCAAATCAAGCAGACCGCTTTTCTTTGCACTGCTTCCACCGAAAATAACGGCAACCTTCTTTACTCCGAACTCTTTGATTAAACTTCCAATATCATTCCTTGTTCCTGCACCGAAAACAATCCTTGTAGGCGAATAATAATTAAACTTTTGCATATACTACCTCACTTTTTATTTATTTTATCAAATGTCACCTTTGAATGGCACCATAAACTTGACCATATTCCAAGGCCACAGGCTCCGCCCCAAGCATCCTCACCATATCATTGTGCGGCGGGATAATCCTTCGGATGTTTCTCGGCATAGGTAAAGACATACTCTGCAGACATGTTCTTTCTTACACATGATGTATTGAGTATAACCAAACATACCACAACAATAAGTAAAATATATTGAACCTACCTGTGTCTTTCGTTATTCCTAATTATAAACGCTACTGCTTCCGCAAGTTTTCTATGTCCCGCTTCCGTAAAATGGATTCCGTCACACCCAATACACTCTGCCCCAAGCACCTCTCGTGCGCTCAGAAATTCTGCATGATGAAGTGCGGCAATACTCCTATATTCTTCTGTCAGCCCGCCTGCCTTTTGTGCAGACTCTGCTGCAAATTCTATCCAGTCTTTTTTAGGATATAAATTTGCTGGTGCGATAACTATTTTTTCAGGAGTTTGACATTTCCGTCTGCATGTTTCCTCTATCTTCAGCAGTACTTCATCCAATCCATATCCAATCTCTACTGTATTCACTCCATAGCGTGTCTTTGTATCATTTGTTCCTAACATAACAATGATATAATCCAAAGGAAATTGTGAAATCAGACATGGATACAGATAATCCAGGGCAGATGTTCCAGGTTCAATTTTATCTGTAAATGCAGTTGTCCTTCCATTCATTCCTTCTTCAATCACTTCATAGTTTTCCCCAAGTATCTGTGCAAGCTTTCCCGCCCAGCGCACATTTTTTTCATATCGTTCCCCACTTCCTGGTATATATCCCCAGGTATTTGAATCTCCAATACAAAGTATTCTTTTTCCCATTCCGATCATTCCTTCTTCGATAACCCAAATATTTTAATATCATTCTTTCTATCATGCATTTCATCACCACCGGTAAACACACAGTCTTCCCATTCTTAAACTCTATGTATCTGCATGGTTCGGATAAAGATTAAAAAACTGCGAAACTCACGTCTGAATCAATCATTTATAACGCTTTGTGTTCCGCAGTTTCTTTTTCATATCTCTTTATTGTTTATTCATATTTTTTGCCATATCCAAAAGCACCATTCATTCCACATACTTTGGAAGCAAATTCAGCTGCTGCTGCCAGACTTTCTCTGATGGCAGTTTCTCCCATAATTCCCTTTTTCAGGTAATCTGTATAAGCAACCATAAACGATGTGATCAGAGAATCTCCTGCACCCATGGTGTCAACAACTTCCTTGATCGGTACCGCTTTCTGCACATAGTATTCCTGTCCATCATATAAAATACAGCCATCTGCACCTCTGGATGCAACAGCAAGCTTTGGTCCATAGGAAACAATCTTTTTCAAATGTTCTCTGGCTTCTTCATCTGTTCCGTCAAAAGAGCAGAATGCATAATCAACCGTAGGTGCTACTTCTGCATAATAGGAATCCTCTGAGTCATCTGAAAAATCAAATGAAATCGGCACGCCCGCTTCATGGATTTTTGGAAGTTCTTTCTCCATGAAACAATAATTTCCAGAATGTACAAAATCAAACTGTCTGATATACTCAAGATCAAATCGATCTAATACATATGGTGTTTTTCCGCGGATACCACCTTCATTAGATCCTAAGAACACTCTGTCTCCATCCACTAAAGTTGCACGCGCACAACCATTTTCTCCTTCTAACTGTTTGCACTTTACTGTCTCAATCTCAATATCATCTAACGCATACATAACATGTTCTGCTTCAGCATCATTGCCAAAGTATCCCATATATGCACTTCTTTTTGCACCAAACATTTTAGCATATACCGCAAAGTTTACACAGTTTCCACCAGGATACATTGTTTTAATATGCTCATATTTATCTACAACATTATCACCAAAACCTAATACACTTACATCATACATTTTCTCATTCTCCTTTTTGCCTCCCCATAAATTTCAGGTCATTGCGAAATTCCCATTTTCCGATCTCTTATTGCATTTTAGAATTCCGCAATGATCTGTCTCTGTGATTAATATTCAACAACACCCATGTATCTTCTCATGTCTGTCGGATGACATCTCTTATCCTGAAGAGCATTTCTGTATGCAACACTCATTGCATAAAAGACCATTGCATTAAAGTACTCTACGCAGCTGTCGTCAATTGCGTCAAGTCCAAGGTCATTTGCATCGATCACTTCATATTTCTTTGCATATTTGTTCAGGAATACTTCTGCTCTTTCGTCCATAACGCGGTTTCTTCCGCGGCTCTTTAATAAAATATAGAGATGATCTTCATCTGTTACTTCAAATGGTCCATGGAAGTATTCTGCTGAATTTAAGTAGCAGCAATCGATCCACTGCATCTCCTGAAGTGAGCAGATAGCAAATCCATATACAGCTGCATAAGCAGCTCCGGAACCCATGATATATAAGAACGGTTCTTTTGCATATTTTTCAGCAAAAAGCCATGTTCTGTTTTTTACGCTCTTGACAGCAGCTCTTACGATACCATCTGCTTTTTCAAGTCCGTCTGCCACTGCATCGTATAATTTATAGTCTGGCTCCTGAGCTTTCATTAACTCATTCAAAATGTTTAATACAATACCCTGCGGTTTATCCTTTTCATTTGTATCATCTTCCCAGGAATATACAATTGGATTTAATGAACTGTCATCGCAGGCTGATCCAGGTGTATGTGTCATTGCTACAACTGCTGCGCCAAGATCTTTTGCTAAATGTGCTGCTTCTACGGTCTCTTTTGTATTTCCACCATGAGAGCAGATAAATACAAGACTTGTTTTTCCAAGGTGTGCCGGAGGTGTTACAACAAATTCTTTACTTGTGATCCAGTCAGCATGCATTGTCCTGGATTCGGTACGTACGAAATAATATCCTGGATAAAGATCTACTAAAGATCCTCCGCATGCCACAAAATATACATCTTCGATTTTTTCTCTCCCGTTTAAAATTTGGGTTACTAATTCTTTCATTGTCTTATTCTCCTTCTATTATAAAAGTTTTATGTTTAAAGCATTGCTGAAATCGTACAGAATACCAATGCCATTGCTGTTACTAAAATAAAGAACTTCCAAATTGTCTTCCACCACTGACCAAAGCTAATCTTACATACAGCAAGTCCTGCAACGGTCATACCTGCTGTCGGGCTTAACATATTGGTCAACTGATTTGCAAATTGAAGTACTGTTACACTTGCTTCCGGATTCACACCCTGTAAATCACATAATGGAGCCATAATTGGCATTGTCAGAGATGCCAGTGCAGAAGATGACGGAACAAGAAGTGTCAACAATGACTGAACCAGATACATTACTGCAACAAATGCTACACTTCCTACACCTGCAAGTGCTCTTGATAAATAATTCAGGATCGTATCAATGATCATTCCGCTTTCTGCAACAACCAGAATGCCTCGGCATACACCAATTACAACTGCTGCAAACGCAAGATCTTTTACACCGATCACGAACTGTTCTGCAATCTCTTTCTCAGAAAGTCCGCCAACAATACCCATTAAAATACCCATTAAAAGGAATACACCAGAAATCTCATCCATATACCATCCATGTGAAAGAATACCATACACGATAATTCCCATTCCTACTGCAAATACAAGTAATACCAATTTATCTCTTAAAGTAAATCCTGTATCCTTTTCATCCATCATAAATTCCTGTTTTTTCAGAAGGTCATCCTGATAAGTGATGGATCCTGTTGGATTTTTCTTTACTTTCATTGCATATCGCATAACATAAACGATGGTAACAGTCATCATAATTGCCCACCAGATATATCTGTATACAAGCTGTGGGTTACCATGGATTCCGGCAACGCCCTGTGCGATCAGAACGTTGAACGGGTTCGTTGTAGATGCTGCATATCCAATCTGTGGTCCTAAGAATACTATCATGAAGGTCGTCATGGAGTCATATCCCATTGTGAAGAAAATAGGGATCAGCATAACATAGAATGGAATAACCTCCTCCGACATACCAAATGTCGTTCCACCAATTCCTAACAGAATCATCAGAATCGGTATCAGTAAAACTTCTTTTCCTTTTAACTTTAAAATAACCTTCCGAATTCCGCGATTCATTGCATTTGTCTTTGTTAAAATCTGGAAGGTACCGCCGATCAGCAAAACGAATGCAACAACATCTGCAGCTGCCTGAATGCCTCTTGTAGGTGCCATTAAAATCTCATGCAGCCCCTGTCTCAAATCTCCGGATTCACTCACTTTATCTACCATATGATAGGTTCCAGCCACAGCAACTTCACGTTCACCTGCTGCAGTATCAACTAATTGTCTGTCAAACTGTCCACTTGGCAAAATCCATGTCAAGATTGCAAATACTATAATCAATATAAATGCCAGCGTATATACATGCGGCAATTGAAGTTTAAATTTTTTCTTATTTTCCATTTTCAAATCCCCCGTAATCAGCCTATTAAGTAAGGCTTATAAGCTTCCATATTCCGTTTGTCATGTGATGCCGGATCTTCAAAATAAGCAAAGTCTGTAATTTCCTGACCGAAGTATCCTTTGTATCCTCGTCTGACAACCGTATCAATCCATTCTCCAAGTGGATAATTGCCATCTCCCCAGATCAGATGTCCGTATGGATTTCCATCTATGAAATGCATATGAATAATCTCATCGCCAAATGTATCAAACCATTCGTCAATCGTCTTCACACCCAGCTTCTGCTGTGTATCCAGAAAATACGGGAGTGAATAATATAAATAATGAATGTTCATTCCTGCAATTCTGTCTGTGTTAATCTGTGCCATGTTTCTTCCCCTTTCTATCATCATAATTTTTTATTATTCTTTTATATATACCGGTTTTCCATTTACCATTGTCATAGAAACTTTTACATCTCTCATCTCGCTCATCGGTACTTCAAAGACATTCCGATCAAGAACTGCTATATCCGCCAGTTTTCCTGCTTCTAACGTTCCTAGCTTATCTTCCATTCCTATGTTATAAGCTCCACCATACGTCCATGCCTTTAACATTTCAGCGATTGTAATCGTGTTCTGTACATTGTACTGTTCTTTTCCATCTGGGAAATATCCACCACAACCATGGAAAATTGCTTCCGGAATGTCTGTGATCATCAGTGGCAAGTCCGTTGCTCCTGATAATGTCATTCCTCCGTCAAGCATACCTCTTCGATTCCAGAAATACTTACCTCTCTCTGTTCCGATCGTCTCTTCAATCGATTTTTTCACGTCATCCGCTGGATCCAATGACATAATCTGGAAATAGATTTCTCCAGTCACACCAATTTCACCCATCTTTTTCAAATCCGCCGGATTAGAAAATTCCATATCTGTCACTGCATGACGGTTCACAAGCTTTCCATCTTTCTTCTGACATTTATCAAAAATACCCACCACTTTATGTACTGCTCCATCTCCCTGTGCATGCAGGGAATAACGGAATCCATTTTCATCAGCAATCTGCACTTCTTTTTCAATCATCGGATATTCAACCTGAATACTGCAATGCATATTCGTTCCTTCATAAGGTTCTAACAGATCACCCTTTGTACTTGCCACCGTTCCGTCTGTCATTCGGTTATATCCGGAGAACCGGATGAAATCACCCTGGAACTTCTCTCTCATTCTTTTTCCATGTTCAATGTTGATTCCTTCACCAACCGGCTGCGACATAAAAAATGTTCGAAGTGACAATTCCTTCTTTTCTTCTTTTTCTTTCAGAAATGAGTCAAATCCATAAAAATCATCAAATCCCATTTCTTTTACCGTTGTAACTCCACGGCTGTTCATCAATTTCATATAATCTTTAAATTCCGGTTCTATGAAATCCCGATCATTTAAATACTCCGGCATAATCTTGTGGTAGGCTTCCGGATAACATTCTTTCGGGTTAAATCCATATGTCTCTTCCGCTTTCTGATTCATCATGCATGTGCTTCGATCTGCTGCAAATACGATAACTGACCGATTTGGATATGCTTCATTCAGCTTTTCCTCCAAACCTTCTGTCTCAAATCCATCCGGATTCCATCCATGTCCAAATACAGTTGCAGATTCTTTCTCTTTTTCAACCTCTTCTTTTATCTTCTGTAAAAAATCTTCCTGTGATGTTATGCCAGACATATCAATTCCAATATGGAAAATTGCATAACCTGTAAAAAAAGTATGTACATCAATAAATCCCGGTGTCACCAACTGATTTCCTAATTCCAAAATCTTTGTCTGTTCGTCAATCCAATCACTTCCATCATCTGTTCCAACCGCCAGAATATTCTGTCCACTTACTGCAACATATCCTGCAAATGGGTTCTCAACAGTAGATGTAAAAACATGATCTGATTTCAACAGATAATCTGCTTTTTGCTTTCCCATGTTCTCCCTCCATTTTTATTGCTTCATTTGATGATTGTGTTATATCATATTATAACGTTATATACGAACGTTATATAACGTTATATGTTCATGTTCTATGTTTTTACCAAACTTAATCTTTTTTTTGTATTATTTGCACAATATCTTTGCCAGCCATATGATTTATCTTTTACTTTTTTCGTTACGAAATGGATGGATTTTGTTGTTATTTAAGTCTGTTTCCGTTATAATATATTTGTGAATGGTATATCTATAACTAATAAACGTTGTATATATAAAGGAGAATTATAATGAATCTTGATATGAATGCAGAAACTCCATTATATATGCAGCTAAAAGAAGCGATCAATGCTGCAATCAAAGATGGCACTTATCCGGCCAACGAAAAAATACCTACTGAAATAGAATTAAGCGAACATTACAAAGTCAGCCGCATCACCGTAAGACGTGCTGTTGAAGAATTATGTCAGGAAAATTATCTTGTAAAATGTCAGGGAAAAGGAACTTTTGTAAAATCCCGCAAAATCCAACGCAAAATGGAACATCTTCTTGGCTTTGCCGATGCATGCAAAGCCAATGAATGCATTCCATCTCGCCTTGTGATCAAACGCTCTGTAACTAAGTTATCTGATGAAGATGCCAAAACTATGAATGTTCCAGCTGGCGCAAAGGCAGTCTTGATTGAACGTGTTGATCTTGCCGATGGCATCCCAATGATTTATGAAAGCAATTTGTTTCCTTATCCTAAATATAAATTTCTTTTAGAGGAATCATTAGATGGTTCCCTTTATCAGCTTCTAAAAGATTCCTACCATATTCAGGTTAAGGGCTCCCGTAATTCGTACCTTGAACTGACACGTGCTTCTGGTTCGCTTGCCAAACATTTACGCGTCACCAATGGAGAACCTTTATTCTATTTATACTCCGAGATTTTTGATACAGACTATAATCTTGTTCATATTTGCCATGACTATATCCGCGGAGAACAATATCGATTTTATATGGACGATTATACAAGACCTTAACTTTAATAACCGTTCGCTCTGTAAATATTCTATGTCACAAATAGTCATGACCACCCGCTCAGTGGGTGGCATGCTCTCCCCCTATAAAGGGATATTACCTGCTTGCGCCTGGAAGGCGCACTAGCATATGAGTATGATCCGGGCAACATTCTACTTCAATAATCTCTATTCCTTTTCTTCTGCATAGCAAACCCAGAATTTCTCCTACATCTGCTCGAATTTGTTTATAAATTACTTGTCTCCTGTATTTTGGTGCAAATACAATGTATTTTGGTGCAAATACAGATTGTGAATATCTTCTTCATACAGAGGATGGCAAATGATTTCTTTATCGCAATTACTATGACAGCTATTGGACTCCTCTAGTGGAACAGATTGGAATTGATCGTACACCACATTGTTCTCGACATACCTGTATTTCCATGTTATCGGAAGCTGGTGTTCAGGATACAACAATCAAGAAAATTGTGGGGCACTCCGGTGCTATGACATTAACAGAAAAAGTTTATACTCACTTAGATATGCAGGTTCTTGTAGACGCAATCAACAAAACCTTAGAAAATAAGGACAGCGTAACTGCCGATACAAAATCCGCATAATAAAAAGGACACTCTCCAGTGTCTATCACTGAAAAGTGTCCTATATTTTTTAGATATTTTTGTTGCAAACGTGTTGCAAATGCGCTGCGAACTGAATAAATTCCACCTCTTTTCACCACATCTGACAACTCCACAAACCCCTGTAAAACAAGGATTTGAACGTAACTCCAAGTTCCGAAGATTATCTCTTGGAGAACTGTGGAGCACGACGAGCTGCCTTTAAGCCGTACTTCTTTCTCTCCTTCATGCGAGAGTCTCTGGTTAAGAAACCGGACTTCTTTAAGATAGGACGGAAATCGCTATCCATCTCGCAAAGTGCTCTTGCGATACCGTGACGAATTGCACCGGCCTGACCTGTGGTTCCGCCACCCTTAACATTTACAAGAACATCTAACTTTCCTTCGTTCTGTGTTGCCACCAAGGGCTGACGAACGATGGTCTTTAATGTCTCTAATCCGAAATACTCGTCGATAGAACGCTTATTTACGGTTACCTTACCTGTTCCCGGCATGATATATACTCTTGCTACAGAGC
Organism: Oribacterium sp. oral taxon 108 str. F0425; assembly: GCF_000214455.1. Taxonomy (NCBI): domain Bacteria; kingdom Bacillati; phylum Bacillota; class Clostridia; order Lachnospirales; family Lachnospiraceae; genus Oribacterium; species Oribacterium sp. oral taxon 108. The sequence continues at coordinate 683,359 of NZ_AFIH01000001.1, read as the reverse complement.
TTTTTCTTCTGCCTGTGCCGTAATTTCTGTTTGTAGCCATTTTTTATCCTCCCTTAGATTGATAGTGCAACTGGCTGCTGAGCCTGGTGCTTGTGCTCCGGGCCTGCATACACGAAAAGTTTCTTGTACATCTGTCTACCTAAAGGACCCTTGGGAAGCATTCCCTTAACGGCAAGTTCAATAACCTGCTCCGGCTTGTTTGCTCTCATATCTCTCAAAGAAGTTTCCTTCATGGAACCAACATAGCATTTGCCCTGCTTCTGTTCCGCTGTAATAACAGCCCTATCACTTTATAGAATTTCCCTTGTAATATCAAGACTTTTCTACATTTTTCTTCCTACATATCCAAGGAATTGCTTCATCTTTTTTTCTGCTTTTCCGCAATTTCAGAGAAGCTTTTCCGAGGGCACAGATTCCTACTCTTCTTTACAACAATTTTAGAAATACTTCCCAAAAAAGAATTTTTTTAATTTTTTTGAAAAAGCATTCCTAATCTCTTTTTCACCGTGCTATCATAGCACAAATTTTTCTTTACTAAGGAAAAAAGAAAAATTAGCGCCAGGGCTTCGGAGATATTCCAAGCTGACGAGGTAAACAGTAATCGAAAGATTCGGCGGATGCTGTTTCGGAGTAGTGCATCGTAAGGGAAAGAAAAAAAGCGAAATCAAAATCGTAACAAAAGCTTTCTCCGCACCTTAAACAATTTAATAGGAGGAAAATACAATGTGCGGTATTGTTGGTTTTGTTGGACAGGGGAATCCCAAAGAGATTCTTCTGGCCGGTCTTTCCCGTCTGGAATACAGAGGTTATGATTCTGCAGGAATCGCCCTGTACGCTCATCCTTTCACAGTGGTGAAGGCTGTAGGAAAATTAGAAGAATTAAAGAAAAAAGTGGAGGCTTCTAAGGAATTTGAGCTTCCCTACTCTATGGGGATAGGACATACCCGTTGGGCGACTCACGGAAAGGCCAGTGAAAAAAATGCCCATCCCCACCTGTCCATGCATAAGGAAGTGGTGCTGGTGCATAACGGCATTATTGAAAACTTTGCAGAAATTAAAAATTTCTTACAGGAAAAGGGTTACAGCTTCTACTCCGATACGGATACGGAGGTTGCGGTAAACCTGATGGAATATTATTACCGGAAAGAAAAGGATATTTTAAAAGCACTCTTCTCTGTACAAAAGGAGCTGAAGGGCTCTTTTGCCTTTGCCATCATGTTTTTGGAGGATGCAAATACCCTTTATGCTATGCGAAAGGATAGCCCTTTGATTGTGGGAAAAGGGAAAAATGCCTTCTATCTGGCTTCCGATGTTTCCGCCTTTTTAGACTATACTAAGAAAATCTATCCTGTGGAAAATCGGGAGATTCTCAGCCTTTCCGAGAAGGAAATCCATATTTATAACCAAAACGGTGAGGAAGTAAAGCGCTCTTCCACTATTGCGGAGCTGAGTCAAAGCCAGATTCATAAGGGAGACTACCTGCATTTTATGGAAAAGGAAATCTTTGAGCAGCCCAAGGTGGTGAAGGATACTCTGCTTTATGCCTGCAAGCAGGAAAATGGGAAACAGCTTGAAAATGGGAAGCCTGAAGAATACGCTACTCCCGGGGCGAAGCAATTTTCTTCTGCCAGGAAAGATCCGGAGAATGCGGAAAATCCGGACTTTTCCTATGAAGCTTTTTCTATGGCGGAAAAGGATTTTCAGGATATTTCCAGAGTTCGGGTGATTGCCTGCGGTTCCGCCTACCACGCGGGTTGGGTTTTGAAATCCGTTTGCGAAAGCCTGGCTAGAGTTCCGGTACAGGTGGAGCTGGCCAGTGAATTCCGCTATAATCATCCCATTTTGGAAAATGGAGAACTGGTCCTCAGCATCAGCCAGTCCGGAGAAACTGCGGACACCTTGGCTGCCGTAAAGGAAGCCAAGAAATTAGGGGCAAAAACCCTATCCATCGTAAATGTGAAGGGCTCTGCCATTGCCAAAGAATCCGACTTTGTCTTCTACACCCAGGCGGGTCCGGAGATTGCGGTAGCCACCACCAAGGCCTACAGCTGTCAGCTTGTGGCAGGCTACATTTTCTCCCTGCTTTTGGCTAAGGCAAAGGGAAAAATCAGCAGGGAAGAAGCTTCTAACTTAACAGAAGAGCTTTTCCTCCTTCCGGGAAAGGTTCAGCAATGCCTGTCTATGGATCAGGAAATCCTTCCTATGGCAAAGGAACTAAAGGATGCGGACAACATTTTCTTCCTGGGAAGAGGGCTGGACTGGGCCATCTCTATGGAAGGCGCTTTGAAGCTGAAGGAAATCAGCTATATTCACTGTGAAAGCTATAGTAGTGGAGAATTAAAGCACGGCACCATCAGTTTAATCGAAAAGGACAGTCCGGTCATCGGTCTTCTTTCGCAGGAGGAGCTTGCCGGAAAGAGCATTTCCAATATTCACGAAGTACGAAGCCGTGGAGCCAAATGCTTTGCGATTAAGACGGAAGATATTGCTATTGAAGAAGAGGACTTTGCCGGAAGCCTTAGCGTAGCTAAGACCCATCCCCTCTTTGCCGGAAGCCTTTTGGTGCTTCCTCTCCAGTTCCTCGCCTACCGAGTCAGCCTCCTAAAGGGCTTCGATCCGGATAAGCCCAGGAACTTGGCGAAATCCGTTACCGTGGAATAAAAAAGGAACTGTAATACAATAGCATCGTCCCAGATAGAGAGGCTTTTTTCTAACTTTTGTTTCTCATTCATTTTTTATAGAGTGCTGCAATACTTTTATCGGTAGGCATTACATTTCATATTTCAGACGAAGAAAGCGGCTCTGGAGAGTGCGTATAGCATCCAGAAGGCCGCTTTTAAAATTCTTTCATGTGTTGGTCTTTTATTTCCATGCTCATCTACCTTCATTTCGAGTTATTATCAATCTTGTGTGTAAAAGAGGATTTACAGATCTTACAAAGCCAGCGTTGGGAGCCGACATTTGTTTTTTCTGACTTAACGCATTTCTTTCCACAAATAGGACAATTTATTTGATTCATTTAATCTTCCTCCAAGAAGTATATTTCTAAGGAAGATTAAACCCTCATAACCCTATGATTTACATGGCTCTACAGAGCTTTTATCAACACGTTTTGTTCTATAACTCCATAATTCCTTGTCTTCGAAGAATACGATAAAGCCCTGCTATAGAGCGTTTATAGCCTCTTTGCATGAGTTTTACCCAGAAGACAACAAGTCCTATATATGGATTTCTTCGGCGCAGATCAGCAATTAGCCTTAGCGCTTCTAAAGTGTGCTGGTTAGAATGATGATGTGGGCGACGAGATTGATTTCGTAATGAATCAATAGAGCCATTATATCGGTTACGCCAGCAATAAATATATTGTCGATTAACACGATACTTTATTGCAGCCTTTGATACCCCGTGTTTTTCAGAATAATGAATGAGTGATAGTCTAAAGCGCATATCTTGTGTTATAGTAGCCACAGCGGAAGCCCTCCTTCATCGTAACGCTTCGCCCGCACTTCTCCCAGAATATAAAAAAAGAGAGCCCGCAGGCTCTCTTATATAATTCTTCAAAAATTACTTCTTAGAAGACTCTTCAGTGCTCTCAGACTCTTCGGCTGCTACTGTAGTCTCTTTAGCATCCTTCTTATCGCTCTTCTTCTCCTCTACTACAGTAGTCTCCTTAGCAGCCTCTGTCTCTACCTTGCTCTCTGGTGCTGCAGTAGTCCCTGCCTTCTTACCGGAACATGCAACCATTGTAAGAGCTGCTGTCATTGCTGCAAGTACAAATAATCCTCTAACCATCTTTCTCATAATAGTCTCCTCTCTTCTGCCCATGCAGAAAAAATATTTTTCTTTCTTTTCCTCTTTCTTTCAGCAAAATAACACATCGCTGAAAGATGGGAGTAAGGATACTCCTCAGCTTTTTAAAAAACAAGTTTTTTTATCAATTTTAAAAACTTATTAAGGAATTTTCCCAAAAATTTTTTTCAATGTTTGCAGAAAAGTACAAAAGCATTTTTTTATATTATCCGCCAGAATGGAAAGTAAGCGCTGTCTCATCAATAAGTGCGCCTCACAGATGAGCTTAACAGACTCCGGGAATCGCTGTATCATTTCAACCCGTAACGGCATCTCCTTTTTTTAAAAAATATAGCTCCCACCAATGATGAGTAATATGCCCTTTGGCATGTTCCCAGCGAGTAACTGTGAGCCTTTACGGCGAGCAGTTCCGCAGTTTAGAGGGATAAGAAAAGACTCCCCAATTGCTTGAGGAGTCCCATATACTTGATATGTCTTTTCTTATCTCTTAGTGAACTGTACGAGCGTAAAGGGAACATGCCCTTTGGCATATTCCCAGCGAGTAACTGTGAGCCTTTACGGCGAACAGTTCCGCAGTTTAGGGGGATAAGAAAAGACCCCCAAATTTCTTGAGGAGTCCCATATACTGAATATGTCTTTTCTTATCTCTTACTAAACTGCGGAGCACGACGTGCAGCCTTTAATCCGTACTTCTTTCTCTCCTTCATACGAGAGTCTCTTGTAAGGAATCCCGCTCTCTTCAGAACCGGTCTGAAGTCGCTGTCCATCTCGCAAAGTGCACGAGAGAGACCGTGGCGAATAGCGCCGGCCTGTCCTGTGGTACCGCCACCACATACATTCACAAGAACATCAATCTTGCCTTCGTTCTGTGTAGCCACGAGAGGCTGACGAACGATAGTCTTCAAAGTCTCCAAACCGAAATACTCATCGATGGAGCGCTTATTTACGGTAATCTTACCTGTACCCGGCATGATATACACTCTTGCTACAGAGCTTTTTCTTCTACCGGTGCCGTAATTTCTATTTGTAGCCATTCTCTATTCCCCCCTTAGATTGATAATGCAACTGGTTGCTGTGCCTGGTGCTTGTGCTCCGGGCCTGCATACACGAAAAGTTTCTTGTACATCTGTCTACCTAAAGGTCCCTTGGGAAGCATTCCCTTTACAGCAAGTTCGATAACCTGCTCTGGCTTATTGGCTCTCATATCTCTTAAAGAAGTTTCCTTCATGGAACCAACATAACGAGAATGGGTGCGATACAACTTCTGCTCAAGCTTCTTTCCTGTTACCTGAATCTTCTCTGCATTGACTACGATTACATAGTCACCACAGTCTAAGAACGGTGTGAAAGTCGGCTTTCTCTTTCCGCGAAGAACGGATGCTACTTCCGATGCAAGACGTCCGAGTGTCTTCCCCTCTGCATCTACCACGAACCACTTTCTTTCGATAGTAGAAGCCTTTGCTACGTAAGAATTCATAACAACCTCCTATGTGTAGGCTACTTACTCTGGTCCAGTCAGGGACTGATTTCAGTATTTAATGTAGCCCGGGCCTGAGGCCCTGCTTTAAGTAATCACAGAACGGGCAAAACTCATAAAAGAGCACAGTTCACCTGTTCCATCGCAAAAATGCTTTGTTATTCTACCCCTTTTTTCTACCGCTGTCAAATAGATTTTCGAGATTCACTCTCTTCTCTTTTTGAGCTTCAAGCCCTTTCTTTTTTGAGTTTCAAGACTTTACTTTTTTTGCTTCGGAATCTCTCTTCTTCAAGTATTTATTCCTCAGACTTCTCCTTCGGAAAGCTCCAGGACTGTACCTTTACCTCCCGGCCGTCCAAGGTGGCATACTCTTCCTTTTTATGCTCTTCGGAATGCTCTTCTTTCTCTTCGCTTCCCTTCGATGCATTGTATTTCGGGAAATCATAGCGCTCCCCTTCCAGAGACTTCCGGTACTGTTCTTCTACTTCCTTTTCGTTCTCTTTCAGTTCTTCCTCGGAAAGCGTCGGCGTGCCGTCTTCAGAAAGGAGGAGAGAAAGCATAGCAAGCGCTCTTTCTTCTTCCGCTTCACTCAGCTTCCCGCCGTGCTCTGTATTTTGATTTCCCAAAATGCTCCGAGCTTCGGCTTGCGGATTCCCTTGCGCTTGATAGTCTGCGCTTACGAAGGGCTTTGGAGCAGAAAAATCCCAGAGATTCCAGTCGTTTTCCTTATCCTCATCCGCTTCCTCATTCTCGTTAATTTCTTCTGAAAGAAAAGCAAGGTCTTCATTAAGAGGAAGTTCCACAGCTTCTTCAGACGGATTCTCCGGATTTTCCGCCGTTGTAGCGGAAGTCTCTTCCTCTTCGTCTCTCTTTTTCTTCTTATAAAATACTTTCTTTCGTCCGTTCTTTCGGAAAGGATCCGCCTGGTAACCGATTTCCTCAATAGAGTAGATATTGTTTCCTCTATCGGGAGACTCTGTACCCTTCCCGTCCTCGGTCTTCCCGCTTTCTTCCTTCTCTTCTATTTTATCCGGAAGAAGAACAATTTTAAGCAGCTTCCAATCTCTCTTAATCCAGTAGAGTGGAAGCAGGAATCCCTTATCTTCCAATTCCGGGTAAAGGCTGACCATATACCCCTTATCCGGGAATACCCAGCGAAGCTGTCTTCCAATCGCTTTCCAGCGCTCCTGCCACTTCTTTTTCCACTTCCTCCACTTCTCGGCTCTTTCTTCCCGATTCTCCGCATCCCGAATGGCTTTTCTAAGTTTTTCAGCTTCCGGAATACTGTCTCTTCCCACCGTTCCGTTGGAAAGAATACGAGCTTCCATGTCATCATAAAGACTTATACTGTCCTTGGGATAAGGGAAAAGGGTCTCCTTTCTGCTGCTGAACCACATATCCGCAATTTGCAGAAGACTTTGAGAAAGAATCGGAATCCCCAACTCCTTGATTCTTGAATCCAGAAAACGATGATTCATGTCCTTATAAAACAACTTATAAAATAGATACAAATCCAGGAGTTCTCTGATTCTCAGGTTATCCGAACAGAAGTGATAGGACGCTTCAGCCAGCCGGAAAAGATAACTGCTCTCAAGGGAAAGCACCTTTAAAGAGGGGCGATTTTTATCCGCATAAGCCCGATCCAAAAGACTTTTCATGGCTTTTTTATAAGTCTTTGTAAGGAAGGGCAGGGTGTGATAGATTTCAATCTGAAATCCCCCAATCCTCTTCATATGCTCTCCGAAACCTTTATAAAACATGTCTGTTTCATAACCGAGGTCAATAAGGTATCCCTTGGCCAGATAATATCTCTCCTCGGGAATATAGAGGCGTAACGGAGAATTTGCCGCAGTTTCGGGAAGATGATAAAGTCTTCTTACCGCAGCACTTTCCAGAATCACAGCCGGTACTTTTAAGGCCTGAAAAGCATCCAGAATTTCCAGTTCGGAAGCTTCATAAACTTCCCCGTAACGCACCGCCTCCTGATATCTCTTAAAGAAGCGCTCACCAAAAATAGCGGGGACTCTCGCTCCCGCTGATAACATACCAAGATAAATAGCCGAGGATATTTCATGATAGTCAGCTATACGATAAAGTCTTCCCCAGTTCATTCTCCGAACCACAGGGAAAGAATCATCTTGCCGCAATGTGCCTCCCAACAAGTTCAATAAAAACTTGCCCTCATATACACTTCGATTCATTACCTTCCTTGTTTTCCTTTCCCACTCCCTGAAAACGAGGCGGCGGGTTCTCCGTACCGCACTCGTTATGAATCAAAATCCTTCTATGTAAATATCTTTTCCGCGTAGTAGTCTTTTGTCCTGCCTGCACGAAATTCTATTTGTTTGTTCTTCCGCTTGACTTCTTCCAGCATCGCTTCTATCTTATGGTAAAGTTCCGAGATCTTTCTTTCCCATTTGTTGGAAAAAACCTCTTCCCCTTCTCCTCCGGTAGTAAGGGAGCGGAACAGCTTTGCATCGGCAACGCTTTCTTCCACCATGGCACGAATCTCTATATCGTTCGTTTCCAATTCCCCCAAGGATTCCTGTCTCAAATCCAAAAGCAAATCCAGGCTCACATTATCCTGTCTTTCCGCCGCCAGAAGAATCTCATCCGTCTCCTTGCCTATCTTGCTCATGATATTATATCTTCTCTGATATAGCGTGGCAAGTTTTTCCACATCCATCTCTTTTCCCTCCCTTACGGTAGAAAAGAGGCTGTAAAAAAGATACAATTTATGTTCTTTTTCCACATCCCCTTTTTGCTTACGATATTGTATGTTGAAACATTCCGCCTGATTTTAGCCTACTACCTTTACTTCTTTCGGCATATGGGTATCCATAACTTTTTGGCTGGCTCCGTAGAAGCCGTCCCGAAGATCGGTCAAAATCGCAACAAGCTTCGGAAGCTCATCCTTTCTTCTGTCTCTTCCCGCAAGGACAAGACCCAGGTCAAAAGTAACAAAGTCATATAAACGAAGCAAATCCCTGCTGATAGGCTGTTCCATATCCAGAGTCTGACGCAAGTAACGAATGATCATATTGCATTTCTTCATTGCCTCTTCAAACTTATCGTATTTTTTATCCTCCAATGCAAACTCAGCAAGCTTTAAGCTTTTGATTGCCTCATCAAAGGTCAAAACCAAAAGTTCTCCCTGGCTCATCTGCATAATACTCTGCTCTTGGTACTTTTTTTGATACTCCTTCATATCCTCTCCTATTATCCGAAATTTCCAAACAGGCACAAGCACTCCTCCTCTGTTTTGTAAGTGCTCTGCTAAAGTGCCTCCCGATTCATCCTCTTAGAATACTTCGTCCTATTCGCTATTTTATATAAAGTATTTTTCAAAAAAATCCCCGCCTCTCCTATAAAAGGAGACGCAGGGATTCTTTATTCGGAATATTTTTTACAATGTACTATTTTGCAGCTTTTGCTTTTTCCGCTTTTCTCTCTTCCAAATGGGAAACCACCATAGTGCAGGCTGCATCACCCGTAATATTGACGGTCGTTCTTCCCATATCAAAGATACGATCCACTCCGGCAACAAGGGCAATGCCGTCTACCGGCAGTCCTACCGAAGTCAATACCATGGCAAGCATAATCATTCCCGCACCCGGTACACCAGCTGTTCCGATGGAAGCCAGAGTGGCCGTAAGGATAATGGTAATAATCTGGGAAAGAGTCAAGTGGATTCCATAGCAGGACGCAATAAAGATAGCGCAAATTCCCTGATAAATGGCAGTTCCGTCCATATTGATGGTTGCACCCAGCGGAAGGACAAAGGAAGCAATCTCCCGCTTTGCACCAAGCTTTTCCGTACACTCCATATTAATGGGCAAAGTTCCCACAGAGGATGCCGAAGAAAAAGCAAACATAATGGCCGGCATCATGCCCTTAAAGAACTTTACGGGAGACAACCCTCCCAGTACTTTCACCGTAGCGGAATACACGAAAACGGCATGCACAATATAGCCGATATAAGCCGCAAGAAGAACCGTTGCAAGAGAACCGATAATTTTCGGACCGTTTGCCGCAATCACCGGACAAAGCAGACAAAATACACCGATTGGCGACAGGCTCAAAACCATTTCCATACATTTCATGAAAATATCGTTAAAGTCATTGAAAGCAGCTACGACGCGGATGTTCTTCTCCTCCACCAGGATAATGGCGAATCCGAGGATAAGAGCCATCACGATAACCTGCAACATATTTGCCTCGACCATAGGCTGAATAAAGTTTGACGGAAAAATGTTGACAATCGTATCCATCAGGGAAATTCCTCCCTTTACTTCATAGCTTAAGTCCGTTGTAGCGATTATTGGAAAAAATCTGCGAAAAAGCGTTCCGAAGAATAAACCTATACTCACCGCAAAAGCTGTCGTACAAAGATAAAAGACTACGGTCTTCAAACCGATGGATCCGACCTTCCTGATATCCTGCATGGAAATAATGCCGCACATGATGGAAAAGAGCACCACCGGCACAACGATAAACTTTACCAGATTCAAAAAGATGATTCCAAACGGTTTAATATAGTGTTCCACCAGTTCACTATGCCCTTGCAGGGCAAGACCGCAAAGAATTGCCAAAACCAATGCAATAAAAATCTGCATGGCCAGAGACGGTTTTTTTCCTTTTTTCATTTCCTTATTTTCTCCTGCCATATAATTCCCCCTATTCTATAAAATTTTCACAGGGAAATACTTTAATGCAAAACATAGGACTTTGTAAAGAATTTTATAGATTCATAAGAAATGGGAGCCGAAGAATCGGCTCCCATTGTTCCTTCTATTTCATTTCCTCTTGAAAACGTCCTGCTTCTTAGCTCAAACCGCTCAGGTAAGAAGACTGTGTATTCATCTTGCTGATTAATTTCTCCAGCTGAGAGAATTGCTTCAAATAACGATCCTGCTCCGTGCTGAGAAGTGTCTTCAGCTTTTCAATCTTGTCATTATTTTCCTTTAAAGCCTGGTAAACAGTCGTGGAGGTGTTCTTCAGCGTTACCTTATTGGAACCGCCTTCCTTAACCAATTCTCCGTAGGAGCCGCCATTTCTGGATGCATAACGTGTTGCATAAGGTGTCATTGCATCTTCAACGACCTTGGCAAAGCCCTTGGAACCGTTGTGTCCGCTCATGATTTTCTTTACCGTTTCCGGATTCGTCTCCATTGCCTTCTTGAACTTTTCTTCATCAAAGACAAGTTTTCCACCGTCATGAACATCGGAAGACATACTGATTCCCGCCTTCTCCATATCTTCATATTTTAAGCCGGCCTTCTGCAAATCATTTATGGCATTGGTCATGACTCTGTCCATGGAGAATTTGAAGTTTCTAACGGAAGATTCTCCATAAAGAATTCCCTGCTTAGCCTTCTTCTCCCAGTTATCGATAGAAGTCTGACTGAGTTGCTTCTTCTGCTCATCGGTCAAAGGATCATATCCTTTTTCCTTTCTGGTCTTCACATGGTCATTTAAGGACGTAATCAGTTCGTTGTATTTCTCAACAAACTTCTTCATGCTGGCCGTTGCTTTTTCCACATTTGCCTTGGAACTGAAGCTTACCGTCTTGGAACTGTCAAAATTATACGATCCGTCAGGCTTTGTCACTGCATTACCGCTCGAATCCAATTCTACACCGAACTTTCCGCTTGCCGTAATGGTCATTCCGTCAATATTGAAGGTGTTGGAAGAAGAAGTCAGAACTTCATTGATGCCGTTTCCATAGTTGTAGACAATCTCCGCATCCTGACCGTGGTTTACCTCTCCGCCGCCGCCTGCTGTAGCACCGAAAATCTTATTGGCAACATTGTTGGCATCGGAAGCATCTCCTAAATCGATACTTCTTCCCGAACCGGTTTCACTGTGAATCAAAACAAATCGTCCGGAACCCTGCATGTAGGAAGCCTTTACCCCGGCATCCGCATCATTGATTTTCTTCAACATATCGGAAACGGTGGAGTCTGAAGTGATTCCCTTGATTTCTTTTCCGTTAATCGTTAAATGCGAAAGTGCTTCATCCAGTCCGGCTTTATTTCCGGCAAAGGAATCCAGACCAAGCTTATCCAGGCTGCTCATAATAGAGCTCTCTAAAGATACACGGTTGGAAGCTCCCTTTTCGATTCCCAGATTGCTTCTAACTGTCTGGTCGGAAGAGTTCACCGAAACCGTGTCTTTTCCATTGGCACTGTTGAAAGATAAGCTGCCTGTGGAACTGTCCACCTTGATTTTTCCGGCACCGAACTCCTTATCGATATTTTTCTGCATAGCCTGTGCTACGGCATCCAGTCTGTTCTGGTTGGTTGTGGAATCATTTCCGACAAACCGTGTCTCGATATCCTGTTTCTGCGCATCGGTTAAAATGCTGACCTCTCTGCTCTTTCCGCTATGAGAAACCGTGAGCTTGGTATCCTTTAAATAATCGAGGAAACCGCTCTCCTGTACGGAAGCCTTCGAGAACTTATGCTCCGCTGCGGTTCCCGCATTAAAATTGTCAAGACTCAAGCCGTAAGAAGCGGAACCGGTTCCTGTCGGCGTACTGCCCGGTGCACCTGCTCTATACCCTAAAGCTTCCAGGGCAGTGGATTCTTTCTTGATGACATAGTCGGAGCTGCCTTCAATGCTGATGAAGTCTTCGCCCGGATTTGCCCCCCGGTTATACTTAAATTTTAAATCTTTATTTTCACCAAGCTGTACATTTTTCTGCTTAGCTGCCTTATTTAAGGCCTCTACCAGCTTTTCCTTGTCTCCGGTATAGTCGATTTCCACCGTCTTTCCGTCATCATCTTTATAAGAACTCGGGAAAGTAAAGCTTGCTTTCTGGTTAAATACACCTTTTGTGGTATAGTTACCGAATTCAAGGGTCTTTCCCTCTAAATTACTGGTTTTTACGGTTTTAGCACCGGCTAAGGCATCTGCGGAGATTCCGCTTCGAATCGCCGATACGCTACCCTTTACATCGGAAACAATGGACTCTGCCGTTGCAAGCTTTGTTACAGCGGAAATCTTAAGGTTCTTCGTCATATCGGAAGCTCCGCTTGCCGTAATATACTTTGCCGCTGCCGCGTCTCCTCTTACATCCACAACACTGGATTCGTAGAGTTCTTCATTCTTCACGGAATTAGAAGACGCAAAAGACAAGAAGTCATCCTGAAACTCGATGGTCTTATCCGCAAGTTCTCTGAATGCATCTCTCTTCCATTCAATCTGTGTGGTTTCCTGTCTGGCCTTAGTCAGCTTAGTCTGTGTCCCTCTGGACATCTGTTCAATTAACGCATCTCTGTCGAGTCCGGACGCCATTCCACCAAAGCCCCTAAGGGAGGTGTTTCCGAGTCCAGAGCTACTAGTTGCGCTTGTTGATAAACCTGCCATGATTCATCCTTCCTCTCTTTAACGAAAGCCTCTGTAGCGAAAACTTCCGTTATGATTTTTAAACGAGAAATGTAGGTGTTCCCCGCTTATTACTTAGCAAGACCTTTGTATCTGCAGGAAGAGCTTCCCTGCCACCTCCTCAAAAGCCCAAGAATGCAGGACTCCCTTCCAAGACATTCTTATTGCTAACTTCTCATGACATTATCGGCTCTTTTTTATACTTATATAAGAAAATAAGAAAGAGACCGGAAAAAGACAAGCGGTGAAAACCGCCTTCTTCTTCACAGTCTCCTGTTGTTTAAAACATTGCAGAAATGGAAACCGACAGCTTCAGAATCGCCTTAGGCAATATTCATGGAACCGCCCTTCAGATTCTTTCGTTCCTCCGCATCAAACTTTGTCGTATCCTTTCCACGGTTCGGATCATGATGCGGGTGCTCCTTTACATCCATTACCGCTTTCAGCATTGCCACAAAAATATCCGCATGGAATTTGCTCCGGTAAAAACCGATCATCGGAGAGGTCTTGTCTTTGTCCAGCACCACATACTTCGCAGGAAGTCTGGTTAAGGAGAGTGCCGTCACATCGGCAACACACTTGTCACAGGTACAACCGCCGTACTTCTGCATCAGTCCGCGCACATCCTTTGTCTGTAAGATATCCGCCATGACATTTACGATATGAAATTCCGGTTCCGCTTCATCATACTCGGAGAGAAGCTTTTTCTCCAGATTCTGCTGAATCTCATTCGTAATCTTATCATTTTCCGAAGACTCATCAATCACGGTGACTTTGCTCTTTTTATAAGCCGGCGGAGCCTCTTCCTGCAAGTTCGAATCCTTTGCCTCTTTTTTCTCTTCCTTTTTTTCCTCTTTTTCTTCGCTTTCGGAAACTTTGTTCTGCTCTATGGTATCGAAATTCTCCACTGCGGTTTTAAAATTGCTTACCGCTCCGTCAAAGTGCTCTGCGGCCTGCTTGGTCTTCTCTGCAGCCTCATGGAAGTCGGAAAGCAACGCCTCATCGATTTCCGCCTTGGAAGACTTGGACGTCGAGGTTCCGCTTCCCAAGTCACTCGCACTCTCCACCTCTTCCGTCACCGGTGCGGAGGTAAGTAAGTTCATCACATGAGATGTTTTATTGGATTTCGTTGTTTTCTTCGTTGCCATACGCTATCACCTCTTTCAAATGAATATCCCCTGCTATCTCTTCAATAAAGCTCATATAATCCTTGACCGCAGGAGAGCGTTTATTGTAGGTGAAAATATCTTCTCCGTGAGCGGGTGCCTCCGCAATGGCAACACCCTGCCTGATTTTCGTTTGAAATACCTTGGTGGAAATCTGCTTGGCAAGACCGTCTGCCATCTCCTCCACATCCCTGGACAAGGTGGTACGCTTGTCATACTTGTTAAGAAGAATCCCCAGTACTTTCAAATTCTTGTTTAATCCCTGCTTTACGGAGTCAATCGTCTCTCGAAGCTGAGAAAGCCCTACTAAAGATAGTATATCCGAAGACATCGGAATAATCAAAAAATCGGATACCGCATAGGCATTTACCGTTAAAAGGTTCAGTGCCGGCGGGGTATCAATCACCATATAATCATAATAATCCATAACCGGAGCAAGCATCTCTTTCAATGCCACTTCTCTCTTTCCCGGAGCCAATTTTTCCAGACCCGTAGTGGAAAGGGAGATATCCGAAGGCAAAATATCCGCTTTCGGCAAACGCCGAATGGCCTGCTGCACCTTCACCTTTCCATGTAAGGCATCTAAAATTGTGGTCGGATTACCGCCTTCCAATCCCATACAAAAGCCTAAGTTTCCTTGAGGATCCAAATCAATGCCCAGAACCTTGGCTCCCCTGTCCGCAAGACCTGCACAAATTGCTGCCGAGGTAGTGGTTTTTCCCACACCGCCCTTTTGGTTGGATACAGTAATGATGATTGACAAAACAAACCTCCTACTTTGAAAAAGGAATTCTAGTTGTTAAATTCCTGTGTCGCATAGAAAGAAAGTTCCTCTTTGCTGAAGTCCTTCAGGCCTTCCTCCAAGCCCGCCTCGTCCAAGTTATAGGACTTTACCGGGTATGGCTCTCCAAACTGATTTTGAATCGTAAGGAGTATTCTTTGGTATTCCTGAAATTCCACTTCATCCGCAAAAGAATAATACTTGGCAACGCCCATACCGTCTCTCTTTGTTGCAATGGAATAGAGCTGATTCAATCCCTCATCTTTTTTGAACTGAAAAACGGAATAGTCTTCTCCTCCGCGATTGTTTCGTAAGAATGCAATCTCTCCCGTCAGCTTGTTCCGCCGAACCACAAAGGTGTAAGGTCCATCCGCCTCAGCCTCGAGGAGCGGCATGGTGCTGCGCTCCTTGATGGGAAGCTTCTCGTTCTCCGTCTTATTCTTTGCTTCTTCTCTACTTTCTTTCGTGATACGTGTTTCTTCTTTATACAAGATAACGGCTAAAACATTGGGAGAAAGCTTCGTTTCCTCTCTCACCTTATCCTTTAAAAGGACGATGTCCTTATAGCCGTCATCATTGATATCTATCAACGCATACGCTTCAGGGTGAATCACAGCCCCTTCCAGCGTAGTTGCCGTACTGTCAGCGTCTCCGCTCGCCTTTTCTACCTTTTTCCCGAAGTCTTTCTGTTTAAGACTTTCCAGTTCTCTTCTCAGGAAGGTACGATAATCATTAAAATAGCGAAGCTCTTTACCGTTCTTTCCTATGTAAAGCTTACCGTCCTTCGTAAATTCATCTTCCAGAAGTCTTCCGTCCTCATCAAAAAATACTCGGCCTTGTCTTCCGGATCGATGTATTTTCCGGTAACCATCCTGCCGCCCTGTCCGATATAGTAGCTGTCTCCATTGTAGCTGAGCCACTCTTCCTCCAGAGGCGTATTCGGTGCGAGATAAAAATACCAGGCATCCCCCTGCTTAATCCAATCTCCCGAAAAATTACTGTCGGCGTAAGTTTTTTCTGTAAAAAATCCCCCTGCCAAAAGGCAAAGACTTAAAAAAACAGCCATACTACTCTTTTTCATTTTTTACCTCCTTATTATACCCAAAAGCCTAAAAATATGCTAGGAATTTTCAAAATCCGGATAAAATCCAAACCGGGATATCCTTCCGGCCACCACCTGTTTTGAACAAGATATCGCACGCTTTACACACATTATGAATAACAAAGAGGGATGGTGAAGTTCTATCCTTTTTTTCACCATCCCTGTTCCTTTCAGGCAGATCCATGCCTTCTTATTTTTAATTCCGAAACGGACATCGTATACTAACACACAATATTCCATTTTCCGCAAGCCCCGCTATGGAAGCTACAGTTTCCATCCCGTAGGCCTGACAGCTTTTATTTTACCAGCAATGCGTGATCGGATTCCCGGAAACGCTTAATCAGAGTGTCCAAAACTTCTACCAAGTGTCCGATTTCCGGCTTGGTAAGCTGCTCATCCGCACCGAGTTCCTTCCCCTTTATTCTCATCTGATCATTGATCAGAGAGGAGAAAATGACTACCGGGATTCTCTTTAAGCGCATATCATCCTTCACAAGCTTCGTGAGCCTGTGTCCGTCCATCATCGGCATCTCGATATCCGTAATCAGAAGGTTTACCTTCTGGTAAAGATTCTGATCATTTCGCAGAGAGGACAGATAATCCCACGCTTCCTGTCCGTTATTGAAAATGGAAACATTGGTAAAGCCGGCCTTCTGCAAAGCTGCACCAATCATTTTCTGCAGTAAAACGGAGTCCTCTGCAATGACAATCGGAGCCGTCGTGATGTCTCTCTCACCCATCTGTTCAATTTCTTCCATCTTGATACTGGTTTCCGGAGAAATCTCCGCTACAATCTTCTCAAAGTCGAGGATGGTAACCAGCTGATCATCACACTGGGCAATACCGGTAGCCACGGACTCGGCACCGTTTGCCAGCGTTCTATCCGGCTTCTGGATACTCTGCCAGGAAATACGGCTGATTCCTTCAATGGAATCCACACGGAATGCCACCATCATCTTGTTGAAGTGTGTAATGATAAATAAATCTCTGACACCCTGCTCCGGTGTTACGCCGGTAAGATAATTTGCCAGATTAATAACTGTAATCAGCTGCTGTCTCGGCTTGAAAAATCCCTCTACTGACGGGTGGGAATGCGGCATCGGCTTAATCTTCTCCGTCATCATGATTTCTTTCACCTTTGCCACGTTGATTCCGTAAAATTCTCCTAAAACGCGAAACTTCATGATTTCGATTTCGTTCGTTCCGGACTCCAGTAAAATGCCTTCCTTTTCATTTTTCTTTTTCATCTTCGTATATCCTCTCCCTTTTTCGTTCTTCCTTAAACGCGGGACTTGCATCCTGCCCCCACTAGAGTTTTGTATCTATCCTTAAATCCGGACAATGTCCCGTCCATAGGTTCGTATCAATACTTCCCCATTTCCGGTGTCCAGACTCATGGTCCTTGCATAATTTGCTCCGGTATCTTCTCCGGTAATTTTCATACCTTCTTCTCGGAGAATCTGTTTTACACTTTCAATATTTCTTTGCCCAATGTTTCCGAAACCGGCATTTCCGCTGATTTCAAACATTTTGGCGCCCCCTGCTATACGTACCGTCGTCCTACTCTTTACCATCCCAAAAGCGGTCATCTTGCGTAGCGTCTCGCGTATCCCCGTATCTGCATATTTAAAAACATTCGGGTCATTTGCATTTACCCTTTCAGGCAACATGACATGCAACAGCGCTCCCAATTTGATGTATGAGTCATAAAAGGCCAGTCCGATACAAGAGCCAAGAGCGTAGGTGATGATGAGTCCGTCTCCTCGAGTCAGCTTCATATCCCCAATTCCTACTTTTAGCTGCTTATCCAACTGCATTTTACACTCCTAGCTTTCCGAGAATCGTATTTAAAGAATGGATATCCGGAAGCATCAATAACCAAGAGGGAATACTCTTTCCATCCACCAGAAAATCCGCATTACAATACATGAGCTTATCGGATTCATAACCGAATTCCACCATAGGCACGGTAAGAATCCCTCCGAGCATATTGACTGTACTGCTGGGAACCGACAGGTTGATATCTACGCCTACCAGTTGGGAAAACGCATTGATATAGGAGCAGATAATGATATTTCCGACCTCTTTTAAGGCTGAAAATGCCATATCGTCCATCTTACTGAAGTCCTCATACTCTTTTTCCAAAAGTTTTTTCAAGAGTCTTTTGGCAAAATGAAAGTCGTAGAGGAAAAGCATCAAACCGTCCAAGTCTCCACTCATCTGTACGAGAGTTGCTCCTACGATTTCCTCTTCCTGCCCAATTCTCTTGACTGCGCCGTTGTATCCCAGGATTTTCACCTTCGGGATGGTAATGCGCACTTCTCTTTGCAAGAGCTGGGAAAGTGCCGTAGCGGCATGGCTGGTACCGATACTTCCTATTTCCTTCATGACATCGAGTTCTTGAAGATTCATATCTTCATAGCGGTTGATTTTCATCTTCTTGATTCCTTATCTTGAGCTTCGTTTGTTTATCCTCTTAACTGGTTAATCGTCCCTTCCACTTCATCAGAGGTTTGTACCATTTTTAAGGCATAGGTAAATGCTCTCTGACTCTCGATGAGGCGGGTCATTTCCTTCGCCATATCCGTTCCGGAAGCTTCCAAGGTACCTGTTTCCAGCACCGGCTTCTCCACCAGGCTTTCCACATTCTTGGTATCCCCTGCACGGATTGCAAACTCATTATCGCCCTTACTTACTAATCGACTGGGATAAGTCATTGTATAAACACCAATTTTCTGTTTCTTCTCTTCCGTATCCCCGTTTGTACTGCTCTTTGCTCCGCTGCCTTCTCCGGCTTTTGCAGCCTCTTCGATAACCTTTAAGGCAGTGTCGTCTGCAAGCATCTTCTCTCCCTTTTCATCCAAAACATGCTTTCCGGACTCTGTTAGGAGATAAAACTTTCCGTCCGGAAACTCTCCGGCATGGAAATGACCGTTTCTGGTGTAGCTGATTTCTCCCGATTTCGGATCCATCAGCTTAAAGAAAGCATTACTTGTTCCGATGGCGTAATCATTCGGTTGTCCGGTCGTCGTAAATGCAGCGGTTCCGTACTCCGTGTTGGTTCTGACCACTGTGGTGCCGGCTCCTCCGGCCTGCAGTTCGGTCTTTGCTTCCGGAGAATCATTCAGGTTATAATTAATCAGCTCCGAAAAAATGGCATTTTTCGGTTTGAACCCGTTGTTATTGATATTCGCCAGGTTGTTACTGATGACATCCATTTTCTTCTGACTGGCGTTGGCACCGAGTGCACCAACGTAAAAAGACATATTCATAGGTATTTTCCTCTGTAGCTTATATTCTCATTTCCGGATGCTTAAATTCTGCCCACATCACTGCTTGCCTTACTCATCACCGTGTCGTACATCCTAAGCATCTGCGCGGCACTCTGCAGAGATCTTTGCGAGCTCATCATCGTCGTCATCTCTTCCACCATGTCCACATTCGACTTCTCGAGCATTTTCCAATTCACCGTTGTATCAGCCGGCTTTGCAAGCTCCGCCTGTGTCGTACTGAACATGTTGTTGTCTTCCTTATGCAGGCCTTCGTAATTTTCAAAATCCACAACTTTTATGGTGCCGTACACCTTCCTTGTATCCCCGGTACTCTGCGGATCAAAGATGCTGCCGTCAGGATCGATGGCAAAGTTGTCATTGGGAAGAACGATATCTCCTCCCTCCTTGCTCTGTACTTTACCGATTCCTGCAAGTTCCAGAACGCCGTTTTCATCTACGGAAAAATTTCCGCTTCTGGTATATAAGGTTCCCTTATCCGTACGAACGGCAAAAAAACCTTTTCCATTTAAGGCTGTATCATAAATTCCGTCCGTTGTTTCATAGGAGCCCTGCTCATAATCGGTATAGGTTCTGGCAGCGGACTTAATACGGGACGCCATCGCAAGATCTTCCGGATTTTTCTTGTTGTATCTTCCCGTCCGAATCATCATCTCTTCTTTGAAGGTGGTGCTGACCATGGTATCTTTCTTATATCCCGAAGTCTGGACATTCGCCATGTTGTTACTGATTGTATTCAGATTTCTTCTTTGGGTAATCATTCCCGATGCCAAATCATAAAAGCCTTGATACATATTTTTTCCTTTCTTTTCCGGATGCAAAAAAGAGCCCTGCATCTTCCACGAACCTGAGCTTTACCTTCTTTTCCCAAGAGGTCACTCATCTCGCTTCTTGATTATCGGACTCTTTTCCGCTTTCTATAAGGGCTTACACCCGGAATATTTGATTCCTTTTTACGAATGCACAGGCTTTCAACAAAATCTGCCTATCTGAAAAATTTATGCTCCTTCCCGATCTCCCATGAACTTTCTCAGTTTGCGAAGGGCAATGCTGTGCAACTGAGAAACACGAGGCTGGGAGATTTCCATAACCTCGGCAATCTGGTTCATATTCAGTTCTTCCACGTAGTAAAGGGAAATGACCAGCTTTTCCTTTTCCTGAAGCGCTTCAATGGCCTCCGTTAAGGCGCGAACATTTTCCTTTTGAATGAAACTGAATTCCGGCTGTGTACTGTGGTCTAAAGAAGGAATCTGAAGCAGTGCTTCATTTCCCTCGTCGTACGTCATGTCCAAGGACAAAACATTCACCATATTACTCATACGCTGAATTTTCTGTAACTTCTTTATGTTCATATTCAAGTATTCGGCCAGTTCTTCATCGCTGGGCGCTCTGCCCAAACGACCATTCAACTCTACGGTTGCCTGCTCTATACTCCGGCTGTCTCTGTGAAAGTTTCTCGGAAGCCAGTCGTTTTTCCGCATCATATCGATGACCATACCTCTGATTCGACGAGAAATATAGGTTTCAAACTTATTGTCCCGGCTCTCATCATAGCGTTCGATGGCACGCATAATCTCGATGACACCTTCGTTTACGATATCATCGGTCTGCATAAAGTCATGATACATTTCACGCATTTGATAAGCAATGGAGCGCACAATATACACGTAACGCATGGTGAGTTCCTGCTTTACCTCTTGTGCATGCGTTTCCTTATACAGTGTAAATAGTTCTTCATTTGTTTTTCCCTCTAAGCTGGGATAATTCAGTGTATTCAAGATGGATTCCTCTTTCCCCGGATTTCAACTTAAACATTTCCGTGATTTTTCTTAGGCACTGCCTTTTTCTTCCATATCGTCTTCCAAACGAAGGCTTCCAATCGCCTGAATCTGGACATTGCTCGCCACTTCGTTAAACGATAGTACCCTTACATTCGGATAAAATTGTTCGATCAAATGGTAAAAATGAATTCGCATGACCTGTGAGGTGAGAATCAGGGGGGGACTGGTAAGGTTGTTGAATTTCTTACTTTCTTCCGCCACCTGTCGTACCAGGCTCTGTAAGAGCTCAGGGCTCAAAGCAAGGTACAGTCCGCTCTCTCCTCGGGCAAGAGAGTTTACCATGGTTCGTTCCAGACCGGCATCCAAGGTGATAACCTTCATGTTGCCATCCTCACAATACATTCTTGTGATGGTTCTCTTCAGTGCAGCACGAACTTTCTCTACAATCTGATCCGTATCCTTGACCGGTAAACCATTCTCACTAATTGTCTCAAAGCAGGTCTCAACGATGGTTTCCAGGTCTTTTATGGAGATTCCCTCCTTAAGGAGCATGGTCAGGATTCTTTGCAGAAGATTGTAGCTGATTACGCTCGGAAAGGCTTCTTCGCAAAGCTCCGGTGCGGTTTTCTTCAAATTCTCGACAAGGCGCACCACTTCCTGTCTGGTCATCAGTTCAAAGGAATGTCTCTTAATCGTTTCCGACAGGTGAGAAAGCATAACCGAAAGGGGGTCGATAACCGTATAGCCGTACAGCTCCGCTCTTTCTCGATTTTCCGGACGAATCCACTTCGAGGGGATACCGTAGGCAGGCTCTATGGTTTCAATGCCGTCGATAGTGTCTTCCACTTCGTCCGGCTCCAAAGCCAGAACATAATCCGTCAGAATTTCACCCTTTGCAATTTCTTCGCCTTTGACCTTGATGCTATACTCATTGGTCCCCAAATTGGAAGAATCCCGCAAGCGAATGGAAGGTACCACGAAGCCCATATCCTGCGCATACTGTCTTCGGAATATAACGATTCTTTGAATCAAACGACCGCCTACCGATTCATCCGCAAGAGGAATCAGACTGTAACCGAAATCCATTTCAATCGGTTCGACCTGTAAGAGGTTATAGACGTTATTGACATCCTTATAGAAGTCCTCTTCACTCTGCGGCGCTTCTTCCTTCTGTCCTTCAGCAGGAGCGGCAGCCGGTTGCCCTTCCTCGTCCATAGCGGCCAGTAAGCCTTCACCCTCGTTCCTAGCCTGTTCAGGTTCTTCCTTGATTCTTTTTTCCAGATAATATCCTGCCGCAATAAAGCCGCCTGCAACGGGAATAATCTGTAAAATCGGCATACCCGGAATCAAAACCAAAACCATCATTGCCATACCGGTAATCAGCATCGCTCTCGGCTGCGCCGTGAACTGTTTGGAAACATCTTCATTTAAAGAGCCTTCCGATACCGCTCTGGTAACAATCATACCGGTTGATACGGAGATTAGCAGTGACGGAATCTGTCCTACCAGACCGTCTCCCACGGTAGCAATGGAATAAGTGGAAAGTACAGTGGCAACCGGCTGTCCCGACTGGATGATACCGATGATACTTCCTCCGACCAGATTGATGGCCGTCGTAATCAGAGACATGACACCGTCTCCTTTTACAATCTTTGTCGCACCGTCCATGGAACCGTAAAAATCGGATTCGGTCTGAATCTTCTGTCTTCTTTCTCTGGCCTGCTTTTCCGTAATCATGCCGGAAGAAAGATCCGCATCAATCGCCATCTGCTTACCGGGCATTGCATCCAACTTAAAGCGGGCAGCCACTTCCGATACACGCTCCGCACCCTTTGTGATAACGATAAACTGCATGAGCACGATGATTAAGTAAATAATCAAGCCGACAACCACATTTCCCTGTACCACGAAATCACCGAAGGCCTTGATAATGGCTCCCGAAGATCCGCCGCGGGTCAAAATATTTCTCGTTGTGGAAACGTTAATTCCCAATCGGAACAGGGTCGTAATCAATAGGAGGGACGGGAAGATGGATAACTCAAGCGGCTCTCTGATCGTCATGGTGATGACCAGAATCATCATGGAAATTGCCATGTTAACCACAATAGCCACATCGACAAGTGCCGGTGGCAGAGGGATAATCAAAAGCAATATGATCACCAGTACGAAAAGTACTACTGAATTTTGCAAAAGTCGTTTAAGCATTTCTATTATCTTCCTTTGCTCTATCTAAGATATCTTGTCTATTTTCCTTCCGGTAAATGTAAACCAGAATTTCCGCTACCGCCCCGTAAAAATCACCGGGGATTTCCTGTCCCACCTTACACAGGGGATACATGGCTCTGGCAAGCGGTCTGTTTTCCACAGCCGTAATCTGATGTTCCTCTCCGACCTCAATGATTTTCAGAGCAAGCTCATCCTGTCCTTTCGCCAGGACAACCGGAGCCTGATTCTTATCCGGATCATACTTAATGGCAATCGCCAAATGTTCCGGGTTTCGGATAATCACATCCGCATCGGGTACGGATTGCATCATACGCTGGTTCGCCTTGGAACGCATCAACTGACGAATTCTTCCTTTAATCTCCGGGTTTCCTTCATTCTGTTTGTATTCGTCCTTTACTTCCTGCTTCGTCATCTTTAAGTCTGACTCGTATTGCCACTTCTGATACATAAAGTCAAAGATGGCAATAATCAGAAAGACACCGCATACCCGGGTAATCAGGTCAAACATCATACTCATCAGCGCAATACTGGAATTCCGGATATCCATATGCAACATTTTGGCAATGGGAATAATATCCGCCTTCAGTATAGAATAAAGGAAATTTATCAAAAGTACAATTTTTATTATATTCTTAATCAGATCTACAAGGTTTCTTTTGGAAAAAACCTTTGTAAAGCCTCTTGCAGGGCTCAGCTTGGAAAACTTCGGTACAACCAGCTTGAAACTGATGTTGAATCTGGTCTGCACAAGACTTGAAATCGTTCCCAGAAACATCGTAATGAGCAAAAGCGGCAGCGCAGACTTGACCAAAAGCCATAAAAAGCGATAGTAAATCTGACTGGACACCGGTTCTCTTTCCTGAATCAATTCCAGTATAAAAGAGAGAAAATTACGTAAGTCCTTATAAATGAAGGGAATCATAAAGCGTACCGCGTAGAATACCCCAAAAAGAACCACTACCGTAACTATATCCGCACTTTGAAAGACATTACCTTCTTTTCTCGCATCCTGCCGTTTTTTTTCGGAAGGCGCTTCGGTCTTATCGCCGTCAGCCACTATCTACCTCTCCTTCTGCTTTAACCCTTATCTCTAAGTGTACCTAAAACCGTGAAAAACTTCCATAGTTAAATGCATGATTTTTAAGTATTTTTTAATTCCCAACCGTTTTCGACCTTCTCTAAGCCTACAAAAGACGCATTACCTGTTCCAAATAATCAAAAGCACTGCGAATAATATCATTCATTTTGTCCGATATAGGAACGAGAAGGAAATACAGCATTATAAATCCCAGGGAAATTTTTAACTGAAAGTTAACCTGAAAGATATTAATCTGCGGAATAACCCGCATCAGAATGCCCAAAGCCACTTCGGTCATAAGCTCAATTCCCATTATGGGAAATGCCAGCTCCAAGCCCATTTTCATGGAAGCAACAAAGAGGTTCAGTATCAGCTTCGGCATAAGCAGGGTCCGGATGGATACTTCTCCGAAGGGATTGGTATCTATGGTTTTGAATAAAATTTCCAAAAACCGAAGGTGACCGTCTACAGAGAGAAATATGAGCAGCAAGAAAGTATAGAACAGACCCGTACTGACGGTGGCCTGACTGCTGCTTTGCAGGTCAAAGACCTGCGCCATGCTTAACCCCAGAGAAAAATCAATAACGGAAGTGGCAAATCGCAGGGAAAGGAAGGTCAAATCCATAGCAAAACCGAGACAAAATCCTACAAAGAGTTCCTTTAAAAGAAGGAAGCCATATTCGATAAAATTGCTCGGTACCACATTTAGCTTCCCCCCCGTATAGCTATAGCAAAAGAAGGATAGTGCCAAAATCAGTGCCGCTCTGGCCCTCGCAGGATAATTCACCCTACCGAAAATAGGGTTAAATGCCACGGCTCCGCTCATGCGCATGACGATAAAAGAAAATAAGATAAACATATTATCCTCCCGCCACCAGACCTAAAATCATCACAAAAAAGTCTTGCATGGTCTTCAAGAGGGTACTGCCCAAGACGGAAAGCAGAATGACTATCGCAATCAGCTTCGGCACGAAGCTTAAGGTTTGTTCATTGATAGAGGTTGCCGCCTGAAAAATAGCCACCACAATACCCAAAATCATACTAATCAAAAGAAAAGGCAGGGCTATTCGAAGCGCCAACATAAAAGTTTGGTTCATAATATCCAGGATTTGGTTACTATCCAGCATTTCTACTCCTTTCCTCCCGCTCTGCTTCTCTCCATCGTTTTCCTCCATGAAGAGCCTATCTCTTACTCTCTGCTTGCTCTGTCTTACTTCCTTTCGGACTTTAACGAAAACTGTTCACCATACTTGCAAAAAGCAGATTCCAACCGTCCACCGTGATAAACAAGAGCAACTTAAACGGCATAGACACCATAGCCGGAGGAAGCATAACCATTCCCATAGCCATCAAGGTGGTGGAAACCACGACGTCAATCAATAAAAACGGCAGATAAATCAAAAATCCCGCAGTAAAGCCTCTTTTCAGTTCGGAAGTCATAAAAGCGGGCACTACCACTGTTAGGGGGTAGTCCTTGGGATCATTTTTCAGCTCGGTCTTACTCATTCCTACGAAGCGATCCAGGGTCTTTTTCTCCGTATTGCGGAGCATAAATTCCTTCATATCGTCTCCCATACGCTCCAGAGCCTGTTCCTGCGTAATCGTACCCTTTTTATAAGGCTCATAAGCCTCCTGATTAATCTTATTAATCGTAGGAGACATGATATACAGCGTCAGAAAAAAGGCGATGCCCGCCAAAACCATATTCGGCGGAGTCTGCTGCACCCCCATCGCATTTCTCGTAAAAGAAAGGATAATGATGATTCTTGTGAAAGAAGTCATCATAATGACAATAGACGGGAGCAATGCCACCAAGGTCAAGAGATAAATCAATTCCAGTGTTGGCACGGACCCGCCGTTTAATCCAGTTAATAATTCATTCATCCGGACTCCTTTCCGAAATACGCGATCCTTCGCTTTCTACTCTATCTGCATTTTTCGCATTCAAACTTTGAAAAATGCCGGAAAAATCTCCCTCTTTTTTCCCACCGATCGACCGAATAAAATCCTGAATCGACCTTCCCTTCATAACCGATTCTACCTCTTCATACTCTTCCCTAAGCTCGGTAATGAGATTGATTCCCTCAGGTCCTGAACCCAGAAGTAGACAGCGGTTTTCCTTCTCCAATTGAAGAATAAACAGCTGTCTGTCTTGTGCAATCTGTATGAGATCGACCACCTTCATATAGCGGCCCTTTTGAAAATGTTTGCCGTACTTTCCGATGATTCGATTTAAGGTCCAGGCTCCTAAGATAAAAAGGCAAAGAAGGAGAAATCCGGATACCAGGGAAATGCTATCCTCAGCGAACATTATAGGCTCTCCTCATTAATGTCTTTCTTTAAAATTTCCGTAATACGAATACCGAAGTTATCTTCTACAACTACGATATCTCCCTTTGCAATACACTCTCCGTTTACATAAAGATCCGCCTGTTCTCCGGCCATCTTATCCAAAACCACCAGAGAGCCCTGTGTAAACTCGAGGATATCCTTTACCAGCTTTCTGGTTCTTCCGATTTCTACCGAAATCTCCAAAGGAACCTTCATCAGGAGTTCACGATTGCTGGCATTTTCTTCTTTTCCCTCTGCATCATCCAAAAATTCTTTGGAGTTTAACGGTTTTATGATGCTGGGTTCTGCAGGAGCCGCCTTACTGCTCCTTCCGCTCTGCATCTCTCGCATGAGCTCCATCATCTGGGTCTGAGACTGTTGCATCTGTGTAATCAGCTGCATCGTCATGGGATCCATCATCCCGCCCATAACCATTCCCTGGGGGATAGCCTGCGGAGCAGGTGCTGCCGCCTGCGGAGCGGGTGCCGCCTGTGGAATCGGCTGTGCCGGAGCTGCTTCCGGCGTCGGTTGAACCGGTGTTGCCTGTGCTTCTTGCTTCGGAGGCTGATTCTCTACTGGTGTCGCATTGTCCGAGGATACCGGCTGTGCAGCCTCAGCGCTACCCTCTTCCGCCTGTGCCTGCAACAGACTTGCCAGAAGCGCATCTGCCTGTGCCTGGTCAATCGGGCCGGACTTCGCAGCCTGTGGTGCTTCCGCCGGGGATTCTGCCGGAGCTGCCTCCTGCACTTCCGCCTGCGGGGCTTCTACCGGAGCTGCCGGCTCTTCGGAAGGAATGTACTCATCATCGTCATCTTCTATACCGAACTGTGCCTTAAACGGCTCCAAAAGACGCTTCACAAGGTCTACAGACATGATATTGATAAATTCGCTACTCAGCTTTCCTTCTATCTCTAAGGTAAAACGAATAACGACGCTGTCTTCCGATCCGTCGAAATACTTATCTTTAAACGCATTTCCGTCGTCAATCTCATAGGAAATCGGGGTGGAAATATCCACGGTTGTGCCTAAAAATTCGGATAATGCCGTGGCGGAAGCCCCCATCATCTGGTTCATGGCTTCCCGAATCGCACTGGCATTGATTTCATCCATCACGAATTCTTCTTCCGGAATCTCTGCCCCCATCATCATCGAGACGATGACACGCACATCATTTCGGGAGAAAAGCATAACACTCTTTCCGCTGAGCCCTTTTACATACGAAATTTCAACTCCAACTGCAGGTTCTAAATCCTGGAAATCAAAATCATCCTTTGTCAGCACCTGTACAATCGGAGTGGTAATGTTCACCTTCGTGCCAAGAAGTGTGGATACTGCTGTTGCCGATGAACCCAGGCTGATATTCATAATCTCGCCTATGGCATCGAATTCCATTTCATTGAAGCTCGTGGCACTCATCTATCATACTCCTTTATTTTCCCTAAAAAATCCAATCATCCTCTTATCTTATTTATTTCCCAATGTCCAAAGCTCTCTGTGCCATGGTCTTCATCGCATTCAGGGCTGTAACATTTGCCTCATAAGAACGTGTAGCGGACATGGAGTCTATGGTTTCCTTCAAGACATCCACATTCGGATAATTTACATAACCGTCAGCGTCGGCATCCGGGTGGTTGGGATTATAGACTCTCTTCATTTCCCGATCGTCCGTAATAACTCCCTGCACTCTTACTCCTGCATGCTGACCCCGGAAGCCTTTGCCATTCGCTGCATTCCGAAGCGCATGCTGAAAAGAGCGGTCTCCATAACTTTCCAAAACCACATCTTTCCTTTTGTAGGCACCACCGGACTCCGTTCTGGTAGTATCTACATTTGCGATATTCTCTGCGGCAATGTCCATTCTAACCCTCTGAGCACTAAGGCCCGAAGCGCTTATGTCGAATGAATTTAAAAATGACATACTCTTCCTCTACTCTCTTAAACTCCTAAAATCGTCTTTACCGTGGAAGTGATACGCTCTGCATTAAAGGGCTTCACAACAAAGTCCTTGGCACCGGATTTAATCGCATCCACAACCATGCTCTCCTGTCCCATTGCAGTACACATAATCACCTTTGCATCCGGATGTGCTTCTCTAATCTTCTTCAAAGCCTGCAAACCGTCCATATTCGGCATCGTGATGTCCATGATGACCAGATCCGGATTCTCTTCCTCAAATTTCTTTACCGCTTCCATGCCATCCTGTGCTTCCACGAAGGTGCTATCAGCAAATCCGCCCTTTGTCAGGGAATTCTTAATCATCATTCGCATGAACGCTGCATCGTCTACTAACAAAATCTTTGCCATCTTCGTTTCTCCTATCCTTATCTTTGCTTTCTATATCTGTAGGCGATTTCGCCTAAAGAATCATTTTTGCATCCCTATTCATCCAGGGAAGGATCCGTATCCAAAAGTTCCTGAAGGTCTTCCGCATCAATGCCGGGATTGCTGATAAATTCTTCATCCTCCTCCGGCTCATCCGGACTTTGAGTAAAACCCTCTGTATCATCTTTCGGCAGTTCTTCTTTTTGCATAATACGTTCTTCTATTCGAACGGCTATGTTTTTCTTAAATACACCCATTTTTCCGGTAAACCACGGCTGTCTTCCCACATAGAGCTTTACCGAAGAATCTTTCTCCTTGTTCAGGTCGATTACATCTCCCACCTTCAGGTGATACAAATCCTCTATGTCCAGCTTAACAATGCCCAGCTGCCCCGTTAAGGGAAATTCGGAGGCGCGCAGATGTTCCATAATCACATCCTGGTTGTTTTCATAGGCAAATCCTCTTGCCAGATGCTTCCGGTTGTCAATAATCTTAAACATGTGTTCCAGCAAGGTTCCCGGAAGACATATTCTGATTCTTTCCATAGCCAAACCGGAAATGTCCACATTCAGAACCACAATCACTACCGTCTCGTCCAGACCGACTTCCTGTACCATGGAGGGGTTGGTCTCCACTTTCGAAATCTTGAACTCCGCATTGATGTAGTTGCTGAAGCCGTCTCCCAAAGCATGGACAATGTATTCCATGATTCGTCTGTAGAGTGCCATCTCCACATCGGTGTAACGATAGTCTCCGTCCGTCTTCATAACGGAGTCCGTACCGCCGAGCATATGGCTTACCAAAGTTAATGTAAGCCCCGGAGAGATATAACTCATAAGGGGTACGTTGCTGGTTCCCTTACCGTCTACATGCGTCTCCACAATGGTCATACAATCATTTTCATGGAACGCATTGACATATTCGTAGTATCTTGTTTCCCTTAACTCTAAAACCGTAATATCCGTCATGGTTCGGAAAATACCGTTTACTTGAGATGTCAAAATACGAGCATAGTTATCAAAGATACTCTTTAACAAACGAATCTTCTCTTTGGTAAACTTTCTCGGACTGTAGAAATCGTACTTACTGAAATTGTCTTCCTTAGCAGGAGCTTCCTCCTTCTTCGGACTTTCCTGGACCGAAACCTCTACAACCTTCGGTTCCTCTTTCTCCTCTTTGGGGGGACCGTCCTGCATGGATTTCAGAAGTGCATCGATTTGGCTTTGGGATAGTACATCTGCCATCTATAAACCTCTTCCTGAACTCTTGTGAAAAAGCTTTCCCTTTCCCACATAACTCCTTTCGTATGCTTCGGACTTCTATCCTTACTCCGAAGCTGACGTAGCGCCTGCGTCAACTGTTTCTGCCTGTGGCTGTTCAGCAGGAACTGCCTGTGGCTGTTCTGCAGGTACTGCTTCCGCATTCCCTTCTCCTGCCACCTCCTGCGGTGCTTGTCCATTTTGTTCCGCTTGAATATTTTCCGGAACCCCGTCGGTCACGATTGTCTTATCGCTGTTCTTTCCGCTGTAGTATTCCTGGAAATATTCATCCAAACCTCGAATCTGCGCACCCTGATCGATAAGAAGAATCTCCACACGCCTATTCTTGGCTCTGCCTTCGGATGAATCATTTTCGGCAATGGGATGAAACTGCCCATAGCCTATGCTGACCAGCTTGTCCGGAGAAATAATTCCCCGTCCCTGTATAAACAGGCAAACCTCCGCAGCACGCATCACGGAAAGCATTCTGTCATTTCTCGGATTATTGGCTCTGTTCGGATCTCCCTGAGCGGTATGCCCCATGATGTTGACCTGAGAAATCTCATTCGCCTGATCGGCCAACGCATTACAAAAAACCGTTAAAGTCTCCTGTCCCTGCGGTGTAATGACGGAACTGTCTCCATTAAAGAAGGCCTTATCCTTAAACACAACAAAAGTATAATCCTCTCCTCGGGAAACTTCCACCCCGGAAATTCCTGCATCATTCAAAGCCTTCGCAATCTGCAGGTAGAGTTCCTTCGGATCGTTCAGATTGACCTCGTTAGGAGGAACCGAGCCGTCTCCCACGGAACCTTTTCCATCCTCATTCGTCACCTGTCCGTTCAAGACTATCTGTTCTGCCGATTCTTCGCCCGGCCTTCCGTTCGGAAAGATAGAGCGAACAAAGACATCCCATTTTGCCTGATCCAGGCTGGACATGGAATAGAGAAGCACGAAGAACGTCAGTAATAGCGTTACCAAGTCTCCGTAGGTGTCCATCCAGGATCCGCCTTCGTCACCGCCTCCGCCTCTTTTCTTCATTACTTGTCACCTCCGCCGCCTGCTCCGGCTTTAGCCAGAAGCTTCTTTTGTTGTTTCTGATCAAGAGAGGCGAGAAGTCTTTCTCTGATTACCTTCGGATTGTCTCCGGATTGGATTGCAATAACGCCTTCAATAATAACCTGGCAGTAAAGCACCTCTTCATTATCTCTTATTGTGAGTTTTTGTGCAATAGGGTGAAAGATAACATTACTTAAAGATGAGCCGTAAAAAGTGGTAATCAAGGCAACACCCATATCCTGACCCAGGGTACTGGAACCGCCCGAACCGGAAAGGTCCATTCCTTTAAGCATGTTAATCAGTCCTACCAGAGTTCCAATCATACCAAAAGCCGGCGCCAAAGCCGAGCCTTTTACATAAAGTCCCTTAGCTTCTTCATGCCGGGTCATCATATCTTCTACTTGTCTTTCGAGTGCCGCTCTGACCTTATCCGGGTCATTGGCGTCTACAATCATGACCACAGCCTGTTTAAAGAACGGCTCCTTGATTTCCTCCGCTTTTTCTTCCAGCGCAAGTAGTCCGCTCTGTCTTGCAATCAGGGCCAGGTCAACTATAGCATCTACTGTCTTGGGAATGTTGTATTTTTTTCCGCCCCTAAGACAAATTGCAATATGTTTCGGAACTTCCTTTAAGATACGGAAGGGATAGCAGGCAACCAGTCCCGCAATGGTACCTCCGATAACGATAAGCACACTGGGAACGTCCCAGAAATTTCCCAGCTTATCCACACCGATTCCGTTAACGATTAATATAGCGGCTAAAATCCAGCCGATTAGCATTGTTAAATCCATGGTCTTTTAACTGCCTCCTTGCAATCATTCTCCCTTTCAGGCCTATTCTTTCCCCTTGATTTCATAAACATCTTCTCCTGTATGGAGCTTGTTCTGAAAGGTAAAGCAATTTCCCAAAAACTCCTGTA
The DNA here is from genome assembly GCF_000214455.1 of Oribacterium sp. oral taxon 108 str. F0425. Taxonomy (NCBI): domain Bacteria; kingdom Bacillati; phylum Bacillota; class Clostridia; order Lachnospirales; family Lachnospiraceae; genus Oribacterium; species Oribacterium sp. oral taxon 108. Next base: position 651,369 of record NZ_AFIH01000001.1, on the reverse strand, counting down.
CCTGCTTCACGATTGATTCAACGCTGTCTCTGACAAGATAAAAATCACCATTTGCCAGCTTGATTTTTGTTTCCGGAATTTGTCGTATGTATAAAACTTGAAAATAATTTAAGAAAATTTCTTCTCCGTTTAATTTGGTTAGGCGAATCATGATTCCCTTCCTCTCTTCAACCTAATGATATAAAGTAAGTCTCTTTATTCAGAAAACGAGGATGCGAAATAAGGAAGACTGTAAAGATTCCCTTCTTTCTTTCCTTATCTCGCAACCTCATAGCTGCTCTGTTAATTCAAAATTATCTCTTCATGTTAACCAGTTCCTGCAGTACCTCATCCGATACGGTAATGATCTTGGAGTTTGCCTGGAAACCTCTCTGTGCGGTAATCATATCCGAGAACTCCTTGGCAAGGTCTACGTTGGAAGCCTCCAAGTATCCTGCCATAAGGGTGGGGGTAGAACCTTCTCCCGGCATTGTTGCGGAAATGTATCCCGTGTTATCGCCTACACCTGCGTTAAAGGTATTGTTTCCCGCCTTGGTAAGACCTTCCTGGTTCTGGAATGTCGCTACCGCTACCTTTCCTAAAACAACCGACACGGAAGTAACCTGTGCAGCGGCTCCTCCGACTCCGGGAGTCTTGTTATCAATAATTCCCTTTACGATTCCGTCTTCACCGATTTCCACGGACTTCAACTGTGCCGCAAAGCCGGTAAATACCGGAGTTCCCGTAAGGGTAACCGTTCCTGCATTATCCGCAGCCGGTGCTCTAAGCGGTACCAGCTTCTTTCCGCCGTCTCCGTACTTGGTCGGCTCCGTCAAGGAATCGGGCTGGAAACCGTAAACAAAGTTATGGTTTGCATCTACGATATATCCGTTTGCATCTACTGAAAACTGTCCTACTCTGGTGTAAGCAAAGTTGTTCTTCTTCATCTCTGCGGTGGTAGTCTTCGTATTTGCCGGATCCAACTCAATCGACTTATTGGATGCACTGGTTACAAAGAAACCGGAACCGTTGATAGAAGCATTAAAACCGCCTACATAAGAAGGAGTACTGGATGTATAGTCCGTCGCAATGGAACCCGTAAGAGAACCATAGCCGTACTGTGCCGGGTTAGCACCACCGATGGTTGCATTACCTGTTGCTTCCTGCTTACCTCCGGAAGAAGTGGAGGATGTCTGATACATCGCATCCTTAAAACTGTAGGTCTGCGCCTTAAATCCAAAAGTGTTTACGTTTGCAATATTGTTACCGATAACATCCAACTTATTTTGATGTGCTCTCAAGCCTGCTACAGCAGAATCCATTGCTCTTAACATATTATCTTATCCTTTCCTCAATTCATTGTGCATTCTCAAAAGAGGTTCTGTTTTGTCTGTAAGTTTACGTTTTTTTATCGACCATTTTTTGATTTTGTATAAAGGATATTGTTAAATTTTAATTCTCGTTTTATACATGGTCATCCCGTACGCCTACGATGATGTCGAAGTGCTTGGACTTCCGCTTGTTCCCGTTACCGCATTACTCTGTAATCCTACACCCGGTCCTACTTCCGTAGTGCTCTGCGCTCCGGAATTTGCGCTTGCTCCGGGAGCGGTCTGTGCTCCTATAGCAGATGTAGCGCTTGCTCCGGCAGGACTCGACGTAGCTGCTCCTCCCGCACTTAGCGGAGTAGCCGTATTGCCCGCCGCGGTAGACGTTGTGCCGTGAGAGGCTTGAGCGCCTGCGGTTGCCGTTGTACCGTGAGAAGCTTGAGCGCCTGCGGTAGACGCGCCGACAGCTGTCCCCTGCGTGCCTGTAGCGTTCAAAGCAGTCGCCGCTGTTGTTGCCGTTCCCGTACTGAGCTTTCCAATCTGCAAAAGACTCTCTAAAGGATATTCCGTTGTATCTCCCTCAATACGGAACGTTGCTTCCGTCCCTTTCATGTTGACGGAAGCAATGATCCCGCTCTTCTCCTTCGGCGCATTAGGATCCGGATTCTTGTCCGCATCAGGCACCTTAACCGTTACATCCTTCCCAATCAAGCCGGCAAGATAGGTTGTCTTGGTCAGTGCCATTTCTTCCTTCATGTTGCTGGTCATGGTTCCCAAACTCTGTACCATCGCCATCTGCGTCATCTGCGCCATCATTTCACTGTTGTCCATAGGATTGGTCATATCCTGATGGGCAAGCTGTGCCGATAAAAGTTTGAAATAACTCTCAATGGTTAATGTATTCTTAGCATTGGACTTCGCTGTATAACTCCCTGCTTCATAGGGACTTGTAGCCGAAGACACACCGCGTATATCTGCCATATTCCCTCCTTACTCACTAAGACCGAGTCTCATTCTGTGGATAAACCCTTCCGTGTTGCCTCTTCTTCTTTCTTCCAGCTCTTCACGGAGTCTCCGCTCCGCCTCATCCTTATTTTCTCCATTGTTATGAGAAGGATTCTCTTGGAAAAGATTTTCTCCCTTCGTTTCCTCATGGACAACGACCTTCGTGACTTCTCCGGTTTTCTGCTCCAAAATTCTGGCCATATCCAACGCGCCGTTTTGCAGGAGGGATAGGGTCTTCGGATTTTCCGCAAGAATGACCAAATTGGCTTTACCAGCGGAGAAATTCACTTTTACCGTAATCTGTCCCAGTGTCCTGGGCTCCAATTCTATCTTGATTTCTCCTTTGGAAAAATCAATTTGTTCTCCTAAAAACTTTGCCACGTCTTCAGGAATGCTTTCTTCTTTTGTATAAAGTCTGAGCGGTTCCTCCGCTTTCTGAACAGGGCTACTCTCCGGCTCTTTCCGGAACAAACTCTCCGGCTTTACGGCATGCTCGGGTGCAAGCTCTTCTTTCTTTAAATCCGGTCTTGCAACTCTCTCTCCGCTTTTCTTTACAGACTTAGTCTCTACTTCATCCTTTACAGTCGTTTCTTCCTCCTGTAAAGGATGCTTTTCCGTTATCACAGCCGAAAATACAGTTTCCTGCTCTTCAGCTTTCTCTTCTTTCGGAAGTACCGTTTCGGCAGCTGCCGCCTTTGTAGCGGGAGCTGCAAGCTCTTTTATCTCCGGCTGACTGATTTCTTCCGTTGCAAGAACTTCAGGAAGTTTCTCTCCCGACTCTTGCACAGCGGCTACCGAAAGGGCTTCTCCCTCTTCCGTCTTGGCCTGTAATTCCACCTTGAGTTGGTCTCTTTGAATCAAGAAACTGTTCTCGGTCAGAAGCGTAGCCATTTTTCCGTCTTCCGAAGCTTCTTTCTTGCTCTCAGTCTTCTTTTCTTCCGTCTTTTTCTCGTCCGGTTTCTTTACTTTTCCGCTATTCTCGTCTTTTTTGTTTTCAACGCTTCCCTTTTTATCGTCTTTTTCCGTGCGAACTTCTTCCTTCTTCTCTTCTTCTTCCTTCGAAGCCCGAAGAACTTTACTGAAGTCTAAGGGAGTGTTTCCGCCATCTTCCGTTTTTCTGTTTTCTTTTCCCGATGAGTATACCGAGTTCTGTTGAATAAGACTGCTCTTACCTGCGCTGATTTCCTTGTTCAGCATCATTAGTTCCGCCATATTTTCTCCCGCTTAATCAGGCCTTTCTGGCATGAGAAACGAATTCCTCAATAAAGGCCTCTTCGACTTTCTGCCCAAGGACATGGTACTCCTCCAGTTTCTTTTCCTTCAATTTCTCAAAGGCCTTGGTGTCCATGTTTGCCTTGATCACTTCTTTCTTTTTTCCTCAGCAAGAATAGTGAGGCGGGTAAGTTCATCCTCTTCCTTTTTGATGCGTTTTTCCATTCTTTCCAGTCCGCGCACATAAATCATCATGTTTTCGATAGAACATCCTTCCCTTTTGACGACTTCAAACTCCTCCTCATAGTGATGGAGTTCCTTTCTCAAGTCTTCCAAAAGTCTTTGTTGTATCTGCACGTCCTGCAATTTCACAGCATATTCTTTCTTAAGTTTGTCTAAGATTTTCTGCTTAAATTGGTAAACTGCCTCCAGACTGTAGCTGAATTTTTTCATTCCGCTCCGCCCTTTCTTCTTAGGAATTTCTTACCTCCTAAGAGATATCGGTAATTTCCTCCATTTTTATTACTGTTTCTTCATAGGAAAATGATTCTTCTACTTTTTGCTTAAGAAATTCATTGATTAGCGGATATTTTTCTATCGCCTCATCAAGTTTGGGGTCACTGCCTTTTTTGTAGGCGCCAATGGAAATCAAATCCGAATTCTTTCTATAGAGTCCCAGCGTGTTTCGGATTCTGGAGGCGGATTTTTTATGTTCTTCCGAAACCAACTCATTCATAAGACGGGAAATACTCATTCCGATATCAATAGCGGGATAATGATTCTCCGCAGCAAGCTGTCTGGAAAGCACAATATGTCCGTCCAAAATACCGCGGACCGTATCCGCAATCGGCTCATTCGTATCATCACCCTCTACCAGGACGGTATATACGCCGGTAATAGAACCTTTTTTAAATGCCCCCGCCCGTTCCAAAAGCCGCGGGAATTCCGCATAAATAGAGGGAGTATAGCCTCTCGCAATCGGCGGTTCTCCCGTTGCCAAACCGATTTCTCTCTGCGCCATGGCAAAACGGGTCAGAGAGTCCATCATAAGGAGCACATCCATCCCCTTATCTCGGAAATATTCCGCTATGGTGGTTGCAACAAGAGGCGCTTTCAGTCTAAGCATGGCAGGCTGATCGGAGGTAGCCACTACCAGAACGGTACGCTTCATTCCCTCTTCTCCCATATCCTTTTCCACGAATTCCAAAATTTCTCGACCACGCTCTCCTACCAGTGCAATAACGTTGATGTCCGTTTTGACATTTCTCGCAATCATGCCCATAAGTGTGGATTTTCCGACACCGGATCCCGCAAAAATGCCGATACGCTGTCCTTTTCCCACGGTGTTTAGGCCGTCAATGGCTTTGATTCCGAAATGCAGACGCTCTCGAATAGGCGGTCTGTCCAAGGGATTCATATAGGCATTGTTTACCGTGTAGTATTCGCTGTCGGGAAAGGGCTCTCCTCCATCCATCGGAACCCCCTGGGCATCAATAATTCTTCCCTTTAGAAAATCGCCAACAGGAACACGGAGACGACGTCTGGTGTTTCGAACAAAGGCACCGGACGTAATCCCCATCGCACTCTTGTAGGTCATCAGCTGTACACGATCTCCCTTAAAGCCGACCACTTCCGCAGCGACCTGAGATTCCGTCTCATCACTGTATATCATACAAATGTCTCCGATACTGGACTTACCCGTACCGGAGGCCTCCATAGACATTCCTACTATATTTTCAATTTTTCCGATATTCTCCACCGGGTCCATCTTTTTAATGGTGGAGAGGACATTCTCATACATGACTTACACACTCTCTTGGGTATCCAGGTGCCCGAGTCTTTCTCTCAGATTTTCCATCTGGGTGCCGATGCCGGCATCCACAATTTCTTCCTGGGTCTCTAAGATGAGTGTCCCCGGCTCCTCTTTTTCCACAATCACAAACTTAATATTATCCGAAACCTGTGAAAGCTCTGATGCCACGTCCGCGTCTGTCTCTACCAGCATTTCATAGTCCAAACGGTCAATATGAATCTTCAGCCAGGCTGTTTTCTTGATTCTTTCCGCTTCTTTTAAAATCATCCTCCGGATGACTTCTCCGGAGGAGCGAAGACTGACATAGATTACCTTTTCCGCTACGGCTATCGCTACATCCTTTAATTCATCCATATAGCGATACAGTCTTTCCGTCTTCGCATCTTCTACGGTACGTAAGGTTCGGTTCAGCTCCTGGCGAAAATCATCCAATTCTTCCGCATGTTCGGATAAAATTCTCTCCTCCGCTTCTTCCTTCCCCTTTTCATATCCTTCCCGAAATCCCTCTTTATAGCCATCCTCTTTTGCATCTTCCTTGATTCTCTGCGCTTCTTTCTCCGCAGTATCGATGATGCGCTGCGCTTTTTCCAACGCCAAATGCAACAAGGTTTCGTGATAGGGATCTTCTTCTTTTTTCTCCGGAAGCACTAAGTAATCCTCCTCTTGCCCCGACTCCTCTTCCTGAAAAAAATCTTCAGGAGTTTCTTCGGTCACAGGCTTTTCCTCATCAAAAGAGCCAAGATAGTTGGAGAGCTCCTTATTCGAAGCGGACCTGATAATCTTCCTAGACGAGGACATTGTCTTCATCTCCTCCCTTATTGATGATTACTTCACCCTGATCTTCCAGGGTACGGATGAGGTTAACAATACGCTGCTGTGCCTCTTCTACATCCTTCAAGCGGATATTTCTGGATACTTCCATATCGGAATGCACCGTCTCCGCCATACGCTTGGACATATTGTTGAAGAAAATCTGCTTCATCTCTTCGCTTGCCGTCTTCAGGGCAAATACGATATCCTTGGAATCACAATCACGGATAAAGCGCTGTACGGAACGATCGTCCATGGTAAGGATGTCTTCGAATACAAACATCTTATCCTTGATATCTGCAGAAAGATCCGGATCGGTTACATCCAACTCGTCGAAGATCTTCTTCTCATTACTTCTATCGATATGGTTCATGACATCGGCTACAAAATCAATACCGCCGAGGTTCATATTGTCTTCACTGGTAATAATGGTATCGAACTTTCGCTTCATTTCGTCTTCTACGATGGAAATAGCTTCCGGGGATACACGATCCATCTTCGCCATAGCCACTACCGTAGGAATACGCTTGGCTTCCGCCAAATTCTCCAGTACCTGCGCCGCCTGCTCCGCATCCATATAGGATAAAATCAAAGCAATGACCTGCGGACGCTCGTTCTGTAAAAGAGAAAGTAGCGCCTTCGGATCTCCCTTGGAGAAGAAGTTGAAAGGCTTGGATGCCAGGGTATGAGAAACACGATCCAAAAGGGACTTTGCCGCTGTTTCGCCAAAAGCTTTCTCCAAAACGGCTCTCGCATAGTCCATTCCGCCGTCTGTCATCATCTTATGCGTAAGACACAGGCGGTAGAACTGCTCTAAGGTGGTTTCCACCATCGAGTTCGTGGTTTTCCCCATCTTGGCAACCTCAAAGGTCAACTCCTCGATGTCTCTTTCTCCCAAATATTTGTATATCTGCGACGCACGTTCAGCCCCCAGAGAGACTACCACGAGGGCAGCCTTCTGTTTTCCGCTGAGGCTATGATGAGGCTCCGCGCCTTCCGGATTCGCATTTGTTTTAACTTTACTTTCTTGTACTTCTGTGCTGTTTTCTGCCAAGGTTTTGCTCCTCTTCTCTCATCCAGCTTTGAATAAGCTTTGCTACAACCTGTGGGTTCTGATCCGCAAACTCGCCAATGCTCTTCTTCAGCTTCATGCCGTGAATCATTCTGCCTTCCGCATTGAGCTCATACTCATCCGGTGTGTCATCGATCGGTGCTATCTCATCACTCGGCTTAACACTGAGTGCCTCCTGGTTCGCCATCTCTTCTTCCATAAGCTTCTTCTGCTTCTTTTTCTTCTTTGCACGAAGAATCAGAATCAGCAAGATTAGAATTAATAAGAATGCGGATACTCCCGCTCCGATTAATGCCCATAACGGGAATCTCTCGAGTACTGTCTTCGGCTCTTCCGGAAGCGGTTCTTCTTCCGTCTTCTGTACATTGGTCTTATTCAAAGAGCGCAAAATCGTAATTTTGTTCTCTGCATCTTCTCTGTTGATGCCCGCCGCATCCGCGACAAGATTGATCAAATCTCCATCCGGAATGCTCTTGTCATCCGTATTGATTACAATCGCAACCGTAGCGTCCTCCAAGACGCCGGGGGAAATTTCCTTTTGCTCTTTTAAAACATTGTAAAGCCATTCTCTGGTGGCACTGGAATTGGCATAGCCGTCTACCGTGGTATTGTTTCCGTTCTGTGTCGTGTACCGCGGTGTGTCCGCATTGGCATCCGCTCCTGCAACACCGGCGGCATTTTCACCGGAACTTCCGGCATTCTCTCCCGCCACTTCCTCATTCTTAAGAAGACCTGTCTTATCTGTGGCTTCCGTCTTCTCCGGAACGGAGTACTGTGTGTTTTCCTGAACCAGCTTAGCCATGTTCAAGGTACCTTTTACGGAAACGGCCAGATTCTCCCCGCCGTAAATCTTCCCGAGTACCCTTTTAATATTGGTAGCAATGTTATTCTCTACAGTGGCTGTAAGATTCGCCATACTGGTTCCGGAACCGCTTGCGCCGTCTTCCGCATCCGCAGCCACTTCCTCCATGGTCCCCGCATCAAAAACCGAAACCTTGGTAAAATTCATTCCTTTTACAGAACGGGCTACCAGGTTCTTAATGGCTTCTGCATTTTTCTCGCTCAGAGTCTGCCCTTCATCCATGGTCACCACTACGCTGGCACTGGCCTGAATCGGATTATCGGACTCTATGGCATAGTTTTGCTCCGTGCCTTCCGCAATGGTTACCTTCGCATCCCGCACGCCGTCAAACAGGCGAATGGTTGCCCCCAAACGATCCTGCAAATCATAGAGAGTATATTGTTTCTTATCGGACTCCGTTGTCATCAAACCGGAATTCCCGATATACATATTGTAAGCAAAGCCGGATTTGGGATATCCCTTCGATAAAAGCTGTGCTCTTAAGGTATCTACCGATTGAGAAGGAACCTTAAGAGAACCGGACTTTCCGTCATAAAGATAAGGAACGTTCTGTTCCTGCAAAAGAGAAACAACCTGTTGTGCCTCGCTTTGACTCAGAGAACTGAAAAGGGTCTGGTATTCTGTTTTTTGTCCTTTAGCAATCAAAACAACAGCTACAACGATCACGAGTAACGTCACAGCAGCAATGATGCCTAAGAGTTTCTTTGATTTTTGTGACAGATTCTGCCACATCTCCTTGAGTTTTTGCACCTGAAAACTCCTCTATCATTCATCCTACAGACTGATCTTCATTAGATCGTTATAACTCTCCAACGCCTTATTCCGTAAAGTTACCAGCAAATCCAAACTGATTTGCGCCTTGGCTTCCGCAATAGGCAGACTGTGGGCGTCGGAAAGCTGGCCTGTAGCCAGTAAATACTGTTTATTTTCCACGTCCAGCTGTGTAGTCTTTACATTATCAATTGCCGATTTAAAAACATCTCTAAAAAGACTGCCATTCTCCGTTCCTGTCAGTCCTCTTTCCACCGCTGTCGTATCGCCTATATTTCCAAGCTTCCAAGAAGTCATAGGCTGAATAAACGCTATATTTTCCATCGCTCCTCCTCCTTTAGGACACAATGTTATTCTCTCTGTGCTCATCCGTGATGCATAGTTTCAATCCTAAAAAAGCCGAGAGTACCTGTTTTTAATCTTTTTTTAATTTTAAATCCTATGTACTATAGCAAAACCCTTGCTATTTGACAAGTATAAGATTCATGAATATGACCAATTTTTTTATCTATTTTTTCTAAGTATTTTCATCGATTTAGAATTATATCACAAAAGACTCGCTTTAATCCGTCTATTTTTTCAGCAAAAAAGACAGCGTAATTCTCTATCTTATTTAATCCTGTTTTCTTGCCTCTTTTTAAGAAAACCGTAATCCTATCTTTTCTTTCTTAAAAAAGATAGGATTACGCCCTTTTTTCTTCTTTCTTTTTTCCGGCTTATAAACCTTCGCCCAGTTTCCCCGCAACAAGAGAAGCGACCTGTGCATTCCAAAGGCGTCTGATGCTCAAGAGGATTTTCTCCTCCTCATCCAGCATGGAAGCCTTAAGGCTCACCAGTAAGACGATTTTCCTTCCGTTTTCGTCTACTCCCATAAAGTATTTTTCTTTGACGGCTTTCTCCCCCTTTAGGGCACTGTTTTGCCGTAAGAACTGGAAAAAGCGTTTTCCCTCTTCCTTTGAAAAGGTTTCCCTGGCATAACACGTCAGAAAATCTTTTTCCTCACACTGCATTCTGCCTTCCGCCCTAAGGTAAAGCAACTCTGTCTGTCCCATTCTGGGGCTCCAAAGGAGAACCAGCTCATACCCCTTATATAAGTCTTTGACCTTTTCAATCATTTTCTTCTGCTTCAGCTTTAAAAAATCCCCCTGATAGACCTGGAGATTCACAATATAAGCATTTCTTCCCGGAATGTGGCTGATTTCTCTTCCCCGAATACTGAAGAAGGTATCTCCCACGATGGTATCCAGCGTTTCTCTTTCTCCCGCGGACAGATTGGAAAAGAAACGTCTTACCACCTTATACATCTCTTCCTGCTTATTATTAATAATTTCCTCCGTGCCTTTCACGCTTAATCCTCTGACACTGGAAAGCTCCTGTTGGAAGGATTTGTTGGCATAGAGAAACTCCAGCTTATCGCCCACCATTTCCACAATGGAAAGAGGAATTCCTTCCACGTAATTCCCCACTTCGGACGCAGCATGCTGCTTTATATGGGCATACCCGCTAAGCAGATTGACATTCCCGAGATCATCGTTGTATCTTCTCTTCCCCGGTGTCTCAAAACGAAAGCCCATTTCCTTACAATGGGCAATACTTTCTTCGTAGGGACGGGGACGACCGATATAATACCCCTGCAACTTTTCACAGCCGATTTCCCGCAGGAACTCCAGCTGTTCCTCCGTCTCCACTCCTTCCGCAAGTGTGCGGATTCCGATTTTCTTAGCCATATCCACGATAGAGCTGACAATTTTTTGAGACTTTTCCTGAAAATCCTGCAACAAAAGCATATCGATTTTCAACAAGTCAAAGTCAAAGTCCTTCAGAATATTCAAAGAGCTGTAGCCGGATCCGAAATCATCCATCCAAACCTTGTAACCGGCCTCGTGAAAACGCTTTATCTGGTTACTGATTAAGGCCGGATTTTTGTTTAAAACGGATTCCGTGATTTCCATGGTCAGCATTTCTTTCGGTACATCGTATTCTTTTACAAGCTTCTCAATTTCCGCAAAAATATCGCAGAGTTCAAAATCCATACGGGAAACGTTAAAAGAAACCGGAACCATGTTCTCCCCCTTTTCCCGAATATTGGAAAAAGCCTGGCAAATCAGAGAAACAACGTGGATATCCAGTAAATGAATAATATGATACTCTTCCAAAACCGGAATAAACTCTCCGGGAGAGATAAATCCGAACTGCGGGTCCACCCAGCGTACCAAAGCCTCCAGTCCGCAGACCTCCTTGGAAAGCGCACGAATCAAGGGCTGATAATAAACCTGGATATCCCCTCTCTTCATGGCATCTTCAATATTATCCACAATAAAACGCTGGCGGAGCAGCATATGACTGAGTTCTTCATCATAGTAACGATAAAAGCTTTCCCTGTCTTTTTTGATGGAATCACAGGCCGTTTTCGCATTATCACAGGCATTGATGATATTTCTCTTCTCAGAGACAACATGAATTCCCACCTTAAAGTCCAAAAACATGGGTAGATCCAGCTTTTCAAACTCGGTATGCGCTTTTAACAAGGAATTATGGCAATCCTCCGCCGTCGTCAAAAGGGCATACTGATCCGCAAACATCCTGGTAATCAGCGCATGCGGAAAAGCGGATTGAAGAATCTTTGCCATTTGAATCAGCAAAAGATCTCCCTCCTCGAAACCGAATCGGTAATTATACAGTTTAAAATCTACAATATTAAAATAGCAAAGAAGCTGCCCCTCTTCCAAAAATTCCGCTGCCAACTCTCTAAAGGGCTGATTCTTTATCGTCTTACTGAGAGGGTCCAGCTGACTCTCCTTCAATTGTTTCTTTTTCTCCATCCATTTCGGAAGAAGAAAATTCTTCTCTTCACTCACTTCGGCTCCCTCCGATATTACGGCTTCCTGCCGCCCGCGCCCAGGCAGTTCATCCTGTCTTTTCGTTTATTTTTCGATAAAATTTTTTTATTAAAAAATGAAAATATTTCATGGCTTCCCTTTTTTATCGTCAAAAAAAGAGAAGATATAACTTCTCTTTTAAAATTTTGCTTTTTCATCTCGTTTTTATTCGGAAAAATAAGACGCATAGCGCCGGTAGAGCGCCTCAAATTCCCCGTTCTCCTTTATTTTTCGAAAGCCTCTGTCGAAGGCTCTGAGAATCTCCCGGTTTTGACCGCGACTCACGATGAAAGAGATTTCTTCTTCCTTGTCGAGAGAGAGCATCTCTAAACTGTTGTCTCCTTCCCGCATTTTCAAAAGGGCAGGGCGAAGATCACAGATGGCATCCGTCTTTTCCTCTTCCAGGGCGGAAAAAAAATCTTCATTACTCTGTACCACGCTAAGGTAATAGCCCTCCTCCTCTCTTTTCTCTTCGAGAAAGGATGCGGCGGCGCTGCCTTCCTTTACCAGAACCGTCTTTCCCCGGAAGTCTTCCAAACTCTTTTCTGCCGGATTATCCCTGTCTTTCCTTAAAAGAACGGCCAGCTTCACCGTCAAATAGGAGGTAGAATAGCCGAGTCTTTTCTCCTCGTCTTCTATGCGAGACAGACCGCCAATCGCCATATCCGAAGTTCCCGTAATCACGGAGGGAGCAAGTGCGGATTGATTTTTAGGTAAAAACTTTAAGGTAAAACCTTCCTTTTCCGCAATCCGTTCCATCAGTTCGATTTCAAATCCAACGGCCTTCCCTTCCTCGTCCTCCGCGGTAAAGGGATAATTATCCCGGTCAAAGCTCAGCCGAATTTCTCTTCCGGAAATAGTACCGGTCGGTTTCTTCCCGCACGCAAAGAGAAGCAGAAAAAAAAGACAGAAGACTGACTTGCATAGCCTTCTTTTTATCTTCTCTATTCCTCTCGATTCTACTCTCTCGGACATTCCCTCTCCATAATCTTTAACAAAGCCAGTACGCTTTGAAAAGAGAAAGCCTTCTCCTTTTCTCCGATATAGACTTCTCCCTGCCATGTACAGTGCTGCCTGAACTTCGTATGTACAAAAAAAGTGGCGAGCTTTCCTCGCTCTTCCAAAATGGAATGCTTGGTGAGCGTCCTCACCTCATCCACAAAGTCTTTCTTCCCTCTTCTGTCGGGATAAACATACTTCTGTCTTTTCCGGAAGCTCCTGTCCCGTGAGGAGGTCTGCGGATAATCCCACGTATCGTACTGCATTTCCATCTTCTTAATCAGGTCCAAAACGCCATAGAAAGGGACCCGCTTCGTAGAGTACTGTTCTATCAACTCTCCTCGGAAGTCTCCGTCTACTCTTTCCATGATTAATACGCCCAGTAAATCTATGGCATAAAGCTCAGCTAACGACTTCTCCATCTTCTTCATCCCCATCCTCTAAAGACAAAGTCTCATCCAACAATGCTCTATCCATTAACTTCAGAAGCTCTAAACTGCTCCGAAAATATTGGGCCCGATTTTTCTCTGCCCAAATAACTTTCCCTTGCCACGTATCATTTTCCATGCATTTAATTTGAACGATAAAAGTACTGCCTCGAACCTCTTTTTCTTCCATGGCTCACCCTCCCCTTATCTGCATTTTCTACTTTACTATGAAATCACGGAGAAAAAAAGAACTTTTTGTTTTCAAACGAATGAAAGGACTACCGATGATATGTCGGCAGCCCTTTCATTTCTTTCTTAAGGTTCACGTTTTCTTATTGCATATTCTTCAAACGAAATTTTATAGTTTTTATTAAATGCCAAACTCCTCTGCCCAGTAAACTTCTCCGTCTACTTCAACAGTAAAGATTGCACCACTTTTGAAATCCGGCTTTAAGATGTTGGCTCTGTGAGATGGAGAATTCATCCAAGCCTGAACAACTTCATCAGAACTGTCATAATACTGTGCAAGATTCTCTCCGTAGAGAACCTTATCATCAGCAGTATACCAAGGTCTTCCGTCCGGTCTTGTGTGGGAAAAACTGCTTACGATTTCATTTGCTCTTACTTTAGCAGCGTTCTCAACCTGGTAGTTCCAAGTGAGTGGGTTTAAGCCGTTAGCAACTCTGATTTCATTCACTTTGTTGAAAGCTGCCTGAGCATCACCTTTTGCAGCGAAAGCTGTCATTGCAAAAAATGTGGCAAATAATGCTGTAAGTAAAACTAATTTTACTACCTTTTTCATACATAACTCCTTCTTACGAGGGAGTCAGGAGCAGAATCATTTCACCCTGGTCAGGGGATTCATGATTGCAGCTGGCTGACATTTTACAGTCCCTATAGCTTTGCGTCGCCGGATTTCCCCGGGTTTGCCGATGTCCAACCGTTTGTGCGGTGACACCATATGATGAAAAGAAATACTCTACACTTTCTTTTCGAGTAATAAAAAACCGACAGCTAGAATTCCCTTTCTAGTTGCCAGCTAACCGAATCTTCATATGAAAAAGCTTGTATAGATTGTTATACATCTTCTTACAGGGAAGATCGCAACTGGCTGCCATGTTACAGGCCCTATAGCTTTGCGTCATCGGGTTTCCCCGATTTTGCTCAAACAGATCCGGTCAGAATCTGTTGGTAAGTGGTGAGTACTCAGCGGCTTCTCCGTCCGGTAAGTCATCCAATTCACTTACAATTTGGATTATAGCATATATTAAAGAGATGTCAACAGAAAAATTAAATTTTAAGTTTTTTCTTTTTTGTCTCTTAATAAAAGCTTCTCTCAGTATATACTATCGCCAAGGAATTAAATTATATAAGTAATTTTCAAATTACTTTTAAAAAATAATTTTAGCTGTAAAAACAGGAGTTTGCACACGGCAATTTCCCTATCTTTACAGCTATATAATCAGGTATAAAGCAGTTTAATTAGATACAAAGTAGTTTTACAAGATACAAAGTAATTTTTACAGCTCTTCCATAAAGGCTTCTTTATTCTCTATCGCGGTGGTCTTCGGTCTTCCGAGGTCCGCCCTGGAAAAGACGGAGCAAGCGACCTCAATAAAAATCGGGCCGGTCTCCTTTCCGCTCTCGGAAAGGGCATTTTCCAAAGCGGCCTTCTCCTTTGCCAGATAAACCTTCCGATAGCCTACCGCCTTCGCAAGCTCTCGATAATGGACTGTCTTCGATACGGTGGGCTGCCCTCCTACCGTCTCATGTGCTTCATTATTAAAGAGGATATGGACAAAATTCTTCGGACTTACGGAACCGATGGTCGCCATGGCTCCCATATGCATGAGTGCCGCACCGTCTCCGTCCAAACAGAAGATTCGCTTATCCTTCTTTTCCAAAGCAATCCCAAGTGCAATCGAACTGGCATGCCCCATAGAACCCACCGTCAGAAAATCCAATCCGTGCCCCTGTCCTTCGGCATCTCTGATTTCATAGACTTCCCGACTGATCTTTCCCGTTGTGGAAACAATCGGATTCTGTCCGCTGTAACTAAGAACACAGCGAATGGCATCCTCTCTGCAGAAAGAATAGGAGTTCCTATAGGGATAAGACTTCTCCTTCGTAAGGGCTCCCTTCTTAACTACAATAGCCGCCTGCCTTCCTTCCGCAAAAACGTCTTCAAACCGCTTGCAGGCCTCCTCCAGTTCTTCCTTTGTGCTTTCTTTTCCCAAAACAAAGTAGGGAATCCGCATCAAATCCAAAAAGGACAGGGTAATCTCCCCTTGAAAAACATGTTGCGGCTCATCCTTTACCCCCGGTTCTCCGCGATAGCCGATGATGAGAAGCATGGGAATCGCATACACGGATTTAGCGCAAAGAGAAGCCAGGGGATTCATGGCATTTCCC
Organism: Oribacterium sp. oral taxon 108 str. F0425; assembly: GCF_000214455.1. Lineage (NCBI taxonomy): Bacteria > Bacillati > Bacillota > Clostridia > Lachnospirales > Lachnospiraceae > Oribacterium > Oribacterium sp. oral taxon 108. Next base: position 635,799 of record NZ_AFIH01000001.1, on the reverse strand, counting down.
TGCCCGCTGTTTTGCATATATACGGTGGGCACCTTTTTTGTCGCCAGAAAATGTCCTGCTGCAAGCCCCACGGCATTCCCCTCATTTGCCGCAATAATATGCCGCTCGGAAATCCCGTAGCGCTCCATCAGACTGTCACACAGTGCCTTTAATTGGGAATCCGGCACGCCGGTAAAAAAATCCGACGGAATCCGTTCCAGAAACTCTTCTACTTTCATCCTTCTTCTCTTCTACCCTTCCAACATAAGAATTCGCCTGTAAATCTGTTTTAATTCCTCCTCTGAAAGACTCATGGGGTGATTCTGCAGCCGCTCCAAATTGACGGACTTCGCAAGAATCTCCACCGCCTCTTCCAAAGACTGCACATCCGGAGACTTCTCCCGCAAGCGCTCTACATAAAATCCCTGATCCTTCGGCAGAACATCCACCTTCTCTAAAAAAGCTCTATAGCGTTCCGCCCCTTCTTGTGTGCTCTTTACCCCAAAGCAATGAGCCAGGTAAACAAGTTTCTCCGGGTCATGCACCCTCTCTTCGTTTTCCGTAAGCAAGGGATAGAGCTCCTTATTTACTATCGCTGTAGCCAAGCCGTGCGGAAGCGAAAACAGACTTCCCAGTTTATAAGAAAGCGCATGCCCTCCCGTCGTTTTCGTAATGGCAATCGCCTTTCCTGCAAGTGTTGCTGCATCGGAAATCGGAGCCCAAGACCCGGGATCATTTTTCAGATAAGCATCGGCATGACGAAGAATGCCGTCTATCGCTTCCTTCCCGTAATAGAGATTATCTCCCTCACTCGCCCTGGACCAAATCGATTCCATGGCATGACTTAAGGCATCCAGTAAGGTCACTTTCTTCTGATAAAGCGGTAAGAATTCCAGGCTCCTTGCATCTTCTACGCGAATCAGAGGGTATATGCTTTCGTCCTCTATCGAAAGCTTCTCCCCGCCCTTGTACAAAACGGAAAAGGGGGTACATTCCGATCCGGTTCCCGCCGTAGTCGGAATTGCGAGCAAAGGAATGCCGTTATCCTTCCAGGGTTTTAGAAGAAGCTCCTCTTCCTCCAAGGAAGAAAAAAGCTTTATCGCCTTTGCCGTGTCCATCGCTGAGCCGCCTCCCACCGCAAAAATCACATCGGGTGAAAAACTCCGAAAGACTTTACTGCCCGCTACCGCCTCCGAGAACTCGGGATTTACCGAAAAAGCGGAAAAGCGCTCCACAGTGAGGGACAGCTCCTGTTCCAACTCCGCAAATTCTTTTCCTATAGCCAGACCGGAAAAGGATTTTCCCGCTACAAGGAAAATCTTTTTCCAGGCATTTCTGCGAATAAAATCCCCCAGTTCTCTTTTAACATTCCCTTTTCCGAGGACAATTTGTGCCTCAATGACATCCTTTCTCATATCTACCCCTACTCTCCTACGTTTTATCTTTTTAAAGCTTGGATTGTAAATCTTCTTCGCCGTTTCAATCGATTATAAAGATAAAAATTCTGCTATATTCTACTGCAAAGTATCGGAAGGGAAAATATGTTTTTTTCCGATTTACCACAAAAAATCTTCAAAAGCAAAAATCATCCCGATTTCTTTTTAGTCCTCTTCCGGAATCAAGCGGATAATCTCTTTAAAGGGCATGAGAAAACTGTCACATTCTTCCGCTCTCTCATTTTGAAGAATGGTCTCCGCAGCATTCTGAATGGCCGGTACGGTGGCACGCATAAGTTGGTTGGCATAAATCACGACATTCACGCCCCTTTTCTTAAACTCCTCTTCCTTTACACTGTTAAAGCTGGTCGGGACTACCACAATGTAGGTCTCCGAATCCTCTTTTCGGAATCGCTCCACGAAGGTGAAAATTTCTTCCGGACTTTTCTTCCTGCTGTGAATCATAATAGCATCCGCCCCGGCCTTCACAAAGGCAAAGGCTCTTTCCAGAGCGTCCTCCATCCCTCTTTCCAGAATCAGGCTCTCGATTCTCGCACAAATCATAAATTCTTTTGTCCGTTGTGCCTTCTTTCCGGCACGAATCTTTTCGGAAAAACTCTCTATTCTATCCTGCGTCTGCTCCACTTCGGTTCCGAAGAGGGAATTTTTCTTCAGTCCCGTCTTATCCTCGATAATGACCATGGAAACGCCAAGGCGCTCCAAGCTGCGTACCGTGTAGACAAAATGCTCTTTGATGCCGCCCGTATCTCCGTCAAAGATAATGGGTTTGGTTGTAACCTCGGTAATATCTTCAATGGTTCTGAAACGGGAGCTCATATCCACAAGCTCTATATCCGGTTTTCCTTTTGCCGTAGAATCGCAAAGAGAACTGATCCACATCGCATCAAACTGATGGGCCCCGCCATCCTTATAGACCTTGGTGTTCTCCACTATCAGCCCGGTTAAGCCGTCATGGGCTTCCATCGCATTGACAAAGCCTTTTACCTTCAGTTCTTTTCTTAAACGCCCTCTTCTAAAATCCGGCATCGCCAAATCCGCGCGGGTCCGCTTTTCCAGGTCTCGGTATTTTTCATTATTGTTATACGGCAGTTCTACAAGTTTCCCGCCGTAGCTTGCCAGAATATTACAAACCTCTTCCCGAATCGGTTTCTGAAATCCGGTTTGCCAGTCATCACCATGCACCACAAAATCCGGTTTATATTTTTCCAAGTTTTCCCGGTAGGAAAGACTGTTTTGCTCAACCACTCTGTCCACTCCGGCAATATTTTCAAACATGGCCTTCCTCTCCGAGAAAGGCAGTAGGGGAAAACGCTTGTAGGAGGACACCACCTCATCACTCAGGACTCCCACAATCAGTCTTCCCAGTCTCTTCGCCTTTTTTATCAGGGTGAAATGACCGTTATGCAAGATATCCGTTGAAAAGCTGAGATAAACCGTCTTCTTTTTAATGGCGCGAAGCAGGAGGGAAACCACCGTCAAATCCTCCGGATTGTCCACCTCCTGACAAAGCTTCTCTTCCGCATCATAGAGGCGAAGCGAAAACTGAGAAAGCACGGTATTTAAGGCTTCTTCCGCATACAGCTTCTTCCAATTCGTCTCACCCTCGTCCTCTCTCTCACAAAATGCGCAGATTGCGGAGAGCCAAAGTCCCCAGTCCTCCTTCTTAAGCTTATATAACGGCTGTGCACTGAAGGCATGCTCAAAGCAATAAACGCCCACCTTCGTGATTTTTCCGTCCGAAACTTCCGCCTTAAAGTCCTTTTCCGGAAGCTCTTTTGTGGTGCTTCCCGCCATAAGGGAGCCTTCCTGCTCCATGAAATCGAAGAAAACATCATTTTCCACAACGAGATCTCCGTGCATTAAGAGCAGGTCCGTATCCTTCAGGACTTCCCGTGCCAGATAAATGGAATAGATATAATTTGTTTCCGCAAAAAGAGGATTCCGCACAAAACTGTATTCCAAATCAAGGCCAAGGCTCTCCACATAGTGAATCAGCTTGTCCTCAAAGGGGCCTGTCGTAATCACGACCTCTTTTATGCCATAGTCCTCAATCTGCCGAAGCTGTCGGCTCAGGATAGTCTCCATGCTGGCAATTTCCGTCATACACTTGGGATGATTCTTCGTTAAATCTCCCATGCGACTTCCCTTCCCGGAATTTAAAATCAGTGCTTTCATACTATGCTCTCCTATTCCTCTATTTCCCTATTTTTTCATCCTGAAGCGCGATACGCTGAAAATAGGCATGAATCTTCTCTCCGGCAGTGCCGATATTTACCGCAATGTCCTTTATTTTACTATGGGAAAATGCCTTGTCAAAGGGACGGGGAAGCGGTTTATCCGAAAGAAAATCCTGCAGGCAATACGCTTCGTTTTCCCGTAATCCATAAGAAAATCTTCTCCAGGGGAGAAATCCGGAGCAAAGTTCTTCAACAGGAAAGGTGAATTGGATATCCCAGCTTTCCAAAACATGCTCCGCAATATGATAGACTTGTCTTTCCTCTATTTTCTGCCCCTTCAACTCTTCAATACATAACGTTTTTAGAGAAAAGCGAATATCGTTGGGATAGTTCTCCGCCCTACAGAAAATATAATCCTCCACCCGATTACTTTCAAAAAAAGCATCAGGCTTATAAGAAAATCCGGAAAGGTAAATTCTTTGTTTCGGCTTTCCTTTTTCTAAAATCAAGAAGTGATTTCCTGCCTTCGGACTCAAAATCCAACGTCCATGATCGAAATAGGCTTCTCCATACTCATCCCCCGGAATTCTATCGGATTCTTCTTCAGAAATGCCCCATTCCGAAAGATCAATTTTCTTAATGGAAAGTTTCTTCTCCTCCAACTGTCCGACAAGTAAAAACCTGCCTTCATAAACAAGGGCATCTTCTCCATAGCACCTCTCCTCCCTTGCCTTTCTCAAAAGAAAATATTCCAATAGAGTTTTATAACTTTCCTCGTTTCTCTTGCTCGGAAGATTATTATCCAAAATAATCACCGGTTTTTCCGCAACGGAAAACAAAGAAATTAAAGAGGTTCCATCATCTCCTATATAAAGCTCAGATAGACTGACTGCCCTTTCCAGTTCCGGGGAATTATCATAAATTCCAATTTCTTCCTTAAGAAATTTCTCCTTTAGACAAAGAAAATGACTCTGATAGTCCTTTCTCATCGTAAGAAAGGTATTTTCCAGAAGAGGATGAGGTCTCCATAATAGACAGTGTTTCGGATGGTCTTTAAACAAACTAAAGACTTCTTCCATCTTTTCCAGAAATGCCTCCGTATTTTCCAGCATTCCCACTAAACTGGTATTATAGTAGTATAAGTCCCTTCCCTTCGCAATGCTTTCCCATTCCTCCGGCATCTTCGGAGGATGATTTACAGCGGATAAAATAGAATCAAACTTCGGACTTCCCAATATCACACATTTCTTCTCAACCTCTTTGGGAAGACTCTTTTTATGTTCTTCACTCTGCGCGACAATATAGTCTACATTCTGAAATGCGGGACGAAAAGCAGCCCCGTGACTAAGAATCCCCATAGTTGTAAAATAAGGGACATAGACCAAATTGTCGGTATACTTCTTCAAATTGGAAGAATAGTAACGCGGATGCACGGAAGTGACTAAATTGGCGTCATCATAGGGATTATGGATATAGATCAGGTCCGGTCGTTCCTCCTCTATCGAAAAGTCTTCCGTGATAAGCGGAATATGTGCCGGAAATTTCTCCCTCTCATTCTGCGCTTCGCCGAAGCTGCCGCCTTCCGCTCTTTCAATATAACTAATCGGCATAACCAGCGCTTCGCATGACGAATCCTTTCTTGCTGCAAGATAAATGGACTCCATACTGTCCCACATGGAAGCTTTATAGGGCAGGAATAGAATCAGACTATGGACTGCTGTCCTCTCTATTACATCCTTGATTTGAAAATAGACGGATTCCGCCTTTTGCAAAAAATCCATTTCCGATTCTGCTGTAGAGAGTGCCTGATAAGTATGAAAGAGGGCTTCCTGATACTGTAAAAAAAGTTCCGTAAGCCCACCGGCCTCTGCCAAATTCGCCTGCACTTCCCCTTCTATTTTCTCCATCCCCTCCTGGCACAGCACAAGAAGAGAGGTCGCTTCTTTCTCTCTTCCCTCCGCAATAAAGCTTCGCAGTGTAGAATGCACTTCCTCATAAGACTGTAGTAACGAGAGAAGCTGCTCTTTTTTTCTCTTTCGCATATCTTTCCGTCCTCATTTTTTCTCCCCCTACGGGGTTTTCTCCATACAAATTTTGGGGACAAATCCGACTTGAAAATGAATATATTCTCTATTCCTTTTCAAAAAGAATCTGTTTCATTATTGTAATCACTTCCTTCGTTCCCTGCCCCCCTTTCTCTCCAAGGAGGCAAGAGCCTGCACCGAGAATCTTTTTCTCCATCTGCTCCAAGACTTCTTTCCTGGTAAGAAGAGCTTCTTCTTTTTGTATTCTATTCGTGTTTCCTGCTTTCTCTTCCAAATCTTCTTTCCCTTCCAAAAATCGAGAAATCTTTTCGAGATAAGCTTTTCGCATTCCTTCCGACTGCACTATGGTGTAATCCGCGTGGAATATTCCGGGGACAGTAACATAGTAGCGCATATTGTAGAAGGCTTTTCCGTCTTCTTCTGCTTGAGGGTCAATTTCATCCGTCACAAACCAGGGAATGTAGACTAATTTGTTCGTATATTGCTTTAACTTATCGCTATAGAAAAAAGGATCCACACTCCAAACCGAATTAAAGGCATCATAAGATAAATTCATGACAATGCAGTCCGGCAGTTCCGCCGCAAAATTATAGCTTCTGTAATCCGTAATCGGGTATTCTTTCGGGAAATTCTCCCCTTCATAGTGCATCTCCGAGAGACTGCCGTCTCCCAGTCGATCAAAGTAGGGAATCGGCATCAGCTTCACTTCCGTATCTTCTCTCTCCCGCAAAGCATCGATGAGTGGACGAATACTTGCAAAATGCTTTGCACTGTGTGAAAGAAAAACGACCTGTCTTTTGATTTCTTTTTCCAGAGACGCACGCAGGTTCTGCAGAAGCGCTCTAAGTCCTTCCAGCTGCTCTTTACTATTTTCTACAATGGTAGATTGCTTTAGATTCTTTTCCGATTGTTCTATCTTCTCTTCCAGCTCATTCTCTTTTCCTTCCGCGGTGTCCCTATAGACAAGCAGTGCCGTTAAGGAAGAATGCAGTTGAAAGAGTGCTTCACAGAAGCTTTCCAAGCAGTGAACACTTTCCGTCCCCTCACCCTTCCTTTCCTCTATAGCGTTTCCAAGCATTACGGCACGCTCCTGGAGAGACGGAAGCGCGGAAAGAACTGCCTCATATTTCCTTTCCGAAAACGTTTTCTCGAGTTCCTCTTCCTCTAGCACAAAAGAATCCAGAAACTGCATAGTGATTTCCCGGAAGTTCTCTACGCGCGGTCTTTCCAGGTCTTTCTCCTGAAAAACATAGTCAAAGAACCAATTATCCTTTAGAATAGCGCGGAGTTTCTTTTCATATTTTTTATAATAGGGATAAACATGATCCCCACCCGCTTTGACAACTTTTCGATAATCGCCAAAACTCCCTTTCAATACTATATCGTAATCCTTCGGTACCGGAAATGTATTTCCGCAAAAAAGGAGTGTTTCTGTTCCCCGAAAAACCGCCTTAGGGTATTTTGCCTCCGGATGAAACAACTGGTAGGGAAGGATAGCCACCTCCTCTCCTTCTCCATTATATTTCTGGCAAATTTGATGAAAGACACGATACAACTGAGGAAGCAGTTTTTCTTCTTTCGTAAAATGAGTAGGAAGAAGCTTTTCTATTGCCTTCAGTTTTTTTTGTGCTGTCTTTTCCTCCTCTTTCCCCTGCTCCAAATTCTGTATCATGACGCATAGCATTTTCAAAATTTCATGCCGAGCATTTTCCAGCTCTGCATCTTTCGCAAGATCATCCTGCACAAAAATATCAACTATTGCAGGATAGGGAAACTCACAAAACTCATGTAAAATTTCTTTTCGAAATTTCATCTCAAAAATGCCAATTCCTGCATAAATACTTGTATTTTGCAAACCGTCTCTTCCAAAGGAAAACTTTAAGCCTTCCGGCAACTCATCTTCTACGACTTTGGAAAATTGAGAGAAGGAATCCCGAAGCATAACGATATCAATATCATCATCCCATGGAATAAAGTTTCCCTCTCGAACTGCGCCCAGTAAGGTTCCTTCACTAATAAAATAGGGAATATCATATTTTTTACAGATTCTGTCAATTTCAAAGAGAATGCGCATCTCTGCGCCCCATGCTCTCTTCATCATGCCGGGGATATAGAATCCGTCCCGCACTTCATCATAAAAAAATCTGCTGCCAAGTTCATAAATAATTCCCTTCCTTCAGTATCACTCTATTCTTTTTCTTACTTCCTGCTTATTGGGAAAGGAGCCGCAAAAAGCATGAAACTACTTCCTTTGTTCCCTGCCCCTCTTTCTCTCCAAGGAGACAGGAGCCTGCGCCGAGAATCTTCTTCAACATTATAACCAATACTTCATCTATACTCTTTTTCCCGGATTCATCCGCCCCTTCTATTCCTAACGTTCCATGCAGTTTTTCTTCTTCCTCCAAAAATTGAAGGATTTTTACAAGATAGGCCTTTTTCATTCCTTCCGACTGCACTATGGTGTAATCCGCATGGAATACCCCGGGAACAGTCACATAGTAGCGCATATTGTAGAAGGCTTTTCCGTCTTCCGGATTCTCCGGATCAATTTCATCCGTCACAAACCAGGGAATATAAATCAATTTTCCCGTAAATCGTTTCAGATTTCTGCTGTAAAATGCAGACTCTATGGAAAAAACGGGATTATATTCGTCATAGGGAGAATTCATCACGATGCAGTCCGGAAGTTCCTTCTCAAAATCATAGCTTTTATAATCCGTAATGGCGTATTCCTTTGGGAATTCCCCGCCTTCATAATGCACTTCCCTGAATGCTCCATTTACAGCCTTATCATAATAGGGAATCGGGATAATCTTACAATCCACATTTTCCTTCCGCAGTGCATCGACCAACGGACGAAGACCGGCAAAGTCTTTTGCCCTATGAAGAAGAAAGACCGCCTGTACTTTCAGCTCTTTCCCAACCCTCTCTTTTAATGCCTTGAGAAGAGAAACGGTCTCTTCCTCCTGCATTATCTCTTTCTTCTTTTCTTCCGGAGACGATGCGTTCTGATACCTTTGATATAGCATCTCGCAATAGGATTCCAATAAAGAAATGGATTCCGCATCCTTCCCTATCTTTTCCCCGAGCAGTTCTCCGAAAGCGATTGCCCCTTCCTGTAACGCTGCAAGAAGGGATTGATAGGCGGCATATTCCCCTTTTTGGAGCAGTTCTGTTCCTCTCCTCTCCTCCAAAAAGAAACCGTCAAGAATCCCCAAGTACTGTTTCCTAAGGCTCCGGACGAGGTTTCGTTCCATACTCTCTTTCTGAAAGGAATATCTCGGAAACGCCTTGGCTGGCAGGATACGGGAAACATGTTCCTCGGACTCTTTGTAACACGGATAATTATGGTCCTCTCCTGACTTACTCTTTTTATGCCAGTCTCCATACTCGGAATCAAGTCGCATTTCATACCCTTCCGCTGCCGGAAAGCGCATTCCGCAAAAGGGAAGCAATATCGTGTTTTCATAGGCTTTCCTTGGAAAGCGACAATTCCCGAGTAGATGATAATAAGGAAAAATCGCTATATTATGCCCTTCTGTTTCATTAAACTCCTGGAAAAACCGATTAATCAAGCTTTTGATTTGAAGGTTCAAAGATAGGTTTCTGTCAAAATGAAAATGGAGAGCCTCTTCTATTTTTTCCAGGAGCAGCTCTACATCCTCCCTGCTTGTCCCTTCAAATACCATGTCATTCAAACTGTAAAGCATAGTTAGAACTTCTTCCCTGTATAGTTCCTCCTCTTCTTTATCGGAAAGTTCATCCAACAAGAAAATATCAATCTCCACCTTATAGGGAAAAAAGCAGTACTTTTCAAGCGTAGGAAGAGACATCACATCCTCTCTAAGTCCCACCTTCGGCACAAAACTGGCCGTTTCTATATTCACTTCTATGGCCCTAATATAGAGCTCTTCCGGAAGCTCCTCTTTCGCAACGCGTAAAAATTTCATGTAGTCCTTCCGAAACATCTCAATATCCACATCATCATCCCAGGGAATGAACTGTCCTCCCTCCCGGACCGCCCCAAGAAGAGTTCCGGAGCTTAAGAAATAGGGAATCCGATGCTTTCTGCATATTTTATCGATTTCCTTTAAGACACTCAGCTCTGCGCCCCATGCTCTCTTCATCATGCCGGGAATATAGAAACCGCCTCGCACTTCATCATAAAAGAAATCCTTTTCCCATTGCATCGTAGTGCCTCCTCTTTTCACCATTTCCACTCTTCTGATGGGGCTATCACAGCTCTTCCCATATCTTTCGAAATGCTTCTACCACTTCCTTCGTTCCCTGCCCCTCTTTCTCTCCAAGAAGACAAGAACCGGCACCGAGAATCTTCTTCTGCATCATTTGCATCAGCTCGTCTATGCTTCTTTCCTTAAGGCAGGCTTCTTTTCTTTGCAGCCTACCCTTGTTTCCCGCTTTCTCTTCCAAGTCTTCTTCCTCTTCCAAAAATCGAGAAATCTTTTCGAGATACGCTTTTCGCATTGCTTCCGACTGTACAATCGTGTAATCCGCATGGAATACTCCGGGGACCGTCACATAGTAGCGCATATTGTAGAAGGCTTTCCCGTCTTCTTCCAGCTGCGGGTCAATTTCGTCCGTCACAAAGTCGGGGATATAGACCAATTTATTCGTATATTGCTTTAATTTATCACTATAGAAAAAAGGATCCACACTCCAAACCGGATTAAAGGCATCATAGGGAGAATTTGTGACGATGCAGTCCGGCAGTTCCGCCGCAAAATTATAACTTCTATAATCCGTAATCGGATATTCTTTCGGAAAATCCTCCCCTTCATAGTGCATTTCCGAGAGACTTCCGTCTCCCAAACGATCAAAGTAGGGAATCGGCATCAGCTTCACTTCCGTGTCTTCCCTTTCCTGTAACGCATCGATGAGCGGGCGAAGGCTTGCAAAATGCTTTGCGCTATGCGGAAGAAAGACGACCTGTCTCTTGCAATCGCGCTCCAGCACCTCTTTTAAGTCCTTAAGGCAGTTCCCCGCTTTTATCAACTGTTCCGTTGCAAGCTGTTCCGCTACAAGCTCTCCCGATACATCTCCGGAAAGTCCTTCCTGCAAACTAAGATAAGCCTCATACAAGGCCTCGCAATACCTTTCCAAGATAGAAACCGATTCTTTTTCCTTCCCCTTCTTCTGCTCTATGGCTGTTCCGAGAGAGATTGCCGTCTCCTGCAAAAGCGGGAGCTCGGAAAGTGCGAGAGAGGTATTGCCTCTTTGAATCTGCTCCACTAAAGATTTACTTTTCTCCAGAAGGTAGTCTGCCGTAAGAAAAGTTAGATTTCGAAAGCTTTGAACCTTCGGTCTTTCCAGGTCCTCCTTCTTAAACGCATAGTTAAAGAAGCGCTCTTTTCCGAGCATCTCCGCGAGTTCCCGCTCTCTCTCTTTAAAATAAGGATAATCGTGCTCTCCGCCTGCCTTCACCTTCTTATGGTAATTCCCGTATGTACACTGCAAAAGCCTGTCATAACCCGCGGGAATCGGTAAAGAAATATTGCAGAAGGGAACCCATTCTCTCTTCTCAAAAACTTCTCGCGGATACCGGTCCTTTCGCATCATATATAAAGGCATAAAAGTCAGTGTACTTCCTCCCCGCCCATTGAACTCCTGATAGACCACCCGGTCCATGACTCCGATTAGCTGGGTAAGGATGGATTGGCTCCGGTCAAGCCGTACGGAAAAGAATTTCTCTATCTCCTTTAACTCCTCTTCCCATTTTTCCGGCTCCCCTTCTCTCCCCTCTACCTTTTTCATCATTTGAAAAAGCAGATGCACTTTATTTTCTCTCTGTCTTTCTTCTTCCGGATCCTCAGCCAGTTCATCAAGGGGAAAAATATCCACAAAGGCATGGTAGGGAAATTCCCGGTACTTGGAAGACAGTTTCGGATGGAAACAGAGTACCGCGGAGCAAACATGCGGATTCATCCCCCAAAAATCCGGATTCGTTTCTAAAGAAGCCAGGGCAAGCTCTTCCGGAAGTTCCTTTTCCGCTACGGACAGAAAGCGATTATAGTCGGAGCGCAACATCATAAGATCGATATCGTCATCCCAAGGAATAAAGGATGAGGAGCGCACAGCCCCCAGTAAAGTCCCGTAGCCGGCATAATAGGGAATTTCGTATTTTCTGCAAATTCTGTCGATTTCGGACAGAATGGTGAGCCCCGCTCCCCAGGCTCTTTTCATTATGGAAGGAACATAGAAACCGTCTTGCACTTCCTCATAAAAAAACTCTCTTTTTAACTCCATCATTCTTCTTTATTATCCTCTTTTCCAATACAAAATCGACTATTCCTCTTTTCCGTTAAGCATGGCTTGGAAAAATGCATAGATTGCCTTCCCGGAAGAACCGACGTGAACCGAAAGCTCCTCCAATTTTCTCTTCGAATCATCCTCATCAAAAGCATAGAGAAGCGGTCTTTCCTCCAAATAATCCGAAAGACTGTACAATGCAGTTTCCTGTAAACCGTAGGAAAAACTCCGCCAGGGCAGAAATCCGGAAATCAGTTCCTCCGCCGGAAACAGGAATTCTACATGCTCTATCTCTTCTCCTTTTTCGAGGAAAACTTCTCTACCTTCCTCCTCATGAAGAATTCCTTCTTTTAATTCCTTAATTCCGTGCGTTTTAAGCGAAAATCGAATGTCGAAGGGATAATTCTCCGCCTTACAGAAGAGATATTCCCCACCTCGATAGCTCCCGCTAAAGGCATCGGGTTTACACCCTCCTTCGGGTAGCGGAAGCTTCTTCGGCTCTTTCCCTTTTTCCAGAATCAGAAAATGATTGCCTGCCCTCGGCGTCAGGATCCACCTGCCCTCATAAAAATAGGCCTCTCCGTATTCATCTGCCGGAACCGGCATATATTCCCTTGCTGAAACAGACATGCTTTCCTGTTCCGGAATTCCCCACTCCGATAAGGCAAGCTTTCGAATGCGGAGTCTGTCTCCTTCCAACTGCCCCATTAATAAAAATCTTCCTTCGTAGACAAGCGCTTCCTCCGATTCCTTTTTCCCCGACAGGGCAAAGGATTGCCTTTTCATCCTACGGAAAAGCCTAAGAAAATACGCTGTAAGCCTCTTTTCCCGATTTCTTTCTCCCTGATTCCGCTCCTCCTGCCTTCTTTCTTCCGATACCGTACTGTCCAGTATAAAGAGCGGTTTTCCCCCTGCGAGGAAGAGTGCCGCCATTGAGCTTGTCTCATCTCCCAGATAAACGGAAGAGAGCGCAACAGCTCTTTCCGGTTCTGCGGAAGAATCATAGATTCCGATCTCCTCTGTGAGATATCTTAGCTTCAGTTCCAGAAAACGCTTCCTATATGCTGTGTCTACCGAAAAAAAACTGCTTTCCAATAAAGGATGCGGACGCCATAAAAGACAGTATTTCGGATTCTCTTTGAACAAGCTGAAAACTTCTTCCATCTTCTGTAAGAAAGACTCGGGATGACCCAACATTTCTTCTATGACGGTATTATAATAATAAATCTTCCTTCCTCGGGCAATTCTCTTCCAGTCTTCCGGTATCTTCGGCGGATTCTGACTGTAGGCTAAAGTTCTGTCCAGTTTCGGACTGCCGAGTATTCGCGCTTTCTCCTGCACTTCTTTCGGAAGTCTTTGTTTGTGCTCTTCACTTTGCACCACAATGTGATGCACATAGCGATAGGCCGGCATAAATAAAGAGCCGAATCCCGCCTTTCCCATAGTCGTATAGTAAGGAATATAAACCAAATTTTCCGTATAGTCTTTTAAATGAAAGGAATAGTAGCGCGGATCGACGGAAGTCAAAATGTTTTTGTCATCATAGGGATTGTGAATGTAAATGACATCCGGCTGTGCTTCTTCCAGGGAAAATCCCTCGTCTATGGTTTCGATCTCACTTGGAAACTCCGCCCTCTCATTGATTCGCTTTCCGAATTTTCCATCCTCTTTCTCATAATATGTAATCGGCATCACCAGCGCTTCACAGGAAGAATCCTGTAACGCCGCAAAATACACCGACTCCATACTATCCCACATGGATGCCTTATACGGAAGAAACAAATGTAAGGTCTTGACCGGAATAGAGGCAATTTCCTCTTCGATTTTAGAAAAATAAGCTTCCGCCCTGTCCAAGCAAGATGTCCCAGGCTCCGCATTCTCCTCTTCCGTCTTAATCAGAGAAAGGTAGCAGGAATAAAGCGCCTCCTGGTAAGAAGAAAACAGTGCTTCTCTTTCCGTCTTTCCGCAAGGCTCTTGTTCCGTATCCCGCTCTATCTTTTCCATGCCTTCCTGACAAAGCACCAAAAGGGAGATGGCTTCCTCGCCCCTCCCTTCTTCTATTCCTTTTCGAATCGCAGAATGCGCTTCCCTATAGCACTGTAGTAAGGAGATAATCTGTTCTTTCTTCTTCTTTCGCATCTCTCATTCCTCAAGTTTTTCCTATTTTTGCAAAAAACTTTTGAACTCCTCCAAAACTTCCTTCGTCCCCTGTCCTTTCTTCTCACCGAAGAGACAGGATCCCGCTCCGGAAATCTTTTTCCGCATCTTCTTACTTACACCGCCTTTTGCAAAACGGGCAATTTTTGCCAGATACGCTTTCTTCATCCCTTCCGACTGCACGATGGTGAGGTCGGCATGGAAAACCCCCGGAACCGTCACATAATATTCCATATTTCCAAAGGCCTTTCCATCCTCCTCCGCCTTCGGGTTAATCTCGTCCGTAATAAAGGGAGGAATATAGACCAATTTTCTCGTATAGTTTTTCATTTTTCTGCTATAAAAGAAGGAATCCACACTCCAAACCGGATTCACTTCATCATAGGGAGAATTCAAAACGATGCAATCCGGAAGTTCCGTCGCAAAATCATAAGTTCTGTAATCCGTAATCTCATAGCCTACCGGAAATTCATTTCCTTCATAGTGCATTTCCGAAAAGTTTCCGTCTCCCAGTCTGTCAAAGTACGGAATGGGAATAATCTTACACTCCACGTCATCTTCCGCACACAAAGCATCAATCAAAGGACGAAGACTGTCAAAATGCTTGGCACTGTGCGGCAAAAAGACAATCTGTCTCTTAAACTCTCCTTCCAGAGCCTGTCGTAACTTTCTAAGATGTGATCCCGACTGCTTTAGCATTCTTTCCACTTGCATTCCGGATTCGGACAGCACCCGGTCGATTTCTTTTTCATCGCTGTGCAATACTTCTTCCAAGGCCTGATAAGCATGATAGAGGGACTCACAGTATTGCTCCAAAAGAGAAACCGATTCGCATCCCTCTCCCTTCTTGGCTTCAATGGCATTCCCCAGGGCAATCGCCTCTTCCTGACAAGCGGGAAGAACGGTATGCAAAAAGAGAAAATCCTTCTTCTTGCACGCTTCCAGGATCTTTTTCTGCCTTTCCAGGAAATAGTCCACTGTTTTAAAGAGAATTTCTCTAAAGTTCTCTACATTCGGACGCTCTAAATCCTCTTCCTTAAACTGATAGCTGAATACCCACTTTTCTCCAAAGAGCTTTTGGAGCCTCTCTTCATACTGTCTGAAATAGGGATAATTGTGAATTCCACCCGCTTTTACAGGCTTTTTATAATCTCCGTAAATCACTTTCAGAACGGTATCATAATCTATCGGAGCCGGAAATTCCCGATTGCAAAACAAAATCTGCTTGCTTCCCTGAAATGCCGCTTTGGGAAATTTAGTCTTCTCATGATGCATCTGATAGGCTAAAAAAGCCACCATATCTCCGGTTCCGTTAAACTCCTGGCAAACTCTGTGAAAAACGTCATAGAGCTGTGGCGCAAGGGGACTGTTTCGGTCAAACTGAATCTCCAGAAGTTCTTCTACCTTCTCCAGCTCTTTTAAAAAGCTTCGGGATTTTTCTTTATTCGACTCAACAAGTCCAATCATCGTATAGAGTATGTGTAAAACATCTTTTCTAAACTCCTCATCTTCCGGATTCTTTGCCAAGTCGTCCAAAATGAATACATCAATTGCTGCGGGATAAGGATATTCACAATACTTCCTGAGAATCTCGGGACGGAAATACATTTCCGAAATTCCCACTGCCGCAAGATAACCGCTGCGGTCCATATGCCCTATATCAAAGGTAAACGTTAATTCTTTCGGCAGTTCCACCTTGGCAACACTCCAAAACTTGTTAAATTCATCCCGGAGCATAATAATGTCCAAATCATCATCCCAGGGAATGAACGCTCCCTCGCGGACAGCCCCCAGTAGGGTTCCGGCACTGATATGATATTGAATTCCATGCTTTTTACAGATCCGGTCTATTTCGGAAAGGATGGTCAGTGCAGCGCCCCATGCTCTCTTAACCATCCCGGGAATATAAAATCCGTCCCGCACTTCATCATAAAAAAAATCTCTGGGTAATTTCATTTTTATTTCCTTCTATTTTTTAAACAAAAATCGCCTAAATTGTGCTATCGTACCCTGTCCCTCTTTTTCTCCTAAAAGACAAGAACCCGCACCGGATATTTTTTTGCTCATCTTCCTGCTGATTCCTCTCCCGGCAAACTGTGCTATCTTTTCAAGATAAGCTTTCCTCATTTGCTCTGACTGCACAATCGTCAAATCGGCATGAAAAACACCGGGCACTGTCACATAATACTCCATATTGCTGAAAGCTTTTCCATCCTCTTTATCCTCCGGGTCAATCTCATCCGTAATAAACCAGGGAATATAAACCAGCCTTTTCGTATAGTTCTTCATTTCTCTACTGTAAAAGAAGGGATCCACACTCCAAACATGGTTAAATTCATCATACGGAGAGTTAATGACGATGCAGTCCGGAAGTTCTTTCGCAAAATCATAGCTCCTGTAATCCGTCATGTTATAACCCTTCGGGAAATTTTCTCCTTCATAGTGCATGTCGGAAAATTCTCCAAGACCCAAACGGTCGAAATAAGGAATCGGAATAATCGTACATTCCACATCTTCCGCCTTCAGTAAGCTGTCTATCAGCGGTCTTAAGCTGTCAAAATGTTTGGCGCTGTGCGGCAAAAAAACCACCTGCCGTTTAAACTCTTTTTCCAAAGCGGAGTGTAATTTTCGAAGATAATATCCCGGTTTCTTGAGTTTTCTTTCCAAATCTTTGCGAAGAGCGGAGGATAAGTTCTCCATCGGATTTTCTTCGATTGCCAGTAATTCACTTATCGATTGGTATGCATGATAAAGGGCTTCACAATATTCTTCAATATAGGAAACCGACTCTGTTCCGGTCCCCTTCTTCTGTTCTATTGTGTTTCCCAAAGTGATTGCCTCTTCCTGTGCTTTGGAAAGGAGCGCCAGAACCATGGAAAAATCCCCTCGAACAAAGGCTTCAAAGCTCTTCTTTTGCGAGGCAATAAAATACTCCGCCGTTTTTAATACGATATCTCTGAAACTGTACACCTCCGGTCTTTCCAGATCTTTTTCCTTAAAAGCGTAATCCTGAAGCCAGTTCTCTTTAAAGGTCTCTTTTAAAAGCTTCTCATTTTTTTTGAAATACGGATATCCATGGTCGCCTCCGGCCTTGACCTTCTTATGGTAGTCTCCGTATATCCCCTGCAAAACGGCATCGCAGTCTCCCGGAACAGGCAGCTTCGTCCCGCAGAAAGAAAGCGTCTTCCCCGGCTGCATGATTGTTTTCAAGTAATAATTCTTCTCATCCTTCAATTGGTCGGGAAGATAGCTCACCAACCGGCCGCCTTCTCCGTTAAATTCCTGACTGATTTTATCAAAAAGAGCATAAATTTGCGTTTTTAAGGACTTTGTCCTGTCAAATTGAATCTGCAGAAGCTTTTCCAGCTCCTTTATTTCTTTTTTAAACTCCGCTGTATTTTCTTTTTTTGTTCAATAAAAATCAGCATGACAAAGAGCAGACGAAGGACATCCTTTCGGTATTCCTCATCCTCTGGATCCTTTGCCAGATCGTCCAACGGAAAAATATCCACGGAAACCGGATAAAGAAATTCATAGTATTTTTCCCGAATTTCCGGACGAATCTCTACAATCGCCGTTCCCACAGCCGCAACCAGTTCCGCAGAATCCTGGTTGTTGACCAGAGAATTAAACGTCAGCTCCTCCGGCAACTCTTTCTTAACCACCTCGGCAAATTTAAAAAAATCATCGCGCAACATGCAAATATCCAGGTCATCGTCCCAGGGAATGCATTGTCCGTCTCGAACAGCCCCCAGTAAGGTTCCTCCGTAGAGGAAATACGCAATATCATATTTTTTACAGATTCTGTCAATTTCGGATAAAACGATGAGCTGCGCTCCCCAGGCTCTTTTAATCAGTCCCGGTATATAAAAGCCGTCTCTTATTTCATCATAGAAAAATTCTTTCTTTAATCTCTTCATAGACCTGTTTCCTCTCAAATCACCTTTTTACTCTATCGGGATTCCTGTGAAGATGCCGTGTCATACCCCAGTTTATTGGCAAGAGCCTCCACGGAGGACATCGCTTCTCCGTACATCGGCTGTAAAAATTGTCTTACCTCTTCCCACGGGGTATGGGACAAATAGAAGGTAAAGAGCAGAATCCTTAAAATCTCCACCTCCTGCGGTTTTTCCTTTAAGACAACCGTCGCATAATGTACCGCTTCCCTATAGTTCCCCGTATTCATATAAGAATCCGCGAGCATCCCGTAAGCGGAGATAATGCCGGCCAGAAATCTTTGCGAAACCGTACCTTCTCCGACATCCTCCGTCTTCTTGAGCGCTTCCAGAAGAAGCGGAATAACCTTATCGTATCGATGATTTAAGTAATGCATAATGCTGAGCTGATAGAGATAATCCGCATCTTCCGGAATGATTTTTCTCCCCAAATCCACAAGTTCTTCCGCTTCTTGGGTCAGCTCCTCCATCTTGCTCTTGTCTTCCACACTCCACTGATGTAAGGCATTCAGATGCTCCGCCATGCCCATGGACAAAATAATCTTATAGTTTTCATAATCTTTAGGCATATTCGGATAAACTTTTCGATAATGCTCCAAAGCTTCTTTCCACATTTTCCGAAGAGAATATTCTATTCCCGTGTAAATATGCATTTCAAAGTCTTCCGGATTTTTCTCCAGTTCTTTCTTCAAAATGTTCAGATTGCGATTGGATTGAATCTTTTCCGTGAAAACAGCGGATTGATAACCGGTATGAATCACGGTAAGGTCTTTGTTGCAATTTGCGGAGAAAAAGTCCTCTCCCCCTGCAAGGGTCAGCTGTTCATGAATGGCCCGGCGATAAAAAATGTCCTTTCGATTCCGGAAAAGACGGATGGTATTGTCCACGGATTCCACCTGTCCGTTCTCTCCGAGATTCGCAATGGCTGTTAAAATGCCGTGTACTTTCGGATTATCATCAATCAGACCGATATAATACTTGATTTTCTTCGCATCCTCTTCCGGAAAATATTCATCGGCATCCAGCATGGCAATCCAGGGATACTTGCATTTACTGATTGCAAAATTCCTTGCCTTGGAAAAGTCATCCTCCCAGGGGAAAAAATAGACTTTCGCACCCATACTCTTCGCAATCTCCACGGTTCGATCGGTACTTCCCGTGTCCACCACAATTTGCTCCGACACAACGCCTTTACCCCAGGAAAGCGCCTGTACGATATTCTTTTCTTCGTTCTTCACGATCATGGCTTGTGATATTTTCATGCTGATTCTTTCCCTTTCTTATCTCTTCCAAAATGAAGCTAAAGCAACGGAAAAAACATGGAAGAACCTCCTATCCTTCCACGCTTTCTTGTTCAACTCGCGTTCCTTCGCTTTCATCCTTATTTTCCTCTAAATCTTTTTATTGTTCTTAAATATTAAACGGAATACATGATTTCTGACTTCCGATTCTTCCCCCAAGCTCATTCGAAGGAAACGCAAACCATAACCGTATCTTCCATTTTCACCCGCTTTAATCCAAACCACCACCAGCTTCAGTTCTCTATCCATCTTGTCAAAACGGTAGTGAAAGCGTACAATATCGTCTTCCTTCAAGGGCACATTCGTTTCCATGAAAATGCCGCCCGCGCTTAAATTTCTGATAATGCCGAAGAAGTGCAACTCCTCCTCATCGTCTTTTTCCTTCTCTTTCACAAAGGGAAGTTCCATTGCCACCGACACTCGTACATCATTCTGCCTTTGTACGATGCGAAGCACCTCCCGGATGTCGCACACCCCGATCCAGGGGTAAGGGCTTTCCGGAAAAGCCGGATTTTTTCGCATAACCACTTCGGCCAAGGTTACAATCATGCCCTTTTGTAAATCATAAAAATCAATCTCCGATACAAATCGAGTATCCTGAAACTTATAGCCTTTAAAGTAAAGAAGAATTTCATCCCCGTTTTTTTCCACCAGCACGGGAATATTCCTATCGCCTTCCGGCCAATGCACCATGCCTTTTTTACAATCTCGTAAAACCATCTCCTGCTCCTTCATTCAATCCGAGTTGTTTCGTTCCTCTCTTCCTCTTTGCTCTATCCAAAAAGTCTTAAGTATCCCGTTCTTTCTGCTTATTCCCCGATTTCACCGATACGGGAAGGCATCATCATCTGCATCTGCAAAAGAGAAAGCAGGCTTTGAAAACTTTGCTTATCGATTGTCACCGTGGAAGGGTCTCCATCTCCCGCTGCCGCTTCTCTTGCCTGTCCCTTTGCAATGCCGCCTGTGAGCAAAGATTGCATTAAGCCCGAAAGAAGAAGAGAATTGCCGCCTGCTCCGCCGAGTATGGAAAGTAATGAAGAATTTGCGGAAATTCCAAAATCACCGCTATTCAATCCCAAGGCCGTTGTAGCAGCTCCCACAGTACTTCCGGAAGAACTTGTGCTTTCACCCTTATAGGCAAAATGGCTCTGCACCCGGTTGGCACTGTCTCCCAGATCCGCCATGATTTTCTTCACATAGTCCTGTGTCTCCTTGTAAGGTGGAACCCCGCCGTACTTTTTCACCGCTCCGGGACCGGCATTGTATGCTGCCAGTGCAAGCGGTACCGATCCGAAGCTCTTGATATTGTCCCGAAGGAGCTTGGCTCCTCCCATAATATTTTCGTAAGGATCAAAGGCATTTTTTACGCCCAGCGTTTTGGCCGTTCCGGGCATGAGCTGCATGATTCCCTGTGCTCCGGCATGAGAAACGGAATTTGCATTAAAGTTGGACTCCTGTTTTGCTACGGCAAGAAGAAGCGACTTTGACACACCGTAGGTCCTGCTCGCCTCATCAAAAATAGCTTCATATTGCGCTGCACCCTTGGGAAGGGCCGCCGTTTTTCTTGCTCCCTGTGCTACCGAGGTCAGCACATTCTGAAAGCTTGTTCCGGATGCACCCTGCGTCGTTGTCTGTAAGGCATTATTTCGAACGCCGCTAAGGACTCCCTGGATTCCGTTCTGTATGGAAACTGCATTTGCCATGCTGTAAAAACCCCTTTTTCTATAAAAAATCATACTAAACAGTAGTCTATCGACAAGCTCTATAAAAAAAATAAGCGGAAGGCCTGCCTTCCGCTTCTCTTTTTCTTATGCCGCCGCACCGTCCGCTCCAAGTCTTTTTCCCTGGACCGTGGTATTCGTCAACATTTCTCCCGATTCATTAAAATAGTAGGTCTTTCCGTTGATGACCCGGAAGCCGGTTTGCATCACGCCGTTTTTATCCATATAATACCATTTTTCATTCCACTTCAACCATCCAATCTGCATTTTTCCGCCTAAACTTTGATTTAGATAAAACCAGTTTCCGTCAGAATTCTTCCACCAGCCGTAATACATATAGCCGTCGAGACCAAAATAGTACCAAACATCCGGCCCGGTCTGTAACCAGGTATTGCTGATCATCGTACCGTCCTGCTTGAAATAAGCAAACTTGCCGGTAGAGGTTTCCACCAGTCCGGTCTCCATGACTCCGCTTCTGTTATTCAAAAAGAACCATTCTCCGCCTCTTTCGAGCCAGCCCTTCTTCACCTTTCCCTGTGCATCAATAAAGTACCAGTGTCTTCCCACATAGCGCCAGGCATTGGGCAGTACTCCGTTTCCTGCCGCGATGTAGGCTTCTATATTGTCTTCTTCATCCAAATCGGCAGGTTTATCCCCTTTCGGTTCCTCCACCTCATCCGTTGTTGCGGTGACAAACTGCCCTTCCTTAAAGTATTTTTTCTCTTCCTCCGTAAAAGGAGCAGCCTTTACCTCATAATAATAGACTTTGGATAAGTCTTTCATATCCTGTGCAAAGTCCACATAAGTCGTCTTGACCCCGGTATATTCCTTCACCAGCTGGTTGTCTCCATAGAGCGTCACGGTATAGGATGGGGCAAAGCGCACCTTTTGCCAAATTCCCATGGTATGCGCTGCATTCCATGCTGCATACTGGACGTTTCCCAAAGCCATTTTCGGAATAAAGTCCGCTTTCACCATGAGTTGGTTCCCCTTTCGCTCACCGGCTTCCACATAATTTGCACCGTTTACCTTCACCTTGTCCCGATTTAAACTCCGCGCAAAAACCTTTCCGTCCTTTGCCTTTAAAAGGATTTCCACTCTGAGCTTCTGTCCGGGCACCCAGGCGTCATAACTCTTTATATAATGAATATCCGCAATTTCCACATCGTTCTGCTGGACGGTGATATTCGGTGACTGGATTTCCTCCTGTCCTCCAAAATCACTTTGGAAGCTTATATCCACGGATTCGATGACGGAAGACTCTGCCGCTCTTGCTCTTTCTGAAAGAGAAAAAACAAAAATCCAAAGGAGAAGCAGAAATAAAATGGATCTTTCTGCCAGTTCCAAAACCCTAAGCTCTCTTTTTTCCTGCCGCATTTCTTTCCCGTCCACGGGATGCACCTGCATTTGCCATTGCTTTTTCATCACTCTTCCTCCCTAATTTATCTTGTAAAAGTATTTTGATCCAATATGCCGTCCGCATTCAGAGGGAAGCCGTCCACCGTCGTGTTCTTCAACATTTCTCCGCTATCCTCCTGAAAATAGTACCAATTTCCGTCTATACTGAGCCAGCCGGTCTCCATGGCTCCATTTTTATTCAAGTAGTAGGTCTTTTCATTTCGTACCACAAACCCGGAAAACATAACGCCCTCCAGGCTATTTTCCAACTCATTTAGGTAATACCATTTTCCCTGATCAAAGACCCAGCCCTTGTGCATCTTTCCGTCCGGATCGATGTAGTAGTACCTTCCGCCGATGACATGCCATCCTGCAGGGAGCAGTTCTCCGGCTATCAAACCGTTTCCCGCCTCTGTATCCGGCACGAGATAATACCACTGCCCGTTGTCCTTAATCCAGCCCACGGCCATGGAACCGTTTAAGTTAAAGAAGAACCACTTGTTGTCAATCTTCTGCCAACCCTTTACCATCTTTCCATCCGGCAGAAAATAATACCAGTAGCCGTCAATCAGTCCCCAGCCTGTCAGGAATTCTCCGCTCGGCTTACGATAAATATAGGTATTCCCTTCCTGATTCCAACCGATTTTTTTCTCCGTTCCGCCTACAACCTTGTCTCCCAGCCTGCCTTTTCCGTCTGAAACATCCCGATCATCGATTTGCAGTTCCGAGGACTCGGTATAGCCGCTGTTTCTGGCATATTTTTTCTCCGCATCATTCTTGATCAAAGTTTTGACTTTTAACTGATAACGACCGGGTCTGGTCATATAAGGATAAAAATTATACTGATTTCCCGCCACTCTTTCGATTTCATAGATTCGACTGCCATTTCGAAAAAGTTGCACATGATAGAAACCCGAATCCACCTTTCCGGGATTCCAGAAAGCCATCCCGAGGGTTCTTTCATTCCAGTCCACGGAAGAGGGAGCATCATAGCTTCCCTGTACCGCACGCACCTTTACGGTAAGAACCAGGTCATCTCCTTCTCTTTTCGAGGAGACATAGTATCCTCCCTCGATATGAAAGCTGCTTGCCTGATACGCTCCCAAAAAGAAATATTCCGTTACGTCTACCGGCGTTAAGGTGAGCACCATCTGCAGTTCATCTCCAACAGAGACAAAGGGGACCTGTCTTCCTCCCCACTCCGCGGAACTTACCGTAAAAAGACTGCTCTTTGCGCCGACGCCGACCTCATGCTTGGCCGTCTCTTCCACCGTGAGCTTAATATCCCCGGGGGAATCTCCTGTTTCCAGTTTGGAATTAATATTGATTCGTATATTTTTAATCGGAGAGGTTCCGGCAAAAACCTTTTCTCTGAAAAGCAGCACGAAAAAAAGGCACAGTAGTAAAAACACCTGCCTTTTCCAAAGGAGATGCAAAAGAGATCCTCCCTTGCCGCTATTTCCCGGTAAAGTAATTCTTTCTTCTCTTTTAGCCATCCCTGTATTATGATTCCGCATCCTCTTCATTTCCATCCTCTTCCGGCCGTAAAAAACGGCTACTTTATTAAGAAGAGAGTGCGTTTTTTCTTTCTTCTCTCCTCTTTTCTCTTTCCTCCTTGTCTTTTTCCGGATCTCCGGTAAAGCCCAGAAAGTAAATATAAATTTCTACAATTGCCTGAAAAAGTTCCTCGGGAATCTCCGCTCCCAGCTTCATCTGCGTAAGCAGAGACGCCAGACTGTCGTCTTCATAGACCGGTACTCCCGACTTCATAGCCGTTTCCGTAATCCGTTCCGCCATTTCGCCCATTCCTGCAGCAACAATGACCGGAGCACCGTTTTTCTCGCTGTCATATTTTAAGGCAGCCGCCTTCTTCTCCATAAGTCTGGTAAAATCTGTCACCTTATCTCCTTTGTTCTGAAGAACTCTATTCCTTTATCGACAAGTTCTTAGCTTTATAGAAGTGAAAACTTGACTAAATTCTTACATTTAATCCTTTTTCCGCTTCTTTAATCTCCGGAAATACCTCTTGTACCCGAAAATCTCTGGTTTTTTTGTAAATGCCGATATTCGCCACGGAAAGCCCGTTTCTACGTAAAATCGTAGAAACTACTCCTTCCACATCCTTCTGCTTCTCCATCAAATCTTCCGGCATATACAGGTTCATGTCTACACGCATATTGGCTATTCCGGAAATCATTTCAAAGTTACCGACACTCGGAATGGAGAATTTCAACAACATCTTCGTCAGCTTGCCGCCGGAGGAATCCTCCGCTTCCTGCTCTACCCACATCTCACTCATCACATCTTTTCCTTCATAACGGAAAGGAAGGACAAGGTGCTGCAACGGCATATAGACGCTTTCATTTACCAAAAGGCCTTTCAACACATCCTGGAAGTGGGAAATATGTTCCGTTCCCGCCTTTCCCTCCGCACCGGCCTGAAGAAATTGGTTGAAAAGCTTCGGAAAAGTATTTTGTGACTTCCTGTCCAGGTTCTGCAAGCTGTCCTGAAAAGCTTCCTCCGGATCCCCCTTAAACAGAAGGCGAAAATCCGGATTGTTCATCAAGGCTTCCTTTTCTTTCACAAGAGACTCTTCCGACCCGTTTTCGTACTTTACGGCATAGAGAATAAAAAGGACTACAGCATTTCGCACTGCCCCGTAATCATGGGTTCTGGAAATATAATTGGAAAGGAAGGGAATAATCTGCTTATTAATTAAGGAAGTGTTTCCCTCCGTCTGCCCCATTTTCTCCTCAAAATTCATTTGAGAGAGGAGATCCTCAAACTCTCCCTGGAAAGAGGGCAGTAATAATTTATCGATATCTTCCGAAATGGTTTTTAACTGCTCCAGAAAATGAGGGGAGGAGCTGTAATCGTTATAACTTTTTGCAAAACGGAAAATCGCATTCTTTAAGGAAGGAGAAATATTTTCTTTAAGCATCCCTCTCAGGTTATTAAAGAGATTTCCCGAAAATTTAATTTGAGACTGTTGTTGATTTTGCAAAAAGGCCTTCAAGTCCTCCGGGCTTTCCATTTCCAGGGCGGAAAAAAGTTCATTGATGCTTTCTCCGATTTCTCCCTTGTTCTGACTTAAGGCTATAGCGGCATCTCCGAAGAGAACGGTTTCCATTTCCTTAGGAAGATTTCCCGTTTCGGAAAGTGTCCGGATAAAGGCGGCATAATTCCCTTCAAAGTCAACTCCGGAAAAATGTCCTTCCGCCGTAGAGCTTCCCGCCTGTCCGGTGTCCTGTCCGTCTGCACGATTGACGGCATTGGGATTGACGGGGTTCTTAACGGACAAGTCCGGTGTGACCCTGCCATGCTGTATTGAAGTATCCGGGGTAACCGGAGTAGATCCCACTTGTAAAATATTTGCCATTTTTCCTCCAAAAGTGTAAAATTGTTCCTGTCGTGAAAAAAATTATAAAAAATTCACATTTTAACTGTATAGTACTTATATCGACACTTTTATCGTCGATATAGTAGGGGAAGAAAGGTATTTCCAATAAATTTTAAATTTATGTTTTGGAGTATACCCCAAGTGTTTCCCCCATGCAAGAAGCTTTCAAGCGGAAGGCAAAGAGACGGAAACGGAATGATGAAAGGCGATGACTCTCATAAGAGAACGCCGATAGGAGGACAAAATGAATTTTTCTATTAGACCTGATTTAAACACTAGAGTAGACTATCAAACACGTCAGGCGTCCTTAGTAAACAAACCCGCAGAGCAGACAGAATCGATTCAAAAAGTTGACAAGGATACCGTGTCTATTTCCAAGGGAAAGGCAATCGATGACAGAAGCTTCGTAGCCGCTTTATCCAAGGCTACTGCAGATTCCTTAAAGGTAAATGCTTCCGACAAGAGAGTTGCTGAACTTCATCAGCAGGTGCAGTCCGGTACTTATCGTCCGAATGCACAGCGTATTGCCGAGAAGATTTTAGGCTATAAGGATTAATGGAGAAAGAAGATGACCATTGAAAATAATAAAAAGTGGAAAGAACTCCTTCCCGTTATTTCGGAGCTTTCCCTTTTGGTCTCTGCTCTTTGTGACTTTGAAGACTCCTTAAGTATTGCCGCATCCAAAGATGCACAGGAGGAAATCAATGCCCTGGTGACAGAGGCCCAGCCCACTTTGCTTCGTTTCAAGGGATTAGAAAAAAAACGAGAGAAATTACAAAAGGAGCTTGGGCTTGCTCCCACTTCTCTTTCCGCCCTCTTAAAAGAGATTCCGGAGGAAGAGAGGGAAGAATGGGCAGAGAAGATCGAAGCTCTGGAAAAAAATCTAAATCGTTTTATAAATTCCAAGGAAAACGCCGATAGAATATTGCAGGTTCGCCTAAGCGACATTTCTCTACAGCTTGAGGGAAAACCTGAAGTAACAAATTTTCGAGACAGAAGAGTCTAGGCGTTATTTTTTTTTGATTTTTTTACCCCTTTTAAGGAGGATTTATGGTAAGAGCAACCTTTGCCGGGTTTGATACGGCACTGTCCGCACTCCGGATGAATCAAAAAAAGCTGGATCTTGTGGGACATAATCTGGCAAACATGAATACGGAAGGATACACAAGGCAGGAGTTAAAAACTTCTTCCATTAACTATGAGAACCCCACTTCCTTCTATATGAATTCAAATGATACAAATGTAGGCTTCGGTGTAGGCATGGATGGCGTACGGCAACTTCGCGACCAGTTTTTGGATAAACAGTATCGTACGCAAAACGGAAGATCCGCCTATACGGAGGGGCTCGGAGAGTCTTTAAAATCTCTCTCCCTCTTCCTGGACGAGACTAAGGTAGACGGTATTCGTGCTTCCTTTGATAATATCCAGAAGTCTTTGACCAATATGCAGGATCCTTCCAAAGTGCAGGACCCGGTATACGAAGGGGAGCTCATGTCCAGAGTGCAGGCCATGACTACGCTCATGAATTCCGCTGCGGAAAGTATCGTGCAGGCACAGAAGAATGAGTTTCATAAGATTGACGGAACCGGCACTTCGGAAAACGGTGCTATCCAGAAGATTAACAGCCTGATTGAGGGAATCGGTGACTTAAATACCCGAATCAAGAAAAATCAGCTTCTTGGAAGTCCCGTTTTGGAATTGCAGGATGAAAGAAATAAAAAACTGGATGAGCTTTCCAAATATGTTCCCATTGAAACGGAAAGTTTCTCGGAAGAATATACTGTCGGAACGGAAACCCGTTACAGAATCTATAATTATGATTCTGCCGGAAACATCACGGGAAGATCCGACTGGCCGGAAGACCTGCGCGTAAACCTTGTTTACCGGGACAGCAGTGCGGGTAACGGCGCCGAAGTGAAGAAAATCACCCTGGTAAACGGTGCCATTGACGGGAACCTTCAGGATTCGACAGGCAGACACCGGAATGTCGGAAAGGTAGAGCTTGCTACCCCGACTCCCGCAACCGTTCCGCCACAGCCCGCCTATTCTCAGGATAATCCTCTGAACACGCAGCTGAAATTCACCGGATACAGCAAGAGAACCGCTACTCCGGGAACCTTTAACAACGATGCGTTTACAACGAATACCAAGAATGTTCGTTTTGCTTCCGGAACGGTACAGGCCAGCCTCGATATGCTTTCCACTTCCGATGTTCGTGCCTTGGTGCACGGAGGCGGTGTGATTAACCTTGCCGACTTAAAAGCCAGCAACGAAATGACCGCTTACAGCTATGATTATTACATGGGAAAGCTGGATTTACTTGCGGAAACCTTTACCAAGAATATGAATGAGATTAACAAGAAGGGAAATACGGACTATACGAAGACCCCTCCCGTGACCAATCCGAATCATATTCTGATGATCAACAAAGATAAGGCCGGCGGAAATGATCCTTCCGAGGTAACCGCAGCAAATATCGGTATTTCCCGCGGTTGGGTAAACGGTACAACGCATATCGGAACACGCGGTTTCCGTAACAATCCGTCAACGACCAATCAGGGCGATACCACGGATACGGTTTTGGAAATGCTGGAGCAGATGACCTCTCCCATGATGAAGATGAACAATACCAAGACCAGCTATGCGGATTATATGAATAACTTATCCACTACTCTGGCAACGGATTCGTATTCCAATAACAACTCTTACACCATTAACAAAGCTGTTCTGGACGGAATCAATACTTCCAGAGATCAGATTTCCGGTGTAAGCTTGGATGAGGAAGCGGCAAACATGATGACCTATCAGTCTTCCTACAATGCTGCAGCAAGACTGATGACCACCTTAAACAATACTCTGGAAACTTTGCTTTCCATCGGCAGATAAAATGGAATATGCTTTCCAAACGAGATCCCTTGCACTTCGCGAGCGATACTCGTATAGAATCGGGAGTGTAGCGGGAAAACCTGCTCGCTCCCGATTTTTTGTATCTGTCTATTTTTCGATTGTATTGACCCGATTTCCGATTGTATCTATCTACTTTTCGATTGTATCGACCCGATTTCCGATTGTATCTATCTACTTTTCGATTGTATCGACCCGATTTCCTATTTCCTTTTATTCTTATTTCCTTTACACTAATCTTATATTTTTTATCATCTCTGCCGCATTACGGTTCTACTCTCTAAACAGAAGGGATAAAAGAATGAACTTCCATTTTTTTCAAAAAGACGTGCACGAAAAAGTGCAGAAGAACATCCAACTTTTACACCATGTCCTGCCAAACTGGGAAAGATATCTCTTAATGTGTACCGTTCCGCTGTATTTTATGCTGATCAGCCTCTCACAACAGCCCCTTTCGGAAATTTTTTCAGGCATTCGGAATATTGTTCGGGAGCCGGATATCCTGATTTCCGATTATTTTGTAGTGGGCGGAGTCGGTGCAGCCTTCTTTAATGCGGGTTGTCTTAGCATTTTATCGCTAGGCATTCTCTGCATCGCAAAATCCGACTTTGACGGAAGCTGTATCGTAGCGGCCTGTCTGATGTTCGGTTTTTCTCTCTTCGGTAAGAACCTTTTAAATATCTGGTCTATCCTCATAGGCTATGTCCTCTATGCCAAGGTACATCGTGTTCCTATTAAGAAGTATCTCTACATCGGCTTTTACGGAACCACCCTCTCACCTATCATTACGCAGATTATCCTGATGAAGAACTTCCTCTTTTTCGGGCAACTGCTTCTTGCCATTGCTGTCGGAATCGTTATCGGCTATGTTTTGGTCCCCATTTCCCTGCATACAAAGCATGCGCATATGGGATATTCCCTCTACAATGTCGGTTTTTCCTGCGGGATTATCGCCATTATTGTAACTTCTCTGATGAAGTCCTTCGGTGCAAAAATCGAATCTCGTCTGCTTTGGGACAGCTCGCACAGACCCTTCGGCTTCTTCAGCCTTCTCTCCCTCTTCCTGACTCTGATTCTCATCACCCTCATTCTGGGTGGAGATGATACGGTGTCTTCTTATAGGGAATTGCTCAAAGAAAGCGGACAGGGAGGGACGGACTTCCTGAAAAAATACGGAGACTATCCCACCATCCTGAATATGGGTATTAACGGACTGCTTATGACTGTCCTTCTTTTTGCTGTCGGGGGAGATTTTAACGGTCCGACTATCGGCTCTATCTTCTGCGTAGTCGGATTCAGTGCCCTGGGGAAGCATATCCGAAATATCCTTCCTGTTCTTTTGGGCGTCATTATTGCAAGCTATTTAAAAATTTGGGATCTGCGGGATCCCAGCGCCACTCTCACCTTGATTCTCTCCACTACTTTAGCGCCCATTACGGGAGACTTCGGCATCTTCTGGGGTATCGCAGCCGGCTTCCTGCACTCTTCCGTAGCCTTAAATGTCGGTGCCGTCTATAATGGTACAAACCTTTATAACAACGGCTTTGCCGGCGGAATTGTTGCCCTCTTCCTAGTGCCGATTATTCAGGCGGTTCGAAGCCGCATGAAGCCAAGTGCACTTTACAAAAATGAAGGAAAATAAATTGGAAAACAGAGAAAAAATTATTGTTCAAACCAGTATACTCGGAATCATCGCCAATCTTTTTTAGCAGCATTTAAAGCCGTTGTGGGAATTCTTTCCCATTCCATCGCCATTACCCTGGACGCGGTAAACAACCTCTCCGACGCCCTCTCCTCCGTTATCACCATTGTCGGAACAAGACTTGCGGGGCGTCCCGCGGATAAAAAGCATCCCTTAGGTTACGGCAGGGTGGAATACCTTACAGCAAGCATCATCAGTATTTTAGTACTTTACGCCGGGATAACTTCCCTGATTGAATCCATAAAGAAGATTCTGCATCCTGAAAAACCGGACTATAGCACCGTTTCTCTTTTGATTATCTTTGTGGCGGTCCTGGTAAAATTCTTTTTAGGACACTATGTGAAGAAGACCGGCGAAAAAGTTCACTCGGATAACCTCATCGCAAGTGGTGAGGACGCAGGGCACGATGCCATCCTTTCCCTCTCTGTATTTTTATCCGCCCTGCTCTTCCGTTTCACCGGGCTCTCTTTAGAATCCTATCTTGGCCTTGTGATATCCGTTTTTATTTTAAAAGCCGGATTTGACTTACTTCGGGATACGCTCTCTCAGATTCTCGGGGAAAGAGTGGACAGCAGGCTTTCCGAGGAAATCAAGGCTGAAGTGAGCGGGATTGACAGTGTTTTGGGATGCTACGATTTACTCTTTCACAATTACGGTCCGGATACTTATCTGGCTTCTACCCATATAGAAGTAAATGAAAATATGACTGCCAAAGAGTTGGACGGGCTGATGAGAAAAATCGAAAAACAAATTTTTCAAAAGTTTAACATCATCCTGTCCGGCATCAGTATCTACTCTCGAAACTCTGAAAATCCGGAACTATCCAAATTACAAAAGGAAGTAGAAGAAATCGTTCTCAGTAAGGAGCATATCCTGCAAATGCACGGATTCTATTTGCAAAAGGAAACAGATACAATCGAAATGGATCTAGTTATCGCTTATGAAGAAAAGGATAGACACGGACTGGCAGAAGCGATAAAGCACGAGCTAAGTGAAAAATTCCCTCTCTATCATTTTCGTATTACGGAAGATTATGATATAAGCTAAAAATCGCCACACACTTTGCGAACGATACTCGTTATGAACAAAGAGCGGGACGCCTCACGGCATCCCGCTTTTATAATGCTATAATCATGTTTTTAGGGTTATAGGGTTATAGGCTTATAGGACAAAACGTGTTGATGAAAACGGCTTTCAGACTGCGCAAAGAATATCGTGATTGACCTCCCGGTAAAACGCCTTCTGCAATGCCTCATAGGATTTCCCGTATTGTTTCAAGAGCACCATGAGCTTCGTGACCACCGCTTCCAGTGTCATATCGTAAGCTTCAATAAGTTGAAAGTCTTTCTTAATCTTCTGGCCGACCCGATAGATTTCCATATTGGAGCCTTCATTCATGACCTGGGTGGCCATGACGAGCACCTTTCCGGATTCTTTCCACTTATTCATTTCTCTGTATACGGTATCTAAAAGGGCATCGGGGATTCCGCCCACACCGAAGCTCTCTATCACAATACAGTCATAGTTCTCGAAGAGATAAGAAAGCAATTCCGGTCTGGTTCCGGGAATCAGTTTGAACACACAGACGGAATCACTGATTTCCGTAAAGAATCGGACCGGCTCCCTTTCCGGAATATAGGGTAAATAGCGGATGATTCTTCCGTCCTGTACTCTGGCAAGCACCGGGAAATTCACACTTTGAAATGCATTAAAGGAACGTGCCTGCATTTTCTTTGCCCGGGTTCCGGCAATTACATTTCCGTCAAAAATAAGAACCACATTTTCCGAATAATCATCCATAGCATAGAGAATACTGTCTCGCAGATTGACTCGGGCATCCGTTCCTTCCCGGTCAATCGGTTTCTGTGAACCCGTCACTACAATGGGTTTCCGAGAATGCTGAATCATATAGCTTAAGACTGCGGAAGTATAAGCCATTGTATCTGTTCCGTGTAAGACCACAAAACCGTCATAACGGTCAAAATTCTCCTTAATTGCCTGTACAAGTTCTCTCCATATTTTCGGATTCATATTGGTAGAGTCAATGTTGCAAAGCTGCAAAACCTCGATTTCGCAAAGATTTCGCACCTCCGGAACGAAACTCACGATTTCCTCCGCTTGCAGTCCCGGGCTCAGTCCGTCTCCCGTCTCCCTGGAGGCAATTGTACCTCCTGTTCCAATCAGTAATAGCTTTTTCATTCTCTCCGTCTCCCGCATCCTTTTCCCTATCTAACATTATATCTGTTCCGATAAGCAGTATACTACCATGTTTTCCGATAAGCTGTATACTACTATGTTTTCCAAAAAGAAATAAACTCATAAACTCCCGGAAACTGCATTTTTATAAGACAAGTTTTGCATTTCACTTATAGTTTTGCGGGACTCGAACGATATATATCTTGAAAGAAAGAAGTGTTTTTTGAAGACTCTTACCATCATAGAGGAGTAGAAAATGAGAGTAACCGCAAGGACTTATTATCAAGATTATGCTAAATCCGTAAACGATTTGCACACCAAATTAAACAAATCCATGGAGCAGGTCGGAAACGGAAGAAAATTCAATGAGGCCAAGGAAGACCCCATTGCTTATTATGCAGGAAAACGTATAGAAAATCAGCACAGTGATGCTGAAGCGAAAAAAACCATTATCGATGATGTAAAGAACCGTTTATATCAGCAGGAAAAAGGGGCGCTCAGTATCCAGGATGATATGCGTACCGTAAATACGAAAGTAGTCAATTTAAAAAATGACACAACCAATGCAAATGCATCTACCGTGGAAACCTTTGAGTCGGAGTTTACCCAGAGATTGCATTCTGTAGTCAACACCTTAAATTCCCAGTATGACAACTTCTATGTCTATGGAGGAAATGATATGACTACCGTCCCCTTCTCTTTAAAGGAGGATTTGGACGGTGCGCCGCCCAGTGTTACCTTGACTTATTCCCACAAATTTCCGGGAGATGAAAAAGCGACCGAGCTGAACATCAAATACAGCTATGACGGAACCAATTATAAAAATGAATTTTCCGGAAAAGCGAGCGACGGCACGGCACTGGGAGAGGGAGACACGCTGAAATTGATTCTCTCCGCCATGAGAGAACAAGGCAAGATGAGTACCGGTTACGGTTCCCTTCGTGACCGCAGCACCCTTCTTGATACCTATACCGGAGGCTTGAACATGATTACCGGTCTTTCCTCCGATACACTGAAGGGCCTAAGCGACACAGATGCCATCAACCGCATTAAAGGAGCAAGTAACGGCGGTCCGGTAGTGGCAGAGGAAGATTCCCTCATGAATTCTCCTGTAGCACTATTGTCTAAGAGTGTTCTGACTACCCACAACTATGTGAAAGCTTTAAAAACGAACACCAATGTGTCTACCGCAAAAGAGCGTTTTCATAAAGACCTTTCCGACTTCATCAATCAAAATGATGATTCGGAGTCCAGGGTCAGCGACACCTACCGCGTTTTGGGTATTAAGTATGCCGCATTAGAAGCAACACAGTCTAAGCTGGACATCACTATGGATACCCTGCAAGCTGAATACAGCTCTAAACTGGCCATCGACCCTTATGATGCAGTGGTAAAGATGTATTCCTACCAATACAGCTACAATGCAGCCATGAAGGTGGGGGCAAATATCATGCAATCTTCTTTGTTTGATTTTGTAGGTAGATAAAAAAATATGGTCATCTCTCCATTAACCTGACCAAGAGAGCAAGGGGTAAAACTCTTTCTGAAAGGATTGAGTTTTACTCTTCCTGAAAGGATTGAGTTTTACTCTTCCTGAGTGGAAACATTTTTCTGAAATGTTTTTATTCCTGACAACCCGCTTTATGCGGAGATGCTTTTCTTCCGCATAATACACGGGTTTTTAAGAGGGAGGCGCGTATGGGACAAGTCTTAAAGATTAGTACAACGGACTTCAGAGCTCTCCACCTCTCCATGGGCGGAAGGCTGGTCCCCTCTGATTTACTTGACGAAGCGCGAGGGAGAGAGCTTCGCGTAAGTGCCATTGAATCTCGAAACGTCGGGAAATCCGATAGAGATTTTCAACGTGCAGTCAATATTCAATACCAAAGAGCCACGCAACATGTACAGGCTTCTTTGCATAAAAGTTCAGCCGCACAAGAGATAAATCCGGAAGCTTTACCCCTTACGAAGCAGAAGGCTGCTACCCCGAATCTCTACACTGCAAGCAATACGCAGCGCGCGGCCGCAGAAAATTTGGAAGCGTATGCCGAAAGGCAGGCTTTATCACAAGAGAAAAATGCCGGCTATCTACAGGACCGGGGTGCCTTTGAGATGAGGGTACATCAGGGAGAAATCACTTATCTTCCTGCGATGAATATGACCATCATTACCCAAATGCCGGAAGTAAAGTTTGAGTACACTGGAGATTTTGTTTATTTTCCAAAATCGCCTGAAATGGGCGCGAGTATGGACGTAGTAAGCTAGTGTATCCTGTTTCATTATTATTCTATGGAGGAAATTATGCAATTACATACCAAAGACTATGGTGTTATTGATTATGAAGAGAAGGATTTGTTTTTCTTTCCTGACGGGCTTTTCGGCTTCAGTCAAGTACAACATTTTCTTCCGCTTTGTTTAAACGAAGAAGAAGACTCTACCATTCTTCTTTTGCATGGAGTGGAGGACCCGAACTTGGCGTTTGTGGTAATCAATCCCTTTACTTTAGATCCGGATTATGCGCCTACCTTAACAGAGGAGGAGCTTAGTTACTTAGGAGTTAAGAGTGCCGAAGAATTAAGTTACTATGTAACCTGTGTTTTACGCGAAGATTATTTGAGTAATACCGTGAATCTGAAGTGTCCTTTGGTAATAAATCCCGAGAATCATAAGGGAATGCAAGTGATACTGGAATCTAGCGGCTACGACTATAAGCATACCCTGGGCAGCTTCGCTTCTGTTCAAGAAAAGAAAGCTGCAGTATAAAATGCGAATATCCCACAGGGATGTGGGAGAAAGAGGTGAAGGAAAACCATGTTAATCTTAAGAAGAAAAAAGAATGAAAGCATCTTAATCGGGGATAATATCCGCCTTACAGTGATTGAAACCGCTGCAGACGGAGTGCGTATCGCGATTGATGCTCCAAAGCATATTTCCATCCTACGTGAAGAACTCTCCCATGCAGAGGAAGAAAATCGTTCCGCTGTAGCAAAGGATCAGAGTGCAATCTTTAATTTGCAAAACGGTCTTTTGCAGAGGCTTTCTGTAGGAAGCACAGAATAATAAAAAAATCCCCCAAAAGGGGATTTTTTTATTGTCGGAACAAATTTGTTTTATTCCTTCTCTTTCTGTAAAGACTCTTCCGTATTGGGCAATTCCTCTTTCTTTTCCTGCTCTTTCTTTTCCTGCTCGACCTTGTTCTGTTCGACCTTATTCTGTTCCGGCTTCTTTTCCTTCTTTTTCCGGTTGAGCAACTTTTTATTTGCAAAAACAATTGCAATTATTGCAAGAAGGACAAGAAGAATCTGCGGGATAAATACCAGTACAAAGAGGGCTAAGTCCGAGAAAAATAGCCGAATCTCGAAAAGATTTCGGAAAAAACCGTCTCTTACCCGGTCAAAGAAGCTGTAATCTCCACTTTGATTGATCTTTCCGTCTATGGATTCCTGCAGTTCCAGATATATCGTACTGAAATCCACCTTGTTGTCATAGTCCAGAATTTCAGAATTATAAGAATCCAACTGATAACGAATATCCGTGAGTCTGCTTTCCAGTGCAATGAGTTGGTCTACCGTCTCCGCCTTTTCCATTAGTGCAAGAATTCTCTCCTGCTCCGTCTCCAAGGCCTTAATGTGGTTCTTGGCATCTCGATACTGCAGCCGAACATCCTGCAGATTTTCCGACTTGGAAAGAATTCTTCCCTCTCCATTTAAAAAATCCAGAAAACTGTCTACATTTCCCTTGGGAAGCCGAATGGTAAAGTTCATTCTCTTGGTATCATTCCACTGACTGATTGCGGAGTAGTCCTCCGACTCAATATAGCCGCCCTGTGCCTTCACCTTGTCCTTCAGTTCCTTTTCGGCGCCTTCCATGCTCTTACATTCCAGCGACAAATTGACTGTTCGAATTTTCTTTTCGGAAATCTCCGCCGGATTGACATTTGCCTCGGTGGCTTCTACCGGATTGTTCGGGACCTCGTTTTCCACATAGCCGGAAGAGTCCGCACTTGTCTCATAGACTTCTTTTACTTCTGCAGATTTTGAAAGCTCCGATGTTTCTTCCTTTGCCGAACCGGAAGCTCCCAATCCGCTTACCGACTTATCCGCCGATTCAGAGGACAAATAGTCCTCGTACGCCATTTGCTTTGCTCCTCCGCAAGAAGAGAAAAGCAGGGTGACTAACAACGCTATCGCTCCCAATCGCAGTTTTCCGCTGTGCATCTTTCTTTTCATCATTTTCCTCCCTAAAAAAAATTACACGAACAATGATTCTACTTTATAAGACAAGAATGCATATAAGGCGGTTACAAAAAGGAAGACAGGATAAGCTCTTACAGCTCTATCCCTTAATGCCGGACTGTGCCACGCCTTCAATAAACTGCTTCTGGAAGATAAAGAACACCAGGATTACAGGAATGACCGCCATCACCGCGCCTGCCATCTGCATGGGATACTGCGTAGTAAACTGCCCCTGCAAGGTGGAAAGAGCAGGGCCTAAAATCATGTTTTTGGGAGAAGTATTCACAATCAGCGGCCACATAAAGTCGTTCCAGGCAAACTTAAAGGTGAAAATACTCAAGGTGACAAGACCCGGTTTTACCAGCGGTAACATGATTCTTCCAAAAATCTGATAGCGATTACAACCGTCGATAATCGCTGCCTCCTCGAGCTCATCCGGTAAGGAAAGGAAAAACTGGCGCATAAGAAAGGTCCCGAAGGCACTAAACAGATTCGGGATAAAAAGAGCCGGTATCGTATCCAAAAGCCCCATCTTCTGAATAATCAGATACTGCGGGATAAGGAAAATCTGTCCGGGCACCATGAGGACGGAAAGAAGCAGGATGAAAATGGCATTTTTAAAAGGAAACTTAATCCGTGCAAAGGCATAGCCCGCCATAGAGCAAAAGAGAAGTTGTGCCAATACGGTAATTACCGTGGAAATAATCGTATTCAGATAAATCTGTGCAAAGGGAAGCGAACCGATAATCTGTGTGTAGGCTGTCGTAATGAATTTCTTCGGAATAATTGTCGGGGGAACCTGCATAGCCTCTCCGCTTGTCTTAAAGGAAGTCAAAATCATCCAAACAAAGGGGAAGATGGTCACACCGATTCCGGCAATGAGTACCAGATGAACGAACAGTTTTTTCCAGGAAAATTTCTTGTTCATGCTTATCTCTCCTCCTTTCTAATAATTGACCCATTTCTTCTGCACAACAAACTGAATCAGCGTTACCAGCATAATCGCCCCAAAAATCAAAATGGAAATCGCCGCCGCATACCCCTTATAGCCGTAGTCAAAAGCCTGTCTATAGAAAAGCATTACCACGGTCTGGGTCGCCTCATAGGCAGGATTCAATTTTCCAACCATCATGTAAACTACGTCAAAGACCTGAAATCCGCTAATGATAGAGGTGATCATCACAAAGAAGATGGTCGGCGTAAGAAGCGGCACGGTAATCTTAAAAAATTGCGTAATCGGGCCGGCGCCATCAATTGCCGCCGCCTCATAATAGGTCTTGGAAATTCCCTGCATCCCGGCAAGGAGAATGATCATATTGTAGCCGACACTCATCCATAAGCCTACAAGCATGATAACATAGAGTGCCAGCTTAGGATCAATCAGCCAACCTATACGCGGGCCTCCCAGGGAAGTAATGATGGAATTTAAGATTCCCATCTGCCCGTTAAATACCCATTTCCAAACCATCGCAACCGCTGCCGCCATGGTTACGGACGGGAGAAAATACAAAGTTCTGTAAAGGGACTTTCCCTTAATGTTGGAATTCAAGAGCGCTGCAGTCACAAGAGAAAGAAACAAGCCTACCGGTACGGTCACCACAACATACTTCAGCGTATTCCCGAAGGTCTGAAAAACTTCCGGATCGGAAAGCAGCTGCTTGTAGTTCTCGAGGCCGATAAAGTGTGTCACATTGAACTTGTTTACATCATTAAAACTGAACCAAAAGTTCTGCAGGAAGGGCCAAATGTAAAAGACCGTCAGTCCAATCGTGACCGGCGCAATAAAAACATAGCCTGCAATCCAATCCTTTATCTTCCAGGATAACCCTGCCTTTTTCTCTTGTGAATTCATAGTTGCTCCTTACTTGGAAAAGCTATCCCGGAAGTACATCTCTCCCGGGATAGCCCTAAAATTATTGATTCTTTGCCAAGAACTCGTCGGCCTCTTTCTTCAGTGCCGCACAAGCATCCTTAAGACTCTCTTCGCCGCTGTATGCCTTCTGCAAAGCCTTCGCTTCCATGTTGTAAAGCTGTGATGCATTCTTGCATACGGGAAGCGGATAAGCCTTATCCGTATACTTCGTATAAACGGACAGGTCATATTTATCCGAAGAGTTTTTGAAAAGATCCTGTGATTCATTTCTTGCGGAAATTACGACGCCGGAATTGCCCTGGATATCCATAGCTTCCTTGCTGCTGAGCCAAATGGCGAACTCGGTTGCGGCTTCCTTATTCTTACTTCCCTCGTAAACCGCATAGCCTAAACCGTTAATACAGTTTGTCTGCACTCCGTTAAAGCTCGGTAATACGACGCAATCGATGGTATCCTTGATATTGTCATTTCCAATATACTCGGGAACCATGTAGGAACCTGCATAAATCATGGCCAGCTGTCCACCCTCAAACATGGCATCCGGTGTAGTCTCCGCAAGAACGGCAGACGTCGGAGAAAGTCCCTTGTCAATCATATCAATCCAGCACTGGATTCCGCCCTGGGTCTTCGGATCGTCATAGCCGGAAGTTTTCTTATCCTCACTGAGAATCCAACCGCCGTTGGCAAAAACAGTCTGATAATACCAAGTCTGGAAGTCTACCGGGCAGGCAAAGGGATATACTCCGTCCGGAAGGCCGGCTTTCTTAAGTTCTTCCGCCTTAGCTACCAAATCCTCATATGTCATGTCATTTGTCGGATAACTAACCCCGGCCTTGTCGAAGATTGCCTTGTTGTACCAAAGTGCATTGGTATCGAAGTCCTTCGGTACGGCATAGTACTTTCCGTCTCTTACATAGTTGTTTACCAAAGACTCGGGGAAATTATCTTTGATATCGGACTTTGCAATCGCATCGGTCAAATCGGCGAGAACGCCGCCTTCCATATAGCTGTCCAGATGCAAAACATTTAACCAGAATACATCCGGAGCCTTTCCTCCTGTTAAAGCCGCTTCCAGCTTCGTCCAGTATTCTCCGCCCTTACTGGGAGTAAGCTGTACTTCTACCGTTACATCCGGATGTTCCTTGTTATACGCCTCTGCAAGGGACTCTGTCATTGCTCTCTGATTCTCATCCCAGATAGCCAGAGATAAAGTTGTCTTTCCGCCTGCCTTCTTTTCATCGGAAGCTTTCTCCCCGGTAGCGGCCTTTGTTTCTCCGGAAGCATTCTCTCCGGAAGAAGCCTTATTTCCGCAAGATGCCAGCATGCCGGCTCCCATTGTCAGAACGGTAGCCAGAGCCAAGAGTTTCTGTGTTCTTTTCTTCATAATATTCTCCTTTTAGATTTTCTTATTTTATAGAGGAAATCTGATACCTTCCCTCTTTAAAATCCACTTCTACGGTGTAGCCGTTTGCAAAACTCGACCTTTGCCTGTAACCCTTCTCATCCAATATCTCATGCCGAACGAGCTCTGCCTCCCCGACCTTCTCATGGAAATCGCTAACCTCCCGAACTCTCTCCAAATGCGTCTTCCAAGGCATCTCTTCTTCCGGAGTAAAGGCCCCGTCGATGCCCATATAAGCCGGATCCCGGACGAGATACGGTGCACCGCCGTTTAAAAGTGCATAGAGCATATAGTCCTCTTCCGGAAGCTTTTCCATCATCCAGGGAATAATCAGACAATCATGGTAGACCAGATTAAACATCGGAATGGGAATGCCGTACTTCGGACTTCTCGGCTCCCTCAACATAAAGTCATAAGGAGCGTAGTGGCAGAAAACAAGCCAGGGTACAGCCCAATCATTGACTTCCTCGGAGCTGGGTAAAATGTTCTTACTTAAGAGATAGCGAAAACAGGCATTTCTATACTCATAGGAATCTCTTCTTCGCATCTTATGGCGGGGATTTGCACACTCATCTCCCTCATTACAGGTAAAAACATCGAGGTAAGCTCCGTCCAAGTGTACGCCCTCTTCCAAAAGCCTTTCAAAGTTTCGCCTCACATAGTATAGGGCCTGGCTGGTACAAAGGTAGGCCTGCGGGCCTCCGGCCCAGCGTGCATGGGTATAAATGCTTCCATCCGCACTTTTACATGCCAAATCATCATCATAGCTTTCCGCCTTCTTGTAGAAATCCCTGTACTGGTCATGGATTCCAAAGAGATAGCCCAATTCTTCCATGGTCTTCGAAAGCTCCCGCATGCCTTCCCAGCCGCCGGCCTCCACACAAGCCGGGCCGACGTCCGGATGCTTATTGTCATATCCGGCATCTCCCCAACCGTCGAGGTGAAGGTAGAGCTTCTCTACTCCGTCCGCCTTAAAGGCACGCATCTCTTCCGCTCTTTTCCGAAACGGAACCAAACGATTATTCTTATCCGGTGCATCCTGATCAAAAAATTCCGAATCAGGCTGTACACAGGTCTTGATTCCTTTATGTACAAAGGAAGCACCAATTAGTTTCTTTACCGAAGGAGTCGAAACTTCTTTTTCCTTCAGGGTCTTCAGCTTTCCTTCTTCTCTCGCCAGTTCTCTGTAACACTTTAAAAGTGAAGTATAGTCACAATCCGAAAGGAAGAGATAACGCATAATCCGGCGATATTCCATTAGTCCGAGACTCGGCTCTATCCTGAATTGCACCGCGGTCTTGTTTGTTCCGGCCTCATGTACCGCTTCATACCCCATGTTCCATGGCGTGAGGCTTTCCGCAAGATACCCTTCTCCCTCCTTCACCTGCCCGAACACCGGAAGATAAGCGCTGGCCGTTCCGAAACGGCCGTTAAAACCGTCCTGTTTAAAACTCACATCCCAAGTGTTGGGAATCAAGATGCCCTGTTCCTTCGGAAGAATCGTATACCAGTCATTCCTTTCCTTTTGAAAAGAAAAGGGTCCCGGGAAAAAGACTTGCTCTATAGCATTTTCCGGTGCTTCCGTAAACGGAATCCATTCAAAGTAAACTTGTTTTGTGCTGTACTCTATCCAAACAAAAGTCTCAAAGGAAAAGGACAGCGTTTCTTCCTTCCCGCTCTCGGATCCGGCGGATTTCGATAAGACAAAATCCCGGTAAGAACTCCGGATTCCTTCTCCCACACCGCTTTTCACAAGTTCATGCTTCTGTACTTCGGCATCTTTAAAGTAAATCGGTTTATCACAGAATTGTACCCGAAAAAAAGGCGAAAAAAACTCATCTGTCTCCCAAGTTGTTTTGCCTGCCAAAATAGAATATCTCAAATTTTCTTTATCGAATTGTAGACAAAGCCCGTCGTAAGAAAATTGAATCATGGATTTCTTCATATCAAGCGCTTACTCCTACTATACCCGTTTACCTTGTAATCAATAATATCTGTATTATATTCTATTTTTTTTAATTTCACTAGTAGAAATATACGATAGGCCCTATAGCAAAATCGAATGGAGAAAATAGAGGCATGGTCTAAATGCGGAAACAATGCCTTCCTCGGGAGTTTCCAGCGGAAACCCGGTTCCTTATTTTCCTTTTTACTGCAAAAAAGCCCTCAACGTTGAGGGCTTTTTGTAAGAAGATTCCTGCACGCCGAGGCTGTATCTTCAAAATCTAAATCATTTTGCACTTCTTCATCAGTTTTTCCACTTCCGTTCCCTTAATTCGCTTTAAAGCAGCCTTCAGCACGATATCCTGAATAAAACCGAGCTGTAAGTCCGTAATCTTCTTTCCGTCCCGAAGGGCTACCGTGGCATTTAACAAATCTCGAATATCATATACACTGCCCCAGACCTCCGGAACTCCTCTATCCACATTTAACAGGGTGTACACTGCCTCCATTGCTGTTCGAATGGAGTATTCCGTTGTGAAAACCGTGTCTCTGGGCGTTTCCGCAAAATTTCCGATAAAGGCAAAATTTACAGAACCTTCCGGCACAACCAGGGGACGGTCTCCTTCTTCACGAGGCTGGAAATATGCACTGGCGAAGGGCATCATCACAGGCACGGTATTTGCACTATGGGCTGCGAGCTCCGGAATCTCTTCCACCGGAACGCCTAAGTGATAAAGCCATTCTTCACATATTTCCTGTCCGTTGCATTCCCGCATGGATTTTTTAACAAAGTCCCCCGGCTTATCGGAAAACATACCGTAGAGCCAAACCAGAACCTGTCCTTTTGGCTGATTTCTGTACTGGGGCTGACGGTTAATGGTCCAGCTTAAAAGCCAAGAGGAATCGGTGACGGTCACAATTCCGCCGGTTACCACTTTTCCGGAAAGAGGATCGCGTTTGCAAATATTTTTGATATAGGGAAGAATCTTCTCATCCAAGGTATTGACCGTAGCACTTACCCAATTACTGTCCTCCGGGTCCGTGCAGAATTTATCCGGCTTTCCGAAGGAAGCATCCTGCGCCGCAATCTTTCTCCATAAGTCGAAAGTGCCGCCCGGGTGAATCTCTCCGTCCATACCTGTTGCCTCTGTCTGACTGCCGTAAGTAGAGTTTTCCACATTACTTCCATTCGTATAGAAAACCAAGTCATTTTCCGTTAAATCAATGCTTTCCTCTTTGCCGTCTCGCAGAAGTTCAATCCGCCTTGCCTGCTTTTTTCCGGCAGAAATGTCAAAAAGCACATTGGACACGCTGACACCGTAATGGAACTGTACTCCATGCTCTTCCAGATATTTCACCATGGGAAGCACCATGGACT
The DNA here is from genome assembly GCF_000214455.1 of Oribacterium sp. oral taxon 108 str. F0425. NCBI lineage: Bacteria > Bacillati > Bacillota > Clostridia > Lachnospirales > Lachnospiraceae > Oribacterium > Oribacterium sp. oral taxon 108. The sequence goes on along the minus strand of NZ_AFIH01000001.1, from coordinate 592,307 downwards.
CATACTGATTGTATCTGGTAAAACGCAATGCCTTAAAATCCGGGAGTCCGCCAATATGGTGGATAAATCTTTGCATATAGCGCTTCATCTCCAAGGCACTTTGATCGTCCTTAAAAGCAAACATGGTCCGCCAATACATCCAGAAATTCGTCTTGAAAACTTCTTCATCAAAGATTTCCGTCATTTTCACATTAGCCAAATCTTCATCCGGCGTCATGAAAAGCTTCATGATTTCCATACTACCCTTATCGGAAAGGCCAAACTTATTTTCCGTCTTTGCATCTTCTCCGCGATTCTTGGTCGCACGGCATAAAGAATAATTTGGATCCTTTTTATTCAGCCAATAGTACTCGTCCAGTACGCTCACTCCCTCGGTTTCGATTGAGGGAATGGAACGAAAGAGGTCCCACATACATTCGAAATGGTTGTCCATTTCTCTGCCGCCCCGCATGACATAACCCGCAATCATTTTGTCCCCGTCCAAGGCTCCGCCCGGATGAGATTCCTTTTCCAGAATATGAATTCTTTTTCCTTCCATTTGAGCATCTCTTACTAAAAAACAGGCTGCTGCGAGAGAGGCCAAACCGCTGCCAATCAAGTATGCCGACTTGTTCTCTACCCCTTCCGGCTTCTCCGGACGAGCAAATGCCTCATAATTTCCACTGGAATAATACATCTTCTAACCCTCCATTTCTCTTTTTTTGTTTACAGCCGTATCCTAACGCAAGAAAAAAAGGAAAACCATAAACAAAACAGCCGGCATGATAAAAAACTTATCAAACCGACTGTTTTGCTTAAATGATCTCAAAAAAAACTTCCTAAACGATCCGATATTCCGATGCTTACCGATATTTTGAATACGCTTCCAAAGCTCTTGCAAAATTTCCCTGCATAAGGAGACTCATACGCGAAATGATTTTTTCCGGATTCTCTTTCATATCTCCCCGAATCCAATCCAGGATAAGCCCGACATAAGCATACTTGTAGAAGTTGGCTATAAAGTCCTTATCCTCTTCACTGACCACTCTTTCCTTGTCCTCTTCTTCTACAACATTACGAAGAAGTCTGTACGATACCTTAAACAAGAACTGCTCAAGCTGATCTCTACTTACTGAACGATAGACGTTCATAATCAGCGGCTTATTTTCCAGAATGGAAAGAAAAATTGCAAGATAGCCTTCCTGCCAAGTTTCATAGCTCTTTTTTCCCGCCAGAATCTTCTCTGCATCTTCGTCAAAAGACCAGGCAATCAAGTCATATATATCCTGAAAATGATAATAAAAGGTCATGCGATTCATTCCGCAGTCGTCTGCAATATCCGAAATAGTAATTTTGTCCAAAGGTTTTTTAAGAAGCAATTTCTTTAAGGAGGCTTCCAGAGCCCTTTTCGTAAGATTCGACATCTTTCCTCTCCTTTTCACTGTAATCTTAAGTCTTTTTCCTGTTAATATCTTCTCTTTACACGGTGAAATGTCAAGTTATTCTTCAAAAAAAGAGATACTCTTTTCAGGGTATCTCTTTAATGCTTTCTTTACAACTTATTCACTTTAAAGTCACGCTTACAGCTCATTCTCTCCGTCTTTAATGGCTCTTAAAGCTTCTGCCAAACCGGAAAGTCCTCTCGGATCCGCATCGAAAATTTCTTCCGTGCTGAGAGGCTCCGCTGTTTCCTCGGAAACATTCGGCATATACTCTACATGTTCTTCTTTATCGGTGGAAAGCTTCACATTGCGATATCTTCTCATACCGGTTCCGGCAGGAATCAACTTACCGATAATTACATTTTCTTTGAGTCCGATGAGACGATCGATCTTTCCGTTGATAGCGGCTTCCGTAAGAACCTTCGTCGTCTCCTGGAAGGATGCTGCAGACATAAAGGAATCGGTTGCAAGAGATGCCTTGGTAATACCGAGCATCGTCCTCTTTCCTTCTGCCGGAGTCTTTCCTTCTTTGATGAGTCTCTCGTTCTCATCCTCGAAGTCCAAACGATCTACAGTCGTTCCCGGAATGAATCGGGAATCACCTGCTTCATTGATGCGCTCTTTCTTCATCATCTGACGAACAATCATCTCAATGTGCTTATCGTTTATTTCTACACCTTGCAGGCGATAAACTCTCTGCACTTCGGAAATCATGTAATTCTGTACCGCCTTAACACCCTTGATTTTCAAGAGGTCATGCGGATTGATGGAACCTTCCGTCAGGATGTCGCCGGCTTCCAAAACCTGTCCCTCTGTTACCTTTAATCTGGAACCGTAGGGAATCAAATAGGTCTTGGACTGTGCCGTTTCATTATCCGTAACAATGACTTCTCTCTTCTTCTTGGTATCCCGGATTTCTACCACTCCCGGAATTTCTGTCAGAATAGCAAGTCCTTTCGGCTTTCTGGCCTCAAAAAGCTCCTCTACACGGGGAAGACCCTGTGTAATATCTCCACCTGCCACACCACCGGTATGGAAGGTTCTCATCGTAAGCTGTGTTCCCGGCTCACCGATGGACTGTGCGGCAATGGTTCCAACCGCTTCACCCACTTCAACCGGCTTTCCGGTTGCGAGGTTTGCACCGTAGCACTTTGCGCAAATTCCGGATTTGGAGCGGCAAGTCAATACCGTACGAATCTTCACGGAATGTCTGCCCATCTTGGAAAGCGCGTTCATAACCTGAGGCGCTCTCTTCGGCGTAACCATATGGTTCGCCTTGATTACCATAGCACCGGTTTCCGGATCAATGATATCTTCCGCAAGGAAACGACCCGTGATTCTCTCCTGTAAGGACTCAATCTTCTCCTGTCCGTCGGAAAGCTCGGTGATTTCTGTAGACGGAATCGTGTCTCTTCCCTCTGCACAATCCAATTCACGAATGATTAAATCCTGGGAAACGTCAACCAATCTTCTTGTAAGGTAACCGGAGTCCGCTGTACGAAGAGCGGTATCGGAAAGTCCCTTACGAGCACCGTGCGCGGAGATGAAGTACTCCAGTACATCCAGTCCTTCACGGAAGTTGGACTTAATCGGAAGTTCAATCGTCTTACCGGTTGTATCCGCCATGAGTCCACGCATGCCTGCAAGCTGCTTGATCTGCTTATCGGATCCACGGGCTCCGGAGTCCGCCATCATGAAGATGTTGTTGTATTTATCCAATCCGGTTAAAAGGTCGTGCGTTAACTGGTCATCGGTGTTCTTCCAAGTTTCAATAACTTCTTTATAACGCTCTTCCTCGGTAATCAGTCCGCGGCGGAAGTTCTTCGCGATTCTGTCCACCGTCTTCTGCGCATTTTCCAGAAGATCTTCTTTTGTAGCCGGAACCGTCATGTCATGAATGGATACCGTCATGGCAGCCTTTGTGGAATACTTATAGCCGATAGACTTAATATCATCCAAAGTCAATGCCGTCTGCATTGCGCCATGCACATCCATAACCTTTTCCAGAATCTGCTTCAGATTCTTCTTCTTGACAAGGAAGTTAATCTCCGGAAGCAGTCTGTTCTCCGGGATGCTTCGGTCGATAAAACCGAGATCCTGCGGAATAATTTCGTTGAAGAGCAGTCTTCCGACAGTTGTATCGATGATGCCTTCCAACATCTCTTTTTCACCGTCTTCGGAAACCCATGCTTTTCTCACCTTACAACGAATCTTCGCATGCAAGGTTACAAAGTGATTCTCATAAGCAAGAATCGCTTCGTCTATAGACTTAAAGAGCATTCCCTCTCCGGTGTCTCCCTCTCTTTCCTGGGTCAGATAATACACACCCAGTACCATATCCTGAGAAGGTACGGCAACCACACCGCCGTCGGACGGCTTTAAGAGGTTGTTCGGGGAAAGAAGCATAAAGCGGCACTCCGCCTGCGCTTCCTGGGTTAACGGAAGGTGAATCGCCATCTGGTCTCCGTCGAAGTCGGCATTGAAGGCCGCACAAACGAGCGGATGGAGCTTAATTGCTTTACCTTCTACAAGAATCGGCTCAAAAGCCTGAATTCCCAAACGGTGAAGGGTAGGGGCACGGTTCAGCATAACGGGATGCTCTTTGATCACATACTCAAGAATATCCCAAACACCCTCGTCCAGACGCTCTACCATCTTCTTCGCATTCTTAATGTTGTGCGCCTTACCCGTGTTTACAAGCTCCTTCATAACGAAGGGCTTAAAGAGCTCAATCGCCATTTCCTTTGGCACACCGCACTGGTAAATCTTCAGCTCCGGTCCTACTACGATAACGGAACGTCCCGAGTAGTCCACACGCTTACCGAGAAGGTTCTGACGGAAACGACCCTGCTTACCCTTTAACATATCGGAAAGAGACTTTAAGGCACGGTTTCCGGGTCCCGTTACGGGGCGTCCACGTCTACCGTTATCGATTAAAGCGTCTACCGCTTCCTGTAACATTCTCTTCTCGTTACGAACAATAATCTCCGGAGCTCCAAGCTCCAAAAGACGTGCCAAACGATTGTTTCTATTGATAATTCTACGATACAAATCATTGATGTCGGAGGTCGCGAAACGTCCGCCGTCAAGCTGTACCATAGGTCTTAAATCGGGGGGAATAACCGGAAGATTCGTCAGAATCATCCACTCCGGCTTGTTTCCGGAAGAGCGGAAAGCTTCTACCACTTCCAGCCTCTTCACGATTCTTGCTCTCTTCTGTCCGGAGGAATTGTCAAGCTCTGCACGCAGATTGTTGTACTCTTTCTCCAAATCGATGTTGGAAAGGAGCTCAAAAATCGCTTCCGCTCCCATTCCCACACGGAAATTGCCATAGCCGTACTGCTCAATGGCATCCCTGTATTCCTTCTCGGAAAGCACTTCCTTATAGCTTAAGCTGCTCTCCATCGGATCCAAAACAACATAGGATGCGAAGTACAGGACTCTCTCTAAAATTCTCGGGCTGATATCCAAGATAAGTCCCATACGAGACGGAATGCCCTTAAAATACCAGATGTGAGAAACGGGCGCGGCAAGCTTAATGTGTCCCATTCTTTCTCTACGTACGGAAGACTTGGTCACCTCTACACCGCATCGGTCACAGACTACACCTTTATAGCGAATCTTCTTGTACTTTCCGCAGTGACATTCCCAGTCCTTTACCGGTCCGAAAATTCTTTCGCAGAATAATCCGTCCTTCTCCGGCTTTAAGGTTCTATAGTTAATGGTTTCCGGTTTTTTTACCTCTCCGTAAGACCAACTCAGAATCTTCTCCGGAGATGCCAAACCGATTTTTATGGAATCAAATTGTACCGGCTCATTTCCACTTTGAAAGTTTGCCATTTTTCCTCCTCTACTCGTCCTCATCATCTGCTAAGCCGGAAGTGATGCTTTCGAAAAATTCCTCCGCTTCCGCATCGGAAAGTTCCTCTTCATCCTCATTTTCCTCATCGCTATCTACCAGTTCTCCGTCCTTGAACTCCTGCTTAGTGTAGCCGTATGCACCAAAGTTTTCCTGCTTCTCCGTGCGATAATCGCCACCGGACAGGAGTCTGTGCATATCCTGATTTGCGTCGTAGAGATCTTCCGTAATCTCTACTACGTTCTGCTCTTCGTCCAAAACCTGCATATCCAGGCAAAGAGCCTGCATTTCCTTAAGAAGCACCTTGAAGGACTCCGGTACTCCGGGCGCAGGGATATTCTGTCCCTTGATAATGGCCTCATAAGTCTTTACACGTCCTGCAACGTCATCGGACTTCATGGTCAAAATCTCTTGTAAGGTGTAGGCGGCACCGTATGCTTCCAGTGCCCAAACCTCCATTTCTCCGAAACGCTGTCCGCCGAACTGTGCCTTACCGCCAAGAGGCTGCTGGGTAACGAGAGAGTACGGACCGGTAGATCTGGCGTGAATCTTATCATCAACCAGGTGGTGAAGTTTTAAGTAATGCATGAAGCCGATAGAAGTCGGACCGTCAAATTTCTCCCCGGTTCTACCGTCACGAAGCTGTACCTTACCGTCAATGCCGATGGGTACACCCTCCCACTCTTTTCTATGTTCAAGATGAGCACCGAGATATTCATATACCTCCGGCTCAAGTTCTTCTTTATGTTTTTCCGAGAACTCTTCCCAGCTTAAGTTAACATAGTCATTGGCCAGAAGAAGAGTTTGCTGAATATCCACCTCGGTTGCGCCGTCGAAAATCGGAGTCGATACGTCGATACCGAGAGCCTTAGCCGCAAGAGAAAGGTGTAATTCGAGCACCTGTCCGATGTTCATACGGGAAGGTACGCCGAGAGGGTTCAGTACGATATCCAGCGGACGACCGTTCGGAAGATAAGGCATATCCTCGACCGGAAGCACGCGGGAAACGACACCCTTGTTCCCGTGACGACCTGCCATCTTGTCTCCTACACCGATTTTACGCTTCTGCGCGATGTAGACGCGAACAGATTGAGATACTCCGGGCGCAAGTTCATCGGAATTCTCTCTGGTAAATACCATGGTATTGATAACCGTACCGTAAGCACCGTGCGGCACCTTTAAAGAAGTGTCTCTTACTTCTCTTGCCTTTTCTCCGAAAATGGCTCGGAGCAAACGCTCTTCCGCGGTAAGCTCCGTCTCTCCCTTAGGGGTTACGCGGCCTACCAGAATATCCCCGGCTCTTACTTCCGCACCGATACGGATAATTCCTCTTTCGTCCAGGTTCTTTAAAGCATCATCTCCCACACCCGGAACGTCGGAAGTAATTTCTTCCGGCCCGAGTTTGGTATCTCTGGCTTCCAATTCATATTCTTCAATATGCACGGAAGTATAAACATCGTTCTGCACCAGTCTCTCGGAAAGGAGAACGGCATCCTCGTAGTTGTAACCCTCCCAAGTCATAAATCCGATCAGCGGATTCTTTCCTAAGGCAATCTCTCCATTCTTTGTGGACGGACCGTCGGCAATGACATCGCCCGCTTCCACATGGTCATGTGTGTCCACTATCGGTTTCTGATTGTAACAGTTACTGGGGTTACTACGTACAAACTTCATCAGCTTATACTCGTCATATCCGCCGTCCTTGTCCCTCTTAATCACAATCTTCGAAGAGGAAGAAAGGGTAACCGTTCCGCTGTTTTTCGCTACCACACAGGCACCGGAGTCAACGGCGGCCTTATTGGACATACCGGTATCCACCACAGCGGACTCCGTGGTCAGAAGCGGTACCGCCTGACGCTGCATGTTGGATCCCATGAGGGCACGGTTTGCGTCGTCGTTCTGTAAGAAAGGAATCATGGATGTTGCCACGGAGAAAACCATCTTCGGGGATACGTCCATCAAATCGATGCTGGCTTTCGGGAAGGCGGAGGTCTGGTCTCTGTATCTTCCGGAAACGTTGTCATGCTTAAAATGTCCCTCTTCATCCAAGGGCTCGTTCGCCTGGGCCACGATAAAGTTATCCTCTTCATCTGCAGCAAGGTAAACGACTTCATCGGTAACGATCGGATTCGTCTTGTCCGTCTTATCCACTACGCGATAGGGCGCCTCAATCAAACCGTACTCATTGATTCTCGCATAGGATGCCAAGGAGTTAATGAGTCCGATGTTCGGTCCTTCAGGCGTCTCGATGGGGCACATTCTACCATAGTGAGTATAGTGTACGTCTCGCACCTCAAATCCTGCACGGTCTCTGGAAAGACCGCCCGGGCCGAGTGCGGAAAGTCTTCTCTTATGCGTAAGCTCGGATAAGGGGTTGTTCTGGTCCATGAACTGAGACAGCTGGGAAGAACCGAAGAACTCCTTCACCGCTGCTGTAACAGGCTTAATATTAATCAGAGACTGGGGTGTAATCTCATCTATATCCTGTGTGGACATTCTCTCTCGAACCACTCTTTCCATACGGGAAAGACCGATACGATACTGGTTCTGTAAGAGTTCTCCGACAGCACGAATACGACGATTTCCGAGGTGGTCAATGTCGTCGGCCGTTCCGATTTCCTCATCAATGTTTAAAGCGTAGTTAATCGAGGTGAAAATATCTTCCTTGGTAATATGCTTTGGAATAAGGGCATGAATATTCTTGCGAATCGCCTCTTCCAGAGCGGCATTGCCCTTGCCTTCGCACTCTTCCAGAATCTGCTTTAAAGCCGGATAGTAAACCAATTCATTTACGCCCAGCTCCTCCGCATTGATCTCTTCCGGAATCCAGTTCTTGATGTCTACCTGCATGGAAGAAAGAACCTTCTCCGTACGGGTCGGTCCATCAATCAACACATAGGGCACCGCTGCATTCTGCAAGCTGACAGCCAGTTCTTTGCTAACCATGGTTCCGGCTTCAGCCAAAAGCTCTCCGGTCTCCGTGGAGTAAACAGCCTCTGCAAGGGTATGTCCCTTAATTCTGTTCTTAAAGTGAAGCTTCTTGTTAAACTTGTATCGTCCTACCTTTGCAAGGTCATACCGTCTCGGGTCAAAGAACATAGAGTTCAAGAGAGACTGCGCGGAATCTACGGAAAGAGGTTCGCCCGGTCTAATCTTCTTATATAACTCTAATAAGCCTTCCTGATAATTCTCGGAAGGATCCTTCTCAATCGAGGCCTGCAACTTCGGATCATCTCCGAAAAGGTCTAAAATTTCCTTATTTGAACCTACGCCGAGTGCACGGATAAACACGGTTACCGGAACCTTTCTCGTTCTGTCCACGCGAACAAAGAAAATGTCATTGGAATCCGTTTCATATTCAATCCAGGCGCCACGATTCGGAATCACGGTACAACTGTACAGTTCCTTACCCACCTTGTCGTGGTCGATGCCATAATAAATTCCGGGGGAACGCACCAACTGGGAAACGATTACACGCTCTGCACCGTTGATTACGAAAGAACCGTTCTCCGTCATCAGCGGGAGATCTCCCATGTAAATCTCATGCTCGTTGATTTCTTCTTTGTCTTTATTAAAAAGGCGAACTTTTACCTTAAGCGGGGCTGCATAGGTTGCATCCCTCTCCTTACACTCTTCAATACTGTACTTTGCTTCATTTTTCACCAGCTTAAAGTCCACAAACTCCAAGCTTAAATGACCGGCAAAGTCCTGAATGGGGGAAATATCATCAAAGGCCTCCCTCAAGCCTTCATGCAAAAACCACTCATAGGAATCCTTTTGGATTTCAATGAGGTTTGGCATTTCCAGAACTTCTTTACTGCGCGAGAAAGTCATTCTGAGATTCTTTCCGGTTCGCACCGGATGCATTTTGCTTTTTTTCATCGACCGTTCACCCCTAATGTCCGAGACAGACTCGTCTCTTTGCTGAGAATTCACAATAAAAAGCACCCCACAGAGGAAGAATCCAGTTGTATCTTCAAAGCACTTTGTTGGGTTCCTTTTTTTGCAAAAAATTGACGATTCCTTTACTTTGTTTTGGCAAAATATTTCCGGAGTGCGGAAAAAGGGCATAGTTCGCCCTCACCCTGCCAAATAAGCAAACTTCATACTATCATTTTCGCCTTATCCTTGTCAAGGCAAAGTCTTGTAAAAAGTCTACTTTTGATTCTTAAATTAATGAACTGTATAAAAACTTATTTCTTCTTTTTCCCCTGCTCCGTCTTCGCTTCCTTCACCGCATTTTCCGCCTTACCGCGAAGCTTGGCCAGAAAACCTTTTTTCTTTGGCTGCTCGGGAATGGTTCCTCCTCGAACCGACTTGACGGAACGAATGTAAATACCCGAAACCGCAACCTTTACTTCCTTTTTCAGAGGCAAAATTTCATAAACGGAAGGGTCCGCCATTAAGGTCAAAACCTTCGGTCCCACCTTTGCCTTCACCACGGGAAGCTTCGTCAAACGGGCATAAATCGGCATCTGCTTCTCCACCTGTTCAGGGAGACCGGCTGCTACCGCCTCTTTTACGCCGAGCTTCTTTTTATCGATAATCAGCATGGAAACTTCCATCGTATTGGCTTCCAGCATCGGTTGTTGCATTGCCTGCTTCTCCTGCAATCGCCTTCCCAAAATATAAAGAATAACCAGAATGGCTAAAAGAATAATCAGCACCGCAAAAAGAATAGAAAATACTGTTTGAACCGATATGGCAAGCAACATAAAAACGACCTCTTCTTTCAAAATATTTAAGTATATCAAAGATGAAATAACGGAATTATTTTACCCTTTCAAAGGTAAAATTGCAATGGAGAGTTCCGTCTCCGCGACCAATTGCTCAAACTGATACAGTAAATAAGACAATAAAATCTCCGCCCTTCCGGCACGGAAGTCTTCATACAGAAATTCTACGGAGCGGGTGGCAAAGGATAACGGCAAAGTACCCAGTTCCGTCTCATAATCCACCGACCATTTTACACCGGCAATATATTCCACTCTCTGCCTGTCTTTCCAGTTCCGCATCATCACCACTCGTTTTTCTTTGGGAAAAAGTTCCAGAGAATGGTGTACATTTTCCTGAAAATAGCTGAGCATAAAGCTGTCTCCTCTGGAGAGCAGGACACCTTGTAAACTGACAGAGAACCGATCCTCTTCTCCGTCCATTTTTTGCTTTGTTGTTAGCTGAACCTGAACCTTCATTTGCCTCCCTAAAATCTTTGCCACAAAAAAGAACTCTGCGTGCATCACAGAGTCCCTAGGAGATAGAAATCAAACATTTTGTCGAATCGATTATGCTCTTAGTATAGCAGGTCTTTTCAAAAATGTTTAAAGTCTACAGAAATAATTATTTATGAAATTCTTAAGGTCTCCGCAAGAAGCTCCGCACACAAATTTCAGACTGCCTTTTTCCTCGCATGGTTTCCCGGCTTATGACGGCCTGTTTTCCGCACTTGCTATGAGCTTCTCCACCAACTCCTCAATATTCCAGCCTGCCTTCTCAAAAAGCATGGGATACATGGAAATGGAAGTGAAGCCAGGCAGAGTGTTAATTTCATTAAATACAATTTCCTCACCGGTAAAGAAAAAATCAACTCTGGATAAAGAAAATCCGTCCACCGCCAGGAAGATGGATTTAGCCGCCTTCTGTATTTTTTCTTCCACGTCGGACGGAAGATCCGGATTCAACTCCGTTTTGGAATCGGGGTTGTTGTACTTGGCATCATAGTCATAAAACTCTGCTGCCGCCTTAATCTCCCCTACAGAAGATGCCACAACTTCTCCCGGTACACCGGAGAAGACAGCACACTCGAGTTCTCTCCCCTTTATAAATTCCTCAATCAAAACCCGTCTGTCTACTTGAAGCGCTTTTTCCACCGCAAGAGGCAGGGCTTCCTGATTTTCCACCTTGCTTACGCCGCAGGAGGACCCGGCATTGGAGGGTTTCACAAAGACCGGAAAATGCAGTTCTTCTTCCACTTCTCTACAGATTTCCGCTCTTCTCTTTTCCTTTTTCCACTCGGAATGACTGAGCGCAATGTATTTTGCCTGTCGAACCCCCTGTCTTTCCAGAACCTTTTCTACTGCAAGCTTTGTGGAAATCTTGTCCATGGAAATCGCGGAAGACAAAACACCGCAGCCCACATAAGGAATCTCCGCCAACTCCAAGAGCCCCTGTACCGTACCGTCTTCTCCGCCTTTCCCATGCAGAACCGGGAAAACAAGATCCGCCTTTTCCATGCGACAGCTGCCGTCTTCCTCAAAAAACACAATCGACTTCAGTCCCGCATCCGGAAGAAGCATGGCTCTACGCTTATCCTCTCTCCAGCTTCCATCTTCAATCTTTCCCGTATTTTCCACCGGAATCCACTCTCCGGCCTTTGTGATTCCCAAGAGAATCGGACGATATTTCTCTCGATTGACTGCCTTTAGCACCGTCAGTACGGAGCGGCAGGAAACCTCATGTTCGGTGGACTGCCCGCCGAAAAGCAAGACTATATTCTTCATTTCATTCCTCTTTTTTCCGGAAAACCTTACTTTGCCTTTTCAATCTGCACAATAGCAGACTTTTGCATCGGGATACGGCAGTTCTTATTTCCGCCGAACTCTACAATCACGGTATCATCGGTTAAATCGATTACCACACCATAAAAACCGGAAGTGGTTAAAACCGTATCTCCAACAGCCAGACTGTTCAGCATCTCCTGTTGCTTCTTTCTTTCCTTCTGCTGCGGACGAACTCCCATAAAATAGAAGATGCCTACAATTACCACGATATACGCCACTGTTCCCCATACACCAATGTTTCCCATATCATTCTCCTTTTGTCCTTTACAATTCTGTCCTTCATTTTGCTACTTATATCGAAAAAAGCAAGGCTTTTATCCATACGAAATTTTGATTCGCAATCTCCGCTTTAAGAATTCTGAATCTTTAACTTATAAAGCGCATCCGTCTTCCAGGCTTCCCACCTTCCTTCCCGAATCGCAAAACGCATCTCTCGCATCAAACGATTGTAATAAGAAAGGTTGTGAAGGACACAAAGACGCATGCCAAGCATCTCTTTTGCCTTTAAGAGGTGTCGTATATAGGCTCTGGAATAGCCCCCCGTGTAGCTTCCGTCTTCCAGGCGAATCCCCTTGCAAGCCGGACAGTCACAGCCCTCCTCTATCGGGCGAAAATCTTTCTCATACGCCAAATTCCAAAGGTTCAGCTTTCCATAGGCATGATAGACATGCCCATGCCTTCCGTTTCGACTCGGAAATACGCAGTCAAAAAAGTCTATTCCGCGGTCTACCGCCATGACCATGTTTTCCGGCGTACCGACCCCCATAAGGTAAGTCGGTTTTTCTTTCGGAAGGAAGGGCACTACATCCTCCAGAATCCGGTACATATCTTCATGACTCTCTCCCACCGCAAGACCCCCTACAGCATAGCCCGGAAGATCCAGCTCGGAAATCTGCTTGGCATGATTGATTCGTACATCCGAAAGAATTCCCCCCTGGTTGATGCCGAAAAGAAGCTGATTTTTGTTAATCGTGCTCTCCTCTTCATTGAGCTCTTCCATCTTTTTCTTACAACGAAGAAGCCAGCGTGTCGTCCTCTCTACGGAGGGTTCAATATACTGCCTGTCCGCGAGTGCAGGAGGACACTCATCGAAGGCCATGGCAATGGTGGATGCCAAGTTGGATTGAATCTCCATGGACTCCTCCGGTCCCATGAAAATCTTTCGTCCGTCGATGTGGGAGCGGAATTCCACTCCCTCTTCCCGAATCTTTCGTCCGGTCTTTGCTAAACTGTATACCTGAAAACCGCCGGAATCGGTGAGAATCGGCTTATCCCAATTCATCAGCCTGTGGAGTCCGCCAAGCTCCTTGATTACCTTATCTCCGGTCCTTACGTGAAGATGATAGGTGTTGGAAAGCTCCACCTGCGTTCCGATAAGCCGAAGATCGTCCGTAGACACTCCGCCCTTGATGGCGGCCACCGTACCCACATTCATAAAGACCGGTGTCTCAATCACGCCGTGCACTGTTTCCATATGAGCAGACTTGGCTCTGCCACACTGCCCTACTATTTCATATTTCATTTTGACAGCAGCCATATCCACTCCTTACTTCATAGTGAACTTTACTCTACATCCATTTCTCTATGATTTCTCATGTTATTTACAGTTCCGGCCGTTCTTATTTCTTGCTCTTCTCCGCTTGCGCTTTTTCCTTATTCTTCTTGGAAAGGCTTACAAAATCATACCAAAGCGGCCCGGCTATGCATACGGAAGACCAGGCACCGGAAACAATACCCACCATAAGCGGCATGGAGAAGTCACGAATAGAGCTTACTCCGAAGAGGAAAAGACAGAATACCGTGATAAAAGTCGTAATTGAAGTATTAATGGAACGGGTCAGTGTATTGGAGATTGCCTCATTTACCGCAAACTCCAAGCCCTTCTTCTTCACCTCGCCCTTCTGGATATTTTCACGAATACGGTCAAATACAACGATGGTCGCGTTGATGGAATATCCGACAATCGTCAGGATACATGCAATAAAGTTGGATCCTACCGCCCAGCGGAATGCCGCATAGAAAGTAACTGTCACAAGCACATCGTGAGCGAGAGCCAGTACGGAAGAGGATGCAAACTTGATATCCCGGAAACGAACCCAGATATAAATCAGCATACAGAAGATGGCAATCGTGAGTGCCCAAACGGCATCCGTCTTCATTTCCTTGGAAACGGCACCGGAGATATTTTCCGTAACAATCTTATCCTCGGAGATGGAGAACTTCTCTTGAATGCTGTTGTAGAGCTTTGCTCTCTCTTCCGTCGACATGGTTCTGGTTTTAATGATAACCTCGTTGGTTCCCGCAACCTTCGCAGCCTGTGCGGAAGCGTCCCCGCCGGTTGCTTCCCTAAAGAGCGGAATAACCTGCTGATCCACTTCCTCCATACTTAAATCTTTATCAAAGGTAATCGTTGTGGAAGAACCGCCTTTAAAGTCAAGGTCATAGTTAAAAATATAACCCGTGTTTTTCTTATTCATCCAGAGCATGGCAAAGCCGGCAACAATCACTACCGCAGAAACAAGGTAGGCAATCTTACGGAACTTGATAAAGTCGATAATCTTGGTATCTTTCTTGATTCCGTAAAGAGCCGGATTTTCCGCCCCCATGGCAAGGAAGGCATTTAAGAGTGCTCTTGTCACAAACAGTGCCGTGATTAAAGAAACCACGATACCGATTGCCAAGGTGCTTGCAAAGCTCTTTACCGTTCCGGAACCGCGGAGATAAAGCACTGCCGCCGCAATAAGAGTCGTGATGTTTCCGTCCAAAATAGCGGAAAGTGCCTTCTCAAAGCCGGCCTTAATCGCCTTCTCTACAGAGTTCCCCTGCCCCAGTTCTTCTTTAATTCTGGTGAAAATAATGACGTTCGCATCCACCGCCATACCGATGGAAAGAATAACGCCGGCGATACCGGGAAGTGTGAGCGTCACTTCAAAAGCCTGCAGTAGCACCATTTCAAGCCCTACATACAGCACCAAGGCAATGGAAGAAGCAAGACCCGGCAGACGATAGACAAGCAGCATAAAAAGAATCACAAGGGCGATACCGATGGCAGCCGCCTTTAAGGAGCTCGCAATCGCTTCCACACCGAGGGTTGCGCCGATTACATTGGAACGAAGCTCGGTCAGCTTTACCGGAAGAGCACCGATACGAATGGTGGAAGCAATTTTGTTTGCCTCATCATAGGACTCAATCGGGCTGATGGACGCCTGGCCGCCGCTGATTGCCTCCTTTACATTCGGAGAAGAAATCACTTCATTATTATAGATAATGTAAATTCGCTTCCCTACATTGTTCTTGGTCGCTTCCTCAAATTTCTTCGCTCCCGCCTCATTGAAGACAAGCTCAATCACATATTCCTTATTATTGTTCTGATTTGTCATTCCCGCCGAAGCCGTTTTTACATCGTCTCCGGTAAGAAGCACATTTCCGTTCTCATCCGCAAACTCGAGTGTTCCGGGCTCTCCGAGCTCTTCCAGAATGGCATTGGCATCCGTAGCACCGGGAATATCGATATTGATTCGATTATCTCCCTCTTTATACACCTGTGCCTCATCCGAATAGCTCTGCGCCTTCATCTGCAGCTTATACACCGTGTCACTCATCTGCTCCGCAGTGGGGTTCTCGTCCACAGTCTGGTAGGTGATGGAAACACCTCCGTTTAAGTCCAGACCGAGCTTGATATTGTTTGCGTTCATATAGCCCAGAACGCAAAATGCCGCGGTCAGGATAAGGACTCCCAACAACTGTAATGTAGCCTTAAATTTCTTGTTCATTTCATACTTCCTTTGCAAAAGATTTTGCCTTGTTTCCTAAGGCATATACTGCCTTATATTAGCACAGATAAAAGTCTCTGTGCAAGAAAAAAAGCACCTGCATACAGGCGCTCTCTTTCGGAACAAGATATCACGGCTTGCTCCTTCAAAAAATAAGGGAAGAATCCACTTTCTACCATATTTAAGAGAGAAGAGGCTTATTTCTCTTCCGTGCCGATGCTGACATGGTTCTCGGCTCCCTCTTTGGTAAACTTCATGACATTTAACTCGGGCATGAGCTCTGTCGTGATGATTCTGACCATTTCTTCCAGCTTATCCATTTCTTCCGGAGTGAAACGCTTCTTACAGCGTTCCTCTACCTTCTTCACATAGCGATAGGATACATCGTAATACTCCCAAAATTTTCTGGTCGGGCGAAGGTGGAACTCGCGATGATCGTTTTCATCCTGAATCTTTTCAATGTAGCCTTTTTGTACCAAGGCATTGACCTTGTACGCCGCATTCGGTGCGGAAATGCCCATCATAATGGCAAATTCCTGTACTGTCGGTTCACCGAGAGCCTTGATGCACTCTACGCTGTAGCTTTCCACAGTCGTAAGGCTTGCCTCTCTCTTTTCAAACTTGGCGAAGACCTGCATGTAGAAATAAATTCTAAATTTGTTATACAGATCCTGAATCGCATCTCTTAACATAACCGTCTCTCTTCTCGAAATAAAAATTCGTCTCCTTGCTTTTTCTTAAAATGGAAAAAGCGGAATAATGTTGCTGTTAAATTTTAACAGAAATGTTTTGGGATTCCAAGAGAGAATTTACACTTTTTATATAAATTTTTATGAAATATTTCAGCTTTATCGTTTTTTAGTCCTTTTTCATCGTCAATTTTGTATAGTACGATTTTATTTTTAGGATATAAAATTTTAAAAGATTCAGCTTATTGAACTTTATACATTTTCCCTAATTACTGAATTGCAAAGCTGAGTTCCGCCTTCACCGCGATTTTTCCGTTTACCTTCGCTTCCGCTTCTCCAATTCCGACCGGTCCCTTCCTATTGGTCAGTCGGCAGCATAACTCAAGGACATCTCCCGGCCTAACCGGAGTCTTGAATTTACAATTTTTAATTCCTCCAAACAGCGCAATCTTTCCTTTATATTCCGGAAGAGAAAGAAGGGCGATTGCCCCAGTCTGTGCCAAGGCTTCCACAATGAGAACGCCCGGCATAACCTTATACTGCGGAAAATGCCCCTGAAAGAACGGCTCATTTGCCGTAACGCATTTCTTTGCCACAGCATACTCCCCGGGGTTATAGTCCTCCACACTGTCAATCAGCAAAAACGGATAACGGTGCGGGATAATCGCTTCGATTTCTTCGATATTCAACTTTGGCATGGTGAGTTCCTTTCATAAAGTATTTCTAAAGGAAACGCCCCCTAACCCTTCCGGCAAAAGACGCTCTCGCTCGGTTCCGGCCTAGCGGTACTAGATTCACACTTCGCTGCGCTTGTGTTCATCAAGTGCCGAGGCCTCCAAACGCTTTTGCCCGCAAGGGTATAGAGGGTCATTTCCTCTTATTCATAACGAGTATCGTGCACAAAGTGTGCGATATCTCGTTTACTCCTTTAGTAAAGTTTCCTTTGCTATTTCTTAAACACTAAACACGCGTTATGTCCGCCAAATCCAAGGGAGTTAGACATGGTATAGCGAAGCTCTTTTTCCCGCCCCTTATTCGGCACATAGTCCAGATCCAGCTCTTCGTCCTTTACCTGATAGTTCATTGTTCCCGGTACAAAACCGTCACGAAGGGCAAGGACGGAGAAAATCGCTTCCACTGCTCCTGCTGCACCAAGCAAGTGCCCTGTCATGGACTTTGTGGAAGAAATGGGAACGGAATAGGCTCTTTCCTTAAAGACATGCTTTACCGCCGCTGTTTCTCCAAGGTCATTTAAATGGGTAGAAGTGCCGTGTGCATTGATGTAATCGATTTCGGTAGCTGTTACACCTGCATCTTTTAACGCAAGCTCCATGCAGGCTGCCGCACCCTCTCCTCCGGGGGCCGGAGAAGTGATGTGGTAGGCATCGCAGTTTGCTCCGTATCCTACGATTTCGGCATACATCTTAGCCCCTCTCTTTAAGGCATGCTCCCTTTCCTCTAAGATGAGGATTCCCGCTCCCTCTCCCATGACAAAACCGGAGCGTTCCTTATCGAAGGGAATCGATGCGCGGCTTACTTCCGTCGCCGGAGAAAGAGCCTTCATCGTTGCAAATCCTCCGATTCCGAGCTCGGAAATGGCCGCCTCTGTTCCTCCGCAAAGCATGGCAGTCTCATAGCCGTCCCGGATACGGTGGAAGGCATCGCCTATCGCATTTGATCCGCCGGCACAGGCCGTGACCGGACAGATGCAAAGTCCTTTTAAATGGTGCCGAATGGCAATCTCTCCTGCCGCCATATTGGAAATGGACATCGGAATAAAGAAGGGACTTACTCTTTCAAAGCCTTTCTGCTCACCCTTGGTATGCTCTTCCTCTATAGTCTTTAATCCGCCGATTCCGCTGGAAACAATCACGCCCATTTCCTCCGGAGGAAGGCTTCCGGAGATTCCGCTGTCCAGCATCGCCTCTTCCGCAGCAATCATGGCAAACTGCGTGAAGCGTGCCATATGCTTTAATTCTCTTTTCTCGAAGACCGTCTCCGGATGAAACTCCTTTACTTCTCCGGCAAGGTGCACGGAAAATGCACTGCTGTCAAAGGCAGTGATTTCTCCGATACCGACTTTTCCCTCGCGAATCCCCTTCCAGCTCTCTTCTACCGTATTTCCGGTGGGATTCACCGTTCCCACCCCGGTCACTACCACTCGTCTCTTTTCCATTTTTACTCCTATACGCTACATTCCCATACCGCCGTCAACCAGAAGGCTTTCGCCCGTAATATAGGAAGATTCTCTCCTGGCAAAAAAGGCAACTGCATTGGCTACGTCTTCCCCAAAGCCGAATTTTTTCATCGGAATGGAAGAAAGAAGCGCTTCCTTCACCGCATCCGGCAGAACTTCCGTCATTTTGGTATCAATAAAGCCGGGGCAAACGACATTGACCGTAATGTTTCTTCCGGCAAGCTCCTTCGCGAGAGACTTGGAAAAACCGATCAGTCCCGCCTTGGAGGCCGCATAGTTACACTGTCCGCTGTTTCCATGTAGGCCCACCACACTGGAAATCTGTACAATTCTTCCGTATCGCTTTTTAATCATATATTTGGACACCGCTTTGGAGAAAAGGAAGGCGCTCCGCAGATTGCTCTCCATTACGTTGTCAAAATCTTCCATCGTCATTTTCAAAAGAAGCTGATCCCTCGTCACTCCCGCATTGTTCACCAAGACTTCTATAGAAGAAAAATGAGCTAATGCTTTTTCTACAAGGGCATTGACTTCCTCTTCCTTTCGGATATCCGCAGAGAGAAGAAGTAATTCCGTTTCCGGATGCCTGGCTTTGATTTCCTTTTCAAGTTCCCCCGCCGCCTCTTTGTTCTTTCCGTAATGCAGAACAAGATTATAGCCTTCCTCCGCCATCTTTAGGGCAATGGCGGAACCGATTCCGCCGCTTGCACCGGTAATTAAACAAGTTTCTCTTTCCACAACGCCTCCACATCTTCTTTTGTTTCCAAGGAAACGACTCTATAGTCTTCGATTCCCTCTTCCTTTGCGACTTTTTTCAAGAATCCGGATACCGTCTTTCCCGGTCCGATTTCAATAAAGTCTCTTACGCCGAGTTCCAACAAACGCTTAAGGCTTTCTTCCATTCTTACAGGCTTTGCCACCTGCTCCCGAAGAAGCTCCGAAATCGAAGGGTCTCCCTCTTTTCTTTCCCTTCCCAGAACATTGTGAAGTACAGTGCACTTCGGCTCCTGCCACTTGATTTTATGAAAATACTCTGAGAGTGCCTCTCCCGCACTCTCCATAAACGGCGTATGAAAGGGACCGGAAACCTTTAAGGGAATCGCTTTCTTGGCTCCATTCTCCATGGCGAGCTTGGAAGCCTGCTCTACTGCAGACTTTTCTCCGCCGATAACAATCTGTCCCGGGCAGTTTAAATTACAAAGATAAACCTCTCCCCCCGCGGAAAGCACGATTTTCTGCAATTCCTCCTCGGAAAGTCCGAGAATGGCCGCCATGGAGGACTCAATGCCTTTCGACGCTTCTTCCATCTTCCTTCCGCGATATGCCACAAGCTCTACTGCGGTTTTAGCGGAAAATACCTCTGCCGCTTCCAGTGCGGAATACTCTCCAAGAGAAAGCCCGAGGCAGTAGTCCGGAAGGATTCCTTTTTCTCTAAGCAAGGCCGTCATTCCCGTCGCAAAGGCAACAAGTGCCGGCTGGGTGAAACGCGTTTCATTCAGCTTTTCCTCCGGGTCAATAAAAGAAAGCTGCTTCAAATCAAAGTCCAGCTCCGCCTCATCATAAGCTTTTCGAAAGGCAGGGAAGGCCTCATATAAGTCCTTTCCCATTCCCTTCACCTGTGCGCCCTGTCCGGCGTATAAGAATGCCAGTTTGCTCATTCTATTCCTTTCTGCTCGTAGAGCATATACACAATTTATTCCTATGCTGCCCCCCTCTACCCCTCTCTTTAAAAGACGCTCTCGCTCGGCTCCGGCCTAACGGTACTAAACTCATACTGCGCTTCGCTTGTATTCATTAAGTGCCGAGGCCTCCACACGCTTTTTCAGAGAGGCATAGAGGGGATACAGCAAATATAACCAATACAGCAAAATTAAGCTTCTATTTCGGAGCAGATATCGGCCAGAATCTCGGCAACCGTGCGGATCTTATCCACCTGTCCGCAGGTCTGTCCCGCCATGAGGGAACCTGTTTTTGTATCCCCCTCAAAGACTGCTCTTCTGAGGGAGCCCAAGGTGAACTTTTCGAGTTCCATCTTTTCCGCTCCGGCCTTCTCCTGCCGGAGGTACTCTCTACTCATCTGGTTCTTCAAAATCCGAACCGGTACACCGGCAATTCTTCCGGTCACCACCGTATCCGATCCCCTTGCTTTTAGAATGGCTTCCTTGTAATTTTCATGAATCGGGCACTCTTTCGCAGCAAGCAGTGCCGTTCCGATTTGCGCTCCTGCCGCCCCCAGTGCAAAAACCGCCTTAAGCTGTCTCTTATCCGCAACGCCTCCTGCTGCAATTACGGGAATCCGAACACTGTCTACCGTCTGCGGCACCAGGCACATTGTCGTCATTTCCCCGACATGGCCTCCGGACTCACAGCCCTCCGCAATCACGGCATCCGCTCCCTGCTTTTCCAGTCTTTCGGCAAGAATCGGTGCGGCGACAACCGGCATCACCTTGCATCCGGCACTCTTCAGTGCCTCCATGTAAATTCCCGGATTTCCCGCACCGGTTGTGACCACCGGAACTTTTTCTTCTATACAAATTTGAACCATCTTGTCCGTTTCCGGATTCATCAGCATAAGGTTTACACCAAAGGGCTTATCGGTTCTCTCCCGCAAAATCCGAATTTCTTTTCTGAGTTCTTCCGCCTCGCGGATTCCTCCGGTGCCGATGAGTCCTAAAGCACCGGCCTCGGAGCAGGCCGCCGCAAAACTACCTGTCGCAATATTGGCCATTCCACCCTGGATAATGGGATAACGAATCCCCAGCATCTCGTCTAATCGCATATCAAGCCCTTTCTTTGTGTATTCCCTACTTTGCTTCCGGCCTATTGTTTTTCTTCTTCTCTTCTTTACTTCTTCTCCGTATTTTTCCCGTAAACAATTTCTACCGCACCGAAAGTCAGTCCGGCGCCAAAGCCGATTAGGAGAAGCTTCTCCCCCTCTTTTAAAAGTCCCTGCTCTTCCATGTCTTTTAAAGCAATGGGAATGGAGGCTCCGGAAGTATTCCCGTAAAGCTCCATATCTTCAAAAAATTGTCCGGGCTCCGCCTTCAGATGGCGCACCACATTCCGGATAATGCGGGAATTTGCCTGATGACACACTACATGATCTATCTCCTCTAAGCGTTCTCCGGTTTTTTCCAAAATTCCCTCTATGCATTTCGGGATAATGTCTATTGCAAAGAGAAATACGGACTTTCCGTCCATCATGAGATGATCTATTTTCTCATGCTTTCCTTCCGTTGCACCCTGACCAAGCTTCTCCGGATTTTCCGTCCCGTCCTCATAAAAGCCGTCAAAGGCTCCGGTGTAACAAGCCGGTGCCACGATAGAGAAGTCTCCTCGAGAACCCAGGAAGGAAGCATAGTCTGTTTCACTTTCCTCCACCACGGCGGCACCTGCCCCGTCTCCGAAGAGCACGGAAGTCGTACGGTCCTCCATTTTCAAAAGACGGGAAAGCTGTTCCGTTCCAACCACCAATGCTCTTTTTTTCCGGGAGAAAGCCAGGAGTCCTCTTACCACTTCCAGTCCGTAAACAAAACCGCTACAAGCCGCATTGATATCCAAAACAATACAATCCTCCGCTGTCGCAAGTTCTTTTGCAAGAATGGCAGCCATACTCGGAGAACTGAAATCCGGTGACATGGATGCCACTAGAATTACCCCTAAGTCCGAGGCAGGTACGCCTGCCTCTTCCAATGCCTTCTTTCCGGCCTCTATTGCAAGTGTTCCCGCACTTTCCTCTTTTTCACAAAATCGCCGCTCATGGATACCCGTCCTGCTGAAAATCCATTCATCGCTGGTCTCCATGATTTTTGCCAAATCATCATTATGGACCCGCTTTCCGGGAAGTGCCGAGCCCAGCCCGATTATTTTTAATCCCTGCATCTTTCCGTGTTTCTCCTCACTCTATCCGTTTCTCTACCGAACTCGCCATAACAAGTAACGCAAGCTTTTATACAATACACATTCCGTATAAAGATAACTTAGATATTTCTGTATTTCTTAAGTCTATCCTCACGAATCTGTTCCGGGCTCATGGATTCATAAGCGGAAAGAATCTTTTCCAGCGCCTTCTCCACCTCTTTATATAAGGCAACCGGGTTCTCCTGTGCTCCTCCGGGTACTTCCGGAATAATCTCGTCACAGACTCCCGCTTCCTTTAAATCCTCTGCCGTGAGCTTCATAACCTTTGCCGCTTCTCCTGCCCTGGTGCTGTCTTTCCAGAGAATGGTCGCAAACCCCTCGGGGCTTAAAACGGAGTAAATCGCATTTTCCAGCATGAGAATTTTATTGGCTACTCCGATTGCCAGTGCACCGCCGGAATTTCCTTCTCCGCTGACTATGCTGATAACCGGCACATGAAGACTGCTCATAAAGGCAAGATTCTTTGCAATCGCCTCTCCCTGACCGTGTTCCTCCGCTTCCAGTCCGGGATAGGCTCCGGGAGTATCAATAAAAGTAATGATAGGGCGATGAAATTTTTCCGCCTGCTCCATCAGTCTCTTTGCCTTTCGATACCCTTCCGGACAGGGCATCCCGAAGTTGCAAGCGATGTTTTCTTCCATCCCCCTGCCTTTTTTGTGTCCCAGAACCGTCACCGGCCTTCCGTGAAAGCGGGCGATGCCGCCAAAGATGGAGCGGTCCTCATCATAAAGATGATCTCCTTTTTGCTCGAAGAAATCCGTGAAAACATTTTCCACGAAGTCTTCTATATGCGGTCTATTCGGATGGCGTGCCAAAAGAACCCTTTCTCCCGGCTCCAAGTCTCTAGTCTTATCCACTAATTCCTGACTCATTTTCTTCCTTTCTGCTTGCAAAAGGAGGGATTCCCCTCCGTAATGCCGTCCTTCTCTATTTCTGATGAAGAGAGAGAATCTGAATCAAGCTGTCTCTCATATTCTTTCGTTCTACAATGGCATCAATAAAGCCGTGTTGCTCCAGATACTCACTTCTTTGGAAGCCCTTCGGAAGCTTGCGATTGATGGTCTGTTCAATGACTCTCGGTCCCGCAAAACCGATGAGTGCCCCCGGCTCCGCAAGCGTAATATCCCCTAAAGTGGCAAAACTTGCCGTAACACCGCCTGTTGTCGGGTGTGTCAGAAAACTGATGAAGAGTCCTCCATGCTCCGAGAATAGCTCGATTGCGGCCGATGTCTTGGCCATCTGCATGAGACTGAAAATCCCCTCCTGCATTCTTGCTCCGCCGGAAGCGGAAAAAATAATAAGGGGACAATGCTCTCTGTCTGCAGTCTCTATTCCTCTTGTAATCTTCTCCCCTACCGCCTGAGACATGGACCCCATAAGAAATCGACTGTCCATTACAAGCGTAACCACGGGAATTCCCCCGATTTGTCCCTTGGAAGAGACCACCGCCTCTTTTAAACCGGTCTTTTTTTCCAGGTCCTTTACCTTCTCCCGATATTCCGGAAAGTCCAGGGGATCTTTTACCTCGATTTCTTTATCCAACTCTTGAAAAGTTCCGGCATCATAAAGAAGATTCAAGCGATAGTAAGCCCCTATGGGTCCATAGGTGCCACAGTGCGGGCAAACAAAGGCATGTTCCTCCCAGCGTACACGAAGTGCTCTTCTCCCGCACTTTTTACAAGCAATGAAGGCAGAAGGAATCTTAATGGGCGCAGTACTTCCCACTCTGTCGGAAAGCGCTTTTTGCTTTAAGTCCCTATCCTTCACCATATCCACTAAAGTTTTAATCGGTGATTGCATATTTCCTCCTGCAGTCCTTGCTAAAAACAATTGAAAAGACCCCGGTCTACTCTTTTTATTTCTTTAAACCGTTAATGTAATCCAAAATATCCTTTACGGTGTGAAGCTTCCCGATCTCGCCGTCCGGAATGGTTTCGGAAAGTTCATCCTCCAAAGCCATATGCAGCTCTACCAAAGAAAGAGAATCAATTTCCAGATCCTTCTCCATATCCGCATCCAAGGTGACTTTGTCCTCATCACATGCCAGGGTATCCACAATAATTTCTTTCAATCTCTCAAATTCCATTTTCATTCTCCTTCCCTTTGCTTCCTTTTTTTGCTTGAATATATAAATAATTTTAACTATTCGCAAGAAACTATACTTTTTCTTGTAAAAAAAAGCAATAAAAAATTTTTTTAAGATAAATAGTTTAAAAAACGCCTCAAGTAGTTTTCAAAACTACTTGAGGCGTTTCCTCCAAAAATATTGCTGTATGTTTTCGCTCCTGCCTTTTCCCGGCATTGATTTCAGACTTTCTGTCTCCGCTTAATTTCCATCAGAATCACAAAGAGTAGAACGGTCGCCACACAAAGCGGTAGCCAGGGGCTTTTCAGGAAGCCGGCAAGAATATAGGCAAAAACGGAAACCGTCGCTACCAAAAGAGCGTAAGGGAGCTGTGTACTGACATGATTTAAATGAACACACTGTGCTCCGGCGGAAGACATAATTGTGGTATCCGAAATCGGAGAGCAATGATCTCCGCAAACCGCTCCCGCCATACAGGCAGACATGGCCAAAATCATCATGCTGTAATCCGTCTTTTGGAAAACACCGACAACAATCGGAATAAGGATTCCGAACGTTCCCCAAGATGTCCCCGTAGCAAAGGAAAGCCCAACCGCAATCAAGAATACAAATGCCGGCAGTAAAGAGAGCATGGCTCCTGCACTCCCTTGCACCAGACCTGCCACAAATTCTCTCGCTCCAAGGCTGTCCGTCATCGCCTTCAGACTCCAGGCAAAGGTTAAAATCAAGATGGCCGGTACCATTTGCTTAAAGCCTTCCGGCAAACACTCCATGGCTGTCTGGAAAGAAATAGACTTCCTCAGGAGATAGTATAGCAAAGTAAGAAGCAGCGCCGTAAAAGAGCCGAAAACCAATCCTGTCGGAGCATCGGACTGTGAAAAGGCCGTCACAAAATCCGTTCCCGAGAAAAATCCTCCGGAATAAATCATTCCGATTACGCAGAAAATCACAAGACTTATCACGGGAAAAAGCATATCCATGATTTTCCCTTCCGCATACTCGCTTTCTTCCCTTTCTCCATAGGGTCGCTCTTCCGTAGTAAACAAATCCCCTTTTTCCATCGCATTTTTTTCATGGATTGCCATAGGACCGAAATCCACCTTGAGGGCAATCAGGAAAATCATCATGCAAATAGACAGAAGGGCATAAAAATTATAGGGAATGGTTTCCACAAAAAGCTTCATGCCGTTTTCCCCTTCCACAAAGCCGGAAACTGCGGCCGCCCAAGAGGAAATGGGCGCAATAATACAAACGGGTGCGGCCGTGGTATCAATCAAATAGGCGAGTTTCGCTCTGCTGACACGCGCTTCATCCGATACCGGGAGCATCACGGAACCCACAGTCAGACAGTTAAAGTAATCGTCGATAAAAATGAGACAGCCCAAAACCATGGTGGCAAACATGGAGGCTCTTCTCGTCTTGATGTGTGTCCTGGCCCAATTTCCGAAGGCACGTGAACCTCCGGTCTTATTCATCAGCTGAACCATCATCCCTAAAATCACAAGAAAGCAAAGTATTCCCACATTTCCGGTATCGGAAAGGACCTTGAATATTCCCTCTTTAAAAATGTGGTTTATACTTTGCTCAGGGTTGTATCCGCTAAACAGCAGGGCGCCGCTTAGAATGCCCAGAAAAAGTGAGCTGTACACTTCCTTCGTCACAAGCGCCAAGGCTATGGCGATGAGCGGAGGGAACAAAGACCAAATGCTCTGTTGCACCGTATCTTTTGTTGTAAAAAAATATGCCGCAAAAAGGAAAAGCAGAACCAGGCCCAAAGTAAATATACGCAATAGGCTTCTTATCTGTCTTTGTATCTTCTTTGTCATCTTCACTACTCTTTTCTGTTGTATAGTCATTCCGAAATTTCACTATACTTTACAAAAAATAGCAATTTTTGACAAGTGTCGGCAAAAGAAATCAAAAATCCACACAGTAAGAGAATCCCCCCACACGCGAGAGAATCAAAAAATATCCATAAATTAAAAACCGAAGTTATCGTAAACAGAATGCGGAGAAAGAACTTCCTGGATTACCGTTTGGATTTCTTCAATGTTCTCCTCTTGGAAATATTCCTTTCCGTTTTCCACACTTTCCATCTGTTCCTGCATATCCATTCCCATTTTCTCATAAGAAAGAATGAATTCCTTTAGACTGCTGAAAGAATCAATAACTGAACGATTTCGATTCTTCTGTAGAAGCTTCTGCAGGGCTCGCAGGTATTTTCCTTCCAACATAACCTGTGCGGCTTCTGCACGAATTTCCCTCTCATCCTTCCCGAGCGGAGCCACATACCAGTTTCCTTCTTTGGTCCATCCGTACCGGATGACCAATTTTCCGGTTACATCTTTATAATATTGAAAACTGCCGCTTTCATCCTGAATAAGAAAGCCATCCTCCGCCTGTTTAAAAAGATTCAGGAGTAAGGTCCGATCCACGACAGGTACGCGGAAAAGTCCGATTTCTTCTCCGTCTATAAAGCCTCTTTGCTTTGCCTTGCTGATAATTTCTTTCACAGCCGATTCGGGAATACGATAAGCGGCATCTTCCAGAGCAAGATCTTCCACGGTTTTTCGGATAAATTCCTCACTCTTTCCTTTTTTCGCCCCGAGTTCCCACATGGCCTTCGCATGCCCTTCCGCCTGCGCATCAATCATTTCTTCACGAATATTGAAAATATGGTGCGTAAGAAGTGCCGCTTTCTTTACCACCGAAGATACGTCTTCATTGCGCAGTTCAATCGCATAACGCGGTTTTTCGCCCTCTCGAACGCCAATTCCGATAGAGCAAACGTTCGGTGTATCCTTCAAGCTTTCCTGTATCTGCGGATCGTCCCAGGTAATCCGTTTTTTATCACGATTTTCCAAAAGAATAAAATGCACATTGCCGTACTGTCTGTATTCCTGCTTTAAAATACGATAGGCCGTATCGGTTGCAAGAGAATACACTGCGGCATACACATTGATTCTCGGATTCTTTTCCAGATAGGAGCGGAACTGCAATACATTTTCCCGTGCCTCTCCGGAAGCCAATTCTCTACTGAGCTTATCGGCGTCAATCGGCACTGTGGGACGTCTTCTCATATAGACAAAAAGTTCATATTTGCTTTCCGGAATGCGAATGCTTTCTTTCCCGGCCAAATAGGCATTGCTGATATCCTTTTTCACTTCAGCCATCATATCCGTCAGCTCTTTTCGGGCATCCGCATTCTGGGCATAGGGACAGGACATCAGACTTTTAATCTCCTCATGTCGCTCATTGAGCTGAATCAGACGAATTTGCCCCTGTTCCTTTTCCTGCACTATGCTCAGGCTTTCTTCGGCAGTAACCGTGGCAATCTTCTCTCCCTTCGCATTTAAAACGCGAATCGGCTTTAAAATCACACCTTCTTCATTCCTGATTCCTTCCTCTTCAGAAGATCCAAATAGCATTCCCATTAGTGACATAAGCCATCCCTCTCTCATTCCCTAATTCAAAACAAATGCCGCTTATCTGTCGGCATTCGATTTATCCAAAATCGCAAGTACACCTTATCTAAGGATAATTTCGACAAAGTTTTCCTCAAAATAAGCATTTTGGGAAAAAGAACACTGCTTTTCCGCCAATATGCTATACTACCACCGAGCATCGGGAATGGAAGCGTGAAATAACCCGAAAAAAGAGTCTGGTTTAATAAGGAGAAAAACTATGATTACCAATGATAAGGGAGTGATTCCCTTAAAACACCGGGTCATTGAAGGCCTTGCTAGGCTTGCCTGGAAAAATGATGTAAACGAAGAAAGTAAAGAGCGTTTGGTTCGAGAACTCTCCCCCGGTCCCAAAGCCGTCTTTCGTTGCTGTGTCTATAAGGAGAGAGAAATTCTGCGCAGAAGAATACGCCTTGCCTGTAACGAAGACGCCAATCCCTGCCGAAAGAGCAGTAACATCATTCAAGTAATTGATCCCGCCTGTGAAGAGTGCCCCATCTCTTCCTATTCCGTAACGGACAACTGCCGTCTTTGTCTTGGAAAAGCATGTCAGAACAGCTGCCATTTCGGAGCCATTACCATGACGGACCAGCGGGCCCACATCGATCCCATGAAGTGTAAGGAATGCGGAATGTGTGCTTCCGCCTGCCCCTATAGTGCGATTGCACACCTGACCCGTCCCTGCAAAAAACCCTGTCCGGTAAATGCCATCACCTATAATGAAAACGGACTCTGCGTCATCGATGACGAACGTTGCATCCGCTGCGGGCAATGCGTACACTCCTGCCCCTTTGGCGCTATTTCCACCAAAACGAACGTCCTCGATGTCATTTCCGCCATTCAGTCCGATAAAGAGGTCTATGCCATGTGTGCCCCGGCAACGGAGGGACAGTTCGGAAAGGATATTTCCATGTCGGCCATTCGAACGGCATTAAAAAAACTGGGCTTTAACGACATGGTAGAAGTGGGACTCGGTGGGGATATGACGGCCGCTTACGAAGCGCTCGAATGGTCCGAGGCAAGAAAAGAAGGGAAGAAAATGACCACTTCCTGCTGTCCCGCCTTTATCCATCTTTTGCAAAAACACTTTCCGGAGCAATACAAAGAAAATATGTCGGAAACGCTTTCTCCCATGGCAGCCGTTTCCCGTTACTTAAAAGCCATTCACCCGGGCTGCATTACCGTTTTCATCGGTCCTTGTATGGCCAAGAAATCCGAATCCCAGGAAATGGGTATCGAAGGGAATGCGGATTACGTGCTCTCCTTCGGGGAATTTACCTCCCTCCTTCGTTCAAAGGATATCAGCCTGGAACCGGAAGTACAGCCTTACCAGGAGGCCTCGCTCTGGGGTAAAAACTTTGCCGGCTCCGGCGGCGTTGCGAATGCCGTTATGGAGTGCATGCGGGAGCGGGGAGAAGACACCACCGATATCAAGCTTCGTGCCTGCTCGGGCGGAAAGGAATGCGTCACGGCGCTTACCCTCCTGAAAATCGGAAAGCTCCCGGAAGACTTTATCGAGGGCATGGCCTGTGAAGGCGGCTGCGTAGGCGGTCCTTCCAAGCATAAGGCGGAAAATGAAATCAAAAAGTCCAGAGACAGCCTGTTAGGAGAAGCCGATACCAGAAAAGTGCTCGACAACCTGAAAAACTACCCGATGGATCAGTTTAGCATGATGAGAACAAAGAAAATAGCGGAATAAATGAGCGTTTAAGCACTATACAAGATTTCTGAGGAGTTCTAAATCATTCTTTTTCTGCAATACTCCCGACAGACAAAATCCCCCTGAGCGGAACTTAAGAATTCTTAAGCCTGTTCAGGGGGATTTGATTCTTAACAAGTGCAGGCGAGGCCTGAGACATCTTGTTCACAATGAGTATCGTGCGCAAAGCATACGGTATCTCGTTTAATATTTTTTCTCTCCGTCAGGGGTTTCTATCACTACCTTCGACTTCTTCCAACGTACCAGTACCATGTAGAGCCAAAGGAGAACTCCCACTCCCAGATATACACCAAAGGACATCCAAGATCCGATTCCCTGTCCCAGTGTACAGAAAAAGGCAATGAGGAGCATGATAATCATCGCAAGATAGGTAAAGAAATTACCATGCTTTAAGGCATTCGGACTCTTCCAACTCGGGTATTTATGTCTGATTCTGGCTGCCGAAACCATCGTGAGTGCATAGGCACAAGCGCAGCCGAAGGACATCAAGTTAAAGAAATCGTTCATAAAGGTTGTCGCGTTCATCAGCAAAATAAAAATCAGGCTGATTGCCAGCAAGAAAATATTCGGGAGTATCGGTTGCTTATGTTTGTTGAGCTTCTTGAAAGCTGCCGGAAGAAAATTCTTTTCCGACATGGAATAAAGCATTCTGACCGTGGACATCCAAAATCCCATGATGGATGCACCAAGTCCCATAAATACGGAGAAAAAGCCGTAAAGAACCGGCCATACCGTCCAGCCGAGTGTTCTCTGCATATTGGTAATGGTCAGGAAACCGTCTTTCGCCGTGCCTTCCGTGAGGTTCTGGAAGGAATCCAGTCCCGCTACACAGAAGTAGAAGAAAACATAAATCAGTCCGCAGGTGATAACCGACCCGCAAATTGCCTTCTTTGTATCCTTAATCGGGAAATCTCCCTCTTCCACCATCTGCGGAACGGTCTCGAAACCGAAATAAGGCGTAATAAGAAGTGCCATACCGATAATCCAACCCGGAATGCCGAGAGACGGACTGATGGTCGTTTTCAGTAAACCGTCCGTGATATTGGAAAAGCTCCAATGTCCGGAGAACAAAATCAAAATACCGGTAATTAAGGTGGAAACAATATTTACAAACAGGCATAAGGCCTGCGCCTTAACCAAAACATTAACATCCTGCAGGGATAAAAGGAAAACCAGCACCAAAATGCAAACGCCAATCAGCATAATGGCATTAAATCCCAAAACGAGGCCGAAAGTACGACTCACCCAAGTGGCTATCGCCATAACCACAGCCGGAGGAACCGCAATCCAAGCCGCCATAATAAGCCAGGATGCAAAAAATCCGACATGCTTATTCATTCCGACAGTGTTGTAAATCAACTCACCGCCGGAAGTATGAAATAAAGGTGCCAGTTCCGAATAGACCAAGGCTGTCGGTAAAATTGCCAAGGTCATCAGACCGAAAGCAAGCCAGGTTCCCGATCCGCAATAGCCGAAAAATACGGAATCCCAATAGCTTACCCATGTGAAAATGGAACCGGTCGCAACAGTGTAGACAAAAATCAGTTGTAAGCTTTTTTGTAAGCCGCTATCTTTTTTTCTTCTGACATACCGCCCCTCTTTTCTAAGACGAACGAATCTCTACTTGCAAGGCTTGGAACGCTTCAAACTCTGAATATTCTGACTCGTTAAGCATAAACCTGACGCAAGAAGAACTTCTCCGTCTGAATCAAAAAACGACAATTCTGTATAGCTCCACTCGCTAATATTGTATTACAGTCCTTTGAATAGTCAATAATTTAACAATATCTCAAATTTATCTTTATGATAAATTCTGTTTTCTATTTTTAAGTCATTACTTTGCTGTTTTTTGTGAATTTTTTCTCAATAGTGCTAGAATATAAGCAGTAGTTCCACTCAAGTATTCTGTTGACAACATGCATTAGATTATGGAGGGAATCATGAAGAAATTAGAAGGAAAAGTCGCATTAATTACCGGTGCAGCGGTTGGTTTAGGTGAGGGGATCAGTACCGTTTATGCCAATTACGGTGCTAAACTCATTATGGTTGATTTGGATCCCAATGTGGAGAAAACCGCAGAGAGATTAAGAAAAGAGTACAATGCGGAGATTATTACCGTGGTAGCCAATGTTGCTCATAAAGAGGAAATGATTGCTGCCGTAAAGAAAGGAATCGAAGCTTTCGGAGAGATTAACGTTGCCTGCTGCAACGCCGGAGTTTGCCGTTTAGCTCCCTTTGAAGAGTTTACGGACGAAATGCGTGACTTCCATATCGATGTAAATATTAAGGGTGTATGGAATACCTGTCAGGCTGTTATTCCGGAGATGTTAAAAGAAGGAAAGGGAAGCATCGTGATTGCC
This sequence comes from Oribacterium sp. oral taxon 108 str. F0425, assembly GCF_000214455.1. NCBI lineage: Bacteria > Bacillati > Bacillota > Clostridia > Lachnospirales > Lachnospiraceae > Oribacterium > Oribacterium sp. oral taxon 108. Next base: position 560,260 of record NZ_AFIH01000001.1, on the reverse strand, counting down.
TCCTCCGTTACCGGTGACATCGTAGCCGATGCGGGAGAAGCCGCTTATGCAATGACAAAGGCCGCCTTAGTCGGTCTTACGAAGTGCCTTGCCGTAGAATATGCAAACCGCAACATTCGTGTCAATTGTTCACAGCTCGGTTATGCTCGTACCCCCATGGTAGAGAAAATGGCAGTGGAATCCAATCCGGAAGATCCCGAGTCCGCAATCCAGAGCATTGCAGTAGGCGTTCCCATGAAGCGTCTTGCAAAGCCGACCGAGGTTGGTGAGCTCTTTGCTTTCTTAGGCAGCGATGAATCCAGTTACTTAACCGGATCACAGGTTGTCATCGACGGCGGATCCACCTTACCGGAAACCATGTCTATCGGAACCAACTAAAGTATGACAGTCGAAAAGAGATGTCGGAAATGCACCGACATCTCTTTTTAGTTAAAGTATTTCTCCCTTGTCCGATTCCAAAAGCAAACTAGTCCAAACTGATAATCCCTTTATTTACCGCTTCTTCATAACGGAAAACCGCCTGATTATATTCCAGTCTCGCTTCTTCATAGCTGTTCTCGGAAGACAGGGCATCCAGTTCCATTCCTTCCGCATCCACTCTTCCGATGAGTCCCTTCTCCTGCATACGGAGCGCTCTTTCCTTCTTTAAATTGGCAAGCGTCGCAGTGCTTTCCGCCTGCTTTAAGGAAAGAGACTTTGTCTCGATATTTTCCCATAGCGCTTTTAAGCTGCTCCGAATACTCTCCGCTTTTTCCGCCTGCTTTTGCTTCTTCTCGGTCCAGCCTGTAATATTCTTCTCTTTTTCCCGAAGAATTTCCCCATACTCGCCATTTCGTACCAGAACCGCCTGATAGTCCGTTTCCTGATTTCGACCGTTTAAGAAATCTCTCGGAAAATCCGGAATGGGATCGATGGTAATGTTTTGATAGGTATTCATGTGCCAACCAAGGCTTAAGCCGATATTTCTCTTCATCGTATCTAAGCCGTTCCGCATCTTCTTTAAATCCGACTCGGCGCTCTTTAAGGAAAGCTCTGCTGCCGTCACATCATTTGCCGTAGCCTTTCCGAGGCTCATTTCCTTTTTCACCTTTTCCAGGCTCCGATTCATGAGGCTTACTCGTTTTTCCAATAAGTTTTCGGTATTTTCCGTCTGCGCATAACTGAAGAGAAGGTTTTGCATGGCATCCGAAAGAACGGCTTTCCCGGTTATAAACTGAGACCGAACGGCTTTTTCGGCCTTCTTTTCCGCCTTCGTCATCTCTTTATCCGTCTTAGAAAGCTCCGTAAGTGCCGCATTTGCTTCTACCAAGCTGCTGTCCAGCCCCGGAAGAATCCTCTTACTGTTCTTTACCTTTTCCAACTTGCTGATTTCTTTCGTAAGCGCTTCTTTTACCGTCTTATCTTCCGTGTTGTCTCGCTCATCCTTCAGGGCATTAATATTTTCCGAAAGAGCATCCAAAATGTCTTCCCTCTGCTCCTTCACCGCATCCTTTACTCCATGAATTCCCTTGGTACTCTCCGAAAGAATATCCTTTTCCATCTCCGCTATACTGCTGTAGTGCTCAACAAGCTCAGGCACTTCATAAAAGGAAATGCGATTATCCTCCAAATCCCAAGTCGGATTGCTTCCTGCTGAATTTGTCGCACTTGCATTCGCATTTTCCGTACTTGCCGTGCCTGCATTCGTATTTTCCGCTAAAGAGGGAAAGGCGGAAAGGCAGAGCAGGACTGCACAGAAAAGAACCGCAGCCCTTCTCTTCCTACTTCCTTCCTTCTCACCATATTTCGCATCCCTGTTCCCATTCATCCTATACAACAATTTTCTCTCCCACTTTGTATAATTCACCACCATAGGCAATGCCTTTTTTGTGTTCCAAATACCATAAGGCAATTCCCAGTCTGCAAAACAAGCCCTAGCTTGTACAAACTGCCTTTTTCTCCTCTTGCCAAAGCGCTAGTCCGCCGTGCAGAGGCCATTCACGCCCGCCTGATAGTCCAGAACTTCTTCCGTAAGCTTTAAATCCGCCTGCCTCTTCTCAAGACTTGCTATGGTATAGGCGTTCTTCGCCTTATTTCTTGCCTTAACGCTTGCGGACCCGAGTTTCAGTCCGCGCTCCGCCTTCTCATAGGTCTTCTTCGCGTTTTCTTCCTGTAAAATGGCCTGCGACTGTGCATCCAGAGCTTCTTTTAGGCTTTGATAGCGGGAAAGCAGATCCGACTGAATCTTTTCTTTCTGATTCTCGATAGTTCGGGACAGACTCTCGCGATTCGCTTCTCCCTCGGAGAGATTCAACTTTCTTGTACTGATCTGCAGACTTAAGTTATTGTCCAGAGCCTTCTTTGTGTCCTCGGAGAGGGAAATCTGTTCAACACTTTCCCTCGTCGTCTCCGGAATGCTCGGAAAAACAGGATTGGCATCGGCTTTCCAACCGAGACTGACTTGCAAAAGCTCGGAAGTCTTCTTGATACTTCCGTCATCGCTCGCAAGCTGAAGCTCTGCCTGATCTGCTGCGGTCTTCGCCGTAAGAACGTCTATCTCCGTGGCCTGCCCGATTGCCTTCTTCCGCTCCACCGTTTCTTTTTCGCTTTTTCTGTCTTCGAGATTCACTGCATCAATCTCTTTTTGTAAAATCGTATTTTCCCGACTGATAAAGGACTTCTTCACCGTTTCCACAGTATTCTTTTCCGTCTGCTCGATGGAAAGCTTCGCCAGCTCCCGATCACTGTTTTGTGCTACGGAATCCGCAGAAAAGTTACTGCTGTTACTCTGATACTGCATCTCTGCAAGAGCTTCCGCCACGGCATTTCCATTTGCTGCCGCCATAGCCTTCTCATAAGCATCTTCCACTTGAGCGCGAGCCGTTTCCACATCCACATTGTAGCTGCCCCTTCTTTCACTGTCCCGGAAGTTAATCCAGAGAGAAGAAACGGTCGGATTATACTCATGCACTAAATCCGCTATTTCCTCCCAGGAAATCGTATTGTCCCGAAGACTCGCCCATTCCTCCGGACTTCTCTCCCTCTCATAGGAAGTCTGCATCGGTGCCGTATCCACATTCTCCGAAAAACCGTATCGTCCGGCCGCAAAAGCCGACGTAAACGTTAAACTTGCAATCATGCATGAAATCGGTAAAATCAAACCCTTTTTCTTCATCTTCTCCTCCAATAAATCTATCTTATCGGCATGCCATTAAAGACGCCTCATAATGAACTTTCTTTCGCTTTCCAAATATAGCACAGCTACCCGGGAAGTTCTTTACAATTCTCTAGCAATACTATGAATATTTGCTGTTTAATAGAAAAACACGACGTGAAAATTCTATAGACTATGCGATAGAATTCTTTTTCCCGTACATGATGCGGTAATACACCGGAAGCAGGAGAAGCGCAAGCAGGGTTGATGCGGTAAGTCCCCCTACATCCACGAGCGCAAGTCCCTGCATGAGCTTTCCGTTTTCTCCGATTGCCATAGCCATCGGCACCATGGAAAGGACCGTTGTAAGCGTTGTCATAAGAATCGGCCGGAGTCTGGTTGCCCCCGACTCGATAATCGCCCTGTCCAAAGGCATGTCTTCCCGATACTGGTTCACCGTGTCCACATAGAGAATCCCGTTGTTTACCACCGTTCCCACCAGCATGAGGAATCCCAGGAGGGAGGTCATGGAAATGGTCGCATCGAAAAGCCAGAGTAATCCGAAAGAACCAATCATGGCAAAGGGCACCGTAGTCATGACCATGAAACTGAAACGCAGGGATTCAAATTGTCCTGCCATCACAACAAAGACGAGGAACACGGCAATGGCAATCGCGCGGAAGAGGTCCGTGAACTCTTCCCTCATATTTTTTGTTCTCAAGCTTTCCGCAAGTGCAATATCCCTTCCCAGATGCGATTCCACAAGCCGGTCCACTTCTTCTTTCGTTTCCTTGTTCGCTTTTTCCGTATAGTTTGCCCGAATCGTCACCACGTACTTCTTGTCTTCCCGCGTTATCGTTGCCGGAGAATCGCTAAAGTCCACCGTCGCCACGCTGTCTAAGGCTACCGCAGCTCCGCGGGGCGTGGAAAAACGAATATTTTTTATTTTCTCCAGGGTATCAAAACGATCCTTCGGGTACTCCACCCGAACATCCGCCTTTTCTCCGTCCAGGTCGATTTTCATCACCGTCTTTCCACCCAAAATCGAGTTCAAGCTTTGTCCGAGGGCAATCGGACTCAGTCCCTCGGCTGCCGCCTTAATCGGGTCCACCTTCACAAGAAGACGCGGTGCGGCATTTTCCAGGCTGGAATGAATACCGGTAAGGCTCTCCTTCTTCTGCATCTCCGAAACAAGAGCATCGCTTTTTTCTTTCAGGCTCTGTAAATCTGGTCCCTTCAGGATAACTTCATAGCCTTCGTTGGTCTTCACATCTTCATCACTGGCCCCAAAATTCGCATCGCTCAGGGATTTCACCGTAATTACTTCATCGGGTCTTGTTTCCAGAAGCTTTTGCCAAGTTTTTGCCTTTTCCTTTGTGGACACGGACCGCTTCTTCTTTAAATAAGCGGTGACCGTACTGCTGCTGTCTCCCCCGTAAAGAGCCTGAAAGCCGGTTCCTCCGCCGGACAGCGTCGTATAGCGGTCCACATCGGGATCCTTCGCCACCATAGCTTCAATCTCCCGCATGGCCTTGTCTCTTTCTTCCAAATCCAGTCCCGGCTTTTGCAGAACGGAAATCTGCACGGTGGCACTGTCTATATCCGGCATCAGCTCTGAACGAATCTTTGTTGCCAAAAACAGAGAGAAAAGAAGAATCAGGAAGGTCCCCAGCACCACTGCTTTCTTATGCCGTAAAAAGCGCCCGATAAGGGTCCGGTAGCTATTCTGCAGACTCCGTACCGCCTTGTATGCCGGCGCCTTCTCATTCTCCTTCGGCTTATACAGTGTGAAGCAGAGCGGGACAATGGTAATTGCGGAAAGGAGAGAGGCGAGCATACAGAAAACGATGGTAAAGCCGAGCGGTTTAAAATATTGACCCGAAATCCCTTTTAAAAAGCCAAGAGGAAGGAAAACTACGCAGGTGGTGAGGGTGGAGCCGAAGACCGAGGCGCCCACTACCCGTACCGCATCGATTGCCGCGTCTCTCCTCGACCGTCTTTCGTCCTGAACCTCGTCCATCGCGCGGAAAGAAGCTTCCAATACTACAATGGAATTATCCACCATCATGCCTACGCCGAGCACCAGAGCGGAAAGGGTAAGCATATTCATGCTATACCCCATGGCATACATGAAAACAATCGCCCCCAGTATGGCTATCGGAATGGAAGAGCCTACGATGAGGGAAGCCTTTACATCTCCGAAGAAGAAGAAAATGATGGCCATGGAAATCACCACCGCCATAATCATAGTCTGGAAGACGCTGGAAAGAGAAGATTTGATACTGTCCGCATTGTCCTGGATAATATGAATGGATAGATTCGGGTTTTGCGCCTCTAAATCTTTGATTGTCTCCTTAACATCCCTGCTCATGGCAATATCGGACTCTGTCTGTGTCTTACTCAGGCTGAGTCCAATCGTATCTTCTCCGTTATATCTTCCGATGCTGCTCTTCTCTTCCAGGCTTTCCGATACTGTTGCGAGGTCCCGTAAATACAGGGTATTTCCCGTTCCAGTGAGAAGCGGTAAATTTTTCAGCTTTTCTATCGTGGAATAATCCTCCGAAACGCTGAGACTGAGCTTCTGCTTTCCATAATGAGTACTCCCGGCAGGATAAGTAAAATCGGAAGCCTTAATCATTTGGATAATATTTTCCATAGTCAAATGATACTGGGCAAGTTTTTCCTCGGAAAGTTCCACACGGACATACTCCGCCTGTCCTCCGGAAAGAGAAACCGAAGCGACCGAAGACAGCTTCTCCATCTCCGGCTCAATATTGTTTTTCACATAGTTATAAAGGTTAGCCTTTGTTTTATCCGAAATAGCAAGAACCATTCCCGCCTGGGCATTGATATCAAATTCAATATAGTCGGGGTCCTCCGCATCATCGGGTAAATTGCCTTTCAGAACATCCAGCTTCTTCTTCAGCTTGTCATAAGCACGGTCCATATTGGTGCCGTAACGATAACGAACAATGACCATGGAAAGGTTTTCCATGGAACGGGACTGCACCTCCTCCACATCGGACAGGAGGGAAACTTCTTCCTCTATGGGCTTCGAAACCAGTTCATCAATGTCCTCGGGAGATGCCCCGGGATAAACGGTAGACACAATCATATAAGGAAAATTCATGTCGGGGAGCAGCTCCATTTTCATGGTCGTAAAGGCGATAAAGCCGAAAAACAAGAGGGACAGCACCGCTAAAAAAGTGGACACCGGGCGGCGCAAAATCAATTTCGTAATGGCAATCATCTGCTTCTACCCCTTTTCTACTTTTGCGGATTCCTCCGGAGCGGACTCTTCTTCTGTAGAATTCTCTTCCAGGGATTCCTCCGGAGCGGACTTCTCTTTTGCAGAATCCTTTACAGACTCATCCTTTTTATCCTGCAGTCTGACCTTAGCCCCGTCAAACATCTCGTTGTTCCAGGAAGAAACCACCTTGTCCTCTTCGCTTAGTCCGGAAAGAATCTCTGCGCTCTCCTCACCACTCAGGCCGAGTTCCACCTTCTTTTTTCGGAGCAAGCCTTCGTTTCCGTCTGTCCCTTCAAAAACATAAACAAAGGCTTCACCGTTTTCATAGTAAAGCACATTCAGTGGCAAAATATTCACGCTACTTCTACTGTCCTTCGTAAGACTAATCTTCGCTTTTGAGCCCTCCGGAAAATCAGTATTTTCCACCTCCGCTTTCACCGGAAAGAGGCCGGTCTCCGGAAGCAGTACCGAAGAAATCTCCGTGATGGTTCCGGGATAGCTTTCCTTTCCTTTTTCGAGCATAATGCTCTGTCCGACGGAGAGATTTTTCACAAGCTCTTCCGTCGCGGAAAAGAGAACTTGCTGTGACCCGGCCCCTATCAAAGTGGCAAGCTGAGTCCCCTGGGGAATAAAAGCCCCTTTAACGAGAATACTGTTTTGCAAAATACCGTCCGACGGAGCAGTAATTTCGGAAAACTCCACTTGTGTATCGTAATTCAGCTTTGCCGCCTTAACTTGTGCTTCCGCAGCCTTTGCCTGTGCATCCGCCGCTTCAAAATCCTGGACGGAAATATCTCCCGATTCCTTAAGTGTTGCCAGTCTGTCCCGACTGTCACGTGTGACCTGTGCCTGTGCTTTTGCCTGCTCTAAACTGTACTTTGCGGCATCAACCTGTTTCTGATTATCCAAAAGGGCAATCCTTTCCCCTTTTTTCACTTCGCTTCCGTTTTCCTTGTCAATTTCCAGAACCTCTCCGGATATTTTACTGAGTAAACGGAACTGCTCTTTCGCGGAAATCTCTCCGAGGAGCTCCTCCTTTACCGCTATGTCTCCCTTCTCCATGGAAATGCAGGTGACTGTCGGAAGAGCCTTTCCTTCCACTTCTTCCTTCGGCTTCATGATTCGACGAACAATGAAAAAAGACAGCACCGATAAAACTATCAGAATAGCGATTGCTTTTAGCCCTTTTTGCATGGTTTTCCTCCCTTATCTCTACCTGTATAAAGGTCTGTACAGATGGTAGCACAATTTAAAACGACTATCCATAAAGATAGGATAGTTTTTGCCTCTATTTCCGCTGTTTTTTATTTCCCCCACAATATTTTTATTCTATAGGATGAAAACAAAAAATTTTATATTTTAAGAAATTCTTACGTCAAATCTTGATAGTTTTGGACAAAATAAACATAAATATTAAGTTTTAATTTTTATTTATGGAGATAAACACGGCAATTAAGAAAAAACAGAGTTAATAATTTATATTTCCTTAATAAATCATTTTGTGATACTTCTATTTTTTTATTTTTATCTCTTGAAATCTATAGTCGATATGATAAAGTGACGAGTGATAAGAATGGTTTTATCCAATTTTGGAGAAGGAGAACTATGAGAGCTAAGAGACAAATTTTGTCCCTCTTATTGGTGTTGCTTTTGGTATGGCAGGGATTTTCTTTTGCCAACGCCGAAACGGGAAGCACACAAGGGACAAGCATAGTGGGAAGCGGAACAGGCACGGAAGCCTCTGCCGCAAGTAGCAGTACAATTTCAGGAACAGGCACTGCAAGCAGCAGTACCATTTCCGGAGCAGGCAGCGCAAGCAAAAAGGGAAAAGCAATTGAAAATGCTTTATCCATTGAGACATTATTGATAAACGGTAAGCCTTTGCAGGATGGCGGCACCCTTGTCAGCGGTCAGAGGCTGCAATTAAAAGCGAAGATTAAGGTGCAGGGCTTAAGTATTGAAGAGGGAGACTATATCTCTGTTCAGCTTCCCAAACAATTAAAGTCCAAAAATTTGAGTTTTGATATTCCGGGAGATGACGGAAAAATTCTGGCTAAAGGAACATACAATGAGACGACCAAGGAAATCCGCATCACCTTCACTAAGGATGCTGAAAACTACGGCGGCACAGACGGTGAAGTATTCTTTGTTACGGAAATTGACAAAGCAGTGGTCAACTCTACGACAAGCGCCCCGTTTCAGCTGGAAATCAACGGAAAAATGGTCATCAACTACAATATAGATTATCAGATTGTAACAAAAGAAAATCCGAAAACTTTTTATAAAGACCGTGACTACAATCTTCATAAAGTAGTAGATAAGGACGGGAATACCCATTACTTAATCCATTATCAGGTTACCTTGGATACCAGAAATATTGAAAAGGTTCCCGGTGCTACAAGCTATGAAAATATTGTTTTTACTGACACTCTGCAGAGTGGTGCACTGAGTTACTTTGATGTAAAAAATCATTTTACAGATCTGAACCTGAACCAGGCTGATATTGATAGGTATGCGCCTGTTCTTAGAAAAGGAATCTGGCGTTCCGGAGCTTATAATCAGCATGGTGTTTGGGAGAATGCCCCTGATGATTCCGATGCTAATCGCGGTCCTTTTTGGAGTCTTCGCAATAGACAGAACCTTGACGATTTTGCTCCGGTAGTAGCGGGTAGCCCAAACTATTCCGCAGACAGAAGAAGCTTTACCTATTCTTTGGGAACGCTGGCTCCTGATGACGGCTATACTCTTGACTATTATGTAGAGATTAGCGAAGCTTTTAAAAATAACGATATATTCTATAATTCAGCAAAGCTTACCGGTGACGGAATTATTCCGGTGGAAAGGAGTAGAGATTTTGTAGTTAATGAAGCCGGCGGCTTTTTAAACGGGAAAACCTTCAGTCTTCAGATTAAGAAAGTCGGAGAGGAAGGCGAGGCTTTACAGGGAGCAAAGTTTACTTTAGTTAATCCTAAGACGAACTATACAAAGACTCTTGTGACCGATGAGAACGGTATTGCAAAGCTCGAAAATGTTTTGAAAGCCGACTATGTCTTGACCGAGGTGGAAGCACCGGAAGGCTACGAGCTGGATTCCACTCCCCGCACCATCAGCAAGACGGATTTTGAGAATTCCGTCGCAAACGGGTCCACTGTGGAAGTGGAAGCTGTCAATAAGAAAGAGGAAGAGCAGCCGAAATTCCGGAATCTTTCCGTGAAAAAGGAATGGGTTTTAGATCCGGCTCTTGCAACAAATAAGCCCGAAAAAGTCAAGGTTTCCGTTTTGAAGAACGGTGTTAAGGATGAAAATCTTACGGTAGAGCTATCCGCAGCCAACGGTTGGAAGGCATCGTTTTCCAATCTTCCCAAGCAGGATGCCAACGGACAGGAAATCGTATATACCGTTTCTGAAGAAGAGGTGGCAGGATTTAAGGCTGCTATCTCCGGTTCCGAAGAAAACGGATTTACCATCAGTAACTATAACGGTTCCAGAGTGGTAATTCCGGTAACCAAGATTTGGCAGGGTAAGGGACCTCACCCCGACCACTTGAATGTTCAGCTTTTTGCCAATGGAGAGAAGGTAGCGACTTATACCTTAAACAAGGCTAACGGTTGGCAGCATAGCTTTGATATGCCAAAGCTTGATGCAAACGGTAAAGAAATCCGTTATACCGTTACTGAGGATAGCGTTGCCGGCTATACAGCAACAACCCAAAGCAATCCGGCTACCGGCTATGTCAATGTTTTTATAAACAAAAAGAATGATGTTCCTCCTGTAAAGCCCGGTAACGGCGGCGGAAATGGCGGCGGAAATCCTCCCAAGCCGAGTCCCAACCCCTCTACTCCCAATGAGCCGGGTGACCCGTCCGGAAATGGAGAAAGACCCGGAGAAGTCTTAAATGCAAACAGACCGTCTGTCAGTTCCCCGGAAAGTAATCCGGAGGGTTCCGTGCTCGGTGCAGGCAGAAACAATGCCCCTGAAGCAAAGGGAACGGTTTTAGGATCCGGACGCGGACAGACCAAGACCGGTGATTCCGCAAATATGCCCGTCTACTTTGCGCTCTTTGCCTTAACAGGCTTAGGCTTCTGTATCGTTGTACTGAACAACTACAGGAAGGAAAAAAAGAACTAAGACGAAATATCGCCTGCTCCGGGCAGGATACTCGTTAAGAAGGAAAAGGAAGAGGCAGATTGTCTCTTCCTTTTTTGTGCGGATGAATCCTTTTTCTTCCTCATTTACAAACTTGCCGATTTCCTGTACAATGCCCATAATTTTTCATCTGCCGGAACTCCGACTTTGGTGGATGGGGCTTCCCCTATTTCATGGTGAAAACAGAAAGGAGTAGTATGTTGTTCATTCGTCAATTTATTTTTCCGAAAGAAAAAACCGAGCATTTACGATTCTTTGATGTCCTGATTATCACCGCCATTTTATTCGGGCATTTTATCCTTCTCTCCACGGAATTATTTCTGGAGAGTTTCACAGCAGGGGTTTCCGCCATTCTTCCGGCTTTTTCCCTCTCCCCGGTTCTCCTCAGTGAAAATGGCAGCGGAATCTTGGAAACGGTTGCCGAAGCAGTTGACAGTACAACGGAAGGCGTTGCCTATTCCGGCAATTTGCAATTTCAAGCCATGATGCTTATCTTGGCTTTTCTCTATCTATGGATTCGAAACTTTGATTTTAAACAAATTCCTTTTCGTTTCCGTCTCTCCGTTATCCCCTGGTTTTTCATCATCCTCGCGGTTATGGGACTCAGTGCGGATCTTCTCTATCTGCTCTTTGATAACGGCTATAACTATTTCACCAAAGAAATTCTGATGTCTCTGGATTTTTTTGAGTTATTCCGAAAAATAGCGGTATTAAGCCCTATCGCCATCCTCTATGCACTGTTGAATGCCTTTTATGAAGAATACTTTTTCCTCGGTCTTTTGGGTACGGTAGACCAAAAATACAAGTGGCAGACCCTTCTTTATTCCACACTGATCCGTATTTCCTTCCACACCTACCAGGGACTTCCTTCCGCACTGATAATAGGCATTGTTTTCGGTCTGATTTACTACTACTTTTATCATCGAAGAACCAAAAATCTCCTTCCCCTTGTTTTGGTCCACTCCATGGCCGATATGTTCGGTTCCGGATTTCTCTATATCTTTGCCCGATTCTGATCCGGAAGACATCGATGTACTTGCAAAAATGCAATTTTTTCAGTAAAATCTAAGGGACTTTGTATACAAGAAAAAGTAGTCAAGGGGATAAAACAATGGATGAAATAGAGCTCAAGGCGCACGGGAAAATTAATCTGTCCCTGGATGTCTTAAGCCGAAGAGAAGACGGCTATCACAATGTAAAAATGATTATGCAAAGTGTCACTTTACATGATACGGTTTTCCTGAAAAAGGAAGAAGAAAGAGGCATTCGCTTATCCTGTAACCTTGCTTCCCTTCCTACAGACGAGGGCAATCTGATGGTTAGAGCGGCAAAGCTGATGCAGGAAGAATTTTCCATACCGGGCGGAATCGGTATGCGTCTTCATAAGCGTCTTCCCGTAGCTGCCGGAATGGCAGGGGGATCAAGTGATGCTGCTGCCGTATTCTTAGGGCTGAATCAGCTCTTTAATCTGGGACTTTCTGTTTCGGAACTGGAAAGGCGAGCCGTAAAACTCGGAGCCGATATCCCCTTCTGTTTACATCGAGGCTGCTTTCTTTCCGAGGGGATTGGAGAAAAGTTGCAAGAACTCCCTCCTCTCCCCCCCTGTCACATCATTCTGGCCAAGCCCGCATTTTCCCTGTCTACGAAACTGATTTATGAGAATCTCCACGTAGACGGCATTCATAAAGCGGAGCACCCCGATGTGGATCGGATGATACAAGAATTGAAAAAAAACAATTTGGAAGGAATCTGCCATTTAGGCGGAAATATTCTGGAAAGGGTGAGCCTTAAGCTCCGACCGGAAATTCGCGAGTTAAAGAACTATTTTACGGAAAAAGGCGCTCTTCTTTCCCTCATGAGCGGCTCCGGTCCGACCGTCTTTGCTATCTTTCCCAAAGAGGAGGAGGCAAAATGCCAAGCAATTTTAGAGGAGCTGAAAAACACGGCACTGAACAATCTTCTGGAATCAAGCTGCATTACCGCACCATGTTAGGCAGCATTTCCAATACGAAACATTTTTTACTGAAAGAGAGAATAAGGAGGATAGCATGGGTAGCGATTTCACAATCAATATGAACGAATATCTCCCCCTTCGGGATTTGGTTTTCAATACACTGCGGCAGGCCATCTTAAAGGGTGAATTGAAGCCGGGCGAGAGGCTCATGGAGATTCAGCTGGCAGAAAAACTGGGGGTATCCAGGACACCTATCCGAGAAGCTATCCGAAAGCTGGAGCTCGAGGGGCTGGTTCTGATGATTCCGAGACGCGGTGCGGAAGTCGCTAAGATATCCCATAAGTCTCTCCAGGATGTTTTGGAAGTGCGCGGTGCGTTGGAAGAGCTTGCGACGGATCTGGCCTGTCAGCGCATTACCGATGAACAGCTTACAGCCCTCCGTGATGCGGAAAATCATTTCAAGGCGGTAGTGGAAAGAGGTACGGAGATGGAAATCGCCGAGGCCGATGAGGCTTACCATGACATCATATATAACGCCACGGGAAATCAACGCCTGATTCAGATGATTAACAATCTCCGGGAACAAATGTATCGCTATCGCTTGGAATACATTAAAGATGAGGCACAGAGAGGAACTCTGATCAGTGAGCACGAAAAGATTCTGGAGGCTATCCGTATCCGTGATATCATTCGTGCCAAGGCGCTGATGAAGGAACATATCGATAATCAGGAGATGACTGTTTCCAAAAATTTAAACGAGGCGGAAGAAAGAAGCCGACAGGCTGCAGGCAAGCGTTAAATTTTTTCTTTCAACGGGTGGCAAAAATCGGCAGGACGAAAGGAGTTTTGAAATGAAGAAAATTGTATTACTTGTAGGAATCATGGGAATGCTCGGCATGGTGGCCTGTGCGAAGAAAACGGCTACGGAAACCGAAAAGGTGACCGAAGCCTCTACGGAAATCAAGGTTGGCGAAGACGGCGAAAAGCAGGAAAGCGAAGCCAAAAACAGCAGTGAGAAGGCTACTGAAGCGGAGAGCGAAGCCAAGGGAAAAGAGGCAGGCGGAAAAGAAAAGAAGGATCTTACCGTAATCAGCGGCACCATCACCGATGCCGCAATGTACAGCGTAAGTGTGCAGGGCAATGACGGAAAAGATTATGCACTGAACAAAACCGAAAAGACCGATATTTCCGGACTCTCCCAAGGAATTGAAATCGGCACCAAAGTAGAAGTTACCTTCGATAAAGATATGAACATCATCTCCATGGTGGATCCGGGGAAATAGGCGGAATAGAATAGGAGTTTTTATCCATCCTCCCTATAAAGGACAATTTCCCCTCTTCTCCTGCTTTCCTCAACAAGAATCAACCTTTGGTTCTTTGAGCCCCGGAAGAGAAGGGTGATGTCTTTTTCCGCTTCTATAAAACGACCATCCACAAGGACGGTAAGGTAAGAAAAGAGCTCGTCGAGCTCTTTTTTTCTTCCCCTCCTCGAGAAAGAAGTTCTTCATAGGTGTAGCCGGAGTAGCACCAGATATCCTTCTTGGGAAGTCGTTCTTTTACCTTCCTTAGAAACGGCAGAAGGGCATGAAGATTAGCCGGGTAAAGGGGTTCTCCTCCAAGGAGACTTAAGCCCTGAATCTCCGGCTTGGAAAGGGCTGTCAGAACCTTCTCCTCCACTTCCTCCGTATATTTTTCCCCGTATGCATAATTCCAGGCAATCTCATTGAAACAGCCCGGACAGGCATGAGGACAGCCGGAGACAAAGAGACTGACTCTTATCCCCGGCCCGTTTGCCACATCGAAATATTTGATTTCCGCGTAGTGCATAGTATCCTTTCTCTAAAGAAGTCTACAGGTGAAGTACCCGATCCTTTATCTCCTGTGTTCTCCCCTGATTCCAGAACTGGGTACCGATGTAGCCGCAGGTTCTTCTTGCCACGGACAGTAAGTCCTGGTTTGTATTTCCACAGTTCGGGCAGCGCCACTGGAGCTTTCCGTAGCTGTCTTCGATAATCTGAATCTCTCCGTCGTAACCGCAGGCACAACAATAGTCTGACTTGGTATTCAGCTCCGCGTACATGATGTTCTCGTAAATAAACTTCATGAGGCTCAGTACCGCCGGAATATTGTTCTGAAGATTCGGGACTTCCACATAGCTGATGGCTCCGCCCGGAGAGAGCTTCTGGAAGTCCGCCTCAAAGGAAAGCTTTGAGAACGCGTCAATCTTCTCCGAAACATGCACATGGTAGGAGTTCGTGATGTAGTTCTTGTCCGTCACACCGGGAATCTCCCCGAAGCGCTTCTTTAATGCTTTCGCAAACTTATAGGTGGTGGATTCCATTGGAGTTCCGTAAACGGAGTAGCTGATATTTTCCGCCTCTCTCCACTTCTTGCAGGAATCATTCAGCTTCTCCATAACCTTCAGGGAAAATTCTCTTCCCTGCTCTGTCGTATGGGAAACACCGAGCATGCGAACACACATTTCGTACAGACCCGCATAGCCTAAGGAAATGGTACTGTAGTTGTTGAAGAGAAGCTTATCGATGGTCTCCCCCTTCTTCAGTCTTGCAAGTGCGCCGTATTGCCAAAGAATCGGCGCCACATCGGATACCGTACCGAGCAGTCTTTCATGGCGAAGACGAAGAGCTCTATGACAAAGTTCCAGGCGCTCGTCTAAAATCTCCCAGAACTTCTCCATATCTCCGTCGGAAGAACAAGCCACATCCACTAAATTGATCGTTACTACACCCTGATTAAAACGACCATAGTACTTGTGCTTTCCATTTTCTCCGAGTCCTTCTTTATCCTCCGTAAGGAAGGAACGGCAGCCCATACAGGGATAAACATCGCCGCCTTTATACTCCTTCATCTTCTTTGCGGAAATATAGTCGGGAACCATTCGCTTTGCCGTACACTTTGCGGAGAGTTCCGTAAGATAGTAATAGGGGGAATTCTCATGGATGTTGTCTTCATCCAGCACATAAATCAGTTTCGGGAAGGCCGGCGTAATCCAAACGCCCTTCTCGTTCTTTACCCCCTGCATCCTCTGACGAAGCACCTCTTCGATAATCATGGCAAGATCATCCCGTACCGGCCCCTTCTCCACCTCATCCAGGTACATAAACATGGTCACAAAGGGGGCCTGCCCGTTACAGGTCATAAGGGTAATCAGCTGATACTGGATTGTCTGGATTCCGCTCTTGATTTCTTCTTTCAGACGACGATTCACAATTTTTGCGATAATTTCCTCGTCCATGTTTTCGCCGGTCTCTTTTCTTTCCTCGATAACCGCCTCTCTGATCTTCTGTCTGGAAATATCCACGAAGGGCGCCAAGTGCGAAAGGGTAAAGGACTGTCCGCCATACTGGTTGGAAGCCACCTGTGCCACAATCTGCGTGGTAACATTGCAGGCGGTAAAAAAGCTGTGCGGCTTCTCAATCATAGTTTCGGAAATCACGGTGCCGTTCTGGAGCATATCCTCCAAGTTAATGAGATCACAGTTATGCTCCTTCTGCGCATAGTAATCAGAATCATGGAAATGAATAATGCCGTCCTCATGGGCGTGCACAATATCTTCAGGGAGCAGAAGTCTCCTCGTTAAGTCCTTGGAAACCTCTCCTGCCATATAATCTCTCTGGGTAGAATTAATGACCGGATTTTTATTGGAATTCTCCTGCTTCAGTTCTTCGTTTGCCTGATCGATAAGCGCCAAAATGTCTTCATCCGTAGAGTTTGCCTTTCTTGCCATTTCTCTCTTGTAACGATAACGGACATACTTCTGTGCCACCTCATAACCGCGCATCTCCATAATGGCAGTCTCTACCATATCCTGAATTTCTTCGACGTTCACGGCATAGCTTTTTGTTTGAATCTTCTTTACCACGCTGTCCGCAGCTGCCTGAATCTGATAAGCATTCAACTGGTAGATCGGATCAACCTCCTTGTTGGCCTTCTCAATGGCATGGACAATCTTGGAAAGGTCGAACTTCACCTCTTTCCCGTTTCGCTTAATGACATTCTTCATGAGTAAAACTTCTGTTTCCATACTTCCCCCTAGCCGTGAAAAAAGCCGGAAAAGACCGGCTCTATGCACTTTCCGCTTGCTCTTTTTTATACCAATCCTGTCAAGTCTTAAATCCCGAACAAAACATGATATTGTTTAATTCTTCTATTCAAGCACTATATATTGTGTGACGCTCCCTATCATACGACAAAGATAAGCTTTTTAAAAGGGGAAAAAATAGAAAATTAAGTACAAAAAAAAGGAAAAATTTAGACATTTTCCTTTTCCATCATAAAGCTTCTTTCCTTGCAAAGCTCCGGGCTTTTACTCTCTGAAAAAATTCACCGGATTATAGCTCTTCTCATTCCGAATCGTCGTACTTTCCTCATGTCCCGGAAAAACCAGCGTCTCTTCCGGCAGTGTAAAAAGCTTTTCCCGGATACTTCGTATAATTTCTTTCTCGCTGCCGCTGTACAGATCGGTCCTGCCATAGGATTCGCAAAAAAGCGTGTCACCGCTGAACAGATAAGGAACTTCCCCCTCCACAAAAAAGCAGATAGACCCCCGGGTGTGCCCCGGAGTGGACAGAACCTTCCATTTTTTCCCTAAAAACTCCAATTCCTCTCCGTCCCGAAGCGCGGTAAAGTCTTGAATCTCCACATTGTCCTCCGGATCCCTTCCAGACATATTGAGCTGCCCGTTTCCAAGCATCTTTCTTTCTTCTTCCGCCGCATAAAGTGGAATCTTATATTTTTCTCTTAGAGCGGGAACGGCAAGAATATGATCAAAATGCCCATGGGTAAGAAGGATAGCCTGCGGATGCAGTTCCTCTTCTTCCAGGAAGGAGAGAATCCGTTCCGCTTCCGCTCCGGGATCAATTATGACCGCATCCCTGCTCTTCTTATCATAGACGATATAGCAATTGGTTCCAACAATGCCTACCACCATGCTTTTTACCTGCAGCATTATCCCTTCCCCCTTTCTATCTCGTAAACACCCTGGATTTTCCTTAATTTTCCAATGATCCCGTTTAAAACTTCCTTGTTCGGTACCTCGAAAGAAAGAAGAATCGTTACCTTCCCGTTCTTTGAGGAGTGCGTGTTCATTCCTTGAATCGCAATGTTATCGTCTGATAAAACCTTGGAAATATCCACAATCAAGCCCACACGGTTATTGGTGAAAATCTGCAATTCCGTAGCATAACTCTCTCCGTTTCCGGGATTGCTTTCCCACTCTACCTCGATTCGTCTTGCCTTCTCATCTTCCGACAAATCCATGATATTAATGCAATCGGTTCGATGTACCGTAATACCGCGGCCTCTCGTCACAAAACCGACTACCTCATCCCCCGGCACCGGATTGCAACATCGGGCATAGCGCACCGCAAGGTCGTGGATTCCTTTCACAATAATACCGGACTTGGATTTCCGAATGACCTCCGGCTTTCTCGTCAAATCTTCAATATTCTTTAATACGGTCTTATCATCAATATTCTTGTCTTCCGCCTTGTGCTTCGCATCCAGAAGTTTGGCAATGACTTGGGATTCTTTGATTCCCCCTCTTCCTACAGCGGCAAGAACACTATCCCAATCTCTATAGCTGTAGCGACGGAGAACCGCCTCAATATATTCCGGCTTCGTAAGCTCGGGAAGGGAAATCCCTTTGGCCTTCACATACTTATCAAGAAGATCCTTCCCCCTGTCCAGATTCTCATCCTTCTGCTCATGACGGAACCACTGGTTAATCTTATTCTTGGCCTGTGTGGACTTGACAATCTTCAGCCAGTCCCGGGAAGGTCCCCTGGAGTTTTGGCTCGTAATGATGTCTACACGATCTCCATTTTGTAATTGATACTCTATCGGAACGAGCTTATCGTTGACCTTCGCCCCGACCATCTTGTTTCCCACGGCAGAGTGAATCGAGTAGGCAAAGTCAATCGGCGTGGAACCCTGCGGAAGGTTTTTAACATCTCCTGTAGGAGTAAAGCAATATACATTGACATTAAAGAGAGAGAGGTCGGACTTGACCATATTCATAAATTCCTTGGAATCCGACTCATCCTTCTGCCATTCCAGAATTTCATGCAGCCACTTCATCTTGGACATCTCCGTCTCCGTGGCCTTCTTGTCGGAGCCTCCCTGCTCCTTATACTTCCAGTGTGCAGCAATACCGAATTCTGCCGTTCTGTGCATCTCAAAGGTTCGAATCTGAATCTCAAAAGGCACGCCGTCTCTTCCGATAACCGTAGTGTGCAGTGACTGGTACATATTGGGCTTCGGCATCGCAATATAGTCTTTAAAACGTCCGGGAATCGGCCGGTACATCTTGTGAATGACGCCCAACACCGCATAGCAATCCCGCACGGACTCTACAATAATCCGAATGGCAAAGAGATCGTAAATCTGGTCAATGGTCTTATTTTGATTGACCATTTTTTTATAGATGGAGAAAAAGTGCTTAATTCTCCCCTTGATATTTGCCTCGATTCCGCTTTCCTCGATATGCTCCCGCACCTCTTCCACGATAGCATTGATACGGTCTTCTCTCGCCTCTCTCTTAAAATGGACCTTATCCGCAAGATCGTAGTAAACCTCAGGCTCCAAATACTTTAAAGAAAGGTCGTCCATTTCAATCTTAATTTTGCTGATACCGAGACGATCCGCAAGAGGAGAGTAAATTTCCAAAGACTCTCTGGCTTTTTCCTTCCGTTTTTCCGGGCTTTGGTATTCCAGTGTTCTTAAGTTATGCAGCCTGTCGGCGAGCTTTATGATAATAACCCGGATATCCTTGGCCATGGAGACAAACATTTTTCGGAGGTTCTCCGCCTGCATCTCCACCTTATCCGAATTCAGGTTTAATTTTGTCAGTTTGGTTACGCCGTCTACCAGGGTAGCCACATCCGGATTAAACTCCTTCTCTACCTCCTCCAAGGTCATACCCGTATCTTCCACCACATCATGAAGAAGCCCTGCTGCTATGGTTTCTTTGTCCATCTCCAAATCGGCAAGAATAATCGCAACGCAAAGCGGATGTATAATATAGGGTTCCCCTGACTTTCTCTTCTGCTCCTTATGTTGCTCCTTCGCCACTTCGTAAGCCTTCGTAATCATGGAAAGGTCTTCCGAAGGATGATAGGAACGCACATCTTTAAGAAGCATCTCTAACAGCTCTTCAGGAGGAGTATTGTCTTTCGGTCTCTCCAGAGCCCTGTCTTCCTTCTTATCTATCAGCATAATGACTCCCATTCCTACAATATACGGCTATTTTACCCTGTTCCTTAAGCCTTGTCAAAATGCCTCTCTATTTAGATGCAGCAGTCTGGAATGTGATTCAGGATCTTGGAGATAAGCTGGTGCATGATGAGAAGGAGCTGGTAGAAACAGGAAAGAAGGAAGATTTAAGGGAGAGCCGGGAAGTCTCTGTATTTGAAGAAGAGAAACTGGAGGGAATCGCAGGAAGTTGCTTTCTATGGCGGGGTATTAAAGAATCTTTGCGAGGGCTTAGGCTCTGCACGAAAAAGACGGTCGCGAGGCTTCCGTTGGGAGCTGCGCTCTAGCAACGAAGGCGGGCGCATGTTTGAGCCCGAAGGGCGAGTTTGCGCAGGAGCCTGAGTGAAAAAGCGAGTGCAGCGAGTAGGAAACGTAGTGTGTCTTTGAGGCAGAGTCTAAGCAAAGCAAGACATTTCTGTATGATGGGGTTGCCAACGATTACTTGACAGTAACGCGAGATGTTCTCGTATATTTCTATTTTTATTAAGGACAAAGACACAATTCCGTCATATCTTTCCGCTAAAATTTCCTTCAGGAAGCCGGAGTGAGAACGTGCCTTATCGAGAAACCGCGTGAATCGTGAAAAAGCAATGATTTCTTTGTATTGCTTCAATTTTTTTAGGAAAACAGTCGATATAGTAAAGGCAAACAAAAAAGTGAGAGGTTGTGCTTTTATGAATATTTTATTTTTCATGACCCCGAAGTGTGATGTAGCTTATGTGGAAGAAGAAGATAGCTTGCGAAACACCTTGGAAAAGATGGAATTTCATCGTTATTCTTCTATCCCGGTACTGACAAAGGATGGAAAATTTGCAGGGACCCTGACCGAAGGGGACCTTTTATGGGAAATCAAAAATCAATTGAAGCTGGACTTACGGGAATCCGAAAAAGTTCTGGTAAAGGACATCCCTATGCGAAAGCATTTTGAGGCAGTCGGCATCAACAGCTCTATGGAGAGCCTGGTACACAAGGCCGTTACACAGAATTTTGTACCGGTCGTTGATGATGTAGGGCATTTTATCGGGATTGTAAAGCGCAGGGAGATTATGAATTATCTCTACCGCCATGCCGACTTCCATCATCTGGACGCGGAGGCCCTTAATACTATTCCTTTAGACAGAGTCAGTTTGGGCTAAAAAAAGAGAGCATCTAAAACTTTCGGATGCTCTCTTCTTCTTTTTCTCCCGTTTTTTCTATTTTTCGAATCTCCACGGAATACGAAATCCCGTTTTCCGGTAGAACCTCAACTCTTTGGCCGAGTTTCTTTCCGATAATCGCCTTCCCCAAAGGGGAGATGTTGGAGATTTTTCCTTCCAGGGACTGTCCGCGGATGGAAGTCACGATGCGGTAGACCTCCTCTTCTTCCTCTTCCGGAAAATAGAGGGTCACCGTATCATTCATTCCCACCTCATCCGCCTTGCTTTCTGTGGAAATCACTTTGGCAAACTTCAAAATTCTTTCCAGATAACGGATACGGGACTCATTCTGATTTTTCTCTCTCTTTGCGGCATAGTACTCAAAGTTTTCCGACAAGTCTCCCTGCGCTCTGGCTTCCTTCACCGCTTCAATCAGATTCGGACGAAGCTCCAGCTTTCTTTTCAGAATCTCCGCCTCAATCTTTCGGACATCCTCTTTCGTTAATTCTTCAGACATGACAGATTATTTTCCTTCATAACAAATAAGCGATTCCAGTTCGTAACCGGCAAGCTTCTTTCTTCCTTCCAGTCCGGCAAGCTCCATGACCACGGAAATCTTGACTACTTCTCCCCCCAGCTTTTCCACGAGCTTACAAGCCGCTTCCAAGGTCCCTCCGGTGGCAATCAAATCATCCACAATCACTACCTTCATCCCTTTTTGAATGGCATCTTTATGAATTTCCACCTCCGCCTTACCGTATTCCAGATCATAGGCTACGGAAACCGTTTCTCTGGGAAGTTTTCCCTTCTTTCTCACCGGCACAAATCCTTTATGCATCTCATAGGCAATTGCCGTTCCGAAAATAAAGCCTCGGCTTTCCAAACCGATTACCAAATCAAAGTCAACTCCCTTAAGAGAATGAATGAGTCCGTCTACGGAATCCTTCAGTCCGTCCGGGTCTTGAATCAAAGAAGTAATATCTCTGAAGATGATACCTTTCTCGGGAAAATCCGGAATGGATAAAACATAATCTGCCAAATGCTCTTTTTTCATACTCTCCTCATTTCTTTACTCGCCTTTCCTCAATCGGCGAATAAATCCCCCTAAAACTTGATACCGCACGCTTTACGCACGTTACTTGTTATGAACGGAATATTGCGCCTGCGCACCGTTCTCGTCCTCCATAAGTCTACTGCTTCTCTTTTTGCAGCTTTACCGCATAACTCTGTATCGCCGCCACGGTTTTTCCGTCCGTCAGCTTCCCGGCAAAAATCAACTCCTGCAGGTCGGAAAGTTCCCATTCCTCCAGGAAAATCTCCTCATCCACGTCAAAATGTTGCTCTCCCTTTTGCAAGTCTTTTGCCACATAGATGCCTATTTTTTCATCTAAAAAGGCCACCGTAGTATTCACAAAGAGTAAGAACTCCCAGTTTGCACTGCTGAAGCCCGTTTCTTCCTGCAATTCCCGCTTCGCGCAAAGAAGAAAATCCTCGTCCTCGCTGTCTCTCTTCCCGGCGGGAATTTCCAAGGTATAACGGTTCAGTGCATGACGAAACTGTTTCACCATCAGAATCTTTCCGTTGGCAAGCACCGGAAGTACGGCAGCCGCCCCCATGTGGTGAATAAAGTCCCAGTGGGTCTTATGCCCTCCCACATCGACATAGTCATCATAGACCTCTAAAACGGAACCCTTGTACTTTAAAGTTCTTTCCAGAAGCGTTACCGGTTTTTTTACCTCCGCATCTTCCTTCTGAAAGTCTTTCGTCTCTTCTTTCATTTTTATTACTCCATCTCCACATGAGAAACGCCATAGCCCGCCTTATTCACCCACTCTCGAATTTCCAGCTCACTATGTGCTTCCTTCATGCGAACTTCCGCGGTTTTCTTCTTCAGGTCTACGATTCCCCAGACTCCATCAACGGAATTCAGGGCATTTTCCACCTTATTCTTACAGTTTTCACAGTGCATATCTTCCACATTCAGTACAGCCTTGAACGGATAATGCTGAGGATTGTCGTCTTTCACTCCGACTTTTTGAACAGAGCACTCTCCTCCGCCGCAACAACCACTCTTCCCTCTTTTAATCATACTCCGTACTGCAAAAAACACAATCACTGCAAGTAAAGCGCCAATCACATAATTTCCCATTTTTCTGCCTCCTTATCTTTGTAGACGAGATATCGCACACTTTGCACACGATACTCGCTATGAACAAGATGTCACAAGCTTCGCCTGCGCCACTTGTTATGAATAAAAGTAAACCGAATTAGCTAAATCTAACTCCATTTTTCAGGCTTTTCAAGGGAAAATTTTCTTAAAAAAGAATTCCTTTATCAGTCTTCCTCTTCTTTCTTCTCCTCCGACTCGATTAAGCGCACTACCGTCTTTCCGATTCTATGCCCCTTAATCTCCGCTACATCAATGCTTAAATTATCCGTATCCAGGTGGAAAGTGCTTCCGTCCTCCGGTACCTTACCGAGAATCCCCATGATGTATCCGCCGAAGGTGTCTGCCGCTTCCGGATCCAGATGAATCTTTAATTCTTCATTGACGTCTTCCAAATCTGCAGTACCGAGAATAATCCATTCCTTTTCTCCTACCGCCTCAATCGGCTCCGGCTCGGGAATCTCATCTTCTTCCTGCAGGTCTCCCACTAGGGCTTCAATCAGGTCATGCAAGGTAACAATCCCCGTCATCCCTCCATACTCATCGAGCACCACGCCGTAGTATTTTCTTTCCTTCTTCATGGTTTCAAAAAGATCGGATACCTTCATATTCTGTGAAATAAAGAAAGGGCGGTCTACCGCATTTTTCATCACATTCTGACGACTCAGATCATTCAGACGGAAATAGTCCTTCGTATTCAGGATTCCGATGATATCATCATCGTCTTTTCCGCAAATGGGATAGCAGGCAAAGCGGTGTTCATGAATGGTCCGTCTCCACTGTTTGTCCGTATCTTCAATATAAAGCATTGCCACATCGGTTCTGTGGGTGCAGACATCCTCCACCGTCAAATCATTAAATTCGAAAACATTCTGAATAAACTCATTTTCCGTAGACTCAATCGTTCCCTTTTCCAGGCCTTCATCCACCATCATCAGGATGTCTTCCTCGGAAATGTGAGAAGGGTCTTCATCCGGATCGATGCCGATTAAACGAAGAATGGCATTGGTGGATGCGGAAAGAAGAAAAACGAGAGGCGTTGCCAATACGGAAACAAGGACAAGAATCGAAGCAATATTCAAAGCAATGGCCTCGGTATGCACCTGTGCAAGCCTCTTCGGAACAAGTTCTCCGAAAACAATACTGATGTAAGATAAAATAAGCGTAATCAGCACAATGGAAATAGGATGAACCACCTCTACCCTTAAGCCCGGAATAAGACGCATGACCAAACTGTCCAATAGCCCCGCAAAGCCCTCGGCCGCAAAAGCACTGGAAAGAAAGCCGGCAAGAGTAATCGCTACCTGTATTGTTGACAAAAAGCGAGAAGGTTCCTCCGTGAATTTTAAAAGCTTCTTTGCCTTCTTGTTTCCTTCCTCACTCAATTTCCTTATTTTTGTTTCCCCTACCTGTAAAACGGCGATTTCCGCACAGGAAAAAAATCCGTTTACCAGAATCAATATAAATAAGAGTATAACTCTTCCCACCATAGCGGTCCTTTATTCCTCCTTAAACTTCAACTTACTTCTGAAAACACCCTGAAACAACGTTTTTTTACAAGCAGAAAAAGGCATAGCAGAATTCCACTATACCTTCTTTTTTCTATTCCTTAAACATGATTGTAATACTTAGAGTAGGAGTTTCTGTATTCCCGTCTCCGTCGTCCATGACTGTTCCTTTCCCAAGTTGTCTTTGATTAATAACGGGATTATACGGAAACTTCTCTGCTTTGTCAAATTTCCCGTCTTATAACTCTTCGGCTTATTCCTTCCGGCTATAAGAAAGGAGGAAATTGTCCCTCCGGGAAGCTCCTTCTTAGCCTATTACATCATTATAGCGGGAAGTCACATCTGAACCGCACTTTATCAAACGCTCCAAGGATCCTTCCGTTGTGCTGAGAGTTAATTTCTCCGCTTCAGAATACGCTCTCTGCTCATCCACACGGGAAAGTAAGGCCTGCGTCTGTACCTTGAACTCTGTAATGGCATTGTTAAAGAAACTGAGCTGTCCGCTCTTATAGCTTTCAAAGCCTTCCTTTTCCAGCTCCGCTTCGTCCTTGAAGTTCACTGCAAATTCGGCAAGTACTGCGGCCATTTCCTCGTATTTCGGACGAATCTCCGTCACATCCAGGGAAAGGACATTTTCATCCGAGATATCCTCCTGCTTGTAAATGGCATTCATGATTTCAGACTTTAACATCGTGAGCTTCAGCATCTGATAGCGCACCGTATAGCCTTCCTTTTCGAAACGTTCCAGGTCTCTCGCCTGCTGCTCCTGTAAAATGGCTCTTAAGCTGTTTAAATAGGGAAGTCTCTCATCGTCATAGGCATTGACTGCCGGAACAAAACGACTGTGAATTTCCTGTCCCTTGGCATAATTGTCATCCAGATAGCCCTTCTGATTTCCGTAGTTTCCGGCTTCATCCAAAACCTCCATTAAGGCTCTTAAGGTCGGAATCATGGTAAGCGCATGCTCATCCATTTCCTTATAGCTTGTGCCCAAATCCGCTTGCGATTCCACCTCATCCAGGAATTCATAATCATGGTTGCTGAAGGTTGTCGTGATATAAGATCCCCCCTCAATAGGAGAAAAGTCTCCCGATGCGGCTACACCGTTAAAATATCGATCCAGAGATTCTTCCACATCTCCGGTCATAAAGTTACTTAAATCAACATAGTTGTTATAGGCTTCCAAGTCGCTTGCTGGAGGAAGGTCTTCATAGGAGTCTTTATCTCCCTGAAGGGCTCCCATCAGATTGTTCAGTGCCTCATTCTTTCCGTTATCGGTATTCCCCTTTTCATTCTGAAAGGCATTCTGTGCATCCTTCAATTCTTTGCAGGCGGAAAGACTGCAGATTAATACAAGTACCGTTAGTCCCAGACTGATTTTTTTCACTTTTTCTCTCCCTTTTTTCTAGGCTGTTCTAAACATATTTAATCGGTAAAACGAAATTCCTTAAATTTTCAACAAATATAGTGAAAATTCATGCTCTCGTTTTTCTTCATACGTTTCGTATTCTACCATCCTTAAAAAGGCAGGTCAAACGGAATCACAGCTCCATTTCGGAAATCACAGCTCCATTTCGGAAATCTGCCTTCGCATCTCTTCCAGGATGCCGTAAAATTCTCGTGAAGAATAACGGCTGACCCCTTTTCCGGAAAAGGCCTGCACCTGCACCGCCTGATCCGAAGTCACAATACTGACCGCTCTTCCCTTTTCCGAGAATTCCTTCGCCATTTTGGTCAAGGTAAAATCGGCGCTTTCCCCTTCCTTTGTAAAAATCAGCTCCAGATTTTTCCCGAACCGCTGTTTCGTTCCGGGGTTTCCCTTTACATGGTACGCATCAAAGATAAGATAAACCTCCGTATCGTAAAACACCGCATATTCGGACAAATACTGAATAACCTTCTCCCGTCCCGCCATAAGATCTTCTTTCGCAAGTTCCTTTAGAGCATCTTTTGCAAACATAAAATTATAGCCGTCCACAAGGAGCAATTTTTTCTTCGAGACCGTGCTCTTCTTTTCATACTGCTCCCTTGCCGCCCTCTGCTTCTCTTCTTTTTCTCTGGATAAAATAAGCTTTTGTTCGGAGAGCAGGGCTTCCTTTCCCCTGTTCCGTACAGGGCCGAAGGTTCTTAAAAAGATTTCCTCCAGTTCGATATCCTGAATATAGGCTCCGGTTTTTTCTTTTTCTTTTTCCTTCCTTAGTCTTCGCTTCTCTTGGCACGCTATGCCCTTCCGAAGCCTCCTCTTCCTCCGGGAAGAAGTCCTGTGCGGATTCATCCGCTCCAAAAAGAAGTTTATCCGTTTGTTCCGAATCACCGGTACGTTCCAAAAGGATTTCTCTTTCTTTTTCTTCCGTAAGCTTCTCAAAAGAAGAAAAGCGATAGCCGACCTCCGCCTGAAGCCTCTGTAAATCCCCCAGCAGGGAGGGAAGGTTCTCTCCGGACAGCCTCCCCTTAAGAATGACTCTTTCTCCTTCTTGTAGGAGCTCCTCCTGACGTCCCTTTGCTCTTTCTATCGTTTGCATGACTGCCCCAAGTTCAGTCTGCTTCACAGCGACGGAATAGGAAAAGCAGGGCTGAAAAAGGTGAAGTCCGGCACTTTTCTCCGCCATAAAAAGAGCCTCCGAAACCGCCGCTTTCAAATCCGTAAAATAGGAACTGCTCTCCCGATAGTCCGCCTCTATAATTTCAATTCCGTAGTGCGTATACGGCCCGCCGAGGCAAGGCCCCTTTATCTCCACCACCTGCCACTCCGTCTCTAAACGGCTCATCCAATCCTTTCGCAAGTTCAGATTCTCTGCAAAGCCGATTCTCCCGGGTTTCGCTTCTTCCGCCTTTTCCGTATTTCCGCTACTCTTCTGTCCTTCTTCAGAGGGAAAAAGGCGCAGACTTAAAGCAAAATAATGCCCCGGACTCTCTATTACCGCTCTTCCGTAAGCTTCCTTCCTCGGCCCCTCCCCGTAAATCAATTCTATGGGAGAAAATACCGCAGTCTGTCCCGTTCTCTTCCGGAAAAGATCCTCCAGAAGTTCTCGCTGTAAGGCCCCAAGCGAACGAATACGGACCTTTTTTCCCTCTTCCGCGATATGCAGATTCCACTCGGGGAATTCTTCGGAGAGGTCTCGAATCTCTTCCGCATAGCGTAAAATGTCTCCCTCTTGAATCGAGAGCTCCACTTGGAAAAGGCTCCCCTCTTGCGCTTCTTTTTCCTTCTCAAACGGGAAGACACCCGGACTGATTCTTTCCGAAACCGGTGCAGTAAAGAGACTCCCCGCTTGAACCTCACTCAGTTCCGTATATTTTTCACCTTCTTCCAGTCTAAGTTCCGTCAGTTTTTCCCCGGGAAGCCACTCTTCCCGTAAAGTTAAGCGCCCCGTGAAAAGTCTGGCCTTCGCCACTCTTCTGCCTTTCTCATCTCGGGTAATCTTATAAATATAGCCTCTCTTCTCCTCTTGCCCGGCTTCCGCTTTCGGATTGATGCAAAGGACGGTAAGCGCCTCTAAAAATCGACCAATCCCCTCCTGCTTTAAAGCCGATCCGAAAAATACGGGTATAAGAGAAGCTTTTCGTATCAAACTGCGCACACGTTCCGGACTTACGTTTCCGCTCTCCAGATATTCCTCCGTACTTTCCAAAGAGGAGAGGGCTATGGATTCCATCAGTTCTCTCTCCTCTTTACTGAACGTATCGCTTTCCGTTTCTTTGTTCGGTGCTCCTCCGTCTCCCTCTTCTGTCCGAAATGCCATACTCGGAAAGGCGGTAAAATCGAGGACATTTTGCTTTGGAAAATGGTTTTTCAGTTCCTCTAAAATACTCTCCCTTTCCCCTTGAAATAAGTCCATTTTATTCACAAAAATAAAGAGAGGAAGCCTTTCCCTTTCGATAAGGTCCCGTAATTCTTCTTCCCTTTTTCCGATTCCTTCTCTGGCATCCAAAAGAAGAACGCCGTAGTCCAGAACCTTTAATGCTCTTTCCATCTCTCCGGAGAACTCCCTGTGTCCCGGTGTATCCAAAAGAAAAAAGCGCTTATTTTCCCTCGTAAAATAAACACTCTTTGCATAAATCGTTATTCCTTTTTTCCGCTCCAAGTCATCATGGTCCAGCACACTGTCTCCATGATCCACACGGCCTTTTTTCCGAATCTCCCCGCTTTCAAAAATCAAACTTTCCGAAAGACTGGTTTTTCCTCTGTCTACATGGGCCAAAAAGCCCAGAACGATATTTTCCATCTTTTACTGCCTATTCTCCGTTTTCGACTCTTTTGCATCATGATCCGTAAGGAATATTCGCGTGCTCTCTTATATCGAAAAAACGCTCTTATTCTGCACTGTCCAGATATTGCATTATCTTCTGCACACAAGCCCCGGAAGACAGGCCACGCTCTTCCAGTGTATATTCCGCATATTTCCGATAAAGCGCTGTCCTCTCCTCATACAAGTCCTGTAAGGTGAAGCCTTCCGGAATCGCCACGCCGCGTTTTACCGGATCGCCGATTCTCTTCAGCATTTCTTCATAGGGAATATCCAGGAAAATAACTCTCGAAATCTTTTGCAGATGTCGCATCGCTTTTTCTCCGTAGCAGATGGAACCGCCCGGTGCAATCACCGTATTCTCCACCGAAAGAGAGGCTCCGGTTTCCTCTTCCAAGCGCAGGAAACCCTCCCTGCCTTCTTCCGCAATGATTTCCCGAAGCAGCTTCCCGGTATTTTTTTGAATCAGGGTATCCAGATCCAGGAAAGTCATTTTCCTTCTTTTGGCCAGCATCTTTCCCAGAACGCTTTTTCCGCTGGAAGGCATGCCGATTAGACATATATTCATTCGTATTTCCTCTTTTTGCTTTCCTTTTCCATCTTCCTCCTCGCGGGGGTATCCTTGCTGCTCCTTACTGAACCGCAGTTCTCCAAGCCATCGTTCCTCCTCACGGGGTATCCTTGCTGCTCCTTACTGAACCGCAGTTCTTCAAGCCATCGTTCCTTCCCGCGGGAGGTATCCGGCTCTCCTTACAGCTGTTCCGCAAAAAGGGAAAGTGGCGGAATCAACTGCTTTTTACGGGATACCATTCCCGGAATCCGCAGGGAATACCCCTCCACGTTCTCCTTATCCAATTTAAACTGCAGCTTCTCCGGTTCATTGGAAAAGGCCATATGCATCAATTCTCCGGAATGGGAGCCCACGGCAAGGAGTACCGTATCCTGCTCCAAGATATTCGTAAGCATAACAAAAACCATGCCGAGATTTTCCACTTCCAAAGCCGTCTTTGCAAAATGCAGCAATCTCTTCTGCAACGCAGTAAGCTCTTCTTCATTTAAAGAAGTAATCTGGCTCACACCGAAACGAATCTTTCCGGCGGAAAAAATCTTGAAATCCTGATAGAAAATCTCCTTATCGGTCTTTTTCTTTAAATTGGAGGTGGTCGCAAACATTTCCATTGCGTACTTTTCAATGTCTACGCCGGCGATTTCCGCAAGTTCCCTTGCCGCCTTCTCATCCACAGGAGTGCAGGTCGGAGAACGGAACAGGAGCGTATCCGAAATGATGGCGGACATCAAGAGTCCCGCCGTCTTCTTATCTACGGAAACCCCATTTTCCTTGTAAATCTGGTAAATGATGGTGCTGCAACAGCCCAGCGGCTGGTTTCTGAAGCTCACCGGAGAGAGTGTTTGTATGGTGCCCAGCCGGTGATGATCAATAATCTCCAGAATTTCGGCATTTTCCATCCCTTCCAGAGCCTGCCCGAGCTCATTGTGGTCGACCATGATGACTTGCTTCCCGTGTGCGCCGAGCAAATTTCTGCGGGAAATCATCCCCAGATATTTTCCTTCCTTATTTAAAACAGGAAAATCTCTGTGCCTCTTGTTTGCCATAACCTCTTTAATATCATCGATATAGTCGTCTTCCCCAAAGCTGAGAATCCCTTCCTTGGTCATGAAAAAATCAATCGGAATGGACTGGTTAATGAGACGTGCTGCCGTGTAGGCATCATAAGAGGTCACCATAATAATCATGCCGTTATGTTCCGCAAGGTCCCGAATCGTCGGGGAAACATTGGCGCCCTCACAGATGATGATGCAATCCGCCCCGTTATCCAGAGCAGAGAGCTGACTCTCCGCACGATTTCCCAGAATCACGATGTCATGCGGTTCAATATAGTAGTTCATCATCTCCGGATTGGCTGCCGCAATCACAACCTTTCCTTTTTCACAAAAACGCTCAATATCTCCCGTAACACGGGTAGCTTCCAGTGTTTCCAAAATATTCTTAAATTGTGTTTTGGCTGTGGAAATCACGGCGGAGTCGTAAACGTTCATGTAAGACTTTGCAATATCCGAAATGGTGATGAGTCCCTCCAGAATGCCTTCCTCCGTGACAGCCGGAAGAGTCACGACATGACTGTCTCGCATAATCTGATACGCCTGCTTTAACGACATATTTTTAGGAACTCCCGGCGTCTTTCGATACGCCACATCCGAAACCTGCGTTTTGACACTTTCCAGTAAGCGCGGCTTCTCCTCCTTAAAATAGTCTAATACGAAACTTGTCTCCGTATTGGGATTTCCCGCCCGACAGGGAATATAGCGATTGGTATGGTTGATTATATTTTTTAAACGTGCGTAAGCAATGGCTGCACAGATGGAATCGGTGTCCGGGTTCCGATGTCCGGTCACGAGTATATCTCTTTCCATGTTATGAGAAAGCTGTTCCTCTACTATCGACATATCTTTTTCCTTTCTTTTACTCTATTGGAAAAAATCTTATTGCATGTACTGTTCCGTGTCAAGGATAGCTTGACATTCCCATATTCCAGTAAGTATAATTTCCATGTAGTTTCAAGAACTACATTGTATGCAATTTTATTAGAAATCAGATTTCCTGATGCAGAAAGAGGCTACGCTATGTCCTATCAAATCATCGCAGACAGCTGTGGAGACTTTACAGAGGAGATGAAACGAAATCCTGTTTTTAAGACTGTACCGCTCACTCTGGAAATTGGCTCCTATTCCATTTTGGATGATGAGCATTTTGACCAGTTGGATTTTATTCAGAGGGTAAATGCTTCTCCTGTAGGCCCCAAGACCGCCTGTCCTTCCCCGGAAGCTTTCCAAAAAGCCATTGAGGAATCGGATGCCGACGAAGTCTATATCGTCACGATTTCCGATTCTCTGTCCGGTACTTTTCAGGCTGCCAAAATCGGCCAAAGCTTATATGAAGAGAATGGCAAGAAAGGGGAGAAGAAGATTCACATCTTCAATTCTCTATCCGCAAGTGCAGGAGAATGCAAGCTTTGTCTGGACATTCAGGAATTAAAAGAAGCCGGTAAACCGTTCGAGGAAGTGGTTGAAACCGTTGAGAAAGCCTGCTCCGATATCAATACCCTCTTTGTTCTGGAAAGTCTGGATACCTTGCGGAAAAACGGACGTCTTACCGGGATAAAATCTTTCTTGGCAAGTGCCTTAAACATTAAGCCCATCATGGGTGCGGTGAACGGCACCATCATCCAGCTCGGCCAGCAAAGAGGCATACAGAAGGCCCTTCGAAAAATGGTGGAGCTCGCAGTAGAAAGAGCCGGCGGACCCGAAGCCACAAAAAGGAAACGACTGGTGATTACCCATGTCAATGCGCCGGAAAGAGCCGAGCAGGTGAAAGCCGACTTCGAGAAGCTGGCAAGTTTTAAAGAAATTATCATCACCAACGCCATGGGTGTCGCAACAATTTATGCCAATGACAAGGGAATTGTAGTTGCCCTGTAAAAAAAGTGGAGCAAGCTTTATTGCTCCACTTTTACATATTCCTGATAAACTGAGAAAAAGAAATCCGCGGTGCTCCCCTCTCCTGCATTCAAATCAATCTCTTTCCAAAAAGGCTCGCGAAAACGCACAATATGTTCTTTCTGATAAGCGTCATAGCTTTCATTAAAGCGCAGAACCCGGATAGAATTCTCCAGGCGTTCCTTCCTGTCCCTTGTTGCCTCCTCATCGTAGGAATTGATGCAATGCAGGATGTAATACTTTCCATTTTCCGAAATAATGTCCGAAATCTCGTTATTCTGTAAAGAAAAGGCAACTTCATAATATTGATCTTCCTTTTCTCCAAAAGAAAGTTGCTTCAGAATCTCCGGATCCTCTGAATATTGTCTGGCATAGTAGCTGAAATTAGCGCCCTGCGCCCTCACCTTTTCCAGAAGGTCTTTCGCCGTATCTTCATTGCTCAGAACAATTTGCTCTATGCTGATTACCTTGGACTCCGCCGCACTCAGCTCCGTATCCACGGAAGAAAGGAGGGACTCAGCCGTTTTTTCTGCCGTGAAATAGGCTACATACATATCCACTACATCTTTTTCCGTACAGTCGCCGAAGAAGCTCTTGTCCTCCGGCGTAAGTGCTCCGTAAAACTTAGTCGCCGCCTTCCGAATGCTGTCCATCTCGGTCGAGTTCGGAAGTATGCCTTTTTCCTCCGCAAGAAGATTCAAAGTGCGGATGTCCTGCAGAAATTCCTTATTCTTCTCTATGAAATACGCCCCATAGGTCTTTTGAATCTGTCCGCTGATCGGCAAATTCCATATTTCTTTTCCCAGAATATTCTGATAGCGGTTTCTTTCCGACCCCAGTACCAGCATAGCCTGCTGCTTCGTATAGCCCGGAACATTCTCCGTCTTTCCGCTTATCGCAATCCCTTTACAGGAAACCAGGATAAACGAGAAAAGAAGAGTCAGAATAACGCAAAAAGACCTTTTCTGTTTCAGAAAAAAGCCTCCCTTATCTCCCAAGCCAAAGCACTCCTTCATCTTCCCTTACTTCTCCTCTTCGCTTTTTCCGCTTTCCTTCTTTTGCTTAAAGCAGACTGTATAAGCAAATGTCTTATCTCTTTTCAACATCCGTGTCAAATCATAATAAGACCGTAAACATAGGCCATAATCACCGCAATAAGAATGCCGAGAATAGCTCCCATCAAGACTTGAAATGGGCTGTGTCCGACATACTCCTTCAGTTTCTTCTCAAACTCTTTTCCCGTCCAGGAAAAGGGATTATCCAAAAGCAAACGATTTAAAATGACAGCCTGTTTTCCGGTTTCTCTGCGAACGCCTGTTGCATCATACATCACGACAATGGCAAAAATCAGAGCTATCGCAAAAAGGGTACTATCCACTCCATAGGATATTCCGGTTGCAATAGCCAGAGATACTACCGTTGAGGAGTGGCTGGAGGGCATACCGCCCGACCCTGTCATTCTTTCCCAATTAATGCCCTTATTAAAATAAGCGTCTATTGCCGTTTTAATGACCTGGGCAACAAACCAGGCCAAGACTGCCGACATGAGCGGATAATTGGACAAAAGCTGTTCCATAAAAAAATGCATCCTAGTTCCTTTCCACCAGCCAATCATAGAGCTCCTGATATTGCAGGGCTGAGCTCTTCCAGGAAAAATCTTTCTTCATGGCTCGATTGATAATTCCTCTCCAGGAACGTTTATCATCATAGTAAATTCTCTCTGCATAACGAATGCTTGCCATCATCTCATGTGCATTATAGTTTGCAAAGGAAAATCCTGTTCCCTTTTTTTCATATTCATTATAAGGCTCTACCGTATCCCGCAAGCCGCCTGTTTCCCGGACAATGGGAATCGTACCGTAACGGAGTGAAATCAACTGAGACAGACCGCAGGGCTCAAACAAGGAAGGCATCAGGAAAGCATCACTTCCCGCATAGATGCGGTGACTGATTTCTTCCGAATAATAAATTTGTGCGGAAACTCTGTCCGGGTATTTCCAAGCAAAATAGCGGAAGAGATTCTCATAGTGATCCTCTCCTGTCCCCAAAATAACAAACTGTACGGCGTCCTGACAAAGTTCATCAAAGACTCGCTCGATCAAATCCAGCCCCTTCTGGTCTGTCAACCTGGATATGATGGAAATCAACATCGTATCTTCCGATACGGAAAGACCCAGACTCTCCTGTAGGGCGGTCTTATTCTTTGCCTTTTCTTTATGGACACTGACCTTATCGTAAGGGTACGGTAAATAGGGATCTCTCTTCGGATTCCAGATATCGTAGTCAATGCCGTTTACGATGCCGCGCAAATCTCTGTCTCGTGCCTGCAGAAGCCCTTCCAGACCTTCTCCGTAGAACGCCGTCTGAATTTCTTTGGCATAGGTCTTACTCACCGTCGTAATGGCGTCCGCATAGACAAGGCCTCCCTTTAGGAGGTTTCCGTCCTTCTTGTATTCCAACTTATCCGGCGTAAAATAATAGTCGGAAAGCTCTGTAAAGCGTTGTATCGTCTTTCTGTCCCAGGTCCCCTGAAAGCGAAGATTATGAATGGTAAACACGGAACGAATCGAACGGAAAAACTCCCCCCCTGCAAAACGGTCCTTTAAAAGAACCGGCACGAGACCGGTCTGCCAGTCATGACAATGAATCACATCCGGATGAAAGTCAAGGAGCGGTAAGGCGGAAAGTGCCGCATAGGAGAAAAAGCAGAACTTTTCCAGATCCCAATACCAGTTTCCATAAGGTCTGTTTCCGGAGAAATAGTATTCATTGTCAATAAAATAATAGAGAATTCCATCCACTTCTTTCTTCAGTACCCCTACATAACGGGACTGTCCGAGATAATCCATATAGAAATGAGTGACATACTCTAAATTATAACGGTCCTCTTCCCGCATACACATGTACTTGGGAATCATAATTCTAGCATCAAAATAAGCCTTGTCAATGCTTCTGGGAAGTGACCCCACAACGTCCGCCAAGCCTCCTGTTTTAATAAAAGGTACCGCTTCCGATGCTAAAAATAAAATATTTTTCATCCTCTTCTCCTTACCCTTTTTCTGTCTGCATTTCTGACAAAAAATCACTTCTTTTCTTTCGCCTTGGCCTTCAAGCTCCTTGCATTCTGCAGTGCCGCCTCCGTAAGTTCTTCTCCGCCAAGAAGCCTCGCGAGCTCCTTTACCGATGCCTCTTCATTCAGTGCATGAATCTCGGTCTTGGTTTTCCCTTCCTGCACATTCTTCTCTATGAGAAAATGCCTGTCCGCCTTTGCCGCAATTTGGGGGAGGTGCGTAATTAAGATTACCTGATGGTTCTTTGCAATTTTCTCCAGTTTCTCTCCCACCTTCTCCGCCGTTCTCCCGGAAATTCCCGTATCAATTTCATCGAAAATCAAGGTAGGAACGGCATCCGTATCAGCCAATACCGTCTTTATGGACAGCATAATACGAGAAAGCTCACCGCCTGATCCCACCTCTCGCAAAGGGCGCAAGGGTTCTCCCGGATTTAAGCTGACATAAGACTCCACCTCGTCCAAACCCTTCTCCGAAATCTCCCTTTTCTTTTCAAAGCGAAATGTAAAACGGGTATCGAGGAAGCCCAGCTCCTGCATCTCCTGCTGAATGCGCTCCTCCAGTTCCTTCGCCGTTTTTTGTCTTTCTAAGGAGAGCTTTTCCGCCTTCTCCCTAAGCTCCTCCTCGCTCCGGGCCAAAGCCTCCTCCATAAGTGCTTTCTCTTTTTCATAATCCGTCAAGAAACGCAGCCTCTCTTCCTTTTTGGAAAGTGCTTCCAAGGCCTTTTCTTCCGTTCCCCCGTATTTCATCATGAGGCTTCGAATGGTATCCAGTCTTTCTCCCAAAAGGAAGAATTTCTCCTCATCCATTTCGCTGTGATCCAAATAATGCTCTACCGCTCTTAAGCAATCTTCTCCGACAGCCTCCAGTTCATACGCCGTATCCAGAACATTCTTTAAGCTTTCGTCAAAAGTCACAGCCTCTTCCAGATTCTTCACCGGACCGTGAAAATCCCGATCCGCCAACTCTTCCTGTACCCTTAAGAGAAGAGACTTTAAGCGATCCCTATTTTCATAGACTGCATAGTCCTTACTTAACTGCTCCTCCTCTCCCGGTTTCAAGTTGGCAGAGGAAAGTTCTTCCAGCTCAAACTGCAAAAAATCCAACTCTCTCTTTCTTTCCTCTTCCGGAAGAGAGTAGGCTTCCACCTTTTTCTTCTTCTCCCGGTAGTTTTCATAAGCCTCTTTTACTTCCGAAAGAATCCGTCCTCCTCTTCTTGTCATAAAGCTGTCCAAAATCGCAAGATGTGCCCCTTCTTTCAGAAGGCTGTGATGCTCATGCTGCCCATGCAAATCCAGAAGTTCTCCGCTGATTTCCCGAAGCTTTGCAAGCGTTACAGACAAATCATTTACACGATTTTCCGATTTTTTCTCGGAAATCTTCCTTCGGATAATCAGACTTCCTTCTTCTATTTCCAGATCTTCCTCCAGCTCTTTCAGTTCAGCTTCTTTCTCTTCTCCCAAAGAAAAGGAAAGTTCGATCAGCGCCTGCTCGCTTCCGTGGCGAATCATATCCTTGTTGGCTTTTTGTCCCAGGGCAAGCTGAATGGAGCCGAGCAGTATGGACTTTCCGGCTCCTGTTTCACCTGTCAATATATTCAGACCGGGTCCAAATTCGACAACAGACTTTTCAATCAGTGCCAAATCTTTTACCATCAGTCGATCAAGCATGGCTTTCCTTTCTATACGCTCTTAGACTAAGGACATCTTCTCCCGAAGCGTATGCAAAAAACTCTCTCTTGAAAACTTAACCAGTACCGTTTCCTCTTCCGCCTTTTCAATAATCACTTTATCTCCGGAAAGCAGCTCAAAGGGTTCCTCCCCGTCAAATGAGAGAACCTGGTCTCCCTTTTCCATTACAATCTCAAGCACTCTCCGATCATCCAAAACCACGGCTCTAGCGTTCAAGCTATGCGCACAAATCGGATTCATGATATAGACCTTTGCCTCCGGAGAAATGATAGGTCCCCCCGCAGAAAGATTATAGGCCGTAGAACCGGTGGGTGTGGAAATAATGATACCGTCCGAGGAATAATGAACCATTTCCATTCCGTCACAAAAAACTTGAAAATGATGAATGCTAACCCCCCTTACCCTGGAAATGAGCAACTCGTTTAACGCCAGTTTGGAAAAAATTTCCCTGCCTCCCCGTATCACCCTCCCGAGAAGCATGGAACGGCGATCCTCAACATAATCTCCGGCTAAAAGTCTTTTTAAAGCCTCATCAATTTCTCTTCTCTTCCGAATCTCTGTAAGATAGCCGAGGTGTCCTGCATTAATCCCCAAAATAGGCACCCTCATTCCGCGAAGTACTCCGGCGGTATGCAGAATCGTGCCGTCTCCCCCCAGGGTGATGATACAATCTATTTCATTAAAATCGTTTCTTTGAAAATCTTTATTCAAAAACAATTGCGGATGAACGCCCAAGTCTTCCAGTCTTTCAACAATTACCTTTTGAAAACTCTCCGCATCCTCTTTACTTTGATTCACAATGAGCGCCAGATTCATCTGATAAAACCTCTTTAAGTATAGCATTCTTCGGATAAAAAACCATTTACAACACATTCTCTATTCTACACGAGAAATTGTCTCTTGCCTATACTCCTTAATCGGATATGCTTTAATCCGGAACTTAAAAAAGTCGCTCCTTCATTCTGCATCCCTTACGCTCTTTCGAGCATGCATAATCAAAAAGCGACTTCTTTTCTCTTCCCGATTCTTTCTCTCCTTAAACAGCCTATTTTTCAGGATGTCCTGAACCAAGAAGCGGAAAAAGCTTTATTTTTCTTTTTTCTCGAATCCTTCGTGCCTGTATCTTTGCCTCCTGCGTAACGCACTCGATAGAGCCAGAGAATCACATTCCCTGTTGCTAAAGCTGTGGACAGTGCATAAAGGGCCATCCTGCTGCCTTCCCCCTTTAGCTTTCTTCTTGCAATTCTAAGATACATGGCAGACTTGTTTAAAAATGCACCCAAGGGTTTCTCTTCGTCGCCCCCTCCTCTTTTTGCCGTTCGGTTAAGGACTCCCTTCCGCGCATCTGTTTGTGCAGGCTTTTGCGGAAGAAAATTGACTTTTCCGCCCTCCTCTTTTTGATAAGAATTCACAAAGGAAAGCTCCGTTACTTTCTCTTCTTCCCCGGTTTTCTTTCCGGTAACGACTGCGTATAAATAGGGATGGACCACATTTCCGTAGCGGTCAATATTTGCCCTCAAAACTTCTATTTCCAAATTATACTCCGTATCATCATAAGAAAAACCTTCTTGATTTTGTTTCTCCTGCTTAATACGATAACGATACACGCCTTCTCTTGAAAACTTCATCTTATGAAAATAAAATTTTTCTCTTCCCGCCCCCTTATGAATATCCAGATAAAACGGCTCGGGAAGAGGATTATTGGGACTTTCCACATCTCTTTCCAGATAGACTCTGAAATTGGATTCCGGAACATTCCTCCCAAGGACCTCCAGGCTAAAGGAGATTTCCACCGTAACGGAATTTCCGCAGCCAAAGCTTCCGTCCTGTGCCTCAACTGTCGATAAAAAATTTCCGCTCCTCACAAACATCAGTATCACAAGAAAGAGTACCGCACCGATTCCCTTTATCAGGAATCTGCAAAAATCTTTTCTTTTCCTTTTTTTCACCGTGCAAAACATGATCTTACCCTTCCTTTAACACCCTTTTTTATACTCCTCTATGAATTATTAAAAATAATATCATATTTGTATATCGTCTTCAATTTTTAATTTATAAGAATAGGGATAAGAATTTTTTAATTCATGATAAGGGCCATACACGGAGACCTTATTCTATTGTATAATGGACTTGTTTTTGATTGAAAGCAGCATCCGATTGAAAGCGGTAGCCGGGGAAAACCGCAATCTTCATTCTATGCATGCAAGCCCCCTATAAAGGAGTTATATGAACATTATCCAAAAAATAGCCGAGGATTTATCTCTTAAAAAAATGCAGGTGGAAGCGGCAGTACAGCTTCTGGACGAGGGAAATACCGTTCCCTTTATTGCGCGTTACCGCAAGGAAGCGACGCACGGTTTAAATGATGAAGAGCTTCGTAGTCTCGAAGAGCGTCTGCAATATCTTCGCAACCTGGAAGAGCGTCGGGAAAGCATTTTAAACAGTATTGCCGAACAGGGAAAGCTGACCGACGAGTTAAAAGCGCAGATTGAAGCGGCCGATACCGCCGTGCGTCTGGAAGACCTCTACCTTCCCTATAAGAAGAAGAGACGAACCAGAGGCATGATTGCCAGAGAAAAGGGCTTAGAGGGGCTCGCAGAGGCCATTCTCACCCCCGGTGTAAATCCCGTAAAGGAAGCGGAAAACTATCTTTCCGAAGAAAAAGAGGTGCACAGCGTAGAAGAAGCCTTGAATTACGCTAAGGACATTCTTGCGGAAGAATTTTCCGAAAATGCCTCCTACAGGGAATGGATTCGCAATAAGACCATGGAACTCGGCAGTATTTCCTCCTCCAAAAAGGATGCGGAGGAGAATCCCGATGCAAAGACCTATGAGATGTATTTTGACTATGAGGAAAAGGTGAAAACCATTCCCGGCTACCGTACGCTTGCCATAAATCGTGGAGAGAAAGAAAAAGTGCTTAGCGTAAAGCTGAATTTCCCGCAGGAGGAGATTATAGCTTATCTGGAAAAGCAGGCAGGAAAGGATTTACAGGGAGAGAATCTCAGGCTATTACAGGAAGCTGTGCTGGACAGCTTCAAGAGACTCATTTCTCCCTCTATCGAAACCGAAATTCGAAATATCTTAACCGAAAAGGCGGAGGATGGTGCCATCGCCATTTTCGCAGATAATTTAAAGCAGCTTCTCATGCAGGCGCCCATTGTCGGGAAGGTCGTGCTCGGCTGGGATCCGGGCTTCCGTACCGGCTGTAAAATCGCCGTGGTCGATCCGACCGGAAAGGTACTGGACACGACGGTCATTTACCCTACTCCGCCTAAAAATCAGGTGAAAGAAGCCATGGCGGTCATTCATAAGCTGATTGAAAAACATAAGGTGGATATCATTGCCCTTGGAAACGGCACAGCCTCCCGTGAATCGGAAAAGGTCATCAGCGACTATATTCATGAAACAAAGAGCAAAGTACAGTATGTGATTGTCAATGAAGCCGGCGCCTCCGTCTACTCTGCAAGTAAGCTTGCGACAGAGGAGTTTCCGAACTTTGACACGGGAGAGAGAAGCTCAACCTCCATGGCAAGAAGGCTGCAGGATCCGCTTGCCGAGCTTGTAAAGATTGAGCCCAAGGCCATCGGTGTCGGGCAGTACCAGCACGACATGAATCAGAACAAGCTGGAGGAACAGCTGAACAATACCGTGGAAGACTGCGTAAACCATGTCGGTGTAGATTTAAATACCGCGTCTGCAGCCCTCCTTTCCTATATTTCCGGTATCAACAAGACACTGGCTAAAAATATCGTAGTGTACAGAGAAGAAAACGGCGCTTTTAAGAGTAGAAAAGAACTGTTAAAGGTCGCTAAGCTCGGTCCAAAGGCCTTTGAGCAAAGTGCCGGCTTTCTCCGCATTCGGGAGGGAAAGGAAGTGCTGGACAGAACCTCCGTGCACCCCGAGTCCTATCAGAAAACAAAGGAGCTTCTCGCCCTTCTAAACTTAAATGAAAAAGACATTGCCGAAGGAAAGGGAAAGGATATTGCGAAAATGATTTCCGCCCTTCCCGGAGGAATGAAAGCTTTAGAAGAAAAGCTTGCTATCGGAAGCTTTACCTTAAAAGATATCGTGGAGGCTCTCGCAAAACCGGGTAGAGACCCCCGTGAGGATGTACCCGCTCCCATTTTGCGGAGTGACGTATTAGAACTTTCCGACTTAAAAGAGGGGATGATTCTTGAGGGAACAGTGCGAAATGTCCTGGACTTCGGTGCCTTTGTCGATATCGGCGTGCACCAGGACGGCCTGGTACACATCTCCGCCCTTTCCAAAAAGTTTGTAAAACACCCCCTCGATGTCGTAAAGCTTGGGGATATTGTGAAAGTAAAAATCCTCTCCGTGGATACGGAGAGGAAGAAGATTTCACTCAGTATGAAAGATGCGGAGTAGGAGACTACAGAGTAGAGAATTTAGAGGTAAAAATAGACAGATAAATTTTTAAAAGGATATTGGAATAAGGGGTAATCTGAGCCCGTCAGTACTTGCCGAAAGCAAGTGAAGCGATGCTTGAGGCTTAGTACTGATACGTGGCGAAGTTAGCGAGAGCGTGCCCCTGTTCCAATATCCTTTTAATATGCTTTATTTTTACCCTAAATTCTCGAGCTCCAGCGAACTCTCCTCCCAGATGGCGTATTGTTCTTCCAGCTCTTTATCTATTGCTTCCTGCTCTCTATGGATTTCCATGAGGCGCCCGACATCGGATCCGACTTCTTCCATGGAGGCAGTGAGCTCTTCTTTTCGCTCTTCCAGCTTGGCAATTTTCTCCTCCGCCTTTTGCAGGGCATTCTGCCACTTTCTTCTCTTTGCGGAGAGCTCCTTCTGATTTTCCCAGTCGAGTCTCTTACTCTCCTTTTCTTCCAATCTTTGTGCTTCTTCCGGATCTATCGCTTCCAAAGGCATCTTGTCCTTTTGCAGTGAATCTCCATAGGCACGAACATCTTCCTTCTTTTCAATATAATAGTCGTAATTTCCGATGTAATTATCGAAGCGATTGGAGAAGAGCTCTATAATTCTCGTTGCCGTCTTATTGATAAAATAACGGTCATGGGAAACATAAAGGACGGTTCCCTCATAATTCCGAATTGCCTCCTCCAGGACTTCTTTCCCCTGAATATCCAAGTGGTTCGTCGGCTCGTCCAAAATCAGGAAATTTGCATCGGAAAGCATAAGCTTCGCAAGACTTACCCTGCCCTGTTCTCCTCCGGAAAGATCCTGAATCCGCTTATACACATCGTCTCCCGTAAAAAGGAAGGCAGCCAGAACATTCCGAACTTTTGTATTATTCATATCCGGATAGGTATCCTGAATTTCCTCAAAGAGCGTCTTCTCCATGTGGAGCACGGCATGCTCCTGGTCATAGTAAGCAATCTTCACCTTCGAGCCCAGTCGGAACTCTCCCTCATCCGCCCGGATAAGTCCGTTCAAAATCTTCAGTAAGGTCGTCTTTCCGGTACCGTTGTCCCCGATAAGCGCCACATGTTCCCCTCTTTGCAAAGAAAAAGTCCCGTGGGAAAAAAGTCTCCTTCCGTCATAGCTTTTTCCCAGCTCCTTTGCCATTAAAACATCGTTTCCGGAACTTTCCCTCGGGGAAAAGAGAAGCTTCATCTCATTCTCGAGTTCTTCCGGCTTTTCCAGTCTTTCCACCTTCGAAAGCATCTTCTCTCGGGATTCCGCGCGCTTAATGCTCTTCTCCCGGTTAAATTGCTTCAGCTTCTCAATGACTGCTTCCTGATGCTTGATCTCCGCCTGCTGGTTCTGAAACGCCTTCCACTCGGCTTCCCGGATCTGTCTCTTCTTTTCCGCATAGGCGCTGTAATTTCCCTGGTACATCCTTACTTTGCCTCTCTCCAGGTCAATCACCTTCGTCACAATTTTATCCAAAAAATAACGGTCGTGGGAAACAAGAAGCACTGCTCCGTCATAGCGCTTTAAGACTTTTTCCAGCCACTGAATAGAGCCGATATCCAAGTGGTTTGTCGGCTCGTCCAAAATCAGAAGATCGGGCTTCTCCTGTAAGATCTCCTCCAAGCGTTTCCTTGTCTTCTGCCCTCCGGAAAGGGTATCGTAGTCCTCATTTTCCGCTTCTATATCGGCATGTTGCTGTGCCAGGTAGTCCATTTTCTTCTCTTTGGAAAATGCAATGCTCCCCTCATCTGCCTCCTCAATTCCCAGAATACATCGGAGCAAAGTTGTTTTGCCTGAACCGTTAATTCCGACAATGGCCGCTTTTTCCTTATCTTCCAGATGAAACGATACATCCTTCAGCACAGTCTTTCCTACATATGCTTTACTTAGCATGGATACATTTAAAATCATGCTCTAAGTATACTGGATAGGCTAAGTACAAGCTATTATTTTTTTTGAACATGCCTATTTCTTGTCAATGCAAAGAAAATGCATTAGAATGAAAGGAACTTTACTGGGAGGTAAAGTCATTTGGTCTATTTATTATTTAAGGAGGAACGAATATGGCACACGTAGTTAGTGATGAGTGCGTAAGCTGTGGTGCTTGCGCAGCAGTATGTCCTGTAGAAGCTATCTCTGAA
This sequence comes from Oribacterium sp. oral taxon 108 str. F0425, assembly GCF_000214455.1. Taxonomy (NCBI): domain Bacteria; kingdom Bacillati; phylum Bacillota; class Clostridia; order Lachnospirales; family Lachnospiraceae; genus Oribacterium; species Oribacterium sp. oral taxon 108. Next base: position 516,624 of record NZ_AFIH01000001.1, on the reverse strand, counting down.
GGTCCAACAAAGTATGTTGTTGATCCGGATACTTGCATCGATTGCGGAGCTTGTGAAGAGCCCTGCCCCACCGGTGCTATCGCTGCAGAATAAGCATAATACGGTAAAAAAAAAGCTGCCCTTTGGAGGGCAGTTTTTTAATGCCTATTTTGCGTTATGCGTGTTAGAGAGGCTTATAGGACAAAATGTGTTGATGGTCAATCCCGGGGTCAAGAACAAATTCCTCTATTCCCCACTAAGTCTTCTTGCGATAATTCTCTCCATCTTTTTGTAAAAAACAGCCTTCTTCCTCCTTCTCTGCCACTCCTTCTCAATCTCATACAGGAAGAAGAGAGAGGTCAGCACAAGTGCAAAACTGATGTATCGTATCTCCGGAAGAATAGACAGAATACCGAATAAAGAAAATACCAGGATAGAGGTAACAAATATTTCAAAAGTTCTCAAATTCATTCTCATAATTTACTCCTTTGTGTAAACGCCTGTTTGCTTTTACACAAAGGATAATAACACAGAACAATTGTTTTGTAAAGTGTTTTTCAGAATATATGTTTTGATAAATAAATTATTTTTTCCCTGTCTATCTCTGCAATAAAATCCGCAGAATATCTTTTTATACTACAAATGGCCTTCTGTAAAACGGCATCCTGTCCTTTATCGCATCTTCCGCAGTCTTTGACCTGTTGGACATTACAGCAAAGGGGATACCCCCGGAAAAATCATTGCCCACAGTGGTAATATTGGCAAAACTGGGCTGAATGCTGCCCTTATGACTGACAATGCACAGATTAAAGCTCTTCCCATCCTGCTTTGCCCCTAAAAGGTAGGCAGCCATGACGTTCAGATCATCCCGCATATATTCGGTAAGGGCTTCTTCCAGCTCCTTCGCATCTCCCAAAGGCTCTGTAAATTCCAAATCCTCTCCCGGTCTTACAGGGACTTCACCCATGAGTTCAGCCTGTTCCACATGGATGCAATTTGCAATAAACTTCCTCCAGAGAATAAAGTTTTCGCTGTTCATATCAATGACAAATCCGGAAATCCTCGGATCATCGAGCGCCATCAAAGCCAACTGGTGAAAGCTGAGAACAGCACTGCCTTCCGTACTGTTAGGCCACTTTTTTACCTTCTCCTGTGAAGTAAACAGGGCATAAAAATGATTTTTATCCTTATCCTCCACTACAGCAAAAACCGGCTTCTTCTCTTCGCCCTCTCCCACTGTACGCATAGGCACATAAAACTCGGCATGATGAATCAGGGCATCGATTAATCTTTCTTCCCAATTCGCACCGCCCTCATTCTGTATTCCATGAATCGCCATAATCAGGCGAGCATTTTTCTTTTCTCTAAAATCGTTCATGAACTCCTCCTTCCGCGCTATTTTAACATAGCTTAGAACGAGACACAAGAAAAGCTACTGCACCCACTGTCCCTGTTCATTGATACGGAAGCTGTCTATCATCGTATTCTTTGCCATAGAACCATTGTTGTGGAAATAGTAATAAACCTGTTTTCCGTTAATTGTCAAAGCTACCCAACCGGTGCGCATCGCGCCTGCAGCATCAAAATAATAGCTTTCCTGTCCGATTTTGAAAATGCCGTTGGAAAGCATCATGCACTGACGGTCTCCGCTGTCCGGTAAGAAATAATACCATACGTTGTCAATAAGCTGCCAACCGGTCTTTGCATCGCCGTTAACCTTATCCAAATAGAACCAGTTTCCATATGCATTCTTAAACCAGCCGGTTTCCATTTCGCCCTGCCCGTTAAAATGATACCATCTGCCATTCCAGTCTATCCATGTATTGATTGCCGGCTGACCGTTCGGGTAACGGAAATACCACTTTCCGTTAATCTGACTCCATCCGATTGTCGCAGGAATTGTCGTATTGTTTTCCGCCTTGTGCTGTCCGAAAATCTGCGTTTCGCTATACTTTCCCTGCCCGTTTGAACGGTTTGTTTCACTGATACTTAAAATATCGGACTCGACTTCGTCAGAAGATTTCCCTGCCTTCTTTTGTACCTCTGTGTAGGGAATGGTCTTTACGGAGAAAGTATATGGTCCTTCTTCCGTCATCCAGGGGTAAAGGTTCAAGCTTAATGCATCGGTTGTAATCTTTACAAGCTGTTTTCCATCTCTAAAAAGCTTTACTTCATAATACCCCGATGTATTGTTTTCCGCAGTCCAGCTTGCTCTTCCAAGACTGTTATTGGACCAAGTCAAATTATCCGGTGAATCATAAGTTCCCGTAATGGGCTTTAATTGGATGATTACTTCCAGTTCCGTGGAGCTGATTCGTCTTGCACTCACAAAAGTTCCGTTTGTCACTCTCACATTGTTTGCCGTATAGGACCCGAAGAACTGATAATTCAATGTATCTCCGTTATTTTTCTCCTTGCTGTCTGCAACAAGGTAGAGCTTTACCTTCGGTTCACTTCCCACTTGTAAATTGTCCGCATTTCCGCTGTTGACCCAGTCTACGGACTCTACATGATATCGGTCTGTAGAGCCTGTTGTAAAATCGGACTCACTGATGTTTCCCAAAGATGATCCGACTTCCAGGTTCCTTAAGTTTTGATCCACTTTGATGCTTACGGTAAGGATATTACTGATACTGTCTTTTGCCATGGCCGGTACAGCAAAAAGAAGTATCATAAAAATCGATAAGATAAATGCCAGTTTTTTTCTTAACATATGCTCCTCCATTCTTAATCTATGCCAAGTATATAGTACTTTTCCGTTCTGAATCAACTTGCTTTTCTCTTACAATCAAATAGCTTATTTGTAACACATAAAATTGTAGCACATAAAAGAAGCTGCGGAAAACCGCAGCTTCTTTTTGCAATCTGTTCATTCGTTTTTTTACAAGTAACTCTGTACTTGTCGGAGCTCTTTATACTAACTCTAAAAGAACTTCCATAGCAGCATCTCCCTTACGAAGACCTACTTTAACAATTCTGGTATATCCACCCTTGCGGTCAACATACTTCGGTGCAATTTCATCGAAAAGCTTCTTAGCGATGTCTACCTTCTTGGTATTCTTCTTTCTGCCTGCCACTGCAGCCGGTCTTTCGGTCGGAACATAGGTTGCCGCCAAAATCTGACGACGAGCCTGCAGACGAGAAGGCTTATCCTTCTGGATGGACTTCTCTACTTCATCGTAAACGGTAACTTTCTTACCGTCTACAACTTCCTTCACTCTCTTTCCGTCAGCATCCTTCTTGGCTACCTTTGCTTTCACGGCAACCATCTCGTAGTTATCCTTCTCTCTAACTGCAAGGGCAATCAGCTTTTCTACCTGCTTACGAACTTCCTTGGCTCTTGCCTCAGTGGTAAATACCTTTCCATAGCGAAGAACATCGGTTGTTAAAGATCTAAGCATAGCCTTTCTCGGTGCTGTAGCTTTTCCTAATTTTCTATACATTGCCATTTTACTTTCTCCTTATCCGTGCTTTTTAGTCTTATCGGGTAAAATTCCGGGTCCGGATCTATTCTTCCGGAGTGGAAAGTCCTAAGTTCAATTCACGAAGCTTTGCAAGCACTTCTTCCAGTGACTTTCTTCCCAGGTTACGAACCTTCATCATGTCCTCCGGTGTCTTGGAAGTTAATTCCGACACGGTATTAATCCCCGCTCTTTTCAAGCAGTTATAAGAACGGACACTCAGCTCCAGTTCATCAATATTCATTTCTAATACTTTGCCCTTATCATCCTCTTCTTTCTCCACCATGAGCTGTGTTTCAGCTCCTTCGGAAGAAAGATTTACGAAGAGATCCAAATGCTGGAAGAGCATCTTAGCCGCAGCGGATACTGCATCCTGAGGAAGCATTCCGCCATCGGTATATACATCCAAAGTCAATTTGTCATAATCTGTCATATTTCCCACACGGGTATTTTCCACAGTCATGTTGACTCTGTCTACAGGTGTATATAATGCATCTAAAAGTGTATATCCCTTCGGATACTTTGATGCCTTTTCCTTTACTGTCCCTACATAGCCCTGTCCCTTGGTGATAACTACACCGATGGAGAGCTTTGCTCCCTTTTCCAGAGTAGCAATATGTAAATCGGGATTGATAAGAACAAATTCCGACTCTGCTTTAAAATCCGAAGCCTTCGCTTCCTCTTTTTCACTGACTTCCAAATGTGCTTCCAACTGCTCCACACCATCCGGAAGGGAAACCACTAGAGACTTTAAGTTGGTTAAAACCTCGCTATAACTTTCCTTTACTCCGGAAATCGTATCTCCTGAAAGTCCTTGAATCTTAATTGCAGAAACCGCAGCCCCGGGCAGAGAGGACAGCATCATTCTCCGCAAAGAATTCCCCAGGGTCGCACCGTAACCTCTTTCCAAAGGTTCACATACAAAACGACCGAAGCGCTTATCCTCTGAAATTTCAAGAATTTCAATGTTTGGTTTTTCAAAATCAAACATGCCGCCTCCTTTTTTAGGCTATCTTTACTTAGAGTACAACTCGACGATTAACATCTCGTTTACCGGAACATCGATTTCTTCTCTGTGCGGTAAATTCTTAATGGTTGCGCTCAGCTTCTCCTCATCCACTTCCAACCAAGCCGGTACCATTCTGCCGCCGGTTACTTCCGTGATGTCCTTATATCTCTGTGCAGTCTTCATGGACTCTTTAATAGCCACAACGTCTCCTGCAGATACAAGGTAAGAAGGAATATTTACAATCTTACCGTTTACGGTAACGTGACGGTGACCTACTACCTGTCTTGCCTCACGTCTTGTTCTAGCCATTCCCATACGGAAAATGACATTGTCCAGTCTACTCTCCAAAAGAACCATCAAGTTCTCACCGGTCTGACCGGGAAGTCTCTCTGCCTTTGCATAGTAGTTACGGAAAGGCTTCTCCAAAACACCGTAGATGAACTTTGCCTTCTGCTTTTCACGAAGCTGAAGACCGTACTCACTCATCTTTCTTCTGGCATTTCTAGCCTGTCTGTTTGATTTCTTGTCGACTCCCAAGAATACAGGGTCAAGTCCAAGTGACCTGCATCTTTTAAGCACAGGAACCTTATCTACTGCCATATTATCCTCCTAAATATCAAGTTCTGTTGCTTAAAAAGCAACATCTCCAAAAATTTGATACGCCCTTTACACCATCGGCTTCTTCGGGCTGACCACATGGTCATACTGTTTTCGTATAATGCTTCCTCCGCTATAGCAGATTTTCTCTTATATAGCAGATTATCTTCTTATAAATATGCCATTTATAGAATGATAGGCAAAGCAATTATACTCTTCTGCGCTTCGGCGGGCGGCATCCGTTGTGGGGAACCGGTGTAACGTCCTTAATGGATGTTACTTCGAGTCCGTTTGCCTGTAAGGCACGAATTGCTGCTTCTCTTCCGGAACCCGGTCCTTTAACCATTACATCCACATACTTTAAGCCATGTACCAAAGCTGCCTTTACAGCAGTTTCAGCAGCCATCTGAGCTGCATATGGAGTAGATTTTCTTGAACCTCTAAATCCCAGACCGCCGGCACTTGCCCAAGAAAGAGCATTTCCCTGTGCATCTGTCAAAGTAACGATTGTGTTATTGAAAGATGATTGGATATGTGCCTGTCCGCGTTCAACGTTTTTCTTTACGCGCTTTTTTGTCACTCTCTTACCAGTTGACTTAGCCATAGTTAAACTAACCTACTTTCCTTTTTCATTTCTTCCTGTAATTAAAACATGAAGATCCTCTTAGTTACTTTTTTAGACCTTACTTCTTCTTGTTAGCAACGGTCTTTCTTGGTCCCTTACGGGTTCTTGCATTGGTCTTGGTCTTCTGACCTCTTACCGGAAGTCCCTTTCTGTGACGGATTCCTCTGTAGCAACCAATTTCCTGCAAACGCTTGATGTTCAGAGCGATTTCTCTACGAAGGTCACCCTCTACCATCTGGTGGTCTGCAATATAGTTGGCAAGATTCTTCACTTCATCGTCTGTCAAGTCCTTCACTCTGGTATCCGGGTTCACACCGGTAGCCTGAAGAATCTTATCAGCGGATGATCTTCCGATTCCATAGATGTAAGTCAAACCGATTTCGATTCGCTTCTCTCTAGGTAAATCCACACCTGCAATACGAGCCATCTTTGTTTCCTCCTGTTAATTAACCTTGTCTCTGCTTATGCTTAGGGTTTTCACAGATAATTCTGATGGAGCCCTTTCGCTTGATTACTTTGCATTTTTCGCAGATCGGTTTTACTGATGATCTTACTTTCATAAGTAAAATTCCCCTTTCCTTTACGAATTTGAACAGAGTTGCCGTATAATTCTAGCAAAACAGTCTATAAATGTAAAGCGAAACCTTTACTTATCTCTCCAGATTATTCTACCCTTGGAAAGGTCATAGGGAGAAAGTTCTATGGTTACCTTATCTCCGGGAAGAATACGAATATAATTCATGCGAAGCTTTCCCGAGATATGGGCAAGTACCTGATGTCCATTTTCCAGTTCAACCTGAAACATGGCATTCGGTAACTTTTCCAGTACTTTTCCTGTAATTTCGATTACATCTGATTTCGACATACTCTGTTTATCCTTTCATTAGACTCAGGATTTCCGGTCCGTTGTCTGTGATTAAAATTGTGTTTTCATAGTGTGCAGTCAGTCTTCCGTCCAAAGGAACCACCGTCCAGTCATTGGAAAGCACTCTTACCTCGGGATTTCCCTCTGTAATCATGGGTTCAATTGCAAGTGTCATTCCTGCCTGCAGTTTAGGTCCTTTTCGCTTCATGCGGTAATTCGGCACTTCCGGATCCATATGCACTTCATGGCCTATGCCATGTCCTACATAATCTCTGACTACTCCGTAGCCTCTGCTCTCCACAAAATCTCCTATGGTTCCGCAGATATCATTTAAATGGTTTTCCGGAACAGCCTGTTCAATCCCTCTGAAAAAAGCTTCCTTTGCGGTTTCAACCAGCCGCTTGGCTTCCGAAGAAATCTCTCCAACGGCCCAGGTTCGCGCGGCATCGGAATGATACCCTTTATAATTTGTACCGATATCGAAGGAAACGATATCTCCCTCTTTCAAAATTCTGTCCTTTGTCGGAATCCCGTGAATGAGTTCTTCATTCACAGAGACGCAACATGCTGCGGGAAAGTCATATAAATGTAGAAAGCTGGGTGTACAGCCGGCCTTTCGGATCAGTCTCTCCGCATAATCGTTCAGCTCTAAAGTACTTTTTCCGGGAGCAACCGCTTCTCCAACTTTTTCGTGAACCTCAGCGAGTACCTTTCCCGCATCCCGCATGAGTTCAATTTCTCGTTTAGACTTAATTTCAATCATGCTTAAACCTTTTCTACCTTATGATCTCTGTCGGATAATCGTCTTTACTTTTTCAAAGACTTTATCCAAGTCTTCCGCCCCGTCTATTTCCTCCAGAATTCCTTCCTTTTTATAATAGGAAATAAGCGGTTCCGTAATTTCATGATAAATTTTCAATCGGTTCTTCACAGTCTCTTCGTTATCGTCTTTTCGCTGGATTAAATCCGCTCCGCAACGATCGCATTTTCCTTCCTCCTTCGGAGGCAATGTCACAATGTGATAAATTGCACCGCAGGCGGGACAGGTTCTTCTTCCGGCCATCCTTTTGATAATGAGTTCATCTGTCGCCTCTACGTCCAAGGCCAAATCAATTTTCTCATTCTTTTTTGCAAGAGCCTCTTTCAGCGCTTCCGCTTGTGGAATGGTTCTCGGAAATCCGTCCAGAATGTAGCCGTTTTTACAATCCTCCTTATGGATTCGTTCCAGAAGCATGGCAATGGTAATGTCATCCGGCACGAGCTCTCCCTTATCCATAAAGCTCTTCGCCTTTTTCCCGAGCTCTGTCTCTTCTTTCAGATTGGCTCTGAAAATATCTCCTGTGGAAATATGCGGCAGCTGATATTCCATTGCGATTCGACTCGCCTGGCTTCCTTTTCCGGCACCGGGAGCACCTAACATAATAATCTTCATCTACAGCCTCTTCCCCTGTGTGAAAAACCACTATGAGCCCCCTTAGCTTACAGCTATTCTATAAAGTCTGCAGCTAAGGAGGCTGATAGATTAATTGTCTAAAAATCCCTTATAATTACGAATGACCATCTGCGAGTCAATTGCCTTCAAGGTCTCCAGAACTACACCTACAATAATGATGAGAGAGGTTCCCGAGAAAGAAATACGGCTCACATTGAACACGCCGGAAATCACAATGGGAACCAGTGCTACAATAGCAAGTCCCGTTGCTCCGATAAAAATGATGTACCGGAGAATTCCGTTTAAATAATCGCTTGTGGGCTTACCCGGACGAATTCCCGGTATGAACCCTCCCTGCTTCTTCATGTTATTTGCCACTTCCAACGGATTAAAAGAAATGGAAGTGTAGAAATAAGCGAAGAAATACAGTAAAGCAATATAAAGTACCAGTCCCAAAGAATAAATCGGTGCATTCGGATTCATCCAAGAGCCGGAATTCAGCGCCATGATAATCTTTCCGATGATTGTTCCGTTATTTACGTGAAGAATCTGTCCGAGTACTACCGGCATGGTCATCAGGGACGAAGCAAAGATAACCGGCATAACGTTTGCCGTATTGACCTTCAGAGGAATCTGGGACTGCTGTCCGCCAACCATTCCCCTTCCCTGTACACGTCTGCTATACTGTACCGGAATTCTTCTTTCCGCATCTTGCAGAACTACCGTAAAGCAAACCATACAGAAAATTGCCGCCGCGATGATAATGCCTGCAACAACCATGGTTGCTACATTATGATTCATTATGAATCGTTCATATAAGGTGATAAAATCCTGCGGTATCGAAGAAAGGATATTGAATAAGAGCACCAGGGAAATACCGTTTCCCACTCCCTTATCCGTCATTCTCTCACCAATCCACATCAGAAGCGCCGATCCTGCAGTCATCGCTACCACGCAGATGACAATGCCTGCCATTTTACGAAGAACACTTCCTTCCGCATATCCGATCAAAAGTCCGGAACCGCCAAAACCTACCGCCATCGCCGTAGACTCTAAAAGAGCAAGGCCGATGGTCACATATCTGGTGTATTCCGTGAGCTTTCTTCTTCCCTCTTCCCCATCCTTCTGCATCTCTTCCAAGGCGGGAATCGCCACAGTCAACAGCTGAATGATGATGGAGGAAGTGATATAGGGGGTAATGGATAATGCAAAAATGCTGAGCTGCTCGAAGGAACCTCCGGTCATGGTATTAAACCAGCCAAAAGCATCGTTTCCGGCCATACTCTTAAATAAATCTCCAAAATATCCCGGATTTACACCCGGGATAGGAAGATTTGAGCCAAAACGAATGACCACAAGCATCAGAAATACGAAAATCAATCGATCTCGTAGATCCTTCACCTTAAATGCATTCCGTATTGTTTGAAGCATTAAATCACCTCACAGGTTCCGCCACAAGCCTCAATCTTTTCTTTTGCACTCTGAGAAAATGCATTTACTTTCACGGTCAGCTTCTTGGTTAACTCTCCGTTTCCAAGAATCTTTACGCCGTCGTTTACTTTACGAACAATTTTCTTCTCCAGTAAGCTCTCCAGAGTAACCTCGTCTCCTGCATTGTAACGATCTTCCAATACGGAAACGTTGATTCCGGTAATTACCTTAGAGTTGGGATCCGTAAATCCTCTCTTCGGAATTCGACGGAAGAGTGGCATCTGACCACCTTCGAATCCAAGTCTCGGTGCCCCGGAACGAGCCTTCTGTCCTTTATGTCCCTTACCTGCCGTCTTACCATTTCCTGAACCGTGGCCTCTGCCGCGACGGAAATTCTGGGAGTGCTTAGAGCCCTCTGCAGGGGATAACTTTGCTAACTCCATATTTCGCCTCCTTAAATCTCTTCCACTTTAACCAAGTGATTGACCTTCTGAATCATTCCCTTGGTAGCGCCGTTGTTGGGAAGCTCAACGGATTGACGAATCTTCTTTAATCCAAGAGCTTGCACAGTTGCCTTCTGCTTAGGGATGGCACCGATTGGAGACTTTACTAAAGTAATTCTTAATTTATCTGCCATGATAACCCTCCCTTAACCTGTAATCTCTGCTACGGTCTTACCGCGAAGAATTGCGAACTGCTCCGGTGTCTTCATGGAAGTAAGACCCTGTAAAGTAGCATAAACCACATTTGTCTTATTATTGGATCCTAAGGATTTTGTACGGATGTTCTTGATTCCTGCGAGCTCGCAGACCATACGTGCCGGACCGCCGGCGATGATTCCGGTTCCTTCCGGAGCCTTCTTCAGAAGAACGGTGGAAGCACCGAACTTTCCGATATAATCATGCGGAACGGACTTATCCTCATTTACAGGTACAGTAACCATATTTCTTACTGCAGCCTCTTTTGCCTTACGGATTGCTTCAGGAACCTCAGTTGCCTTACCGGTTCCGCAACCCACATGGCCGTTCCCGTCTCCTACTACAACAAGAGCGGAGAATCTCATGGTACGACCACCCTTAACAGTCTTCGCTACACGCTTGATAGCTACAACACTGTCGTTTAATTCTAACTGATTTGCGTCAATTTTTTCGCGCTTCATCTTAGTGATTTCTCCTCTCGATTAGAATACAAGTCCGGCTTCTCTTGCAGCGTCTGCAAGGGCCTGAACCTTACCATGGTACAGGAATCCGGCTCTGTCAAAAACAACTTCCTTGATTCCCTTTGCTATAGCCTTCTCGGCAATAGCCTTACCAACAAACTGAGCTGCCTCAATGTTATCGGTAAACTGCAAATTTGCATTCTTATCTAAGGTTGAAGCTGCACATAAAGTGTTTCCTGCAACATCATCAATAAGCTGTGCATACATGTGCTTGTTGGAACGAAAAACTGCAAGACGAGGTCTTTCAGGAGTTCCGGACAAACGGTTTCTGATTCTTGCGTGCTTTTTTTGACGAAGCTCGGCTTTATTTTTCTTACTAACCATTCTACTTTCCTCCTATTATTTCTTACCTGTCTTACCGACTTTACGACGGATAACTTCGGTAGAGTACTTGATTCCCTTGCCCTTATAGGGTTCCGGAGCTCTCTTACCGCGAATCTCTGCAGCGTACTGTCCAACCTTTTCCTTATCGATTCCTCTTACGAAAATAGTATTGGTTCCTTCCAGTACAGTCTCCAGACCTTCCGGATCTTCCATAGTTACAGGGTGAGAATATCCCAAAGTCAAAGTCAAGGTCTTGCCCTGCTTTGCCGCTCTGTATCCTACACCGTTGATTTCCAGCTTCTTCTCGTAACCGTTACTTACACCTTCAACCATGTTGAACAGTAAAGCTCTGGTTAATCCGTGAAGAGACTTCTCTTTCTTATTGTCATTCGGACGAGTAACCACTAAGTGGCCATCCTCTTCCTTAATTGTGATTTCTTTTGCAAAGGTTCTTTCCAAGGTTCCCTTTGGTCCCTTTACCTTTACTACATTGTCCTTAATCTCAACAGTAACACCTGCCGGGATCGCGACCGGTAACTTTCCGATACGTGACATAGTATACTCCTCTCTTAAATTCTCAGTAAAATACTGTTTTCAGAAAATATATTCCGACAGATTACCATACAAAGGCAAGGACTTCTCCACCTACACCCTTTTGTCTTGCTTCCTTGTCGGTGATTACACCCTGGTTTGTGGAAATGATTGCAGTACCAAGTCCGCCAAGCACTCTCGGCATATTCTCTTTGCCGGCATAAACTCGAAGACCCGGCTTGGAAATCTTGCGAATTCCGGAGATAATCTTGTCGTTCTTTGTAGCTCCGTACTTTAAGCCAATCTTAATGTCCTGGAACTTTCCGTTCTCTACGATTTCGCAGCTTGCGATGTATCCTTCTTTGAGAAGAATTTCAGCAATGGCCTTCTTCATCTTCGATGCCGGAATTAATACTGAATCATGCTTTGCAGTGTTTGCATTACGAATTCTGGTAAGCATATCTGCGATTGGATCACTCATACTCATGTTTACGGATATCCTTTCTTCTTATCTATTGGGATGCGCCCTATGCACTATCCCTCTATGTAAACGAAATATCGAATGCGGATGCAGCCGATATTCGTTTTACAAACATTTTACCAAGATGCCTTACGAACACCGGGGATCTCTCCCTTATATGCGAGTTCACGGAAGCATACACGGCAGATTCCATACTTACGAAGTACGGAATGCGGACGTCCGCAAATCTTACATCTTGTATATTCTCTTGTGGAGAATTTTGCAGGTCTTTGCTGCTTTAATTTCATTGATAATTTTGCCATTTTTTCCTCCGATTATTTCGCAAAAGGCATATTGAACAGGGTAAGAAGTTCTCTGGACTCTTCGTCAGTCTTCGCTGTTGTTACGAAGATGATATCCATTCCTCTAACCTTGTCTACCTTATCGAACTCGATTTCAGGGAAAATAATCTGCTCTTTGATTCCAAGGGCATAGTTTCCTCTGCCATCGAAGGCATTCGGGTTCACACCACGGAAGTCTCTTACTCGAGGAAGAGCCAAGTTGATGAGACGATCAGCAAACTCATACATCTTCTCTCCGCGAAGAGTAACCTTACAACCGATAGCCTGTCCCTCTCTGATTTTGAAGTTTGCAACAGACTTTCTAGCCTTGGTGGTTACTGCGTGCTGTCCGGTAATAATCTCTAAATCACGAACCGCACTATCGAGAACCTTGGAATTTTCTTTTGCTTCACCAACACCCATGTTGATGACGATTTTTTCAAGCTTTGGAATTTCGTTAACATTTTTATAGTTAAACTTCTTCTGCATAGCTTCTTTGATTTCGCTATTGTAAATATCCTTTAATCTAGCCATCCTTCATTCCTCCTTTCTCTTAGTCAATAACCTTACCGGTCTTCTTCGCTACACGTACCTTCTTGCCGTCCTCTACCTTAAATCCGACTCTGGTTGCCTGTCCGTCTACTACCAGCATAACGTTGGATGCGTCCAAAGCAGCTTCCTTCTTCAAGAGTCCACCCTGCGGGTTAGCCTGGCTCGGCTTCTGGTGCTTGGTTACCATATTACAGCCTTCTACCACTACCTTGTTGGTCTTCGGATCGAAGGATAAAACCTTACCCTCTTTTCCTTTATCTTTACCGGTAATGATTCTTACCATATCGTCTTTCTTAATTCTACGCATACGGCTCCCCTCCTTATAATACTTCCGGGGCAAGGGATACGATCTTCATGTAACCATGATCTCTTAACTCTCTTGCTACCGGTCCAAAGATACGGGTGCCCTTCGGAGTGTTATCCTCCTTGAGGATTACCGCTGCGTTTTCATCGAAACGGATATAGCTTCCGTCTTTTCTTCTTGTCTCGTCAACAGTACGAACCACAACAGCCTTTACAACATCACCCTTTTTAACCTGTCCGCCTGGAATAGCATCCTTTACGGAAGCCACAATGGTATCTCCAATAGCGGCATATCTTCTGGTTGAGCCACCCATAACGCGGATGCAAAGAAGCTCTCTTGCACCTGTGTTATCAGCAACTCTCAGTCTTGTTTCCTGCTGAATCATATATGCTCCTTCCTTGCTCCTGTATTACTTCGCCTTCTCAATGATGGAAACGAGTCTCCATCTCTTGGTCTTGGACAAAGGTCTGGTTGCCATTACCTTTACTGTATCTCCCTCACCGGCCTCATTGTTTTCATCATGCGCGTAAATCTTAACGGTACGCTGTACAATCTTTCCAATAAGAGGGTGCTTCACGTGATCTTCAATAGCGATAACGATGGTCTTGTCCATCTTTGCACTAACCACCTTACCGGTACGGGTTTTTCTCAGATTTCTTTCCATTCTTCTGTTCTCCCTTCTCACGCTTTCGCTTTCTCAGTGATAACAGTCTGAATCCGAGCGATGTTTTTCCGAACCTCGGTAATGCGGGCTGTATTATCCAACTGATTGGTTGCATTCTGGAATCGCAGATTGAAAAGTTCTTTCTTTGCGGAAACCAGCTCTTCATTCAGCTGCTCAGCTGACTTCGCCTTCAGCTCTTCTAAATAAGTATTCTTTTTCATTAGTTATCACCGCCTTCCAGATCTGCTTTTGCGACGATCTTGCAGTTACAGGGAAGCTTGTGAGAAGCAAGTCTTAACGCCTCTCTGGCTACTTCTTCCGGTACACCGGCAATCTCGAATAAAACGCGGCCCGGCTTAATAACGGCTACCCAGTAATCGGTAGCACCCTTTCCGGATCCCATACGTACTCCTAACGGCTTAGCAGAAACGGGCTTATCCGGGAAAATATCGATCCAAACTTTACCGCCACGCTTGATGTATCTTGTAAGGGCAACTCTGGCTGCCTCGATCTGATTGGATCTGATCCAACAAGGTTCCATGGAAACAATACCGAACTCTCCGTGGCTAATGGTATTTCCTCTGGTAGCCTTACCGGTCATTCTGCCACGCATCTGCTTACGGAATTTCGTTCTCTTAGGCATTAACATAGTTATTTCTCGCTCCCTTCCTTATTTTTCTTGGCAGGAAGAACCTCGCCCTTATAAATCCAAACCTTTACTCCTAATTTTCCATAGGTCGTATCGGCCTCAGCAAATCCATAATCGATGTCTGCGCGAAGAGTCTGAAGAGGAATGGTTCCCTCGCTGTAGAATTCTCTTCTTGCAATATCAGCACCGCCAAGACGTCCGCCTACGGAAGCTTTGATTCCGAGTGCGCCTGCCTTCATGGTTCTGGACATCGCCTGCTTCAATGCTCTACGGAAAGAAACACGGTTCTCCAGAGACAGTGCGATGCTCTCCGCTACAAGCTGTGCATCTCTATCCGGTCTCTTGATTTCCTTAATATCAATGAAGATATTCTTATCGGTGAACTTCTGTACTTCTTTCTTTAACTTTTCGATTTCAGCACCGCCCTTACCGATTACATAACCCGGCTTAGCAGTATAAATTGTTACGCGAACCTTATCCTCAGCTGCTCTTTCGATTTCAATCTTAGAGACATTTGCGGAATACAGTTTTTTCTTTAAAAACTCTCTGATCTTATGATCTTCGATAAGTGTATCAGCAAAGTTTTTCTTGTCTGCGTACCATTTGGAATTCCAGTCCTTAATGATACCGACTCTCATACCGTGCGGATTGACTTTCTGTCCCATTCCTTGCCTCCTTTTACTTTCTTTCGTCCAAAATAACAGTGATGTGAGAGCTTCTCTTGAAGATTCTGTAAGCTCTTCCCTGTGCTCTGGGATGAATTCTCTTTAATGTCGGTGCGCTGTTTGCGAAGCACTCTGCAACATAAAGTGTATCCCTGTTCATATTGTTATTGTTCTCTGCATTTGCAGCTGCGGACTCAAGAAGTTTCTTAACCAATGTAGAAGCATATCTTGGGTTGTAAGTTACAATTCCTAAGGCCTCTTCCAATCCCTTGCCACGAATAGCATCTAAAACAAAGCAAGCTTTCTGTACAGATACTCTAGCATAAGAAAGCTTAGCGGAAGGTCTTTTATCGCTGTTTGCATTTCTCTCTCTTTTAATCTGAGATCTATGACCCTTTGACATTTTTCATGTCCTCCTTTCAATTATGCAGATTATCCTCTTCTCTCGTCGCCGTTACCGTGATGTCCGCGGTAGGTTCTTGTTGCAACGAATTCGCCTAACTTATGTCCAACCATGTCCTCTGTAACATATACAGGAACATGCTTTCTTCCGTCATGAACCGCAATGGTGTGTCCAACAAATGACGGGAAGATTGTGGAACGACGAGACCAGGTTTTTACTACTGTCTTTTGATTCTGTGCATTCAGTGCATCTACTGCCTTTAAAAGACTCTGATCTGCAAATGGTCCTTTTTTAATAGAACGTGCCATTATTCTTTCTCCTCCTCAATTATTTGATGGCTCTACCATCACGTCTTCTTACGATAAGCTTATTGGAAAGCTTCTTCTTGTTTCTGGTCTTCAAACCAAGTGCAGGCTTGCCCCAAGGTGTACAGGGACCCGGACGTCCGATTGGCGCTCTACCTTCTCCACCTCCGTGCGGGTGGTCGTTCGGGTTCATAACGGAACCGCGGACTGTCGGACGGATGCCCATGTGACGCTTTCTTCCCGCCTTACCGAGATTGATGAGGTTGTGGTCTCCGTTACCTACTACACCGATGGTTGCGCGGCACTCGATAGGAACCATTCTCATTTCTCCGGAAGGAAGTCTCAAAGTAGCGTACTTTCCTTCTCTTGCCATAAGCTGTGCGGCATTTCCTGCGGAACGAACCAGCTGTGCTCCCTTGCCCGGCTTAAGCTCGATCGCATGAATCTCGGAACCGACCGGAATGATGGAAAGCGGTAAGCAGTTTCCCACTCTTGCCTCGGCATTCTCACCGGACATCACCTTCATGCCGTCGGTTAAACCGTTTGGTGCAAGAATGTACGCCTTGCTTCCGTCCTCGTAAGAAAGAAGTGCGATGTTCGCGGAACGATTCGGATCATACTCAATTCCGATAACCGTAGCAACTACGCCGTCCTTTGCATTTCTCTTAAAGTCGATGATTCTATATTTCTGTCTGTTTCCACCGCCGTGATGACGAACCGTAATCTTGCCCTGATTGTTTCTTCCGGCAGTCTTCTTGTTCTTCGCCAAAAGGGACTTTTCCGGAGTCTTCTTTGTGATTTCAGAGAAGTCGGAACCGGTCATATTTCTTCTGGACGGTGTATAAGCTTTATATGTCTTAATACCCATGAATACTTTTCTCCTTTTTCTCCCTGCGTATAATTGAGAAATTTTTTCACGCAGGTCTTTTCTTAATTACAGAGCGCTGAAAATCTCAATTTCCTTGGAATCAGCAGCCAGTGTAACGATTGCTTTCTTTCTCTTTGCTGTCTTTCCGATAACCATGCCTCTTCTCTTTTTCTTACCTTCCAGGTTCATGGTGTTTACAGCCTTTACCTTTGCGCCCTCGAACATCTTTTCTACAGCTTCTTTAATCTGAACCTTGTTTGCTTCAGGATGAACCAAGAAGGTATATTTCTTCTCAGCCATGTCAGCCATAGACTTCTCTGTTACTACAGGACGAAGAATTACATCAAAATATTGTAAGCTAGCCATTATGCGTATACCTCCTCAACCTTTAAAAGAGCCGCCTTCGTAGCTAATACTGTGCCGTATCTCAGAACATCATAAACATTTAATTCGTTTACCTGAGCCGTCTTTACATCCTGAATGTTTCTTGCGGAAAGCACGGTATTCTTATCATTTTCATCCAAAAGAACGAAAGCCTTCTGTACATGGAGAGCATTCAGCATGTTCTGGAAATTCTTGGTCTTGATTTCATCGAAACGAATCTCATCCACAACAATCAGCTTATTTTCTGCCACTGCATTGGACAGTGCAGCTTTTAAAGCCGCTCTCTTCTCTTTCTTGTTCATGGTAGTGGTGTAATCTCTCGGTGTCGGAGCAAATACAACTCCACCGCCCTTCCACTGCGGAGCACGAATGGAACCCTGTCTTGCATGACCTGTTCCCTTCTGTCTCCAGGGCTTTCTTCCTCCTCCGGAAACTTCCGAACGAGTTAAGGCCTTCTGTGTGCCTTGGCGTTTATTGGCAAGTTGTGCCACAACTGCAAGGTGTAATAAGTGCTCATGAACCGGTGCTGCGAAAATCGCATCATTCAGATCCATCTTGCCAACTTCCTTACCCTGCATATTAAATACAGATACGTTAGCCATTACTATGTTCCTCCTTCCTTTCGTCTTAGGACTTTACAGCTTCTTTGATGGTAACAAGAGCCTTCTTCGGTCCGGGAACCGCACCCTTTACAAGGATGAGTCCTTTTTCTGCATCAACACGTACCACAGTAAGATTCTGTGTCGTCACCTTCACCGCACCCATGTGAGAAGGCATTGCCTTACCCGGAAGTACTCTGGACGGTGTTGCAGATGTACCGTTAGATCCCTGATGACGATGGAACTTGGAACCGTGAGTCATCGGTCCTCTGTGCTGTCCATATTTCTTAATAGCAGATGCAAATCCCTTACCCTTGGAAGTAGCGCTTACGTCTACCTTATCTCCCTCTGCAAAGATGTCTGCCTTAATCTCGTCTTTTACCTTGTACTCTTCTGCATTTTCAAAACGGAACTCTCTTAAGAATCTCTTGCAGGAAACGCCGGCCTTGTCGAACTGTCCCTTAAGGGGCTTGTTTACCAGCTTTTCTCTCTTCTCTAAAAATCCCACCTGAACTGCCTTGTAACCGTCGTTCTCAAGGGTCTTTACCTGAGTAACCACACAGGGGCCTGCCTGAAGTACAGTTACTGGAATCAACACGCCGTTTTCATCCCAAACCTGTGTCATTCCTACTTTTGTTGCCAAAATAGCTTTCTTCATTTGTTCTCCTTTCTACAGCGGAACCTCATCGGTTCATACTAGAATTATTTGTTTTTCATCTTGATGTCTACGAATACACCTGCAGGCATTTCCAGTCTCTGCAGACTGTCCATGGTCTTTTGGTTCGGATTGATGACATCAATCAATCTCTTGTGTGTTCTCTGCTCGAACTGCTCACGAGAGTCCTTGTACTTGTGTACCGCACGAAGGATGGTTACTACTTCCTTCTTCGTGGGAAGTGGTACAGGGCCGGAAACCTGAGAACCGGTTTTCTTGCAGTTCTCTACGATTTTTGCGGCTGATTCGTCCACAAGGCTATGCTCATAAGCCTTTAAGGTGATTCTCATTACTTGACTTGCCATAAAAAAAGTCGCCTCCTATCGGGTTATTGACGATAAGTTGGTGACTGTACACGTTTCCGCGCGTATCTTATACAAATACACACGCCGCACCCGCTGCTTGGTGCTTAAATTGTAGTACAGTGACCTGCCGTCAGTTTCTAAACTTGACATTCGCTCCGGAAAGTTCTCTGCAGAAACTTATGCCTTTCGGTTTTCGTCTCTCCAGCAATCTTTTCCTTCATTGCTATCATGCCACAGCCGTACAAGGATAACATAAAGTCCACAGTCTGACAAGAGATTTTTCTCGAGTTTTGTATTAAATCAAAAACAACAAAAGAACTTCTTTTTCCTCTTGTCAAGCGGGTTCCCATCTCGATGACTCTATTCAGTTCCCATCCCGATGGCTCTATCTGGAACGAGCATATGCGCAAAATTTCCGATACTCATTTCCACGCCTCCGAGCGTGTCATAATACTATACTAAAATAGAGGCCTTGTAAAGCCCCTATTTACAGTCTCTCCGGATAGCAATGCAGACTGCCGTTCCGATACTCTCCCAAGTAAACCTCTTTTATGGAGGCGTATCCCTGCTCTGCCACTTCTCTCTTTACCCATTCCACATCCTTTCCTATCACATGAAGGATATTTTTCTGCAACTGTCCGTCCGTGATTCCGAAATATTGATCACAAAGATTAAAGTCAAAAATCCGATCAGCAATTTTCCCGCCACTAAAATAAATACCTGCATCTTATTTCTCCTTCGCATTATTCTTATTCCGCATCGATTCGATTCAGAAAATGCTCCGTATACGCCATACTGTGATCCGGCTCCACCCACATCGCATCAATTTCCAGCGAATCCTCTTTCCGTATTTTTTCCAGCAGGCTTTTCCCGTCTTCTACGGAAAGAATAAACAATGCCGTCGAAAGGGTATCCGCAAGGGCGGAGTCCTTGGTAAGAATCGTCACGGAACGGTGTCTATTCGCAGGATACCTTGTCTCCGGATCCACAATATGCGCATAGCGAACGCCGTCCACGGTAAAATAACGTTCATAGTCGCCGCTTGTCACCAAAGAAACTTCCTCAATTTCTCCGGATACGGCATAGGGATTGTCCTCTTCACCATCTGTATAGAAGGGATTTTGTACCGGACAAATCCACTTTGTGCCGTCTCCCTTCTTTCCGATGGCTCGAAGATTTCCTCCGATATTTAAAAGATATGACTTGGCGCCTTCTTTTTCCAGAAGCTCAGCGACTCTTTCCACTGCCCAGCCCTTTGCAATCCCGCCGACATCCAGCCGAAGACCCGGATCTCGAAAATACACGGTCATCTTCTCTTCGTCCAGAATGAGATCTTCTATATTACAGTGCTTTGCAGCCTCTTCCAAATCCTTTTCTTCCGGAAGACTTGCTTTTTCCGGATTGGCAATCCCCTCTTCCCTCTTGTCATGCCAAAGAGAAAGTACCGCTCCATATGCAATATTCACCTTCCCGTTTGTTCGTATGTCCATTTCCTTCCCGAACTTAAGAAGTTCCATGATATCCGGGTCCACCTTTACCGGTGCTTTCCCGGCCTCTTCATTTACCTTCTTTAAATTTTCAAGCCCCGGATAATCCGTGTAAACGTCAAAGAGCCTATGGTAATGTAAGAGGCTTTCGTGTATTTGTTCCGCCTTCTTCTGAAAAGCTTCTTCGGATTCTTCATAACCGATAACCATGGAAGCCGTATTAAAAACATCCGTAAACTGATCCTGATAACGTTCTCTTTTCCCGCAGGCAGCTAAGGATAAACAAAGAAGAACCAGAAACACCAGGCTCCCGAAGTGCCGCCTTTCCTTTTTCCAAAATTGACTTTTCATCTATTTCCTTCTATGAATTCATACCGTTATGATAAAATATTTTTCATGATACAAGACATAGTTAGGAAAAGCTATAGTATTCTTTCGAAAAAATTCAAGAAATTATTTCCATTATTTTATATGATGGTTTACGGGATTTCTCTTCCCCTCGTTCATTCCTCGCGTTAATCTTTTTTTCTTTTCCACCGATAAAAACAAGGAAACAATCTCTACTATTTTATGTATAGCGAGTATCGTGCATAAGAACACAGTATCTCGTTTCGGTGAGGACACTATGATACGAACAGAAAAACGCTTGCTTTTCCTTCTTCTTCTACTTTTATTTCTCATTCCCGGGAAAGCAGCTTTTGCGGAAAAGGGAAGGTGGGTCCAACTTGGAAAAGAATGGACCTATGCGGACGAATTCGGGAATGTCATTCCCGGGTGGGTGGAGCATCAGGGAAACTGGTATTACATCGCTCCAGGCCGAGAGCGCATGGCCACAGGCTGGATTTTCGATAACGAAAAATGGTATTTTCTAAGCACAAATCAAAAAGACCTTGGAAAAATGATTCGCTTTTGGGCAACCATCGACGGCTATGCTTATTATTTTGATGAGAGCGGTGCTATGGCAGAAAAAACCGTTGTTCAGGGAAAGTACAAGGTAAATGATCAAGGGCAGTACCTGGGAGAGGATGGTAAGCCGAAGCAATATGGCAGAAGCGGTTTCCGCACAAAGCCCGCTACCGTCATGGATGAGCTTATGGCAAAGGCAAAAAAAGAAATGGAAACGGTTACGAAACCGCAAATTGCCGGTCTGGGAAATCCCACCTTTACAGCTCGCTACGGCCTAAATCCCAATGGAGTCTTCGACCCCGGTCCGCAAAATCCTTGGGCGGAAAAAGACAATATCAATATGCAACAATATGATATGAAAGAAGAGTACACCGAAGACAATACGGACAGTGAGGATGACGGTGCAGACGAAGAAGCCCCTTACGAAGAGGAGAAAGACGAAGAGGAAGAATAGCCGCTAAAGCGGAGCAAGATTCAAAAGGGAAGAGGAATTGCTGAAGGAAATGGAATGCAATGACATCCATCTATGCAGAAAAGTCAAGGAGGACAAACTATGAAAAGCAGATTTTCCAAAAAACAGATTGCCGGAACCGTCATGGCGGTATTTTTATCCCTAAGTTCCACTATCCCGGGCCTGGCCCAAGACTCCGGTTGGCATAAGGATGAGGGAACAAATCGCTGGTGGTATTCCCTACCCGACGGAACTTTTTATAAGTCTTCCTGGCAATGGATTGACGGAAACGGAGACGGTACTCAAGAATGCTATTCTTTTGATTCTGACGGATACCTGTATACCGATTGGATAACCCCCGACGGTTTTACGGTCAATGCGGATGGCGCATGGACCGTAGACAACATCGTACAGCAACGCAAGGTACAAGAACTTAACGTTGAGCAGTCCAAAGTTTCCACAACGCCTGTTTTGGGAATCAACGATACTTCTCAGGAAGAGTATCTCAGTAACAAGGAAGCATACCGGGATGAGGTTTTGCGCTTAGTAAACCGCTATAGAAAAAAACTCGGAAAGCCTGCCCTGGAAAAGGACGAGAACTTACAAAATCTGGCACAAATCCGGGCGGAGGAAATTTCCGAATTATATTCTCATACTCGTCCAGGCACCGGGGAACCCTTACATTGGCAAGACGGCGTAAACGGCGAAGTCATCATGCGACTGGTAAAAATCCCCGATGGAGCCTTTAGCGCATGGACCCATAGCAAGGGGCATGACAAGTTACTCAAAGAAAAATCCTTTAAAAGGGCAGGAGTAGGATATTATGTTACGGAAGACGGAAAGCAGTACTGGGTGATGCTCTTTAGAGAGTAGAAAGATCCCGGGAGAATCCCCCCGACATAAGCATGTCCTATAACTCACGCTTTGCAATCGATACTCGTTATGACTAAAAGCCGACAGATTCGGTATATACCGTTTCTGTCGGCTTTTTATATCCTAGCTTAGCTGTCTCTTGCACATCTTTTCCTAATAGCGTAAGGCCTAGTTCTTCTTACATTCTCTCATTCCCTCATGAATCTTATCCGCCATATACTGAAGCATTTCGTTCGTCATCCCGGGATTAACCCCAATCCAGAAACTGTTTTCCATGATAAAGTCAGTATTCTTCAGATCTCCCACTACACGATAGGCATCCGTTCCTCTAATCTGATCAAAACAAGGGTGCTTAATCAAATTTCCGGAAAAGAGAAGTCTCGTCTGAATATTGGCATTTTCGAGAAATGCGGTTAAATCATTACGCTTTACTCCTGCGTCCTCCTTTACGGAAAGCAAAAAGCCGAACCAGGACGGATCGGAATTTGTAGCCGGCTCGGGAAGAATCAAGCCGTCTATATCAGACATCGCCTCCTTTAAAAATGCCCAATTTGCCTTCCTCTTTTCGATAAAGCTCGGGAATTTTTTTAACTGCTCTACGCCGACCGCAGCCTGCATATCAGTCACCTTTAGGTTATACCCGAAGTGGCTGTAGGTATATTTGTGGTCATAGTCCTTCGGAAGTTGTCCATACTGTCCCGAAAAACGATGCTTACAGAAATTATCCTGTCCGGAAGGGCAGATACAATCTCTTCCCCAGTCACGGAAAGAAAGAATTAAACGACTCAGCTTAGGGTTATTGGTATAAACACAGCCTCCCTCTCCCATGGTCATGTGGTGTGGCGGGTAAAAAGAACTGGTGCCGATATCGCCCCAGGTTCCCGTAAAGCGGGTCTCTCCGTCTATCGTATAGCGGGAGCCCAGAGCGTCACAGTTATCTTCGATCAGCCAGAGACCATGCTTGTCACAGAATTTCTTGATTATTTCCAGGTTAAAGGGATTTCCCAAGGTATGCGCAATCATCACCGCCTTCGTTTTCTCGGAAAGCGCTTCCTCCAGACGGCTTACATCGATATTGTACTCCGGAACCGTGACATCGAGGAAAACGGGAACCGCCCCGTACTGGAGCATGGGGGTCACCGTAGTCGGAAAACCGCAGGCCACCGTGATAACCTCATCTCCTCTTTTAATCTGTCTTTCTCCAAGTTCAGGTGCCGTAAGCGTCATAAACGCAAGGAGATTCGCAGAAGATCCGGAATTTACCAGATAGGCGTGCTTTACGCCAATCCACTCCGCAAACTTCTTCTCAAACTCGTCTGCAAAACGTCCCGTTGTGAGCCAAAAATCCAAAGTAGCATCTGTCAAGGACAGCATTTCCTTCTCGTCAAATACGCGGGAAGCGTAGCTTACTCTGTCTCCCGGCTCAAAAGCTTTCTTCTTCTCTTTAAAGCTGTGGTAATACTCCGCTACCAAATTCTTGATTTCTTCGCGTGCTTCCGCTTCGCTCTTCCATTTTCCCATAAATCCTCTTCTCCTTTACTGCCCCATTCTCTCACACCAGTTGGTATCCACATCATAGCCATAGGCATAAATCCTTCTGTAAGCCGACTCCTGCCAGCTTTCCCGGAAAGTGCCGTCTTCGCTGATAAAGAAGTCCGCATTCATATAACGAATAATGATGTAGCCGGAATCCTTCTGGTCAAAACCGTTTCCGCGGGAAAAATCGATTCCGTTCCCCGTATTCCTGCGCATAGCCGCCTCGAGTACCGGAAGGGTGACTTCATTGATAGGCAGTTTCATGTCCGGCATATCGATGAAAAACCCGCCCTTTTCCTTTAGATAAACACAAAGATAGCCGAGAGTTCCGTTGCTGACACACTTACAACGCTTAATGGCATGAAGGGGAATCTGATGCTTTGCTCCGATAATCATACCGTCCTTCAAAGTAATATCCTTTTCTCCCAAAGTAAAACCGAGGTCGGTTTCCAGACTGTCCAGATTGTTCGGAAAAGCACTCCCCAATTTACTCGCGGAAAGCGCCACAAGAAGTGCTTTCGTTTCTTTAATATTGTGTCCGTTATTCCAAGCCCGGGTATCCAGTTCAAACTCGGGAATCTCCTTACTGTCTTTCAAGTAGCAACGCACGTCGTAACTCTGATTGGAATTACAATAGTTGGTAATGAGGGTTCTTTTAATCGCTGAAAAAGGAAAGGAAAACGCCTTCTTTCCATTTGCACTCTGATAAGAAAAACCATCCTTGGAAACCGTTAAGCTGTGTCCGCCTCCCAGCATCCCTTTCGCTTCAAAATGAACTGTCTCCGTGTCAAAAATTGTACGCATCTCTATCTTCTCTTCCCTTTCTATTGTTTCTCATTCTCTCTTTCGTTAGAGCGCGCTCCGGAGCACGAAAGCACCTGCACACGCCACAACGAGCGGGCAAGCGCATGGGCCCTCCGCGAGCGATACTCGATTAGAAACAAGATGTCTCAGGCTTCGCCTTAGCCACTTGTTATGAACCAAAAAAAGAATGCGCTTTGCTGCGCATTCTTTTTCCGAAAGCAAAACGCAAGGATATTGTAGTATTGCAAGACAAAAATCGCAATACCCTTCTCCTATTCCTATCAGTGGACAAAGACTGTAGCCTATTCCTACTGTTTCGCCTGTTCCAGAGCTTTCTGCACCGCATGGCAAATGCCCTCGCTACTGGTGGTGGCTCCTGCCACCGCATCCACGTCGGTACTCTGCTTTTCCAAAATTTCCGGAATCACCTTCTTCTGTGCGTCAAAGAAATATTCTTCATCGTCCTTGGTTTTCACAATGTCGATGGCAGTAATCTTTCCGCCTGAAATGGTGACTTTCACTTCCACATTGCCATTGTAGGCGGAAGCCTTTCCAAAGCATTCTCCGTCTTTATAAGCTCCGGATATGTTATCCTCATCAGCAGCTTGGGAATCGGAGGAAGCATCCGAAGAATTCGTAGAGGCTTTATCTCCGCTAGCTTCTGATGCTTTTTCGGAAGAATTGTTTTCCTCCCCGTTTCCGATGCTTTCCGCTACGCTTTCCTGCGCTCTGATTTTATCTACATTTGCCTCCAGTGCGGCGCGGTATTTCCCGGCACTGTAAAAGCCGCTTAGAAAAAGACAGACAATGGGCAAAATCCCTGCAATACGAAGCAGGGGGAATGCCTTTTTCTCCTTGCTTTCCTTTTGCATTCTATACTGCCTGATCCGTAAGAATCCGTAGAATCCGAAAATGAAGCTATAGAGCATCAAAGTGAAGAAATACTCTCCCTTTCCCCGAAGGAGCGCCCCTTGATAAATAAAGAAAATGTGCAGGTACAAAAGCAGGTAAAAAAGATAGGACCAGTTCTGCAACTTCTTCCAGGTCTTTCCCTGCATTTTCCGCCGAACAGCCTGAAAGGAAGTGACGGTCAGGGGAATTAATAAGAGAATCATCAGACAAGACACGATAGCTGCATGAAGCTCCATCAAACTGATATGCCCCTGTCCAAAGAATAAGGCGCCAAAGTATTTTCCGCCAAAGGCCAGGTTATGGGCCAAAGTAATCAGAGAGGCGCAGATAGCCATTTCCCCTCGAAGAAGATAGATGGTCTTTCTTCCGGAAAAGCTCTTGGGAAGCACCGGGGCCAGCATCACCCAGATAAAGAGAGAGCCTGCGAGCACACCCCTTTG
Organism: Oribacterium sp. oral taxon 108 str. F0425; assembly: GCF_000214455.1. Classification (NCBI taxonomy): domain Bacteria; kingdom Bacillati; phylum Bacillota; class Clostridia; order Lachnospirales; family Lachnospiraceae; genus Oribacterium; species Oribacterium sp. oral taxon 108. The sequence continues at coordinate 490,528 of NZ_AFIH01000001.1, read as the reverse complement.
CATGATTTTCTTAAAAAAGAAGTCCAAAAAGGGAAGTCCTCCCTCCCTTGGATAAAAGATACTTACCAAGGAAAGGAGGATACAAATCCCATATAACACTGCCGGCTTCTTCTTTACTGCTTTTCCAAAGAAATGGAAAAATGCCAAACTGCATAGTAAAGTAAGAATCACAATCATTGTACGACTACCTCGAATTTCACTTCAGGATATCCGTCTGCCTTGATGCTTACAGGATAGGTTCCGGGGCCGTCAAAGTACTTTACTTCCTGATCGTCCTTCTTGTAGCTCGCCTCGGTATTTACGCTGCCGTCTTCATTGAAAATGTTCTTTCCGAATCTTCTTCCGGCACCGCCCTTAAACTCCTGCTCTCCGATGCTTGCGGAGCTTGTAGAAGCAATGTAGTTTGCAATAGTCAGCTGATCTGCGTTTTCCGCAAGGCTTAACTTGTTATTTTCAAAATGGAAGTCCTCCGCCTTTAAGCTTGATTCCACCAAAACAGTGAAGGAAACATCGGAAAGCTTGTCGTTAGAGAATACCAGCTGGTACTTTCCGGGAGTCATCTCCTTAGGAAGCACCAAAACGCCGGCGGTATCTGTATTCACCTCTCCCTTTACCTCACTCTTCTTGCTGAGAACCTTGCTAAGAGCGTAGCTGTCTTCTCCGGTGGAAAGCTGATAATTTACCTTGGTGCCTTCCGGACTGTAGCTTACCTTCTCATCTCCGCTAACCTTATATTCAGCAGGAGCAATCTTCTTCACATGAAGATTTACGGGAAGCTCCACATCATCCTCGTCCATTAAGAAGTAGGTAATCTTTACAATGTCCTTGTCCTGCAAGTCTTCAAAACGCTTAAATTCCTTCTGGGCCTTATGGTTTTTATCCTCAAAAGCCACTGCGGAAAATGCCAGCTCCTCCGGCTTTACCCAGATATTGTCCTCCTGCTTTAAGCCGTACTTTGCGCCGTCCTTGGTTTCCAGAATCGCAGCCTGTACGATTTCAGAGTCGATATCCAAGCCGTCCACATCAATCTCATAATTCCCATAGGAAGAGGTCGTCGTGATATCCGCTTTCACATCCTTCGCCTCATTTGTGGTCCCCTGCGTCTTGGAAAGGGTTCCGTCGGAGTTTAATACCTTGTACTCCTTCGGTTCCGTGCCGACTTCACTTTCAATCGCGCCCATCAAAGTAAGAAGTGCATTCTTACTTTCCTTCTTCTCCTCCAATGCCTTCTTGGCATCCTCATAGAGAGACTTCGGAATCGCAACGTTAACGTGCTTAATTCCCTTATAGACAGAACCTTCTCCCTCTACGGCACCGTCCGCCATCACAAACTTCTCCACCTTTTCCTTCGTGGGAGAACTTACACTGTCATACATTCCGCTTTCACGAAAGCCGTCCTTCGCTACCTTGTCTTCCGCATCCAGCTGTGCCTTTACATCCTTTCCCTCTTCCGGAGCAATATCCTTTAATTCTCCGTAGTAAAAGTCCGCATAGGGAACGGTCATCTTTACAAAGACATAGTCTTTCTTTTCCTCTGCAGCTGCAGTAGTTTCCGCAGCTTTCTCTGTGCCTGCAGCGGTAGTCGCAGCCTCTTCCTTCTTTCCGCAAGCCATTACGGAAGACGCTAAAATGATGGCGGAAGCGCCAAGAATCCAATATTTTCTCATAATACCCCTTTCTCTTCCGGCAAGCTGTCTAGCATAACCGATTCCATGCATAGCAGCCTAAATGAAATATCGCACGCTTTTCGTACGATACTCGTTATGAAAAAAAGCACCTGCCTATTAAATAGGCAGATGCTTTTTGTGAATGCCATGTGCCTAAATGATAGTTAACTCAAACTTTAAGTTAGTTAAAACTATCTTTTTCAGGCTGTATTATGGCAGAATTGAAAAATCTTGTCAATTATCTTCTATAAAAACTTTCCATTTTGCTCCATTTTTACTCTTTCCAACCGAAGCTGTGCAGTTTGGTAATTCTTGATCCGTTTCTTTTTGGACTTAAACTGTTATTCATGTAGGGCCATTCATTCCGGTAGGTGATTCTATAGTACTTTAATCCCACTTCCGGGTCCTCTCCGGTCTCATCCTGGTCATCGGAGTCCGTAACATAAATTCCTACAAGCTTTCCGCTTTCATCGAAGTCCGCTCCCCAAAGGCTGACCACATGGGAATAGGCTTTAGAGGGCTTATAGGAAATGCAAAGGGCATGTCCTGCTGCAAGATGGTATTTTACATCCTCGGAAAAACTTCCCCTAAAGCTTTCCGTGACATCCGTTTGAAGTTCCTCCCTTAAAAGCCCATACAGGAAGCCGCCTCTTTCGTCCATTGTTTCAAAATCTTCTTCCACATTTGCCGGTTTTTTCGGAGTATAGCCGTTTAAGAACAAATCCACCAAGGGCCCGGTGTAAAATCCTTTATCACTGTGCCCGTAAATCAACTTAAAATAGTCAAAAATTGTACTGTTCCACTGATTCGGATCGGACTGGTTCAGGAAGTCTTGAAGCGAATAGTTTTCCTGGCCCACACGGCGAACCTCGTCTCCATGCAGGTCGATATAGGCCTGAATCTTCTCTCTATTTTCCTGCAAATACCAATGCAGCACATTGGATGCAGTTGTCGCAAAGCAAAGATTTCGATCCACATCTTTGTTCTCGCCGTTTCTTGCCTTGTTGGTATCATAATAGCCCTGTCCGCGCACAAATTTTGCCATACGAGTAAAGTAACCGGAGTCTTCTCTTTCGATAAAATCTCCGCCCTCTTCCGTACTCTTCAAATTGGGAATATGCACTCCTTGCACAAAAAAGGCGGTATAAATCTCCCCGTTTGAGGCAGTGTACTGCGCAGTATTCCGATTCTTTCCTTCCTGCAGTTCTCTTTCTACTTGATCCGCATCACGCTGATGCTCTTCTTCCGTCTTTACTTCTATCTCTTCTGTTGTCGTTTCCGCTTCCGACCCTTCCGCCTCTGTTTCCGAATCTTCTTCTACATCCGCTATTTCCTCACTTGTGCTGTTTTCCCTGTTCCCCTCTTCTTTCGATGCAGTTTCGCCGGGTGTGAAAGCACTGTGATCCTCTTTTCCCGGTGTGCCGGAAGAGGAAGAAGGTACTCCACTCGAAGCTCCGCTGTAAGCTCCCGAAGAAAAACCGCCTCCGCTACTGCTACCGGAACTTCCCGAAAAAGAACTTCTCCCGCCACCGCCGGAACCACCCGAAGAGGAGCCGCCTCCTCCTCCACCGCCGCCGGAACCTTTACGGATTGCGAGTCCTCCTCCTGAGGAACTTCCCGCTCCAAGCGACGCATTTTCTCCGGAAGCGGAAGTCTCCGCAGCAGTCCCCTGAGCGGCAACTTTCTGCAAATAGGCATTATGGCTTTTAGCATAACCCTTATCTTTTTCAAAAACCGCCTTTCCCTGTTCGGTCCATTGTCCATCCGCTGAAAGCTGGTATCCTCCTACACTTTCATTCGATGCCATAGTCCCGTTCTCTTTCAGGAAATAGCAATTTCCATCCACCCAGGTCCAGCCGGTTGCCATTTTCCCCTGTTCACGCGCATCCGTCTTTAAGAAATACCACTTTCCCTGATCCAAAATCCAGCCGTCAGCCATCTTACCGCTGGTCGGATCCAGATAATACCAGGAATCTCCTAAATGGAGCCAGCCTTTATGCACTACTCCATTTTCCTGATACTGCCATGCACCGGAAAGTTCCACCCATTTTCCTTCAGCAAAAGCATCGATCCTAAAAAAATAAGAAAAAAAGAAAACCATCCAAAATAAAAATGCAAATAGGACGAGTGTTCCTTCTATTTTCTCTTTTCTATATCTATTCATTGCTTCTTTCATCTTTCACCCGCTTCCCGGAGGCACTTCAAATCCTTTCTCAGCCCTCCCGATAAAAAAGCCGTTTTCGGGGCTTTTCGTCAGAAAATCCCCCGCTTTTTCTATTACAGTGCCTACACACCCTATCAAAAGTACATCGGCAAAAGACAAAATAATATTAATTTTTAATAATCCGGAGGGCTGTCCCCCGTTTCTCACTGTAACCCGGGGTTTTTAGCCCCTTTTTGTTACAGGAATCCTGTGCTGAAAAAATATACGCTCCAGTTCTTTGAGCTGCTTCTCTCCTTTCTTATCTCCGGGAAGGACAAGGAACTGATATACACCTTTTTCTCTATGAAACTGCAAAGTATAGCTACCGCACCATCTTCCTCTGGTATAATAAATATGTACTCTCCTTATCTCTGAGAAGGGAACATCCCGTCTTCCTCTGAAGAAGAAACCGGCATGGACATATAAGGTATTCTCCGGCGCCATTTGTTAAATATTATATATTTCGGAAAACTATCCCCATTCCTTCACACCAACCCGGTGCTTTTTAAGAGCTTTTTTCAATTCTTCGAGCTTCTGAAGACCTCTCTTATTCACTCCAATCATAAAGTACTTAGTAATTCCCTTCTTCCGCCGGATTTTTACGATATAGCGCCTGCCGCCTCTCCCGCTACCTTGGCTAATCTGCACGGACGCCATTTCCGAGAACGGCACTACGCGCCTTCCTATGCAGTAAAACGCAGCATGAATATAAAGAGTATCTCCCACAATATGAAACGGTTCCCAAAACTTCCCGCCGGTCTGTAGAATGGATATTCTCCGAAACAGCCAAAAGGCGCAGACTGCCAGCAGGAGATAATTAAACGGATTGAAAAGCGGATTCATCAACCACTCTTGCAGGGAAATTGAAAACTGTTCCAGTATCTCCGTCATCTCATCCGGCCTTTCTTCTCAAAAGGGATATTCTTTTTCAAAAAACACATAGATAAAAGAACACGCATCTTAATATCCCCATTTTCTTACGGCAATCCTGTGCTGAAAAAGTGCTCGCTCCAAGTCTTTGAGCTGCCTCTTTCCTTTCTCATCTGCAGGGATAACAAAGCACTTAATCAGGCCTTTTTCTCTATGAATCTTCACGGTAAACCTTGCGCCCCCTTTTCCTCTGGTATAATCAATGTCTACCGTCCTCATCTCCGAGAAAGGAACATCCCGCCTTCCTATACAGAAAAGCCCGGCATGAATATATAAGGTATCCCCCGTAATATGATAACTATCCCAAAAATGCCCGCCGGTTTTCAGAATCGAAAATCTTCGGTAAAGCGCAAGCAACTGAAGAAATAGAAAAACCCCAAAGAGTAGGGAAAAAAAGGAATCTCCTGCCGTGGATTGAAAACCGGTTCTGAGATAATCCAGCCACTCACTAAGCATCCTTATCACACTTTCTTTTCAAAGGTCTCCGGCGAATAGTAGACCACCTGTGTTCCTCCGTTTTCAAAGGAAAAAGGAATATAGAGGAGATCTTTCATCGCTTCCATCAGACCTTCCTGCTTCTCTTTCTCCACATAGAAAAGTAAAAAGCCGCCTCCGCCCGCACCAAGGAGCTTTCCACCAAGCGCGCCCGCACGCATACCGATTGTATAAAGCTGATCGATGCTGTCCGTACTGATGCTTTTCGCTGTCCGCCGCTTTAACTCCCAGGTAGTATGGAGAAGGCGACCAAAATCATCCAGGTCTCTATCCTGATTGCAGAGAATGGATTCTCCCTCATTCACGAGTTCTTTCATATCCCGAAGAAGGGCAAGTTTGTCCTCCGGAGAACTGCTTTGATTCGCTTTCTGAATTTCTGAGGAAAAACGGGTGAAGCCGGTAAAGAAGAGCATCAGATTCTCATTGAGTTTCTTCTTTCGTTCCGGAGAAATCAGAACCGGACTCACCCGGTAGCCTTCGGCAGAGAAATCGATTCGATTCAATCCGCCGTAAGATGCCGCAATCTGATCCTGCCAGCCTCCCGCCTCGTTACAAAGGACTCTCTCCAAATAAATCGCCTGATCCGCCAGGGTCTTCTTGTCGACATACTTTCCTTTTAGAGCATGGAAGGCATGGAGCATTCCGACCGCAAAAGAAGAGCTCGTTCCAAGCCCTGAACGCGCGGGCAAATCCGCCTCATACATCAGACGTATTTCCTGCATATTGAGCATCCGCATCGCTTCACGAATCGCCGGATGCTGAATCTCATCCAAACTGTTTACCCTCTCTGTCTTCGAGTAAGAAAGCTCCGTACTGTACTGGAAAAAAGGAGGCAAATGACGGACATTGACATAGCAATACTTATCAAAGCTCGTGGAAAGAACCGCGCCGCCATACTCCTTAAAATAGTCTTCCATATCCGTTCCACCGCCGAAAAACGACATCCTAAATGGGGTTTTTGTAATAATCAAGCTTTTTCCTCCTATCCTTCACTCCGAGTCTGATGAATTCTATATGTGAACCGCTTTCCGCTCTTATTCGGAGTTTTCCGGCAAATTCATTGTCTTCGAAACAACATAAATCGGTCTGTCCTTTATTTCTTCAAAAAGTAGCGCAATGTACTCCCCTATTATTCCTACTACAAAAAACAGAACCGCAAACATAAAGCAAAGCAGCACAACAATTGTGGCATAGCCGGACGGAGCTCCCTTTCTCGTAAGCAACGTATAAACCAGAAGGAGTATCCCCAAAAACATACTGCATCCCGAAGCGAAAATTCCGAGCTTCAGGGGAAGGTTGGAAAAGGATAAGAGGGTGTTACGTGAAAAAGCCCATAATTTTCGGAGAGAATAATGACTCTTTCCGCCCTGTCTCACTCCCGCTTCATACTCTATTTTTGTTTTGGAAAACCCTACCGACTGTACATAGCCCCTTAAATACCGCACTTTTTCCCGATAATACTTCTTTAAAACCTGCTGTACGGCGGAAGAAATGCCGAAGAAGTCGGAAGCATTTGCCTCAAAATGGAGAGGAGACAGATGGTTCAATACCCAATAAAAGGCTGCAGAACTCAGGTTCTTCAAGATTCCCGCAGAGGAATTCTTGGTCCGAACCATGGATACCACATGAAATCCCTCCTCATACCTTGCCAACATTTCCGGGATAAGCTCCGGAGAATGCTGCAAATCCGCATCCATAAAAATCAGAAAATCCCCACTCGCATAATCCAGACCGGCTGTCATTGCAGCTTCATGACCAAAATTTCGGGAGAAATGAATGACTTTAACGAGCTCCGGATATTCCAAGGCCAACCTGTCCAAAATCAAGGGACTTCTGTCCGTCGAACCGTCATCCACAAAGAGAATCTCCGTATGATATTTTTCTACTATTTTTTCACAAGCAGAGTCCTTCTTGCTCCCTGCACGACATGTATTTAAAACCGAAGAACAAGCCTCGAAAAAATTTTCCAGGCTTGCCTCTTCATTATATACAGAAACGATAATGCTACAGTTTTTCAAATCATCTCCTCATGTGCGGGTACCCTGTTCTCTTTCTTCGGCAGCATCTCATATCTCCCGTAAAGCATACGAAGCAAAGCATCATAGCCTTTCGGAATCGGTAGAGAATAGTTCTCAAATTTGGCCCGAAGCAAGGGTTTTTCCCAGGAATATCTGGAAATACAATACTGGAAATCCGGTTGGTAGTTGGAGAAATACAGAAACCTCTCCCCCTTTTCCGGGTTGGCTGTTACAGCCTTACGTTTTGCCTTTGTCTTCCTGCGTTTTCCCTCCGCCTGTGCCCATGCATCCTGCAGAGAGAAAAGATAAGGCATGGAAAAGAGCCGTCCAAGCTTTGACAATACGCTCACAAACAATCTGGACAAGCCCTTGTACTTCTTTAAATTCACCATCCTTCTATGCCCCATAGCAAGGCCGAAAATCAACTGTTGCCGAAAGGTATAAAACTTAGCCCAAAGAGCTTTCGCAGGCAAATCATCCAAGATAAAACAATCCACCCAAAGGTGATTCAATTTTCCCTCGTAAAAAGTATCTCCTTCCGTTTTTTCAGATCTTCTCTCGGTGCTTAAGTCCACCACTCTCGGAACAAAGTCATAAAATGCCTTGCCTCCCTGAAACGCATCCGGTAAAAGCAGTGCGAAATTCTCAGACAGTTCTTTCTGCGCCACTTTCGAAAACTTCTCCCAATCTTCTCTTAAAAAACAGAGATCCACATCGTCATCCCAAGGAATAAACCCTTTATGTCGAATTGCGCCAAGCAGCGTTCCTGCATCCAGGCGATAGGAAATTTGATGTTTTTCACAGATTCTGTCAATCTCCAGAAGGATGCCCAGGCCCTTCTCCTGCTTTTCTTTTAAATCCATCGCTTCTCATCTCCGTTCTCGGAAATGCCGTCATTTCCGGCTACCTTTACAGCTTCGAATATCCTTTATATTTTCCGCCTATCTAGGACTTTCGCAGAAATACCATACTATATTTTCCGCCTATCTATGGCTTTCGCAGAAAAAATGTCGAATCTGCTCTACACTGAACTTACGCATATCTTTCCCCTCGGACCATGCTTTATACCATGCCACGGTTTCCTTTACTGCATCTTTCACCGTGTACCGGGGCTCCCATTGAAAGGTTCTCCGCACCTTATTGGTATTCAGCTGAAGAAAACCTGCCTCATGCGGCGCATTTTTTTCCGACAAATTCTCCCAGGCCGCGCCTTCTCCCCAGAACTTGACAAAAAGATCCGTAAGTTCCCCCGTAGTAATGGCATCCTCCACACTCGGTCCTACATTGTAGTAGCCCTCAAAGCGCTTTCCTTGTTCATAGGAGAATTTCTCTTTACAAAGTCCTTTTACAAAGCCCGTCTGTCTCGCCGCAATCTCCAGATAGACAAGAAGCGGCTCTAAAACGTGTTGATAGGGACGAACGGAGTAAGGATTTCTTACACCGATTTTCTGTCCCTGCACGACTGCCCGCACCGCATCCGGAACAATCCGATCCTTTGCGAAATCTCCACCGCCGATGACATTACCGGCTCTTGCCGTGGAAATTCGCGGAAGTACACGCTGTCCATTCTCTTCCTTTTCCTCATTAAAGAAGGATTTCTGATAGCTGTGCGTCAGAATCTCCGAACAGGACTTGGAATTGGAGTAGGGATCGAAGCCGTCCAGTTTTTCTTCCTCCGTAAAGGCATGATGCTCCATGTCATTGTTCTCATAAACCTTATCCGTTGTCACATTCAAAACGGAACGGACAGAAGGGATATGCCGAATGGACTCCAGCAGATTCACGGTTCCCATAACATTGGTTTCGTAGGTTTCTCTCGGAAAAAGATAGGACTCCCGGACAATGGGCTGTGCCGCAAGGTGAAAAACCACCTCCGGATGCGCCCACTCCATCAGAGAACGAAGCTGCTCATAATTCCGCACGTCCCCTTCAAAGGAGTAGATCGGGGGCTTCGGGTACAGAATTGAAAAAAGTTCCCCCTCCTTCGCAGGAAGGCTGTATCCGTAGACTTCCGCTCCCAGTTCTTCCAGAAGAAGGGTGAGCCAGGACCCTTTGAAACCGGTATGCCCGGTCACAAAGACACGACGTCCCTTATAAAATTCTTTTAAATCATCAAACCCAATCATCTTACCACCTCTTCCAGGGTGCTTTTCCGCTTGCCCAGAGTTCTTCCAGGAGCTTCTTCTCCCGCTGCGTGTCCATGCACTGCCAGAAGCCCGGGTGATAGTAGCCGGCGAGCTTCCCTTCAGAAGCAAGTGCCTGCATCGTACTTTGTTCCAAAATCGTCCGATCATCCTGAAGATAACGGAAAATTTCCGGCTCCAGCACCATAAAACCGCCATTAATTACTGCGCCGTCTTTTTCTTCCTTCTCCCGAAAAGAATGGATGATCCCATCTTGATCAACGTCGAGAACCCCCTTCTGCTGGGTAAGATTGACCATGGTAATGGTTGCCACCTTCCCCTTCTTCTTATGAAAATCCAAGAGTTCCTGCAAGTTTACATCCGAAACGCCGTCTCCGTAAGTCAGCATAAAAGGCTCATCATGCAAATACTTCTCTACCCGCTTGATACGACCGCCGGTCATCGTATGCAGTCCTGTATCCACTACGGTAACTTTCCAATCCTCCGCCTCACTGTTATGTACTTCCATGGTATTTCTTCCCATGTCAAAGGTAATATCCGCATTGTGCAGGAAATAATTGGCAAAATACTCCTTAATAACATACTGCTTGTATCCTGCCAAAATAATGAATTCATTTAACCCGTAGGACGAATAATACTTCATAATATGCCAAAGAATAGGCATCTCTCCTACCTCAATCATAGGCTTCGGTTTTAAATGCGATTCTTCAGAGATTCTGGTTCCCAGACCTCCTGCCAAAATAACCACTTTCATCTGTTTTCTCCTCTATGTGAAGCATAGTTTAAAATTGCAAATCTCTACAGCGAAACTCCACTGAAAAATCAGACTGTTCCGCTTTTTTCTCGAACTTTATCAGTATACCATAAAAATATGCCTAAGGCGAAGCCCAAGAGAGACGGAATCAGCCAAGTCAATCCTTTATTAAACAAAGGAATATGCCCAAAGAGAGACAGCAAGCTATGGCTGAAAGAAAAGTCCTTCAGTCCGCCCTTCAGGAGTATTTTCAAGGAATCCAGAAACGCAAAGGGAAGTGTAAAATAAATGCAATATCGGAAGACCTTGCCACTGAAATCATAAAAGCGCCCGAAAAGGCAAAGCACAATCAAGACCATACTCATGGGATAAATAAAGAAGAGAGCCGGCACACTGTAAGAAATGATTTTACTTAATCCTACATTCGATATTGCAAAGGAAAAGAAGGTGAAGAGACAAACATAAGCCTTGTATGGCAGACTCTTCGGAAACATTTCCACAAAGGCCATTGCCGTGGAAGTAATCAGCCCTACCGCAGTCTTTAAGCAAGAGAAGAAAATAATAACGGCAAGCAGTATTCCTCCATAACTTTTGAAATAGTACGTAGAAACCGAGTGCAAAACATCTCCTCCGTTTTCCTGCACGGAAAACACGGCACGACTCTGTGCACCTACTATGGCCAGCGCGAAGTAAATCACCACCATCATCCCTGCCGCCATAGCCCCGGAAAGCATCGTTACAAAAGGAATCTGTTCCGTTGCCCGGTTCTCTTCCCCGACTGCATTCTCCCCTTGTAGGGTACGAATGGTTTGAATCAGAATATTTCCGAAGGCCAAGGCCCCCACCACGTCCATGGTGTTATAGCCTTCAAATAAGCCTTTTAAGAGACTCCCTTCCTCATACCCTGCCGTGGCGGGAAAGGCTTCCATTTTCCCCATCGGGAAAATGAGCGCCGTAAGAAGCAAGACACTTAAGAAAAGAAGAAAGATAGGGTTTAAAACCTTTCCCACGTAAGTCAGCAGCTTTCCCGGCTTCAAGGATAAAACAAGGGCAATCCCGAAAAAGAGCAAACTGAAAAGAAAAAGCATCATTTTATGTGTATTTTCCGGCAAATAGGGTACCATCCCCACCTGAAACGGTACGGTGGCCGTTCTCGGGATAGCAAAAAGAGGACCAATACAAAGGTAGAGCAGGGTTGTAAAAAAGTAGGAAAATCTCTTTCCCACAAGCCTTGCCATATCGGTCATACTGGAAGTCTTGCTCACCGCCATTGCCACAACGGAAAGCAGGGGTAGTCCCACTCCCGTAATACAGAATCCCAGACTTGCCAAGAGTGTTTCCATTCCCGCCTTTTGTCCCATGGAAACCGGGAAAATCAAATTTCCCGCTCCGAAAAGCATGCCAAAAAACATGGATGCCACAAATACTATTTCTCTAAAACCTATCTTTTTTTCCATAAACCTCTCCCTACATCCCCTTTGTGGAGCATGTAGAATCTTTTTCTATATTTCCATTCCATTCCGGATTTTTTATGCCTGCTCATGCCGTACTTTACCAAACCGCTTAGAGAGTATAGCATGGAAGACTGCATTTGCCTATTTCCAAACGGGATATTGCGCCTTTTCGAGCTGCAACTGCTACAACTATGCGATTATCGCTCTAACGATATTCTTTTTTCTTCTCTCGGTAATTTGATTTATCTTTTTCTTCTTTTAACCGATTATCTATAAGACGTGCACAGGCTGCCGGAGAATCATCTCGACTTGCCTGTTTGAGAATCGGACTGTCGTTTTGTTCCATACGGCAGTTTTTAAGGACTTTGGATTCACTTTCAAGGAGGAAAGCAAAATGAAACAAGTCAGAAGCCGGAAGAAGGGTGACTTCTTTAAAAAACTGAAGTTAAGTACCAGAATGTCTCTTTTTCTGGGTGCCATCACCTTCCTATTTTTAACTGCACTTTTGTATTGTCTGATTCATTCTTTTGAAGTTGCCATTGATAAAAAGATTGATGATAATTTAAGTGATAAGGCAAAGGCGGCAAGCTCAGGCTTTGAGTCTGTCGTTTCCAATGTAGAGAGTATTTCGGATAACCTCCTCTATGGTGTCCAAATGATTTTAAGTGCACCTCCCGAAACACCGGGGGCCGCACCGGTTAATCCCTGGAAGATTGCCACTGCGGATGGCGAAGAACCCGAGTCTACTGCTCCCATGGGCCCCGTGACCCTTCGAAGCCAGATTGTAAACTCCGAAATCTCCTACAGTAAGCATGTGGGAGAGGTTTTCATCGTTAACTCCATCTACTCCTTGCTGGAAGGAAACCCCGATGTTATCGGAGCGGGGGTTCTGATGGAGCCGAATGCCTTTCTCCCCAATGTGCGGGACTATTCTCCCTATATGACACAAAGCAGTAAAAAGGAAATGGTCCTTACAAACTATCAATATGAAGATATTGCGGATGAGGATTATTATCAGACTGTAAAAGAATCCAAGTCAAAATATGCGACCGACCTCTATACGGAAGAGGAAAATGGTGAAAAGTATACGGAAATGACCTTTAGCAATCCCATTATTGTAAATGGAGAATTTAAAGGAACCATCATTACGGATGTGAATGCTTCCGTATTGAGCACCATCCACCAGAAAGACGCAAACTTCCCGAGTATGTTTACCAACGTAATGGATGAGAGCGGCGTAATCTACAGTGAAAATCCGGATTTCAACGGCAGAGCATTAAAGGACATTTTACCGGAAAAAGCCATGTCTCAGATTCAGTCGGGCTTTGATACAGGAAAGGCCTTCAGTCGCAAAATTGTAAATGAACTCGGCGTGGAGAAAAGAGAATTTTATAATCCCATTGACTTAAACGGAAGACTCTGGTGGGTTCGTCTCTCTATCACCGAAGCGGACTACGACAGAGAAGTGGATAGAATGGTCAATATGGGCGTTCTTTTCGGTGTACTTTGTGTCATTGCTCTTTGCATCATTACAACCGTAATTATCCGAAAGAGCCTTAAGCCTTTAAAGCTTGTATCCGATGCCGGAAAGAAACTTTCCGACGGTAATTTTGATATTGCATTCAATTACAAGAGAGAAGATGAAATCGGGGAATTGATGCAGGCTATGAAGAGTGTAGTAGACCGCATCCGCTCCATTATCACCGACCTGTCCGAGAAACTTACGGAACTCTCACACGGTAACTTCGCCATGAATTTGGAAGACGAACACGGCTATTACCAGGGTGCCTACCGCCCCTTACTGAACTCCCTTAAAGATATTACCGATGACTTATCCAATACCGTTTCGGAAATTTCGTCTTCCGCAGATCAGGTCAATAACGGTGCGGAGCAGGTCAGCAGCGCTTCTCAATCCCTGTCACAGGGTGCGACCGAGCAGGCTTCCTCTATTGAAGAGTTAAGCGCCACCATGAATGATATCTCCGATAAGATTAAGGATACCGCTCTCATGGCGGAAAAAGCCTCTTCTATGAGTAAGGATGCCGGAGCTGCCGTATGTGAAAGTAATGGCAAGATGAGTGAACTGTCTTTGGCTATGCAAGATATTACCGAGAAGTCCAATGAAATCAGTAAGATTATCAAGACCATTGACGATATCGCTTTCCAGACGAACATCCTGTCTTTAAATGCGGCCATTGAAGCGGCCAGAGCAGGCGCAGCCGGAAAGGGCTTTGCGGTCGTTGCAGATGAGGTTGGAAACCTGGCACAGAAATCCGCAAAGGCTGCGCAAAATACCGGTGAATTGATTGCCGAAGCAATTGATGCCATTGCGAAGGGTGCCAAGATTTCCGATGAAACCGCCGTATCCCTTCAGAATGTCTCTGAAAGAACCGAAACGATTAACCGGATTATCAAGGATATTGCTGCGGCCTCCGAATCCGAATCGGAAGGCATTACGCAAATCAGCGTCGGAATGGATCAGATTTCCTCTGTTGTGCAAAGTAACACCGCAACTGCGGAAGAGTCCGCAGCCGCTTCGGAAGAGCTTTCCGGACAGGCACAGATTCTCAATGACCTGATGAGTAAGTTCACATTAAAATAAAAGGATCGGTGCTTTATCACATAGCACTCGTTAAACGAGATATCGCACGCTTTGCGCACGATACTCGTTATGAATAAAGAGAAAAGTGTCGCACGGTAAACAGCGTGCGGCACTTTTTCTTTGTTCTATTCTGATTTCCGGCTTATAGGACAATTTTTCCCAAAATCTCCCCTATCGGAGCATGAATAGAGAGCTCCGCTCTCACCGCCCTTCCCGTCTCCGCTTTATTGATAAGCACAAGGTGCTTTCCCCGGAAATAATCGATAAAGCCTGCTGCAGGATAGACCACAAGGGAGGTCCCGCCAATTATCAGTGTATCCGCCTTCGTAATTGCCGTAACGGCGCCCTCTATCGTCTTACTGTCTAAGCTTTCTTCATATAGCACCACATCCGGCTTGATGACTCCGCCACAGGAACAATGAGGAACCCCATCCGACTCTTTGATAAACTTTGCAGGATAAAACTTGTGGCAACTAAGGCAATAGTTCCGGTGGATACTGCCGTGCAGTTCATAAACTATCTTACTCCCCGCCTTCTGATGCAGTCCGTCAATATTCTGTGTTACCACCGCTTTCAATTTCCCGACTTGCTCCAGCTCCGTGAGTTTCCGATGTGCCGCATTCGGCTCCGCATCAAGACAAAGCATCTTTTCTTTATAGAAGCGGTAAAATACTTCCGGCTTCGTAAGAAAAAAACTGTGGCTGATGATTTGTTCCGGCGGATAACTGTACTTTTTCCGGTAGAGCCCGTCCTCACTCCGAAAGTCCGGAATCCCGCTTTCCGTGGAAACGCCCGCTCCACCGAAAAATACGATATTCTCGCTTTCGTCAATGATTTCCTGTAAAGCGGCAATTTTATCTTCGTACATGCTGTTCACGGCTCCTTTCCGCTTGTTCAGCCGATTCTTGCACCGCTTTCATCGACCTGCATTCCGTCAGGCGTTTTTTCATTTCGGTACATTGCACCGAAGGGACGAGACTTTTCCGTATTAAGATAGTACCGCTTTCCGCTAACTTCTTGCCATCCTGTTTTCATTTCCCCGCTTACGGAATCCAAATAATACCAGTTTCCGTCACTCGTATCCTGCAGCCAGCCGGTCTTCATTGCCCCAAGGGAGCCGTCTGAAACGGTAGAAAGGAAATACCATTTCCCGTTATGATTCAGCCAGCCGGTCTTCATATAGCCCGCCTCGTCGAAGAAATACCATGCAGTAGTATTGTTCCAGGGCAGAAGCTTCCATTCATTCCTTGGATAGCTTCCATCACCGTATTGAATCCACCAGCCCTTCGCGTCCTGCATCCATTTTCCGTCAAAGGAAGGACGCTCTACGCCAAGTACCTGTCCCGCAGTTCCTGAACTTACCTTTGCCGATCCGCTTGCACCGCCTCCGCCGGAAGAAGCTCCTGTGCTACTGCCGCCTCCGCCGGAAAAGTTTCCGGCACTGCTCCCCAATGAGCCGGAGGAACTGCCACTACCGGTACTAACGCTTCCTGAAGCGGAAGAACTGTCGGTACCACCACTGCCGGAACTATCGGAATGACTACCGCTTTCACTTCCACTGTTTCCATTACCATCCGAATCTTCAATAGAAGAATCTCCGGTTATACTGTCTTCTTCAAACTGGCTCCGGTCAGAGAAAACACCGGTTCCCACTCTTCCGTAGTCCAAATACAGATGGGCATATTCCCACCCCATAGAGCTCTTGGGATAAAACGCTGTGTGTCCTAAAGAAAGGCATTCCCGATCGTTAAAGTATACCTTCGTCTTTTCATTGACATAGTAGCCATCTTGGAAAAAAAGTTGAATCCAAAGTCCATATACAGTACCATCTTTCTTCGCAACCATACTCCCAGTCTTTGAAAGAGGCTCCCAGTTTTCAAACATTTCGTCCCAGTGTTGCCAGACCTCATTACTATCAGGGAGAAATACCTGATAAACCTGTTCCGTAGTTGACTTAACTTTCACAATCGGAACAACTCCGGCAGATAGAACTGTTGTATCGCTGTAGAGGCGGATTTCCGGCAAAAGTTTATTAACCCTCCACTTGGCATAAAGAGTCATATTCTCTCGAATCGGCTCCTTATTATCAAACTCTCTCGTTCCTTCCTCATCCAGATACCAGCCAAGAAAGGTACAGGCGTCCTTCTTTGGACTTTGCCACAAAGCAGACAGATGCCCCTCTTCTACTGTCTGCGAAGGAATCGCTGAACCTCCTTTGGAATCATACTCTATGGTATATAGATTTGCAGTCCCCGTCGCAATTCCTAGGTCCAGTGTCACATAAGAATCTCTTCCATAACAATATATCTTCGTCTTTCCTACATTGTTATATTCCTGGTTATTAAAATATATCTTGGTACTTTCATCAATAGAATATCCCTCATCGGTTGTAATCCATACTTTTAACCCATATCTGGTTCCATCCGCATATGCAATCGGTGTATGATAATGATACTCGGATTTCTTACCTACTCTAAAGTCATCCCAGTAATCTTCATTTTCGTTCCACCACCGCCAGTCGTATCCATGCTTTAAAGCTGTTAAATAATACTCAAACACTCTTGCTTTTACATGCGCAGTTTCCGATTTCACATTTGGATCCGGCAATGTTCCGGCACTTATCGAAGTCGGTGAACCGGTTAATCTAACTTCCGGAATTAGCTGATCTCCTGCAAAACTTACTTTGGGCATAAGTAAAAGAAAAGAATCATAAGCAATGCAATACCATATGCTCTACTTTTGTTCCTTGTTATAAGGGAATGTCCGGTCTCTACTCCTGCATTTTTCCTACTTTTCATATAAGCTCCTTTCTGTATTTCGTAAAAGAAAAAAGAATAATTGCGCCCACAATTAAAAAACTTGCTTTTTTTGCTTATTTTAACAAACTTCCCTTCTCTTGTCTTCCTTTTTTCTTATCATGAAGCAAAATTCACTAATTACATAGCCGTCTGCACCTGCTCCTCCATTGCCGCATAGAGTAGAATTCCCGGTAAGACCACCACCGTCAAAGCCGCATTAACACAAAGATACTCATGGCCAGTCCCATGGAAATGTACACAAGGCTGAGTCCCGGCAAAGAATCATAGAGGTTTAGATGAATCAACAGGAAAAAGATGGGCTGAGCCTTGGACTGTGCCGGCACCAAAAGGGTAATGGAATACAGAATAAAAAGAAGATTTTTCCCCGGAAAGTTATACTTGGCAAAGACATAGGCTCCCATGGCATAAATCAGTAGAGCCAGTAAGGTTGCCGAAAGAGAAACCAAGGTAGAATTCAAAAAACACCCTACAAAATCGTATTTGGAAAAAATATAGCTGTAGGGCTCCAGAGAAAAACTTGTAGGTAAAGAAAAGGGATCAGACAAAATCGCCGCATTACTTTAAAGGAGGATAAGACTACCCACACAATTGGGAAGAGAGAAATCAAAATGGTAAAGCACAAGAGCATTCCAATGAGAAGGGAGGATAAAAGTCCCCTCTTATTTCCTACAAGACCATGCGGGAGTTTGACAGTTAATCGTTCCAAAATCTCCTCAGGCCTTGAAAATCCTGTATTTTTTTGTCAAATTTTATCAAATATACACCGGCTCTATATTCAGCTATGTGTGGTATAACGGGCGCATGGAGGGGCTGCGTCATGAAAGTCTCTGTATCAAAATCGAAAAATCAGAGCATCTATTACCTGAGTAAATCAGTTTGGGTAGATGGTAAATCCACTACTAAGACTATAGAGAAGATTGGTTCGGAAGATGAACTTCTGAAGGTTTGCGGAGATCTTACTCCGCTGGAGTGGGCAAAGCAGTACGCTGCCAAACGCTCCGCAGAAGAAAAAGCTTCAAAAAAAGACATTATGCTTAAGTACTCCTCTTCGACCTTGATTAAGAAAGAAAGCTGCCGTAGCGTAAACGTAGGCTACCTCTTTCTGAAGGACATCAGAAAAACGTCCGAACGATTCCAAGCGTTTTATGCGTCAGAATCACTGTACTTCTGACGGCGAGATTGCAGATAAAATGATCCCTTCGATAGATGAAGATGTTGCCACGGAAGAGGAACATTATGACGGTTTCTACGCCGTATGCACAAACCTGGAAGATGACGTGGCAACGATTATAAGTATTAAAGAAAACAAGAGCTCATAAATGGCGTAATTACGCCGTTTATGGGCTCTTGACTCTCTACACCAATAACACTCGTAATATCTCCTTCTGTCCATAAGATTAGGAATAGCATGCTATGTCATTTCCTATCAGCAAATATAGAACGAATAGTCGATATCTTTTTCTGCACTGATATGATAAGCCTCTTCAACATCGGTTCCCCAACTGTCTATGCCACCAACACCACGAACTGCACCATAGATGCACAATACCGTTCTTCTCGCCGGCGGTAATTCTTCGTGGTGTAAAGCATTCTCTATTTCACTTGCAGTATAGGGCAGACATGAAAAATCGAATTTGGCGTCTGCCTTTTCAATCCGAAGCGTGTGATTCGATCCATCCGTTTTGCTGTTGTCCAAACTTGTACGGCGCGTAACTTCAAGCCATTCCGTATCCATTCTCATACCACATTCCTGAGGCACAATATAAGGGGTCAAGCTCAGGTCGGTAACTTCAAATACACCTTGTTGCGCACCCGCTTTTCGATCCGGATACGTCTCTCCTGACAAGCCTTTATAAATATACTTTTCTGCAAGTGTGGGCATAATAAACCTTATGCCAAAAACCGGAAATTCCGGAAGATCCTTCTTGCCATCGTAGTGTACATCTACTTTGATTTTCCCGGAAGTATTTACGGTATATGATACCATAACCGTTGTGACGGGAACAGAAATGGTCTTATACAGATACTTGACCGTAATCTCATTTGCCGATACATCTCCACCATAACTGTTGTTATCCGGTGCCTTACAATTCTGCACCGCTCCATCCATAATGACCGTAATGTCCTGACAATCAATAAACATATCCGCTGCTAGCCAATGACCACTTTTAATGTGAAATTTACTTCCTCTGTCGTTATCTGTCAAAGCCCTCCAAAATGTAGGCTTAGGGCACCGGAATAGCCATTCATATCCATCCTTCACTATCGATTCAAGCCCCCCCTGGGCATAGGAAAAAATGTAACTAAACCCCTCTCCATGTACGCCAAGAGTAAAATCGCCATATACCACCCTTAATTTTTCATTATCTGTATAAGCCATAGTAATACCTCACTTCCTGCATTGCCGGTTTCTCTCTACGGTCTGCGAATAAAATGCCGTTTGCAGAAAATTCATAATCGGCAGGTCGATCTTCAAAATCACCGCCATAACGGAGAACATCCTTCCCTGTAACCGGATCTTTTACCAAGATTGCCTGATCTATGAAGTCCCAAATAAATCCGCCTTGATACAGGTCGAATTCATCAATCAGCTTCATGTAATCCCCAAGGCCGCCCATTGAGTTCCCCATATCATGCATAAACTCGCATAAAATGTACGGCTTTTTCGGTTTATCACTTAAATATTCCGCTACATCCTTAGGTTTTGCGTACATCCTGCTCTCAATATCTGAAATTGTATCTTCGTATGCTCTATTATAATAGGAACTTTCATAATGAACTAAACGTCCATCCTTCTTATCCTTAAAATAAACGTTCATAGCCTCGATGTCATCGCCTGCATAGGACTCATTTCCTAGAGACCAGAATAAAATCGAAGTATGGTTTTTAAAAGTTTCAAAGCTGGTTCTTGCACGATCCATAACAGCTTCTTTCCACTGGGGAATAGACCCCGGCACGTTGCAAGACGGTTCAATAGCACCGAGCTTTTGAAAACTTCCATGGCTTTCAAGATTGCACTCTGCCATGACATAAATTCCGGCTTCATCGCAAAGAAAATACCAGGGGATTTGATCCGGATAATGGCAGGTACGTACGGAATTGATATTATTTTTCAAAATACATGCCATATCGGAATGCATCTCCTCCATTCCGATGCATCTTCCGGTCTTTGGGCTCCATTCATGACGGTTAACCCCTGTGATAACGAGACGCTTTCCATTTAGATAAATGACCTTATCAATGATTTCTACTCTTCTAAAGCCAATATCATACGGTACAAGCTCCAGTAACTCTCCATTCTCGGCATTTTTTAACGCAATTGTTGCTTGATATAGATAGGGGTGGTGGTTATCCCAAGATTTAATTACGCCAACATCCGTATATATTTCTCCCGTGAGGTTTCCATTTAAGACTTGTAATGGAACACTGTTCTCCGCAACCACATTCCCTTCTCTATCTCTCAACACAAACTGCGCATGGACAGCGACTTGCTTTCGGACAGATACTTTCATGCTCACCGCTACACTTCCATGTTCATTGTCCGGGTTCAATACAGGCTTAAACCACACATCCTCCATATGGACATCCGGCACTGCTTTCAACGTAACATTTCTAAAGATTCCAAAGAAACGGAAGAAGTCCTGATCTTCCAAAAATGCTGCTGTACTCATTTTATGAACCTGTACGGCAAGGATATTATTTTTTTCACGAATATACGGTGTAAGATCAAACTCAGAGGGTGTAAAACTATCCTCAGCATAACCCACAAACTTCCCATTAATCCACAAATACATCGCTTCCTCTACTCCTTCGAAGCAAATGCGGATTCTTTTTCCAAGCATCGTCGGTTTTAAATCAAAATGTTTAAGATAAGAGCCCACAGGATTATAGCTCGCTTCCGAAAACATCCCTTCCTCTGCTCCCGTGCTGTCCAGGCTATACGCACCTCGGTGGTACTCTTTGCCTTCCCATGGATACATGGTATTGATATAGCGAATCTTATCATATCCGGCCAGTTCGATATGCCCCGGCACCATGATTTTATCAAAACCGGAAGCATCAAATCCCTCTTCATAAAAGTTGCCGGGCCTACTCGCTGCATTTTTGCTAAAAGCAAACTCCCACTGACCATTCAGCGACTGTGATAAAGGATTATCCGTTTTTCCCATATCCGCATAATCCATATAGTATGAATGGTCACTATGTGCATCCAATTGATTCACACGAAAAATTTCCGGATTATCCAACCATTTTATGCAAGCGTTCATAGGGCTCCTTTCTTTTTTGCAAACCTCTGATACCTATCCTCAAGGGCGTTCGTGAACAATACTCTACTGTTTTAATAAACTCCGATAAAGGAAATGATAGGTGCTACTCTCGAATCTTCAATGTGCACTTCAAGCATTTTCGTTTTCTTATGTTGAAAATCCATCATCTTCTTGCTGACTTAGCTCCGCGGTGATTGCAGGATCCGTCATATCAATGTCCCTCTATTTGTGCTTTCAGCTGCTGATTTGCCTCTTCAACATTCATTTTAGACATGATAAAAGTTATACATAATGACAAAATCATCGGAATCCACAAATACATGACATAAAGCATACTCAAACAGGATTCCGGTTGTACGGCAGACTCTTTAACAAAACCGCTGGCTTCCAGTAGCCATCCGCAAAGAGCAACTCCTATGCCACCTCCAATCTTGGTTCCAAAAGATGTACAGGAGTACATCGTTCCATCAATATGCTTGCGTTTTGTAAGATAGGTATATTCAGAGCAGCTTGCTACAACTGCCCCCATGTCTCCTTGCCAAGGCGCCATTCCCAGTGCGGCAATTGCAGTAAAGGCCAGCATCAAAGGCACACTTCCCATATAGCCGGCAAAAATCACACCAACACGACCTGCCGTACCTAATATATAGCCGGCAAGATTCATCCGATATAGACCATTCATCTTTTCAACCAGCATCGGTGTAATACACATGGCAATAATAACCGGAATATTAATTGCCCAAGAAAACACGGAATACAAATTCTCATTCTTAAGAATATAAATCATGTAATAAATACCCATATTCAGCATAGCAGAATAAATCTGCTGGCAAATATAAGCCATGCAAATCATAAGATAATATTTATTGGAGAAAAGGAGTTTGGCAGCTTCGATTAAACCGTATTTCTCTTCGATATGCTCTTTTCCTGCATTTAATTCTTCTTCTGACAGCTCCTTAATAGAGAAAACGGAAATTGTATTGACTACCAATCCTATAACGGCATATATAATGGCAACCGTTCTCCATGCGGCAGCAGCACCGCCAAGATATCGAACAAACTGAACAGTAACAGACTGGATGATTAAGCTTGTTGAAAACGCAAAAATGAAACGAAGTGAACCCATTTCCACACGTTCCTTACTATTTTTGGTGCAGAAGGTAACCAGAGAAGCATACGCAATGTTATTAGCAGTAAAAAACACCGCATTTAGGAGTGTATAGGCAAGGAAGAACCAAGCATATTGTGCCGTCATTCCTAAGTTATCCGGAATGGCAAAATTGGCCACAAGAGTCACGGCACAGCCAATATATGCATAAAGCATCCACGGTCTTGCTTTCCCCAGTTTACTCTTTGTTTTATCAATCATCGTTCCAAAAAACATGTCGCTTATGCCGTCAAATAATTTTGACACCATGATTAAAGTTCCTACGATACCGGGATTTAACCCTACTGTATTGGTAAGATATAGCATTACAAATGACGAAAGAAATGCATAAACTACATTTCCTGCCAAATCACCGGAGCCATAACCAAGCTTGTTATACCACTTCAAATACTTTTTTTCGTCCATTAGATATTATGTCCTCCTTCGTCTTTTTGTATATACTATAGATAACCCACATGGATTTCGTTTTTTAGCCGGTCCTTAAGGACCGGCATTTTTATTATATTGTAAAAATCATACTGTTTAGAAGATAGAGCTTACTACTCTTAGAACGCCAGCGATAAGCATAACACTTATAGGATTTATTTTTGTCTTTCTGAGAAGCAATAACGCAACTATAAATATGGCCACCATTTCCCATTTTGTTTGTAATAAGATACCTTGCTTTCCCCCAAAAAAGGCATTCACAAGAATGAAAGCTCCTGAAGAAGCAATCATAGCTACAACCCCGGGACGTAAAGAATGAAGTATTCCTTGAAGTATATCCAGTTTTCGATATTTCAAGTACAATTTTGCCAGTAGCGTAACAATAATACAGGACGGCAATATACAACCTAGTGTGGCAACTATGGCTCCTGGTACTCCGGCAATTTTTAGTCCAACAAATGTAGCTGAGTTAACCGCAATCGGTCCAGGTGTCATTTGGGATATGGTAATTAAATCTGTAAACTCTGCTATCGATAGCCACCCATGTGCTGTCACCACCTGCCCTTGAATAAGCGGCATCGCAGCATATCCGCCTCCAAAGCTAAACAATCCAATCTGTACAAAGCTCCAAAATAACTGTAAATATATCATTTAATCGCACTCCTTGTACAAAGGAGAGTCCTAATGGTTCCGAATGCACCACACGCAAGCACTATGTAGACTACATTAACACCAAATATATACGATGCTACAAATACCAACATCATAATTAGAAGGGATACTATATCCTTCTCTTTTACAATTGGGATTCCCATATCAATCGTAACAGATACAATAACCGCACCTACTCCAGCCTGCATCCCCTCCAGCATCCAACTAATAAACCAATTGCTGCGAAAAGCCTGATAGAACATAGAAACAATAGACAATATGAGAAATGGTGGCAGGATCGTGCCTAAGATGGCTACCATAGCACCGGAGATACCTACCAACTTATATCCTACCACTATTGCTCCGTTTACAGCAATTGCTCCCGGGGAAGATTGTGCTATAGCTACTAAATCCAGCATTTCCTCTTCTTTAATCCAGTGATACTCATCCACAAATTTTTTCTTCATCAACGTAACAATGACATATCCGCCACCAAACGTAAACGTGCTTAAATATAATGTTGATATAAAGAGTTTCCATAGAACGAATTTTCTGTCTTTCTCTTCCATAGATTCCTTTCCTTCGTATGGTTTTATGTCAGAAAAAACATTAAAAAATGTGTAGTGTCGATTTTAACAGTTTAACAGTTGTAACTCAAAAAGTTGCAAGTTCCATCGACAAAATATATGCCTATTATCGCAAGCAAGACTGGCACTATCAGCAGTATATTGCCTGTTTGAATTCCTTAAACGAGCCCCAAGTGATACAGCCATCCGGCAAATGATTAAAGAATCGGACGGTGACAGTTTTGAAGAGATGCGTTCTATCAAGCAAAGCTTAAGTTTTGATTCCTTAAAAAATATCTTTAAAGACCGAAGAGAATTTTCCGGTTCCCTTATGCAACAGCTTCATGATGTATATGACTATATCGACTTCCATAATCAAGTCCATGCAAGCTTTCATAAGCTACTGCGTATTGACAATAGAGACTATTCGGAAGTGGCAGTCCGAGAAGCACTTCTCAACTCTCTTGTCCATCGGGATTACTCCATCCACGCTGACACCCTCATCAGCATTTATAAAGATCACATGGAGTTTGTCACTTTGGGCGGGCTACTCCCCGGCTTGGAACTCGATGATATAAAAATGGGAATTTCTGTTTGTAGAAACCCTCAACTAGCCAATGTCTTCTATCGTTTGCAATTAATAGAGGCCTATGGAACCGGCATTAAAAAATCATGGACAGCTACTTTGGAAAATGGAAACAGCCCTCCATCATCTGTAGCGATAATGCCTTTAAAATCGTCCTTCCCAATACCAATGCAGGACAAATCGTAAAAGAGGATAGTGTCTACTATTCTGTAGATTCATCTTCCGTAGCGCCCTCTGCTACGCTTCTATCTGCTGAAGAAAAAATCCTACAAGTCCTTTCCGCGCAGAAAGAAATTACAAGAAAAGAAGTACAAGAGCTGCTGGAAGTCAGCCAGTCCACTGCCGGCCGTATTCTAAAAACCATGGTAAATCGAGGGCAGATTATTAAGCTGGGGGGTAGCCTTACGACACGCTATAAGACAAACCTGTAAAATGATATCCTTAGGCTTTTTTCCTCACAAATATATATTCCTTTTCCGAAGAAAGTTCTTTAGCATACCGATAACCCATTACAGCAAAATCCTTGATGCCCTCCGGCTCTTCCACTCGGTTTTCCGCCATAAAACGGACCATTTCTCCGCGAGCCATCTTGCAATACACACCCTTTTGCACCGGCTTCTCCTGTGCTTCTTCATAAAAATTGCAGCTGATATAGCGGTCTCCGGGCTGCAAATACTTCTCGATGCATTTTGCATATTCCTTTGACGCGAGATTCACGATAATTCCGCTACTGTCCCTAAGTTCCCTGTACAGTCTGTCTCCCCAGTAGTCATAGAGATTTTTCGCACCATATAGTTCAAACTTAGCCTGCATCTCCAAGCGGTACGGGCTTACCCCGTCCATCGGCTTTAATATTCCATAGAAGCCGGAAAGGATCCGAAGATGTTCCTGCACATAGCAAAGCATCTCCGTCTCGAAAACGGTCGGAGCCATGTATTGATAGGCAATTCCGTCATAGGAAAGAAGGGCCGGTGTGAGTTTCTCTCTTAAATTCATCGACGAAAGACGCTCTATATTTTGCTCGGTAATCTTGTCATTGCAGGCCCAAAGTGCCTTGAGTTCCGAAAAGGATTTCTCCTTCAGAACGGACTTAATCTTTTCCGCATCGGAAAGAAAAACAGGCAAATCCCGGTAAGCCGGCCCATTTTCATCGTATCGCATCTTTTTTGCAGGAGAAAGAATGATTCGCATATCAGCTAAGCTCTCCCAGCATTTGCTCCGGGTTATCGGCAGCCTTTACCTTGTCAAAGCTCTTGACAATCTTTCCCTCTTCATCAATCAAATACGTGCTACGCACCACGCCCATGGAAACCTTGCCGTAATTCATTTTTTCCTTCCAAACATCATAAGCCTGGATGACTTTAAGCTCCGGATCGGAAAGAATAGTAAAGGGCAGACCGTATTTTTCTTCAAACTTCTTATGCGAAGCCACGCTGTCCTTACTGATTCCCAAAACTACGGCACCTTTTTCCGTAAACTGGGGATATCGTTCTGCAAAGCCGCAAGCCTGCTTCGTGCAGCCCGGGGTGTTGTCCTTCGGGTAAAAATATAAAATAACCTTCTTTCCTCTGTAATCCGACAGAGAGTGTACGTTTCCATTCTGATCCGGGAGTGTAAAATCCGGTGCCTTTGTTCCAACTTCCAACATAGTAATCCTCCTTTAAAAGCGGTTTTTTTGCTAAAATTTGCTACATGAATCATTGGCTCATCTCCCCCTTTGAGAGCAATGAGCTTTAGTAAAAACCATTAAAACATTTATAGTTCTATTTTTATACCCTTATTTCGCAAGTTTTCTATACACTCGAGCAGATATTCCCCGTTATGCTCTTTGTAGATAGGACTTTCTATCATTTTTTCTTCAAGATTATCGTATTTTTCTGCTGTCTTTCCTCTATAATTTTTATCTCTCCACTCTTCAGAAACCTTATACCCTCTTTTTTCCATTTCATCCATAACTAAAGAATGAAAGATAAATAGGTGATACGGAGAATAGGAAAATGCATAATCTACTGTTTTATGCTTCTTATTCCACCCATTTCCTCTAAGTGCACAGCATTCTCTATGTTGTCCAAGAAGCTGATTTTTCGGCAATAAGGGAATCAGTTGTTCATGCCATAGTCTCATAATTTTCTCCTGCTAAAAAAGTAGATTCCTCTAAATATTGATTGGGATATTTCCTTAGTAAAGCGTTAAGATATTGAATCACAGCTTCCTGACTATTTTCTCCTTTCATATATTCTTCTAATATCTCAAATAATCCTTGTTTTTCCGTTTCACTTGCGTCTTTTTTGAAATATCCCCATACATGAAGAATGGCATTATTAAAATCTTTTTTACTCTCTTCTATATCCTTTACGCTTTGTATTTTTTCCTGTAGATATGCAATATCCACTTCCTTTTCTTTCAAATACTCTCGTATATCCAGATATGCCTTATGGGATTTGCTCAGTACATAATATTTATTTTTTGCCCAGAGCTCTTCACAGTCTTTTTTGATATTCTTGTGCTGCACTTTACGCCTTCTTTCAAACTATTTTAAGCATCCCTATTCCATATTTAAAAAATTGCAGGAATGAATAGTTCTAATCATTTCTGCAAGGCAGATGTTCCCTGCGAGAATCAAACTTAGAATCAGAGCTTAGGACAACCATAAAACTCTTTTCAATTATCGCCTATATTAGCAGAAAAAAGTATAAAATTCACCCTTCAACATATCCCCGAAAAGCATTCGCCGGGGAAAAGGATAACAAGAGAGAGTATTGCCTTTCCGTTGAAAATACTTCTTAAGCGCCTCGAACATCTCCTCCCAATAAGCAAAAAAAGCGCCTCTTGTCAAGGCGCTGAATCTTATTACTGTATGGGATTTTTTATTTTTTCCTTTTTCCCGTATTTTCCGAACCACGAATTTTCAAGATCCGTATCAAAATCCAGTAAATCCGGACGCTTGCTCAAAAAAAGAAACTGATGTTGTGGATTCTCACGAACCTTCGCAAACACCTCGCTGCGCCATTCATCCTGCCATCCCGCAAAATCGCTCATTCCCGTGAGCAAAGAATTCTGCGGGCGCTGTTTATCCATCATACGAAGTTTTCTCGGGAAAAACTCCGGTTTTGAAAAATCTTCAATCATATGCCAGCGTTTCACATTATTACGCGCGTAGCAGTATTGACAGCCCACAGTACAGCCTATGACCAGATTCATGTTCTGTATTCGATCTTTTATACATATGCTCATTCTTCACGCCACCCCTCAAGATTTGTCTGAACACGTTCGAGATATGACTCAAACTGTATAATCTCATCCTCTGAAAAACCTTTATAATATATCCTTCCCATTCCGGCGGAAACGTCGTCATAATCGTCTTTCAATGAATGTGATTTTTCAGTGAGATAAAGGCGCGTTTTTCGCTTATCCTGCTGGTCCTGTTCACGGCGAATAAGACCGCTTTTCTCCATTCTTTCAAGCATGGTAGTAAGCGATGTAATTGCAAGTCCGCATTTTTTCGATACGGTTTTGATGGATACACCATCCTCCTGCCATAGCGCATAAAGAATTCTTCCCTGCGCTCCGTTGAAGGCATCAATGCCTTTCTTTGACAATATACGCTCGAAAGTTCTGTCCCCAAGCTGTTTTATTTTTGTTACCAGAAATCCACCATTCATCACAAATACTCCTATATAGTAGTTTTTAATTATACTATATAGGAGTATCTTGTCAATAATTTAAGCGGTAGTTTCATTTGTTTATCACAGAAAAAAGGCTTTGCTTGCACTACTTGTTAAAAAAACAGCAATGACGTTTCCATCATTGCTGCCCAAAAATGTTCTCAGCGGGAATCGAACCCACAACTAGTGCTTAGGAGGCGCTTGTTATATCCATTTAACTATGAGAACGCTATTTCTCTTTTATTCTAGCATAGGATGAGAATCTGTCAATTCCAAAACGAAATACCGCACGCTGCAAAAACGCGATGCAGCACGCTACGCGAGCGATACTCGTTTTGAAGAAAAAGCGCCTCCTGAACAGGAGGCAACTCTTGCCTATTTCCCATAAAAACAGTTCAGTTTTCGCTCCTTAAGAATGGAAAAAGCCTTTAAGATTCTTTCTTTCCCATGGCGATATTCATAGAGTCTTTCCAGCTCTTCTTCGTCCATTTCCTCGATTCGATCCACAGAGTGAAGCATCGTTTCATAATGGAGCCTGCGATAAGGCGCCTTCAGAAGTTCCGTTTTCGCGGTATGGAGGGTGCCGCCTAAGAAAAGGAGGGTGATTCCTACGGAAATGATTCGAAGCAGTGCCCTCTTCGCTCCCCTCTTCTTCTCTGTATTCCCTTCAAGCTTTGCTTTCTCTCTGCCTTTTTTCACTCCCGCTTCCTGTCGTCCTGTATTCAGATACAAAAGAAGCAATGCACCGAGTAAGGCGCTTTGATACTGCAAGGCATAACGGCTCTGCACGGCATATTCCGGACGAAGGAAAATGTACCGGGACAAAAAAACCAGAGCAAAACTAAGGAGACCATGGAGAAGAAGGAGCGCCGGAAAAAGACCTGTCAGACTCTTGTCCTTCTCTTTTCCCGGAATACAGTCGTCGCTCGAACCCTTTTCTCCGAAAAATAAATCCTTCAAGAAGAAAAGCGCCATAAGGAGGAAAAAGAGAAGAATCAAGCCACCGAGCAGAAAGAGTTGCTTTCCTTGTACTGCCCCGCTCGATAGCCACTCCTCCAAGTTTTCTCCGGAAAAAAGTAGGGAAGAAAAGCCGAAGCCGAAAAACTTCAGCACAAAGGTCATTTTCGTGAGTAAGACTTCCTTCAGAGAAATGCTTTTCGCCCCGGCATATTCATAGACCGCATAATGATTACTGAGAAAATAGAGGAAGGTCGAAACAAAGCTCGAAAGAAGCAGAATGAGGCTCCCTCTTTTGTCCCGGATTTTACCGGCTAAGAACAAAAAGAAAAGAGAGAGAATGGTCGCACCGTAAACCGCGATAGCATAAGGCCCTCCCGTAAGAAGGAAGAGGAAGGGAAAAACGGAGAGCGTCAAAAGGGAACTGCCCTTTCCGACTCTTTCAGAAAGGAGATAGAAGAAGAGATAAAAAAGCGCAAAAGAAAGAAAATGCGCATATCCCGAACCGTTCAAGAGCATTTCCCACTTATTTAAGCTATAGAAAATGAGTAAAATCGCAACACTGAAAAAACCGCCTATTCTTCGCTTTGCCATAAAGAGAAGAAGCGGAATGCTCGTAAGAAACAGACCGAAAAGCCCAAGGAAGCGGTCAAACGTAATCGAATAATGGAAAAAAGCGATATTGATTTCCCGAAAAAGGAAGCTCACGGGTATCCTCGTCAAGATGTCCTTCGTCAGTAAGTCATGGAAAGAGAAAGGCTCGCCCAAATACGAATTCGTCAGGCGGATATAGTCGGAATAGACGATATCCGCGCTGGCGGACAGGATATAAAAACCGAGAAACACCGTGGATAGGATAGAAACGAAGAGAAGGAACGAAGCGCGGAACTTTTCTTTACTCATGGAAAACCTCCCCCGTAATATCCCTGTAAGCTCTTTGTTCCGGCACTTCCTCGAGAACCAGACTGTTTTCCCGGTTCGAATTCTTAGGAAGCCTTGTCAGATCCTGTATAAAATGAATCTTCGTGCCATGTCCACTGAAGTCCGCATCAAACACCTGAAAGAAGGTATCTCCGTAGAACTTACTCATCTTGTATTTATTTTCCAAAATATAAACCTGCTTCCCGAGAACGCCCTCTCTACCATACTTTTCTATCGTCTCCTCGGCAAGGGAATTCATGCGATCCTGATCCTCCCAGAAATAAATCTGCGGAAAATAGGAACGATAGTAGCGCTCTACCGGAAGGCGCAGACAAATAAATGCCAGGCAGAAAAGCGTACCGAGGGGCAGTCTGCTCACCCCCAGTAAATACGAGAAATAAAGGAGTGAAGCCGCAAAGCTCACATAAACCCAGCGCATTTCCACGCGAATCGTCACGGAAGAAGACCCAATACATAGCGCAATAAAAAGCAAAAAGAGAATATTGTTTCCGATAAAACTGCGAAGACGAGCGAGCTTCACACGCTTCTGCTCTTTTCCCGCACTACTTTTTGTTCTGCTTTCCGTGTTCGTTCCTGTAATACCGTCCGTGCTCACTGCTATGCTGTTCCCTATGCTTTTCTCCGTCTTAAAAATACGGATCAGTGCAAAAATCAAGCATAAAAACACCGTAATCCCCAGTACGCCGATGGAAGCATATACCAGCTTTCGAATATTTCCCGCCACATTTTCCCAGAGGATTCCATTTAGATATTCCGGCCCTTTCTGGAAGCCGAAGATATAGTAGACTTCCGCGAAGGCATTTTGGAGGGCATCGGTAAGTTTAAAGCTTTCCGTAACTTCCGTGCCTCCCGTCCCCTTAGGAATGAAAGAGCCAATGGCAAACTTACGGATAGCATAAAAAAGATAAGCTTGGGCAAGAGGAAGAAGAAAAAGAATGCACGAAGTAAAAACGATATTTTTCCCCTCTTTCTTTTTTCTTTTCCTGCTTCATTTCCTCTCGTTTCCGATTTCTCTTGCTCTGTTCCTTTATATTCTGTTTCTGCATTATTTCCTCCTGTTGAAGTAGCCTTAACGGCCGTGTTCTTTCCTACCCTTCCTCTAAAAAGCAGCGGGACATAGAAAAGGGGGAGTAAAGCAATATATCTTTCGTGTGTAAAGACTAGTAAGAAGAAAAAGAGATGGGAAAGCACAAGGTTTCGTACAAAATGCCTTTCTTCATTTAACTGCAAGTAAAGGAAATAGAGCGTAATCAGGGAAAAGCCCAGCGCCAAGGTTTCCAGTATTCCCAGCGCCTGTGCAATCTGGTAATACGCAAAGTGAGCAGACAGAAAAATAATCCCCAAAGAGAAAGAAACAATTTTCTTTCCCTTCGAAACCACCCAAGAAAAATAACACAGGAAACAGGCCAAAAGGCCATTCAATGCCACATTAAAGTACCAGTAGCGGTTTGGATCATTTCCCACAAAGACCATCTCAATATAGCTGATTGCCCAATACACCGGACGAAACCGCACTGCATTTCCGATAGGGAAACTGAATGTAAAGAAATCCTGCTCCCGGAAAAAAGAAAAGAGATAAAGGTCATCCATGTATAAGGCCTTAATATGAATATGCCGATTGACATAGAAGGCAAAAATCATCAGTGCACAAAAACTGCAGAAGAGAAAAAGAACAGTAAAGATTCTCTCCCTTTTTTTCTTCCTGCTTGCATCATCCTGCAAGTGATAATTCTCGGGCATTCTACGATTCTCTTCTGTACTGTCCTTTCCTTGCATGCCATCCCCTCCTTAAAAAAGCTCTTTTCCCCTCATTTTCTACCGCCGGTAGGAAATCAATTTTCTCACCTTGGTCCCCGTACACAAGTGATTTTCACTTCACGACCATAGTCTATCCAGTTCAATACGCTCTTCGCATCCTCTTCTTCCTCTTTTGTGAGAACAGGATACGGCTCTTCTCTCCACGCATATTCTAAGCGAGACTGATTCACTTTCACAAGGAGGTATTCCGGAAGACTCTCTTGCGTTTTTGTTAAATTTGCAAATTCCGGCTCTATTAGGATACCAAGGTTTGCCATTTGTATGAGCATTTCCTTCGCGCGCGCTTCCCTCTCCTCCTCCAGGAAAGATCTTTCTATGTAAATGTAATCCGTCTTCGCCCATTTTAAAAACCAGGCAAAGTAAAGCGGATCGTCATAGAGTCCCGGACTTCCTCCGGAGCCCTCCACATCCGTAATACTCTCTACCACGGCAGGAATCCGATAACATTCCGGAGTCTCTGCCACAGCGAGAATATGATTCCTCGGGTTTTCCGCCATTTTCAAAAACAGGGGAAGACTTCCCCGCTCCGCCTGCTTCTCCATTTCCACGGAAAGGTGATCATAATAGCCCTTATTTACCGGATCAATCGGTGTAAAGCCTACTGCCCCGGCCCAGGAAGTCAAGAGCGTTGTAAGAAGCGCAGGCAAATAAAGAAACGGAGCAAGCAAAATCCTCCATTTCCTCTTTTTCTTCTCTTCTTCCTTTTTCCATAGCGGACTTCCAAATGCAAGAAGAAGCGCCAAGCACTCCCATAAACTATAGTAATTTCCGTCAATCTGCCAGAGCATAACAAAGCTCAGAAGGGAGAAAAAGCTAATCAGAAAAAAACAAGCGGAAGCTCTATGTCCTTCGCTTCCCCCTTTTCTTTTTTTCTCCCCGGTGAGAACCTGCGAAGAATCATTTTCAAAGCATTTCCGGCGGCAAGGAAGAGAATGGCCGGAAAGGCAATTCCGCTCCAGGCAATACCGACATGCGCCATGTCCTCCCCCACCGGATAAAAGAGGAAGAAAAAGAGCCTTTTCACAAAAGAAAGGAAGGTCTCTTGCAGAGAAAGCGCCCCGCTATAATCCACATGCGCGTCCAAATTAAAGGGCCACTTTACGGAAAATCCCATGGCTTTAAAAATTCCGGTAAAGGTAGTCGAAAAGGGAAGACCGGTAATCCAAAAAGTGCGAAGGGTAATCAGACAAGTAAAAAGAAGAGAGACAAAGAGCAAGGCCGTGGATCCCTCTTTTTTCGAGTCAAAGGGGTGAAAGTATCTTTTTTCTTCCGGCTCCCCTTTTCCAAAGAAAAATGTACCGATTGTTCCCTTAATCAAACTATCCAGAAAAAATCCGATGAAAAGCAAGGTACTGAATACCACCGCTGTGGGTTTTAGACTGTAAGTTAAAATCAGCATCGAAAGACTGTTCTTTCTCTCTCCCTTCCCATAGAAATAGAGGCTCAAAAGCTGTAAAAGAAGAGTGAGATTATCGGTTTTCATGGTGATTGCCATATTTCCGATAGACGAAAAAAGAAAAAACCAAAATCCCCAACGCAAGCTCAGCGTCTTTTCGGTCTCTTAAAAGGAAGTAAAGCACAAAGGCAATCGCAATGTATATCCAGATTTGAAAAGCCAATAAAAAACCGTACCCCGGCAAAAAAGAAAGCGGAGCGGTCAAGAGTTCCAATCCTTTCGGATAGCTGTAGACAGCATTGATTAAGCCATGAGAAGAAAAAAAAGCTTGCAAGAAAGATAAAATGCCTCCACCTTTCCCATCCGGAGAAAATAAAATCCATGCACTTCTCAGTCCGTAACGAAGAGAATCATAGTCCAAAGCAATATTACTGCGACTAATTTGAATGAGCACAAAGGGCAAAGCCAGAAATGCTGCCGTTTTGTCTCTTTCGGAACAACGGAAAGAAATACATCTTTGAAGGAAATGATTTATTTTTCCGGAAAGAAAAAAACGAGAATCGATGCCAGAAAGAAAAAATAAAAGAAAGAAAGTAAAAGCGGAAGAAGAAAGCGGTGCAAATACGCTGCAAGAAGAAGGGGAGAAGAGAGGAAAAAAAGAAATGCTCTTCTGCTACACAGTGTTTTTTTCCGAAAGAATAAAACGAAAAAGCTGTAAAGCAGATAAATACCCGTTTCTCCCAGAGCAAGTAAATTTTTTTTCTCCAGCAGACGCTCCCCATTTCCGCTATCCACAAAAAAACGGCAAAAGAAAAAGAATGAACAACAAAGCAAGAAGAGACAAACCGTCTTCTCTCCCCACACTTCTCTATTGTCACTCCCTTTTCTCAATGCATTATTCATCCTTTTCTGTTCCGTAATCTACTCCAGTACAAACCCATACTTTAAGGGATCATTTTCCTCCATCACAAAATGGTTAAATGCAGTGATATAGGCCGAGCCGGTAATTTGCGGAATAACCGCATCATACCCTCCCACCTTCGTGGTATCCAGAATTTTTCCTTCAAAAATAGTCCCCAGAATAGACTCGTAGTAAAACGGCTCTCCGACCTTTAACTCTCCTCTCGCAAAAAGAGTTGCCATCTTAGCGGAAGTTCCTGTCCCGCAGGGAGAGCGATCCACCTGTCCTTTCCCAAAAACCACGCAATTCTTTAATGTTGCTCCCTCTGTTTCCGTTTCAGACCACCATTCTACCAGATCCACCGTATGAATATGAGAAAGGGTGGGATGCATCACCGGAATCTCTCGATTGATGATTTCTCGCAAGGCGATTCCCAACTCTTTTAGCTTCTCCGCATTTTCCGGAACGATGGAAAGCCCCACCTGCTCGGCTTTTACAATGGCGAAGAACGATCCTCCGAACGAAATATCAAAGCGAATTCTCCCGTATCCGGGAAGCTCCACCTCCTGATCCTGTTTATAGAGAAAGGAGGGAACATTCTGAAAGCTGACTGTCTTAGCCTTACCCCCTTCCACCAAAACTTCGCCGTGAATCATTCCGGCAGGAGCTTCCTGCACAATCTTTGTAATCGGCTCGGTGACTTCCACCATCCCGGTCTCTACCGCTACAGTCATTGCCCCGATAGTACCGTGTCCGCACATGTTGAGGTATCCGCCTCCGTCCATGAAAATGATACCATAATCCGCTTTCTCTGTAGTGGGGGCGGTAAGAATGGCGCCGAACATATCATTATGTCCTCGGGGCTCCAACATCAATGCAGTCCGAAGATAGTCCATCCGGCTCTCCAGCCATTCCTTCTTTTCCGGCATAGACTTTCCCGGAATCTTAGGGATTCCCCCTACGACAACTCTGGTTGACTCTCCTGCTGTATGAGAGTCTACCGCATAAACACTTTTTGTTAATCCCATTCTTCTTTACCCCACCGCTACTCTATTCTTCTTTTCCATAAATCTTTTTGACATTTTCCAACTTGGCACTCATATTTTCCAGAAGACAGTCCAGAATCACAACTGCTGTCATGGCTTCCACAACGACACAGGCACGCTCCACAACCGTAGGGTCATGCCTTCCCTTAATTTCTATCGTAATCGGCTCTCCATCTTCCTTCACCGTTTTTTGTGCCTTACTGATGGATGGAGTCGGCTTAAAACTCGCTTTTAAGACTATTTCCGCACCGTCGCTCATTCCCCCAAGGATTCCCCCGCTGTGATTGCTTTCTTTTCTCAGCCTTAAACATGCACTGTCCTTATTCAGTTCGTTATCTTCCTCTACGAAAAAAGCATCGTTGTTTTCCGAACCGAGAGAACGGCTCACTAAGATGCCATCTCCGATTTCTACCGCCTTTACCGCGCCTATGGACATCACCGCCTGCGCCAGACGGGCATCCAGCTTATCAAACACCGGCTCTCCGATTCCCGGGCAAAGCCCGTTTACTTTGCAGGTTACAACACCGCCGGCGGAATCGCCTTCCGCCCGAAGCGATAAAATTCGCCGATCCGCTTCTTCTTTTCCCTCGGGAGTAGCAAGACTGATTCCGGCAAGCTCACTGACTTCCGCTTCTACCGTAATGTGAAGTTCCTGTAAAAGTTTCTTTGCTATAGCTCCCGCTGCCACTCTACTGAGTGTTTCTCTTCCCGAAGAACGACCCCCTCCACGATAATCCCGAAAGCCGTACTTACTAAAAAACCCGTAATCTGCATGTCCCGGCCTGAAGCTCTCCGCAATCTCTCCATAATCCTTCGAACGCTGATCTTCATTTCGTACCAAAAGCGCAATCGGTGTTCCGGTTGTGCGTCCGCAAAAAGTACCGGACAGGATTTCTACCCTATCTTCCTCTTTTCTCTGAGTCATCTTTAAATTTTTACCGGGCCTTCTTCTCTCCAAATATGACTGAATATCCTCTTCTGAAAGAGGAAGTCCCGCAGGACAGCCGTCTACAATAACACCCAAGGCTTTCCCATGAGACTCCCCAAAGGTACTGATACGGAAAATTTTTCCAAAACTGCTTCCGCCCATACTACTCCTTAAAAATATTTCACTGTCCCTTCCACTTCTACCCCGGCTACAATCCGTGAATTGTCTAGCCCGTACACTTTACCATGCAAATACAATTCGGCTCGTCTATTGCCAGTTCCCTTGCGCTCATGGAAAGAAGGCCGTGCTCATAATCCACATTCAGGAAGGTAATGGTTCCGCTCTCATTGTTTGCCACCGCAATATGCTTTTCATCCGGGAAAATGCAGAAATCCTTCGGATACTCTCCGCCAATCGGCAAACTTCCTTTCATGGTCAGAAGGCCCGTCTTAAAATCTCTTCCGTAAATGGAAATCGTATTAATCCCCGCATTGGAAACAAAGAGGTGCGAGGCTTCGGTATCCGGTGAAAAACGCATTTGACAAGCCGCAATCAGAGGGTCTCTGTCCTTTTCATTGAAGGTGGAAATCGTCTGAATCTTCTCGAAGGAAACCTCATCTCCATCCTCTTCTTCATGGAAAGCATAGACATCGATTACATTTTTTAATTCATAAAGAAGATACAGATACCTTCTATCCGGGCTAAAACGGAAATGTCTCGGACCGGATTGCAATTCGCAGCGGAGGGTATCAATCTGGCGCATCCTGCCGTCCGCCTTGTCAAAACGAAATACCTTAACCTGATCTATTCCCAGGTCCGCAATCAAAATGTACTTCTGGTCATCCGTCATTCTTGCACAGGAAACATGGGGGCGGAAAGTTCGTTCCGCAACGGAACCGATTCCCTGATCATAAACACCGTCAATAATATCTCCCACCGAACCGTCCGGATTCAAAGAGAGTAAAGTGGCTTTTCCGTCATGATAACCGGAGACCATGAGATACTTCCCGCTCTTATCTACAGAAAGATGACATCCCCTCATTCCGCGAATGTTTTTTGTGTTTAATTTGCTTAATCCTCCGTTTCCCATGATACGGAAGGCAATAACGCCTTCGTCCGCTATGGAGTAGAGTGTTTTTTCATCTCTGGATGCCACCATATAGGAGGAATTGTTCACTTCAACTTCCGTCCGCTTCGTAAACTTTCCCTTCTCCATATCCACATCACAGATGGTAATCCCCTTTGCCGAACCCGTGTAAGAATAAGAACCTATATAAGCCACATATTTTGAGCGCATGATCTTCCCCCTTTGACACTGAGTAC
This sequence comes from Oribacterium sp. oral taxon 108 str. F0425, assembly GCF_000214455.1. Taxonomy (NCBI): domain Bacteria; kingdom Bacillati; phylum Bacillota; class Clostridia; order Lachnospirales; family Lachnospiraceae; genus Oribacterium; species Oribacterium sp. oral taxon 108. Next base: position 452,801 of record NZ_AFIH01000001.1, on the reverse strand, counting down.
TTGCTGTTTCGTTGCTTTATATTCTAGCAAAATTTATGCCCTGTTAATAGCTTTTTTTACAGCCTCCTTACTTTTATTCCCGCTTTTTCCTGAAATCCTTCTTTTTCCGCTGTCTAGCCTGCATAAACCATGCCTTCAAAGAGTTCCTCCGCCTCTACTCCGTTTACTTTCGTTATCCAATTCTCCGTATCCCGTTCCATTCGAATCCTGTAAAGCGGACCGTTATAATCGAATTGATTGGAGTCATTCAAATTGAAGTAGCTGCTGTCTCCGCCCCAGTTTTCTTTGTCCACATATTTTTCTTCAATAATCCGCATGTCGACAAAGCTTTCGTTGTCGCTATATAGAAACAGAAGGTAAGAATTTGCAGGAATAACACTTTCTTTTAAAACATTTCCCTTAGCATCTACTTCCGGGACGGAAATATCCTTAAGGGTTCTCAGAACATGGTTGCTGGTGACTCTGTACCGGTTGCCGTCAGGCCTTGGATAAGCCTCCTTATCCAGCACCCAGTCAATTTCTACCGAATTGGTACTTAAAATATCATTTCTCCCTGATCCGCAAAAGCCTGCCGCATCACTGAAATTCTCCTCTTCATAGCGGTGCGTTTCAATATTCCCCTCATTTCTCCAGCTATAGTATTTGGTCGAAAGGTCCGTTACCCAATATTCTCCTTCCTTTTTTTCCATTGTAGAAAGGTCCAATCGATAAAGAAGGGTTATGTCGTCCTCTGCACTCACAAATACGTACATATAGTATTTTCCGGACTTTTTAACAATATAGGCTCTCCCATCAAACCCTTCCAGCGGTTCGCTTTCTCTGCCGTTTGCAACAGCGGAAAAATCCAGATACACACTGTTTGCATCTTCACTTTTCTTCTTAAGGTAAACCGCTTCCCTCTTGCCGTCTCCGTCTATATCCAAATCCAGATGCATGTCACCGATAAGAGGGATGACATAGTCCTCTTCCGTCTTCGTATATCTTTCTTCAAATAAATCCCTCGCTTCCTCAAAATACACAGTAAGGACTGCCGGCTCCCTACGAGACTTTCCGTATTCATAAATATCGAGATAAACGGAAACGCCTTCCTGATTGACCGTCCACGTAAGCTCACTGCCCTTTTCCTTAATCTTATCAAGAAGCTCCGGCGGAAATTCGGTATCCGTTCCAACTGACTCTTTGGCCCTTTTTTCCGCCAGCATGAAAAAGCTGTCTGCGTCCGTTACTACGTCGGAAAAGCTTAGCCTTTTTCCGCTTCTTGTATCAAAATTCACAGCACTTCGGCTATATTCCATTCCGCTTCCGGTATAATCGGTTGACTTGGAAAGAAGAACGCTGACAATTGCCTTGTCTGCACGAATAAGCTCGCAATTCGTCTTACTTTCCGGCGTATTTCCCGAGGAACTGAGCACATTCTTCTTGGCTTCCTCGGAGGAGTGACTGCTATTTTCCAATTCCGCGCGTTCTTTTTGATAAAGTTCGTCTACTTCCTTGTTGTATTCCGCAAAGGCCTTATCAAGCGCCTTGAACTTTTGGCCTTCCTTCAATTTTAGTTTTGTGCTTTCAATTTGATATAAGTAGTGGTAGTCCGAATCACTGTGCGTCTCTCCCTCCACTGCAAAAAGAATATGAGGCAGACCTCTAAGCACAGCTTCTTCCCCGTCTTCTTCCGCCTTCTTTTCCTTTTCTCCCCTTTGTTCTTCTTTGTCCTTTTTCTTTGTTTGCTCCCGTTCTTCCGTTTCCTTTCTTGTGTCCTCCTTTTCCACTCTCTTACAAGCTATCGGAACAAGGCAAAGAAGTAAAAGCAAAATCGCAACGGTTCTGTGTCTAAGTTTCATTTCATCCTCCTGCTTTCTCCTTAACGAGAACCGGCATGCTCTCGAGTGCCCCTCGCTAAGAAGAAAGATAATTTTTCGTAAATTGTTTTTTATTTTAACATTTTTCATCGTCATTTTGAACGGAATTTCCCTCGTTCGCATTTTTCTCGTCTCTTTCTGCCAGTTTTCTTTGAATATCCACAATATTTCTCTTTCCGAGATTTCGTACATTCGCTAAATCTTCTTCCGAAAGCATCTTCAGTTTCTCTACGCTGTCAACGCCCGCACGCTTTAAGCACTCATAAGAACGCACCATTAAATGCAAGTCTTCAATCGGGGTAAATGTTTCCAAATTCTTTTCCATCTCTCTTTTCCTTTCTTTGTCCATCTGTGTTCCAAACAGCACAAAAAAACCGCTGTTTCGATGGAACTTCGAAAGGACAGACTCCCCCCTCGGAGCTCCCATCGATTACATCAAACAGCGGTCTCTAATTAACCGATTCAATTTTCAAAGCTGATAGTACAGTAGAAAGCGAGAATTGGCAAGCGGTATTTTCATTTTTTCCGATGCTATTTTTATTTTCTCCGATGCTATTTTTCAACCACCTCTACGATGCCTTCAATATCTTCCAGCGATTATTGTACTTGGCCTCATTTTCCTCTCCAAGGTAAGTATAGACCTCTCCCTTTTTCAGGACCTCTTTCATATCCGGGAAAACGGCTTTATTTTCCGTATAACTCTTATCCAAAAGAGCAAGGGCGCCTACATTCGGCGTCGGATAAGTAATGTACTCGAAGTTCTTTGCGGCAATGTCCGGACGACAAAGGAAATTCATCCACTTCTCCGCATTTTCCTTATGTTTTGCATTCCAAGGAATCACCCAGCCGTCAAACCAGACATTCGTTCCTTCCTCCGGAATGGCGTAGTCAATTTCCACATCCGTTCCCTCCAGTTCTCCCTGTACATAGAGAATCTCCCCGGAATAGATGACACCGACCGCAGCCTCTTCTCCAATCATCTTATCTCTTACCTGGTCAACTACATAGGCCTGCACCAGGGGCTTCTGCTTGATTAAGTCTTGTAAGGCTTCATCCAGCTCCGCATCACTCACGGTATTCATGGAGTGCCCCTCTTTTTTCAGAGCCACCATAAAGGCATCCCGCACGGAATCCTGCATGAGAATCTCTCCCTTTAACTTCGGATTCCATAAATCCGCCCACTTGGTCGGGTAGGGCACACCGAGTTCGTCCAGCATTTTCTTGTTATAAAGAATCCCTACCGTCCCCGTAGTGTAAGGCACAACATATTTGTTTCCCGGGTCGAACTGCTCACACATCTTCATGTAGTCCTTCCCGATTTCCTTAATGTTCGGGACATTGTTAAAGTTGACCTCCTGCAAGAGATGATTCTGCATCATTTTTTCTATCATATAGTCGGAAGGACAAACCGCATCATAAACCACCCCTCCTGCCTGAATCACCGGATACATCTCCTCGTTGGTTTCAAAGGTATCATAAATTACTTTGATTCCCGTTTCCTCCTCGAAAAGCTTCGGTACCTCAGGGTCAATATACTCTCCCGCATTGTACACCATAACGACATTGTCGCCCTGTGCATCCGCCTGTTCCCCCTGCTCCGCAGTATTCGTCACATCCTTAGCTCTTCCACAAGCAATGAAAAAAACGGATATAAGACAAATACAAAACAGCGAAAGAACTATAGCGATCTTACGAGAACATCCGCAAACGGATAATTCTCTTTTTATATGTTTCATTATTTTTAACATGTGCTATTCCTTTTTCTAATTTTATCTTTATAAGAGCTGCGCTTTATGCAGTATATTTCTCTCAAGACCCACTGCGTTCCCTATTTGTCCCATGCGCTCATCCACTCGTGCTCCTAGCGAACTCGCTTCGCTCAAACACGCTCCGCACTCGTTAGCTAGCATGGAACAAATAACGGGAGCCTCGCGACGGTCTTTTCGTGAAATATACTGCATAAAGCTCCACTACACATGATATAGCAAAGTATGCTGAAATCCCTTTGCTACATCTCTGAAAAAGCGTATGGAGACGCCGGCACTTGCAGAAAACGAGCAAAGCGAAGTTTGATGCTTAGTACCGTTGCGTCGAAATCGAGCGAAAGCGCCTTTTGAAGAGATGTGCGAAGGTGATTCGGCAAATATCCGCTTTATCCTGTCTTTTCCTTCCGTTCAAAAAATCCCGGCGCAAAGTTCGCACAAAGTAAAACCACAAAAACCGTCACAAAAATCAGGGTAGACAGGGCATACATCGTCGGCTTGATTCCCTTTCTTGCCTCGGAATACACAAGAGTGGAAATGGTATCGATACCCGCACCTCTGGTAAAGTGCGTAATGATAAAGTCATCGAGGCTCATGGTAAAGGCCAATAAAAAACCGGATAAAACTCCCGGCATAATATCCGGAAGCACCACCTTGAAAAAGGCATAAAGTGGGCTCGCCCCGAGGTCAAGAGCCGCCTCATAGCTTACCTGCGAGCTCTGCCTGATTTTCGGAAGCACCGACAAAAGGACATAGGGCAGGTTAAAGGTAATATGGGAAATGAGTATCGTGTTAAATCCCAAGGTAAAGCGAAAAGCAATAAACATCAGCATTAAAGAAATACCGGTCACGATGTCGGCATTCAGCATCGGGACATTCGTCACCCCGATAATCAAATTTCTCGGCAACTTCTTCATTTTCCGAATCGCAATCGCCGCCATGGTTCCCAGCACTGTTGCAATAAAAGCAGACAAAAACGCGATAATCAGCGTATTCTTTAAGGCTTGCAAGATGGCCTCATCCTGAAACATCTCCGCATACCACCGGAGACTGAAGCCGGAAAAATGAGCCCTGCTTCGTCCCGCATTAAAGGAAAGCACGCTCAGCATAAATATAGGTGCATAAAGAAAAAGCACCACAAAGCCGAGATAACCGTTTTCCAGCCATTTTTTCCCTCTTTTTTCCATCAGAACATCGCCCCCTCTCCGTTGTCATAGCGGGAAAGGACCGCCATGGAAAGAATGATAAAGAGCATGAGAATCATGGAAAGACCGGAGCCTACATTCCAGTTGGAATTCGTCGTAAATTCCTGCTCGATGACATTTCCAATCAGGTAAATCTTTCCGCCTCCGAGGATGTTTGAAATGGCAAAGGTGGTGAGTGCCGGAACAAAAACCATGGTCACTCCGGAAACAATACCCGGAACGGAAAGCGGTAAAATGACCTTCCAAAGCGTGGTAAAGAAGCTTGCTCCAAGGTCATAAGCCGCATCAATGGTGTTGTCGTCAATTTTACTTAAAGTATTGTAAATCGGTAAAATCATAAAGGGCAGAAAGTCATAGACCATACCGAGAATGATGGCATAGGGAGTGTTAATCAGATTTTGCCTCGGTAAATGGAAGAAGAGCAAAAATTCATTCAGCACTCCTTTTCTCTCGAGTAAGGTCTGCCACGCAAGAATCCGGAGCAGGGAATTCATCCACATAGGAAGAATAAAAATAAATGCCACAAAAGATCCCTTCCCGATTTTCTTATTGCGCAGAATCAAAGCAAGCGGAAAGGCAAAAACAAAGCAAAGCACCGTACTTGCAAAAGAAAGAAGGAGCGCTAAAACTAAGGGTTTATAATTTTCCCACAGTAAAATCTGCCCTACATTTTCCAAGGTAAATGCCCCGGACTTTGTCGTAAAGGCATAGTAAATCACCAGTGCCAGCGGAATGACAATAAAACCACACATCCAAATGAGGTAGGGTGTGGCCAGTAAGGTATTCTCTTTATTCTTCAACGCCGATAGCCTCCTCGTCCTCAGACTCGGGCTTATTCATAATCTGAATATTGGAAGGTCTGACATAGAGTCCCACCTTCTTTCCCGGCTCATGCATCTCCGTGGAATGCACTAACCACTCAAAGCCGTCTTCGGTGGTGCATTCCATCTCGTAGATTTCTCCTTTGAAAATGATGTGCGTCATCGTTCCCTTAAGAATCGCACGATCATCTCCGTCTTCCAAAATTTCCACGTCCTCCGGTCGGATAACCACATCGACAGGTTTGTTTCGGCCAAAGCCCTCATCAATACAAGGGAAGTTTGCACCAAAAATTTGTACCAGTCTGTCTTCTAACATAATGCCCGGTACGATATTGGAATCGCCGATAAAATCCGCCACAAAGGCATTTTCCGGCTCATTATAAATCTGCTCGGGGGATCCGGCCTGCTGGATATAACCCTGATTCATAACCACCACATAATCGGACATAGTCAATGCCTCTTCCTGATCATGGGTGACATAGATAAAGGTAATTCCCAATTCATTTTTCAAGCGAATCAGTTCGTATTGCATCTCCTGCCTAAGCTTTAAGTCCAAAGCGCCCAAGGGTTCGTCCAAAAGTAGAACTCTGGGCTCATTCACGATCGCTCTTGCTATGGCAATTCTTTGCTGCTGCCCGCCGGAAAGCGAAGTCACGGAACGTTTCTCATAACCTTGTAAGTTCACAAGCTTCAAGGCATATTGAATCTTATCCCGAATATATTCCTCCGATTTTTTTCGTATTCTGAGTCCGAAAGCTATATTGTCCGCAATATTCATATGAGGAAATAAGGCATATTTCTGAAATACCGTATTTAACTGCCGTTTGTTCGCCGGCAAATTGGTAATGTCTTTCCCCTCAAAAAATACCTGCCCTTTATCAGGCTGTACGAAGCCTCCGATAATACGAAGCGTAGTGGTCTTTCCGCAGCCCGAAGGTCCGAGCAAAGTCACAAAACTGTTCTCTCTTATGGAAAGGTTGAGATCATCCAAAATCAACTCTCCATCAAAAGATTTGGTAATTCCCCTTAAATCAATCAGCGTTTTTTCCAACTCATAAAAACCCCCTTCTCTGTTTTTTGCTGCAATGGCAGCAATGTCCCTATTGTATCAAAAACAGCGCCATTTACAATCTATGAAGAAAAAAATTTATGCATTATTTTCCGGCCGTACTTTGGTATTCCGAGGGACTCTTTCCCACCAGCTTCTTAAAGGTCGTCGAAAAGTAGGTAATATCTCGATATCCCGCCATTTCTGCAACCTCATAGACCTTATACTTTCCGCTCTTTAGGGCAAGAGTAGCCTTCTGTATCCTGCACCCGGTAATATAACTTAAGATGGTTTGCCCTGTTTCTCTCTTAAAAGTATGGCTGAGATGCCCCTCGCTGATGCCCAGCTTTCCGGCAATTTCCCCTACCGTAAGGTCCGGGTTTCCCGAATGGAGCGAAATGTACTCTGCCGCTTCCGAAATATAGCGGCTCATTCCTTCCGTTTTTAATTCTGAAAATGCAAGAGGTTTCTCCTTCTGTTCCCCCTCTTTCTTCTTTATCCAAAGAATGGCCTCCTCCAGTTCTCCGTCATGAAAAGGCTTCAAAAGATAATCCACAACGCCAAGACGCAGTGCACTTTGTGCGTAAGAAAACTGGTCATAGGCGGTCAGTATAATGACTGCCGCTTCATTCCCTTCTTCTCTCAATTTTTTCAGCATCTCCAGACCGTCCATTTTGGGCATCCGAAGGTCCGTAATAATTAAGTCCGGATGCAAGTCCGAAACGGCTTTAAGTCCCTCTTCTCCATTTTCCGCTTCTCCTACAACCATACAGTTAAGAGCGCCCCAATTTACCGTCATGCGTATCCCTTTTCGAATTAAGCTTTCATCTTCTACAAGCAGAACTTTCCACATTTTATCCCTCGAGTCTTTCTCTTTGCAAAGGTAAAACCGCCAGTACTATCGTTCCACAAACTCCCTCTTCCTCTTTTCTGTCCAAAATCGTCAGTCCGTAGCACTCTCCATAGTGCTTCTTTAAGATAGTATCCACATTATAAAGCCCCAAATGATGCCCAAGATCTTCTTTGGGCGGCGAATATGGGCCTATCAGCTCTTTCCTGATACCCTTCCCGTTGTCTTTTACCAAAATCCGGAGCTCATTATCCTGTTCCACCGCGCAAAGTTCAATTTCCCCTTCCGAAAGAATCCCGTGCAAAATGGCATTTTCCACGATGGGCTGTAAAACCATTCGAGGAACCAAGGCGTTCTGTAAGCTCTCCGGAACAGTAAGATGAAACTCGATTTTACTGAATCCTCGTATTTTTTGGATTTCCATATAACGCTTAAGGATTTCTATCTCCATCTCCAAAGAAACAAATTCTTTGGGGGAAATGGCAAAGCGAAGGATGTCTGCAAGATCTGTCGCCATCTCCGCTACTTCCGGAATCTGATGAATTTTTCCCATCCACTTCATCGCATCCAGTGTGTTTCCAAGAAAATGGGGGTTTAGCTGAGCCTGCAGCATCCGAATCTGCGCTTCGTTTAATTCCTTTTGGTTTTTCAGCAGGCTTTCCTGGTTAAGAAGGAGAGCTCTTCTGTTTTCCGCCAAAGCCTCCGTCATACGATTAAAACGTCCTGCCAACTCTCCCAGCTCATCTTCACTTTCCCTAAGGCGCACATCCAGATGATCCAGCGTCACTTCCCGCATTGCGCTTCTCAGTCTTTCAATAGGCGTAAAAAGTCGTCTGCTCATCATGGATCCCATAAGGAAAGACAGGGCTGCGCCAAAAAGAATGGATAAGAAGAGAAGCAAGAGCATCAGAAAATTCATGTTCTTGCTGATGGGTTTTTCCTGTCTGAGAATAAGATAAAGCCCCATATCTTCTATTGGCGTCACCGTATAAATAAACTCTCCTGTGGAATCTTCCAACGGATTTCCCCTTAAAAACTCTTCCCTTAATGTAGAAAACAGTTCTGTAGGAAGTAAAATATTTTCACTATAAACCGGTCTCCAATAGGAGCTAAGCAGTAAAATCCCGTTCTGCACACCGTATTTTCCGGACAAAAGCTTCTGAAACGCTTCTTCCTCAAGGCTTGCTAAGACATAACCCGATATCTCTTTGTCACCGCCTTCTCGCTGTCCTTTGATTCTCACTGCAATCTGAAAAAGACGAGAACGGGAATCACTCCCCTCCGAGCTTTCATACACCGGACTGTCCGCACGTGTCGCACGTTGCAATATCCCCCAATCCGTCGGAAGACTGCGGCTCTCAAGATACGGCGCAGTAGAATAGCGTAAGTTCCCTTCTTTATCGTAAATGTCAAAACGGACCGTATCACGAAGCCCCTCCGTCAAAGAGAAGAGAAGCCGATTTACTTCCGTTCCTTCCTTGCGTTCCTCCGATAAAGCCCTTTTCAGCTCTACCGACTCGGAAAGTTCCTGCAATGCCAGGGTAATGCTGTCTCCCTCCTCGATAATACTCTCCCGAATCAGTTTGAGGGACTCCCTTCCCTCCTTATCAACCTGCTCCTTTCTGCTTCCGCGAAAGGCGGAAAACAAAACCAGAAGACTTAAAAGCAGAGGAATAAGAGAGCACAAAAGAAACGCCCCGAAAAGACGTTTTCGAAAAGAATTTTGAAAATACCTGCGGAAAGAAGCGATTCCTTTCATGATGCTTTTTCCTCTTCTTCTATAAGTCCCATGTAAAAGCTCCAGTCCGTAAGAACCCTGTTCCGCTCCGCACTGATTTTAGGAACATCATAAGAAAGTCTTTTTATCTCAAGGAGGGAAGGCTCCCCCTCCCCCGCCATGCTTTTTAGTACGGCTCTTCTATGGAAACGCTTCTGTAAGATATTCTGGCAGTCTTTCGAAATACTGAAATCCAAAAATTTTTGCGCATTTTCCAAGTGTTTCGCTCCCTTTAATATCGCTCCCGCATCCGGTACCACAGTGGTTCCTTCTTTCGGATAAATAATGCCGATATTTTTTCCCTTGGCAATATACTTAAGGGCAGTTTCTTCCAAAGTAATGCCGATTAGCTTAGAGCCGTCCGCAACCGCTTCCGGTACCTCCCCGGAATCCGCATATTCTTTTCCGTCCAGTTGTTTCGCAATGCGCGGAAGAATTTCCTTATCTCCGTCAGAACCTTCCGTAGAATCCGTATCTTCCCGCACGGCTTCCGCAAAACTCAAAAGCCCCGTAAAGGCGGATGCGGAATGAGCGGGGTTCGCCATAGCAATTTTCCCTCTAAACTTCGGATTCAGTACATCCTCCCAAGAGCTTAATTCCTCCGGCGAAAGTAATTTTTCATTATAAATCAGTACGACGGGCAAGGCCGAAAAAGGCGTCCAAACATCGCTCGCACTCCTGAATTGAGGATCAACCGCTTCTATTCCCTTTGCCTCGTAGGGAATAAAATAATCCGAAAAAGCATCCAGACTTTCCACGCCGCCTCCAAAAAAGAGGTCCGCGTCCACTTCGCCCTTCTTTTCCGCGATATCCTCCAAAAGAAGGTTCGTTCCTCCGGAAACCACTTCCACCCAGATTCCCGTTCGCTCTTCAAACTCTTTCACAATCGGCTTCCACAGCTCTTCCTTATGGGAGGTATAGATAAGCAGTCTCTTATCCTCTGCCGGCACCTTCAGTATCTCTCCCTCCGTCCTTCTTCCGCAAGAGCTAAAAAGGAGGATGAAAACAAAAATTCCTAAAAATCCCCCGTATAATTTGCGTAATGCCCCCCTCACAAACAAGATACTGCGTACTGCGAGAGCTATACTCGTTATGCACAAAAAGAGAAGCAGAATATCCTTCCGCTTCTCTTCCTTATTCTTAACAAGTGGCGCAGGCGAAGCCTGAGACCTCTTGTTCTTAACGAGTATCGCTCGCGTGGCGTTCGATATCTCATTTCCTTTCTCTTTTCTAAAAGAAAACATCTGCGGTACCGCTCCTTCATCAGCTGAATATGTACCATTATAGCATATTTCTTTTAGGAAAAACGAAGACTTCCGTTACCGATTCTCTCTCCGCTCTTTCTGTCAAAAAGCATCAGCTTCATTCCCTTAAAGCTGAGCTTCAGCTTTTCCCCGATGGAGAAAAGGTCGCTTCCGAAAACCATACCGGTTAATAGATACTCTCCCACCCTTACCTTCACGGTGGTTTCCATTCCGGTAGGCATTACGCCGTAGATTTCTCCCTCGATTCCTTCTCCGGATTTAATATCGATAAACTCCGGTCTTACAGCGAGTAAAAGGTCTTCGTTTGTCATCGTTTCGGGGTGGAATTCTCCCTCCTCTCCGTTCACATAGGAAATCGGATAGCGGAAGATTTCATCTTTGTTTCCTTTTTCAACATAGCCCTTCTCTTCCGAACGCTTCTTCTGCTCCTTTTCTCTCTCTTCTTTCTTCCTGTCTCTTTCTGAAAACCATTCGGCAAGCTTCAGCTCTTTCTCCGGAGTGAATACCGCTTCTTTCCCTAAGAGCTGTAAGGCAATCGTTCCGTCTTCCTTCTGTGCCCCCTTCGCCTCGATAAAATTGATGGACGGGTTTCCCACGAAGTCGGCAACAAAGGTATTTTCCGGCTCGCTATACACGGTAAGCGGAACAGCGTACTGTTGTAAAACACCATTATTCAATAAACATATCTTGGTGGCAAGGGTCATGGCTTCCATCTGGTCATGGGTGACATAAACAAAGGTTGAGCCTGTCTCTACATGCAATCTTTGCAACTCATAGCGCATTTCAAGCCTTAGCTTGGCATCGAGGTTGGAAAGAGGCTCATCCATAAAAAGTACTCTGGGCTTCGGAGCCAGGGTACGGGCAATCGCCACTCTTTGCTGCTGTCCTCCGGAAAGCTCTGCCGGATAACGGTCCATGAACATTCCGATTTTTACGATTCGGGAAACTCTGCGAAGTGCCAAATCCATTTCTTCCGCCGAAAGCTTTCTCTCTTCTTTCACCACTTCGCCATTTTTCACATACTGGAATTTCTCATTCAGGCCTTCAGCAATACATGTTTCCTGCACCTTCTTTTTTAAAGCTGCCAGCTCTTCCCGGACATCCTTTCCCTCCTCCAGGTGATAAGCGTAAAGCTTTTTCGCTGTCGGCATGGAAATCGTAAAATAGTCAATCAGCTTAATCAGACAACGCTTTTCATCAATTTTTCCGTTTCTGTCCTTGCATTCCTCCGTAAGACGCTTTACTTCCGCCGGTTTTTCCAGGCAGCGTGCTAAATCCGCAATTACCTTCGTCTCAAAATCCACTTTAGGAAGGACATCCTTTACGTTTTGCAGGCCGAAGGAAATATTTTCCTGCACCGTCATGTTCGGCCAAAGGGCATAGTTTTGGAAAAGGAATCCTACACGGCGCTTGTTGGCCGGAATATTGATGCCCTGCTCACTGTCAAACACGACCTGATCCCCAATCGTGATTTTTCCGCTGGTTGGTGTTTCCAACCCTGCGATCATACGAAGAATAGTTGTTTTACCGCAACCGGACGGTCCGAGAAGGGTGATAAATGCATTGTCTTCAATCTCCAGAGAGACATCCTCTGTAGCGTAAAATTTATTCCAGCGTTTTGTAACATGTTCTAATTGAATCTTCGGCATACTAACCTCCTATACCCTTATCCAAGCTTGCTCCGGTCACCTTGTTCACAATCGAATTACAAATCAAAATCGTAACAATCAGAATCAGATTGATTCCGCTGGAGAATGCATAAAGTCCCATTTCATCAAAATAATCCAAGGTCGTCGATAAAATGAATCCCTGTACGCAAAGCAGCATAAAGAGAGACAATTCTCTTAGGCAGGTCATAAAGGGAAGCAAATATCCGCTGATAATCGAAGACTTTTGAATGGGGATGATGATTCTTGTCATTCTCTGTATCCAGGGAATGTTCAAGATGATTGCCGATTCTTCAATCTCTCCCGAAAGCTGTAACATAGAATTCAGTGCCGCCTTGGAAGCAAAAGGAATGTATTTAATCGTTCCTACAATAATTAATAACCAATAAGTATTAAAGAGGTTAATGTATTTGTTGGAAAAAAGGATAAAATACGCTACTCCCACTGCAATAGAGGGCATAAGGTAGGGAAGAAAGGCAACGGCGTTCACATAGTTCGCCCATTTGGAGCGTCTGTTTTTGGAAACGGCATAACCAATCAGCGTTCCGATGGTTCCTGCGAGGATGGCGCAGGCAAAGGATACTAAAAGCGTTCCAAAGAAGGCCGTCCTGATGGTGTTGTTGTACAGGATTCCCATCTGCCCGTACATGCCGTTTTCCGTAATATTCTCCGCCGTAATCCACCATTTTGTCGTGAGGTTGGAGAGGTCTCCCGTATAGAGGAAGGAATAGTCTCCGGGGTTCGGCAGGAAGGTTTCCACCGCAAAGCTTAGAATGGGGAAAATGGAAGTAAAGAAGGTCAGTATTACTAAGATTAAGGCAATAATATAGCGCCCCAGCTTTCCGAGCTGAATCTTGGAAATCTGTCCGGATTTTCCCGTCACGGTAGTGTAGTTCTTTCTACTTGTAAGGGAAATCTGATTCATCAGCATGATAGCCACACCAAAGAGCATCATGATGATGGCAAGCACGGAAGCTTCTCCTGTGTACTTGGAATTCATGGATACATACTTCGTGGAAAGGGTGGTCAGTCCCAAATAGTGCGGAACCGGATAGGATCCCATTGCGGAGCCGAAAACCAAAAGAATGGTAGAGAGAATTGCCGGCTTTACCATGGGAAGCGTAATCCTGGTCATGATTTTCCACTTGGGTGTATCGAGAATTGTTGCCGCCTCTTCCAGGTTGGCATCCATATTTCTGAAAATACCGCCAATCAGAATATAGGCGAAAGGCGCATAGTGCATCCCGAGAACAAGAAGACTCGGAAAAAGTCCTTTACACCACCATAGCGGCATGGTGATACCTGTAAGCGCTGCCAGGAGACCGTTCTGTGTTCCCGTTACCGCATTACTGTTGAACATATGCTGCCATACAACGGCCAAAGTCCATTGCGGCATGATATAGGGAAAAATAAAGATGGAACTTAAATATTTTTTCCAGGCAAGATTTGTTCTGGTAACCAGAAAAGCCATAATTCCTCCGAAGAGGATGGATACCACGCAAGTACCGACCGCAAGCAGCATCGTATTTAAGAGTGGTATCCAAAGATTCGTCTTTGCTAACTTACTGGTAAACAAATCAATGTAATTGATTAAAGTAAAGCCTTCCGATTGCCCCGTTAAATGCGCATCAATGGTACCCGGATGAATTACGAAAGTATCCCGAATAATGGCAACAATCGGTGCCACAGTCGTAAAAGTCAGCACAATGCCCATCAAAAGCAAGATTACATTATGAGGCTTGGAGAAATAAGTTCGAATCTTATTTCTTCGTACCGTTGAAGTCTTTAATGTCATGTTATTTGCCATGATTACTCCTTAAAAGTTAGCAAAGTTAAGCTTTACTGCGCACTGTTCTTATCTAATACTTCAATCCAGGAACCGATTCCAAAAGCTGCATCTGCGCAATAATCGGGATCCTCTAAAACAAGCTTTCCGTCTGTTATCCACCACTCATAGCCGCGGTCATTCTTGGCGTCAAATTCTACTGTCGTACCGTCTGCAGCCATTCCGCCTTTTTCATGATGGAACTTTTCCTCATTTTCCTTCGCAACGACCGGATTAGAGGAATATCCTCCCATATCCTTACCCCATGCGGAGAAGCCGTCTTCGGTAGTGGTTAAGTAAGCAATGAATGCACAAGCGGTCCAAGGAAGCGGACTATTATCCGTAACAAAGAGATAATGGCAATATCCGAAACCGCCGACACCCTTATAGCCGTCCTGATAAGCAGCCACCTTAATGTTGTTTACGGACACGGTCGGAGATTCTTCAATGGAACGAAGCTTGGAATAAACCAAGAGTCCGAACTGATCCTTAGCGGATGCATCGGTCAAAGTTGTGCAAATCGGACCGTCATCCGTCTGTTCATTGTAGCTCGCCATCCAAAGTTTAATCCAAGCTAAGGAATACTGCGCATCCTCACCAAGTCCAAACTCTTCTGCCGTAGCTTTACACTCTTTTACGGTCGGCTCGAAATAAGCCTTCTTATCTTCCGGAAGGGCATCAAAGGCTTCCTTCATCCAAGCGGCATACTTGTCCTCGGTTAACATATAGAGGAAGTTCTTTCCTACAATTTCGGAATCCACACCCATGAAAAGGCCATGCTCGCCTTCTGCAACAAAATCCCACACATTGTTGTAGGTCTTGTTTCCGGTTGAGTTATACATAAATACCTTATTCAGAGTCTGTAAAGGAAGGAAGCCCTTATACTGATCCGGAGTCGTTCCGTTTGCCTCAGCCCACTCTTTCGGAATGAAGGTGTCCAGAATTCCGGTATCCGTCATCTTGGTCTTAATCTGGTTTCCGTCCTGAATCAATGTCATCGCAAAAGTTCCGACGTCCTTCTTATTGTCTGCATTCAGCTGGTCAAAGATTTTATTATTCTTCGGCTGCTGCCACTCGAACTCCATGTTGTAAGAGGGATCAATCGTCTTTAAATAATCAATGAAGAGAGGAAGCGCTGTTTTTCCGCGGCTGGAATTTCCTACACCGTAGAACATCTTTCCGTTGGACTCTTCAATGGCTTTTTTCGCAAGCTCCTCCATGGTCATTCCCTGAGCTTCCTGAATGATTTTCTGCGTTTCCGTGAGATTTTCCGCCTTCTTACTGTCCTCCGCTGCTTCCTTTTCGGAACCGGCCGCCGTAGTCTGATCTACTGCAGTAGTCGTTTTGTTTGCACTTGCCCCTCCGCAAGCTACAAGCCCTATGGTCATTGCCATAGCAAGAAGTACCGACAAAGTTTTTTTCATATTTTTCCTCCTTATTCAATGTGTATACTTTCGCGCCAAATCGCACAAAAATACTGTTGAAAATGATTGTATATTTTTCCGAAAACAAAAAAAGGAGACAAAACTGCGAAATCTTTGAGATTTCTGTGCTTTGTCTTCCTCTCTTTGTGAAAACTTCAAAAAATCAAAATACCTATAGACTGTACAGCTTCGTTACGGGGAAAGCTCCCGCTAACTTCGCCTCAAAGGAGATCCTAAACGAAAAACACCGCTTAGAAATCCACTTCCGTGTCATAGTAGCAGCACTTTAAGAGCTTCTCCATCTCCTCTACGCTCGGCTGACGGGGGTTGGAGCCTGTGCAGGCATCGGCAATGGCATTTACCGCAATGTCGTGCAGTCTCTCTAAGAAAACCTTCTCCGGAACGAATCCCTGCTCTGTCGGATAGGAATCTGCGCCATAGTTCTTAATGCAATGCGGAATGTTCAGCTTGTCGTTTAAGCCTCTGACGTAAGTAATCAATGCCTTTACCTTTTCGTCATCACTGTTTCCGGAAAGACCGATTACATCGGCAATCTTGGCATAACGCTTCTTCGCCGTCTCATCCTTCGCATTGAAGGCGATAACCTTCGGAAGATACATGGCATTTGCCGCACCGTGAATAATGTGAGCGCCAAAGTCTCCGAATACGGCACCGGTCTTATGCGCCATGGAATGCACGATTCCGAGAAGTGCATTGGAAAATGCCATTCCGGCAAGGCACTGTGCATTGTGCATTTCATTTCTGGCGTTCTTATCTTCATTATAGGAATCTACCAGGTCATCCCGAATCATCTCAATGGCATGCAGTGCCAAAGGATCCGTGTAGTCGCAATTTGCGGTAGAAACATAAGCTTCAACCGCATGAGTTAATGCATCCATTCCGGTATGCGCAACGAGCTTCTTCGGCATGGTCTGTGCTAAAGCCGGATCAACAATGGCAACATCCGGAGTAATCTCAAAGTCTGCAATCGGATACTTAATTCCCTTCTCATAGTCCGTGATAATGGAAAATGCGGTTACCTCGGTAGCTGTTCCGGAAGTAGAAGAAATCGCACAGAACTTAGCTTTGTTTCTCAGTGTCGGGATACCGAATACTTTACACATATCCTCAAAGGTGCAATCCGGATACTCATACTTAATCCACATTGCCTTAGCCGCATCAATAGGAGAACCTCCGCCGATGGCAACAATCCAATCCGGTCCAAAATCCTGCATCTCCTTTGCACCCTTCATTACGGTATCTACGGAAGGATCGGACTCAATCCCTTCAAAAAGCTTTACTTCCATACCGGCTTCCTGTAAGTATTGTACTACTCTGTCCAAAAAGCCGAAACGCTTCATCGATCCGCCGCCCACGCAGACAAAGGCTTTCTTTCCTTTGAAAGTCTTCAGCGCCTCCAACGCATTCTCTCCGTGGTAAATGTCTCTTGGTAAAGTAAATCTCATCTTAAGCCTCCTTAAATAGACCTTCCAACTTTTATACGTCCCTCATCATACTCTCCAAATTTTTAAATGTCAATATTTTAACAATATTATTTTTTAATGATATTCCTTCCCTTTAGTCTATGTTGTATATTTCTGAAGCGATAACAGGATAATTAGGAAAGAAAGTTATTTTCTGCATCAGAAGGAATGGTAAGCCATAAAAGGAAAAATTGCGTACACCATTTGTTGTAAAGAAAAGAGGCTGTAAAATCCAAACTGAACTTTTTATTGCTGCGCAGGTTTGTTACGGGCTCAAATTACCCCGGAACGAACCTGCACAGCATAAAGGAGTTTGGTTGTTTTACAGCTTCTTTTATGTATCTCTTATTTTATATATCTCTTATTTCTTAATGGATACTACCGGCTTAATGAGATCGGCAGGCTTATCTCTCATCATGAAGAGCGCCTTCTCCAGGTTCTCCCAGCCATCGAAAACATGGGATACGAGCGGATGTACATCGAGCTTTCCGGAAGCAACTAAAGCTCCGAGCTTCTCCATACGAAGTCTTCCGCCCGGCATAAGACCGCCGTTAATAGCCTTGTGTCCCATACCTACACCCCACTGGATACGGGGAATACCGATGCTCTCTCCTTTTCCGAGATAGTTTACATTTCCGATTTTTGCGCCCGGCTTCATGCACTTTACTGCAGAAGCAAAGGTATCTACTTCTCCACCGGCGATTACAACTCTGTCTACGCCCTTCCCGTCTGTCAAAGCCAGAACCTGATCCTCAATGGTTCCGTTCTTATAACTTACAAAATCGGTTGCACCGTACTTCTTCGCTACTTCGATACAAGCGGGTCTGGTTCCTACACAGATGATTCTGCTGGCTCCGCGAAGACTTGCTCCCGCTACGGACATCAGTCCTACAGGACCGATACCGATTACGAGTACCGTGTCACCGAACTGAATATCGGCAAGTTCAACTCCATGGAAACCTGTCGGTACCATGTCGGAAAGCATACAAGCATCTACCGGATCAATTCCCTTCGGAAGAAGTGCCAAGTTTCCGTCAGCATCATTTACATGGAAATATTCTCCGAAAACACCATCCTTAAAGTTAGAGAACTTCCAGCCTGCAAGCATACCGCCGGAGTGCATGGAAAATCCGGCCTGCGCCTCTAAGGAATTCCAATCCGGAGTAATAGCCGGAACGAGGACACGGTCTCCTACCTTGAAATCCTTAACCATATCTCCAACTTCCACGATTTCCGCACAGCACTCATGCCCTAAAATCATGTTGTGCCTTTCTCCGATTGCCCCCTCCCAAAGGGTATGCACATCAGAAGTACAAATCGCTACTGCGAGCGGTGTACAAATGGCATCCATAGGACCGCATGCGGGACGATCCTTCTCAATCCATCCTGATTCTCCAATTTTCAGCATTGCATAAGCTTTCATTTCTTTCTTCTCCTCTCAAATTTATGGTTTCTTCCGGCCGATTCTTCTGGATTTTCCTTTTCCTACTGCAGATCGTCGGATTCCCATGGAATGAAACTGATTTATTTCATGGTTTGTTAATACATTAACAATAATATAGCACAAATTTGGAGATTGTCACTTTTTTATCAAATAAAATTTATTTCTTTCTTTCGGAAATTCTTTTATGTCCCCCGGATAAAGCTACCACTTCTTCGGAGTGTAATGAATTTCCGCCACATTATATACGGTAATGAATGCCTTCGGATCTTCCGCCTCCAGAAAACGCATCAGCTTCTGATACTCCTGCCGGTCCACAACCGCAACAATTTCTTTTTTCCGCTCATGACTGTATGCCCCGACAATGTCATAGATACTCATCCCGCTATGCAGTCGATTTAAAATAAAATCCGTAACCTCCTCCGACTTATCGGTAATAACACAGACTCTCTTTTTGATGCTTTGCCCAAAAATGAAATGATCCAGAATGATTCCGTTAAAATAAGTCCCTAAAACAGAGAGAATGACCGACTTTTTATCGAAGGCAAAAATAGACAGGGAAGCAATAAAGAGACCGGAAAAGCCGAGCGCCTTTCCAAGATCCATATGAAGATACTTCTGCATCAACTTTGCCACAATATCCAAACCGCCTGAACAGGTATTCCTGTTAAATAAAATAGCAAGCCCGATGCTCACAAAAAAGATATACGCAATTACATCCAAAAGGACATCCCCCGTCAAGGATTGATTGTTCGGAAAGATTTTCTCAAAAAGAAGCATAATCGCCGGCAATACTATCGTTGCGTAAGCCGTTTTGTAAGCAAAGCTGTGGCTCAGAAAAAAATAGGCAATAATCAGCAGGATAACGTTCATGATCATCGTCAGCGTTGCTACGGAAAGCGGCAGAAAATGATTCAGAATAATCGCCAGACCGGAAATCGAAGAAACAGCCACATGACTCGGAACCTGAAAAAAGAAAATTGCCGCAGCAACAATCACTATTCCCAAATTCACCATAAAAGAATCTTTTATCTTAGCCAGTAAATCCTTGTTCAATTTCCAATTCCCCCTCTTTCCCTCTTCTTATCTTTCTATTTTACCTCTTTTTCCTCTCGTCTTATAGAGTAAATTTCTGTACATAAAGAGCATACCGAAAAACAGGACCGTAGAAAAGAAGGGAAAAAGTCCCGTCCCGAAAATCTTTGCCAAAACCCCAAAAAAAGGAGGAAAACTCATACTGCCGATATAAGCAGCCGCCATCTGCTTCCCAATCAAGGCAGAAGTATTTTCCGCGCCGAAGTTCCGAGGCGTCGAATGGATGATTGCCGGATAAATCGGAGCACAGCCCAGTCCCGAAAGAAGCAAAGCGCAAATAACCAGAATCTGTCTGAGTTCCATTCCAAAAAGTTTTACCTCTTGACTCGGAACCATCGAGCAAAAAAGAAGTACCAGTCCCAAAAAGAGAATCCCGCATCCCCCCAGTATCAAAGCTTCATCCTGCCATTGGGCAGCAAGAATGCCGGCAAGAAAACGTCCGAAAGTAATCCCGAAGTAAAACAACGCCACAAAAGATGCCGCAAGCTTGGCCTCTATTTTTAAGGAATACACCATAAAGGAACCTGACCAAAGTCCGAGTGTTTGCTCTATCGCGCAGTAAAGAAAGAAACTCACCAGGCACTCTTTTGCCCCGGTAATAGAGAGAATTTGTCGAAAAGACATGGGTGTTTTCTTTTCTTCAGTCTTCTCTTTCTTTTCTTCTTTTCCCCACAACCCGAGGCTTAAAAAAAGGACGATTGTGAGAGTTGCCTGAATCATGCTGAGCACCAGATAGCCACTCCTCCAGGACTCCCCTCTTTGTAAAACAAAACCCAAAATATAGGGCCCCAGAGCAGCTCCTATCCCCCACATGCAATGCAGCCAGTTCATACTTCTTCCGGAATAATGCACTGCTACATAGTGATTTAATGCCGCATCCACCGATCCTGCCCCCAGTCCGTAGGGAATCGCAAAGAAAAGCATGACGGAAAGAGAGGGACTGATGGAGAAACCGAAAATCGCGACAGCCGTAAGCAATACGGAAAAAGCGGTAATTTTTCCTGTTCCAAAGCGAAGTCGCAAGCTCTCGCTTTTCAAACTGGACAGAATGGTACAGCAGGAAATCAGCATATAAATACTGCCGGAAAAAGAAATCGGAACCCCGAATTCTTCATGAATAATCGGCCAGGCCGCTCCCAGTACAGCATCCGGAAGTCCCAGGCTGATAAAGGACAGATAGATTATAAATAATAATAAAGAAAACATTCCTTTCTCCTTATTGTGGATTTGGCTTTGCATCCGTTTTTAACCGAAGCTCCTTTAGGATTCCGTCGGTAATCAAAAAGGCAATTACCGCCGCAAAAACATCGCTCACCGGCTGGGACGATTGCACGCCGAGCAGGCCGAAAAGCGGAGGCAGAACAAGCAGAATCGGAATTAGACATATTCCCTGTCTGAGCAACGCCACAATACTGGCGCGAAGAGGATACCCTGTGGTCTGACTGAACATATTTGCCATCGTAAGCTGCGCCGCAAGAGGAATGGTAAGACATTGCAGCCTCAGCGCCAGAAAGCCTATACGAATCACCTCCGCATCCTCTTTTCTAAATGCAGTAATAAGCGGTTTTGCGAAAATAAAAACCACTACTCCCATCACGATCAAGATGGAAAAACAAACTTTCAGACTGAAATAATAGGCCTTCTCCACTCTTTTATAATTCTTTGCACCGTAACAATATCCGCAAACCGGCTGAAAGCCCTGTCCGAAACCGATAACCAGAGAATTGATAAACATGGTGATCCGCATGACGATTGCCATCGCCGCGATTGCCGCATCTCCGTAAGGATGTGCCGAAAAATTCAAAATAATCGTGGACACACCGGCTATTCCCTGTCTTGCCAGGCTGGGCAAGCCGAATTTCAAGATCAAGATATAGCGCTTAAGGCTCGGTTTAAAGTTTTTTAAAGAAACGCTGATACAGGCCGGCATCTTATTACATTGATAAAGTAAGATGCTGAAGGACACTATCTGGCTGATTGTAGTGGCTACCGCTGCACCCATGATTCCCATATGAAAACCGTAAATAAAAAGCGGATCCAGGAACATGTTCAGAATCCCTCCCGTGCTGATTCCCAACATGGAATAAAAAGAATTCCCCTGAAAACGGAGCATGTTGTTCATCCCGAGGGACGCCATAATGAACGGCGTTCCGAGAAGGATGTAGCGGGCGTAACGGATTGCGTAGGGTGCAATGGTCTCGGTAGACCCCAGAGCGTAAACCAGAGGCGTACAATACACAATGCCGAAAAGCGCAATAATCGTGCCCAAAATGATTTCCGTAAAAAAGCCGATGGCCACGAAGCGTGCCGCTTCTTCCTGCTTCTTAGCGCCTAGCAGACGGGAAATTTCATTTCCGCAGCCCATCCCAATCATAAAAGCAACCGCCTGAATAATCGCAGCCATGGAAAACACAATCCCGACCGCACCGGACGCGGAAGTCCCCAGCCGAGATACAAAAAAAGTGTCCGCCATATTGTAAACAGCCACCACAACCATAGAGACCATGGACGGAAGGGCAAGGCGAGGAATTAACGTATTCACCGGTTCTTCCATCATTTGCCTGTATTTTTCTTCCTCCGTCAAGGCTTTTCTCATACTTCTCTCCTTTAAAAATTTACATACTCCCGCTCTCATGATAGGATAGGCGGACGGGGTATCATGCGTTTTCCGCAGGATACTAGATCGGAATAACAAAGTGCGCTCCATTATACTACCGGAGTACTCTTTTTGCAAAAGCGGGAGTTCGTGTATGAAAAACTTTATTCATTATGTAAGTCACAGTATTGCCGGCATGATCGGCATCTCCGTTTATATCCTGGCAGACACCTATTTTATTGCCAGCTATTCCGGAAGTGACGGACTGGCAGTCTTGAATCTGGTTCTGCCTTTATACGGCATGATGAATGCCCTCGGCTCGATGCTCGGTATCGGAAGTGCCACCAGATACAGTATCAGAAAAGCCAGAGGAAAAGATGTCAGCAGTTTCTTCCTCCAGGCCGTTTTTTGGAATGCCGTTTTCAGTATTCCTTTTTTGCTTGCCGGTCTTTTCTTTTCGAGAGAAATTCTCGCCCTTTTAGGAGCTGACCGGGAGCTGCAGGAACTCGGCATTCCCTACCTCCGAACCATTCTGCCTTTTGCCTTCTTTTATATGGTAAATTATACCACCAGCGCCTATGTGCGAAACGACAACAATCCTTCCATTGCTATGATGGGGTCTGTCTTCTCCAGCCTTTTTAATATTGTCTTCGACTATATTTTCATGTTTCCCATGGGAATGGGCCTCGCGGGTGCGGCTCTCGCCACCGGAATTTCCCCTATTGTCGGCTCCGCCTTCTGCCTCATTCATTACTGCGGAAAGAAAAACACGGTCCCCTTCGGCTGGCAGACACCGCGCTTTAAGCACCTCTGTGCTTGCTGTCAGCTTGGACTCTCCAATTTCGTCGGAGAAATTGCAAGTGCAGTCACCATCGCCACCTTTAATATGCTGATTTTAAATCTGTCCGGAAATACCGGAATTGCAGCTTACGGTGTTATCTCCAACGTTTCCTCTGTCTGCAATGCCATCTATAACGGTCTGGCGCAGGGTGTACAACCTTTGATGAGCCACAGCTACGGAAAAAAGGATAAGCATCTCCTTCAAAAGTATTTACAGTACGGTATTGTTACCGCACTGCTTATTTCCGTCATCATCCTTTTCTTTGTGAACTACAAGAGCGATTTCTTCATCGCACTTTTTAACAGTGAAAATAATCCGGATTTATACGTTTATGCCAAAGAAGGGATTCGACTTTACTTTTGGGCTTTCCTCTTTGTGGGAATCAATACACTTTTGGTCTCCTATTTCTCCGCTACGAATAACCCCAAACCCGCCTTTCTGTCTTCCCTGATTCGAGGAACCTTTGCCATTGTATTCTTTGCCCTTCTTCTTTCTTATTTCTGGAAAATGGTCGGGGTTTGGCTCGCCTTTCCATGCTCGGAGGCTTTTTCCTTACTGTTAATCCTTTATTACTACAAAAAAGAGCAAAAAGAAAATCAGCTTGCTTAGTCCAAGCTGATTTTACAGTGATAGCTTCGCTCTTCATCCGGCAATAGAGACTGAAAGTCTTCTTTTGCACAAATATCTTCTTCTACCCCATCCCTACCGGGAAGAGAAGTCCATGGTTCAATGCAAAGGAAAGGAGCTTCCTTTCCATAAGGCTGCCAGATAGCAATATAGGAATAATCCGGATATTCCATCCACAGCCCTTCCTTTTCTCCTCTTTTATGGAGAAAAGCTTTTCCTCCCGTCTTCGGGAAAACCGGCGCATCATTACGGAACAAATCATAGGAAAGAGAAAGGCTTTTCTCCTTTAAAAAAGCTTCTCCTCTTTCTTTTTTTGTCAGGCTCTCTTCCGAAAAAAGAATTTGCTCCAACTTTTCTCCCGGACAATCGGGAAAATCGAGTTCGAAGTCCGAAATTTTATCATTCTCCGAATAAAGTTGAAAGCCCGGATGCAAACCCAAAGCAAAATACATTGTCTCCATTCCCAGATTTTCAATTTTCGTCTCTATGAGAAGGCTTGTCCCTTTTACTTTATAGTACTGCCTTAGCCGAAAGGCAAAAGGATACGCCTGTCTGGTTACCGCCGTATCTCTCAACTCCAGAAGGCAGGAATCCTCATTGTGTTCCACCACTCGAAAGACATTCTCTCTGGCAAAGCCGTGCAAATCCATTGGATATTTTTGTCCGTTATAAGAATAGGCCTTTCCTTTTAGACGTCCGATGAACGGAAACAGAATCGGCGCCTGCTCCGCCCAAAGTCTTCTGTCTCCCTGCCAAAGCAATTCCCGCTCCTTTTCTTTGTCATAGATAGAGCAGAGCTCCGCTCCCTTTTCTTTGATTTTTACGCTTAAGTTCGGGGATTCAATACACAGCATAAAATACTCCTTTATGAATGCTTTACGGTCTCCTTAGTATTGTACCCAAATTTTGTAGAAACTACTATGCTTTCTTTCTATTCCTGCTATGTCTGTCCAGAATAGCCTGCTCCTCCTTTGTAAGATGAAAATTCTGATGATCCAATTCCTCATGTCCGACGTGATTACACTTTCCGGACTTTGCATAGCTACAAAAAGCACAGGAGCCGCTTTCTTTGTGCTCCTTCCGTAATGCACGAAGAACCAGCAGAATCAAGCCTGCCACAAAAACAATTACTATAATATTTCCCATAGTCTAACCTGCTTTCCGTAAAAACTTAGTCTTGTATAACTTTTATTATTATAAGGGATGATTGAGCCAATGAAACAACTGTAAATCATTAAATTTCTAAAAAGAGAACCCCTCCTTTCCGGCTATGCCGAAAAAGGAGGGGTTCCGGAAACAGCGGGGGGTAGTTTCCTGTATCACGAAATCTCGCAGAACAAGTCCAACAGCCTATTAAGCCATCGCTCTCTCTACGGCTCTTTCTTCTTTCTCGGAAAGGGTATCCGCTTCCTTGTACGGACGGAGGAGTCCCCAGATACCTGCCGCAACAAGCAAAAAGGCTACGATAGTGAAGATATTAAACTTCACCGCACCGGTAACAAGACCGCCGATTTGATAAATTACAAGGGATACACAATAAGCCAAGAAGCACTCCCAACCAATGGCAAACATCGTCCAACGACCATTGTTCATCTCTCTCTTGATGGCGCCGATTGCTGCGAAGCAGGGAGCACAGAGCAAGTTGAAAGCCAGGAAACTATAGCCTGCAAGACCCGATCCGAAATACTCTCTAACTTTTTCCCAGATTGCCGAACTGTCATCTGCCAACTCACTGGCATCTCCCGCATAATTAAAGAGCGTTCCGAAGGTACCCACTACATTTTCCTTTGCAATAAGACCGGTAACGGCTGCCACTACAGCCTTCCACTGCCCCCAGCCAAGAGGAGCAAAGAGCCAAACCAGAGAATTACCAAAGCCGGCCAAGATAGAACTGTCCATTTCCTCTTCCGGAAGATACTGCATCCGGAAATTAAATCTGGACAAGAACCAAACCAAAATCGCAGCAAGGAGAATAACCGTTCCCGCCTTCTTTACAAAGGACATTCCTCTCTCACCCATACTCTTTAAGATATCAATCGGTCTTGGCATGTGATATGCCGGAAGCTCCATAACGAATGGTGCCGGCTGTCCTGCGAACATCTTTGTCTTCTTTAATACGATACCGGAGAACACGATGGCACAAACGCCGAGGAAATAAGCACTCCAGCCTACCCACGCCGAGTTATTGAATAAGGCTCCGGCAAGAAGGGCAATAACCGGCAGCTTTGCGGAGCAGGGAATGAAGGTCGTCGTCATAATGGTCATACGACGGTCTCTTTCGTTCTCTACGGTACGGGAACCCATAACGCCCGGAACACCGCAACCGGTTCCGATCAGCATCGGAATAAAGGATTTTCCGGAAAGGCCGAACTTACGGAAAACACGGTCCATGATGAAGGCAACTCTCGCCATATATCCGCATCCCTCCAAGAAAGCAAGGAAGAGGAAGAAGGTGAGCATCTGCGGTAAGAATCCGATTACCGCACCGACTCCGGCAACAATACCGTCAATCACAAGACCCTGCAAAGCTTCGTTGACGTTCATGGACTCGAGGAGACTTGTTACCGCACCGGGGATGGACGGCACATCAAAGAGTCCGAAGAAGGACCAGGGATCGTTTCCGAAAAGCACATCGTTAACCCAGTCGGTCATCTTGGTTCCCACTGTGGAAATAGAGATATAGTACACGCCAAACATAATAAGTGCAAAGAGCGGGAGTGCCAAAAAGCGGTTTGTTACGATAGCGTCAATCTTATCGGATACCGTGAGTCCGGTCTGCCCGCGCTTCTCATAAGCGGAAGAAATAATGCTCTGGATATACTTATAACGCTCGTTTGTGATAATGCTTTCCGCATCATCGTCTTCTTCTTTCTCAATCTCGGAGATAATGCTTTCCACATCGACATTTTTTGCTTTCTCCGGAAGTTCGTTTCGAATCTTGTCGTCTCTTTCAAAGAGCTTGATGGAGAAGAAACGGGTAAGTGCCTCGGGAACCTCCCCGGTAATCTTACTTTGAATTTCGGAAAGCGCTTTTTCCACATTCTCCGAAAAACGATGCTCGATAGCCGGTTCCACACCGCTGTTTGCTTCCGCTACCGCTATCTGAATCAACTCATCGATTCCCTGATTACGAAGAGCAGAAATACTGATGACTTTACAGCCCATAGCTTTGCCAAGGGCCTCAAGATTCAAAACATCGCCGTTCTTTTTCACTACGTCCATCATATTGATAGCCATGATTACGGGAACGCCGAGCTCCTTTAACTGCGTGGAAAGGTAGAGGTTTCTCTCTAAGTTTGTACCGTCCACGATATTTAAAATGGCATTCGGTCTGTTGTTAATCAAATAGTTTCTGGCAACCACTTCCTCAAGCGTATAGGGAGAAAGGGAGTAAATTCCGGGAAGATCGGCAATGATGACATCCTTATGTCCCTTTAACTTTCCTTCCTTTTTCTCCACAGTAACACCCGGCCAGTTACCTACGTACTGGTTCGAACCGGTTAATTGGTTAAATAATGTTGTTTTTCCGGCATTCGGGTTACCGGCAAGTGCGATTGTTACAGCCATTTTCTTCCTCCTAAACCTTCTCTTCCACTTCTATCATCTCTGCATCTGCCTTACGAACAGAAAGTTCATAGCCTCGAACGGTAAGCTCCAAGGGGTCTCCGAGGGGAGCTACCTTACGAACAAATATCTCTGTCCCCTTCGTCAGCCCCATATCCATGATTCTCCTCTTTACTGCGCCCTCTCCCGTTAACTTCTTTACCACAGCGCTCTGTCCCGGTTTTAAATCTTTCAGTGTCATACTGTCCTCCGCCTTCTTCTTTGCATATGTTAAAAAACCTACACCATAATTTTGTTTGCCATCTCTTTACTGATGGCCACTCTGGCATCTTTGATCTTCACAATGACATTGCCGAGTGATGTTGAAATCACGGTCACTTCTCCACCGACCACAAATCCGAGGTCACTCAGATGCTGTCTCATTTCTGCAGATCCGCCAATCTTCTTGATTTCCAGCGCTACTCCTGTGCCGGCTAATGTAAGTGGCATACCCCCTCCTTCTGCTCCCATTTCTTTTTCAGTCCGTCGAAAGAGAAACTAAGCTTGCTCTATAGTTAGTATACGAAAACCAACCATTAAATTAGCATTCTCTAACTTATTTGTCAACCAAGTGATTGTTTTTATAAAAAAAATAGAGCCAATTCCTTTTAAAAGGAATTGGCTCTATTTCCGTTCTTTTCTCGAAAAAAATCATATTTTCAAGAACTACTTTTCATCGTATTCGCCTTTTTTAAACTTAGCATAAAAATCTTTAATCTTTCCAAAGGACTCCGGGCTCAGTACATGTTCCATCCTGCAGGCATCCTGAGAAGCCGTATAAGCATTCACCCCGAGAGCCACAAGTACATCCGTAAGAACCGTATGCTTTTCGTAAGTGCTCTGTGCAATGACAAGCCCCTGTTCTGTCAAGCTTAAAGAGCCCTTTTCATCTGATTCCACTTTTCCCTCTTCTTTCAGTCTTTTCAGTGCAATGCTGACGCTGGGCTTGGAAAAGCCGAGCATATTGGCTATATCAATTGCCCTCACCTTTCTATGATCCAGGGAAAGCATCAAAATGGCCTCTAAGTAGTTTTCTTCCGATTCATGACTTTCATACGGTTTCATACAGTCCTCCTCTGCTTTTTCCGCCCGATTTTTCTTGAAAATATTATGCGGATTTAGCATTTTGCAAAGCATAGCCCTCATTGATGGCTACAGCATTTTGTCCTAAAGCCTCAACTTCTTCCTTCTTCTCTTCCGGGAGAAGAGCCGTCATACTCTTTAAGCCTGTCGCAATGGTAGAAAGATTATGGAAAAGAGCGGAGCCGGAAGGCGTGATAACGCCGAAGAAGCCCATCGCAATCAGAGCGGAATTAAATCCGATGATAAAACGATAATTGTCGTTAATGCGGCGCATCAGACGATTACTAATCTCCTTCAAAATAACCAGTTCATAAAGATTTCCTTCCGATACTGTCACATCCGCCACTTCCCTTGCGATGGCAGCCCCTGCCGATATGGCAATACCGGTATCCGCCTCGGAAAGAGCCGGTGAATCATTGATTCCATCTCCCACCATGATCACTTTTCTGCCTTTTTTATGCTCTTCCTGAATAAAGGTAGCCTTATCCTCCGGGAGAACTTCGGCATAAAATTCATCAACGCCGACCTTCTTTGCAACGGCCTTGGCCGTATGCTTATTATCTCCGGTCATCATAACCACCTTGTCGATTCCCAGGCTCTTGAGTCTTCCGATAACATCCTTTGCCTCTGCTCGAAGAGGATCAGAAATCAAGATGGCTGCCGCGAGCTTTCCGTTTACTGCAAGATACAGAGACGAGTATTCTTCCGGAATGGAATTGAATTTTTCTTCTTCTCCCTTTGGAATCTCGCAATGCTCATCTTCAAAAACAAAGTGATAGCTACCGATAAGCACTCGTTTTCCTTCGTAAATACTGGAGATGCCGTGCGCTACTACATACTCCACCTTGGAGTGGCGCTCCGCATGGTGCAAATCACGAAGTTCCGCCTCCGTAACTACTGCATTCGCCATAGAATGGGGATAATGTTCTTCCAGGCAGGCTGCCATACGGAGCATCTCATTTTCATCCTCTCCCATAAAGGTAATAATCTGCTCCACCTTCGGCTTAGCATAGGTCAATGTTCCCGTCTTATCGAATACTATGGTATTTGCCTCGGAAATGGCTTCCATAAATTTACCGCCCTTGACGGAAATATGATATTTTCCCGCTTCTCGCATCGCGGAAAGAACCGCAACCGGCATCGAAAGTTTCAACGCGCAGGAGAAATCCACCATCAGGAAGGCCAGTGCCTTTGTTACATTCCGGGTCAACAGGTAGGCCAATACCGATCCACCCAAGCTGTACGGAACAAGTTTATCTGCAAGGTGAGATGCTCTGTCTTCCGTAGAGCTCTTTAATTTCTCCGATTCTTCAATCATTTTGACGATGCGATCGTAGCGTCCTGAGCCTGCCGCTTTCTCAACGATAATATGGCACTCTCCCTCTTCCACAACCGTTCCGGCATAAGCGTAGCTACCGGCCACCTTTCGTACCGGAACCGCTTCTCCCGTCATAGATGCCTGATTGACCATCGCCTCTCCGGAACATAATTTTCCGTCCAACGGAATCATATTTCCCGTACGAATAATTATTTCTGCACCGATTTGCACTTCATTGATGGGAAGCAGTACTTCCTCTCCCTGCACCACAGTCCAAACCTTATCTACATCCAGAGACATGGTACGCGCCAAGTCATCCACGGACTTCTTGTGGGTCCACTCTTCCAGGATTTCTCCGATTCCGAGTAAAAACATCACCGATGATGCCGTATCGTAATCTCCGGTTAAAATTGACGCGGAAATCGCCACGGCATCCAGCAGTGCCACTTCTATCTTCCCTCTCAGCAACGTTCCGATTCCCTTTAACAGGTAGGGAATCGCCTTAATACCCGTGAGAACACGTTTCAAAGGCTGTGGGAAAAAGAGAACATTGACCACCCGGTTCACTACGGTAAGAACCAACTTGTCCTCATACTCTCTATTCAACGCCCTTCCGGTATGTTCCGGAACAAGTCCCGCATTTTCCTGATAAGAAAAACGGGAAAGGGCCTCTACAATCCCCTCCCGTGTTCCTTCGTAAGTAATTATGGCGTCACCGGTTCTATCATTTACTTTTACATCAAGAACTCCCGCCCGGGCCTTCAGGTAATACTCTAAAATATCCGCCTGTTCCACAGTCATCCTGGGCTGTACGGTATGAATTCGCATCCGCCCTTGGGATTCATGTAATATCTTACACTTCATCGCCCTTACCTTTCCTTACTAAAAACAGTTTGCCTTAAACTTCTTTTCCATCACATTCTTCAGCGCAATCACAGATTAATGCCTTTTCTTCTGCCTCTGCTCTCTTCTCATTGATGCGCTTTGCATCCGCATAAATGTCTTCGCAGTTCTCCTTTATGGTAGTGCTGACCTTCATAACACAATCCTGTCCGCGAAGCACAGCTGCAGCTGCCTCCGTATAAACTTTCTTGGCATCCTGAGATCCCAGAATCTTCATTCCTGCTGTACCGAAAAGTACTCCGCCTGCAAAAATACCCAGTTTCTTCCATGCAATATTTGCTAAAAACATATTGTTGTCCTCCTCTTGTTTTACTATACATAAACTACTTTTTGCTTCTAAAGAATAAAGCTTTCTTGCATTTGGCACTCTCTTGTGCACTACGGTTAAAGTCTTGTTCTTTAGAACGAGCATATTGTAAAATAGGAATTATTATTAAGTCAAGGCTAACCTTTTTGTATTTCGTTTCCATTTTTAATACAATGTATACTCTACGCTAGCAAAGTTAGTTTTGCATAACTTTTAGCATCGATTATCGAAAAAGTCAAGGGGGCACGCGCAGATGCAGTATAGGCATGAAATCGAGCACGCTCTCGCTAGCCTCGCCCCTGTGGAGGGAGGAACTGCACTCGTTATAAGAAAGCGCTCTGAAGCAGTATGGGTCTATAAATGGGGCACGCTCTCGCTAGCCTCGCCTTGACTGAGCAGTGGTTTTTGTTAACCACTGCTCACTTTGCTTTGCAAAGCAACTTCTAAAAGAAGTTGGTCTACGTACAGGGGGTACTTTTCCGAAGAAAAGTACCCCCTTAACAGTACTAAGTTCAAGCTTCGCTTCACTCGCTTTCAGTAAGTACCGACGGGCTCAGACTACCCCTATTATAGACCCATACTGCTTCATTCGCTTCAGCTTATTGATTGCTACAGTCCTTTCCTCCACTGGTTTGCATGTACCGGCGAGCTCGGTTTGCTATCTTTCATACCTATACTGCATCTGTCGCTTCAGCTTATTGATTGCTACAGTCCTTCCCGCCGCTATATTAATTTTTCTGTTCTTCTCCTTCTGCTTTTCCCCAATCCAATTCTTGATGTCGAAGACCGTCATCTTCCCAATCGGCAAATAATTCCTGAATCTTCGTTGCTTTGGGGTTTTTATATTGTGATGGTTTAGCGGTTTCTTGCGTATTCTGTTTTATAGCATTTTATATATCTCGTTCCATCTCTTTTTCTCCATGAAAAAATAAGATATCGCACACTACGCGAGCGATACTCGTTAAGAATTAAAAAGATCGGGGATTTCTCCCCGACCTTCTTATCATCTTTAGAAAAATTACTTAAGAGTAATCTTAGCGCCTTCAGCCTCAAGCTTAGCCTTGATGTCATCAGCCTCAGCCTTGGAAGCACCTTCCTTAAGAACCTTCGGAGCTGCCTCAACGAGGTCCTTTGCTTCCTTAAGTCCAAGACCGGTAGCTTCACGAACAACCTTGATAACCTTAATCTTGTTCGGACCTACATCAGTAAGCTCAACGTCGAACTCAGTCTTCTCTTCCTCAGCTGCGCCGGCACCTGCACCAGCACCTGCTGCTGCTACAACTACGCCTGCTGCTGCGGAAACACCAAATTCCTCTTCGCAAGCCTTTACTAAATCATTTAATTCCATTACGGAAAGTTCCTTAATTGCTGCAATAAACTCTTCAACAGTTAACTTTGCCATTGTTTTTTCCTCCATTATTATTATTTTTTAAATGTCACGGAATATCTTCCGTACCTAAGCTGCCTTATGCAGCTTCTCCGTCACCCTTCTGTGCAATCTGGTTAAGCACACGAGCGAAGTTTGTAACAGGGGACTTGATCGATCCGAGAAGTCTTCCCAGAAGCTCTTCTCTGGACGGAATCTCTGCCAGTGCCTGTACTGCCTTTGCATCGTAGAACTTTCCTTCTACAACAGCACCCTTAAACTCCAACTTGGGAGAGGTCTTTGCAAATTTTGCAAAAATTCTGGCTGCCGCAGTAGCATCATCCTTCGATACTGCAAGAGCTGTAGGTCCGTCTAAAACCGGATCCAGCTGAGCGAAGTCCGTTCCCTCTGCTGCTCTCTTAATCAGGGTGTTCTTGAAGACCTTGTACTGCACGCCTGCTTCTCTCAAAGCCTTACGAAGTGCTGTATCTTCCGCAACGGTAAGTCCACGATAGTCTACTACAGTGGCTGCCACAGCGCCGTCCAAAAATCCCTTGATCTCGTCGATAATCGGCTGCTTTAATTCAACCTTTGCCATCTTCGGTTTCCTCCTTCTTTATTTTTAGAAAGTATTAACGCGAATGGGACAATGTGTTTCCATGAAACTCTCCCGTAAGAATTAAAAAATCCCCTGCCAAAGACAGGGGACGAAATCACGAATTCAACACTTCATTTCTGAAGCCATTCTTTATTCTTTCCTCGGCGGGCGATTGCTCTTTAGATTCTTACTTTCTTAGCTCCGCAATACTCTGCGAAATAAGCTGAAAGTTTGAATACCTGCTGTCTTCGGTTAATACCTTGCAGATACTAGCACGTGATAAGGGAAAAGTCAAGCAAAAACATTGGCATTTCGAAAACAGCGCAAAGCACCCATAAATCCTGTGTTTTTCAGGAGAAACTCCTATTTTATAAGATTGCGGTAATCCCCGTAATCAATCCGAAGATGATTCCGGGCGCATTTGCCGCCGCTAACGGAAAGTCTTTTTTCTCTTTCAATAATGCATAACTAACCCAAATCACGCCATTAATCGCTGCCACAAAGGGTTGTACCGGTGACCCCTTAACTCCATGTAAGTTATTCATAATCTGCGGAATGTATGATACATACATCAGTACGGATATCGTTGTCCCGACCCAACCAAAAACTGCCAAACTCTTCTCTGACATATTCTTCCTCCTCTACTCTTTACCCTTTACCACTCTCCACATCAAAAAGTTCAGCTAGGTATGCTAACATAGGCGGAAAAGACTTGTCAATTTATATCTCGGCATTACAGAAAAACTTTCCTTAAGCCGTCGGGCCAAGCATTGAAGCTTTTCGACTTCTTCGGGCTCCGGCACTGATACTTTATGCCTCTTTCGAGCTCCGGCACCGATACTTTATGCCTCTTTCGGGCTCCAGTACCGAATCTTCACATACTGTACCCCTTCCGGGCTTTCCCAACGGATCCAGTCCTCTCCTTCATAGTAGTAATCCTCTACAAAGGCTGTTCCGGAAATGGGGATATACTCCGGGATGTCATCCGGGGTAAAGTTGAAGACCTTGGTGCCGTCCTCAAGGGAATACTCCATGGACTCATCCAGATGAATGCCTTCCAGCTTCTTCACCCAGTAACGGACGGTTTTGCCGTTTTCCTCGGTCTCACCGGAAAACCAATAGAGTCTGAAGTTTGCGTTTTCCGGAATTTCTTCCTGATCGTGCAACTCGATATTCAGAGCACCGTCATGCTTCTCTTCCTCTGCCAGCATGGGCTCTAAATCAATGCTTTTCTCTTCGTTATTTCTTAAAGTAATTTCTGTTGTACCCTCTTCCGGAATATAGAAGTTTCCGGAATATTTTCCGTGGGGAGAGTTAATCAGGCGGTTGTCTGCTACGGTAATCTTCTTCATATCACCGTAAAGCTTTTCAAAATGAATGGAAGCCAGGGCATTGCCGTAGAAATCGTTGTCGGTTCCGGTCTGAATCAAGAGATTTCTCTGAATAGAAATGTTTTGGTTGTCATCAAAGTTATAGCCGGGGAATACGGTGCTGACACGCAGGCCCGGGCCGGATGTGATGTCCTTCACCAGATTTCCTTCAATACGATGGTTTTCACCGCCGTGGAGGGCAATGCCGGAAGCTCGCCAAGTCAGCTCCACCGTGTTGTTTAAAAAGGCATTGTTCTTTGCAGGCTTGGATTCTGTATGGATATAACGAACCTGCTCTTCCCCATTGACATTTTCCTTGATTTTCACAATCGCCTTGCTGGCAAAGGTCGCCAGACCGTCATCGCCATTTCCACGGATATTGGAGTTCTGCACCTTGGAATTCTTGGTTCCCTGGGCAAAGTTTACTCCATCCGCAAAGTTGTTTCGAATACGGCTGTTGGAAACGGTCAGCTTATCGGTGTTTTTCATTTTATCCGCTTCCACATAGTCTCCCACCCAGATTCCGCACTCAAAATGCTCAATCCAGAGGTCGTGCAGCTTGGAATTCTCTCCCAAAACGCCGGCGATTCCCTTGTAATTTGCCTCCTGATGAAAACGGGACTTTAATTCGGAATCCATGTATAGGTTATCCATCTCAACATTTGAGCTGCTGTCCAGAAACTCGATGCCGCCTCCGGCCTGCTCCTCAGAGGTAAAATGAAGCCGGGTGTACCAGA
Organism: Oribacterium sp. oral taxon 108 str. F0425; assembly: GCF_000214455.1. NCBI lineage: Bacteria > Bacillati > Bacillota > Clostridia > Lachnospirales > Lachnospiraceae > Oribacterium > Oribacterium sp. oral taxon 108. The sequence goes on along the minus strand of NZ_AFIH01000001.1, from coordinate 417,931 downwards.
TTCCTGCACCGGTAATCCGCATATCTGTAGCACTTAGCACCAGCTTTTGGTCAAAATCGAAGGTACCCTCCGGAATATATAAGGTCTTGTTCTCCGCATCCGCGTCTTTCAGGGCATCCAGAAATGCTTTGGAATCGTCCTGTCCGTCGTTTGGCACCGCGCTGTAAGGAGCGTCTGTGATGGAAATGCTGCTCTCTGGTGCCTCCTTTGCTTCCGGCGCCTGCTCCAGCTCGATAAAGTCGATTCCCAGTTCATCCGCTTTTTTATCGGTTCTGCGGATGGTGAGTACGTCACCCGTTTCCAGTTCCATTAGTTCCTTGCTGTCATTTTCCAAGAGAAAATGTCTCTCATCAAAACGAAAACGAGAATGAGAGTCGGCTATATTTTCATCAAAAACATCATTTTCCTTCACATACTGCCAAGCAGAACTGTTGTCCAGCTCCAGCGTTTTCTTTCCAAGAAGCTCTCCATTTCTCTCCACAGAAATCTCCAGCTCTCCGGATGCATCCTCCGGCATAGTAAAACGAAGGGTCATGGCATTGGCCGTCTTCTTTACCGTAAAGCGTACTGAAGAATCCTCCTTGGTCAACTGCACATAGCTTTGGTTGGAAGCCTCCATCTCCACTTCATCGTAAGCAGTGGAGTGCTTCAGCACCGCATCTCTTCCAACTCCCTCTTCCGCCTCGTAGCGAATGTAGGGAAGCTTGGCGCCGTAGCCCTGGCTTTCCTTCGCCCAAAGCTCTGTCCTCGTTTCCGCAAATGCGGTTCCATGGGAAAGAAGCCCCAGGCCGGTCATAGTCAAGAGTAACGTAAGTTGTTTTCTGAATTTCATTCTTCTTCCTTTCTTCTCCAAAAAAGTTACTGTAGTTTTTCGACTCAGCTTTTTTAGTTTAGAAGGAAATTCAGAAAAAATGATTATTAATTTTGAATAAAATATTAAATAAATTCAAAATTTGCTGTAATTTATTTTTTTAGATTATACCCGTTATTCTCATAACCATAGTTTCAAAAGAGATATCTCGCTCTTTGTATAAGAGACTTTAACGAAACACCGCACGCTACGCGCACGATACTCACTAAAAAAAGACTACCCAAGCCTTTGACTTGAGTAGTCTTTAGAAATTTCATTATGCTCCGAACTGCACTGCATCCAGCTTAACTCCGGGGCCCATAGTGGAAGTCAAAGTAATGGACTTCATATAAGCTCCCTTTAAGCTTGACGGACGAGCCTTAACGATAGCTGCCATTAAAGCATCCAGGTTGGACTTTAACTGCTCTTCAGTGAAGGAAGCCTTTCCAACAGGAACGTGGATGATGTTTGCCTTGTCCAGTCTGTACTCTACCTTACCGGCCTTAGTATCTGCGATAGCCTTCGCTACATCCATCGTAACGGTTCCGAGCTTCGGGTTCGGCATCAAGCCCTTCGGTCCGAGTAAACGTCCGATACGTCCTACTACACCCATCATGTCGGGAGTTGCGATAACAACATCGTAGTCGAACCAACCGCCCTGAATTCTTGGTACAAGGTCATCCGCACCAACGAAATCCGCACCTGCAGCCAAAGCCTCGTCAGCCTTAGCATCCTTAGCGAAAACCAAGATACGAACATTCTTACCGGTTCCTGCAGGAAGAACAACGGATCCTCTAACCTGCTGATCGGCGTGACGTCCGTCACAACCGGTTCTGATGTGTAACTCTACAGTCTCATCAAACTTTGCAGTTGCATTCTTCTTTACCATGGAAATTGCATCTGCTTCACTGTACTTAACCTGTCTATCTACAGCCTTTGCCACTTCGGCATATCTCTTACCCTGTTTCATTTAACAATCGCCTCCCCTTCTTATTGTTCTACGTTGACACCCATGGATCTGCAGGTTCCTGCGATCATGGACATTGCAGCTTCAATCGATGCAGCATTTAAGTCTTTCATCTTTGTCTCTGCAATCTTCTGAAGGTCAGCCTTGGAGATGGTTGCAACTTTATTCTTATTCGGCTCGCCGGATGCTTTCTGCAGCTTACATGCTTTCTTAATGAGAACAGCAGCCGGAGGAGTCTTTGTAATAAAGCTGAAACTTCTATCTGCATAAACTGTGATAACTACGGGGATGATCATATCGCCTTCATTTGCAGTTCTGGCATTGAACTCCTTTGTGAATGCAACGATATTAACACCGTGTTGTCCTAAAGCGGGACCAACGGGGGGAGCCGGAGTTGCTTTTCCAGCCGGAATCTGTAACTTAATGTAACCTTCTACTTTCTTTGCCATATAGGCACCTCCTTGTGGTAATTGCGGGTAAACCCTCCCACGAGCTTGCTTTGCAAGCGGTGGCTAAATGTACTCCATGGGATAAAATCCCTCGGGTATTACCAAATATTATCTTAACTTTTGCACTTCACCGTAGGACAATTCTACCGGGGTATCCCTTCCGAACATCTCTACATTAATGGTGACAGTCTTCTTTTGGTCATTGATTTGTGTAATGACACCAATGGTATCTCTCCATGTGCCGGAAATAACGGTAACGGTATCTCCCACTGCGAAATCCACCAGTACCTCGGATTTTCTGTATCCCAAGGTCAGGATTTCTTCTTCGGAAAGCGGTACCGGCTTGGATCCGGGACCCACAAAGCCTGTTACTCCTCTGGTATTTCGAACCACGTACCAAGTTTCATCGTTCATGACCATGTTCACGAGAACATAGCCCGGAAACATCTTCTTGTCCGTCTTCTTCTCTACACCGTTCTTCACTTCAATAACCGGTTGCATGGGAACACTGACCTCTAAAATCACATCTTGAAGACCACGGTTATCAATGGTTTTTTCCAAATCCATCTTGACCTTATTCTCATAACCCGAGTAGGTATGCGCTACATACCAGCGGGCTTCTGTGTTTTTCTCTGCCATTATCCCACCTTTACTTTACAAGAACCAATCCAAGACCCCATTTCATGGCAATGTCTAAACCGGTAATCAGCATACCAATTAAAACACTGATGGCAATTGTGGCTATGGACTGCTTAATAACAGTCGGCCGTGTTGGGAAGACAATCTTCTTGAATTCCGCTTCCAACCCCGACACAAAAGAACCCAGTCCGGACTTATTCTCTCCTTGCATTATTTTGTCTCCTTATGCAACGTGTGCTTTTTGCAGAACTTGCAATACTTGGTCACTTCCATACGCTCAGGATGAAGTTTCTTCTCCTTCGTAATGAAGTAATTTCTTTGCTTACATTCTGTACATGCTAATATAATCTTTGTACGCACGGCTTTCACCTCCAATGATTTTTAACTTCGCATGACTACGAAATTAGTGCATAAAAAATAGGGCAATGCCCCAAGTACCATGCAAGTCTAACATGGACAGGGCGCCCCGTCAAGCAGTATTTTGAGGTGCTTTGGAACCGAGCTGTAGGTTTGAGGTGCTTTGGAACCGAGCCTGCAACTTCTCTCCCGTGCATTCGCTCTTCCCCGGTTTTACCCCGGCAAGAGCAAATCAGCTTTGCCCTCTTAATGTAACTTCCGTCTTATAATGCTTTGTCGCCTTGATGAACTTTGTGAAAATGTCCTTGGTTTTTACCTTCAGTGTAGCAATATTATGACAGGGATGCGCACCAAGATATTCGTCCTTCAGAAGATCCCTGTCCACCAAAAGTTCCACCAAACCTTCTTTATCATGCATTAGACCAAAAACCGACGCAGACCCCGGTGTGCATCCGAGTACTCGTTCCATTTCCTCCGCCTCCGCAAAGGAAAGATGGCCACAACCGATTTCTCGCGAAAGCTCTGCCGTCTTAAAGGGCTTATTCCCCGGCATCATAAGAAGGTAATAAAAGCTGTGTTTACTATTGGTAAGGAAAAGATTTTTACAAACCTTCGCCCCCAAAGCATTGGAAACCTCCTCGCAATCCTCCATGGTATGGGCTTCTGCATGATCCGCGCGTTCATAGGAGATTCCCAGTTTGTCTAAATAATCATAAACCGCGATTTCCTTCCGGCTTCTTCCTTCGTCAATCTCCGGCCTTCCCTTTTCCACAGTTAATTTCATCTTAATTTCCATCCCCTTCCTGAATTGCAAGATTCCTTCTATATAATATACGCTAATTATCTATCTTTTGAGAACAAGAAATCTTGCATAGGCAACAAATACTGTTCATTAAATTTACTTAATTTAATAGAGTTCTTGTGTAAAAGGAAGGAATAGACTATATTTTCTCTAATATAAAAATAGATTGGGTCGATAGAAAAAAGATTCGTTTTATAAATGTAAGGGAGAAAAAAATGGAAACTAAAATATTTGATAAGAAAAAACTGCTCTTTTTATTCCTGCCTTTTGCGGTCATCATAATCTATGATATCATCGGAAACTTTATTACGGGAGCACTCTTTTGGGTTTTGGATTTGTTCCGTATTTCATTTGACTGGGTGAATAACACCCCCGCCTTTTTGGATGCTTTTCTGGCGACATGTTTATCTATTATTCTTTATATTTTTTATCGGAAGGTCTTTCCGCGGAAAAAGGCGGAAATCCAAATTGCCCCATGGCAAGGAATATTATTTTCCGTCGTAATCGGTTTCGGCGCAGGCGGATTGTCCACCATCTGGCTTAACTTGGTTGACTTAGTTGCTTCGCATTTTTCTGCTTTGGGAGAGCAGGCCGAAGCTTTTTCCAGCATGTATGACGACTTGGAGAAAGGCTCCTATATCTGGACCTTCTTAGCGATTGTTGCAATCGGTCCTCTTGTGGAAGAAATTTTATTCAGAGGCGTTATTTTCCGCAGCTTTGAAGAAGCCACAGATCTTCCCTGGTTTCCTCTTCTTTTATCCGGCGTAATGTTCGGAATCTGGCACGGCAGCTTTATTCAGGCTGTATACACTGCCATGATGGGCATTATTTTGGGCTATTATATTAAAAAGACCAGAACGCTCTTTTATGTTGTTCTTGCCCACGCAGTCAACAACTTAAGCGGAACCTTGCCTCCCGCCTTGGATACGGATTTTAACAACAGTCTTATCACCGTACTTTCCTATGTTTGCATTATTCCGATGTTTTGTATTCTTTACTATCTGCACAGACAGGGAAAAATGAAGGCTGAAGAGATCTCCGAATCGGAGCAAAGCCAGGAGGAAGAAGCAGTACAATTCGCAAGCAGCACCTGCTAATCATTTAAAAAACAGCTCTCACCGAATGCAATTTCTTGCTAATCTGTGAGGGCTGTTTCTTTTCTGCATTTTGGGCATAAAAACAGCGTAGCAGCCATAAAACTGCTACGCTTAAAAAGTCTAACTTTCGGGGGGGACACTTCACATGCAAAACAGTCCCATTTTTAACCTTCAATCATAATCGGCTGCTTCTCCGGAAGTTTCTTCTCCCCTTCCTTAGGGAAGGAAAGCTTCAGAACGCCCTGTTCAAACTTTGCTTTTATATCTTCCTGCTTAATGCTGTCACCAACATAAAAGCTTCTTTGCATAGAGCCGGAGTAACGCTCCTGACGAATGAGTTTACCTTTCTCATCCTTCTCTTCTTCATTTAAGCCCTTCACGGCACTGACCTGAAGATAGCCGTCATGCAACTCTACCTTGATATCCTCTTTCTTAAAGCCCGGAAGGTCGATATCCATATCGTACTGTCCGTCCTTTTCATGAACATCCGTCTTCATCAATCTTCCTGCACGGTCTCCGTAAAGCTTATTCTCTACTCTGCCCAGACCTCCGAAACTCGGAAAATCAAACCAATCATCAAATAAATTCTCTCCAAAAATGCTAGGTGCTAACATATCTTTTTCCTCCTTATACTCTTCTTTTGACTTCTAATCTCTTGTCATTTTTTTCAGCAAGGGGAAGAATCTTCATCACTCTGAGAACCTTTAAAGTCCTTGCGGTCTTCTCTGTTCCTCTGCATGATTATGATTATACTCGAATTGTTAGCACTGTCAAGTGTTGAGTGCTAATTTTTTGAGATTTTTTTCAAACCTTGATTTTACGGGGTTTGCAACACTTTTTCTTTCTTATAATCATCACTTTTTCTTGATTTGACACCATTTTGACACCAATTTTTTATTTTTGGTGTCAGCTAATTGCTACGCTATCCAGCCTAGTGATTTCACTCTCAATTCTGGACATCTCACTTACATGGTTGTATACGTCCATCGTCACGTCTATGTGGGCGTGTCCCTGCAAGTCGTCATAGGTTTGTGCAAGCGCAAAGAAACGGCGGCTCTGAAAAACAAAGCCGCTTCATACGTGCGTGAAAATATGTCTGCTCTACGACGACTTTTTTCTTTTGCCGTCGTCCGGCAGATAAGTTATTTATTAAAGAAAGTGGAAATGTTAAATTAGATTTATACGCTCCAACAACTCTAAAATATTTTCCCCCAAAGCCTTTTTGGCTACTGATTGGCTAGGGCTTACAAACTCAATAAGTTGCTTATACAAATATGGCTCACCATAAGGAGCGTCAGAACTATACAGACATCTTTCCGGCAACTCAACTAATGCCATTTTTGTAGCAATAGAAGCAAACGCTGCTGAAAGGTCTAAATAAACGTTTTTATGCTCCTTTGCAAATTTGATTACTTCTATCCAATTAGAGCCACCTAAATGCCCGAAAATAACAGGCACCTCTGGGTACTTTTCGCATAAAGACATTAACTGCTTAATACCGCTTAATGTAACAGGATTAAAAGTATGCACCCAAACAGGGTATAACCTTGTATTCATTATTGCTTGAAATACTGTTTCTAACTGAATAATCTGTTGTTCATTACCGGGAGTAAATTCACCTATCCCACACAAAGAATTAGCGGTAATCTGTGTGTCTATCCAATTCTGTGTTTCCTCTAAACTTAGTGCCAACGGAACAGAACCGAAACCCCAAAAGCGATTAGGATTTTCTTTTATTGCTGTGGTGATTTCTACAATATTTTTTTCAATCGCTTAATATTATCTTCTTTGCTATTTGCTCCTGCAAGAATTTTGTATAATGTGTTCATTTCTGTTTCAAGCTCATTCAGATTGTTTGCTTTTTCGGGGTGCGGAGCAGAACAAAAAAGAATTGCCCTATCTACTCCCGCAGCGTCCATTTTGTCTAACTGCATTTTTGCTGGAAACATTATGTGTTCGTGACTATCAATAATCATATTTACGCCTCCTTGACACGTTTTATATAATAAGGGTAGCACTAATACAGAGTAAAATTAAGTACGCACCTTTTTGAAATAAAGTATCTTTTTTAATACTGTGAAAGGAATGGGAAAATATGGCAAAATCACAAGCGGTTGATGAACAATGTCCTGTTGAAGTCGGATTGAATATACTAAGCGGAAAATGGAAGTTAAAAATACTGTGGCATTTATCAAAAGGAACAATCCGATTTAATGAATTACAAAGGGTTTTAGGTAATATCACTACAAAGACTTTGACACAGCAACTTCGGGAATTAGAGGAACAAGGAATTATCACTCGAAAGGTATTCCCGGAAGTACCGCCTAAAGTTGAATATTCATTAAGCGAATTGGGGGCTACCCTTAAACCAATCTTAGCGCAACTATGTGATTGGGGAAAAGCATATCATTCATATAATTCACATACAGAGATTGTTTAATCCTCTGAAATAATAACGGAAATGCTAGTAGTTGATTACATTACTACCAGCATTTTTCTTTTAACTGGATAAATAAAATGAATTATTTAAGTCAGTAGTGGGAATTGTGTAGACGTATCTTGAAAAAGTTAGGAACTATACAATATAGCAGGGTGAATAATTATGGCAAAAAGACCTGTACCACTTTATGACTTCGCAGCTTTCGAGCAAGCGATAAAAGCGGCGCGGACAGCGAGAAAGGAAAGTCACAAAGATGTAAGCGACGCAATGAATATTTCTCCGCGTTACCTTACCAATATTGAAAATAAGGGGCAACAACCAAGTCTGCAAATCTTTTATGAGCTTGTGCCACGCTATAACATATCGTGAGTGCTAATTTATTTGTGAAAAGTTTGTGTTGCTTTTCTTCCTCTTTCTTTAAAATCCGGTCTTACTCTCTCGAAAAGCTGATTCTTTGTGCCAAAATATCCACCTTCGCCATAATGCCAAAGGGAATAATCGCTCTGGGAGTGGCATGTCCCACATTCAGATTGAATACAATCGGAAGAGTGGGATTTCCAATCACTTCCGGAAGAATTTCCTGATACTCCTTGGCATAACGCTCATCCATAGGCTTCCCCACAAGCACACCGCTGAGGACTTCGAAAATACCGCTTTTCTTTAAGGCTTTGAGCATTTTCCGATACTTCTCCGGATTAGGCTGATTCTCACTGCTTTCCAATAAGAGAATTTTCCCTTTCCAGTCTTCCAAATCCGGAAATAGTGCATACTTTTTGCATAAGCTGACAGAGTCCTCGTGCCTCGTTGTGTCAAAGACATCATAGAGGGTATCTATACAGCCTCCTAAGATTTCTCCTTGAAAAACAGGACTGCCCTGTAAGAGTAGAAAGCCTTCATTCTCATGGCTAACTCGTTTTGCTCCTATTGCTTTCGGTCCAAAATCCGTCCGCTCCTCATACCAAATCGGACTCGGCTCAATAGAACGAATGCTTCCGCTTTGAATCAATTCCAAAAAGTATTTTTCGCTGTAGGGCAGCATTTCCTCTTCCAATTCGCAAATATCCGGAATAAAAGCCTGTCCGTAAAAGCTCTTAATCCCCAATTTATGAAGCATCAAGTGATTCATCGTGGTATCGGAAAAGCCAAGGAAAATCTTTTGTTTTACGACCTTTTCCAATTGCCCCTCTTCAAAAAGATAGGGAAGTAGGCGATAAGTATCCACTCCCCCTATGGCACATAAAATCATATCTATTGAATCGTCGGAAAAAGCCTGTAAGAAATCCTCTGCCCTCTTCTCCGGATGCTCTTTTAGATAGTCTAAGCCTTTTAAAGCATTTTCCATAAATTTCACTTCCAACCCAAAACGGCGTAGACGTTCCAGGCCTATTTTTACTTCATGCTGCACAAAGTCTTCTCCCAGAACACCGCTGGAGAGACTGACAATGGCTACAGTTTTTACCTTTTGCACCACGCTTCTCCTTCCTTTAAGACAATAGCTTTTTTAACTCTTCAACTCCGGGAACCCGTCCGCTTACGACCAGTTTTCCATCAATCATGAGGGAAGGAACACTGAGTACCCCAAGCTTTACAATCTCGATTAACTCCTCTACTTTTTCGATTTTAGCATCCTTCCCCAGCTCTTTTACCGCCTCTGCTACATTTTGATATAGCGTATCACATTCTTTACAGCCTGCACCGATAACCTTGATTTCCATATTCATCCCTCACCAAAACACTTTTCCACTTTTTAATTCTTTAATTTCATGGGGCTATTCATCGTCTTTTTCCAAGCCTCATCAATGCTCCGAATCACCTTCGGTCCAACCTTTGACAAAAATACCAGCTCGGAAATCTCCTTCTCAGGGCATGGCTTATAGTCGATTAGTTCTTCCACCACATCCACCTGCATCCAGCAATTGTCCAAAAGGAAAAAACCTTTAATCCGATAACAGTCCGGGAGAACTTCCTGTAAAAATTGATGAAAACGCTCTTTGGAAACATTTTCCGTACAGACCAGAGAAATGGTTTTCGGCTTATTGTCCACTGTGTTTAAGCTTTCTTCCGAATCCACCCAGCTTCCCTTTTCAAAGCCCTCTCGAATAAAGCTAAGATCTGCTCTTCCATTTTCACAGTGTAAAATCAGGCAATGGGGATTCACTTCCCGAATCAAAGAAAGTACTTTCTTATATTGTTCCTCGGAAATCAAATCCATCTTGTTTACAATTGCCACATCACAATGCTTTAATTGCCTGTCTACCGTTTCCGTATCCTTTACCTGCTTTGGAAAATGCACGCCGTCAATCAGGCAGATTACGCCCTGAAAATCATAGACGTCCCCGGCCAGAACTTCTACGCTCTTTAAAATGTCCCGAATATTCGAAGGATCGGCAAGACCGGAGCTTTCCACAAAAAGGTATTCCATATCTCCCTTGCTCATCTCTGCCAAAGCCTCCACAAAGGAAAGTTGCAGGCAGGAGCAAAAAATGGATCCTCTGTTGATTTCCTTGATGGTGAGTTCCTTCTTTTCCAGAATACTGCCGTCAATTCCCGTTTTCCCAAATTCGTTTTGAATGACAGCAAGCTTTTTATCGGAGAATTCTTCCAGTATATGTAGCAAAAGACTGGTTTTTCCCGCTCCCAAAAAGCCTGTTAAAACATATAATTTTTTCTTTTCCATAAATGATCTTGTATGATGTTTTCAAAAGCAAAAACACCACTTTCCTTTCTTTTTAATATCGTGGTTCAATACATTCAGATACTGTGTACTTTTGATTTTATTCTGTAGCTTTGACTACTCGAAGGAGTGTATTGCCGCTAGCTGTATCTGAATTGTTTATTAGTTGGATATGCCATAGGATTTTACCCTCGAGTACTTATCTCACGCAAGTCTACGATGATACAGATTGGTGGATATCACGGCATCAGACTTTAGGAAGGGAGGTACAACCTCATGATCTATGTTGGCGTTGATATTGCCAAACTTAACCATTTCGCCTCAGCAATCTCATCTGACGGTGAAGTACTCATTGAGCTGTTCAAATTTACAAATGACGCTGGTGGCTTTCAAATACTGGTCTCGAAGCTCATTTCGCTTAACACAGAGCCCGACAGCATCATCATCGGTCTTGAATCAACGGCGAAATGATACTCGGTGAAATAGGTAATATTCACCGTTTCTCCAGTCCCGGTAAGCTCGTCAGAGTCATCTGGAAAATGATGACAAACGACTTGGAATTCAACCTCCACTAAGAGGTCTGTATATCACATCGATAGAAAAAGGAATTTTTTGCTAATTTAGGATTGATTTTTCATAGTTGGTCTCCTCCAATTTCATCTATAAAAAATTCTAAATAATCCCTGCTTTTTCAAAATGTTTCTTCAATAGTTTCTTAGAAATTACTGCTCCAATCAATCCGCAAATGGCTATTACAATAAGCATTATTGCTGTAGTCATAGGAGAAACAATTTTAGTTAATGTACCTAAATATTCGCTCCCAAACATTTTTTCATAAGATTTAAGTGTTTGATCTGCATAAAAAAGAAATGGTACATACATTCCACCAAAGCCGGCGAGAACACAAAATATCATATATCCAATTGTTAATCCTTTATAATTGCCAACCCCTTTTGTTCTTGCAATCAACATAGCTATAATCCCGGCAAATATACAACTAATGATATATGGTGGATAAAAACCTATAATGCTTGTAAGTACACAAAATAATAAAATCATCCATGGATTTTTGTTTTACCGGTACTAAGAAATAGGCAATTGCTCCAATAATTGACCATATCGGAACTACTAATAGCATTGTGTATGGCGATATGAACAGAAAAGATAACACTCTATATAAAACCTGTGAGCATAACACCATTAGTGCTGTAATAATTAAATCTTTAATTTGAAATTTCTTTTTTTCTTCCAAAATAATTCCCTCCTGTAAGAATGTACATAAAATATAACTGCATATTATGGGTTATAATAAGTATATCGGATGATATCTTAAAAGGTTGAGATTATTTTTAAGCTGTAGTAGAGGATTATGAAGCAGGTGGATATGTAGGGAGAAAACCCGGTACTGAAAAATCTACTTGACATAAAATGCCTGTAAGAATATGCTAAGAATAAGTTAGTTAAGGCTAACTACTTTAAGCTTACATTAATTCTAAAAAGGAGAATAGAAAATTGAGAAAAACAATATTATTTTTACTACTTGGAGTATTGCTTTTAACAGGCTGTGGGAATATGGGTAGTACTAAGGAAGCTGTAAGTAATGCTAATCCTCAGCCTAAAAAGAAGGTAACAGTAACAACTTCATTTCTGTACGACATGGTAAATCAGCTTGCAGGTGACATGGTGGATAAAGAGCTGATTATCCCTGCGGGAGAGGATCCTCACCTATATGTAGCAAAGCCTGAGGACTTAAAGAAGATAGCAGAGGCTGATTTGCTGCTTTTTCATGGACTGCACTTTGAGGGGAAGATGCAGGAGGTGCTTGAAAAGAAGGGATATGCGGTAGCATCCACATTTCCTGAGGACAAAATAGGCAAGATGGAGGAAGATGGGGCGGTAATAGTAGATCCGCATTTTTGGTTTGATATAGATCTTTACAAAGAAGCCACCGAGAATGCAGGTGCAAAGCTTTCTGAACTTTTACCTGAGAAAAAAGATGAAATAGATAAAAATACAAAAGCTTACTTAGAAAAGCTGTCAGCTCTTGATGAAGAAAATAAAAAATCACTTGCAGAGATTCCTGAAGGCGGACGGTACCTGATTACGCCACACGATGCCTTTAATTATTTTTCAAGGAGATACAGTATTGAAGTTGTGGCTCCTCAGGGTGTCAGTACAGATTCAGAAGTAGCAAATAAGGATATAGACAAAACTGTGGACTTCATAGTGGAGCACAAGGTCAAAGCTATATTTGCAGAATCTACCACAGATCCTGCAAGGATGGAGAAGTTAAAAGAGGCTTGCAGGGCGAAGGGCTTTGATGTAAAGGTTGTAAGTGGCGAGGGAAATGAGCTGTTTTCCGACTCGCTTGCACCGAAGGGACAAAGCGGCGATACATACATAGATATGTATAAGCATAATGTTAAACTGATTACCAAGAATTTAAAATAAAAGGAGTGGTGGGCATGGAAAAAGTGATAGTAAAGGTGGAGGATTTGACCATAGCCTACCACGACAAGCCTGTGCTAAAGGATTGTGACATTGATATAATGGCAGGCTCGGTTACAGCCGTTATAGGACCAAACGGTGCTGGTAAGTCCACCTTGATAAAGGGGATATTGGGACTTCAAAATAAGCTTGCAGGTGAGATTCTTATTATGGGAGAGCCCATTAAAAAAGTCCAGAAGAAAATAGCCTATATTCCGCAGACTTCTGAGGTAAATTGGGACTTTCCGACCACCGTTATGGATGTGGTGCTTATGGGCAGATATGTACATCTAGGTTGGTTTAGGCATCCCGGGCTGGAGGATAGGAAAAAGGCTGAGGCGGCTCTTAAAAGGATAGGTATGTATGAGTTTAAGAATAGGCAGATATCCAAGCTTTCAGGAGGACAGAGACAGAGGGTGTTTATAGCAAGGCTGATAGCGCAGGAGGCTGAGATTTATTTTATGGATGAGCCGCTTGCGGGCATAGATAAGGTTACGGAGAAGGTAATCATAGATTTCATAAAAGAAGAGCGGAAAAAGGGGAAAACAGCCGTAATAGTCCACCATGACCTCGCCACCATAAGGGAATATTTTGACCATGTCGTAATTATCAACAAAAAGGTAGTAGCCGCGGGCAGGGTGAGTGAGGCGTTTACAAATGAAAACTTAGAAAAGGCGATGATGAAAAATGCTTAATCTTGACATACTTACAAGCTATTCATTTATCATAGTTGGCAGCGGGACTTTTTTGCTTGCAGCCATAGCAGGGGCTGTGGGCTGTATTACAGTACTTAAGGGACAGTCGCTGATAGGAGATGCCATAGGACATGCGGCATTTCCGGGGATAATCCTGTCTTTTATGCTTTTTATGCAGAGGGAGCCTGTGCTCTTAACGATGGGAGCAGTAGCCTCCGGCGCTACAGCCTTTATGCTCATTCAAGTCATAAAGGAGAATTCAAAGCTTAAATTAGATGCGATACTTGCGGTAGTTTTATCGTCATTTTTTGGAGTGGGAATGGTGCTAAAAAGCTATATTCAGGGTAACAGCAATTATAAGGATGCTGCTCAGTCGGGGCTTTCAAGCTATATCTTTGGACAGGCTGCATACATTATGAAAGATGATGTGAAGCTCATAGTGTATATTGGTGTTCCTACTTTGGTTTTACTTGTTTTATTTTATAAAGAAATCAAGCTGTTTTTATTTGACGAAATATATGCAAAGACCATAGGAATAAGAACAGTTTTGCTGTATGGGATAATTCTTGTAATGACAATGGGAATAATAGCCGCAGGGCTTAAGCTTGTTGGTGCAATCCTCATATCATCACTGCTTATAATCCCTGCCATCACTGCCCTTCAATGGAGTAATAAATTTAGCAGGGTACTTATAATAGCGGGTGTGGTTGGCGGAGTATCAGCACTTATCGGAACATATATTTCAACGGCTTTTAACGGAATGAGCACAGGTGCAACCATAATACTCATAATGGGAAGCTTTGCAATCATTTCTCTTGTAATAGGGCCGCATGGGATGATAAAGAACCTTAGGATGAGGAGGCATGGAGGAAATGATTGAGTCATTATTATCTTATTTTGCCATATCCTACGAGTCTTACTTTGTACTTCTTACAACAGCCGCAGCCTGTGCGGTGTTAAGCCCGTTTTTGGTCTTAAGGAAGCTTTCAATGGTTTCAGATGCCATTTCACATTCTGTTTTACTGGGCATAGTTATTGCATTTTTCATAGTAAAGGATGTGGGCTCTCCATTTTTAATAGTGGGAGCGGCGATATTTGGCGTGATTACAGTATTTGCGGTAGAATTCCTTTCGGGGACAGGACTTGTTAAAAATGATGATGCGGTTGGGATAGTCTTCCCGATGTTTTTTGCCCTTGCAGTAGTTCTGATTACGAAATTTGCAAGGAATGTACATCTGGATACAGACGTAGTGCTGATAGGAGAGGTCATCGTTGCTCCGTTAAACAGGATAGAATTTATGGAAATCGACCTGCCCAAGGCATTTGTGCAGATGGGAATATTGCTTGTGGTAAACTTACTCTTTGTCATCATTTTCTTTAAGGAACTTAAGGTAACTACATTTGACAGAGGGTTTGCAAAGCTTGCAGGGTTTTCTTCGGGAGCTTTATTTTATGCACTGATGACTCTTTCATCGTTTACAGCAGTTACAGCCTTTGATGCGGTTGGGGCTATTTTGGTAGTTTCGTTTTTGATTACTCCGGGGGCGGCAGCCTATCTTGTAAGCAAAGATTTGAAGGTGATGATAGCTATATCGGTAGGCTATGCAGTTATTAATTCCAGTATAGGATATGTGCTTTCCCTCATTATGAATGTATCTATGTCGGGAATGACAGCTGCTGCCGCAGGAGTTACATTTTTACTTACCTTTTTATTTAATGGAGAGGGGCTGATTACTGCTATATTTATAAGGCTTAAGAGAAAGAGTGAGTTAAAGCCCGAACTTTTCCTTACCCATATAGGTAATCATTCAGGCAAAAGAGAGGAAAGAGAGGAGCTCGGCTTAGGTTCAATCAGAGACCATCTTAAGTGGAAACAGGCTGAGGTTGATAAAATAGCAGAAAGACTTATAAAAAAGGGTTAATAAGAATAGATATAGATAAGAATATTTATGCTCTGACTGAGAGAGGCAGGGAGAAGTTTGTGGAGATTGGGGAATCACTACCACCCGTCAAACGGGTGGTTTGCTCGGGGCTATAAGCCCCTGCTACTGGCCAGCGTCTAAAGGCGCTGGCTTTCATAGTCACCAACCCGATAGTTTAGAGATGGATTTTTCTAACCAACCCGATAATTTATACTATCGTCCTCTAAAATGAAAGAAACTTGCTCTTTCCTTATATTTTAAATTTGATTTTTTATGGTAATTACCAGTATCAAAAAGGTCTATTGTTTTTTTCTATATGAATAACAGACCCTAAATAATACATAGCAATTACCTCCATTATTTAATCCATTTTTTCCCCTCACAAACAAAGATTGATTAAATCATTCCTGCTTTTTCAAAATGCTTCTTCAATAATTTCTTGGAAATTACTGCTCCAATCAATCCGCAAATAGCTATTAAAATAAGCATCATTACTGTAGTCATAGGAGAAACAATTTTAGTTAATGTACCTAAATATTTGCTCCCAAACATTTTTTCATAAGATTTAAGTGTTTGATCTGCATAAAAAAGAAATGGTACATACATTCCACCAAAGCCGGCAAGAACACAAAATATCATATATCCAATTGTTAATCCTTTATAATTGCCAACCCCTTTTATTCTTGCAATTAACATAGCTATAATCCCGGCAAATATGCAACTAATGATATATGGTGGATAAAAACCTATAATGCTTGTAAGTACACAAAATAATCATAACCACCCGTCAAACGGGTGGTTTGCTCGGGGGCTATAAGCCCCTGTTACTGGGCCAGCGTCTAAAGGCGCTGGCTTTCATTTTTTGGCTATGGTAAGTTTGCTTTCGCCTACTTCCCACAGCCCCATTCAAGCCTTATTGCTTTTGACTCGTCGCTACCCCATAAAGGGGTATGGTTACTACTTCACTTTAACCCTTAAAAGGGTCTTCATATTCTTTAACACTAAGTTTATCCATGGCTATATCATGTTTTTCTTGATCTTGTATATACTTTTTTATTGTGGCTTCATTTAGTCCAACTGTACTGACATAATAGCCTTCGGCCCAGAAATGCCTGTTCCCAAACTTATATTTAAGGTTTGCGTGTTTATCAAATATCATTAACGCACTCTTTCCCTTTAAATAGCCCATAAATGATGAGATACTAATCTTAGGTGGAATACTAACCAAAATATGTATATGATCAGGCATTAAATGTCCCTCTATTATCTCTACACCTTTATATCTACACAACTGCGCTATTATATCCCGTATATCCGCCTTGTATTGATAATATATTATTTTTCGCCTATACTTCGGTGTGAAGACAATATGATATTTACACATCCATTTGGTATGTGCCAATGCATATTCTTTCTTCGCCATAAATCACCTTCCTTTTCTGCAATATAGCTTGAACAACTTTATTGTATTAGGAAAGGTGATTTTTGTATAACAAGTGTTTCCCACCCGCATAGCGGGTGGTTTTTTGTATCAGAGCTAACATTTTTCAAATGTCAGCTCTGATACTGGCTAAAGTCCATTAAATAAAATCATCCATGGATTTTTTGTTTTTACCGGTACTAAGAAATAGGCAATTGCTCCAATAATTGACCATATCGGAACTGCTAATAACATTGTGTATGGCGATATGAACAGAAAAGATAACACTCTATATAAAACCTGTGAGCATAACACCATTAGTGCTGTAATAATTAAATCTTTAATTTGAAATTTCTTCTTTTCTTCCATATTTATTCTCCTTGTTTTTAAATATTTTTTATTTTCATAATGATGATAGCTAGATAAAATACCATCATTATTACTAGCAATAACATATCAAGCATACGAAATTTGACTTCTGTATAACTAGTTTTTTTACACGAAACTCCAAGTCCTCGTGTCTCAACAGATGCCGACAACTCAGTTGCAGTACATAACATTCGCATTAACATAGGAATCAACATCATTTCATAAACTTTAAAAGGATGTTTTAAAAATCCAAGGAAAGAAATATCAATCCCTCTAGTCTTAATTCCCTGCTTTATACAAGTAATATCCTGCTTTAGAGTAGGAAAAAATCTTAATATAACAGCTAGTGGAATGTTTATATAATATGGAATTTTCATATTTTGCAAGGAAGCTAATACTTCAGATATTTCACTTGTTCTAATCATATTTATAGTTGCGAGTGTCAATGTTATAAAACATAGGAAAAAATAGTGTATTGTAGTTGAAATAAATAATGGACTTATTTCCGCTACCATAAACAACACTATATATAAAGCTAAAAATTTAAAACAAGTTTTGTATATGCCGCTTATCATTCCATATGCAAATACTGACAAAAAAAGTAGAACTTCATACTTTTTACCAGTCAAAGTAAATACTAAAACCCCTATAATTAAAACTTGTAACAACTTAATTCTTGGATCATATCTTATTCCATTTTGTTTACAAGATTTGCTCATTCTTCATATCCCTCACTCTGCAGTAAAAATCTTTTTATTGTTTCAAACTCATCACTTTTCTTTAAATTGATCCTTTTGCTAACAGTATTATTCTCTATAAAAACTGCTTTAGTTGCTACTCTACTTAAAAATTCTAAATCATGAGAAATAACAAAAATCAGTATTCCTTTTTTACGAAGAGTATTCATTGCTTCCGATACGACTTTCATATTTTCATAATCAAGTCCACTGGTTGGCTCATCAAAAATCAGAATTTTTTTATTTGAAGCTATTGCAGCTGCAATAGTAACTCGCTGCTTTTGCCCTCCTGATAAGCTTTGCGGATGTCTATTTCTGAATGATGAAATATTCAATAAAGTTATCGCATTTTCTATTTTTTCATCATTTTGCTTAATACTATTCATAGAACTGAGCATTAACTCAGAAACAACAGAATCGGAGTACAATTGATAATCTGCATCTTGCATTACAAAATATACACTTTTATATAAGTTCTTTTGCTTTGTCAATTTACCTTCAATAAAAAATTGTCCACTTCTTGCTTTTAGTAATCCTGACATTATTTTACCTAATGTCGTTTTGCCGTTTCCATTGTGTCCAACTATAGCTACTGTTTCACCAAAATTCCCTTCTAAATTACAATTACTCAAAACAGAATGATTGACATCATAGGAAAAAGATAAATTTTCCACTTTAAAATCTGCATTTTGCTTGTTAACAATAAGATTATCCTTTAGTTCATATTTAATATTACTTAACTTAAATGTTCGAAGTTTATACGCTCTAATATCTGAATCATTCAAGTTATCAATATCATTTTTCTTTAATTCTCTATCAATTTTTCCATCTTTCATTATTAAGCATTTATCTACTAAATTTTTTAAGTAGAACAATCTATGCTCTGAAACAATTACTGTATGTCCCTGTTTCTTTAACCACTCCATAATTTTTTTCAATTTAATAATTGAATGAATATCTAAATTTGCAGATGGCTCGTCAAAAACATAAATCTTGGGATTCAAAGTTTTTGCAGCTATAATCGCTATCTTCTGTTTTTCACCACTAGATAAAGAAAACATATCCCTGTCCATAAGATTTTCAGCTTCAAAATCGTGAAATGCACAATTCACTCTATCTATCATTTCATCTCTATCTATTCCATAATTTTCAAGAGCAAATGCCACTTCCTTGGTACTATTCGTTGTAAAAAATTGACTTCGTGGATTTTGAAATATAGAAGCAATATTTTTCC
This sequence comes from Oribacterium sp. oral taxon 108 str. F0425, assembly GCF_000214455.1. Lineage (NCBI taxonomy): Bacteria > Bacillati > Bacillota > Clostridia > Lachnospirales > Lachnospiraceae > Oribacterium > Oribacterium sp. oral taxon 108. The sequence goes on along the minus strand of NZ_AFIH01000001.1, from coordinate 398,792 downwards.
CCATTTCTCCGGGAGTAATAGTTTTTATATCACTTCCTAACACTTTCACAGTTCCAGTTAAAACCCCTTCAAAGAAATGTGGAATTAAGCCGTTTATCAATCTTGTAATAGTTGTTTTCCCTGAACCAGATTGACCAGTAAGCAAAACAAATTCTCCTTCTTTAACTTTGAAATTTATATTACTAATACTTCTTTCTGTTTGTGTCCCATAACTGAAACTTACATTATCAAACTCAATAACTATATCTCCCATTTCATCACCTATATTTGCCAACCAATAGATTTTTTTCTAATTTCGATGAAATGTTTATATACTCCATCTTGACTAATTAGTTCCTTATGATTCCCTTGTTGTACAATTTCCCCTTTATCAATAACAATAATTTGATCTGCTCCTCTTACCGTAGATAATCTATGTGCAATGCTAATGAGAGTTTTATTTTTTGTTAACTCCTTAATTGCACTGATTAGCATATGCTCGTTTTCAGGATCTACACTTGAAGTTGCTTCATCAAGAATGATGATTGGAGCATCTTTCAAAATTGCCCTTGCAATAGATATTCTTTGCTTTTCTCCTCCTGATAGTGTTGAACCGCCCTCACCAACAACAGTGTCATACCCCTCACTAAGACTTGTAATAAAATCGTGGCAACAAGCTTTCTTACAAGCCTCAACCACCTCATCATGTGTTGCGTTTGGCTTTCCAAATTTTATATTATTTTCAATCGTGTCATTAAATAAATAAACCTTCTGAAATACCATGCTGATATTTTGTAATAGGCTTTCAGAGGTAAAGTCCTTAACATTATGTCCTCCAATAAATACTTCACCTTTATTAACATCCCAAAATCTTGCTATAATATTACAAAGAGTTGTCTTTCCGGAACCTGAAGCACCGACAATAGCCAAACTGCTATTCGACTTTATCTGCAAATTTATATTCTTCAAAATCTCTCTTTCCCCATATCCAAAACAAACATCTTTCAATTCAATGTCATAGGAATTCAAGTCAATTTCTTTTCCGCCCTCATCAAGCGAAGGTATATCTGAAACATAGTCCAATCGATTAAGTTGTGTAGCGAGCATTCTGCTTAAAAATGCTCCATCATCAACCAACTCCAATTCCATAAAAATTAGAAAAGCAGATACTATAAACATAAGAGTATATGAAAGTGGAATCAGAGATTTCATATATAGAATTACTGCAACAAACACCAATACACAGCTCGCAACTTTAAAAATCATTTCATATAGTTTCATTAAATAAGCTGAACCCTCAGTAACCTCAATATCAACTTTACATTTACTCATAAACGCTTTTTCAACTTTATTTTTTCCATCAGTTCCTTTTTCAAAAGAACGAAGTACTGAAATTCCTCTAATATACTCAATTGCACCAGTAACAAGCATTTCTTGTGAGTCTTGCATGATAGGAGAATATTTTTCGGTTTTCTTTGCGATTAATTTAAGAACGCCCATACCAAAGATGATTGCAATTAAAGATACCATCCCTACCGGAAAACAAAAGATCAATAACATGGTCGTCATACTAAAGGCATGAAAAAAACCTCCGACAATAAAGTTCATCGCAAGCATCGCCATACCCTCTAAGTCGGAAATAGTTGTTGTTAGAACCGCTTGGATTGTTCCTAAGTTTTTTTCTGAAAAATACCCCATTGGAGCTTTTTTCAGTTTTTCCCCTATTTCAATCCTCTTATCCTTAAAAATTTCATAACCTGCTGCACTTAATTTTCTATCACAAAGATATTGAAAAATAAATCTGCCAAATATACTCACAACTACAATCGCTGTCGCCTGCATAATAATAGTTATATTCAGCTGTTCAAGATTAATCATAATCAGTAAAACCGCCAACAACATCAAAGAAACGAAGAACGATTTTAATCCACTAAATATAAGACCAAGGATTACACTTTTTTGATACTTTCCTGATATTTTTAATATTCGTTTTACAATGCTAATCATTTACAGTGCCTCCTTTTCGTTATCTAGTCCACCCACATAATTTTCCCACATGGAAGCATATACTCCATCTTTTTTTACAAGGTCTTTATGAGTTCCATTCTCTACAATTTTCCCATCTTTCATAACAAGGATTGTATCAGCATTTGTAATAGTAGAGAGCCTGTGAGCAACCACTATCAAGGTCTTTCCTTTAATGAGATTGTTGATTGCACTTTGAATGAGATATTCATTTTCTGGATCTGCAAATGCAGTTGCTTCATCTAAAATTATTACCTTAGATTGTTTTAACATTGCTCTTGCAATCGTAATTCTTTGCCTTTCTCCACCGGACAAAGAACCTCCTGCATCGCCAACTTTTGTGTTATATCCATTTTCAAGTTCCATAATAAAGTCATGGCAAGATGCAGCTTTAGCCGCCTCAATAACCTCATCATCACTTGCTGTTGGTTTTCCCATTTTTATATTTTCTTTTATACTTGTATTAAACAAGAAATTGTCTTGAGCAACATAGCTTATCTCATTTGTTAGCTGTTCAAATGGAATTTCGGGTATTTTCTTTCCACCATAATAGATACTTCCATTGGACGGATCCCAAAAACCAGCCATAAGCTTTGCTATTGTAGATTTTCCAGAACCGGAACTTCCTACCAATGCGGTTACTGTGTTTGGTTTTAATTCAAAGTTGATATTTTTTAGCACAAGTTCCTTATCATATGCAAATGAAACATTTTCAAAACGATAAAGAGTGTCATCAAAGATTACCTTCTCTTTTGGCCTTTTAAGTTCCTCTTTCGAAAGAAATTCCTCTATTACGTCTAAACTTGCCTTAACCATGCTGAATTGTTCAGAATACTTTCCTATTTTCATTAAATGTGCAATAAAACCAATAGGCAGTATAATGCACACAATAAAGCTTGATAGCGATATTTTTGAATTCATATATAGATATGCACCAACAGGCAAAGTCCCTAAAAGTGTTGACGGCATAACTGCTTGAACAAATGCTGACCATAACCAACTTTGTTTCCACCAAGCAAGTGTACTATCATGAAAAAAGTTAATCGCGTTCGTGAATTTCTCGTAAGAAGAAGCACTGTGATTAAAAGCTTTTATAACTTCAATTCCATTGATATACTCAACCAAAGTACTATTCATATTATTTTGTGCTGTAGTATAAGTTTTGCTTCTAAATTCATAGTCTTTCATCATGCCTATATATCCAAGCATTCCTAAAGGAATTGTAAGTAACGAAGCCAACCCCATCCTATAGTCCAAAGCAAAAATCAAAACTAAAAATAAAACAGGAGATACTATACTTGATGTTATCTCCGGCATAAAATGAGCCATGGAATCTTCCAGCTTCGACACTATATCTACGATTAAATTTTTAAATTTACCTATAGGAGTATCTATCATTACACCCATAGGTACTCTTAGCATTTTTTCAGCTACTAAACTTCGTATATTTTTTAAAATATGAAATGTTGCTTTGTGTGAGGTTATTGTTGAGTATAATGTAAAAATTCCTTTTAAAACTTGTCCGAACAAAGCAATAAGTGTTAAATACAATACGGTTCTAAATGACACTTCCGCTTGATATATTTTTTCTATCAATTTTGCTATTGCTAAAAAAGGAATCATTCCAAACAGTTCCCCTATGGTCGCTAACAAAATTGATTTGTATAATTGTTTTTTCTCGCCATCAGCGTATTTAAGCAACTCTGAAATGACATTTTTATTGTTACTTTTCAAGAAAACACCCCCCTACAAACAGATGATAAATTAGTTATCGCTAACCCTTTGAAAAAATTTATTTGTTGTTTTTCTTCATTAAGCCTTGCCAACCATAATATTGAAAAACAACAATGCTTCTAATATATTCGCCAACATTATCATGCGGTATATCATGAAGAACGCATTCGCATAGAGATGTAATATAGCCTTTTGTAATGACATGTACTTCAAACTCTTTAATTTCTGTGTTAATTTGCTCCTGTTTAGCATTGAAATGAATAAGCTTCCTATTTTTAGCTGTATATCTTTCAGTTATATCCTCAATAAAGTTTTCTACTTGCGACCCTTTGCTACACGCAAAAATCAACTTAAAATTATCAAAATGTGCATACATATAATCAACAAATAGCATTGTTTCTAAAAATAAATTTTCTATAATCACTTCATCATCAACTAAATCAGAGTCTATCCTAATAGTTTTTTGTTCGCTCCTTTTTTCAACATCAGAAACAACATCTAATGTGTAATTATATTCCTCTTCAATTAGAGCAAAAAATAATGCTTCCTTATTTTTGAAATGACGATAAATAGCTCCTGTAGTTACTTTTGCTAATTTAGCAATTTCAGCTACCTGTGCATTTTCGAATCCTTTGCTTAAAAATTCCCCTTTAGCACATTCTAAAATTCTATTTTTTGTTATATCAGAGCAATAAGACATATAACTCTCCCCTCCCATTTTTTATTTTGATAATCTTATTATTTTAGATAATTAAATTATCACTTTTCCAGTTTTTAGTCAATATATCACCAATCCTATAAATAATTATCTAAATCTTTTACCGGTATACCCACTCTTTTCAGAACCTTGATTTTCTCCTGTTTTTTCTCCTCTCTCCTCGCCTTATATCTTTCCTCATATTCTTTTTTCTTGCCGTTTTCTTTACGCTTTAGGTAGTTTTGATGAAGCCTGTATTTTCTCTCCCGTTCTTTTTCTTCCTCCTTTCACTCAAATTCTTCAATAAAAAAGAATTAAGCAAAACATCTTTCACTCAAATAGTGATGAAGTGTTCTTCTTAATTCTATAACTCCAGCAGCAAGTTTATATTTTCGGTATTGCTTCACTGCAAAGTGTGTAGGATCTTTCTTTTCCAATGCTTCAAAGAGTCTGTCTATCGGATTCATGTATGTTTCGTCATCTTCCCTTACTTCCGAAGCATCGACCATATCAAGGAGCGTTGCAAAGTTCTTTTCCTCTCTTGGTGCTTCGTAGAAGATATATCCGATAAGGGCTGTATAGTATAGCTTTTCGGCTTTTACCCAAAAATCTTCACCTGCTTTTTCTCCCTCGCCCTTGGTGTTTGCAATGATGGTTTGCACTAATTTTAGTATGTCTTTTTTCACTTCTAAGGTAAGCGAACGGATTGTAATGCATTAAAAATATATCCGATAAGAATAATGCCGAGGATGCATATTCCTATAAAAGCCCCCAAGAGCTTCGGCTTAATGACCTTCCTAAGCATAATCATAGAGGGAAGAGAAAGAGTAGTAACCCCCATCATAAAGGCCAGCACCGTTCCCAGCTCCGCCCCCTTTAAAAGAAGAGATTCCGCAATCGGTATCGTTCCAAAAATATCCGCATACATGGGGATTCCCACCAGAGTCGCAAGAATCACGCCGGCAGGATTTCCTTTCCCAAGTAAAGAAATAATCCAGTTCTCCGGAATCCAGTTGTGAATCAAAGAACCGATACCTACCCCTAAAAGGATATAGGGGAAAACCTTTCGAAAAGTCGTTTTCACCTGCTCGGCAGCATAAGAAAGACGCTCTTTCCGGGATAAGGTAGGGAGCGCCTGCTCCACGGGTTTCAGCTGCAAAAGAATGGGTTCTATCTCATTTTCCAAGGACAAATGCTCTATCACTAAGCCGCCCAGAACCGCCAGCATGAGTCCCAATATCACATAGACAGAGGCAATCCTTAGACCGAAAATACCGGTGAGTAATACAAGGCTTCCCAAATCCACCATGGGAGAAGATATCAAAAAGGAAAAGGATACTCCAAGAGGAATGCCGGCCGCCGTAAAACCCATAAAAATCGGAATGGAGGAGCAAGAACAAAAAGGAGTAATCGTTCCCAAAAGAGCCGCTATGATATTGGCATAGACACCGTGAAAACGCCCCATAATCCGCTTTGTCCTTTCCGGCGGAAAGAAGCTCTGTACATAGGAAATGGCAAATATCAAGACGCAAAGATACACCGTGATTTTCACACAATCATAGAGAAAGAAATGGAGACTTCCTCCGATGCGACTTTCCGTAGCAATCCCTATGTGTTCCAAAGCATCCCGAAACAGTCGGCTTAGCCAGTCCATTCTCAAAATTTCCCCTTGTATAAACTGTATCATACTGCTTTTTGCACCTCCTTTTCCCCTATACTATACATCACTTTTGGTGTCTTCCTGCAGATTTTCCTTTCCTTCTTCCAAAAGTTCCTCCAAATACTCAAAATCTTCTTGCAATTGCTTTTCCGGATACATCCTTCTCGCTTCCTGAATCCGTTCTGCCACTCCCTCCTTTTTTCCATAGCAGCATAGATCCATAAACAAATCCAGGATGGTAAAGTTCTTTTTATAGAACACATTTTCTTTGTATTTTCCAAAAAGAGCTTCACTATCTTGATAAAGAGCCTCCGCTTCCTCGTAGTCCTTTAAATAAAAATAGTTCAGGCATAGATTCAACCTTCTCACCATCTCTACAGAAGGCATTTTCTTTACCCTCGGCTCCAATTCCTTCAGAATTTCCACTGCCGTAGCATATTCTTTTTTCCCTGTTAACGCCGCAGTACGATTCAGCTCCGCAATAGCCCTAAGATGCTTGGATTTTACCTTATCTCGAATCGCTGTTATCTTGTCCAAATATTCATCATACTTTGCTTCACCGAGTAAGGGCATTAGGGCGTTCATTTTCCTTCCATAAAATAAATTATAGGACAGGTTTATGATAGCGCTGATGATGATTAATGCTATCGACAAATAAATGTAAATTCGCATGGTTTCTTCTTCACTAAGTTGAAACCGTAGCTTAATAAAAAGAAGAATAAGCCCGAATAAGATGCCCAGAGCGATACATATTTTTATGCTTTTACTGATTTTTTTCATATATCTCCTCGTTTAGCCGGTTTAGGTAATCTGAAAACATAACGTTTGCAAGCTTTAGGATAGCAAAAATTGTATAAATAGAAAATATTGTCCTTATTTCCTACGTGCCATTTTACGATATTCCGACGGAAAGAGTCCTGTATTGTTTTTAAAGTTTGCCGCAAATCTTCCGGCATTGGAATACCCGACAGCTGAAGCTACCTGGTCAACTGTAAGGTCTGTGGAGCTCAAAAGCATTTCCGCATGGCTCATACGTCGCTCTTGGATGTACTCCGAAATGGTGCGTTGATAGACATGCTTAAAAGAGGTCTTCAACTTTGTTGTACCCATACAGGCGATTCGCGCAAGCGTATCCAGCGGAAGCGCCGAGTTAAAATGGTCATGGATATAGGAGGTAACGTTACACAAGGCATCCCTGTCCTGCTTGGATATTTTTGCAGATAAAATATTCTGACTATGCTTTCCGTGTTCATAAACAAGCGAAACCGCTTCAGCGACCTTGGCTTCATAGAATAACTTTGCCGGTATGCCTTCTCCATTATACTCCCAAACTTGACGTAAAAGTCGGGACATCTCCGGGAAGTCGAGCGTCTGCCCGATGCGACGGAACGCCTCATTGGGAGGAAGGTAGTCATCCGGATAGCTTTCTCTCAGATATTTTTCATAATATGCGGGAAATACCTCAATTCCCACGGAACGAATCGGAATATTCTTGTGCATAATGGATTGATAAAGCGCATGCCCTCCATGAAAGGTTTTTACACATCCCGCAGTTAAACGGCGGTAAGGGGTCAACTCCTCCCCGGACACGGAATCATAGTAAGTAATGCTCAAACACTCCGGCGTAGTAAGAGAAATAAAGTGATCCTCAAAAAAATAGAAATCATGGATTTTAATATCAAACAAATCCTTTTCTCCGTAGACCCAGTAATATCCACAAGCCAGCTCCTTTGGCGCGAGATACAATTTTCCGGCAGGGCTAAAGTTCTGTGTAGATTCACATTCAACAAAACCGCTGCGGGTAAGCCATTCTCTGTAAAATTCGTTGACTTCCATAGAATCCCCTCAAAATCATACATATCGGACATCATTTCGTACAGTTCAGGCAAACAATGCTCGACTGTATTGTTTCGCTTCTCCTGATTTTTTATACTGTTTTTGCGATTAGCGACATCTAACAATGTATTACCACAGCATCTCTTTCATTTCAATATGTATGGTTAAAGGGAAGGCATCTCTTATGACAAGCAAAAGAAAGATCAAGAAACAGAACCTTACAATCAAGGACCTCATTACGGTCGGCATTTTTTCTGCCATCATTTTTGTATGTATCTCCTTGAGCGGAGGCCCCTTTGCCATGTTCCCGGCTTTGACCTTTTATTTTCCGGTGGGCGCATCGCTTCTTGCCGGACCGGTATATCTTTTACTGATTGCAAAAGTGCCAAAAACCGGGCCAATCTTTATCGCAGGACTCTTGATGGCAATTTTCTGCTATGCGACCGGCATGCATATCGGCATGACCATCGGATATCTGGTCGGAAGCGCAGCAGCGGATCTTCTGGCATGGACCGCACGATATAAAAGTATAAGAATCAACATTCTATCCTATATTGTTTTCTGTCTCGGCGGAACCGGTTCTTATATTGCCTATTTCTTAAATCCCAAGGTCTGGGTAAGTCGGATGTTGGAGAAAGGCACACCTAAAGAGTATCTAGACACAATGACATCCGCAGTCAACCACCGGGTTTTCCTGACCATGCTGGCAGGCACGGTTTTCGTCGCTCTTCTCAGCGGCCTTGTTGGCAGCAAACTGTTAAAGAAACACTTTGCAAAAGCGGGAATCACGGCATGAATCGGAGTGCATATACAGGAAACCGATTCGGCCTGCAATTTGATCCCCGCACAAAAATCGTTCTGCTGATTCTATGCGTGATTTCAGCGACGATTGCCTCTTCTCTCCTGTATGAGAGCGCGCTTGTTTTTGCGATTACCGTATTCGGCTGTGCAAGCGGGAAAGTACGCAGATCGCTTTTCTGCATGGCATTTTATGGCGCTTTCTATATCTTAACGCTATGGATTCGATCGCTTGAAAAAGGGGTACTTTACACCGTGTTCACCTCCTGGCTCGGCTTATTTTATACGGTCTACCCCTGTGCTTTCCTTTCGAGCATTATTCTTTCCACAACGAAGGTGAACGAGTTCCTGACTGCGATGAACAAAGCACATATACCGAAGAAAGTGCTTATTCCGCTCGCGGTCATGCTTCGCTATATTCCCACAGTTCGTGAAGACTGGGGGTATATCAAAGACGCTATGCGGCTTAGAGATGTAACGCCATCCTTATTCGGATTGCTTAAAAACCCGGCCATGACGGTGGAATGCCTTTATGTTCCTTTATTGATGACGGCTTCCAATACAGCGGAAGAACTCTCTTGTGCCGCAGTAACACGCGGGATAGAAAATCCAAAGCCCCGTACCTGCCTTCTTGCGATACAGTTCCGGGGGAGGGACCTCGTTGCCATAGTTCTTGCAGTACTCATCCTTATTTTGGGTTTTATCCGGGAAAGGATGGTGTAGCCTATGATTACGTTTCAGCATGTATCTTTTTCGTATGACTCGCACGGGGAGCAGGAAGCCGGACAGAGAACGGAGGATTTGCAGGACATCCATTTGACGGTGCATGACGGAGAATGCGTCCTTCTCACCGGAAAAAGCGGATGCGGAAAGACCACGATAACACGCCTCGTAAATGGACTTGTTCCGCATTTTTATCCCGGGAAGCTTCGTGGGGAAGTTCTGCTTGACGGGCGAAACGTATCGGAAATGCCCCTGTATGAAACGGCATCTCTTGTCGGCTCGGTATTTCAGAATCCCAGGACGCAGTTTTTTAATGTAGACACAGACAGTGAGATTGCTTTCGGTTTGGAAAACCGGGCATTCCCAAGAGAACGGATTGTAGAAAAAGTGGAGACCGCAGCAAAAGACCTGAAAATTGAAAATCTGCGCGGAAGAAATATTTTCTCCCTTTCAGGGGGAGAAAAGCAGCAGATTGCTTTTGCCTCCGTATATGCCATGAATCCCTCTGTGTACCTCTTGGATGAACCGTCCTCCAATCTGGATATGGAATCGGTCGCTTCTTTACGTTCTCATCTTAAAATGCTGAAGTCTCAGGGAAAGACCATTTTAATAGTCGAGCACAGGCTATATTATCTCATGGATATCGCTGACCGGATTATTGTTCTGAATGAGGGGAGAATAAAAAAGGATTGCTCAGCGAAAGAGTTCCTGACCCTTTCAGACGAAGAACGCCGAAGTATGGGTCTTCGAACGACGGACTTACGAAAAGAGCTACCCTTAATCACCGCAGAGAAAGCGCAAGAAACAAGGCTGGAGCTGAAGAAGGTTTCTCTTTTCTACAAGAAAAAAAACGTGCTGGAAAATATCAACGAAAAGTTTTCACAAGGTGAGGTCATTGCCCTTGTCGGGAAAAACGGCGCAGGAAAAACAACATTTTCACGGGCTCTTTGCGGATTACATGAAGAAATAAAAGGGGAGTTTCTCCGGGATGGTAGAATCCTCTCAAAAAAGACGCGGCAAAAAATCTCCTATATGGTCATGCAGGATGTGAATTATGAGCTTTTTGCAGAAAGCGTAAAGGCCGAATGCTCCTTTGGAATAAAGAACCCGGATGCCGATTTAGTCGCAGAAACGATGGCTGCGCTGGAACTGACCCCATTTAGCGAACGGCATCCCGGTACCCTTTCCGGCGGACAAAAGCAAAGACTGGCCGTCGCTGTGGGACAGATCTGTAAAAAAGAGTTGATTGTCTTTGACGAACCTACCAGCGGGCTCGATTATGAAAGCATGGAAAGGGTTGCGAAAATTGTCCGTAAGCTCTCCGAACAGGGGAAAATCCTATTTGTTGTGACGCATGATTATGAATTTTTTTGCAGAACTTGTAGCCGTATGCTTGTTTTTTCCGATGGGAAAATACACTACGATTTACAATGCCGTGCAAAGAATAAGGAAGAAATAAGGCAGTTGTTCTTTTCCGCCTTGGAGGAAAAGAAGAGTGGAAATAAGGGAGGGAATTGCTTTGCATAAGAACCGGGAAAAGCCGATAAAATTACTTCTTACATGGGCAGGCAGCGACAAATGGTACTTATTTGCCTCCGTTTTCTGTGCCTTCTTGAGCGGACTGTTTGTAATCGGACCGTATGTCGGTATTTATCACCTGATGGACGCCGTCCTCCTCGGAACGCTGACAAGGAACGGATTGACGGACTGTATTGTTCTCGTAAGTGTCACGACTGTTTTCCGCATGGTTCTCTTGGGGCTGTCCGGCGTGCTCTCGCATAAAGGGGCGTACAATGCGCTGTTTCGCGTGCGCTGCATGATTATAGAAAAGCTCGCGAAAGTGCCGCTCGGATACGTTAGCGAACGGAGCACAGGCGAAATCAAAACGGTCTTGAATGAGAACATTGAGAAGCTGGAGTTATGTCTTGCCCATAACATTCCGGAGCTTGTCAGTTATCTCACCGGTCCTGTCGTGATTTTTATGTACCTCATGACCGTGAACATCCCGCTGGCACTGATTTCCCTGATTCCTCTCTTTTTGGATATCCCGGTAATGATGGCGGTGTTTCAAAAAATGTCTGCCCTATTACCGGAGACCAACGCTTCTCTCGCCGACTTCAATTCCGTCATGGTCGAATATGTCCGCGGTATGCGTCTCATTAAAGCATACCGAATGGGCAGCAAATCCTTTAAGAAGTTCAGAGAAGCCATTCTCGACGAAAACAGAGCATGGAATAAAATCGCGAAAAAGACTGCTCCCCTATATGCCGTGTTTATCCTGCTTCTGGAGTCCGGACTTTTACTCCTTGTTCCTCTTGGCGGGAGACTTTTCCTGCATGGTTCTATCCCGGCAAGTGTATTTCTCCTCTTTTCCTACATCGGATCCTTGTATTTAACGGAACTGCTTCCGCTTCAACAGCTTTCCGGGAATTTTGCACAGGCATTTAGCGGCATGAGCAAAGTCAAAGAAATACTGGCGCTTCCTACCTTTGAAGGGGGAGACGATTTCCCCGAAAGCCATGATATCAGGTTAAAAAACGTACGTTTTTCCTATGACGGGAAAATAAACGTGCTGGAAAATGCCAACCTGTCCATCCGGGATGGCGAGACGATTGCCGTTGTGGGCGCATCCGGAGCAGGGAAAAGTACAGTTGCCGCACTGATTGCCCGTTTCCATGATGTGGACGAGGGAGAGGTTTTGATCGGAGGGAAAAATGTTAAAAGCATTCGCTATGAAACGCTCCTTCAGCATATCTCTCTTGTCTTTCAGAAGACTTTTCTGACCCGTGACTCTGTCTTTGATAATATCCGTATGGGGAGGCACGCATCTCTTACGGAGGTGCGGGAAGCTGCAAGAAAAGCACAGATTGATGATTTCATTATGTCCCTTCCGGATGGATATGATACAAAGGTCGGAAGTTATGGTTCCCGCTTTTCGGGTGGAGAAAAACAACGAATCGCCATCGCTAGGGCCATTTTAAAAAATGCACCGATCCTGATTTTAGATGAAGCGACAAGTGCCGCGGATCCGGAAAATCAGATGGAGATTGACAAGGCGATTAAGAACCTCTGCGAAGGAAAAACCGTCATTATAATTGCCCATCGGCTTAGTGTTGTCGGTATGTGTGACAGGGTTCTGGTAGTAGAAAATCACACGATTTCCGACATAGGAACCCATGATGAACTGCTTTTACGAAACAGAACCTATCGGAAAAGTTGGGAAAGCTATGAAGCGGCAAGAAATATCCGCTATGGGAAAGGAGGAGACGTAAGATGAGAGACAAAGATCTTTTCCATAAGAATCCCCGGTTTTACCTCGGTCTGCTATTGACTGTTCTGGAAGGACTGCTGTCAGGAAGCAACTACATTGTCCTTTATGCGGTACTGAAAATGCTGTACGACGGGTCTGCCGATATAAGGAGCATCACCCGTATATCCTGCCTCGTCGGCGTAATCTTTCTGATACGGCTTGCTATTTACAGCACCGGCTATACACAGAGCCAAATCGGGGGTGCCGAAGTTTCTAAAAATATCCGTCTCGGTCTCGGCGATAAGCTGAGGAGAGTTCCGCTATCCTCTTTTACGGAGAAACAGGAAGGACAATATATCCATATCATGACGGCAGATGTAAACAGTTATGAGCAGATTCTGACGCACAAACTTGCCTCCCTTGTAAAAAACGGGGTTCTGTCCGTAATCGTACTTGCTTTGATCTGTGTTCTCTATTTTCCGGCCGCAATCCTCCTGCTGTTTTCTCTTCTACTTCTCATTCCGGAAATGGGTCTGTCGTTTCGAATTGTGGAAAAGTACGGCAAGGAGAAGAATTCCGTTACGGCGGAAGCTGTAGGACAAATCGTCGAGTACATTGACGGAATCCGGACCTTCCGTTCCTATGGAATGGGCGGTGTAAAAAACAGAAATACAACAGATGTCCTACGGAAATTCAGCACCGTCAGTTATCAATATGAGGCACACGGAATACCTGTTAATTTCGCTTTTAACATTGTCAATTGGCTGACTGTTCCGATTGTTATGTGGATTGGATTCATCCCTTGGCAGTCCGGGAAGATTCCCGCAATCACTTTCCTCTTTCTTTGCATGATGCCAATGGTTTTCGCTCGTCTAATCGCTGCGATTTCGGTCGATCTGTTCAGTTACAGGAATCTTCTGCTATCCAAGGCAAATATTCAAAACGTGTTGGCGGAAAAGGAAGAAGCGAAAAGCCAAGCTGTTTTTTCTCCCAAAGAGCACGACATCTCCTTTCACGATGTATCCTTTTCTTATGTGCAGGGAGAAGTGGTTCTAAAAGAAATGCGCTTCTCCATCCCGGATTGCAAGCTAACCGCAATCGTGGGAGACTCCGGCTCGGGCAAATCAACAATTCTGAATCTGATTGCGAAGTATTATGAGCCGGAAAGCGGAGAAATTGCCATCGGAGGACAATCTATCCGAAATATCAATGCGGAAGATGTGCTGGATAGCATCTCCATGGTGGATCAGGACACCTTCCTGTTTAATGATACAGTTCGGGAAAATATACGCCATGCAAAGCCTTCCGCTACCGATGAAGAAATTGAAACCGCCTGCCAAAAAGCGAACTGTGACCCGTTCATCCGCAAAATGGAAAAAGACTATGATACTCCCGTCGGGGAAAATGGAAATCTACTTTCCGGCGGTGAACGGCAGCGGCTTTCTATTGCCCGGGCCATTTTGAAAAACAGTCCGATTCTGCTTCTTGATGAGGCAACCGCCTCTTTGGACATTGAGAATGAATTCGCTGTAAAACAGGCAATTGTAAGTCTTCTGCAAGAAAACAAGACCGTTGTAATGATTGCGCACACCTTGTCTATTATAAAAAACGCGGATCAGATTCTCGTGCTGTCCGGTGGAAAAGTGGTGGAGTCCGGAACCCATGAAAAACTTTTGGCATTGGGCGGTAAATATACTGCCATGTGGAACGCCGAACAATCGATTACGGCGTAGAGGGGAGCACACTGAATTTACTCTTCCGGCGTCTACTTTAGGGAACTTTTATGTATTTCTTATTCGTAAAAAGTTCCCTAAAGTAGAAGAGACACTTGTAATAATCTCTACACTAGACATAAGCAATCGGCAACGCCAATAAATTCTCTCTGAGATAGGTCTTTTTATCAATAAGGCATAGGATGATTCCCATACCTCTTTTTCTATCCGGAATCTTATCCAGTACTTGATTTGTAGCTCCCATGGAAGCCTTAGGATTGCCCGACATTTTTATTTCCACCGGATACAAGATTCCATCCTCTTCAATGATTAAGTCGATTTCATTTTCACCGAAAGTATTCTTATCCTTTCCTCTATAGTAGAAGATATTAAAACGGTAGTCTTTCCCTGCATTAGAATAGGATTTTAAAATTTCCGACACCACAAAAGTTTCAAAGATGTTTCCGGCAACTGCTGAATTTTTCAAAGCATCCGCAGTTAACCATCTGGTCAAATAACAAGCAAGGCCCGTATCCCGAAAATAAAGCTTCGGCGTTTTGATTGCTCTGTTTAAAGCACCTGCACTGTAAGCCTGTAAAAGAAAGACGATTCCCGTTCTTTCCAGAATAGAAATCCAGTTTTTTATAGTCGGTTCACTTACGCCAACATCTCCCGCAATGTTTTTATAATTCAGCATCTCCCCCGTTCTTGCCGCAACCGCCGTCAGGAATTTTGTAAATGTAATACTATCCGCAGCAATCAGTTCATGGATATCTCTTTCCAAATAAGTGGCAACATAGGAGGAATAAAATTCCTGCCAGTCCCTCTCTATATCATAAAGCTCCGGATAAGAACCTCGATGAATGATTTCCCAAATATTGTCATAGTCTTTCAATTCCTTCTCCCGCTCTTTGATATACTCTTCTTTGGGAACAAAAGGACGGTTGAAACGGATTTGATGAAGCTCCCGCAAGGATAAACCGGATAACTCATAGACCGATACTCTCCCTGCCAAAGATTCGCTTACTCCCTTCATCAATTCCAGTTTTTGAGAACCGGAAAGGATAAATTGTCCTCTTTCATCAGAATCATCCACCTTTAATTTAATCTCTTCCAAAATGGAGGATTCCTTCTGTACTTCATCAATAAACAAAGGACAGGGGTTGTTCAAAAAGAAAAGCTTAGGTTCCTCTTTGGCCTGCACTCTGGTTAAGCGATCATCAAAATTGCTTCGGTTAAATTCAGGGAATTCCCGCTTTACCAGTGTGGATTTTCCCACCTGTCTTGCCCCTACAATCAATGTACATTTGCTGTTTTTTACCCTGCTTTTTAAAATATCCGAAATAGCTCTTTGAATATATGCCATGCCTATCCTCCGACTAATCTAAAGTTTGACTTAATTATAGTCGCCATCACAGTAAAAGTAAAGCGACAAATCTAAAGTATCATTTTAGATTTGTCGCCACATAAAGTCTTGTTTTGTTTAAGATATTTTCAGATTATTTTCCGGATGTCTAAAAATCACTCCATTTTCATACAAAAGCCTTCTGCCGGAGTTCTTCTCTATAGTATCTTCACCATTTCTTCAATCGGTCTATACTTCTCGTGCATCGGTGCCGGCTTTGCGTCATCCGCCGCATAGCCTACAGGCATCAGACATACCAGCTTTACAGACTTTGGCAAATGAAACACTTCTGCCGTCTCGGTATTAGGGAACCCATCCACCCATACAGAACCAAGTCCCAGCTCTGCCGCCTCAAGCATCATATGAGATGCCACAATAGAGGCATCCTGCTGACCGGAAAGAATTCCCTCTTCCATTTCATTCCGATATTGCTCGGACTCCTCATAGCCAATCATCAGAATCGTTGGCGCATTGTACGCACATCTGGTAAGAGAACGAAGCTTTTCAATTCCTTCCGTACTTTGCACAACATAAATTCTGGCAGACTGCTTGTTTCTGGCACTGGGTGCGATATGCGCCGCCTCTAAAATCTTATCCAGCTTATCTTTTTCTATCTGCCTCTCGCTATAATTACGAACAGAGTAACGACTCTTTGCCAGTGTTATAAAATCCATGATTTTTCCCTCTTTTCTTCCTACTATATTTTGTTCTGTTCTATGCGTTCATCTCTGTTGGATATCATTTTTTCTTACCAACTTGATTATGTCATCCTAAACAGTTAGTATATTTTCAGCAAGAACGCACTTTTTAGTGATATACTCACTTTTCAGTAATATACTTACTTTTGGGAAACCACAATACAGTCTTGATTTTATTGACTTTTTCTGTGAATTTCCGGAAGAATTTGGAGCAAAAAAATGACAAAAAAATTTCAAATTCAGAAAAATTGTTTCATTGTCCTGTAGAGGCAACGCTCTCTCAGATCGGCGGAAAATACAAAATGATTATCCTCTGCCATCTCATCCACGATGGAACCTTGCGATATCATGAGCTACAAAAATATATTCCTCAAGCCACCGCCAAAATGTTGACACAGCAGCTTAAGGAATTAGAACATGACGGAATAATCCATAGGAAAGTCTACCCTGTGGTTCCGCCCAAAACCGAATATTCCCTTACGGAAAGAGGAAAAACCCTTACAGACATTATCCATTCCATGCGGGACTGGGGACGCAAGTATATGGCCGGAAGCTTTGAAGAATAAAACGGCTATATTCAACCACCTTATACATTGCGCTAAAGAAAAGGGTAAACACCCATTTTCCTATTCCCGAAAAGTCAGTTTGAATTCCACTTTCCGTTGGAAGCAGTCCAAGTTTCAACAAATTCTTTATTCTCTACGGCTGCATTGTATGGCTCTGACAAGAATTTTCTTATCGTTTTCAGCACCGTAATAAAATCATCGGTCTTTGTATCAATCTTTCGACAGAAGGCTTTCCACTTTTTCTGCATAGTGTCGTCTCTACCGAAGGTCATAATCTGCTCGAACTGCTCCACAGTAAAGTGATGCTCACGATTTTTAAAGGTCTTATTCAGTGCTTTCGTCAGCGTTGCGCCATCGAAATCAAACTTATTTGCGAGGTAATAAAGATCATAATAGTCCTTCATCCGGCTGGAGAATTCCATCAGAGAAAGGATAGCGTCAAGTTTTTCAGCAATCGTGGTTTCCAAAGAATATGTGTTGACCATTGGGGCGTTAAAATCGTCAAGTTGCGTCGGTATCTTTCTCTTTTCCTGCTTCGGAACGATTACATCACCGACACCGAAGTCTATACTAAAAGGAGTTTTCGTATTCTTGATCTTCGCCACAAGGGAAGCACCGATTCCGGCATATTTCTTTGCCACCGCAATGGGAGCCACATTCTTGATTTCAAAGGTAATGAAATCGTTGCCGGTGTCTGTCACTATGATTTCTTCCAATATGGCCTTGAGTTGTTCCGGTGTGTTTGGTATCCTCCTGAGCAAGAAATCAACATCAACGGTAACGCGGCTATCAAATTCCGTGAGGGAATAGATGAACAGACCACCTTTTAATACAAGGTTTTCTGCATATTTGGACTTTTCCAGTCTGCGCAGAAACTCCTCCTGACAGAAGAGTTGCAGGCAGAGCTGATAGCTTCTACCGCTTTCAGCTGCTTTATTTTTGAGTCGTGCGAGCACAGATGTGGAAATATCAGCCATTCAGCAACACCTCCATTAATTCTGTCACTTTTTTATACACATGCAAGCTCTTTGCGTATATCGAAAGATTCTGCAGATTTTTTCCCGGATCATTTGCATATGCATTGAGTGCTTTGTTAAAAGTCTCCGTATCAAGCCTTGCGCGATATTTGAAGCAGTCACAGAGCGTTCGTTCACGGTCATATACTGCCAGCATTACTCCGTTAAAAGTATCATATATTTTGCCAAGCTCATAAATGTCCTGCTGAACATAATATACTTGCAAGCGAAGAATGTTGTCTCCGAGCTTTGTTCGTGACATAGAGCGAGGAACGGCAATCGACCATCTACGAGGAGTAAAATCACAGTATCCGTAATGAAAGAGTGCCGATTCAACACAGACAATTCCCTTTGGAAAAAGTTTGGCAAGCATCTGCTCTTCTGAAACGGTATCATGGTTGGCAAGACTGTAATACCCATGACGAACACGTTCAAGAAAGCCCACATTGCACAAAGATACTACTTGAATAGCGGAAATACCGGCAGCGACAAAATCAACCGATTTGGCTATTCCGCCTTGTTGAATGATTATATTTTTAACTTGATTTTGAATATCCATCAATATACCTGCTTCGCAAAATATCAAACACACAATATTCTTCTATGTATCTGATTTTTATTATACTCATAATCTCAAAATAATCAAAAAATACGCACATATTTAGATTCTGTGTGCGCATTTTTTAAATTCCTTCTTTACTAAAACCCCTATCATCAAAGCAACCGTAATATATCCAATAATCGCCGAAAGAGCTGCTTCCACACCAAAATTACCGCCTGCAAATAGCTTATTTGTGGACTGTAAATGAAATTTATACCTTCTCCATTTCCATAAAAAGCGCAGTTAAAGCCCTATAATCCAGATACTGCACTCCTTCCTTTCCCTCCTGAATCATGCCTGCCAGCCTACTCTTATAATAACAGTCCATCGCCTCTTCTAAAGATAAATGCAACTCTTTTGCAATATTTTGTATCAATCTTTCTTCAAGACTTTCTTGATAAAACTGCTCTAAAGCTTCCTCTGTCATGGTGTTAACTCCTCTGCTAAAACAAATTCTAAAAGTTCATCAATTGATCTTTGAGAAATAAAAGCAATCTGGTCATAATTGGGATAAACACGAATTTCCTTTATCGCTCTTTCTTTATCCCATATCCCTTGATGATACATATCAACCACTCGAAAAACTTTATCATTTGCAACTTTTCCAATAATAATGTCAAATTGCAAATAATCCTTTTTCCCCTCACGACAATTACACACAAAATCAATCCAAGAGTTCAAATCCTCGCCGAAATCTTTCACATTAAAATCTGTTTTATCCAAACTAAGCTCATAGCTATTAATAATCGGACTTCCTGTCACTAAGTCCGCTCTACGTTTTGCCCACTTCTCTGCCTGTTCTTTTACCGTAGTCACATAAAATCCGGAACCAAAATCCAAATTCCGAAGGCTATGTTTTACGTCAGGATTTTCTACACGCTGATTTGAACCATGAAATACTATCATACTATCACCTCTTTTTGTGCAAGATATTCTTCAATATCTTGCACAACAAAATCAGTACTCTGTGTATGTAAAATATCATAATTCGGAACCAGGTAATGATTAAGACAGCCACTCTGTTTTAAAGCAATATATACCTTTGCAGCTGTCTTACTCCAGCGATTTGCACAAGCATGAATCATATAAATAACAAAAGAAAAGATTTCCGGACTCAAAATACCCTCCTTAAATTAACTGACAAAATAAAGTAATAAAGCATAGAATCTATAGGAATAATACTACCTAATATACATTCTCTAATAATATTTTGAATATTTCGTTTTTTTGTCAACTCATTATTCTTGATACTTCCACAGCATCTTTTTAGAGCCTTTTTTAGGGAACTTTTCTATGCTAATCAGTAGTAGGAAGTTCCCTAAAGTTCAATGCGTTTTCAAAAAACATTCTCCGGCGTATAAATTTTACTTAATTATCGTTTTCCCACTAGGATTCCCGAATATCTTAACCCGGTACAACATTTTCAAGCTTTCCGGAAAGTCTCGTTCTTATTATTTTTATTCTGAGCTCCTCAAAATTTCAGCAATCTTATCAAAGGTATTTCCGTTTCGAATCGTAATTTGCTTGTAGAAATCCTGCTTCATGAGTTTTTTATGGTAGGTGGTTTTTAGATATTCCGCCTCATCCATTTTCCCCCAAAATACTGCCTGTTTCCCGACATATACTTTCTCATTGTAAAATGTAGAGTTCTCTATAAAGTGGAGAATTCCGGATTTATCCATACCACAGGAATAAAACAAAACATCTCTTCTTGCCAGCTCCTCTTCCCACCAAGCCGGTAATGCCGCCTGTTCTTCCAAATACTCCTCTTTCGTAAGTAAAGCAAAGGGAATTGAAAAATCGTAGTTTGTTTCTAAGACTTTTCTTATCTTTAAGATACAAGCCTCACGACTTTCCGCACTACTGAAAAACAGATTGCCGCTGTTGATATAGGAATCAAGATTTTCAAAACCTGCATTATCCAATAAGGCTTTTAAATCCGTCATAGAAACTTTATTTTTCCCACCCACATTGACAGCTCGAAGGAAAAGGATATAACGCAAGGAACTACCTCCTTAATTAGTGTTTCTTCTTCCACAATGAACCCAGCAAGATACCGATTGCAGAGATTATCACTCCGGCTACAATCATTCCGAAGTCCGGGGCATTCAGCTTATTGGAAGCAATATTGTTTGCCATTTTAAATGTTCCATATTCGGCCAGCATATACATTAGGCCAAAGAAAAGAGTAAATCCCCATTTTCCTTTTCCAAAAAAGTCATTTTTCCCAATCAGCACGGACTCAACAAATGTTGTTACCGGAAGGATAATCCAAAGGTACATCAAGCTGTAGCCCATAGCATCACTTCCGCTTGTAAAAAACCAAAACACAATCATGGCAAGTGCCCAAATCAATAGATAAGAAAGTATGATAATGATTTTATTTCTAATATCATGCTCCATGCTACTGCACCTCCCTGGCATTTTTATTTTAGGGAAAATGCCCCCTGTCGTCCAGCAAATGGCTTTTACATCACTTATAACGTGTGTCAAAATCCTTTTACATTGTCCCTTTATTGCTTTAATTTACCGCTAATCTCTTTAAATACTTCTTTTTTGATCTTCCAAATCCCTGAATAGGGTTGTTCAGCATAGGTCTTATTTCTATTTTCATATAGATAAACGACCTCCCAGTTCCTTTCCGTATTGTTATAATAAAAGCTAACAGCCAGAAATTTTTTAATGTTTGCAGGGTGTTCATTATAACTTTTCCCTCCTGTATCTTTAGTATTTTCTTTGATGTCATTCACAATTTTAGCTATTTCATCCTGTTCCGTAATTTTTACAGTATTTCCGGAAGGATTTTCCGTGATTTCAATTTCCGTTATGTCCTTTGCTTCCGGCAAGCTGATTTCCTTCTTCGCTCCGCAAGCTGTTAAGGCAAAAATAAAATAAAAGCTAAAGCGATTCCCATATACTTTTTCATGTTTTTCCTCCTTACTACCAACTTGAATGGTTAGCTTTCATTAAACTATATTTTGCCTTCTTTGTCCCTTGAAGTAAAAAATAATTAAATAAATTGTATCAAATTTCTGCAAAAATCTCTTTGACTCGATTCGTTTTGTGCTATACTTTAGGCATATTATTTATATCTCGTGAAAAGAACTATAAGCTGAAAGCATTCTCTCCAATCTTTAAAACAGAAAAAGCAATCCAGTAAAATTCTAAAACATAATTCCACTCAAGCACTTTATTTATTTCCCATGTATTCTATACACTTATTTATCTTCTATAGCTTTTCTATGACTATCGTTACATATTCCCAATATTCTGTATCTATTAATACATTATCAAAATACTACTCCTCATTTTTGATTCAATTTTTTATTTTTCATTAAAGCAATTCAATAATCATTGACACCCTATTTAATAGGGTATATTATATCAGGAGACAATACTATGACAAGGACATTTATTCAAACCAATGAGTTTTCCAAAAACTGGGATAGCTTGGATTTTGATGATGAAGACCTACGCTTATTGGAACTTAGCATTCTAGAAGATCCGGAAAAATATCCTATCATGAAAGGAACCGGCGGACTTCGAAAAGCCAGAATTTCTTTGGATAGAAAAGGAAAAAGCGGAGGAGCTAGAGTTTGCTTCGTGGATTTTATTTTCGTAGAGACGATATATCTGATTACCGTATATGGAAAGAAGGAAAAAGACAATCTTTCTAAAGCAGAACGAAATCTAATCAAAAAAATGATTGATACGCTAAAAAAGACCTTATGGGAGGTAAATAATGAGTAGAAAACCCGTATTCGACAGCATTTTATCCGGGCTGAATGAAGCACTGGAAGACGCAAAAAAAGAGACTCCTGCGTTAAAAAGACATCGGATCACCGTAATTCCGCTTAAAGTATACGAAGCGAATGATATAAAAAAAATCAGAACCTCAACCGGTTTATCTCAAAAATACTTTGCAAGTTATATGGGTGTTTCCATTAAAACTGTAGAGGCATGGGAAGCCGGCATCAACCAGCCTTCCGGTTCATCCAGCCGGCTTCTTCACATGATGGAACTGGATAATGAACTCATAGAAAAATACCCTTTTGTTTCCAAGGCATAATTTACTTGATTCTCTTTTGAATATCTTCAACCGACGGCAACTGCTCTTCCAGAGCATCCGGCAGGCTTCGGGTGACTTTATATTCACTTACGCCAATCGGTTTTGAAATGTCCTTTAGAGAGTATTCCGCAACCAAATTATTCTTACTCTTGCAGAGCAGTAAGCCGATGGACGGATTGTCTTCCTCTTTCTTTAGAATTCCATCTACAGCAGACAGGTAGAAGTTCAGCTGACCGGCATATTCCGGTTTGAAATCTCCGGTCTTCAACTCAATAACTACATAACACCGCAAGTTCAGATTATAAAACAATAGGTCAATATAAAAATCATCGCCTCCGACATTAAGATGATACTGATTGCCTAAAAATGCAAATCCTGTTCCAAGTTCCAGAAGAAGCTTCGTAACATCACGAACAAGCGCCTGCTCAATATCTCTTTCCAACATCTCCTCACGGAATGGGATAAAGTCGAACACATACGGATCTTTCATGGTCTGCGTTGCCAACTCACTTTGCGGCGATGGCAAGCGACTTTCAAAATTAGAAACCTTATCAACCAGCACCTGCCGCTGATATAGTCCGCTTTCGATTTGATGCACCAGCACATTGCGAGACCAGCCATTTTCTGCTGATTTTTTGATATACCATCCTCGTTCTTTTGCATCAGAAACTTTATCCAGCAATACCACATTATGTCCCCATGGAATTTGTGCAACAACCTGTTGCACAAATTCACGATTGGGATAAGCCTCAGCAAATTTTGCCATATACTTTAGATTGCGAACAGAGTAACCTTTGCTTTCCGGGAACGCCATACGAATATCGGCCGCAAGGTTATCAATAAATTTGTTTCCCCAAGTTTTGTGCTCGTTAATGACACAACCGATGTCATAATATAGGAGCAACATATCTGCGTTTACATGAACAGCTGCCCGATACTGCGCACTCGTAATTTCACTCTTAATCTTCTCAACAATGGAGATATACTCCGACGAATTCATTAACACTCGATTCACCTCGCTTTCAATATAATCCATGTTTTTTATAATAACGCGTTGATTCCCGCAACCTTGCTCTTGATATAGTTCTCCTATCAAATCGCTGAACTTTTGGCGGAAGGATCACTCAGCCACCTGTAGAGGCATTGTCATCCTTCATTAAGCTATATTTTGCCTTCTTTGTCGCATGAACTAACAAAATAGCAACAACTATACATATTACTTTGGATGCATTCCCTATAATTACATTATCATGGAAATTAATTTGAGATAATGTATTTATTAGTGCATGTGTCATTACACATATCCATAAACTATTTGAATAGGCAAATAATGCCGATAGTATGAAACAGTTTGTGAATAGTCCCAACGAGAAATTAAGAACATCAACCGTTACAATGCTACCATCAATAAAAAAGAACAAAAAATGCCATACTCCCCAGCACACAAAGGTTATCACCGTCGCAACGATATAGGAAAGCTTTTTCTCTAAACAGGGTTGGAAAGAATATCTCCATCCTATTTCTTCTATTCCGCCAAATAGAATGGCCTTAAAGAATAGAGCTATCGAAATCCATACATTTTCAATTTTGAATCCCTTACTTATTGCCACAGAACAAAAATCTATAATTAAAAACACAATTGCCATTGCATAGATTTTAAATGGCTGCTTTATCTTGAAAAAATCCTTTATTATACACAAAGGATTTTTCCCATTGTATTTAATTTGATAAAATACGCCCCAAAAGGCGGACGACACACCTCCAATGATAATAAAAACCATCCCCCAAAAAGAATGGTAGCCTAATCCATATCCTTTTTCTTTTAGAATTCCAACCAGCACTGCAACTGCTGTTATATGAAGCAATGTTGGAAATAAAAATGCTTTCATTATCGACTTATTATTCATTATACCTTTCTTCCATAACACACTTCTACAGGCACTGTAATCTGACCGTTTGCTGAAATTTTTGCCAAGTTAATATTTATCACCTTTTCTATTACAGTTTAGTGAATCGATAAGAAGTGCAATGCCTCTTCTCTGATTTCCTTATCGCAGGATGCATTTTCAGAAATTCCGTTCAGAATATCTAAATAGATTTCCGCCTGATCTGTTCCATTGATAAGACGATTTAGCATCCAAACCGTATGCAATGTAGGCATTCTTTTTATTGACAGAAGAAGTTCTTCTTCATATCCTTTTTTATAAAATCTCTCCACAAAATGGACGATTGGTCCGGGACTTCCAAAATCTGTCAAAGGATGCCTTTCCATCAGACGGAGCAAGGGCTGTACGGAGTCTAATTGATTATAGTTTTCTTCAATTTCTTCCATGCAGTCCATCATCACGGTTTCAAGATCGTCATTATCTTGAATGCAGGCTTCCATTTTTTGAATGATGCTGTTTAGTGTTTCCATGTCTATTTACACCTCAAATTTTTCTCAGACTTCTCTTTTCATCTCTCTTCTCACATCTCTTCAATCACTGCTATCCTATGCAAGATTACTTTCGCCAGCTCCCTTGCTTTTTCAAAGTCTTCCTTGCTAAGAACCATCATCGCATAGCTGTCACTTCCTATATCCATAGCAGACAAAACATATTCTGTCCACTGGGCATTCAGAATCTTTCCCCACCTTGGAATATCCTCTTCATCATTCAGTATTTTCTCATTCGGATTGAGATTTAGTCCGGCACTTAATTTACGCACAGCAGGAATAAAGCTATCTTTCCTTGCTTTCCAATCCAGTTCTATAAGCTTTCCTTTCCGCTCTAATGCGAAAAAAAGCTCTTCCCAGGCATGGTCCATATCTTCCATACTTTCATGCTTGTGTTTTTTTAAGAATCGCTTCGCTGTTTGGGGGTCTGCCAGCAGGAGCTTTGTTAATTCTTCAAATGCGGATTTTACGATTGCATCATCATTTCCTATCACTTCCGTATACGTCTTTTCATCAGGAAGAACTTCCTTTTTTACAAACGCTCTCATAATCTTTACAGCATCACTGTAGCTTAAGTCGGAAATAAGATATTTTTTATCCTCTATTTTCAAATATAAATTGACCAGCTCTTTGCTTTTCCCGACTACCGCTTTCATAGACGTACAGCCCTTTACGGCATGGGACGGGCTTATCTCTGCATAAGTGGTATATCCGTCATGCATCGCTTTTAGAGAATTATCAATTCCAATGATATGAAATCCATTTCTATCGTAATTGGGGTCTTTCATATGCCATTCTTCATAAGTTTCAAAGAACACTTTCTGTATCCAATTATAAAGGTTCATGATTGTTTTCCATCTCCTCTTTCGTCATTCCGCTAAGTTCTTTCACCCACATCCCTACCGTATCGGAAAGCAGGGAATCACAAGTATATTCCTCCGTACCGTCCATATATTTGCAGGAAAATAAAGGCTCTCTTATCGCTGCTTTATAAAACTGCATTGCCACATCCTGCAAATGCTCCGGATGAAACGGAAGTGACAGTTCTTCCGCTAACGCCCCCGAATCTTATCCTACCTCTCCTTCACTACCGATAAAGCCAATACTTTCATCCTGTAACAACACAAATTCTCCGCCACTTGCATCATGTGCAAATGCCTTAGCTTGCATAGAATAGTTCTCATTATTCTCCATAAACTGAATTTCCTGAAGCTGCTTGTAAAAGCAAATATCACACTCTCGCATAAGCATAGTATGAAGTTCCGTATTATTCTTGATCTGATCCCATAAGTCCATTCCGTTTTCTCTCCCCCTACAAACTGGGAATTATGATTTTGCTTCTCCGTAATACCATATACATATTGAATATATAAGCATAGCAATAACACCTATTATAAGTATAATATTCAATTTAATGATAAACATAGACAAAAGAGTGTTTGTCAATCCATGAAAAACACTACAAGCAAATATGCATTTCGTTTTTTTGTAAATTGTTGCTAGCCAAAAACTGAGTATAATAGCTAATACTAAAAACAAGGTAAACGGCATATTTTGTTGAGATGAGCCATTTATAAACCAAAGCGGTATATGCCAAATCCCCCACACTGTACCTGTAATGATGGCGGATATCGGAAAATTCAATTGTTTCTCTAATAAAGGCTGCAAAACTCCTCTCCAACCTAATTCTTCTTCACCACCATATATAAATGTTGCTTGTAGAAAAATTAAAGGTATCAAATGCATCTTTAATGCAGCATTAAATTCTCTTGAAGATAAACTTATTGTCAGTACTTCAAAAACAGAAAATAGAAACAGATAGTTCAATGATTTTTTTCTGTGCTCAAAAATGTATTTTACTATAGATTTAATCGTATTTTTTTCTTCCAATACAAATAAAGTTGCTATCGCTGGTCCGAAGCCTCCTATAATATGCAGAATAGTACCTAAAGGATGGGAAAATGGAATAATATTGAGACTTGTTAACGCAGCAAGCCCACACCATGCTATCCAAGAAATAAGGAATGTAATGATAAGAAATTTTGCCAGTCTCTTAGAATTCAATTTAGTATACCTCCTTCTCAACTTCTCCGTTCCAATTATGGCAAGTAACAGAACAATGTCTTTAATCCTTTATAAATTCACTTGCCAAGTGATACACCTGTTTGATCTCTTTACTATCTAAGGACCAAGCCTCTACTTCTTTTCGAATAAAATCCGGAAATTTCTTACTGATATCTCGTAAAGCATTGCCCACGGATTTTCTGACATATTCACTGGGATCTTCTTTTAAAGCGGCTAAACGCTGAATGGCTTCTTCCGGGTGGTCTTTAAAATAGGCTCTGCTTGTCCAGATTCTTAGCCCTTCCGTAACGGCTCTTCGGGCGTTCGGCTCAGGACTTTGTAGCCATTCCGAAATCGTGGGAAGGGCTTTTTCCATTCCGATTTTTTTACAATAGGTATCAAAGGACTTCGCTAAAATCTCCTGCACTCTCCAGTTCTCATCCTTCGTAACTTCTTCCTTCATAAAATGGAGGATTTCTTCATCTTCAGATAAGTAGCCGAAAAGAAATACCCCATACATTCTCACTTGATAAGCAGGAGATTGAAAAGCTGCAAATGCCAAAGTCTTGCAATAAGCAAAATCATGGGAGTGAAAATCCTGCAAAGCTCTACTTTCTTCCGTCTTGAAACCATTTTCTATCGAAGAAAATTCCTGTTCTAATGCGGCAATATATTCTTTCAAATCTACTCACCTCCTTAAGAGATTTGCTCTGCCCTTTTCTATTTTGCACTGACAAATCTCACCCAAAAAGCTCCGTCAATTCTGTTTATCTTCTCTAAAGATACCATGCTTTCCCAAAATATTGATTCGCAAATCTCCATGTTTCCTCATTCATCATTGACCTTTTTGTTCGGTATCCGTATACATAATTAATTTCTTTAGGTGTTTTCCTGAAAAGTAGCCAACCGAAGAAAAGCATGGTTAACGGAATAAGTAAAACCATAATTAGCATGAATATCCAGAATCCCATTTGAAATTCCTCCATTACTTTTACTTCTAAAGCATTGATTCAGCCTCAGTTATATTTATAACATTTTCCATGTACTCATAAAATTGCTTGTGTAATTCTCTCATTTCATCCGGTGCGTTTATCGAATGTTGATACATGAACTTTTCGCCGAAAGTACTTCTATATACAAACGATATAATACAAGTCAATATCGGTAGCGGCACAAGCAAAAAATATTCATTTTCCATGGGGATAACTTGCCACAGGTTTTCCTCACAAGTTGGAGGTTTCTTTTTAGAACTTTTGCTGTCTTACACATAGTCTTGTGTTCATAGCCGGCTTTTGCGGGATTATCCGCTTCATAATATGCATCTGCAATAGGAACTACCATTGCAAGATGACAAAGCTGCCAAATGTGCATATCTTTCACTATATGATATGGAATAGAAGATTGCTTAAAAATCAAAGAAAGGCGTCTTACTCTATCCGTTCTCATTCCGGAAATCTCTGCAAAAGTAGTCGGTTGAATGATTTTCGGAGTAAGCATGGCATCCAATATATCATCCTTAATCCTTCCTCCTGCGCCCGGAAATGCCGGAAGGATTTTGCCTTTCCCACAAATCTTCTCCCATTCATTATAGTCATCCATAGAATTTGTCATTGTTACAATGCATTTGCTATTATTGGTTTTCAGTTCCTCAAGTGCCTGATATAACTGATTCTCTCTGACTGTCAAGAATATAAAATCATATTCGTCATTATCCTTGAGTTCAGACAAAACAGAAACATTTGCTTTTGTAACTTTTTCTCTTTTCAAATAAAGCAGACCCTTCTTCTTGAGCGTTTCCAGTCTGGCTCCTCTTGCATAAACAGTAGTATCAAAACCCGCTTCGGCAAAAAGCGAGGCATACAGCGAGCCTATCACTCCCGGACCAAATATGAGTAATCTCACTTATAGACTCCTTTCTGTCCCATACAAGACATCCGCCCATCATGGATTTTATGGCAATATCACCTGCTACGGGAAAGGCTTCACGAACAAATTCAATTTCAAAGTCTATAATAACACGGTGAATCCTCCTTTTGCCACCGTGCTCAAAGCAAGTAATTGTAAATTTCCACCGAGTTCCAGTATAAAAAAGGAAATGACGGCTTGAAATAGTTTCATTTTAACCTTCTCCTTCACACTAATTGGCAATCTTCCAAATAGTTGCTTTATTTTTCATGCTTATCAAGGTTTTATACAAACCTCCCTGCTTCATCAGTCCTTCATGATTTCCTCGTTGTTCTATTTTCCCGTTATTTAAAACTAAAATCTGATCGGCGTTTCGTATGGTAGAAAGCCTGTGAGCAATCATAATAATGGTTTTGTTTTTTGTCAGTTCTTCAATGGCAGCCTTTAGCTTATCTTCATTTTCCGGATCAATATTTGCTGTGGCTTCGTCAAAAATGACAATCGGGGCATCTTTTAACATAGCTCTGGCAATGGAAATTCTCTGTTTTTGTCCTCCGGAAAGAGTAGCTCCGCCTTCTCCAATCAACGTATCGTAACCATTTGGCAAGGCTTCTATAAAATCATGACACATCGCCTTTTTAGCAGCTTCTATGACCTCTTCTCTTGTGGCACTTGGCACACCGAACTTGATATTATTTTCAATCGTATCCTCAAAGAGATATACATTCTGGAATACCATAGCGATATGACTCATCAGATTGGGCAGGGTATACTCTTTAATGTTTTTGCCGCCCATTAAGATTTCTCCTGCGTTTACATCCCAAAATCTTGCAATCAGATTGCAAAAGGTCGTCTTTCCGCTTCCGGACGGACCGACAATGGCGGTCATGGTGTTCTTCTTCATCTCACAGGAAATATGATCTAAAATTGTCTTTTCATCATAAGCGAAAGAAACATCTTTAAATTCAATATCCGGGTGACGAATTGGGCTTGTTTCAGCTCCTTCTTTTATTTCCGGAATCTTTTCCAAATATTTCAAGCTGTCGATGGAGTTTTCCGCAATTCTCAGTATTGCCATAGAGCTTCCTGCCGCTTTAATTCCTTCAAAAATAATAAAGCCGGCAATCATAGACATAATCGCATCTGCCAAAAGCATATCTCCTTCAATGTAATACTTGGCAGATAAAATAATAATAGCGGCAATACTGATTCCAAGAACAATTCGCTGCAAGGCGATATACGGCGTCATGGTTTTTTCCAGTTTCATTGTAATATTGCAGTTTTCTTCAAACGCATTACTCAGTTCTTTATTATTCTTGCCGCCTAAATTGTATGATTTAATCACCTGCATTCCTTGTACGGTTTCCAGTACCTGTTTTGTCAAATGTGTTTGAGCAATACCGATTTCGCTTGCATTTTCTCTTGACTTTTTTTCCATAAAATAGGTGACAATAAAAAATGCAAGGATACCCAAAAATGCGGTAATTCCTACCATTATGTGCAAATAAAATAAGGCTAAGGCAAAGACGAAAGTATTGAGTAATCCGCCTAAAACAAGCACTAGCAACATCGGTACCTGCATTTCAATCTGGCTGAGGGTGGTGGTACTCATTGTTGTAATCTTTCCTAAACTGAATTCACTGAAAAATCCCATCGGTACTCTTTTCAGCTTGTTTCCGATACGGATTCTTTTATCCGCCGCCATAAAATAGCCGGCATGCGTTTGCTCCAGCTGAGATATATATTGCGTGATAATCTTTCCGACTAAGCTGACAAGAAGAATCCCTAAAACAACGGCTATATCCTTCACGGAAAGAGTTTCGTCAAATATTTTAACGAGAACATAATACACACCGCCCATTTGCATTGCGTTAAACGCCGCACAAAGGAAGCCGACAATAATGGACTTTCGTATATTCGGCTGTTCTTTTTCCGCAAAGTTCCATATTTTCTTAAATACTGTAATCATAACGCTCCTCCTTTCCCGCAGCTTTCCACAAAGAGGAATAGACTTTTGACGTTTCTAAAAGTTCCTCATGCTTTCCACAGCTTTCAATCTTCCCGTTTTCGACCACAAATATTTTATCTGCATTGACAACGGTTCTAAGCCTATGTGCAATTAAAATTAATGTTTTTCCTTTCACCAAATTACTGATGGCTTCCTGCACAATGCTTTCGTTTTCGGTATCCATATAGGAGGTGGCTTCATCTAAAATAACAATCGGTGCATTTTTCAGCATGGCTCTTGCGATAGAAATTCGTTGCTTTTCTCCTCCGGACAAATGTCCTCCGCCTTCTCCCACAATCGTGTCATACCCGGCGGATAACCCTCGGATAAATTCATCACAACCGGATAATTTTGCCATTTCCTCTACTTCCTTATCACTTGCCGACGGTTTTCCGATTCTTATATTTTCTCTGACAGACATATCAAATAGATAGTTGTCCTGTGATACATAAGAGATGGTTTCGGATAACTGTTCCAGCGGAATCTCTTTGATGTTTTTTCCCCCGATTATTACTTCTCCGGCATCTGCATTCCAAAAACCCGCGATCAGCTTCGTAATGGTTGACTTTCCGCCTCCTGACGGACCGACAAATGCCGTTACCTGATTTTCCCCAATCGTCAAACTGACCCCTTCTAATACTTTCTTATCTTCCGTATAGGAAAAATCCACATTTTTCAGTTCAATATCACTGCCGGATAGCGAAACATTCCCTTTACCATGCTCAAGATCAGGGGCATCCAAAATCAATCCGATTTCCTTTGTAATCGTTCCTATTCTGGACAGATCATCCATATAATTGGTCGCCGTCAATATATTTTCCACCGTTCCAAAAGAAAGTACAATGATGGTTATAAAAGTCGCTATTGTTAAGGAACCATTTAAATAGAAATACACTCCTAACGGCAGAATTGTAAGCAAGGACATAGGTGAAATTTTTCTGTATGCAGATACACCAATCATCGTTTCTTTCATCCAATGATAATAAAATGCCGCATTTTCATGGACTGCTTCACTGTATTTCTGGTAGGAAGTTTCGCTTTGATTGAACATCTTGATGACCTCAATTCCACCAATGTATTCCACCACTGCGTTATTCATTTTCTGATTGATTTCCACCGATTGCTGATACTTTTTCCCATAAGATGCCATCACCGATTTCATACAGAACATTCCAATCACAAGAGGAATCAAGGAAACAAGTGCCAATCTCCAATCCAAAATAAACATATAAATCAGCAAGAGAATCGGACCGATGATATTGGCAGTCATTTCAGGAATAATATGTGCTAAGGTTGTTTCCATGGAATCCACCTGATCCACAATAATATTCTTGAGCTTACCGGAAGAAATATTCATAACCTTTCCAAGGGGCATCCGAAACAGTTTGGTTGAAATTTCTTCCCTTATCTTTTTTAAGGAATAAAACGTTGCCTGATGCGATATGGAAGTGGAAGCCGCCGCAAAGATTTCTTTCAAGACTATTGCAGCTAATATCATAAGACCGTATTGCAAATAAAATCCGAATTCTGTGTTTTTTCCAATCAGTCCTACAATCATTTTTGCTAATAAGATATATGCGGCAAGACCGGATACCACTCCTAAAACTGCCAATAGAACGGATTGAATGTAAGTGTTCTTATATTCTTTTACATACTGTTTGATTAAATTCATAATCCAAATCCTCCTCTTATACCAAAAATTTTTATCTTATGGGAGCAAATAAGAAATCCGATATTTTACTTTCATTTCCTTTTACAGGTATCTTTTTATAAGTCTTGTCATCCAGCATCAGCACCGTATTACACACTTCAAAGAGAAGCTCTAAATCATGGGTAATAATAACCACCGGTCTCTTGGCGGCATACTTCCTTATCATAGCTCCTATTTCTTTCATTCTCTTATAATCAAGTCCTGAAGTCGGCTCGTCCAATATAATGATTTTTCTTTCACTTAAAAAGGCAGTGGCAAGTGCAAGCCTTTGCTTTTGCCCACCGGAAAGTTCTTGCGGGTGATCCATTTTTTTATCCCACAAATCAATTGCATGAATATAGGTAGTGACTTCTTTTAAGTATTCCCTGTCTTTCACTTTATTTTTAGGAATCAGTTCATTTTCCACCGTATCAAAGAAAATTTGATAATCCACATCCTGCATCATATAGTATGATTGCTTCAATCTTTCTTTCGTTGTTTTTCCATAGCTTATTTCCCCTTTATTTTTAATTAAACCCGCTAAAGTTCTTCCTAACGTTGTTTTTCCGATTCCATTTTTCCCGATGATTGCCATAATTTCTCCATAATGAAGATCAAATGAAAGATTCTTTATGAGTTCCTGTTTCCCGATATTGATATTTAAATCTACGATCTCGGCAACCTTTTCTTGCTCTTCATCCGAGTTTTGTGCTTTCAGAGACTGATAACGGATTGCTCGCAATCCATATTTTTTGCAATCATCCTCTTTGAGTTCCCCACGAGAGAATATCCTTTCGATTGTCCCGTCTTTCATATAGATTAAGCGGTCATATAAATCATTCAAAAAAACAATCGATGTTCCGCAATAACAACCGTCTTTCCCATCTCTCTCAAAGTACAAACAATGTTTCTAAACTGAACAATCCCCTGATAATCCAAATTGGAGGAAGGCTCATCAAAGAAAATAATTTTGGTATCATATAGCAAGGTAGAAGCGATTGCCACTTTTTGTTTTTGTCCGCCGGAAAGTTCTGAAAGTTTCTTTTCCATCAAATTAGAAATCCCCATTTTTTCAAAGGCTTCTTTTGTTTTTTGCTTTAATTCCTCAAGGGGCATTCCTAAGTTTTCTCCGACAAAGGCGACTTCTTCTTCCGCAATGGTAGCAAAAAACTGATCCGATGGATTTTGAAATACATTACCGATATATTTTGCAAGCTCACCTTTTTCGTAATCCAGCAAATTTTTATCAAATAATTTTACTTCTCCGTCTAAATCACCCTCATAGTGATTGGGAATTAAGCCATTTAATATTCTTGTCAAAGTCGTTTTTCCACATCCTGAAAGTCCTGTTATAACAATCAATTCACCCGGCTCAACACTTAAACTTAAATTTTTTAAGATAATCTCTTTGCTGTTTTTATACTTAAATTGGTTGATTTTGACTTCTAAAATTTTCATTCACAATCCTCTGCATCTAAAACAATCTCCATACTAAATAAAAAGCAACAACCAAACAAATCAAGTCTAAAAATATTATATTTAGTTGGATTGTAACTTGTTTTTTTATTTCATACTCTGCACCTTTTGAAATAATGGAAGATGTTAAAGTTTCGCTTACATGAAGACACTTATACATCAATGGAATAAGATAAAGTTCAAATGAACGGACAGGATGTACGAGGCTTATTCTTAAGCCCCTTACTTTCATACCATTTCGTATTTCTTTAATCCTTATTTCCATCTCACTCATAAATCTGAGTCCCGTAGTAATACTAAGGTTAAAGTCATTTGGAATTCCAATTTTCCTTAAGGAACTCATTATTGTAAGTGGAGATAAAGAAATCAGTATCCTACCTAAAACAAAAATAGGAAAAAGTTTTATTCCAATTAAAAGTAAACCTATAAAAGATGCCACTCCAAGTCTATAAGGAAGTTTCTCCAACAAATGCAAAAGCAATAAAAGAAATAGGTACTTTACAGACATACTAAGAAATGCTTTTTTTGAATGCGTTAGTAACAAAATAAATGAAACGGACATCATAATGTAATAGCCAAGTTTATCAGTAATAAAAAGTGTAATGGAAAATGAAACGATGAGGATAAACAAAACTATACTATTTACTATGCAAGTCTCTTTTACTGTGTTTTTTTGCATCAAAGTATCCCTTTCTCTTTTCTTTTTTCAAAAAATTTATTATTGATATACATTCCGAACAAACCAGCCAAAGTGACCAAAACAATATTTACAATAATTGAAATCAACATTGCTTTAGGTGTAAAAAATGTGTACATATATTGAGCTTGCTCCGGAGAAAAAACAGTAAATACTTCCACTAATTTTTCAGGACCTAAAACTTTAACAAAGGTCATAGCATGCATTGAAATGATAAACATTCCTGTTGCAATAGCTACTGCAACTCGTTTATCACTTTCATAATTTCCTATGATAAGTTCAGCCACAATGCCTGCTACTAAATTTATGATAAGCATCGGCCAGTATCCCATCAGTGACCAAAAAACAGACAACAACATAAAAAAGATAAAAGCAGAAGGTTTTTTCTTAATTTTTTTGCCATTACAACAAAGGGTGGAGCAATTACAAGGGCAGAAAAGCCGCTTGCAACATAAAGAGAAACGGTTCCCAACATTCCTGTTCCCATTGATACAGCCATACCTAAAACAAAAGCAATAACTGTAAATACAGTGATTTGAATAATGTCTTTTAACTTCATAATAAACTTCCCTCCTAAATTCCAGTTCTATATTAGTTTCAACTAACCCTGATGAAAAAAATTAAGGCACTGGTGTACCAGTGCCTTACATCACCATTTATGTTAAGTGTACCTGCAATGTTAGGAGTTCTCTATAACCAATTGGGTATTTTTTAACTCCAAAAAGACAAATTGCTCTCACTTAAATTCACTTGGAGTTTTACCCATAATACTTTTAAACGCCTTTGAAAACTTGCTTTGATTTTCATAACCGGTCATCTTGGCAAGTTCCCCTATACTTAAGTATGGTTTTTTATGCAAAAGAATTGCTGCTTCTTTTATTCTGTTTGTCCTCATAAAAGCACCTATCGATTGCCCCGAAATACATTGAAAGCAATTTTTAAGACTTGATTCGGAAACCGCAAACTTTTTCGCTAAATCTTTTATCTTCAGCCATTCAAAAGGATTTTCTATAATCATTTTATAACACTCTTGAGTTGCTCTGTATATTGGTTCGGAAAATGATGAAAACTGTTCTGTATCTTTTGATTCTATCAAGCTTAAAAACAAAAGTAACTCTATCGTTTTTATAATAGAGTATGGAAGTTTTACTCTTTCATCTACCTCATACAATTCGTTGATAATATGATTTATTCCATCACGAGAACGTATAATCAAAGATACTCCATTTTTACACAATCTGTCTCGTAATCTATGCAAATCAATATTTCCATACGGAAAATATTGATCAATTGATTTTTGAGCCACATTTATATCAATAAAAAGTGAAAGTCCAACATATTTCTTCATAGGGATACACGACTTTTTAAATGAAGCTTTGCCAAGATCAACAATACTTAAATCTCCTCTCCCTAAAAAGGCATGCTCGTTATTTTCTAAAATAAATTCATAACAACCTTCTAAACAATGATCAATCTGTAACATACCCTCCTTAGGCTCTATTTTTTGATAAGTAGTTTGCATATTCAAAGTATTGTAAGAAAGTTGAATTCCTTCCAAAAGATTATAGCAGCGCATTTCACCCGTTCCTGTATCATTGTTTAAGCAATATATTTGTATATCCTTTGTCTGCTTTTTTTCTGTGAAAAAGAGTTTATCATAAGCATTTTCAATAACATTGTTTTTATTTAACTCCATTTCTTTTCTCACCTCATGTTTTATATTTAGTAATCAATTCCTTTTCTTAATCAAAAAACAGACTTAGCTATAAAGTGAAATTTGCATGGTCTTATAGTACTTTCAATCCTTCCGTAATCTGCTTAAAAAAGTCCGAACTCCAAATATCCAAAACGGAAGTATCGCGAATAAATGGCTCAACATCCTTTCTGGCTTGCAAAAAGTCAATACTGTCAAAACGATTCTTTAGCATCGTTTTAATCTCTTCTAATGTACATTCTTGATTTTCAGAAATATATCCGCTGTCGATTAATCGTGCTCTAAGATGCTTTTGATTGACGGTCACAGCTTTGGAAAGATAAAAAATATAATCGTACAAATCTCTACCCTTAATGCGACTCTGCCACCCACGGCAGATTACCGCATGGATTTTCCCGGCAAACAAAGAAGGCATGTCATACAAGCGGATTTCATAAGGCACAGGTAACAAGCGATATTTGTGCTCATAGGTAGCGAATGCGGGTGGATTGGTATCAACCTCAAATTTGATTTTAACCACTTCATTTTTAGCCACGCTTCCCACAAGTCTTTCATCTGCATAAAATAGCAAAAGATGTTCTTTTGTGTTCCCCTTTAAAAAAGCGGATCGAATGTTACTATCTTTCGTTTTTTCCTTTTCCTGGATTTCCACATTCAAGCCAAAGGCCTTCACTTCTTTTTCCAACACCGGAAAATAGGAGCATAAATCAAAATCTAAATTTATTTGCTCCAAAGAAAAATCCAAATCCTCCGAAAAACGGTCAAGTCCATAAAAGATTCTTAAAGCAGTCCCACCATAAAATGCAGCTTCCTTAAAAAATCCAGCACGGGATAAGCCACAAAGTACAATTTCCTGCATAATTTCTTTCATGGCATTTTTTCTGTCATATATATTATCCACCTGATAGCTTTTCAGCATCTCTTCAATTACTGTGTTCATATTAAATCCTCCTCAGAAGGGAGTACAACTTTTTAATATTGGTGGTATGATACGCTGCACTATACGCACATACCTTAGAGGCATCCAGCTTTTTCAGTTCTGATTCTTCAATACGTAAACTTTCTGTTAAAAGCCGAAAAAGCTCCTTGGTATTTCCCACCGGTGCAATGGTATAAAGTTGATCACATAAAGCCTTTTCCGGCTCGGCAATCCTATAAAAATATTCTCCCTCTTGAATTAAACGAATACCAAGAGGAAATGCCTTGGAAGGCACATCACGATAACTGAAAGTTCCAAAAGCTGTTTCAAACTTCTTTTTCTTTTTCTTTTCAAATGTGGCGGAAGTAACTGTATATACTGCTTCCGGAATCAGCCCATAGAAGCTCAAAGCATATTCAAAAGATATATAGGAAGGTCCGTAAATACTGCCGGCAAGTAAGTAAGCCGGAGTATGTGGATTCGTCTCATATAGTCCTTTTGTTATGGGGAAGCACTCACCACTCTTAGCCATACGGGAGAGCTTAGACTTGGGAGAACCGTATTCACTTAACTCCTCTAGGAGCATTGCTGTTGTTTTTATCATATTTTCACCTCATAGTCTCATTATATGCAACTATCAGGTGAAAATAAAGCATTTCTGAATAAAATCCGGGAACTTCTTACTGATATCTCGTAAAGCATTGCCCACGGATTTTCTGACATACTTACCGGAATCTTCTTTTAAAGCAGCTAAGCGCCGAATGGCTTCTTCCGTCATAAGGCCAGCTTATCCCAATCCTGCACGGATTCTATTACCGGAACCCAACTATCTATTTCGAATTTTTCCTCTATCCATGGCTCCGCATAGCCGTCAAGAATAAGCACCCCATTGCATTTTATATGGGCTTTTGCCTCTACTATATCTAAGACTTCTATCCTGTATTCAATTAGCGGTTCATTTTCATAAATATAAAAGGAATCTTCACGCTCTTCACTTTCCTCTACTGTCTTTACTGAAAATGTAGTCCCCACCAATTCCTTTACATCACTCTTATCGGTATCTATGGGATTGATACAGATAGAAGGGGAAATCTCATTTCCCTCGAATTCCCCGGGCTTAAACCCAATGTCTACAGCCCACGAGGCGCTTTCCTCTTGGTCTGCTTTAAAGAACATGAGGCAGCTTCTTCTGCCTCCCCAATCCTCTTGAAATGTAAAATCTTTTATTTTTAACATCTTGTGCTCCTTACAAACCGGGATTTGTCATTCTAGACAAAACTAAAGTTAATTTATCTCATCAAATTCTAATATGCTAATCTATTTTCTTCTCAAATCTAAACATCCCATCTTGAAATTGTGAGTCAATTTCTTCGCCCATACTGTCTGTTTCGTTAGGATCGGGATGATACTTATTAAAAAACTCTACAATGTGAAAGCCACATCTGTTTACATAAAAATGAATATTGCGTTGTTCAATATATGGGGTTACCGTCTCCCAAACTTT
Organism: Oribacterium sp. oral taxon 108 str. F0425; assembly: GCF_000214455.1. Lineage (NCBI taxonomy): Bacteria > Bacillati > Bacillota > Clostridia > Lachnospirales > Lachnospiraceae > Oribacterium > Oribacterium sp. oral taxon 108. Next base: position 359,612 of record NZ_AFIH01000001.1, on the reverse strand, counting down.
TACTTGAGGATACATTTTTTCAATCTCACACCATGCAGCATAACCAATGCCCTTACCGTGAACATTTGGAGCAACGAACAGCAAATCTAATTCGCCTTTTTCACCATTAACATTTATTACAATTCCACCGACTTTTTTATTATTGTATATGATACGATACGCCTTTCCATCATCAATAGAACGTTCAATTGTTTTTCTTGAAATAATTTGTCCATCTTCTTCGAAGCGGTTATCTCTAAGGCCAAACTCTACCATTGCACCATAATTAAATGCTTCCTGATTATCTAATATAAATTGCTCCCTATCATCCGGTGCTAATTGTTCAAGAATAACGTCACCCATAAATCAACCCTCCATAACTTTCCTAGACTTCTCATCTTATTGAACTAAACGAATACCAAGAGGAAATGCCTTGGAAGGCACATCTCGATAACTGAAAGATCCAAAAGCTGTTTCGAACCTCTTTTTTCTTTTCAAATGTAGCAGAAGTAACTATATATACCGCTTCCGGAATCCTCAAAATCCCCGGGCTTAAACCCAATGTCTACAGCCCACGAGGCGCTTTCCTCTTGGTCTGCTTTAAAGAACATGAGGCAGCTTCTTCTGTCCCCCCAATCCTCTTGAAATATAAATTTTTTATTTTTAACATTTTACTCTCCCCTACAAATCGGAATTTGCTATTTAGTTTATAGTCGTATTATTTTATTCGCTATATCTTCTACAAACCTCTTATCGTGTTCCACAAATATGAGTGTAGGATTTGCTTCTTTTATAATTTCCTCAATCTGTATTCTTGATATTACATCTATATAATTTAACGGTTCGTCCCAAACAAATATATGAGCCGGCTTTGATAAGCTTACGGCAATTAAAACTTCTTTTTTGTCCATCGCTATAGTTCTTCATATCTGTTTCAAATAATTCTCTTGCAAAATCTAATTTTCTGAGAATTGTTTTGCACAATGTTTCATCAACACCTTGGCTTTCAATATACTCATTTAGGCTAGCTGTTAAATCAGATGTATCTTGAGGAATATACGATATTTTCAAATTACTTGCTAATTTTACATCACCTGAATACTCGTGATGTAACCCTAATAAAATTTTAATCAAGCTTGATTTTCCACTACCATTCCCCCCATATATAGCCACTATATCATCTCTCTTTATATCAAAACTTACATCGCTTAATATCTGCCTTTCTCCATAGCATAATGATAAATTTCTAACCGATATTAGAGGATTTTTATGATAATCTAACGTATGCAACAACAGACTTTCCTTTGTTTCAATATCTTTTAGTAAATTCTGTTTTTCTTCTATTGCCTTATTTTGTCTATGCTCCAAATTCTTAGATTTTTTCATCATCTTAGCTGACTGATGACCTATATGTCCCTTGTCCGGTTTTACACCTGATACTTTCACAGCGTTTTTAGTATTTTCAATTTTATCAGACCAAATATGACTTTGTCTTGCAGCTTCTTTTAATCGTTTAATATCTTTTCTTAATTTCTCATTTTGACTAATTTCAAATTGGTCTTTCATCAATTTATTTTCATACCAGGATGTAAAATTTCCTGATTGGACATCAATAGAATTCCTGTTAAGAGAAATAACATGATTGATACAGCCATCTAAAAAATCTCTATCATGAGATATAAGCAAAAAACCTTTTTTACTTTTCAAATATTCACTGACAATTTTTCTTCCGTCCATATCTAAGTGGTTTGTTGGTTCATCAATAAGTAAAAAACCATCTTCTCTTGTAAACAAAATAGCTAAAAGGATTTTTGTTTGTTCTCCTTTAGAAAGCGTTTCAAACTTTCTGTAAACAAGACTCTCATCTACATTTAGCAAATTAAGTTCTCTAAATAATTTCCATTCTTCCTCATCTGATATTAGTTCTTTATATAACTCAATCCCTAATTTTGAAGTATCACTTAAATTGGGTGGGAATTTAATAAAATCAACGCTTTTGCTGATTTTACCTTGATAAACTTCTTGGTTTAGAAGTAGCTTAAATAGTGTTGATTTTCCAATTCCATTTCTTCCTATTAACCCTGTTTTCCAGTTCGTATCAAATGAAAAGGATACATTTTCAAATACAGGTTTTACATAGCCATAATATGAGAAAGTGAGATTTTCAATTTTAATTGTTGACATAAAAACACCCCCTCAAATTCAAATTTACCCATACTAGCAAACTTGAATTTATCTATGAGATTTCATATTATCTATGGCAAACTTTCCACTTGCTGCAGCTATAGGAAGCCCTCCACCGGTTTGAATCCATTGACTTGCAAGGTATAAATTGTTTATACCTTTGATAATGCTCTTAACATACTTACTCTTATAACCTTTCTGTGGATTAAAGCTCATATATCCCCCTTTGTAGGCATTACACCAAGTTGTGAATGTAACTGGAGAATACGTTCCAAGCACGATAAGTTTACCCTCAAGCTGAGGGAACTTTTTTTCAACCCTTAATCTCAATTCTTCTGCAATTCGCTGTTTTTCTTGATTATATTTCTCTTTATTATCTTTTAGCCCAAACCAGTAAGCATAATTTTCAGCATTTTGTAAAACATTACACTGAATAACTCTCTTTCCCATAGGAAATAGTGTTTCATCATAATCATAAACACGCATTCCACAAAAATTGTGTGTTTCTCCTGCAACATCATATTCGTCACAAGGAAAAATAATGCTTCCTTCAGGTAATTTCAAATCCGCTTCAGTAACTATTCCAAATGCAACCTGATAACCTGTATTAGAAACATAACCCTCCGGATTCTCATACATGTATCTAAGATTTTTATCCAAATATCCTTCATCAATTAAGTCATAGAAAAGAGAATGTGGGTCTGCACACCAAATATAGTTATCTGAGTTGATAACCTTTCCATTATTACCAATAATACTAACAACCTGCTTATCTGCAATATTTATTTTTTCAATATTAACGCCTAAATGTAGTTTTCCACCCAAAGATTCAAATTTCGCAAGCATTCTACTAACCAAGCCAACAGAACCTCCCTCTGGAATAGCTGCTGTATTACTTGTATAAAAAGCATACGATGCAACAAAGGATAGGGCAATGAAGTTTCTATTAAAGTAATTTTTAAAAATCGCTCTAATGTAATGATTTGTAAAACGATTTGTAAAGTCTTCCATAGACTGTTTTCCATATTCCTTTATAGCCTTATTAGCATCTTTCATACTCATTCCTAGTTTAATAAATTGTATTAGGTTCATATGAGCAATTGAAATATCACATGGCGGCTTTATACACTCTAAGCTTTTAGCACAGTCAAAAAACAAATTTAATTCTTTGGTATCTTCCGGAGCAAGTTCTAAAAACTCTTTTCTTGCTTTCTCTAAATTTCTCCACAAATGTAGTGTTACCCCGTCCATTTCCATACAATAAAAATATGGCTCACGATAAATCTCCAAACTATCAGAAAGAACTCCTAGATTTTCCCACATTTTATATAATTGTTCATCCTTATTGCATCCAACGAGAAAATGAATGCAATTATCTATATGATATCCTTGTCTGTTCCACCCTGCACACTCACCACCGGGCATTTTGTTTTTTTCGTATATTTCTACTGAATATCCAGCCTGCAATGCATATATTCCAGCACTCAAGCCAGAAACACCTGCTCCAATAATTACTACTTTTTTACCCATATTCTCTTACTTTCTATATAAGGTCTTAGAACAATTTTAGAGCATCAGACAATACACAATGCTCATACATTACTCTAAGGAACTAAACAGATTCTAATTTGTCATAGTTTTTACATAGATAAAATTACAATTTTTCCTTCAATTATTATCTCAATAAAATGGAGTATCTTTTTTATATATTGCATATTAAATTCAAAGCAAGGTGTAATGCTCTAGAGTGTGACGAAATTCCCCAATTCCTTTCATCATGTTCAGTAACACTTGCAAGCGAATCCGCAGTAAAAAAGAATTGACCAAATGATGCTCCTCTTTTTTGTGAACACGCAGCAAGTGCAGCACATTCCATTTCGACAGCAGAGCAGCCTTCACTTAATCTATACTGAACCATTTCCCGTGTTTCCCTAAAAAAACCATCTGTTGTCCAAGTTATGCACTCTTCAAATGGTATGTCTAATTTTTCAAAAACATCCTTAATTTCACCAATCATTTTCCGGTCGATTTCAATATATCGTGATGGTGGTAAATAATGGAATGATGTTCCCTCATCTCTCAATGCTTTTGTAGGAATAAGGAATGCATTTTCTTTTATATCCCTCAGAACCCCACAAGAACCTGTTGCAATTATTTTCTTACAACCACAAGCAATCAGCCTGTCCAAAAGCTGTACGGACGCAGGTGCACCAATATTAGGACGGACAAGACATATTCTTTGCCCTTTATACTCAATCACATATATATTTGTAGTTCTACAGCAATTTTCAAATTCTTCGGCAATTATTGCATTACTATTCATTGCGAATTCATCTACGCAGTCTCCTAAGAAAGCAAACACACACTTTTCCGGAAGTTTCAACTCCTCGCAACCATGATTTGGTTTAATTACCTCTATAGAAAAATTGTCATATTCAAGTATAGGAATTTCATTTTTTATTATCATCTTCAGCATTCTCCTCTAAATATTAATTATTCATCTATTCATTATTTATTAGTCCAAACGAGTGGGAAATAAAATTTATCAAACCGGCAAATTTATTTTTTAAATCTATAAACTGGGATTTATAGAGATTTCATTTTCCGAAACAACTCTTCTGCTCTTATTTCTATGCATTTTATAGCATTATCTAATCCCTTCTCGAAATTTTCTAAGTCTTTCTCATTGTTTACATCAACTGGATGATTCGCTTCACAATCTGATAGATAGGATTCAAATTTTTTGAAAAAATCTAAACAAAATGAATCCATATTTTTATTAATCCATCGATAATACTGATATAGTTTGTCATCATTTTTTGCTCTTTTGTAGAAAATATCAGGAAAATCATTATCTCTGTAATAATTCCCTTTCCCATCTTGCTCATATTTTTTATTAGTTCTGTTATCTATAAAGCTATACCCATTAAATCCTTTAGGAGCTGGCATAAAATTAGATAAACAGTGATGATAGTCTGCTAACTTATCTAATTTTAATTTTATCGAATCGTAAGCAATAAAATATTTTTCTAACTCAAATAAGACATCTTTTTCAGAAACAGTATATCCCACTACTCCGTTAAAAAATCTGCTAGCAAATGACCAGCAATTAAAAATTGTATCGCTACTTCCAATCTTAAATGGATCAATGTTGTATATTGCTCTGAAATAATCAGAAGTTTTTGATTCTCCATAATATTTACATTTATGCTTGTCATATCCTTTATATATTGAATCTGGATGACTAATGTTATTATTTAATCTATATTCTAACAACCCTTTAATTCCAGTGTGCTTCACTTTTGGATTTTCAGGTACAAGTTCATTCCTGATACATCTTAACAAATCTTCTTTTTTATCAATTATCATCAATTGAACATCCCTCCAAATTCTAATTTATCTACATCTTCAATAAATTCATAACCAAAGTAGTCATTATGTCTTTTTCCTCCGGCTTAAACTCTGCAATCATAAGTGTAATTGCCACTAAAGCTCCATCGCTAATTACCTTTTCTTTATTCCGGAATGATGCGTCATTTCTCCCTAGAAATTCCAAAAAAATGGATGCTGCAATCCGATTACATCCAACAACACGCATTTTTTGCGTGTTGTTTTCTTTATCTCATTATTTTTCTCATTCACTGTATTATCCCATCCTCACAAGTTCAAATTTATCTTTCCTGGACTTCTCATCTTATTGATCTAAAGGTCAATAAGCATCCCTCACTCTAAAGAGCACGCTCTCTGTTCCTTTTCCAAGTACAAGGGCTATAGCCATAACGGAGAGAGGCACTGAAAGCAATCCAAAAAGATACCATACTTTCCACAAATATTAATTCAAAAACTTCCATGTTTCCTCATTCATCATTGAGCTTTTTGTTCGGTATCCGATTTTCTTCGATTTTTTCTGCTATTAGCAATAATAATTACTGTAATTACAAAGAATTCAATTATGAGTTCTGCTTCCAACAGCCTCAAATATTTGGATGAATCCGGCTTTAAATTTAAAAAATATTCTTGTATTTCATTACTTTCAGCAACACTAAGCGTATCATCAAATTCCTTATCCGTCTCTCCGACTACATCATAGATATCCAAAGAATAGCCATTCGGAAAGCTTTGCTGATAGACAATCTTACTAATATCATATTCTATACGAAAATATTCTTTTACTATTTCCACGATATAGTCGTCTTGTTTTGTAACATATACGCTTCTTTTTGGAAAGAAAAAATCAGGTAAGATAAGCCATAAAGTAAATACATTGATCGCGATACATAGAATCAACATTAAGATAAATACTGCTTTCCTCATACACCAATCACTCCCACAAACCCAAATTTAACAATCAATTCTATAAACCATATCCCCTGAATTCCAAATATACAGTATAGCCGATACAGGTTCTTTTCCTTTCTCCCAAAGCCAGCCTGTATAGGTTGTACTATAGCCGAAGTATCCTTCTGTTAAAAATTCAAAATCCACATGATAGTTTTTCAATATTTGTTCAATCACAACACTCATCTTAAAGCCTCCTAAGAAGGGAACACAACTTTTTAATATTGCTTGAATGATACGCCGCACTATACTCACATATCTTAAGGGTATCCAGCTTTTTCAGCTCTGATTCTTCAATGCGTAAGTTTTCTGTTAAATGCAAAAAAAGCTCCTTTGTATTTGGCAAAGGAGGCACAGTATAAAGCTGATCGCATAAGGCCTTTTCTACTTCAGCAATCCGATAAAAGTAGTCTCCTTCTTGCAACAAACGGATGCCAAGAGGAAATGTAGGAAGGACCGTAAATGCTGCCCGCGAGTAAGTAAGCCGAAGTATGCCGGTTTGTTTCATAAATTCCTTTTGTAATAGGGAAGTACTCACCACTCTTAGCCATACGGGAGAGCTTAGACTTTGGAGAACCGTATTCACTTAATTCCTCTAGGAGCATTGCTGTTGTTTTTATCATATTTTCACCTCATAGTCTCATTATATGCAACTTTCAGGTGAAAATAAATTATTTTCCAATGTTACAGATACAAAAAAATAAATCCCAACTTTATTTCCTTCTCCCGTTTTCATCAAAGTTTTTCTTCAATGCAATCTCTGTTGGAATCATCGCGCCAACTAAAGGAATCATCTGAATCATCGTGATAATACCGCCAACAGTCCCCACTGTCTCCGTTCCCTTTTCAAAAACAATGGCCATGGCAATCACGGAGAGAGGTGCTGAAAGCAGTCCGCAAAGATACCATGCTTTCCCAAAATATTGATTCGCAAACTTCCATTTTTCTTCATTCCTCATGGACCTTTTTGTTCGGTATCCGAATGCATAATTGATTTCTTTCGGTGTTCTCCTGAAAAGTAGCCAGCCAAAGAAAAGCATAGTGAACGGAATAAGTAAAACTACGATTAGCATGAATATCCTAAATCCCATTTAAATTCCCTCCATTACTTTTACCTCTAAATGATAGATTCAGCCTCAGCTATACTTGAAAATCATTTTTCTTGCTCTTCTTATGTAATCATGAATAGTTTACTAAATACAGGTTTATCCCATCACATTATTCTTTCCATAATGACCGCTATTCCCTGCTCATTTTCCTTTTCTACGCCCGTCTCCGTAAAACCACATTTTCTCCAAAAGCTCCTACTTTGCATATTTCCTTTCATATAGGCCAGTCTTACTTTTTCATAACCTTCGCTTTTCCATGCCGTTAAAGCCTCTGTAATAATAGCGCTCCCTTTCCCTTTTCCGGACTCTTTACTGTCCATCATAAACAAGCCGATGAAAATCGTATCTTCTTTTGGAAAGGAGCGAATAAAGTCCATAATGGCAATTAAGCTGTCATTTTCAAAAAAGCCGATATAGAATTTATCCTTAAGGCTTTTCCCCTCCGGTAAGGCTTTTAAATCATTCAGCACCGTTTCCCTACATGGCTTTGGTGGGCAATACGCAAAGTATTGGAGATTGCCATTCTCCAGATTCAAAATCCTGGAGATATCCTCTTCCTCCATTTTTTTAATTCTATACTTTGTAGACAGTTGGCTGATGTTCAGCATACTTCTTCTATCTCCCCAATCCTCTTGAAATGGAATCTCTTTTATTTTACAAACCTGTTTTTTAAGCTTTATTTATCGGAATCCACAGCTCCATTTTATAATCATTGCTGTGCATATCACCTTCATAATAATATTCAAAGTCAGGTTTTCCTGAATGAACATAGCCATGCTCAGGGAAAAAGACTTCCATCGCATATTTCCACCCGTTATGAATGCAATCCGGAACACTTCCTATTAACTCCACAACTGCATACTCTGCTTCTTCCACTTCCAAAACATCTAATCCCATACTTCTTGCTTTGTCTACATCTGTAACAATATAGCCTGCCATATAGTTTATTGTGCTTGGATTTTCCACATCATGGCAAACGCCCATACTTTGACCGCTTCCCAAACTTGCAAGTTCATCATGGCTATATTTTTCATACAGTTTATCCCAGACATTCGGACATAATGATGAATTGATGCTTTGTTCATTTACCCCTGCAACCGTAAATGCTTGTTTCTTTTGAATTGTAATGTTCATGCTTCTTCCTCCTCTTACACTTAGTGCTAATTGCACTCGTGATACTAATTTGAATGGTTTTCCATTTCTTACCTCAGAAGGAGTAAATCCATGAAAATTTTTAAAAGCTGTTCCAAATGAATCTGATGACTCATATCCAAATTTGAAAGCAACATCAATAATTTTTTCGTCCGTATCTCTTAATATAACGGCTGCTTCCGTCAATTTTCTGCTTCTTATATATTCTGATAGCGTTGTTCCGGTTAGAATAGAGAACAATCTGCTGAACATAGAATAAGAGTATCCGGATAGCTGAGTTACTTTCTTTTCGTCAATCTCATCATCAAGAACTGTTTCAAGATAATCAATCGTATTGTTAAATGACTTGATAATATTCATTTCAATCCCTCCTTTCTTTCGGTTTATTTTAGTATAGAGGAAGAGTTCTTTTCCTACCCTACAATATCTGTACAAGTTTTATAGGTTTCATCTCATAGAAACTTATACCTTGCTAAGCTCAACAAACTGAAGCTTGTTTGTCTCATTTAGCTTTCTTGGATTTCTTTTCTGGCAGTTCCGCATACATACCTTTCAGTAGTTCAGTAATCAAATCCATATCCTCAAATCTGTCGAATGCATACATCAATGTCTTTGAACCCTCATACGGATAACGCAATTCTGAGTCTGCAAGAAGTTTGTCCGATGTCGGCGTTCTCTTTAAAAATAGTTCATTATCGCAAATGTCACCTATCAGCTTACCGTTAAAATATATAAGGTATCCGCCCATCATGGATCTTATGACAATATCACCTGCTGCGGAAAAAATCTCACGAACAAATTCATTAAATTCATTCACTATGATTACCTCCTTCAAAATCAAATATTCCTTACTTTATGACATACTCTTTCCCTATTTATCCTCAAAATTTTAGCAATCCATTTTCATCAAATTGAAAATTCGGTCCCCATGAAACTTCCCAATAGTATCCATCTAAATCCGAAAAATATGCGTGATATCCACCCCAAAAAACTTCCTGTGGCTCTTTTACAATTTTTCCACCTGCTTTTCTTACTAATGCAATTACAGTCTCTACATCTTCTTTATGTTCAACATTGTAGGCTAATGTAATTCCTGAAAATCCATTCCCTTTTGGTGGATTATTTTCATCAATATCTTTTGCTAATTGTTCCAAAGGAAATAGTTCAAACTTTGTTCCCGGAGTATCAAAAAAGCATACTGACGGATTATTTTCTCTGCAATCAGTCTTATATCCTAAACCATCTCTATAAAACTTTATTGACCTTTCCATATCTTTCACACCTAAACAAATACAAGTAATCTTGTTCATCGTTACCTCCTATGAATTCAAAGTTATCTACATCTTCAATAGATTCATAACCAAAGTAGTCATTATGTCTTTTTCCTCCGGCTTAGACTCTGCAATCATAAGTGTGATTGCCACTAAAGCTCCATCGCTAATTACCTTTTCTTCATTCCGGAATAATGCGTCATTTCTCCCTAGAAATTCCAAAAAAATGGATGCTGCAATCCGCTTACATCCATCAACACGCATTTTTTGCGTGTTGTTTTCTTTGTCTAATTCATTTTCCTTAAAAACATTATTAACATGTTTACGAACCGTTTTTTCATCTCTATCAAAGAAGTAATGCCATTTGATTAGAACTCAGCCATACTGTCTCATTTTCCAGAGAAACTGACAACTTAACTTCTTGATTATTTGTTTCAAATAAAATTATCTCATTATTTTTCTCATTCACCGTATTATCCCATCCTCACACGTTCCAATTTAGCAATCAATTCTATAAACCATATCCCCTGAATTCCAAATATACAGGATAGCCGATACAGGTTCTTTTCCTTTCTCCCAAAGCCAGCCTGTATATGTTGTACTATAGCCGAAGTATCCTTCTGTTAAGATTTCAAATTCTGCATGGGCATATTCTTTCATATATTCTTTTAATCCGATGGCTTTTCCGGAAAATTCCCCCTCATATACAGTCCTATCAAATATCAAAATATTACATTCCTCTAAATCTGTATCAAAAAACACAAGTTTTCCGGAATATACTTTTTCCCCCTCTTCCGTATATTGAAAGAGTTTATGCGGTTCTAAGGTTAAAACACCGTTTTGAAAATGAATCTTCTTTATCCTGCTATCATGCAAACCAAAAAGAATATTACTTTTCCTATCCTGCGTAAAATCCATCTCTATCTCCCATCCTTATAGCCCTAATTGTCCTAACCACTCCTCAATATCTTCCACGGAGGTATTCGCAGAAAGCATCAGAGTGTCCTCATTATTTTCATCACATAGAATCAATTCCTGTCCTTGATTCAAAAACAGGCTGAGCCATACAATAAAGCTTGCATAATCCCTCATTCTATTCTCGGAATTAAAATACTCTATGGCAAAGGTGGTTCTTTTTTTATCCATTCGTAGGGTAAACTGATAAGGCTCCTCATAATTTTCCCAACAAAGATCATAGGAAAATGACACATTGCTACTCTGCTCTATCTCTGTCCCCGGATACTTCTTGTTTATTTCCCTATTGAATTTTTCTAAATCAAAATCCTTATTTTCCGCTTTGTTTACATGAATAAAACTGCTTACAGACATTTCTACTTTCCCTCAAGACCAATGGTTTCGTATAAGGCAAAATTTTCTCCTGCTAATATCAGTATGCCGGAGCAGAATGTCCTCTTCTCAAAAATCAGATTCGGAAATTCTGTTCTTAGTTCATCCGCAACGCAATAGATTTCATCATTATCCCATTCATCCGCATATTCTTTTTTGCATTGATCCAATGCCTTACGATTCGAAAAAGCGACATCTCCAATTAGAATCTTTCCGCCATCTTTAAGATGTGCAAGCAAATCTTTTAGCAAAACAACCTTTTGTGCATCCGCTAAGTGATGAATAGAATACGTCGCAATAATAAAATCAAAGGACTCTTGCTTCAGTTCATCCGCTAAACCCTTTGAAAAATCTCCCTGATAGAGATGTGCACCAGGCATCTTTTCATACGCGAGCTCTATCATTCTTGAGGAAAAATCCTGTCCGTAAATAGTGCATCCGTTTTTATATAGCTTTGTGGTTAATGTGCCTGTTCCGAATCCAATGTCCAAAACTACTGCATCCGGCTTTTCCATTATAATTTTGTAAATATCCCCCAGAATCTTTTTGTACCCTGCAAAGGGATAACGATTCTCTTCTTCCAAGAGCCCGACTGATTTGTCATAATCATCCGCCCATAAATCAAAACCTTTACTATTTAACATTTTTCCTCCTACTCCTACTTTTCTATTTATACTCCTGCTTTTACCGCCTTTACCCTACCGGACAAGATGCATCTCTCGCTCAAAGTACTCGGTTTATTTCGAGTGATAAAGCAACCGGACTTCCTATAATACCTTAAATCCATATTTATTGCAAAAGCTCCAAAATCCCTTTTGCACAACGGAGATTTACATCTTGAAAATGATTGCCCGGATTTACTTCATAAGTCGTCTCTATTCCCATAGATTTAAAATATTTTAGCAAGTCTTCGGTGTTTTCCTGCATGGTTTTTAAAATGGGATGTCTTGTTTTAGACTCTTTATCTCCAATAGACAAATAAAGCTTTTCCGGCAGAATTTTCATCGCATTTTCTTTGCAAAATTCCTTGATCCCCGGAAACCACAGAGAGCCCGACATGCTGGCTACACAGGTAAAGACATCCGTCTTATACAGGGCATACAAGGCAAATAATCCCGCCAGAGAATAGCCGGCTATGCCTATAAAACTCGCCTTTCCGTGAATTCTTTCCGTAGCCCAAGGTAAAATAGCGGACAGTAGGCTTTCCAAATATACATCCGCGCCTCCGGAAAAATCCTCTCCGTCTTTCGAGAGCGCCGCAGCCGGCCAGGGAGACATCTCCCTCTGCCAGTCATGAATGGCAATGGATAGAAAATTGTACTCCGCTGCATTCTGTTTCCGAAGCTCCTGATACACCGCCTCCCCCTCATCGGAAAAGCTGTGAAAAACAATCAGCGGGCAGTCCTCTTTCTCCGCCTGAAATAAGCTTAGTTTATGATTACACAAGGTAATTTCTTCTCTATGCATAAGCTTTTCTTGCCTCCTCCGATAGAGCTTCTTTAATGATAACGTATTTGATTACGTCTTTAGTAACACCTTTACTAATATCTTTGATAATGTCTTTGATAATGTCCTTCATAATATCTTCTCTGCAAAACCTCTATTATGCTTGATTTAATACTTTACCCAATACTTTGCTCTGTACTTACACATTGCTTTGTTCAGCACTCTACTCAACACTTACGCAATACTCCATTCCTTATTTCTTAAACGAGCAAGTCCGTATAAAGTTCTTCACCTCTGCCCCTGCTTCCAGATAGCGAAGCAAAATCTCTGCACAGGCACGGCTATCACTGTCCGCCCTATGATGATTAAGCGGAATCCCGAAATGCTCGCAGACCATATTTAACTTATGGCTCCTATCGGGAAAGAGGCTTCTGCCCATTTTCACCGTGCAAAGATAGCGGGCATAGGGCTTCCAATCAATCTCATAGTCCAAAAGACAATTTTTCAGCACATTCATATCAAAAGAAGCATTGTGGGCCACCAGCATTCCATCGGAAAAAAGTGGCTCAATCTGCTGCCATAATTCCGGAAAGGTGGGCGCATCCTTGACACTGGCCTTACTGATTCCGGTAAGCTTTACATTGAAATAGTCAAAGTCCGCCTCGGGATTCACCAGAGAATAAAATTCCTTACTGATTTTCCCCTCTTCCACCACAGTAATGCCAATGGCGCTCATTCGGTTATTCTTTCGGTTCGGTGTCTCCACATCAAAAACAATAAAGCGTGCCACAAAAATCTCCTTTACTCATCTTTCGTTAATAAATCAAATCGTAATTATTTATAATCATTAGTAATCGTATGATTGTTTTTCCGGTCTCTGTCTGCTATACTGATACACAAGAAGATGTTTAGTATAAACTCTACGAATGGAGGCGAAAATATGGCAAGTACACTGGTTCAATTCCGAACAGAAGACACGGAAAAGATAAAGTCTATACAAATCTTAGAAAAACTGGGGCTTTCTCTTCCTGCCTATCTTAGGATGTGTATGTCTAGGTTAAATCAGGAAAACGGTATACCGTTTAGCATGACCCTTGAAAAAGAGTATTCTCCGGGAATTTATGCCTTGGAGAAAGCCAGTAAAATTGCGGAAGAATATGGTATTTCCGATATGTCCTTAGATGAAATCAACGCAGAAATTGCAGAAGCACGGAAATAGTATCTTATGAAATATTTTGCTGTCATTGATACCAATGTACTCGTATCCGCAATGCTCAAGCATCAATCCGTTCCCGGTAACATTCTCGACATGGTATTTTCCGGTATCATTACACCGGTTTTAAATTACGATATCGAGTCAGAATACCGGGATGTGTTATCTCGCCCCAAATTCCATCTTCCAAAAGACTTAATTGATGATATTATACAGACTTTTCGTCTGTATGGTCTCTATATAGATGCGGAACCGCTATCCGTAAGTCTTCCCGATCCGAAAGATTTAGTTTTTTATGAGGTGGTAATGGAACAACGAAAAACGGAAGAAGCTTGGCTTGTCACCGGTAATATAAAGCATTTTCCTGAAAAAGTTTATGTAGTTACCCCTCGTCAGATGTTGAACATCATCTTAGAAAACACCGAACTTTAAATTTCCTCCCCTACAGCTGATACAGCTTCGTGTACTTCTCCTCAATGTAATCCAAGAAATAGTTTACATTGAACTCTTCCCCCGTCACCATTTTCATCAGCTCCGGTGCCTCATAGCGGAAACCGTAAGTATGGATGTGTTCCTTCAACCAATTCATGATTTCATCAAAACGGTTTTCTTCCAAAAGCTTCTCCACATTGAGATCCTTCCGCATAGCGTGCATAAACTGGGCAGCAAAGGCAGTTCCCAAAGCGTAAGTGGGGAAGTAGCCGAAGCTTCCGTCCGACCAGTGCACATCCTGTAAGATGCCTACTTTATCGTTTGGTACTTCTACTCCCAAATATTCCTTGTACTTTGCATTCCAGGTTTTATCCAGTCCCTCTGTAGAAATGCTTCCGTTAAATAAGCCCTTCTCTATTTCATAACGAATAAGGACATGCAATGGATAGGTCAATTCATCTGCTTCCGTTCGGATAAAGGAAGGCTTGGACACATTGATTGCCTGATAAAATTCCTCTAAAGATACCTCTCCCAGTTGCTTTGGAAAATGCTTTTGCAGCTTAGGATAATGATATTTCCAAAAGGCCAAAGTTCTTCCCAGATAATTTTCGCAAAGGCGGGACTGGGACTCATGCATACCGGAAGACACTCCCTCGGATAAAATCATTCCGTCATACTTCGGGTTGATATTGTGCTCATAGTAGGCATGCCCTACCTCATGCACTGTAGACAAAATGGCAGAAATCACATTGTTTTCGAGATATTTCGTAGTGGTACGGCAGTCATTTTCACAGGTCCAGGAAGTGAAGGGATGCTCGGATTCATTTTGATAGCCCCAGGAAGAATCAAAATGCAGGTACTCTAAAAGACCTTCCATAAACTTCTTCTGTTCTTCCACAGGGAAGCTCTGCGTAAGAAAATCCTCCCGAAGCTGTTTCGCCTTTGTGACCTTCTGAATGAGCGGCACCAATCTTTCCTTTAAAGCGGCAAAGAAGGCATCATATTTTTCCTCATCCATCCCCGGCTCAAAGTCATCCAGCATCTGATTATAAATACTCTTTTCACTCTTTCGATAGCCGTAAAGCTTCTTCTGGCTCTCAATCACCTTTTTCAGATAAGGGGCAAAGAGAGAATAATTCGCCTTGGACTTTGCCAAAAGCCAAGCATCAAAGGACTCCGCACAGAGCTTTTTAAAAGCAACAAACTCCTCCTTAGGAATGCAAAGGGTATCTTCCGCCTTCTTATAGTAAAGCTGAATAGCCCGCTTATTTTCCGCGTCCACCTCAGGATCTTCCTGCAAATCCTTTAGTAATGCCACGATTTCCGAATCGGTTTCCAAGCTAAAAAGCTCTCCTGCCAAAAAGGCGGAACGCTCGTCTCTATAGCTTGCCCCTGCCTCCGGCGCCACCGTCTGCTTATCAATACCAATGATGTTTAAGGCCATTTGATAAGCAGAGCATTTGAATAGCCAGTCCTGATATTTTTGTAATTTTTCTTTTGTAGTCATATTATTTCCTTTCGTATAATTTTTTTACTATAACGCATGCCGGTACGGGAATATTCTATATAATGATTTTACGGATTTAACGTTAGCGCTTTTTACATTTTCACAAAATCGCCAACGTTAATTTTAATATTTCGTACTGTATTTGATATTATATACTATGAACTAATAAGTTAGAAAGAGAGAATAATATGACTTGGTATCCTTGTGAAAACTACCTTAAGAAGATCCGTGACTTTTACCATGAAACCGATATTATTAAAGTAATCACCGGTGTACGTAGATATGTTTAGAATACAAAAAAGTTTATTCAAAGCACAAAGAAGAGCTTACATGCTCTTCTCTCCTGCGTATTTTTGATACGTATATTGTCCATGGGCGTTGGTCGCCTTGCCGTCCCCGTAATATATGGCATATTTCGGGCATCGGTGAAGACATCCTAGACACATAGTGCAATCTTCCTTCACCCAAACCGGCTTTTTGTTCTGCATTTCAATCGCCTGAACCGGGCATTTCTTAGCGCAAAGTGTACAGCCAATGCAGGCGTCAGACACAGAAAGATTCTTTGTCTTTCGTATTTTGCCGTCATAAATCTTTTTCGCCACCCTTCCTACAAATTCCGGTACCGTGAAATCCATCTCTTTTCCTTTTTTCTTTCCGGAAAGCGATGCCTTAAGCTCAGTGATTTCCTCTTCCGCTTGCTTTAAGCTGTTTTTAACTTTTTCCGCATTGGATAAGTCAAAAATCACAGTCCAGGTATCCGGCATACGAATATCGAATTTCGCATCTAAGGCTAAACCCTTTTCTTTTAAAAGACTATCCGCAATCGAAGATGCTGCCCCCGTTGTCGTTCCGAAGGTTCCCACATAAAAACTGTACGGCTTTGTTTCATACTGAAGCTTCAACTTTTCCAAGAACGCATAAACAATGCTGGGAAGTCCCCAAGCATAGGTAGGGCTTAAAATCCCAAACCTTCCATCTCTTACCGTATAGGCATAGCTTTCTGCCTTGCAGGCTTCCTCAATAGATATCATTTCTTCCTGCGGCTCTTTAATTTTCTCTGCTACATGCTTGGTATTTCCGGTAGCTGAAAAATAAAATAACATCTTACTCCTCACTTTGTTTTTTTATTAATGCCCTATGTTCTTCACTCGTACTGTTCCTTTGCTTAAATAGTTTCATTGTAGCAGAACTTTTGGAGAATGGACGATCGGTAAAGAAAATCAAGACGGATACTTCTAAAGATAGTTTCCTATCTGATGTCTTTTTGTAAAATATACTTGACATATTAAAAACAAGGTGTATATTGGTTATGTAAATTATTTACGACATTTTGTAATACACATTGCTTTCCGTAAAAAAGTGAGAAAGCAAGGAAAGGAGTTTTCGATGAATTATTTTAATTTAGGAATAGCTGTAGGTTTTTTTACCGTTACACTGCTAGTTCTCTTTCGAAACAGATTGAGTAAGGACAAACAAGATTGTTATGATGAAAGGCAGGTAATCGTCCGTGGAAAGGGCTATCAATACGCTTTTTTCACCACCATGGGGCTTCTCATGCTGTACGCTGCCTTTGCCGAGCCCATTGAAAAGTATATGGAAGCCGGGATTATCCCTCTTGCCATTCTTCTTTTCTCGGGGCTAATCCTCATGGGATACTGCCTTTTCCATGATGCCTTCTGGGGGCTTATCAGTAAAAAAATAAAAGAATGGGTGTTACCGTATGGGCTCTATACAGTGTACTGAACATCATGCATATCGTTGATAATAGCTCTCCTGATAAAATGTGGATTGACGGAAGGCTCAGTAGCCGTTTTATGGTTCCTCTCCTTCTCAGTATCTTTTTTGCCATTGCCCTGATTCTCATGCTCCTGAAGAATCGAATGAAGAATGACGAAGAGTGAGGTAGAAAATGAAGAATCTCCGTTTAAAATCCGCTAGAGCGGGAAAAGACCTGTCCCAACAGGAACTGGCGGATCTGGTAGGCGTCAGCAGACAAACCATCAATGCCATAGAAAAAGGGGACTATAACCCTACCATCCGCCTCTGCCTTGCCATTTGTCATGTACTGGGGAAAACATTGGATGAGCTGTTCTGGGAGGAAGAGGATAGTTAGCTGTAGAAAAAAAGACTGTAGAAAAGTTGTGATTTTCATGTAGACCAACTTCCGAAGGAATTTGCTTTGCGAAGCAAAGTGAGCAGTGGTTCACAAAACCACTGCTCAGTCAGGCGAGGTTAGCGAGAGCGTGCCCCAAGTTCAGACCTATATTGCGTAGAAAAATATTTTGATTTTTTACAGCCCCTTCTTTTCAAATGCTCTTATTTTTCACATGCTAAATCATAGAGTACATTAGCATAAATCGCACAGGCCAGAAGCATCGTCTCTATTTCAAATCCCTCGTCCGCCTCGTGCTCTGCGCCAACCCATGATGCATATTCTCTTGTCGGGAAAATCGGACCGAAGGCGGCAAAATTCTCAAAGCTGCGCGCATAGGTTCCTCCGCCGATACGAAGAGGCGGTGTATAGGTATCTCCGCTAAAGGCACGGTAGTGCTTCAGACAAGTTTTAATGAGTTCACTGTCCGGATTGTTCAGAAGCCACTTGGAATCGTCTACTAAGGTCGTATCAATATGTAAGACTTCCTGAATGATGTCCGCACTTCTTTTTAGTAAATCACTGCCTTCACATTCATTCGGATAACGGTAGTCCAAGGCAAAATAAACCTTCGCATTTTCTATATTTGCCTTACCTAAGTTAAAGGTTAAGGGTCCCATATAGGCACCGTCATACTCCACCTTCAGGCCGACACCGTACGGATCCTTGAACAGCTTCACTGCATTTAAACTGAAGGCATCGTTATAACAGCTTCCGACAAATTCAAACATCTTCACCGCCGCATTCACACCCATGTAAGGGCGAGAAGCATGGAAGGGCTTACCGTCGATATGATAATGCGCGCCTTCCTCATCCTGATGGCATTCTCCGCTTAGTCCGTTAGCAAGCAGGAACTTCTCAAAATACTCTTTTTCCAGCGGCTTATCCACAATTACATCCGCTTTACCGATTACTACATTAAAAGCTGTGCCGGACTGCATAGACTTTATGCAGGAATCGATTTTTCCTTCAGCACTAAAGTCCAAAATTCCCTTTTCCGCATAGATACAGGGGAACTCCGCATCCGGTACGATTCCCATAATAGGATTCTTACGCACCTTCTTATAGTAAAGAATGCCGGCAGAGGTATTTTCCTCATCGGTACCTAAAATCATCTGGATATTGTGCTTTAGCTTATAGCCCTTATCCTTTAAAATCTTCATAGCGTAATATGCTGCAATGGCAGGGCCCTTGTCATCACAGGTCCCTCTTCCCATGATATAGCCGTCCTTAATTTCTCCTGCCAAGGGGTCAAAGTGCCAACCGTCTCCGATAGGAACAACATCCAAGTGTCCCAGTATGCCTACCGACTCCTCTAAATTCCCGTACTGAATTACACCGGCATGGCCATCGACATTTTCCACCTGAAAACCGTCTCGCTTACCGATTTCCAAGGCCTTATCCAAGCACTTTGCAATGTTTGGGCCAAATGGAGCCTCCTTCGTTGCCGCATCGTCATCCCGCACGGATTCAATCTTTACCAGCTCTCGCAAGTCAGCAATCATATTGTCCTGATACGCCCGTGCTTCCTCTAAAAACTTCATTGTCTGAAACCTCCTTTGATTCTACAATTTTGTTCTCTTTGATCCTTTTCTGATTTTATTGGTTTCACTTCTTTAATACCATCTTTGATTCTGTTACTTAGCTTCTTTGATACTATCTTGATTCTGCTGTTTTCCATTATAACTGAAGGCTGTAAAAAAACACTTCTTTTTTACGGTCCGAGCATTGCCTTAGTCGGAAATCAATTCCTCTAGCTCTTTCTCCGAAAGCTCTCCCTTTTCATATAATTTTCGGAGTAAGCTCTCCGAAAAGTCTTGTTCATAATAGTCTTTGGCAAAGTCCCGGAATTTCTCGAAACTTTCAAAGGCATACGCTAATAGCCACTGCCCACCATCCTTTTCTGCTAAGGGATTTTGATGTAGTTCTCCATCATACCAAAGGAAAAAAGTCGTTTCCCTTTTCTCCTCCGCCGAAAAGAGGTTTTGATATTCCTCCGGAAGTCCGGCATAGATCCGCTCCACTAAGCTTTGCTCCTCTTTTTCCTTTTCAAACAGGTTCAGAGCATTTTCATGTGCGAAGCCTTTCACCAGCACCAGCTTTTTCGTAAAAATCACGGATAAGGAATCACCTGCACCATTATCTATATGATAATAAAGCTTTTCCCCGTCTTCTGTCTTTCGAATTAAGCGGAGATACTCTTCGGAAGGATCTGTCAAAGCGTTATCCAAAACATATAACGCTTCAAGCTTCCGCTGCATTTCATTCCAATCCCTATATTTCATAAAACACTCACTTTCCGTCGTTATCTTCGTTTTCTCCGCAAAGCTCTTTTAATTCCTCAAAACTATAATCTCGATAGACCTTCCCTCGTTCCAGTAGAGATTCAGCCGTTTCCGGCAAAGCTTTCAACAGTATTTCCAGCTGAATTTCCTTCGGGAGCGAAATCAATTCTCCATCCGCATCTTCCGCCTGATGTGCCATGAAAATAAACTCTCCCTTTTCCCAGTCTATGGCAAAGTGATTCATCACTTCTGTAGCAGGCACTTGCAAAAGACTTTCTTCCTGTGAGATGATATTTTCATAGAGAAATTCATACAGAGCTTTCTTACCGATTTTGATCACTCTGACGGTTTTTTCTTTCATCCTTTTCCTTCCTAATCTTTATCCGAAGATAGCTTCTCTAATTCTTTTTAAACTCTCTTCATTCTCCAAATATTCATGCATAAAGGGATACATAAAGAAGCTCATGGGACGAACCTGCGTAGGACTGGCCACATCCCAAAGCTTACTTTTTGCCCAGCGCTCTATCACTTCCAATACCTTGTCTTTTTGCCCAAGATACCCATAACAAATGCAGGCTTGCTCATAATACAATTCTCCAAGATTTAAGTCCTTGATTCTTTCATAATAGTCCACTGTATCCTCTGGACTGCCCTTCATAAAAAGTAAATTCAAAAGCTTCATCTTATCAAAGTCTTTTTCGGGATTCAGCTTTCCTTCTGCTATCAATTCCGAAGCCATTTTCGGCACTTTTGGCGGCTGATAATCTCTGCTTCTTGATTCCGGTAAAATATCCTGCTGCAAATAGTTCAGGAGAATCGCGCAATAATTATAGCGTTGGCAAGAGCCTTTAAGACATTTCTCTTCCTCTGCTTCCATTAAGCGACTTCGTTCTTCATGAAGAGCCGGAATGACTTCCGCTTCCCGTCCGATTTTCTTTGCCGCAAAGCACATAGCCATCATATATTCGTTAGCCACATTGGAATAATACCACTCATCCCAAAAAGGCATTAGAAGAAGAGTATGACTTACCGCCGCCTCATACTGTCGCTCAAAAAACTCCACCCCGGCCCTTACCGCAAGATTTTGGTGCGGAAACTTCTTTTCAAAAGCTTCCAGCTTCGACAAACTTTCATAGGAGCCATTTTTGATTTCCTCGCAAATGTCTCGGTACTTCTTAGGTAGTTTTATTGCTTCCATAAGCATCCCTTTCTCGGACAATACCCCCGTTATCAATACTGCTTCCCTGTAACTTCAAAATCCTGATTCCCCTCAGTCTATAGTCTGTATAATCTCATCCACAAACTCTGACAGCCCTGCTGCGGCATAAATCACCTCATCCGGATCATGAATATAGCAAAGAATCTGTCCCTCTTTTCCCTCCTTATCCGGGTCAAAATCCAGCATCAAAAAGCAACTGTCACAATATTCCGCAAAGGGAATCCATTGCTTATGGAAAAGATAAGGCTTAATCCTGCTATCCCGCATTTTCTCTATTTCTTCTTCGGTGAAAAAGTCTGGAAACTCTGCTAGAAGAGCATCTCTGTTCTGAAAATATTGCTTTGTTTTCTCCATCTGCTCTAAACTCATCAGGGAAAATGACATTTCCACATCATGGATTACAGAGGGTAAAATGCTGAAATATTTGCTTCCGTTTTTATAGCTGTAAAATGCCTTAAAGTCTTTTGGTAGCTTGATGGAAAACTTCTTCTCAAAAGCCTCTATCTCTTTCTGCGAAGCCCCGGGAATCTCTTGATACTCCTCCCAATATCCCTCTTCTATCGGATCATCCAAGTCCAGTTCATCAAAATTCTCTACTACGTACTGCTCTATCCGCTTTATCTTCTGAATAAGATCCATTTCTACTCCTGCTTTCTTTTATCATAAATATTCGATTTTATCCTGAATATTCAACACAAAAATACTTCCGCATTTCTTTAAACGATAATAATTATACTATATCTAGCCTAAAGAAGCAGGAAGTAATATGTATTGTAATTCACAATACATTGCATTACAATTAGGTAGAAAGGTGGTGATATGATGAAAGATGCAACAGTAAGTGCTCGTGTAGAATGTAATGTTAAAAATGAAGCAGAAGATATTTTGCAAAAACTGGGTGTTCCTGTCTCTGTTGTAATAAATTCCCTTTATCGACAGATAATATACAATCAGGGTATTCCCTTCTCCCTTACTATTCCCAAGGAACCGAAAACTCTTGATCAACTATCTAAAGCTGATTTAAATGCAAAGCTCTCCCACAGCTATAATCAATCACTTCGTAAGGAAGGGCGTCCGTTTAATGAGGTTTTTGATGAAGTAGAAGTCCTATGATATAACTCCTCTTAGATTTCATTCCACTGTAATTCTTTCGGATTTTCCAAGAAAAAGCTGCTGCCGTCAAACTCATTGCGTAAGCGAATTCCTTTTTCCTCGATAATCACGCTGTTATACCACTGCCCCAAAGAAGCATATTGTCCGTAATGAATATTAATCAGCATACTGCAAATCGGACTCCAACTGCCTTTCTCCACCGTCTCCACCAGTAAATAATAGGCATCTAAAAACAGGAGATTCCGCCCATAAATCCAAAAGGGAAGCGTTCTTTCCAGTAGCGGAAGCTTTGCGGAAAAAATTCCGTCTCCATGAGGTGCTTCCGTTTCATATTGAAAGTCTATTTCACTGCCAAAATAGGCGATACTTCCCCCGTCAGGGCCAAGATTTATCGGAACGCCCTCTTCCGCAATAAAAAATTCCATAATTTATCCTCTTCTTTCCAAACGTAATCGAATCAAAATTTCATAAAAAGATAATTTATTGTATCACGAATAGAACTCTCCTGTGTTATACTTAAAAAGTTATAATAAAATCAATTTTTTACTATTTTATAGAAATGAGTGGAAGAAGGGATAGCGAAAATGGATTTAAGCCAAGAAGAACTAAAGAAAATAAATGAACTTCAGAATACTGCGCGGTTTCAACATAGTTGGAAAGCCATACGAAATATCATCACTTGGAAAGAAAGAGTACAACATTATTTTGCTCGGAATATGCTTCTTTTGTTTTTTTGCTTTCTTTTCGGTGGCGGTTTAATGCTCCTTACCGATGAAGGTACTCTTCCCCGCAGTGAATTTATAGACGCACTTATGATGCTCCTCGCCAGGCTGGGAATTTTTCTTGTAGCACTCCAGATTCTCAGTGTCCTACTGTATAGCTTGATCGGTCCCGGTTGGGAAGCAAAGCAAAGAGCTAAGCTCCGCAAGCTTTACGAATGTGACATTCTGGCTCGGATACTGCAAATCCTTTATCCTTCTTCAGAAATCGATACGGAACATGACATGTCCCCGAACAATGTAAAAGAAGTGGTTCCCATTTCAGAACACTATATCCAATCCGGAATACTCAAGCTCAATGATGAAAGAGATCTCAAAACAGTGGATTTATATGCGTATAGTGTCATAAAAGGAAAAGACGGTTACGATGAGGTAACCGACTTTCTCGGACAGGTCTACTCCATAAAGAACACATTCTCTTTAAAAGGAGAACTGCGAATTGTTCCGACAGAGCATTTCCTTCTCTTTGAAACCCAAGGAGGTTATCCCGGCACCATGCAAGACGGGAAGAAAATCGATGTAGAAGATATACAGCATAATGAACACTACAACATTTACTGTACAGATGAACAATCCGCAAGGAAGTTCTTAACTCCCACTGTCATCGAATGGTTTAACAGCATGACTTCGGACTGCAAGTTTTCCTTCTATAGCAACGAAGCTCGGATTTATTTTGCAAATTATAACGATCGGTATTCCTTCGCCGTGCCAAAAGACAAGAAAAGTCTCAAGGCATGGCGGATAGAAGACGCGGCGATAAAGCTGAAATATGCCGTATATTTCGCAAACGAAGTGACGGAGATGCTACATAAGAACGAAGGATTTTCATAGGACTCCGCTTTTCTTTGCATAGAAATTCTTTCTTTGCATAAGATCTCTTATTTTGTCTTACTTAATTTCACCTTGGGAACAAGGAAGTACAGAGGAATGATATTCAGTACAAATGTTGTGATAAAGAGCAGCATATCCTTCAGCTGAATTCCATTTCCGGACAAGATTGCATTCATCATATTCGTGTAATAATAGCCCGGGAAAATCCTTTGTACTTTGGCAACAAGGGAAATAAATCCGCTTTCCGCTCCGAAGCTTGCGAAAGGTATAATGGTTAAAGCTGCCAGAATAATGACCGGAAATCCCACTGTATCAATGAGTTTGGCATCCAATCTCACACCAAGTACAAAGCCGATAACGCTGAAGTAAATCCCCATGATGGTCAATAAGAAAAACTGAATGCCCAGCTTTCCGTTAATCGGGAATTTGGCAAATACCGTCGCAGCGCCTAAAACAACAACAAAGATCAAGGCATTTAACACGATTTGCACGAGAGTCTGGTCCAAAAGATAGTTTTTTATCCCGTAGTTGGAAAATCGGGATTCAAAGGAATAAAAACCGATGTCAGAGGAGATTCTTTTACTAAAGGTTGCCAGACTGTTTCCGATGATACCGATAAACACGGCAATCCCCAGCATAATATTCGGTAGCATATCCGCCTGAATATTGTATAAGAACATATACCAGGCCAGTGGAAGAAGAATCGTAAATAAGACAAATCTTCTGTTTCGTAACACCTGCTTTAATTGAATCATGCTAATCATTTTTAGGCCTCCTTTTCAACCTTTTCTCTATAAAACTCTTCAATCGTTTTTCCCTGCCGGTGAATCTCTTCTACGGATTCAGCTGCTGCAATTCGTCCATTCTTTAAGATCATCACCTTCGTAAAGAAGTGATCAATCTGGTTAAAATCATGGGTAACAATCACCGAAGTATATTTTTCCTTCTCTAGAAGCTTCCAAAACCGGTCCACGGATTCTAAGTCCATTCCGGTGGTTGGCTCATCCAGAAAAATCAGCTTCGGAGAATTTAAAATGCTGAGCAGTAAGGAAAGCCTTCTCTTTTGTCCTCCGGAAAGACCGCCCACATATTGCTTTTTAAAATCCTGCAAGGAAACTTTTTCCAAGGCTGTATCCACATCTATTGCAATTCGATTCATCGAACTTTTTAGCTGTACTAAATCCGAAACCGTCAAATCATCGATTAAAATATCGCCCTGCGGCATCATACCGATTTCTGTCTGATAATCCAGTGCCGTATTCACTGTACCGGAATTTGCCTCCAGCTGACCGGCAATGATTTTCATCAGCGTACTCTTTCCCGCTCCGTTATTACCCAGCAAAGCGACCTTTTCTCCTTCTTCTATGGAGAAGGAAACGCCTTTTAATACCTCTTTATTTTTAAAGGACTTCTTGATTTCATCTACTCTAAACATCTAAGTGAACCTCCCTTTCTTTTTTGTTTACGAGGCTCATTATAGAACGTATGCCGGAAGAGAAAATAAGCTTGTCGTGAATGGTAATTTTTTTGTCGCGAACGGTATTTTTCTGAAAAAGCCAGACTGAAAGAACATCATATAGCAGCGAAAAAAGATTTTTGAAAGGGGTATCGCACAAAGAAGCGCACGAAAATAGACCTTAGACAAGGCTTCCAAGGTCTATTTACAAAACTGAATGGTTTGAGAAAAAAGATGATTGGCGCTGCGGGTACTGATGAGGGATTTCGGGTATTTTTCCAGAATCGTATGCACGTTATAAAGACCAAGTCCTCTGCCTTCTCCCTTAGAGGAATACCCCTTCTCGAAAATAGGAGAGAGCTCCAGTTTTTCCGCCTTTGTGCTGTTTTCCACCACCAAAATAAGCGTTCTCTCCTCACGAATCAAGGCGATGGCGATTTTCGGAACTTCGGCAGTAAGACATCCCTCTATGGCATTGTCACAGAGAATAGAAAGAATCTTGATAAAATCCAGCAACTCGATTTGAAAATCATAAATCTCTTCTTCTATTTCCACAGAAGTCTCTATCCCCTTACTCTGGGCCTCCAGGAGCTTCGCGGATAAGACACTTTTTACCGCATCATTTTCAATCCGACTTAATTTTGCAAGATCAAATTTACTGCTATAAAAGGGCTTTCCGCTATCTTTTAGAACCGTATTGTAAATGTTTTCAATGCTGTCAAAGTCTTTCCGCTCAATTCCCAGCTTCAGGCTGGTTAAGATATTCATATAGTCATGGCGAAAACTGCGAATTTCTCCGTATAACTCCTCCACATGATGACTGTATTCGGAAAGCGCCTTTAGCTCACTGTCCTTTTGCTCCAGCACTTCTGCTTCCAGCCTTTCCTTGGAAACGGCATTGATATATAAAAGTATCACGAAAAAGATAATGATATAAAGATTATTCAGCTGTCCCCGAAGGCTGTCCGCCCAAGAAAAGTGGTCACGCAACACCAAAAAGGCCGTAATCAAAACAGTGTAAATCATCATCGAGAGATTGATTGGCAGTAAAAAGCGGCGAAAAAAACCGCGCGCAAAGCCTGCCTTTAGCTCCTGAAAATTGATTTTCAAGGATTTTATAAGGACAAGATAGAGGGGGAAAACCAGAAGTTCAATCAGAAGATCATATCCGCCGATACTCGCCTCATTGTAAACGGAGATGCCAAAGAACGGAAAAACATAGAAGGCCAGCATCCTTCCCAGCAGGCTTTCTAAAACAATAGGATAAAGACCGTAAAACAGCTTCAGCCCTCCGTCTTTCTCCCGATTTCGATAGAAGCTGTACAGCACGAAGCTCACAAAATACCCGAAGAAAGCAAGAGGCGGAAAAAAGAAAAACAGCAACTCAAAAAGAACCGGAACAAGAAGAAAAGACCAGAGAGGCATATTTTCATCGCTAATCTGACGATAGAATAGCATCACGTTGACGATTTTCACATATTCAATTGTCAGATTCATCATGGATTCCATACCATCTCCTCTCTGAAAATCTTTTACTGCTTCATCTGCTTCATCCGTTCCAAAAGTCCTCTATACTTCATCCGGGAAATCAGACAACTCTCCTGATTCTCGAATATCGCCATTTTCTCCTCTTTATCAATCTTCACAATGTTCTCCGGATTGACCACAAAGGAGCGGTGGCATTGGTACAGTCTGGAATCCGCCTTTTCCAGATCGGAAAGCCCTGCATAGAACTCGATTCTTTCCTCCTTGGTATGTAAAATCACCTTATGAACGGTAGGCGAAGACTCAAAATACAAAATTTTATGAAAAGGAACCTGCACTCTGGCCATGGCCGTTTCAAAACTGAAAGAATCCTCTGATACAGTAGCGCCAAGTTTTTCCAACGTGTACTCAATAGCCGACTCCACACGCTCGGAAAAATGTTCTTCATCTAAAGCTTTGTCAATAAAGTCCAGTGCCGAAACCTTATAGCGAAAGGTAATCGGCATAAATTCCGAATGAGTTGTCACAAATACGATAGTGGCATTGGGATCCCTGCTTCGAATTTCTTTCGCAATATCCAGCCCCTTCTTTTCCTCTCCTCTAATCTCAATATCCAAAAAGAAAAGCTGATGAGAACCTCTTTCCGTAATCGCATTAAGAAGCTGCCCGGCATTTCCAAAGATTTCCGGTGCCTTACAAGACAAGCTCTTCCTACTAATCAGCTCCTTAATCACCTTTTCAATGCGGGATTGTTGTATTCTTTCATCCTCTAAAATAAAGATCTTCAGCAAGTCTCTCACTCCTATTAAATAAATTCTTATAGCAATTTCCGAATTCCTATTAAATAATCTATAATAAAAAATATGTGAATTTTAATTATAAATGGCAAAAATCGGCTGCTTCCCAAAAGCTACCGCTAAACTCTTCAAAAATAATCGGTTTATTTTACCATGCTCCGCCTAAAATGGAGTAAGTTTTTCATTGCTTGCTTAGTATTTTTTTATTTTGAGCTTTGTGGTTTTTCACTGTTTGATTTTTAACTGTTTTGGTTGCCTTTTAATGAAATACAAAGTATCGGTAGTTTCAAAAAAAGACATTATGCTTAAGTATTCCTCTTCGACCTTGATTAAGAAAGAAAGCTGCCGTAGCGTAAACGTAGGCTACCTCTTTCTGAAGGACATCAGAAAAACGTCCGAACGATCCCAAGCGTTTTATACGTCAGAATCACTGTACTTCTGACGGCGAGATTGCAGACAAACTCCACGACACATTTGGTTTTAGAACGGATTACGAGATTGTATCTCAAAGAGAAATTAAAAAGATTTTAACCGCAACGAGAATGTAGAAATATTGCTAGAATTCAAAAAGAAAACAAGAGCCCATAAATGACGTAATTACGCCGTTTATGGGCTCTTGACTCTTTCGCAACTGTCAAAGACGGGAGTATCATATTTACTATGTAATACACATAGTATTGCTTATTGTTTTTAAGAATGAATATTCCGTTTTATTACAACATTTTATTCGACCGACTTCAACGATTCGACCATATCTATATGTGCTGTTAACCTGCATACCATAAGCTGGATTAAAAGAGAGCAGCCTACGACGATTAATGAAACAATTATATATGATATCAATCGTAAATGAGGTGAATATGAAATCGTGGTTGTTGAGACTGTTCTGACATATAATCCAAGAAAATACCATCCAGCAATCGAGCCAATTATCCACCCTGTCACCATGGGGATCAGGCTGCTTTTAAAGATAAGACTCTTTATATCTGTATTGTAACTGCCGAGAACACGAAGTGTGGCATATTCTCTGTATTTTTCTGCAAAGTTCAATAATCCGAGATTATACTGGATCACAACACTTAGAAGAATGGCTGCTGCAATCAGAAGTATGATTACTCCCTGAACGCTGTCCAGCAATTCCTCGGACTCACTGTATTGTTTCTTCAATTTGACTGAATCTTTGATAACAGACATCTGCTTCACATCGCCCAGATTCATGTTGTCATCTGCCAATAATGCGCTAGCTGTAAATGTATTGCCAAGCGATTCCCAGTATGACTGCGACATAAATATTCCCTGAGGGCTGTTTATATCTGCTATCTGGGAGACCTTCAGATAATTTCTCTTTCCCGCTATAAGTACGCTGATAAATCCGTTTTCTTTCACATTCAGATCTCTGGCTGAAGAACTGGATAGAATTATTCCATCAACAGGTAGTCCCAGCACATTTCCATCAGTATCATATGTCGTGAAAAAATAACCCTGACCAATAATAAACAGCCTTTCAGAATGAACAGACATTGAGCTTCTTGCCTCACATGACTGTTCGCTTACCCACTGACAGTCGCCTGACAGAAGAGATTCTATTTTTTTGACTTCATCCTCTGTTGGAGACATACTGAGATTTAACTTTTCATAATAAGTGTATTGCCTGCCATAAATCTCACTGTTTACGATGTTGATAGTGTCTTTTAATCCGAAGCTTGCCATCAGAAGCATCATGCTCCCTAAAACGCCTACAATTCCTATTGCTGTACGAATTTTGTTCTGTCCTGCATCTCGGATGATCCATCTCCAGTCAAAGCTCAGTCTGTTCCACAGAACTTTAAAATGTTCAGCAAAGACCTTTTTCTGACTCTGCCTGCCAGAATCACGGAGCAAATCAGTCGGTGTCTCAACTACGATAGATCTGCATGAGATCCAGGCAGATAATGTACAGATAGTGATAAGCAGTACAATAAGGATTACTGAATAATACGAATTACGCCCCAGCCATTCAGGCATGCTGTAAAACTTTTTCTGCAGAGAAAGAAGGACAGGGGTTACTGTATATGGTGCAAGCTTGTAGCCCAGTAATGCTGCTGGAATGCTGATGATAAGTCCGTAAACAGCATAATGTAGCTGGATCTGAAGAGGATGAAAACCAAGCGCCTTTAATATTCCGATCTGTGTACGCTGCTTCCTGACAATTCTTGTCATAGTTGTGTAAATGGTAAGGAGTGCCAGAAGAAAAAATACGAGTGAAAACATTACAGACATCTTTTTTATCTGCCCGATCTTATTTATGTATGAAGATACAGGTGTGTATTCCGTTCTGTCATAACACATCATATATTTATCATTGAGAATAGTTTTCAGATCTGAGCGCAGTGAATCCACGTCAGTTATATTATCTGTAGTAATTTTTATCTGATTATAGGCTGCATTAGGGACTATCTGAGAAAGAGTATCTGCTGATACGAATCCATAGGTATATTTCGAATGATCTGGCACCATGGATGTAGATGAACCTGTATAGCAGATATACTCAGGGCTGTAGACAAATCCCTTAACTTCTAACTTTTGACTTTTTTCACCGTAGTATATCTGAATCTGGTCACCAACATGGATTTTCTTATTGTCTGCATAATCTTTATCCAGCCAGATGCCGTCTTCTGTTGGCTTATATTCATTTCCGTTAATACATAAAGGCTTTGATATTTTATTGTCTTTGTTGGATATAAGACAGATATTGACATTGGAATCGCTATCCAGATATGCGCTTTCTACAGCAGAAAGCTGGGTTTCGTTTATCCCATTAAGCTCTTTGACCTGTCCAATATCATCATTGTCAAATCCGAGACCACTGATCCAGATATCTGCCAGATTTGAATCCTTAAAATAGGCAGTCTCTTCCTGCTCCATACCGTTCCATACTCCCTCGATACCTGAGTATATCAGCATTCCAAGAGCGCACATGATAAATATCGACAGGAACTGAGATTTCAGTCGCCAGATGTCACGAAGCATTTTACGAAACAGTGTACCCATTACCAGTTTACCTCGTCAACCTTCAAAGGTTTTTCATTTTTCTCAGAAAATTCGATCCTACCGTCCTTTAGGTGTATCACTTCATTAGCGCATAGCGCAATAGAAGCATTATGCGTCACTATGATTACGGTTTTGTTATATTTCCTGGCCATATCCGTAAGAAGTTGAAGTACACTCCTTCCTGTAGCGCTGTCCAGAGCTCCTGTTGGCTCATCACAGAGAAGAATGTCCGGATTTTTACATATGGCACGCGCGATAGACAAGCGCTGCATTTCTCCGCCTGAAAGTTCATCAGGAAAATGCTGACATCTATCCTCCAGCCCGACACTACGGATCATTTCCTTTGCGTCAAACGAATGTGGCGTCATCTTAGCCACAATACTGACATTCTCTAGCGCATTAAGTGATGGTATCAGATTGTAAAACTGGAAAACAAATCCTATCTTTTTCCTTCTGTATTCGGTTAGTTCAAATTCATTGAGCTTTGAAATATCGGTATCTGACACCCGTATGCACCCAGATGAGGCTCTATCCATGCCACCTATAAGATTGAGCATCGTACTCTTTCCAGATCCGCTCGGTCCTAAAATCACAGTGACACTTTTGTCTTCAATGCTGAAGCTAACATGATCAAGTGCCGTTACTTCGCTGTCACCAACATTATATGTCTTTGATACATTCTCAAATGTAACTGCTTTCAATATATTCACCTCGCTATGTAAAGAATACAATCTACCACTTAACATAAATTAGAGCATGTTGCTATTGTGTATTTTCGGCAGAATAGATTAGTACTTTCGATATCTGCTTGAATAGGTATTCGTGTATTTTGTGACACCATCTTATAGCCACCTTAAACAAATCTTTCCCATGCTTTACCAGGAAAAGACGGATAAAAACTATTAATAAAATATCGTCCTTTTTGGGGATCAAAATGGAAACGTTCACCATGCTCAGCAATGAAATGAGATCTTTGCGTACTTTCTGACTAAAGACCGCCTACTAGCATCGCCTGTTCAATGGCATTTGTTAATTCTGTGTATACGTAATTTCTACTCAATTGCTCTCCTTCTGATCAGCAAAATTATATAGTTTAAGAATCATTGTCTTGATTGTTGGTAGTTTTTCCTTCAAATAATCGATCTTCTCATCTGGAGAAATTTGATTCATGATATTAAATAATCCTGAAACCAAAAACTCAGTGATAAACTTTGGATCGCTGCAGTTGCATTCTCCATTATCATTTCCAGAAAGTATAAGTTCTGTTACAAGAGGAACCATTTTTTTCCCAACATTAAAAAAAATCCTCTCGTGTGTTATACCGTTTTTCACATTTAGGATTCCCATAAATATGCCAAACTTTTTTTCTGCCGAATCAATAAAAATTTGAAAAATACGATTGATTTTGTTAAAGGTGGTTATATCCTTATCTATCAACTTATTGACAGCATCTATTATCGCGTCTGCATATCTATCTGCCAACTCCTCCATTACTTCATCTTTTGACTTGAAGTAATAATAGAAAAGTCCCTTTGCTACTCCAATTTCATTGACAATATCCTGTACTTGTGTCTGCTCATATCCCTTCTCCTCAAACAGCTTTCCAGCTGTCTCAATGATTTCATTGCGTCTTTCTTCTTTAGTTTTTGCCATATAAATTCTACCTCATATATATATTGACTGACTTCAGTCAGTTTTTATTATAATATTTTTTGATTGTTTGTCAACCTAGATTCCCGGATTTCCAACCTGTAGCAGTCAATGCTTTACCTAAAATAGAGTAAGTTTTTCATTGCGTGCTTAGTATTTTTTATTTTTAGATTTGTGTTTTTCATTGTTCACTTTGCAGTTTATCTCATCTTATCTTCATACTATATTTTCTTTCGTCCCCTTCATAAAAATGCTATACTGTTCCCGTTAATAGATGCTAAATGTCATAAATTTCACTCGCTTACGGCACTGCTTAAGAAAAATACTCTATAGGAAAGGAGAAAGAAAAAGTGGATTCTTTTCGATTTGCATTATCTTTCGCTCTTATGGTTTGCCTTTCTTTTCTCCTTCTCTTTTATATTTATTTTCGGCTTTTATACGGCGTAAAGATAAACCGGGAAGTCCCTCGGTGGATTTATAAATTCGGGCAGGCTTTTCAGGGAAGAGTGCATGTGGAGTATGAAAATGCAACGACCTCCGCAGCTCTTCGAGATGCCAATATTTTCCTTTTTTTCTGGCTTCTTTCCAATGTTCTAAGCTTTGCTTTTTTGTATTACAAACGCGGAAACTACTATGCAGCTGTCTATCAATGTTGTAAGCTACAGTTCCTTATTGTGCTTTTAGCCATGATGCTTCATTCCCTCTTTCAGTTTTTTAGAATGACTTTTCATTCTTCACGGGAAGCCCGGCGTTGGTATTCCACAACCAATGCACTTTCTTGGCTAGCCTTCTTCTCCGGCTCTCTTTTGGCTTCCTTTGTCTCTACCATGGGGTTTCCGGAAAGGCCGATAACCGCACAAATTGACGGAACGAAACTGGTTGTCGGAAGCACAAAGGTCTCTTCGCTTATCGATGCAGGATTTTCTTTTGCAGGGAAAAGCGCTGAAAGTAAAGTCACCAACAAAAGAAATGACCCCTTTTATTACGGTGAATATCTGGAAATTACAAAGGACGGAAAATCCTACGGTTTTATGAGTGTGACCCCTACTTGGAAGGACGAGGATGCTTTAAAGAATTGTACCATTACCTATTATGAAATCCCCGGAGATTGCGCCCAATTAGCAGAAGTCCAATTTAATAAGGTGAACTTAACCACACTCTCCTTTTCCGACTTTCAGACGAAGACAATCACGAATATTTTCTCTTTAAAACCCGCTAACTATAAAGAAATTCAGAATGAGAGCTATTATGTTTTGACTATGCAAACAAAAGACCATGCATTATGGAAAAACTATAGTCTTTATGCATATTTTGATACAAATGGCGTTGTATTCTACTACGGAATCCGCGCTCAACAATCAATTTGGGAATGATTCTATCAGGAAAGGATAATGAAAATGAACTTTTTTAACTTTGAATTTTTTTTCGGCCTTATGGTTGGTCTCTCTTTTCTCCTTACCTTTTATATTTATTTTCGGCTTTTATACGGCGTAATAAGAAAGCGGGAAGTCCCTCAGTGGATTTATAAATTCGGGCAGGCTTTTCAGGGAAGAGTGCATATAGAATATGAAAATGCAACGAATTCCGCAGCCCTGCGGGATGCCAACTTATTTCTCTTCCTTTGGCTTTTGGTCAATGTTTTGACTTTTGCTTTTCTATACCGTAAAAACGGAGACGCTCATGCCGCTCTCTATCAATGCATGAAAATGCCATTTGCTACGATCATCGTGGCTTTAATAGTCCACCCAATCTTGCTCCTTCTTAGAATGCATTTCAGTTCTTCCGAAGACGCTTATCATATCTACTCCACTACCAATGCAGTTCGCGGAGCGGCATTTTTTTCCGTCTTCCTTTTGGCTCTTTACGTCAATATGTAGAACTTCCGTAAAAGCCCGTGGAACATAGCGAAGTCAGAAACGAGCAATGGTATTGGCTAAGCATACAAACCGTCGACTATTCGTTATGGAAAAAATATTAATATCCTGCTTCAGCCAAGAAGAAGGGAAGCATAATTCCTCCAAGAATCATCCAAGCGGCAAGGTTAATGCCTAAAATGGCGAAGAAAAATATAGCTATAGAATTCCCTTTTCGAATCTGTACGGTAAAGTTGCTCAAATCCACAGGCTTTTTGACAAGGAGGTTTCCTATGGAAGCCTCTATTCTATCTCTGACACTTCCTTCTCCATTTATGGAAAGGATATAATTTCCCTCTTCCACGTAAAAAGAGTAGAGTTCCACCCTTGCTTCCCTAAACCCGCTTACGCTGGTCCGCATCAAATTGGGAGCAAGATTGACTCTGTTCCCTGTCGCCTCCTCTACCAGCTGGAAACCGATTTTTCCAAGAGGAGATTTCGTAAATCTCTTTCCGCTAAGCCAAATCCCGTAATTTCCCTGAGGAAGATGAACGCTTCCCTCTTCCTCTGTGCAGGGCATTTCAAAGAATAGCTCTGCCTTCGCAAAACGGATTGTTTTTCTAATGCTGAAAATCAATAATGCAATCCCCATGGGGATCAATAAAAAACATATATTTCTCATTTTGTCTCTCTTCCTAAAATACTACTTTTACTGTTTTTCTTTAAGAATACATAATGTCTTTGCTTGAGAACGGCATAATGTCTTTCTCTAAGAATGCATAATGTCTTTGTTTAAGAACGCATAAATAATATAAACGTTAATCCCAAGATAACAGAAATTGCAGTGATAATCGATAAGATTTTCCCCCTATTCCAATACCGCAGGGTAATATATAGCCCATCCAATATATCAAAGCCGGGAATCCACTGGAGAATAAAATGCATGATACATTGTCCGACTTTCCATCCCTTTTGCTTTCTGCTTAGTATAATCAGGCAAATGGCATAGCTAAGTCCTGCTAAACCCGCCATAAAAGACATGCCCAAGAAAAACGGTGCTACAATTAAGCTCATGGCGAAGAAAAAGGGAGCAATAAATAGAGTCGCCGGCAGTACCAGCAGCACAAAGGAAAGCCCTATTCCTCCAAGTAAGACCACAAGAAAGATGGCCAGAAAAACCAGTACGGCTGGCAGAGAACTGTATTTAAAGAAAAAGAAAGCCTTTATGCACTGCTCGCTATCCTCTCTTTTAAAAATTTTAAAAGCCTCCACAATCTGGGTGATTAAAAGGCCGATAAACACAAGGGAAAAGAGGATATTCAACAAGATAAAAATCGGAAGGCTGAACGTTGGTCTTGCCGGAAATAGGAGTATAAAAGCAATCCAAGCATATAATACAAAAATATGAAATATTCTGAGAATCCATGAAAAATGCTTCATAAGCTTTTCCTCTTCCTTTCAGATAGTAATAAACATAAGCAAAACGTATGCCACCCTATTGATAGCTTACATGGGATTCCTTAAACATAGAGCTTATGTCTAATCTTTTTCGTAGAAGATAATGTCCATACGTTCATTAATCTTATCGATTCTTCCGGTCTGATGATAGCCCATCTTTTCGTACAAATGAAGATTCCCTGCTTCTTGTAGTATCGTGTCCAAGCACCAGTGATGGCAACCATGTATTTGCTCTACCGCAGAAATTGCCGCTTGGGCATATCCTTTATTTCTATGCTCCGGCATAATCCAGATTGGGGATATTCGTTTTCTGCCGGCGTCTTTCTTGTCAATCACGCGAATGACACCGACATTTTCATTTTCAGCAACAATAAAATAATAAACAGTCCAGGGCTGTTCGTATCTTGCAATGATTTTCTCCAGCCCCTCTGCGCCCGGACTCATATCATAGTCTTGATATTTATCCAACAATTCCGAAAAAGCTTTGATTTGCATTTCCCATACGGTTTGCAAATCCTCTCTAGTAGCCGCTTTTAATGAAACTGTCGCCATTAGATGCCCTCCCTCTGTATGCGATAATCCCTGTTACTGTTTAACTCCATTATACAGGTAAATCCGAGAAGTTTACAAAGCAAAGTCATTACCTATAGTCTATAGAGAAATTCGAAGGAGATACCGTTTAAAAAAGGTATCCTATCCTGTCTTAGAAAATCAGGAGGAAGGAAAGATAATTCAGCCTAGACAAAATGGCTGAAAGTGTTAAGCTTTTATTAGTTAAATGAGGCTAATACCGCGTTACTAGTTATATCATTATCTTATCTCATTATGTTTTATTTCTATAGTTGTGCAGTTCATAAGGTATGTACTAAGCAGCAGAACCTGAGCTGCATTGATGAATAATTTTAGCGAGGTGATTATAATGAAATACAAAGGAATCTATTTTAGCTTATTCAGTTTATTTCTGAAAAAACCGATGGTAAAAAAGTTCGGGAAAGATAAAACGAAAGAGAGCTTACAAAAAGGACGTATCTTATATCGGGAAATGCTGGAAAACACGGAAGATATCGGGGAGAAGAACCCTATGGCGCACAATATCTATTCCGCCTATGTTTTCCTGGCAGTCTGTAGGGCCGGTAACTTTTCGGTAGAGGATTTTAGAGAAATAATCGCTGCATTTATGGACAATCGTTTCATAAGAAAAGCCATGAGCTCCATCGATTTCAATAAAGAGACGGACATGAAGAAATTTGCCGAAAGAATGCATAAGGCGGAAGAATGGGCGGAGACGCATCCGGAATATCAGGATAAAACCTGGGATTTTCATTTTGATGAAAAGCGCCATAAGGACGGCTTTTATTATCACTTCACAAGATGCCCTTTGGAAAAATTCGCAAGAGAGAATGGCTACCTTGATTTATTGCCCTTGTGCTGCGACATTGACCACATTGCGGTGGAACGAAACAAAGGCGTATTGCATAGAGAACAGACATTGGCAACAGGCGGCGCAATCTGTGATTACTGGTTCGTAGGAAATCAAACGAAGAATCCGAGCTAATAATCCAAAGAGATACTAGGTTCCACTGGGAGAAATGCCCTAGCGTGATGCGGCACGCTTCGTGAGCGATGCTCGTTAAAAAAAGTGGAAGAAGGGAGGTACATTATATGGGCTATTATTTGTTTTATTTATTCTTTGCCTTTATCATTTGCCTTGCCTACGGCTTCTCCTTTTATCTTTATCTTCTTTTGGAGCTTTCCGTGAAACAGAAAAAAGAAGTACCAAATTGGTTTTATCGTATCGGGCAAAGTATGCAAGATAGAATTCACCGCGTGAAATTGGAAAATAAGACAAACTATGATGCGCTGAAGCAGAGTCGTTTTTTCCTTAGGGGAATGCTTCTTTTAACCCTCTTCACCTATCTTTTCTTTCATGCTAAAAGCCATTCTATTTCTTCCGTACTTTTCAATTGCGGAAGAGCACAGTTTGTCATCTGCCTTGTGATGAGCGAACTAACACATTATTGGAATTTAGGCTCCTCTCCAAAGAAAAAGAGAATCTACTATTCTCCAAGCTTTGCCGTAAGCGGATGCTTCATCATCAGCTCGGTTCTGCTTCTTCTTTTTGCGGTAAGCATGGAGCAACTACGGTTTCACATTTCGTTTCCATAGATTTATCCCCCAAGGCCTTGTTAATCATTTCCACCTTATTCGGGCGTTCCATTAAGCGATAATACTCACGCCAAAGTAAAGGGGATTGCAGGGGGATGCTTTCCGTTCCCAAGGGAAGCATTTCCACAATCTGCTCCTTCTCCAAGGAGCAGTCAACTACATTCCCTTCATAGACAATAGCAAAGCCCGCCATAACATCCACATCGATCCCCTCAATGGTGAACTCCATAAATCTTTTCGTCCGATATTTTGCTTTGGGATTTTCCGGCTTCAACTCTCCCATTTCGGATAAAATGTTACGAACACGGTCAACATCCGAGAGGAAAATCATTAAGTCAATGTCATCAAAGGAGGAGACAATCTTTTTAAAATAAAGCATCATAGAGCCTCCTAAGGCCCACTCAATCCGCTCTTCCTTGAAACGATGCGCAATTCTTTTTAATAGGTCTATTTTTTCTTCTAAATTAATCATACAGCCTCTTCAATCAACCATTAAATCCGTACTTCTTCCCCAATCTTTTTTCTCTCACTTTATCTAAATCCGTATCCCCTTTCAGTATCCCTGCAAGAGAATCCATTAAATAAGATACCGCCTTTTCTCGAGGAATAAGCCGGCCTACCTCTTTACCGTTTTTTGTGACGATAATCTCACTGCCCTCCTGAACCATGGCAAGATACCTGCCAAAATTGTTCTTCATCTCCGTTGCTGTAGCAATTGCTGTATTTCTTATCATAATGCCACCTCTCATTCTTATTAGCTAATATTAATATATGCTTTTTAGCTAAATTTCATGCTTTCTCCTATAACAAAAGGAGAGTCCCCTCTTAAATGAGGGGACTCTTTCTCATAAGCACGTAAAGTCTATTTTAAAACTCCGATAGAGTGCTTCCTTATCTCGAATGGCATCATAACAACCACTGCGGTAAATTGCAGCAAATTTTATTTTACCGCCCCGAACAAATCATTCAGCGCTTCCGCCATAGTCGGGTGGGTGAAAATCTGGTTCGCAAGAACATTGTAGGGCTGCTTCGTCATCATCGCTAAAACTACGATATTGATTATCTCATGGGACTCTTCGCCAAACAAGGTCACGCCCAAAATCTGATTGTTCTCGGCATCTACAACTGCCTTGTACAGTCCGGTTTGATTTCCGAGGATTTTCGCCTTGGGAATCGCGGTAACCGGTAAGGTCGCTACTTTGATTTTGTAGCCTTTTTCTCTCGCTTCTTTTTCACTGAGTCCCACTCTGGAAAAGGTAGGATGGAGAAAGGCGGAGAAAGCAACTGGCTGACGCTCGTTCCTTCTGTAGCTTCCCTGATTGTCCAAAAAGCTCTTCACAATTCGGAAATCATCTAAGGAAATATAGGTAAACTGCGGGCCTCCGTTGACATCTCCCATAGCAAAAATGTGCGCCTTATTACTCTGCAAATGCTCATTTACCTTAATAAAGCCTCTTTCGGAGACTTCCACACCCGCATTTTCCAAGTGCAGCTCTTCCGTGTTCGCCTGTCGTCCGGTCGCAACCAGAAAAGCATCTACGGAAAGTTCTTTCTTTTCTCCATTTACCGTGTAGGAAAGGTGAACTGCATTTTCATCCTGCGATACCTGCTGAAGCGCCGCGCCAAAGAGGAAGTCCACACCTAATCCCTGATAAGATGCAAATACTTCCTTCGCTACATCCTCATCTTCTCTCGGTAATATCCGATCTCCCTGGTCAATAATCGTAACCTTTGTACCGAACTTCGCATAGCTCGCCGCAAATTCCAGCCCGATAAATCCACTGCCGAGAATCGCCAAGCTCTTTGGGAATTCTTCCAGATTCATCAGTGTTTCACTGGTATGAATCCGTTTTCCGACTTCCAAACCGGGAACATTCGGAACAAAGGGTCTTGCACCGGTATTGACAAAGATGCGCTCCGCATAAACTTCGGACACCTCGCTGCCATTCGTAACCTGCACGGTATGCTCATCTTTAAAAGAAGCCAGTCCGTCCAGCACTTCGACATTTTCATTGCTTGCCACCTTGTCGTAATTTGCCTTATTCAGCTTAGCAATCAATGCCTTCTTCTGTAAAACGGCATTTTTATAGTATTCCGCATCACTTCCTCCGCTAAAGCTTCTTCTATCCGCAGCGGTCGCCAGGAACTTAGAGGGAATGCAGCCCACATTGATACAGGTTCCGCCGTACATCAGAGGGGATTTTTCCACCAAAACGGTCTTTTCACCCTTGTTTCCCAGATAATTCGCGAGGGTCTTCCCCGCCTTACCGAATCCGATAATCAAGTTTTCTACTTTTTTAGTTGTCATGTTCTTCTCCTTTAGATTTTAGTAATATACATATCAAACGTGTCAAAAGTAGCGATAGCTTACTTATAAAAAGGCAATCCTCTTTTGACCCGTTAAATTTTTAAATAGGAAATGTCAACGTATTAATCATAAAGCTTGAATGGGAAAAAGCCATATTGAAAGTATGAAAAGAGTATTAAATCGATATAGCTAATAACTATCTTTTATCCATGACTTTCCACACCTTACTTCAGCAAAAACCGTACCGCAGAGCGTCTTGCTTTTTCAATTTGCGCTTCGTCTTCCGCTTCCAACGCAGACGCACTGAGCCATTTTTTAGAAAATAAAGTTTGTGCCGCTTCTATCATGATGCCGCAGGCCTGTAAATTCTTTTCTTCTTCGATTGCTTTTGCAAAATCTTTCTTCGTTTCTTCTTGTAAGATTGCTCCATTTACCCTATGGAACGACATTTGCATAAGGCTGCTCGCTGCCCATGCTCGGCAAAACGCGTCCCGGTCTTCCAGCATTTTCCCTGTCAAAAAAGGAATCTCCCGCTCCCCGGCTACCCAGCCCAGGGCAATCAGGCATTTCTCACGAAGGAAATCCTCTTCCGTTTCGCTAAATCTAAGGAGAAAGGGAAGGAGTTCTTCACAGTAAGAAGAGAAATACTCTCTATGTCTTCCCTGCGAAAGAATTTCCGCAAGAAGATAAGCCGTAAACACAGCTTCTCTAAGCTCTTCGGAGGCTTCCTCCCGCTGAAGCAAAGCATCGGATATTTCCGTTTTCTTAAGTCTTTCAAGTAAAAAACGAAGCCCTTCTTCTCCATGTCGGTCAAAACTGCTTTCCAGTCGTAGATTTTTCTCCTCTTTCCAAGTCCGACAAATCAGTCGGAAATGCCCCTCTATATCCGAAGAGGCCCCTAATTCCGCAATGAATCTGATTCGTTTTCCATCCGGAAAGTTCTCCTTTTCGAGTGTTTCGTAGGTCTGCTCAAAATCTTCCGTTTCGTTGGACATCACACGTCTCCTTTTCCCTCTAAAAGCAAAATGAATGGAATTCTATTGCTTTCTTCCTAGAGCAAAATAAAAGAAATTCTATCGCTTTCTTCCCGCCACAAAAAAAGAAATTCTATTGCTTTCTTCCTATGCTAAAAGGTGTTATTCTTGTATTTTAGGTGATATTTTAAAAAAGGACTACCAAAATATGAACAAACAGAATTCCGCTTTACAGCAAATCATCGCTGAAATAGAACACTTGCCGAAAAATCAGAGCTATACCGAACGGGGAATTCCGCCTATTTTTCAGTTTCATAAAGAGGCGAAGATTCTTTTAGTCGGGCAGGCACCGGGAAGAAAGGTAGAGGAATCCGGCATTCCCTTTCATGACCTTTCCGGAAAAAGGCTAATGGAGTGGATGGGGATTTCCGAAGAAATCTTTTATGGCACGTCCATTGCCATTGTTCCCATGGACCTTTATTATCCCGGAAAAGGAAAGGGCGGAGACCTTCCACCCCGGAGCTTTATGCGTAAATATCACGATGAAATTGTGGCGCTGCTCCCCAAGATTGAGCTTCGGATTTTAATCGGGAAGTATGCCATTTCCCACTACGATAAAAAAGGAGCAAAGCTTCCCTTAAAGGAACTGCTTTACTCCTTTTCTATAGAGGACGAAGCGTTCTCCTCGGAAAACGGCTCCTCCCCTATCGATTTTCCACTGGTGCATCCCAGCCCTTTAAATTATGGATGGATTAAGAAAAATCCCTGGTTTATGGAGAAAAATATCCCCCTTCTGCAGAGACTTGTGAAGGAGAGAATAAATTAAAATAACCCCTTCATAATCTTCTTCGGCACACACATCATCACGGTTCTTTCCGGATCCACCACCTGGCAGAAGCGCAAGTCTCCCACGGCACTGAGAAGCATACCGGCTTCGTTAAAGGAGAGCCCCAGATTCTCCTGTACTCTTTCATTCATGATGCGTACCGCATGGAAAACCGCTTTTTCTATCTCTTCATGAGAATAGATTACGCCGCAGAGCTCTTCATTTTCCAGCATAGGCGTTTCAATGTGGATTCCCTTAATCACGGACAGTCTTACTTTCACCTCTGCGGAAATTTCCACGCCACTGACCATCACTTCTCCGTCTCCCATCGCCGCGTGCACATCTCCCAAGGAGAAGATTGCTCCGTCATGGAATACAGGAAAATAAAGGCTTGCCCCAACTTTAATGCGCTTGTTGTCCATATTTCCGCCATGGCAGCCCGGTGTACCGCAGTTGATAGAACCATTTTCCGGGGCAACGCCGATAACGCCAATCATAGGCGTGACATCAAAAACAAGCTTGTCGTTAAAATGAACCTTGCCGTCTTCCACCTTAATCCGTTTTACGGATTCTTCTTTCACCAAAGAGCCAAGGACGCCGTTCTCCGGAAGGGCACACATTACGCCCTGCTTATCCAAAGCAATTTCCAGGATTTCCACCTTGAGAACATCTCCAGCCTTTGCATTCTGCACATAGACCGGGCCGGTTGCGGGATTGATACGATCCCAGTTCAAAGAGCCGATGCAGGTTCCCTCTTCGCTAAGCTGGTTATCAAAGCAGTCGTGGGTACGGAAAAGGACGGTTTCTCCGTCCATCACCTCCGCGACACATTCATTTTTACCGTCAAAGGCAAAGATTCTCTTATTTTCGATGATTTTCATAGCTTCTTCCCCTCCATAAAGCCACAACATAGCTTACGAACTTTTTATGCCATTAATTTTTCAAGCAAGTAATCGGAACAACATACACACCATCTTCTCGTCTATAAGCAAATGGAGCCACGCCACACAATACCATCAGAAATGCCGGCTCTTTCATTTTATCGGTGTCGATTTTATCTGCCAATTTCAAAAGACTTTGCGCACCTTCATTAATCAACTTATCTCCACCTAATTTTACCTCTATCAAGCCATAACTTCCATTTCTTAAATGAAGAACCGCATCACATTCAAGACCACTCTTATCTCTATAATGATATACATTACCATCTAATACATCTGTATATACCCTCAAATCTCTAATACATAGATTTTCAAATATTAAGCCCATAAGTTCCAAGTTATTGATTAAATCCATGGGACCAATTCCTAGAGCGGCTGTAGCTATTGAAGGATCCACAAAATACCTTGTATCAGATGTTCTTATGGCAACCTTAGATCGCAGATTCGGATTCCATGCCGGAGAATCTTCGATAACGAAGATTTTCTTTAATGCATTTAAATATCCATAAAGTGATTCCTTATCAAAGGTTTCTATATCATTACTGATTACATCCGCTCTAATTGTTTCCAAAGAAGACTGTGTC
This sequence comes from Oribacterium sp. oral taxon 108 str. F0425, assembly GCF_000214455.1. Classification (NCBI taxonomy): domain Bacteria; kingdom Bacillati; phylum Bacillota; class Clostridia; order Lachnospirales; family Lachnospiraceae; genus Oribacterium; species Oribacterium sp. oral taxon 108. Next base: position 315,727 of record NZ_AFIH01000001.1, on the reverse strand, counting down.
GCTACATTCCGAGCATAAGACCTCATAACACGTTTTGTTCTTTCCTGATTTCTTTTTAAATTATCCACTCTGGAAATATCATCCTTTACAACTGCGTCATAATAATCAAACGCTTGCCTTAAAGCAATTTTATCGCTTCGATTCAAAGCTGCCGGCCAGCCGCCACGACATATTAAAAAAGCAATTTTTTCAATACTATCATGATTTACAGCGGAGATATCTTTCCCATCAAACAAATCCATTAATGATACTTGCCCACTGGAATCTCCGGATTCATATAAAGACATGGGTCTCATTTGCATACGTACGATACGCCCGGTTCCTGTATGCATACTTTCATCCAATCCGGCAGGAACCGATGACCCGGTCAAAATAAATTGTCCGAATTCTCCCCTCTGATCAACCTCATAACGAACTGCATTCCAAAGATTACCGGAAATCTGCCATTCGTCTATCAGATGAGGGACTTCGCCGATAAGAAGATTCAAAGGATTTATTCTCGCCATTTGCTGATACTGTTCCGTCTTATCCGGGCTATCCATTTCTATCACACTTTTTGCTACATGTTTTGCAGAAGTTGTCTTTCCACACCACTTCGCCCCTTCAATTAACACAGCCCCTTTCGACTCTAAGTGTTCTAACAAAAGTCTATCCGAAACCCTCGGATAATATTCTTTCATTATGATTCCTCCTACTAGTAAAAATCCTCTTGATAATAAAATTTAAATCCCCAATAACTTCCAATATACAAAGACTAGATTGTTTTTATTAGAGAAAATATTTATGAGTTTGAGTATTTGGCTGACCATATCCCGAGTATTTAACTTTCTTTAAACCGAGTATTTGGCTTTCTTTAAACCGAGTATTTGGCTTTATTTAAACCGAGTATTTGGCATATTTTCATAAAGTATAGTATAAGGTTAAATCATCCGTCAATAGATAATAAGTAAAAAAACCGACAAAACAGGCATTTTCCCCTTTCATCGGTCTGTGGGTGGTGGATGCAGGGTGCAGCACACAGGTTCTGGCATCTGCAACGTGGGTAACGATGGCAGCAAGCTTCAGAGAATCCATAAACTTTACAGCCGCGTCTCTTCCGCCAACTACACCGAAGGAGCCCTTTGGCAGATATTTTTTAGACAATTCATGCTGGCTGTCCTTTTCCAGGCCGGAAAAGGAAACCCAGGATACCTTCGGGTGCTTTTCCAAATGCTTTGCTAGAGCTAAGGCATTTTCATAATGTCTTTCCATTCTTAAATGCAAAGTTTCCAGACCTACACCAAGGTAGAAGGAGTTTTGCGGAGAAGGAATGGAACCTAAATCACGCATCAGGTTGGTGGTCATTTTCACAATATAAGCCGCCTTCCCATTCAAAGGGTCTACAGAAAATCGGGGTGGGGAAGGTATTGTCCACAATTAATGGTACGCCATGCTTATGTGCTGTCTTGGCAAATTTGCTGGTAAGTCTCGTATTTGAAGGTTGTGGATTGCACAATGGGAACCACTCTGGATTCTCCCTTTTTCGGCTCATAGCCTCCTTGCACACAGATGGTATTGATGTTGTAATTTGCCATAGTTACTACTCCTTTCACTTGTTCCGCCTACTATAAATTGGGGATATCGATTGTCAAGGAAAGTACTCCAGTCCCCCGCAAACCCTTAATAAAACTCTTTCTATCTCTTCTATCGCAGAATTTTCTTCCTTATGCTATACTTAAAAAACTTTAAAATATGTCTCAAAATAAGAAAGGAAGAACGATGCATCAAATTGATTTAACAGAAGAAGAACGGCAAAAGCTTAGAGAACTTTGGACGTCTCCAAAATTCAAAAAAGCTCGAAAAGCAATGAAGAGAAGCTTCTACCTCGAAGAAAGCCCTGTCTTACCTTTTTTAATCTTGTTCTCCGCTCTTCCGTTTTTAAGTATTTTGGTTTCGCCTATCCTGATATATCTCGGGAATCACTTTACCGTCTTTCAGGGCATATTTCTGCTTTATAATAAGTATCTTTGGGGGATAGTTGGTTCTTCTCTCCTAGCTATCGTTGGTCTATACATCATAGCTGCAATTCTTAGTATTATTTTTAAAATAATAAAAATACCGGATACTAAGGAAGTCTATTTAAATCGGATACTCCCTCCGATGATAAAAATCATTTTTCCCAAGGCAGAATTTGACGGGAACAATAATCTTCCTCTAAATGCATTTAAAAAAGCGGTGCCGATTTTTTCTGATTACTACCCGGCCGGTTTACTGGATTTGCAGGAGCAACCCGAGCTAAAAATCACCGACTTATATGCTTACTCTCCCCAAAAGGGAAAAGACAGGAAAGGTTTATATGAATTCTACGGGCAAATTTATACTTTACAATATCATTCTCATTTTGAAGGACAGCTAAGAATTGTTCCCACGGAGAAAGTGTGGGGGAAAGAAACAAATGGAGGGCATTTTCCTGCCTGTGATGGGGAGAAGCAAATCGATGTGGAAGATATTCTTCATAATGAGCACTACAATATCTACTGTACTAATGAGCAGGCTGCACGAAAATTTCTGACACCGACTATGATTTCCTGGTTTGACAGACAAATTTCTTCCGGATTGGGCTTTTCCTTAAACGACGACCGAATTTACTTGATAGTGAAAAGCGACTTGGCCTTATTCACTCCCCCAAAGAATAAGAAGGCATGGAAAAAATGGAATATGGAGAAAACCGCCCGGCAGATAAAGTCCATGGTGGCTTCAGCTAGAGAACTTGCGGAAATGTTCTAACTAAAAAAGATATACTATATGCTTTACGAGCGATATCGTTAATAAAAAAAGCGGAAAACGCTGTTCTTTTTCAGCACTTTCCGCTTTTTTCATTTTTTCTACGCAGAAATCCTCTTCTTATTCAGATGCCTTAAAATTGTATATCGGTTTCAACACTTCTATAATATCCACCGTATTCTCCAAGACATTTAATATATCCTCCAAAGACTTATAAGCCATAGGCGCCTCATCCAAGGTCGCTTGATTAATGGAACTCGAATAAATCCCCTTCATGCTTTCCCGGTATTCTTCCATGCTGAGCTCATTTTGTGCCTTAGTCCGAGACATGACCCGTCCCGCCCCATGTGGTGCGGAATAATTCCATTCCGGATTTCCTTTTCCAAGTGCAAGAATGCTTCCATCTCGCATATTGATGGGAATGAGAACTCTTTCTCCTGCATGTGCTGCTATAGCGCCTTTTCGAAGTATCATTTCTCCCGAGTCAATATAATTATGTATGGTATGAAAAGCATCTGTTCCACTTAGATTGCATTTTGCGAAAATAATCTTCGCCATCATCTCCCGATTTCTTTTTGCAAAATGCTGGCAGAGTTCTACGTCATGAAGATAGTCTTGAAAAGCCTCCCCACTTAGATAGCATAAGTCCTCCGGTATATCCGACACCTCCTTATGTTGCATAATAGCGATGTTTTGATACAGTTCCGCTACCTGCTTCCCGAGATTTCGACTTCCGCTATGAATAATAAGATATTTTGTTCCGTCTCTCGAACTATCCACTTCAATAAAATGATTTCCTCCTCCAAGAGTTCCCAGACTTTTCCGAAGACGATCCGGATTTTTAAGCTGTCCGTAACAATGAAGTGCCTCTAAGTCAAACTTTTCCTGTTCTCTACCCCATACGCTCATTCCGGACGGAATAAAATGCGCGGCTTTATCCAATCTTTCTAAGTCGATTTCCATCTTTCCCAAATTAATCGTATACATTCCGCAGCCAATATCTACGCCCACAATATTTGGAACGACTTTGTCGTGAACCGTCATTGTCGTTCCAATCGTGCAGCCCTTCCCGGCATGCACATCCGGCATAATGCGAATTTGACTCCCGGCTGTGAATTCGTAGTCACACATTCTTTTTATTTGCTGAATGGCACAGTCCTCCACCACTGATGCAAAACAAACTGCCGTATTGACCTTTCCCTCTATATTAAACATACATTTCCCCCTCGCTACGCACAAATTCCTTCGTAGCGCTTTGCAGAAAGTGTTTCCAGCATAAAGGAATAAGGATCCAGAATCCCCTCGGACAGCATGGAAAAAATCTGTGGAGAAGTCCCTGAAACCAAGGCCACTCCCTGCTCATTTTTCGTAACAGGCTGCTGCTGATTTCTGCTGTTCACATTCCAAAATACAATTTGCGGAAGCTTGTAGCCATACTTTGCAAACTTCTTTTTTGCGCACTCAAAATTCGTCATTTCCGCATGGTTCGCACAATAATCGAATTCCATGTCCGAAATAATATAGAGTTTTTCCGGAATTTCCTCCTGCTTCGCCTTGTTTTGAATGGCTGTATTCAGAATTAAATCAAAGGTTCTCTGTAAATCCGTATTGGCACACTCATTAAAGCTTACGCAGTACGTAAGTTTATCTACAATATCTCTGCCTTGCACCTCCACCAGTCTCGGATTTTCGGAAAAGGTAATAAAATGCTTATAAAAACAGCCCTTGTTGTGCTCCGCAAAATAAATCCCTAAAGACTGTGCCACTGCTGCCGGCATATAACCGGAGCCCCAGCCACAATACATAGAACCGGAACCGTCCACTACCGCAAGAGCATTTTCCGCCCCTGTATAGTCAGGAAGAGACTTCCAGGTGACGTCCATAGAACGACGTTCCTCTTCCGTGATTTCCTCTTTCTCCATATCTCTACGGAAAATGGATGCTACGACATCATAGGGCGTCAGGGTTCCTGTATTCATTACAGATGGATTACTTTCCGCCTTATCCAAAAAGGCAGAATATCTCTCCCTGTCATTTCTAAGAAAAGCCAGTCTGTACTTATACAAAGCTTTAGAGGGCTGCTTCTCATAGGAAAAAGAGTAATCCTTCTCCCGAAGATAATTCTCCATCAACTTTATTTCCGCCCGCAGTGAAACAAGGACTTTACGATACTCCGCATCGCTAAATCCTAAAGCTTTTGCAAGTTTCTTTGCACTTTTAACGCTATCTTTATTGCTGGTATTCACGGAAGGAAGCCATTTGGCCAATAAAGAAACGCTCTCTCCGATTTTCAGGGCAGCAAGATCTTTATCCAACTGCTCTTTTATGAAGCTAAGCATATCCTTTTCGCAAGGTCCGTCCAGAAGGGAAAGAAGGTCATCAAATCTTCCGTACTCCGGAACATTTGTGATATTCTTTCGAACGGACTCCGCCTCATGAAGAGAAAGCCACTTCCATATAGACCGAAACACTCTTCTCTCCCCAAGACCACCTCGAATGTCTCTTGCGAAGAAAAGAATCTTCATTGCCATATTGTTGTCTTCCGTATAGGCCTTGATAAACCTGGAAATGATTTCATTATCCTCAGCATTTCGCAAAGCACCAATGGTGGCAAAAAGATCCAGACAGTAAGAGTTCGTACTCCTGTTAGTAAGAGCGCCATTCTCCGTATATGTCAGATTCTCTTCTTTTCTTAAGTCCGCTAAAAACATTGCTCCTACCTCCTTTTAAAAAGAAACAGCCACAAGATACTTTGTAAGGTAAGGGGTATTCGCCCCTTCCAGCAGGGGGAGTTGCACCCCGGAAGCGCCGGGACCGTAGCCTTGCGCCGGCCATCTCAGCCACATCTTGCCATCTGTTTTTGCTGTAAGTATCTTTCCGACTGTTTTAAGTTATACTTAGTGGAAATCCACTAAGACGTACAAGACACAGGATGAACCATCCGCTTTTACTCTAAAATGTATTTATGCAATTTGCTGTATGTGTCTTTCGTGCCTTTATGATATATCGTTTTTCAGGAGATAAAAAGCTGAGGAATATAAATAATTTTCAACCCCAAATTTATTGTATAAATTATGTAATTTCGTTATATTATAAATAGTTTGCATATCCATTTAGGAGTTTGATAATTCCTGAATGGTCGATTTACATTGTTTTTAAATGAAGTTTCGATTGTGACTCGGATTGTCGATTGAATGTGTTTTTAAGCATATTTAAATAATGCATTCAGGGAAATGTTTATGTATCTGTATGAATGGAGGAGATCATGACAGAAAAGTACAAAATATATATTCCGGAAGAGATGCGATTACGTCTTTTGAATGATGCGGAGCTCTTTGATTTTTATAAGAAGGACGGCTCGGTGAATCTGAATGGATTTTTAAAGAAGCTTTTGCTCCAGTATTTTGATGAATATCGTGAAACAAAGGAAAGGCTCCTCGATACTATTTTGTCCGACCTCAGTGCATTTTCCTCTATTTCCCATGAAGACGCCGATGCCATCGCGGATAAAATCATGAACAGCTATATGCGAAATACGGAATTCAAGAGTGAGCGAAACGCTGCCATCACTTTGACGGTCAGCGGACGCTCTTTGGACATTATGCATTCTATTGAAAATAATATGCTCTCTCGGGTTTCTCTCTCCCAGTATCTTAATGACTTTTTCAGCTCCTACCTATCTATTTCCAGAAAAGACCGTGAGAGAATTCTCTTTCAGGATATCTTTGAGGAGTTAAACACTGCCATTCGAAAAAATAGTATTATCCGTTTTACTTCCACTTCCGCTCCAAAAGTTATTTTTACGGTTCAACCTTATTGTATTGCCGCATCCAAAGAGGAGCAGTGTAATTATCTTCTTTGCTTAGACAACGAAACCGGCATACCCAGATCCTTCCGTATCTCAAGAATTCGTGCTTTATTTAGCTCTTCCGATAAATTCATTCCGAATGAAAGCCGAAAACTGGAGCTCCGGGAAATTGCCGGAAGAAGTCCTCAATCCACATCCAAAGGAATTGAAGCCGAAGTCCGCTTAACGGAAAAGGGCCTTCAAAAGTTTCATTTCATTACTAAAAACAGGCCGGATGTATTAAAAAAGAAGGAAATACTCTTTATTTTGACTGGCCAAAAACACAGTTGGAAGAATATTTCCATCGCTTCGGAAAAGAGGCAGTGATTCTTTCTCCGGATGATTGTCGGGAATCCATGCGGATCTTTTACAAAAAAGCATGGGAAGCATATAGGAAGAAGGAGAAGGGGAAATAAAAATCAATAGGCTTTTCTATGCAGGACAGGTCTGAATATAGGGCGAGTTTAGATCCCCCATTTTCAGACCAATCCTACATAAAGACTCTTCCTTTTTGGATTTTATTCTCTCTACTCTATCCCTTCTATCTTGCAAAGCCCGATTTCTTTCAGTCCTCTATCATACAGGGCAGTGAGACACAGCTCTCCGCAAATATTGTACAAGCTATGCTTTGTCATGCCTCTTGGCATAGTAATATCCAAATATTCTCGCTTACTAAGAGAAAAGAGCTTCTGCTTTCCCTTCCAATCGTCATTGTTAAAAAGCGGTGTGAGAATCAGATAATCCGAATGGGTGAAAGTTCCATTTACCCCGGACTTTTTTTCGCCTGCTTTCAGCTGTTCCGACTCCAAGAGCTTTTCCTTTACCTTGCCTTCAGGGGAGATTTTTGCCAAAGCATAATAATCCATTCCCCATTTGTTCACCGAGCCTGTGCTTTCTCCCGAAGTAAAGGCGTAGATTTCCTCATTTGCCATTTTTAAACTGTCGATTTTCGGAGCATCCTTCGTCCTGTCATCATGGTGCGTAAAGGCATTTTTCTCTATTTCCGAAAAGCCTTTCCACTTGGCTTCTTTTTTTACAGGGTCAAAGTCTAATAAAGCAAAACATCGGGAAAGACCGTAATAAACTTCCTTTTCAAAGCAGACAGGAATCAATCTACCGTCTGAAACCGTCTGAAAATACCGCTCTCTTGCATTGTCCGGCAGCACTTTGCTAAAGGGCAAGAGGCCATTCTTAATCGGGATGATTTCCGGCGAAGAAAAATCTCCGGTAAAATAGACAATTTCTTTCTTGGCTTTGATTAGCCCGAAGCTGTCCCCGAAGGAAAAAAGCATCGGATCATTTTCCCGGTCCGGAAAGTCCTCTCCAAGCTCTATTTCCTGTATGCCGGTTTCGGACAGGACAAGAACAGAGTAGGCTCTAGGAACTTCTTCCTTCCTTGTTAAAATGAGTGCTCTTACCCCTTGCTCCGGACAGGCATGAGACATAAAGGCATTTTCCTCCTCTATCGTTTCAGCACCCTGCGTTAGAGCTCTTTCTCCTGAAAGAAAACCTGTGCTATACACATAGGTATATGCTTTTTCCGGCTTGTATTTTTGTATAAGACTTAGCTTTAAAGCGGCCATGCTATTCCTCACTATTTTCGTTATCTGCCTCTGTGTTTTCTTTTTCTTCGCTTGCTTCAGCATAAATTGCCGTTCTTCCTCGATGCGTTTTTGTTCTCTGTTTTTTTCTTTACGCTTTTGTTTGTTCTCTTCATGCTGTAAACTTAACGCCTGTTGCGACTTCGTCCCGATGCCAGCACGCTGCAATTGTTTTTTGACCTCTCTTTGTGCTCTTTTCGGATTCTGTTTTCTTTCCTTGACTTGCGTTTTTACTTCCGGACTGAATTTCAGCTCATAAAAATGCTTTAAGATAAAATCACGTACCTCCAAGTCCTTGGGCTCTGCACCGAAAGTCACCTTCGCAACGGATAGGCGATTTCCCTCTGTTTTCTCAAAAACGCCCACCCAAAAAGCGCCTTCAAAAAGCACTGTCATTTGACAAGTTAACTTGTCCATATTTGTCCCTCCTAAATTGCTTTATGGACAAAGAATGGACAACCCGGAGGGGAAGGTTACTTACCACAAGATTCTGTGACGGCCGGGCTACCTACCGGCTCTGGCATATTTCTCTGTATGCGTTGCGTTTTTATCTTTGTTGTGTACATAACATAATCGATGAAATTTCTTCCATCGTCTTCTATCATAACGATGGAAAAATATATTGACAATGCTCTCTTTTTCTTTTGTATCAACTGGCAAAATCTTTACTCTATTTAAGATGATAGAATCGTTTGCAATGGAAGTTCTTTCCAAAGGATATTTAGTACCTCTTAAAAACAGGAATCGAATAAGAATAAACTTTTTCAAGGGACTTTTTCTCGATTATTACAACTTTTCCAAGGGACTTTTGTGGTAATTCGAAGATATGACTATGCAGCAGTTAAAGATTTATTGCATTTTCATCCAAAAGAAAATTCTCCAATCCAATGTACAAAATACCTGCATCATCATGTCGGGGGATAATATTATCTTTTACAACTACAATTTTCTTAAAGGAATCATCTATTTTTTTTAAAGAAGCGGTTTCTTGTTCTTGCTTCTCCTTACTGTCTATGTGCAGTGCAGACTGAATATAATATCTTTCATGCCCTTTATTCATTACAAAGTCCACTTCCAGCTGAATTTTTTGCCTCTTTCCGTCTTTTTTGCAATCATATTCCACTACCCCAATATCCACATTATATCCTCTACGAATTAAATCGTTATAGATTATATTTTCCATGATGTGGGTCTCTTCTACTTGCCTGAAATTCAATCTGGCATTTCTTAGCCCGATATCTGTAAAATAATACTTAAGTGGCGTGGTAAAATACTTAGCCCCCTTAACGTCGTATCGATTTGCATGGGATAACAAATATGCTTCTTCAAAATACTCCAAATATTTCGAAATGGTACCGGAGGATATCTTAATTTGTTTTTCCGAGAGAAATCTTTTAGAAAGCTTACTGGGATTGGTAAGAGAGCCAATCGCCGAAGAGGTAAAATCCAATAATACTTCCATAACCTCTTTATCATTCTGTACCTTGTTTCTTTCCAGAATATCTTTTAAATAGGTTTCTTGAAATAAATCTTTTAAATAACGATTTTTCTCCTCATCACTTTTCAAACTATAAATATAGGGCATTCCGCCATATATACTGTAATGTTGGAATGCCAATGACTTATCTTCTACTACTTCACAAACTTCCGCAAAAGACAAAGGATTGATATGAATTTCATCTCCTCTATCCCTAAATTGAGTTAAAATATCTCTGGACAACATTTTTGAATTACTGCCCGTTACGTATATATCTAAATTATCCCGCTTCATAAGTCCTAAAAGCACATCCACAAAAGTCACCGTCTTTTCGTCGCTTTCAAGATAGGGATTCTTCACAGCAATCGACAATTGGATTTCATCGATAAACACATAGTATTTTTTCGTTTCATCCTGCGTTTTTTCCTTGATATAATCATTTAATTTAAACGGATTCCTATACTCCAGCGTATCTATTTCATCCAGTGCAATCGAAATGATTTGTCCATCTTCGATACCACTTGATAGCAAATAATCCCGATACAAATGGAAAAGCAAATAAGATTTCCCACATCTTCGGATTCCCGTGATAATCTTTACTCTACCGTTATCCTTTTTCTCTATAATTTTATGGAGATAAAAACCACGTCTAATCTGCATATGTAACTCCTCTCAAAAAATTAAGGTGGAATTCCACCTTTTTTTCACGAATCTATTCTATCATTCTATTGTGTTCCTATCAATAAGCGGCTCAATTAAGATAATAAGATAAGGTATCTCCGACTTTTCCCACGCCGTTTCTTATAAAAGCAAACTCGAAAAATCCCGGTGGAATTCCACCTTAATTTCTCGAGTTTAATACCATAAAAAAAGTATCGTGGGCTGTACACACGATACTTTTCATGAATTAAATCAGCAAACTATTGCCATCTAATAAAAATTCCTTAACTCCCATCATCAGATATCCGTTTTCGTCATAGCGAGGCTTCATACTTCTTTCTACGATAATGATTTTCTTGAAGGAGTCCATGGTACGCTCAAAGGATTTGCATTCCTGCTCATACTTTTCCTTATCGGGAATGGCATAGGCAGACTGAATATAATACTTCTTGCTTCCTAAGGTAGCAATGAAATCGATTTCCCTCTGCACCCGAGTCTCTTTCCCATTTACATCCTTCTCTCTGGATTCCACGGTTCCCACATCTACCTGATACCCCCTGTATCGCAATTCATTGTAAATGATATTCTCCATGATATGAGTTTCTTCTATCTGCCGAAATGACAGTCGGGCATTTCGAAGACCCAAGTCTTCAAAATAGATTTTATAAGGAGTTCCGATATACTTTCGCCCTTTCACATTATATCTTTTTACCCGCGAGAGCATAAACGCTTCTTCCCCATAGGTAATGTATTTATCCACTGTTGTATCACTGATGTTTGTCCCGTGAACAGAATTCATCGTTGCGGCAATTTTCCTTGGATTGGTGAGGGTGGAAATGCCCGAGGCAATGACGTCAATTACTTCTCCCAAGGCGCTTTCATCCTGTACCGAATATCTGGCCACGATATCCCGAAGATACACGTTCTTCATTTGGGATATCAGATAATTGGTCTTTTGCTCTTCCGTATTCATCAGCACAACCGCCGGAAGCCCTCCGTAAACGGAGTAATCATCATAAGCCTCGCTTTTATCTCCCTCTTTGAATGTATAGTATTCGGAAAAAGATAAAGGCAGCACGTGTACTTCATCCCCTCTTCCCTCAAATTCGGTTAAAATGTCCTTTGACAGAAACTTGGAATTACTGCCTGTTACGTAAACATCAACATTTTGCTTCCGAAGGAACCCATTCAGCACTGACTCAAAGGCTCCCAGCTTCTGCACCTCGTCCAGCAAAAGGTAGTACATCCCTTCACCACGAATCTGCGGCATCAGCCAGGTAATAAATCGGGAGGGATCCACCTTGCGCTCTTCTCTTTCATTATCCAGTACGATGGGATCTTCTCCAATCTTTAATAAATCTTCTGCTGTATCAAAGGCGAATCGAATGATATGACTCTCTTCTACGCCTTCCGAAAGTAAATGCTTATAAAATAAAGTATTCAGCAAATACGACTTCCCGCAGCGTCTGATTCCGGTAATCACTTTAATGAAGCCATTGTGTTTTCTGACAATAAGTCGATTAAGATATACATCTCTATTGATTTCTCTATTGATTTCCATCTTGAACTCCATTTCGTATTTTTGCCGTAAACGGCACTTTTATGAAATAGTGTACTCATTATTCAGAAAATTCGCAAGAGATGCATTTCATATTTTTGCCGTTAACGGCGCTTTTATAAAATGGAATGTTTTTCATTCTTCTCCTAATACCTTTTTCTGCCAGCTTCGTTTTCCGCATACAGGACACTTCATATATCTTGCCCGCCCCTTATGCATGGATAGAATGACCTTACCGTAGGATGGCACATAGCGATGATGACAGCACCCGCATTCATAGAATCCTGCTTTCTGTTCAATACCAACTGCGATAAAGCTTACCAGTAAAATCATCATAAGGGCAAAGGCGGAGAGTACCATTCTCAGCCAGAAAGGCATCACCAGGAAGGATGCCAAAAGGATTAAGACTGACCCGGAGAGTACAGCCGAGAATCCCAGCCAGTATTCCAACTTAAGGGCTCTCCTATCTCTTTCCTCCACTTCTCGTCTCATTGCGAGAAGGTTCTCTTCTAATTGTTTACTATATAATTCTGCCATGATTCTTTCGCCCGACAGGAGTTCGTTTACTTTGATTTTCAGAAATCCACAAAGCTCCAGCATGATTCCGGAATCCGGCATAGACTTTCCGGTTTCCCATTTGGATACCGCCCGGTCACTGATGCCAAGCTTTTCCGCAAGCTCCGCCTGGGTCATGCCCTCTTCCTTTCTGCAAGATGCTATAAATTTTCCGATTTTGATTTGATCCATATCGGACACCTCCTTTCACGGCATAAGCTTACAGGAAACCGCCGGAAATGACAGGAACCGGCAGTTGAGTTCTATTGATTCTACCACCGGTTGAGTCTGCATTCTTCTCTATATTCAGCTTCTTCCCTTATTTAAACTAATTCCACCGGAATGGCAAGTAATCACTACCACCCGTCAAACGGGTGGTTTGCTCGGGGCTATAAGCCCCTGCTACTGGCCAGCGTCTAAAGGCGCTGGCTTTCATTTTGGGCTATGGGAAGTTTGCTTTGCACCTTCCCACAGCTCCATTCAAGCCATATTGCGTTTGACTCGTCGCTACCCCATAAAGGGGTATTGTTACTACTGCACTTTAACCCTTAAAAGGGTCTTCATATTCTTTAACACTTAGTTTATCCAAAGCTATATCGTGTTTTTCTTGATCTTGGATATACTTTTTTATTGTGGCTTCATTTAGACCTACTATACTGACATAATAGCCTTCGGCCCAGAAATGTCTGTTCCCAAATTTGTATTTAAGATTTGCGTGTTTATCAAATATCATCAAAGCACTTTTTCCCTTTAAATAGCCCATAAAAGAAGAAACGCTAATCTTAGGTGGAATACTAACCAGAATATGTACATGGTCCGGCATTAAATGCCCTTCTATAATCTCCACTCCTTTAAAGGCGCAGAGTTGCTTGATAATATCCCGAATATCTGACTTATATTGATAATATATTATTTTTCGCCTATACTTCGGTGTGAAGACAATATGATATTTACACATCCATTTCGTATGTGCTAATGCATATTCTTTCTTCGCCATAAAATCACCTTCCTTTTCTGCAATATAGCTTGAACAACTTTATTGTATTAGGAAAGGTGATTTTTGTATAACAAGTGTTTCCCACCCGCATAGCGGGTGGTTTTTTGTATCAGAGCTAACATTTTTCAAATGTCAGCTCCGATACTGGCTAAAGTCCATTAAATAAAAAACCGGCAAACTTCCTAACGAAGTCGCCGGCTCTTATAGCCATTACATGGATTTATAATGCAGTAAGGAAGGTTAATCCTCCTAAAATTACTCCCGCAGAGTTAGGAATAATGAGAATCCAGTCCTTTTTCGGTTCCTTTGTCCATCCGTAAATAACCCAAATCAGGCAAGAAATTGCTGCAAATAGAGGCTGAAAAGGTTGAGCTTTGTCTCCCTGCAAGTTTGCGAAAATCTGGGGAATGTAAGCAATAAAAACAAAAATACCGATAAACGCTCCAATAGAACCTACAAAAAGATTGATTTTTTGCTTGGACATCTGCTGACTCCTTTCCATATGTACTTGTCGTAAAGTTACTAAAAAATGTCAATTAGTTCCTTTTGTAACTGACACCGTACCAATTATAAGGGATTTTTGCTTTTTGTCAAATATTTTTTATAGATTCTCTGCATCCAATACAAAAATCTCCTTTATTCAGGTAATTCCCAACTTGCTCCATCTTTCCCTAACCCCTTGATATAACGTGCCTTTTTTCTTTACAAAGGGCTTGATTCCCAGATGGAACCTAAAACTTCTATATTGGAATAAAATATCGGCAGTTCGAGATGCTTTAACTTCCCGGTCTCATAAACACATTTGCACCCATATAGCATATCCCCTACATCACTATGTAAAGTCATGATTCTTCGGGTAAGTTCATTCGTTTTGAACATTCGTTTCATAAGAATTCCGGCAAAGGCAGCCGGAATTCTATACGGGAGAAGTTCATTTTTATAGAAGCTTAAGTCTACTCCTCTCGCCTTAACCACCTGAATGGTTTCTCTTATTGCCTTTACTGTAATAGACAGGGCATGGGCATCCTTCATCAAATTAAGAGCAAGCTGCGCCGGGTGTTCAATTTTCCCTTCCCGGGCAGCAGAAGAGGTGACCCCTGCATTGATAGCCATATGAAGCCATATCCATTCCACCATGTCGTGAGGAATCTCCGTTTTCAAATTCGCAGAAGCGAGAAGAGCTGTTAAAGCTTTGTAATTGGAAATCCCTGCTTTTTCCTCACTTTCCAGCATGATGTGGTCAAAGAGAACACAATCAAGCTCATTCTCCACAAGCTTTCCGCCGGCAGTAGGGAAGCCGATAATATAAGGATAAGCACCCACTATTTCATCAATCTCTTCCCGACTATTCCAAAAGTTACAAAACAAAATCAAGCTTCCTGTAATATGGTTTTGGGAAAGCGTCGTTATAGCATCCTTTATTTTTCCGCTTGCCACACTCAAAATAATAAAATCATACTCTGCATTCGACTCGGCAAGATTCACCTTGTATTGATCCGCTTTTTCTTCTCCTTTTTTGTTATAGCGTCCATCTAATAAACTGATATTTAGACTTGTCGGCGCTTTCGATTTTTTCTCTTCTCTCAGCAAATGTTCGACTTGATGCCCTGCTTTTTGGAACACATACCCGTACGTTGTGCCTATAACGCCAAGGCCTACTACGCATATTCTCATAAATTCTGCCTCCTTTCTTCTATTTTCAATCCGATTATCCAGGCAAGAACCAGAAGATAATTTTCCAGAGAGCCAATCAAATTTACCATTTGATGCATCTTAAGATAATGGATAAAATGATTGCTTCCGATACCGATTCCGCCGAGAATGAGAGCCAGCAAAATGGATTTTAGATAGGTCCAATTGTAGTGCCTGTACGCCGTAATCAATATGACTAAAACGGCAATATTCCAAAAGCCGATTTCTCTCTGCCATCCTATAGAAATGCCATACGCAGAGTTTCTTCCCATATATTCCGGTGCGAAAATCTGTAGGATCGCCGCACCGGATATCGCTATGATGAGAATGATAAACAGCACGCGCAAGAATAGATTCATTTTTTTCTGATGCATTGACTAAGCCTCCTTAAACTCACAGATTGCCTTAGACTTCTGGAAATTACCTATTACGATTCCTCTACTCCGTTCTCTTTTCCAGTTCTCTGATAGACGGAAAACGAAGAAATGTGACTGCCACAAGAGAAAGAAAGACACCCGAAATACCAATCATCATTGCTGCTCCCCTTCCGACGCCCATTCCGCTCAGACTACCGAGACCATCTGCGGCTAAGCCGGAAACTGCATAGGCAATAACATAGCCTAGCTGCGAGAGAAAGCCTATAAATCCCCAAGCTCTGCCCTGTAAAGCATCCGGTATATTTGTCCTGCAAAGATAATCCATGCAGTTGTTGCAAAAAGGCAAGGTGGCGAAGAAAAAGAAGCCAAATATACTGATGCTAAGCAGATTTTCAAATATTGACATACCGATCATAAAGATTCCCGCCATAAAAAAGGAGATTTGAAGAACTTTTCCATATTCCTTCTTAATGCCGAAACCTCCGAGAAGCATTCCAGATACAAGCATTCCACTTGCACACAGGGTCTCTACAATGCCAAGCACTTTGGAATCTGCAAAAGAAAGAATCATCGGCTCAACAAGAATTTGCAAAGTCCCAAGAAACAGGGTAATCAGGGAAGAACACAGGACAAGCACAAAAACGCCTTTCTCTATGTGGATTGCTCTCCAGCCTTCTTTCATGCTTTCCAAAAATGACTGCTTCTCTGTAGGCTGTTTTGCTTTTATTCCTCGCCTTACAATAAAGGTCGTTGCAATCGTAACAAAGAAGGTAGATATATCAATGAGCAGCAACAGGGAAATGTCATGATATACCAGCAATAGGCCTGCTATAACGGGCGAGAACAGATATCTGGCACTTCCTGCCAAAGACACTAATCCGGAGGCTTTGGAAAACTCCTCCTTGGATAATAAATCCGTGATCGTTGCTCTGTAAGAAGGATCTAAAAGGGAGGAAAAAATGGCACTGACGAACACGCCTATACTTATCTGAACGAGGTTTGCTTCTCCATGTAGCATGCAGAGGAAAATGTAAAGGATGCCAAGTCCTGAACAACCGTCTCCAATCATCATCAGAACTCTTCTATCGTAACGGTCAGCCAACACTCCTGCCGGAACAGTGAAAAGAAGGGTAGGCAGAAATCCAAGTAAAGTCACCAAGGCCATTCCTGCCGCACTGCCTGTTTTTTGAAAGACATAAACCCCAAGTCCAAAAGAAGTGAGTCCGCCACCTATAGACGATATGAGCTCCCCCATCCAAAGAAGGATGAACTTTTTCATTCCGGAACTCATCTTAATTTCCCTCCCCAAATCGTGTTTTCAAGAGTCTTCCAACGTGCTCCGTTCCAAAAAACATTTTCTTATTCAGCAGTACAATAATCGCCGTTACAATGAAAATCACAATGGTTTCCACACACTTTGTCTCCGCCGTCATCGCGATTTTTTCCTGCATGAAGTTTACAAACAGATGGAAAACCATGCAGGCCAGAATGGAGCGGTCGCTGACCAGATACACCCAGGTGATGATATATCCCATAAGTATGGCACCCACGAAGAAATTAATGGCAAACAAGGGATTAACCATAAGCCCTGCCTGATATGTCCCCTCAATAAAGAGCAGGGGAAAATGCCAAAGTGACCATAATATTCCAAAAATCAGGGATTCAATAAACCAGTCCATATATTGCCCTATGGAGTCTTCACAATATCCCTTCCAGCCCACTTCTTCAATAATCGAAGCCAGCGTAATGGTCACAAAAGCAGATCCTATTCCCACTCCGGTAAAGGAAAAATCTTCCGTAAAGGAAAACTGCTTTAAGGATTGTCCGAATAAAAGGGATAAAAGTATAGAAAACACAATAATCAGTGCATAAAGAACCACTGCCCAAAACACATTCATCCACTTCACTTTATAAAAACCTATAATCTTTTCCTTAAGATCTCTCTTCAACTCTTCACAGCCGGATACAAGTACAAATACAGTGGAGACCACTGCCGGTGCAAGGAGACCCAGCAACATCAATACCGCCCCCTTATCTTCGGAAACAAAGATTGCCGGTATCCAGAAGATCCATGTGAAAAAATACGCACAGAGAAAGAATAACCACGGTCTATATCGATATTCATCTTTATCCTGTATGAACTGTTCTTGGTTCTGCGCTTTATTCTGCGCTTTATTCTGCGCTTTATTCTGCGCTTTGATTATCCCCTTGCTCATTATCTCGCTCATTCCCTTGCTCATTCCTTTGCCCCCTCTACTAAGACCTGGTTGATAAATTGCATGGTTCCGGATTTTGCCCCCAGAGACTTCTCCAGCATATCGATATACACCTCTACATCTTTTTCACCAAAATTTCCGTAATCGAACATATGCTGACTCGTAACAAGGAGCATCTTTACTCGCTCTTCAATATACGTACACGAAAAGATTCCCTGTGCTATACCTTCTTTAACAATCTCTGCCAAAATCGGCACCGCCACTTCTACAATTTTCTTGCAGATTTTATCGTGCATGACGATATTTTCTTTTCTTTCCAGAACATCCGTAATCACCGCTTCCTCTTTCTCCGGACGAAAAGCATTTACAACCGAAACCAATTTTTCGGGTATAGAAAGCGGTGCCTGAAGAAGCTCCTTGGCTACGGCACTCTCCTTCTCTATCATCATTTCAATAACCGCTTCCAGCGTTGCCTCTTTGCTCGCAAAATAATAATAGTAAGTGCCTTTTGCGATACCGGCCTTAGCCACTATCTCGTCAATGCTGGTATTCTCATAGCCTTTTTCTATGAACATGCGATAGGCAAGCTTTAACAGTTCCTGTTTTCTTTGTTCCCCTTTTTTCATATCCGCCTCCATTTTTTATTTGCCTTCTTTTTTCATACTCGCCCTATTTTTCATATCTTCCCCGGGGTCTATATTTGAGCTTTTGTTTCTATTTAACATTTTCGACCACTGGTCGGTTTGTATGATAAAGCAGTCAAAGATGGATGTCAAGCTTTTTCGACTGTTAGTCGGTAATTTGTTCGAAACGCATTTTTTTAAAACTTAATTCTTTGGAAATTTGAAAATCAAAAAAAGCACCTGCAAAAATGCAAGTGCCTGCCTTACCTTCTCTTCCGTGTCCTCCCGTTCATCGTAGCCGTCATAAGGGGCAGTCGGGCCTTTCAAAGGCTCTTTTTTAGTCTTCCCTATAGACAATGATATATACCTTTATATAATCACTGTCTTCCATAATAGTGAGCGGAATTTCCAAGATAGTTTTTCCTGTCCTTCCCTTATAATAGTCCGCTCTCTCTTCGGCAGAGTAGAAATACAATGCGGCGGAATAGCTGTGTCCGGCCTCTACGGAAAGATTAAAGCTCAACTTCTCCGTTCTGACATTCCTTGTCTTAGTGCCCACCGTTTCCGTGGACTCAAAGATTCCTTCAATTGTATGCTGACCGGGAGTCACCGTCACGATGATTTCCAAATCTTTTCCCGTAGTAAACGGTACATTGACAAGACTGCTTCCGTCGATCTTAACCTGCTTGCCATAGAGGTGAAGAATTGCTCCATTTCGATTGTTTGCACTAAACTTCTTCACCGAATTCACTCTCTTCTTGAGTCTGAAAAGCATTATGGGAAAGGACAATGTCAATAACAATGTCATTACAGTAGAAATAATCATGGTTTTTGACATCATTTCCATTCCTCCTAAAATTCCCCTCATTTCAAAGGCAAGATCAGTCATTAAAAAACAAGTTCTAATTAAAAAATTCAAAATTTATTATAAATTTACTATAATGAATGTCAAGCGGAATATTAAGGATGCCCTGTAGGGCTATTTATCTACTTTTACCACTTTTCTAAAATAGAAAAATAAGTTCTTTTCTCCGGCTTAGTTTTTCTTATAGCTTCCGGAATAAATCATAATTTGCGTTACGATACAGAATAGTATTACTCCTAAGATATATTCCAGCATTTTATTCATATCCAAATACCCCTTAAACAGTTTGGCTTGAAAGGTAAAGTATTCTTTCAGACTAAGAACAAACATTCCCTGATCCACTCCTTGAAGGCTTGTATTGATATGCTCCAAGAGTCCGTTAAGCAGTATATTTCTCAGCATAATCGTTATTTGACTCGCAGGAAATAGGTTGCACACGGTTTGTACTTCATTTGAAAATTGAGAAATAGGAATATACGCTCCAATCACAAATCCGGAAGCTGCTGATAGTATTCCAAAGAAAGCTTCGCAAGCACTTACGGTTTTGAAAAATAAAACTACAATCATAAATATTGCGCTTGCCGAGATAGAGCCAAGTGCAACAATAGAAAAGGCTTTTATAACTTGACTTATATTCAAATACATATTTCCTTGCATACGAATTCCAATAAGGCCGACAGCCAGAATTATACTGTTCAAAAGTATTGAAGTAAGCACGGCCGATACAAAATAAGCAAAGATAATTTGTCCCCTTTTCATAGGTGTTGCCAGAATATCATAATCCACTTTATTCGCTCTATCTTTTACGAGTACAGTAATACAACTAAAAGGAACTGAAATCATTGCGGAGCCTAAAATGCCACTCAGTAAAAAAAGATTTGCAAACATAGCGATATCCTTTTGTGAAACCATAGAAGTCAGTCCCGGATACTGCTCCATTGCACTTTGTATCGCACTAACAAAGGTGCCTTTCAGGAATAATAAATACAGTACAAGCACAATAATGGATGTCAGTAGAGAGAATAGAATACTCTGCCAATCCTTGAAAAACAGCAATACGTTTCTCTTGATAAATCCCAAAATCCCCCTCATCTTATACCTCCAGCTTTCTTCCTGTTAAATGTAGGAATACGTCATCCATACTGCCTTTTACAATTTCATAATCTCTGATTTTATTTCGATTTGTATAGAGGAACTCACTGAGATGGAACCCCTCTTTTGATTCCAATGGCACAATGTAGTGATCCGCTTCATAAGAATGCTCTATGCCTTTCAGCACAGCTTCATTGTCACTACATTTCTCTACATACCAAATCAGTTTTGTATTCGTGTATTTCCTTTTTAAAGCCGCCGGTGTGTCTTCTGCTACAATTCGTCCCTTATCCAGGATCACAACTCTGTCTGCATCTCTTACTTCTTCCATATAATGTGTTGTAAGAAATATCGTCATTTGTTTTTCTTTCCGAAGATAATCGATATACTCCCACACCAGCTTTCTGGACATGGGGTCCAGCCCGGTTGTGGGCTCATCCAAAAAGAGAATCTTCGGATTATGTAAAAGCGCTCTGATAATATCCACTCTTCTACGTTGTCCTCCTGATAATTGCTCATATTTTCTATTCCAGATGCTTTCTAATTCGAAGGCCTGCATTAAAGGATGCAAGCGCTCCAAAATTTCTTCTTTGTGCATTCCGTAATAGGAGGCTCTCGTCAGCAGATTTTCTTTTACAGTCAATACGCCGTCCAGCACCGAATTCTGGAAGACGATACCTATTTTCTCTCGAATCTTGTCATCCTCTTCTCCAAGCTTGTGGGAAAAGACTTCTACCTCTCCCTCTGTCTTTTCAAAAATGGTACAGAGGATATTGATGGTCGTTGATTTCCCCGCACCATTCTCCCCGAGAAAGGCAAAAAACTCCCCCTCTTTCACGGAAAAGGAAATATGATCCACTGCAGTCGTTTTACCATAGTTTTTGCTTAAGTTCTTTACTGTGATTGCATTCATTCGATTCGCTCCTTCTTGGCGCCACTATAGTTCTGCCCTGTAATTTTTCCCACAATTCTGCCCTGTTGTCTTAACTTGTTATTCTGCCTCACCGGTTTTGACATAAATCAGCTTATCAACTTGTAAGCATAAAAAAAGTGCCACTCTACCAAGCTGCATTTACAGCCTACCGAGTTGCACTTTTTCCATGAAAATCTATATTTTCTATATGTTCCAATAGGGTTATTTCTTTATAAAGCAGCTTAAAACAATCCGCATCTATCTTTCTCTTATTGTTTTGTACTCCTTTTCAATTCCTGCAATCAATGTTTTCATTGTATATTCCAGAATTTCATTTCCGAATGCTGCCGATGATTCTCTGACCGGATGACGTCCTGCAATACCGATCAGATTGCTCTCATCTTCTTTTACCTGTCCAAAATCAACCAGCTCCGGTCGAACGGCCATGACAATAGAGGTCTCATTTGCTCCGGCATGGTCATTCTGATATTTCAGTCTCTCATCCTCCGCATAGGTCCATGCTGTCATAATGCGTAGTCCGTACTTTTCTTCAGCCTCTTCCTTCAGTTCCTGAAATGCATTTGTTGACGGACCGTGTCCATGTCCCACAACGATGCGAACTCCTGCTCTGGACAACTGAGCCAAAATACTACGCAGCAGATTCTGAAACAGTCCCTTTTCCATCCAGTAAGCACTGCCCTTCATCTGCTGGGCATAATAGGTATTTAATGCGCCCTCTGTATTGATATCCATTCCATAGAATACAGTTCCCCAATCATCAAATACACGATCAGGTCCCATGAACAGCATCGGAAGTACCACTCCGCCAATCTTTTCCGCTACCCGGACAAACAGTTCCTTTGACTGGATCCCGTCAGCTCCAAGAGGCATATGCGGACCATGCCATTCCAGTGTGCCAAGCGGAAGATAAGCAACCGGCATCTCCTTTATCCTCTGTACATATTCTTCGGGAAGTAATTCCTCGTATAATACTTTTTTCATACTAGCCTCCTTATCCTTTTACCACTAAAGGCAATTATTCTCTGTATAATCCATTTCATTATTTTTTATTCCGCATCTTGCAGATCCTTAATGGCTTCATTGATTTTAATCTCATCGGCCTTTGCCATCCATGCCGTTGCACACCACACAAAGAGATAAATAGCACTATACATGAGACAAATGATACGTAAGTTGATGATTTGTCCGAACCAATGAAAAATCTGTGCACACAAAACCACGATTCCGAGAACCGAGACAAAGTGGATTCCGATTCTGATCCGGACTTCGCTTTTCTTCAAGCTATCCATATCCAAAAGAAAATATGTCGGTAAGGAAGATAAAAATCCTGTGAAACAAATAGAAAGAGGGTCACTCCATTGCAAACTAAGAGTCTGCACCCCTAAGGCAAAATGCTGTATAAGCATCAGCATTCCAATTCCAAAAAGAATGGCTGTCGAAATCATAAAAGTCTGGTGAAAAATGATCTTTAGTTTTTGCATATCATAATCCCAACCTTTCTTTCAGTTCTTTCACATAGGATCTTGCAATAATCACACGCTCTCCATTCAAAAGTTCTGCCGTCATTCTTCCGTTAAGTTCCGCTCGCACTGACTTGATTTTCCTCATATTGATAATCATCGCCTTTGCAGCCCTAAAGAAATTCCGGCTTAGCGTATTTTCCAGTTCATATAATCTATATTGCACTTCCAAACAATTATCCTTTGTGTAGACAAAGGTTCGTTTATCTACGGATTCGATATAATAGATTTTATCAATTGGGCAGAAAACAGATTCTCCATTGCAACGGGCGGTGATAACAGGGGCACTATTTTCAAGAGCATTTATGGCAGTTTGAATGTTCTCCGTCACTTTAAAAACACGAATCACCGCTTGCTCTTCTTCATAAGAATTTACTTTTTGAATATCCACCTTCACTCTGTCACCACCTTTACAGTGCCATAAGAACTGTTCCTCCGGCTATTAAAATACATGCCAAAATCGTTTTTATACTACTCGTTTCATGAAGAAGTGAAAAAGCCAGAAGCATGGTAATCACAATACTAAACTTATCCACTGCCGCTACTTTAGACACATCTCCTATTTGCATTGCCTTATAATAGCAGAGCCAGGACGCACCTGTAGAAAGCCCTGATAGGATAAGAAAAATCCAAGATTTCCAGCTAATTTGTCCTATTCCTTTTTGCGCATGAACAAAAAAGACCATAATCCAAGACAAGAGGAGAACCACTACGGTTCGAATGGCTGTTGCAAGATTGGAATTCACATCTTCAATGCCCATCTTTGCAAATATTGCAGTTAACGATGCGAAAATGGATGATAAAATCGCAAAAATCAGCCACATATTGTTACCTCCTCAATCTTATCCTAATAACTTCTCTTGTGCCCATCTCTCTTACGCTCAACTCATTTCCTTCCTGATTTCCTTCGGAAAATGTCGCACTACGAAGGACACGAACAATACGGTTTCCAAAACAATCTTCAAAATGTCAGCTTACAGCCAAGCCCCGTATTTCCTGATATAGAGCTTCTTCACTGTTTCAATGGTAAAACTATACAGTGCAAGGATAAGAAGCAAATACGCAAAATACGTCATCGGCATTTCCGTAAATACCGTATTGTCCAGATTATGAAAAAGATAGGGAATGGAAATGGCCGCAAAAATGCCCAGTGCTGAAGCCAGTGCCAATCTGGAGTCGCACTTGGAATCCAGAATCGGTCGCTTCGAGGTACGGATGAACTGCACAATCAGGATTTGGGAAATCAAACCTTCTACAAACCATCCTGTCTGGAAGTAGTTCTGCATGGAAAGGCTGTTATAGCCCAAAAGGAACCAAAGTACCAGGAATGTCATCACATCGAATACGGAGGACACGCCACCCATCACATTCATAAAGGACACCAGGGATGCACTGTTCCACTTATGGGGTTTTTGCAGGAATTCTTCGTCCACATTGTCCCAGGGAATCGCAATCTGCGTAAAGTCATAAATCAGATTCTGAATCAAAATCTGCAGGGGCAGGATGGGCAAAAATGGCAAGAATATCGAAGCAATCAATACGGAGAACACATTTCCGAAGTTGCCGGATAATGCCATTTTCATGTATTTCAGGATATTTCCGTAGATTCGTCTTCCTTCATAGATACCGTTTAAAATGACGGTTAAGCTCTTCTCCAAGAGAATAATGTCCGCACTGGCCTTGGCAACATCTGTAGCATTGTCCACGGAAATGCCTACATCCGCATCATGAAGACTGGGCGCATCATTTACACCGTCTCCCATATAGCCCACCACATGTCCGTTTTTCCGAAGGGCATCCACCACTCGTTGCTTCTGCATAGGAGAGAGACGGGCGAAAATGTCTTTTTTCTCTACAACACTCGAAAGCTCCTCCTCACTCATCTTTTCCAAGTCGGAGCCGGTTACCGCATTTTGCTCTCCTACCTTCATGCCTACCAGCTTACATACGTGCTCCACCACAACGGGGGCATCGCCGGAAATGACCTTTACCTGTACGCCTGCATCATACAGTCCGTGAATGGCTTCCTTGGCATCCGGCTTGGGCGGATCCAGGAAGGCGATAATACCCAGGAAAGTCATATCCGTTTCGTCCTCCGCATGGAAAACAGCGGTGTCTCCTGCATTTTTCCTCTTTGCGGCAACGCCAATGACGTGCATTCCCTCATGATTTAACTTCTCGGAAAGGGCATTGATCTTCTGCAAGTCTTCTTCCTGAATGTCCATATATTCCTTCTTCACCCGAATACGACTGCAACAGGAAAGTACGGATTCCAATGCCCCTTTGGTAATCAAAACCTCATCCTGGGGTTTGGGAAGAATTTCTTCTGTCTCCTCTCCCAGATGCTCCCCACCCGGATTGGATATCACCACACTCATTCTCCGGCGTTCAAAATCATAGGGGATTTCATCGGACTTCACATAACCCCCGGCGTATTTTTGCACATCGCTTTCCGCGCCGTAGGATAGGATGGCCCGGTCAATCAGGTTTTTTACCCCTGTAGAATAGTAGGCATTCATCCATGCATAATTCAAAACCACATAGGAATCTTCGCCATTTACATTGATATATTTCTGTAAAACCACATTGTCCATGGTAAGGGTTCCGGTCTTATCGGTGCACAGCACATCGATAGCTCCTAAGTTTTGAATGGCGGACATGTTCTTTACAATGGTCTTCTTCTTTGCCAGGAACTTTGCCCCTTTAGCAAGGGTTCCATTCACAATCATCGGTAACATGCCCGGGGTAATACCCACTGCAACGGAGATGGAAAATAAAAAGGCTTCCAGCCAGTTTTTCTTCACTAGGCCGTTAATAAGCAATACAAAAAGAACCACCACAATCATGTAGCTAATCAGAATTTTGGTTATTTTCGATAGGCTCTTATCAAAATCCGTTTCTTTCTTCTGTGTATGGATGGTGGAGGAAATCTTCCCCAGATAGGAATTCTTTCCGGTCCGCACCACGATGCCGACTCCGGTGCCGGAATTCACTGTGGAACCGCCTAAGCAGAGGTTGTTTAATTCCGCTGCATTAACAATTCTCTGATCCACTCCGGTATATTTCTCCACCGGAATGGATTCTCCCGTGAAAGCGGAAACCGAAAGAAACAAGTCTCTACTCTCCAGAAGATAGAGATCTCCGCACACGATATCTCCTGAGCCGATGAGCTGTATATCCCCGGGTACCACCTCTTCCACCGGCACTTCTCTTATTTCCGTGCCATCCTTTCCCGGAATCCGGATCCTTACCGTATCGTGCTCCATATCCTTTAGCTTCTGCATATCCAGATAGGAACCGTAGTCCTGGGTAAATCGAATCACCGCACTCATACAGGCCAGTGCCAGGATAATGACTCCGGACAGTATATCCCTTTCCACAACAAAGGTAACGATAGCCAAAACAAGCAAAACAATAATAAAAGCATCGGTAAAGCTGTGAAATAAAAAATAGAATACGCCATGCTTCTGCATGGCGGAAAGGTCGTTATAGCCGTATTTCTCCAGTCTTTCTTCCCGTTCTTCGTCGCTGATTCCATTTGCTGTACAGCCTAATTCCTGTAAGACCGAAGAAGCTTCTTTTCCGGCAATTTTCTGAAACTCTTGCTCCACACCGGCGGACTTTGTCATAGGGTTCAATTTCTTCTCGTTGTTTAAAATCATATCTTTCACCCTCCTTTTACTTATACAGGGATATCTTAGACCTTTGCACAATGCGAGTCAATTTAATATGATTTTTTATTTCAACCGGATATACTTTGTTTCTCTTCCTACAACTTTTTATCCCTTGGTAAGCATTTTATCCCTTAAAATAGGCCTTTAAGGGATAAAGCAATCTATAAGGGAAAGAACAGCACTCTATCACATACCTCCTCTAAAAATTCCATGTCATGGGAGATAATTAAAATCAGATTCTTTTCCGCTTTAAACTTGGTGATGTTCTTTGCAACGACCTTCATGCTTGCATAATCCAGTCCGCTGGTCGGCTCATCCAAAAATAAAATTTTCTTCTTGGAAAGTAAGGCGGATAGAATTACGACTCTCTGCTTTTGACCCCCCGATAAACTGTGCGGATTTTTTTCCTTCAATTGGTCAATTTGCATATCCGCCATGCAAGTACAAAATTGTTCTTCCTCCTTGAACGCCGACGTCAGGCGGATTTCATCATAAACGGAGTCAGTAAACAACTGGTTGTTGATTTCTTGCATAAGCAATAAGCTGTTCTTCCTTCTCTTCGGCACGGAGATTCCCTTGTTATTTTTGCAAATTTCTCCTGTAGTTTGCCTTGCAAGGCCGCAAACAACTTTCGCAAACGTCGATTTTCCCATTCCGTTTTTTCCAACGATTCCTACAATTTTTCTCCTTTCAAAGCCCAAACGATCGATTTTGAAAATAGTCCGCTCTTTTCTTTTATACAGTAAATCCTTTATTTCCAGTTCCAATGCATTTCCTGATGAATCTCTCTTTACTGCCGAGTCCTTTCTTTCCACTTTAAACAAATGGCTTACAAAGCTTCTTTTCTCTATATCCGTGTGTTTTTCTGACGCAGAAAGCATTATGGCAGATCTTTCTTTCCATGCATTGTCGGAGAAATCCGTGTGCCGAAGCCCTGTTCTACATCTTTCTTCCTCGGATAAGTTTTGAATTTCTTCCATGCTGTATTCTTTAGTAATCTTTCCATTTTCCAGATATACTGCTCTATCCACAATTTTTTTCAAATACCAGAGCCTGTGCTCCGCAATGATAATCGTCTTCCCTTCCTCCTTCAATCGTTCCATGAGTTTCGAAAGCTCTATCATCGAATCCATGTCCAGGCTGGAAGAGGGCTCATCGAAAACAAAAATCTCCGGGTTTAAGGCATAGACCGCCGCAATAGCTATTTTTTGCTTTTCTCCTCCTGAGAGTGCAAATATATTTCTGTCCATTAAACTCGAAATATGCATTGTCTCCTGTACCTCTTTCAGTCTTTTCTGAATCTTCTCCCTTTCTACTCCATAATTTTCCAGCGCAAAAGCAATTTCGTCTGTCGTATTTGTCGTGTAAAACTGCGTCTTGGGATTCTGAAAAACTGAGCCTACTTTCTCAGAAATTTTATAAATTTCCGTTTCAAAGGGATTCATACCGGCAACTTCTACGCGCCCCGTTATCTTCCCCTGAAAAAATTCCGGAATGATTCCATTGATTATTTTCAAAAAGGTAGATTTTCCACAACCGCTTTTTCCGCATAAAAGGATACACTCGCCCTGATGAACCGACAAATCGATATTTCTAAGTACAAAATCCTCCTCCGTACTGTATTGAAAACTTAAATTTTTTATAGTAATCATAGCGAATACCCCAAAAAGTGCAGGAAAAGAACGATGCCGAGCGCAAAAGAAAATAAGGACAGAAGCATATAATCGCCTGTTTTCATTTGGATTCTGTGCCTGCATGTCTTTGCTACCGGGGCATCTATACCTCTTACAATAGCCGATTGAGAGAGTTCGTCCCCGATTTCCATCACACTCACAAATAGGGGAACAAAAAATATTCTATAGTAAGCAAAGGTCTATGCACAAAATTATAAAAGTCCATGCTGATGCCTCTTGTTTTCATTGCCATATGAATATTGGACCACTCCTCCTGTATCGTGGGAAAGCACCGGAAGATAACAGAAATCATAATGAGGGCATCCTTCGGGACTCTCATCCTCTGTAATGTCGCCACTGCAAGGGATGAGCTCGTTGAGCTTAAAATCCATTTTCCGATAATCACAGAGGGCAAAAACTTTCTCATAATAACGACCAGAAATAAAATGAGGCTTAGAAAAAAGGGATGTCCCAAGTTTACAACGATGGTTTCCACCACAATACTCAGTATAAAAAACACGACATACCGTACCGAATACCTGATACACCCGCTACTGATCATCACGAATAGACAAAGCAGAGTTAAAAAAGCCTCATAAGCTATGCTGTTTCCGAGAAAGAGTAACAGATTTACCTGTATTAACACGATGAGCTTTGTTCTAAGGTCATAACGGAGTGAAGGCGCAAATCTTCTCCCTTTCATAAGTGCCTCCATCATGAAAGAACCCCAGCAGACTGTAACTTCTTATAGAGAATCTTCTTTGTTAAATAAGAGCCTGCCAAGGAAAACAAAAAAGTACCTGCCATCATAAGCGGTAACATCCAAAGCGGCGTGAACGCTCTTACCGTATCGCAAAAGCTTTGATCAAGTCCCCCATGCTGTACGCTCCTAAAAAAGGCTTCTCTCATAACCCAGATAGGAAGGAAGCCTCCAAAGAGATTGAGAGAAAAGAATAAATGACTAATGGCATTTTTCTTAAAATCTTCATAATTGCCCGTCTTCGCAACCCATGCAGCAAGAAGTCCTGCCGGTACGGACACTAAGGGGGCAATCGGAATGTGTCCGGTTGCTATCAAAAGAATACTGGGAAGCACCGCAGCTATCATAATCGCTGTAGCCGATTTTGTTTTTGCAAGAAGCATGTGATACGTTGGCGCCGCAAACAAGGCTACAATCATCGGCATCAACAAAAATAGAATGGGAATTGGCATGGAAAGTGCCCCAATAAATACATAAGTAACAAGATAAACGGTGATGAGAACCCCTGCTGTGATTGCATTTTTTGATGATTTTTTCGTTCTCGACATAATAATCCTCCTATACTGTAATGGACACGTAAGATTACAAAGTGGTACCCAAGTTCACGTGCATAAACATATTTGAGCGCTCTTAAGCAGTTTATGAGAGTTTAGGGCTTGTATTCGTAATTTGCCAATTCTTTACTTTCTCCTGATAGTCCCACAACTCTCTATACATTCCTCCTTGATTAAGTAATTCTTCATGCTTTCCCTGTTCTACAATCCTTCCCTCCTGAAGAACCACAATCTTGTCGGCAGCCACAACATTGTTTAGCCTGTGCGCCACTACGATAACCGTTTTATTTTGAATCAAGTTGGAAATCGCATTCTGTACCGCTTCTTCATTCTCCGGATCCAGTGATGCAGTGGCTTCATCCAGTAATATAATGGGTGCATTCTTTAATATTGCTCTTGCAATCGATATGCGTTGCCTTTCTCCCCCGGATAAGGTGGAACCGCCTTCTCCCACCATCGTTTCAAAGCCATTTTCTTTTCGCATAATAAAGTCGTACGCCCCTGCCATCTTGGACGCTTCTATGACATCCTCTCTTTTTGCCGATGGATTCCCAAACTGAATGTTGTTATAAATAGTATCTCTAAAAAGCAGGGTATCTTGAAAAACAATGGAAAACTTCCGAAGGACCTCATCAGGAGACGCTTTTGCAATATCGCTATTGCCAATCTGAATCCTTCCTTCCTGCACATCATAAAATCTTGCCAAAAGTTTAAGCAAAGTAGTTTTACCGGAACCCGAGCTTCCGACCAGCGCGAGAAATTCCTTCTCTTTAATCTGTAAAGACAGATTCTGAATTACCTTTCTTTCTTCATAAGAGAAGGAAACATCGCTAAGTTCTACCGTATTTTCCGCATTCAATACCTCTTTTCCCGGCATCGGCTTCTCTGCCAACAGCTTCCTGATTCTCTCCCCCGAAATGGAAGCGATTTGCAAAGCAGCATAATTTACGAGAGCAAGATCCAAAGGATCAAATATTCTTGTTCCGACAAACAAAAATAAAAGAAATTTTTCCGGACTAAGACTTCCTTTTAACAAGAGATTCAGCCCTACCAAGCTCATCAAGGGAAGACCCACCCGTAATACCATGCCGGCTATAGTGATGAGAGAACCAATCCCTTTTTCGTTTTTATATTACTCTTCTCCGCCCTTTCAATAGCTTTATGAATCTTTTCTATCGTATCCGGAGTAAAGTTATACGCCTTTACCGTTTTTATCGTAGTTAAATATTCCTCCAAAGCATCCTGCTCATTCCGCTTTGCCACTTCGGTTTTTAAAAGCATCTTTTTTTGAAAATATTGCATCAAGTTTAAAAACAGTACGGAAAGAGGAAAGCCGATGAATGCTGCAACTCCCATTTTGATATCTACAGTGAAAAAGAAGATTACGCATAGGAGAGCAACAAAAACAGAGCTGAAAAATTGTGGTGCCTGATGCGTTGTGGCGATTTCCACTATGCTAAAATCATGCATTAACGTATCCAAAATTTCTGTAGAACTTTTCCCGGAGATAAATCCCAGCGGCAAGCTTCTTAGATGATTTGCAAGCCTGATTCGTCCCTCTGCCGTCTTTTGATAACCGAACTCATAAGTGTACTTTGTCGCCAGATTTTCAAAAAATAAAGTAAGAAGAAAAAATAATACCATCAAAGCGAAATATTTCCACAAAGAGGCAATGTCTGTCTTTCCGTTTTGACTCGATAGAATAAGACTCTTCACAATCCGGACTAGGCAAATAAAAGGGATCAAATTGGAAATTGAGGATAAAGTATTAAGCAAAACAGGCTTTATAAGCGTTTCCGGTTTTCCTAAAGTAATATTTTTAAGCATGATACAATCCTCCTTCCTGCTTCATCTTCCAGCTTCTCACCTCATCAAAAATCGAAACCATTTTCCGATAAACTCCCTCTTTCTTCATTAAGCTTTCATGCGTGCCTCTTTCCACAATTTGCCCCTCGGAAAGAACGAGAATTTGTTGTGCATTTTTTATCGTACCAAGTCTATGGGCAATCATGATGACCGTTTTGTCTTTTACTAACTCCGCTAAAGCTTCTTGGAAAAGACACTCGTTTTTAGAATCTGCATAACTTGTCGCCTCATCCAAAATCAAAACCGGTGCATCCTTTAACATCGCTCTTGCCACGGCTATTCTTTGTTTTTCTCCGCCGGATAAAGAATTGCCCTTGCCTAATATTGTTTCATAGCCTTTCTCCAGTTTCATGATAAAATCATGGCATCTTGCTTTTTTAGCCGCTTCTATCACCTCTTCCTTGCTGCAACCTTTTTTTGCCATTGCAATATTTTGAAAAATCGTACCGGAAAGCAAGTCATTGTCCTGAAAAACAAAGGAGATATTTTCCATCAAGGATTTCGAGGGCATCTCTTGTATGTTCACTCCTCCAAGTTTAATCACCCCGTCAGTTGGTTCATAAAATCTAGGAATCAAAGCCCCAATTGTTGATTTCCCTGCCCCGGAAGCACCAACTAAAGCGGTAAGCTCTCCTTGTTTTGCGATAAAACTGATATCCTTTAAGACTTGCTCCTTTTCATAGGAAAAGCAGACTTTTTCAAAGATAATGTCATAATTTTTCAGCTTTTCTGTATACTTCCCTTCTGCTAATTCTTTTTCTACGAGGACATCCCAAACTCTTTGTACAACATCTTCCAATAAATTCATTCCTTCCGCAAAATCCCTAAGCTTTAAGCACGGAACACTCATCGCCGGTGCTACAATCCAGAAGAAAAGCACTGTCCTCATCGTCGCCATGTCATTTGGTTTTTTAGTAAGGAGAAGAATGCCGACCGGAACAAGAAAAGTCGCCACGGAAAGAATGACAACCCGAAAGGCTACAAAACCCGGTCTGATTCTTGCCGTCATAGTCTCGGTAAACTGTCTATACTGATTGACCGCATTCTCATAATTTTGAAATGAGGAAGTACTGTTTCCGAAGATTTTTACTTCCGGCATCCCTTTTACATATTCATTTGTCGCAGAATTAATCCGGTCCAGTATCTTGAAATTTTCCTCGAGTCCTCCCGATTTCACAATTTTCACCATGATGGACACTTGAATCATGAGTCCGACCGCAATTGCAGTAAGGGTTAGCAAAGCGAAAACCACATTCATGCGGAACATGAAAAAGAGTAAGGACAGAATGAGAAGCAAGGTGGAAACAAGACTTGGCAATTGATGTGCATAATACCCTTCTATCTGATTCATATCCGAGCTTAAGACTTGTTTCAGCTTTGCTTTATGCTCTCCGGTAAAATAGCCGAGCGGTAAGGTAGCAATATGCGATACTATTTTTTTCTTTAAATTGGCAATAAACCTGTAGGAAAACGTATGGCACAAAATACTTCCGATATAGGTAAAAAGATAGGCTGCGAATACCGCTAATACGCCATAAATAGCATAGGAAATCAGGTTTCCCCGTGCTTCCTTTTTCGTTATCAGGCTCACGATAATCTTATAGCTCAGTAAAACGGGTAAAATGTTAAGAATCGCGCCCATTGTGATCAGGATATTTCCGGCAATCAGGCTTCCCTTCTTCGTGCCACATAAACGCACAAGTTCATCTATTGACTTCTTCGTATCCTTCATGAATCCACCTCCCTCTTCATTGACACATTGTCTGCTTTTTCGACAGAACGAGTTCGTTCGTTTCCCCTAAAACGAATACAAGGAAAACACGTTGCCATGTTTTCCTTGTTCTGCCTTTAATATGATTATTTAAAGTTCGCGTAAAAAAATTTTTATTGTCTTAAGCAAATATCCTGCCAATCACCTGAAATACGCTCTCAGGACTGTGCGGCTCATCCTTCCCATTTTTTGCATCACTGTAAATTGTTCCTATTGCTCCATAAAGAATAAAAGCGGCAATCTCTCTTGCATTTTCTTTTGTTACCCCGATATGATTTTCTATCTTCTTCGTTTCGATTCCTTCCAAAATAAAATCGGCGTAAGCCACTACAAAACGTCCAATGTAATGCGTTAATTCCCAAAGTCTGTAGGAATTATCCGTTATAGAATGGTCTGCTGAAAAATCAAAGCTATGCGTAAAACTACGGATATCCTTGGTAATAAGCTCTCTCAAGATTTTTATTCTCTCTTCATAAGCGATATCCTTGTTTTTCAGTAAATCCACCTTTACTTTCAGTCTCTCTGAAAAATAAGCTTCCATACAGGCTAAAAATATATCTTCCTTGGATTTAAAATAATAATAAAACATCCCGGGAGCGCCATTTACTTCCGCGAGAATATCTCTCACAGAAACTTTCTCATACCCCTTTGACGCAAAAAGCCTCGTTGCGACTTCTATGAATTCCTGCTTCCTCTCCTCCGGAGCTTTCGAAACTCTATTTGCCAAATCATCACCACCAATCCATTATTGACCGACACTCGTTCAATAACCATGTTAGCATAATCTAACCATATAGGCAATACATTTTTTATCTCATCTGTACGCAGCACAAAAATCCGCCCTGACTTCCTTCCTCAAACCGCACTTTCCATCGGTGACGGCTGATTACCTGTTTTACAATTTTTAATCCCAAGCCATGCTGTCCTGTGCTGGGCTCCCATTCATAGTCTTTTCGGTTCAGTCTTTCCAGCGCGGCTTTCTCCAAACCGCAACCATTATCCTCCACATGGAGAAACACGTGGGCTTTCTCATCCTGATATAACTTAACTGTTATCTCGCACCCCTCCGGATTATGTTGCACTGCATTGTATAATAAGTTCATCAGCGCCCTTTCCATCAGATTTTCATTGAAGCACAGTTCCAGCCCCTGCAAATCTTCCTGAATATCCAAGGTAAACTGCACCCTTTCATCTTCTGTTTGATTCCGCATTTCCGTAATCGTCTTTCGAAGAAAACGACTCACTTGGATTTTTTCTTTTTCCAAGTTCCCATAGCCAAAAGACAGCTTACTGAAAAGATTCAGGTTCTCTACAAGGCGACGAAGACGAAGTCCCTGCTTCTCAATCCTTAGCGCACGATCTTTGATTTCTTCCGATTCCGTGGTAGCTACAATCATTTCCGCATTTCCCAGAACAATGGCAAGGGGTGTCCGAATATCATGGGAAACCCCGGCAATCCATTCCGTACGCTCTTCCTCTTTTTGCTTTGCCCGTTTCTTCTGTATCCATATGGGAACGGAAACAAGAATGACCGCATTGGCGAGAAAAAGAAGCGGTAGAAGCTCTATAAGAT
The DNA here is from genome assembly GCF_000214455.1 of Oribacterium sp. oral taxon 108 str. F0425. Classification (NCBI taxonomy): domain Bacteria; kingdom Bacillati; phylum Bacillota; class Clostridia; order Lachnospirales; family Lachnospiraceae; genus Oribacterium; species Oribacterium sp. oral taxon 108. The sequence continues at coordinate 281,079 of NZ_AFIH01000001.1, read as the reverse complement.
TTCGAACAGCATTCTCATCATATTCCAGAGTATATTTCCAAATCTGCTCTTTCTTTTGCCCAATAATCAATAAGCCTTCCGGAACCACATAGGTTCGCACCGGATACCCCTCCAGATAATAACGGGTAAACTTTGCCACATCCTGTAAGGTATAGTTTTTTTGAAGCTCCTTCGGCAGGAACTCACTCCAAAGGATATTGCCTCCATTGTCAAGGAGCATGGCAAATTGCCGAGCCCCGGAGAGCTTTTCAGCTTCCTCTTCCTCTAAGCGGTACTCACCCTTTTCCTTATGCAAATGTTCCATAATCTCCTCACTGTCGGGATAATATGGCATACCGTTTCGGGACACAAAAATTCCAAAAATCAAAAGGTCTGCAAACAGTAAAAAAATCGTGAGCAGAAACACCAGAGCAATCAGCTGCATTTTCCGTTCTCTATTCCCTCTCATCTTCCTATCTCCAGTTTATAGCCAAGGCCTCTTACGGTCAGTAAAAATACGGGTTTAGATGGCTCTTTTTCTATCTTTTCCCGTAAATGCCGCATATGCACAAGCAGTGAGCTTTCCAATCCGAAATTCCCATCCGGCCAAAGGGCATCGCAGAGGGTATCCGTAGTGACAATTTTCCCCTTATTCCGGTATAGGATAGAAAAAAGCGCCAGTTCCTTCGCCGTTAGAGAAAGCTTTTCTCCTTGTCGAATCACCGTTCCTGCATCAATGGAAACCAGCGATTCCCCCAGCTGCACTCCCTGCTCTTTCTCCTCCAAATGGCAGGTTCTTCTTAGTACGGCGGCAATTCTCAGGATAAGCTCTTCCGGAAGAAACGGCTTGGTAATGTAATCATCCGCTCCCAGTCCCAAGCCATGCAAACGAGCCCTATCCTCGTCCCTTGCAGAGAGAAAAATCACCGGAACCTCAGAAAGAAGACCTTCCCTTTTTTGATGTTTATAAAAATCAAAGCCATTGCCATCGGTCAGCATGACATCCAAAAGAATCAGCTGATAGCAATTCTCGGAAAGTTTCGCTTCCGCTTCTTTGCAAGAAGAAACGGCCTCCACCGAAAAATAGCCTTCTTTTCTTAATAGTTCCTGCAAAAGTTCTCTAAGCTCTTTCTCATCGTCCACCACCAATATTTTACAATGTTCTTTGTCCATTATTCTGTCTCCTGCTGCTGTCTGTTCTTACCCGTCCTACTATAGCCTTTCTCCCTCTCTTTCCCCATAGTTTTTTTCATTTCTTAAGGTAAATATAAGGTACGCACAAGGTTCCCATAAGCTTCCTTCGCTATTCTCCTCTCGTAAACAAACACATGGAGAAAAAAAATATGGAGGAAAAAAATGATGAACTATATTCTGGAAACACAGCATCTTAGCAAAAAAAGCGGAAACAGCTACCGTGTAAAAGACCTTTCTTTATCTGTTCCGGAGAAATGCGTTTACGGCTTTTTAGGTCCCAATGGCGCCGGAAAAAGCACTACCCTCAAAATGATTCTGGGTTTGATTCACCCCGATGAAGGAGAAATTCAGTTTCTGGGAAAAACAGTAAATTCCCAAAATCGACTTTCTCTTCTCCAAAAGACCGGAAGTCTCATTGAAAATCCGGGGGGATACGGGCATTTAAGCGGACTGGAAAATATGCAGATTGTGCAGAAATTAAAGGGCGTTAAGGAAGAAGAAATTGCCTCGGCATTAAAAACCGTCCGGCTCTATGAACAAAGAGATAAGAAGCTCAGCAGTTATTCTCTAGGTATGAAACAACGTCTCGGTATCGCTATGGCTATTTTGGGAAATCCGAAGCTTCTGATTCTGGATGAGCCCACAAACGGCTTGGATCCTGCCGGCATACAAGAAATCCGTGAGCTGATTGTATCTCTTCCTAAAGAAAGAAATATGACGGTCATCATTTCCAGTCATCTCCTCAGTGAAATAGAGCAAATGGCAAGTCAAGTCGGTATCATTCACCATGGACAGCTACTCTATGAAGGGCCTCTTCAGGAACTGGAATGTAACGGAAAAAGTCTGGAAGAGGCATTTCTGGAAATGACCGGCGGAAAGGAGTCTTTATGAACAACCTAAGCTATATCCCTAAAATCGTTTCTATCGAGTTTCAAAAAGCGCGTCATAAGCATTTTCCTTTGCTGTTCCTTGCGGCTCTGCTTTTGGATTGTGCCTATCTGTTTTATGGCATAAAGGCTTCTTCCGAGCCATGGTTAAATATATTTTATGCTATTCCCATCATTAACACACTGGTTCTGTCCGTACTTATGGCAGTAATTGCCTCCCAGTCAGTGGACATGGAACATAAAGGCGCTATGTGGAACCTTCTTCCCACCCTGGAAAGCAGAGCGTCTATCTATCTGGGAAAGCTTTTCTTCGGTTTTATTAGCCTTGTCCTGTTTTGTACTTTCCAAATCGGCATGGTTCTTATCGGGGGAAAGGTCTTAGGTTTTACCGGAAATATTCCGTCACATATTGTTCCCGTTCTGTTTTTTTCAGAACTTATCGGCGGAATAATTCTCTATCAGCTTCAATGCACGCTTTCCCTACTGTTTTCCAGCCAGTTTGCGGCTCTTTCCATTGCCTTCGGCGGTACCCTGGCCGGCTTATTTCTGGCCTTTATCAGCACAGACATGTGGACTCCCTGGTCCGTTTTCCTTTCCTTAAGCCCTATCGGTATGGACTATGACCAAGCATCAAGGCTCATGAGCCTAAGCCTAAGATCCATCCCTATTTCCGATATTTTGCTAAGCCTGCTTTACCTCATCGGCACTTTTCTGCTTGGTCTCTTTCTTTTCACTAGCATGGAGCATGGAGAAGCTTTGTTTTCTCTCCACAGGCAAAAAGTAAGCCGTAGCCTGCACAGTAGCTTGTCCCCGAAATTCATCAAATTAAAAAGGAACCCCATCTGGATTCCTTTCCTTCTGATTCCCTTGATTTCGGCGCTGATTGGAACGGTGAATTTTGTGCAAAATCAGGGTGTCTTACAATATACTTGGGAGGATCTCTGGACTCAACAATCCCTGTTTCTGGGAATGTTTTTCCTGGCTCCCCTCATCGGCATTCTTTGCAGTCTTCTATGGCGAATGGAGCATCAGGGCAGTAACTGGAACCTGATTTTAACCGTCACCACTCCCGGAAAACTGATTTGGGACAAATGGTTTACCGCAACGCTCCTCAGCACGCTCTGCATGGTCTGGATCAGTTTTATTTATCTTCTAAGCGGTAAGATTCTCGGCCTTCCTGGAGCAGTTCCTGCCATCTTTTGGATGCGAATCCTTTCCGCTGTCCTTTCCATTGCCGCCATTACTGCCCTGCAAAGCACCCTGTCCATGTTCTTCCACTCCTTTGCCCTCCCCATCGCGCTGGCTTTTCTGGGTAGCATAGCAGGCTTTACACTAACCGTGAAAGGAGCCTACTATGCCCTGCCCTATTCCACGCTGATTTACGGTATGGGCAGCACTTCTATCACCGGAGAGCTGAACTTTCCGATTCTCCTCTTAAGCTGTGCCTTTTATATTTTCGCAGCACTGGGCATCGGCATTCTGTATCTAAAGAAAAGTGATGTGAGAACGCATGTCTAAAAGGCAAAGGCTTTTTGTTTTTACAAATATACTACTACTGGACAATTTTTTGATTTTAGTATTATTGTCCAGTAGTATGTAAATTCATTAAAGGAATGAGTAATAGATAGGATATCACCCGCAACTTTGAAAACATAGTTTATAACGAGTTCCTCTACATGGGCTATATTCTCAAGATACATCACGACAGTTCTCTGAAAACAACCTCTGTGTCCCGCTCCGAATCGGTAAACTTATGGCAAAACCTCCAGCCAGTAGCCATCCGGGTCTTCAATGAAATAGATGCCCATGGCTTCATTTTCAAAGCAAATGCAGCCCATCTCCTCATGCTTTTTATGCGCTTCTTCAAAGTCATCCGCCTGAAATGCCAGGTGGAATTCGCACTCTCCCAGGTCGTAAGCCTGAGGATGGTCTTTCAGCCAAGTCAGCTCCAACTCAAAATCACCAGCATCGCTTTTCAAGTACACAATGATAAAGTCCTCGCTGGTCTTTCGTCTTACCTCATGCAAGTCGAGGGCTTCCTCGTAGAATCGAAGGGAACGATTCAAATCGGATACATTTAAATTCTCGTGAATCATCTTAAACTTCATAGTTCTTCTCCTTTCGCTGTTTCCGTGTTTTTGATTCGTGAACGGTACTCAGGATATTCTGTAATAAAGCGTTGAATCACATCGGGCTCGCCCCAGTAATGCATCGGAAAGACGGCATCGCAATCCACATTTTCAAGAAAATACAGAATCCCGTCAGCGTAGTGCGCCTCCAGTCTCGGATCAAGGGGAACGAAGGCAAGGTCAAAATGTCTGCCCTTGATTCGTCCTATCTCCCTGTGATAAATCTCGCGGAGCCTCCGATTATCTTCTTCCGGCTCTCCCTCCCAATACCAGTCGTTTAAGTCCCCGGCATGATAGATAGAGCCTTCCTTTGTTTTTAATATAAAGGCGACTCCACTGTCGTTGGAAAGCAGGGTCTCAAGCTGAATTTCATGATCCAGCGGATAGCTTTTGTCGGCTTCAACAAAGCAATGCTTGACCTTGGACAGACGCTTTTCATCCCGTATATCGTTTGCCAATACCGCCTGATAGCTCATCCCCTGCTCGGTAAGCAAGGAAAAAACTTTTGGATTATAGTGATCTGCATGGGCATGACTACAAAAAACAAATACTTCTTTTTCCTTGTTCAGAGGCGGTAATTCTCCCCTGTAATAGTCAAAAATAATATAGCAGTCTTCTAATTCCAGTAAAAAACCACTGTGGTTTAGATATGTTACTTTCATGATGTTACTCCGTAAAATATTTTGCTTTCTCGGTATGGAGACCGTTGCTCTTCCTTCCTTACCTGCTTCCTTGCTTACCTTACTTACCTTACTTACCTTACTTACTTGCTTCCTTGCTTGCTCCCTTACGTTTTCCTACTCTATATGCTCTTCAGTATAAGTTGCGCTACATTTACTGTCAACGAGGGCCTAAAACAAGCTCATTTGTCCATCCACCCAGGACTGCTGGGGCACATCATGAATACTGTCATTTTTCTCGTAATTTCCGATTAAGAATGGGGATTTCGGATCATGCAGTCGGCTTTGCTTCATAACGATAGCCGGATCAGCATTGGCATAGCAATATTTGCAAAGGTGCTTACAGCTGTTATAGGCGCCGATATCAGAAGAGAGGTAACACGCACAGGCTGCTCTTGCCCCCTTCTTTTTGGGAACATGCAAGCGTTTTCCAATGGCTTTTTCATAATCGCTAATAAGCATGCATCCACCACAATCTGCCCCATACTCCGCCAGTTCATTTCCCTCCGCACAGGGCTTCAATGTCATGCCATGGGAACGAGCAATCGCAATCATGGCCTTCCCCAGCAAAAGCCTGTCTTCCTTCCCTAGCATCCGAAGCTCCGGAAAATTCCGCTTCACCTTTGGGTAAAGGTCTACAAAGCTGATAACGGCTGTTTTCGTATATCCCTCCAATGCCGTAGCAATTTGCTCAAATGCTTTCAAATGATAGTCTTTGCTATATCTTTCAGACAGAAAAATCGGGTCGTAACGCCACCCGATAGAATTCACTCCCAGCTGCATGGAAAGATGTTTGAAATGCTCTATGAGCAAATGTTTATCCGGCACATTCGGCTCTATATCCTTTCCATAAGGTGTAATAGTGACAAACCAATATTGTCCATAAGCCTTTAAAAGCTCCATGTACGGGAACATGGGAGCCGGATTTTTCGTGCAAAAGCCAATGACATCCACCACGGAAGGATCAAGACGGTAGCGACTGACTTGATTCGGATTATAGGGATTTCGTACACAAACAAAGCCCTCTTTCAGCCTGTTTGCAAACCATTCCGCATAGAAGGCGGGAATGTCCGTCCTCTGTCCTGTATTGATAATCAAGTTAAATGCCTCCTTTGGATGCTTCCATTTTGTGTGCAATGTTTTCCTTAACTTATGTGCTGTCAAGAATTATAAAGGTCTACCATAAGCATTCCAATATCAACTCTTTATTTCTCAATCTTTCAAGCCATTGTTCTCCTTTATACCCCAATCCATGAACTATTGCAGCCAGGCCACCTGCCACCGCACCCACGGTATCCGTATCTTCCCCAAGATTTACGGCAGCTAAAACATCATTGGCATAGTCCTTTATTACAGTTCCCGTGCGTTCATCATTTTCCTCAACGTGACTAATCGCCCATAAAGCAGCTTCCAAGGTGTCCACCACATATCCGGAGGACTTGATTTCCGAAATATCCAACTGATGAATCCGTTGGAGCCTATCAAAAGGCTTATCGTATTGCAAGCTGGGAAGGATATCCAAAATATTCTCTCCGGCAAGCAGTCTTTTTGCCACATGCACGTAGATTACGCAGGCCTCCTCCGAAATCCAGTGCCCATGGGTGATGGCGGAAACCGCTCGGATTTCTTCATCCGTACATTCCACAAAGGCCAAGGGCAGGATACGCATGAGGGAGCCATTGCCATTGGAGCGCTCCCCTACGCAGGGTTTACCACTGGTCAGCGCCTCATAGGTGGCATGACCGATATCAAAAACTTCTCCATTGGCGGTAAATGCATTTTCCCGGAGCCAGGAAAGAAATCGCTTTCTGATGTCCTCGATATTGATTTTCCCGTTATTTTCTTTGAGACTTTTCAAGGTCGCCAAGGTCATGGAAGTGTCGTCCGACCAGGTGCCTGCCGGCTGATGATGACAGCCATAGCCTGTGAGGTCCGTGCAAAGGAAACTTCCCCGCTCCTGAAATTCATAGGGAACACCAAGGGCATCGCCGATGGCAAAGCCAAAAATGGCGTCATAGAGTTTTTTGTTATAAGGGTATATGAGGTTTTGAAGCTGATTCAATATATCTTTACTCATAATATTCAGTTTGTATTTTGACAAATCCTCGCTTGCTTTATACAAATAAAGCGCTCGTATTGCCATGCATGTTTCATAATGTCTATATGCCCCTTCCCAATGATAATCATATTTTTTTAAGGCATAGAATTTATTTTCATCTATTATCTTTTTTGCAATACAATTTACTAAACTTAAATAGCCCTTATACTCCTTACTCTCTTTCTTTGGATGAAAATTAATGTATTTTGACTGATCTTCCTTTTCAGTAAATATCATATCAAAATGGTCTGATTCATCTCCTATATCACTATACTTATCCCAAAGTGAGCTAAGGTACTCTGTTTCTTCATCAGTCAAATGGTGAGTATCTTCAATAACCTCACCGTCTAGCCAATAGTAATGAAATATATCCACATCACCCTGATTAATCCACCACTCTGCATCCGGATATTTTTTAATAAATGCTCTGATGATATCTATGTTTGAATACCATCTCGTGCAAAACCCTATATCCACTCTGCCATCTTCTAAATTTAAAATTGTGCATTCGTAACCATAGTATAAATCATATTCAATTCTGGTATAGGGTAACATCCCCAAAGCCTTCCTAAAATCTATCGGCTTAAAATATGCATCCAAATCAGAAGTTATCAGAGCTTCCGCAGTGGCTTTACTGCATCTTATTCTGTTATCCTCATAATTTGCCATATAATCACCTATCCCAATTCAAGGAACTGAAAATCACATTTCAGTTGTCGACAAATTGTCGACAACTGGCTTTTTTCTTCTTCTGTCATCCTTTTTTTACTCTATACCAATTTGCTTCTTCGAGGTCAAATTCTTAGTAACTATTACGATATTATTTCCTCTTACAAATACTCTTTAAATTTTTCAAATAAAAGAGTATTTGTAAACGCTCTATTTCTTCGCATTTTCTTCCAGCTCCAGCATGTATTTATCGAAGTCAGACAGGAATAGCCTATCCTGAATGACACGATATTTTTCAAATTCCGTTTCTGCTTTTGCTGCGGCTATCTCAGCAGTGATTTTTCCTGCGTCCTGAAGAACTTCTCTATCATCGGCCATCAAAAATAGATCCAAACGCTTTGACCAATCCTCCATTGTCATAGGAATACGGCGCTCCGCACGGTCTTCTGCCAAATCTAAATAAGCTGATACAATTCGTTCCAGTGAACGCAGTTCCTTCTCGCTTAGATAATTCTTTGCAACACACACATCACTTTTTACAATCTTTCCTTCCGGTGCTGCTGCCCAAGTCGTTAATCCCATGTGAGGTTTATCTGCATCAGCACGCTCGTAAATCAACTCTGCCGCTGTATGTCCATGCACCGCATAATGCATTTTATTTTGCACTTTTGCAAAAAACTGCTTGGTTGTTTTTGCTGTTCGATCGTAATCGAGAGCTGTAGCAAAAATATCCGTTATTTTCTGATAAAACCTACGCTCGGATAAACGAATCTCTCGAATCTGCTCCAACAAGCGGTCGAAGTATTCTGTTGTAAGTACAGAACCGCCATTTTTCAGGCGTTCACTATCTATTGCCCAGCCTTTAATAGTATAGTCCTTTGCAATTTGGTTTACCCATTTCCGGAATCGTACCGCACGGTCAGAATTAACTTTAAAGCCTACAGCAATAATCATCTCTAAAGAATAATGATTTGTACTATAGCTTTTCCCATCAAGCGCAGTTATTCGAAATTTTCGAATAACTGAATCCTCCTGTAATTCACTATCTTCGAATATCTTTTTGATATGATAGTTAATTGTATTCGTACCTACGTCATATAGAGTTGCCATCATCTTCTGCGTCAACCATATATTTTCGTCCTCGTAGCGCATCTCAATATTGTCTTCCCGCTCGCCGATAGAAGCAACATAAGTTAAGTATTCTACTGCGCCGGAACGGATGCTCATTTCCTCTTTTTTCTTTGCCAAATATAGAACCTCCTTTTTTATCTCATTACTAGATCCAACCTTTCCTCTTAAACTCTTCAATTTGATCTAAGTCTTCCTCCGAAGGTACTTCCGCCTTTTCTTTATCGATTGGAAAATTCAAATATTCACTGTTCCATCTGGCAAAAATCTTAGCCATCTCGTCCGATATACGAAGATCACGTTTCATAATAGAGTCCAGATTCCAGTCCATGACTTCCGACGTTCCCATTGTATTCGTGATAGCAATCTTAGACAGCGTATACTCTTTTTTCTTTTTACTAAAATAGCCATTACCGGCGACAATATTCAGTTTCTTTTCAAATGGCAACTTATTCCCTATATGTTCAATTTTTTCCTTAATAGTTGAGTCCGATTCCTTTGGAAAGTAATTGGTCTGCCACTTTTGAGGAAATATATGTTCAATTTCCCATTTAGTAGGAAGCAGATCATCCTGATGTTCGTAGGCAAGTGTCTTCAACATCATGCGTACTGCATTCCGATTCGGATTATGAATATAAGGCTCCAACTGCGTCACATCAACGGTCTTAAACTCAAAAATAGGTATATTGGATGCTACAATGGCAGAATTTAGCTTTAGAATATCCGGTTTAACAGCATTGATTGTCGGCATCATCAAATACTTTGTCATCAACTCCATAAGAAGCTTGTTCAAGAAACGTGCAAATCTTGTTTCAAAATTCTCTTCGTTTCTGTAACAAACATAATAAATAACAACCGGATATTTCCAGAACTCATTCGGATAGGAAGTCAAGATATCCAGTGTCTGTTTTATTTTATTATTCTTAGACCAAGCTTCACCTTCAATCTCCTCACCCTTATTTATAACCTTCCACAGATTCAAAATTATGAAGAGAGTATCCAATAGTTCTTTCTTATATAAACGTTCAAACTTATTCGCCGAATAATACTTTCTAACACCGGGAGTAGTTGTGTTCGTATCCTGATCAAGTGCTCGGTAGTAAAACATATTGTAATAGAAGAGCTGCTGTATGCTTTCATTTGCATCTGTAGCCTGCTCATCCAAATCTTTCCAACGCTCTATAAAAGCTTTCTTGGCTTCCACCTCAAGTTGGTTATAAATTTTTGCCTTGAAAATATCAGCATCTGACAGAGGTAATCCTCTATCATTTAATGTTGAAAAAATAGTTAATGCCGTATCCTGTGTATCCGCGGTAATTGGAAGTAAAATTGCCTGATTCAACACTGCATAAATAAACTGATAGATCATAAGCGGATTTTCTGTAGAATGTCTATCAAACAGTGTTTGGAAATAACGATAGTTCCTTGAATAGTTATCTTTCGCATTCTCATCTGTTTTTCCGCTTTCCAAGATGGCACGTAGGATTTCATTCCCTTCATTATTCACAACACGGGAAGTTAAAAGAATATTCTTGAAGTCCACTGTACCGGTAAGCTTATCCGTGCGCCAGATTGTAGGTTCAATTTTACCAATAAAGTTATTAGCTTCTGCTGTTCTCTCCGATTCAGGCGTAGCTACAAGCTTTGTATAAATTGCACGTAGCAGCAGAAATAACGATGTGATACGTTGCTGGCCATCGATAATTTCCTGCTCACCATTTTCATTTTCGTAGGAAACCACACTCCCCAGAAAATAGGAGCTTTCTCTTTCCGCACCGCCACTTATAGTAGTAAATTCCCATAAATCCTCAAAAAGAGTCTCTACTTGCTCCTCTGTCCATGCGTAAGGGCGCTGGTATTCCGGAATAACAAACGGCTTTGATTTACCACTGCCTAAGAGCATCTCCACGCTCTGTTTATTCACCTCTATTGTTGTTGGCATGTTAGTGTCCTCCCCTTATTTCTTTATTCTTTCCGATACAGTTTTACGACTCAATTTTAATATGACAGACATAGCTGTATATGGGTATCCCGGGTCAATCTCCAAAAGCTGAAGAGTTGCACTCTCTCCATCAGTCACCCCATCGGTCACCTTATCAGTCACCCTCTCAGTTCCATGAACAATCCTATCTTCAGGAGCCGTAAACTTCACCATATTATCACTTGGATTTACGGTAAATTCCGGTATTGGCAAATTATCCGGTAATTGACCGCAATTAGAGATATAATCCGATGCTTCAAGACCATCGACTGCTTGAAGTCCCATTGCGGTATACCAAGCATAGCCCAACTCCCGTTTATAAGGTTCTGACTGCCTAATATATTCCTCAAATGGATCCTTTTTAATGTCATCCATCCATTTCACCTGCTTTCGTATCCTTAGCCCTTTTATCCAGCATTTTCTATTTTCGTCCAAACTAACGTAATTTTGGACGAAAAATCATTTACTATCTGCGCGATTGTAAAATGTATTTCGTCCTAACCGGATTATAACGCCTTCATCGGTAAGTTTCTTCTATGCCTCCATGCCACTCTTCTTTCGTCAGTAGGCTTACGTGTCCCTTTCTTGTTTCGCCCATCTGTGGCACAGGTGCATCCTCGGTAGTCCATTGATACTTAAACCCCAGCTTTTCCTGAACACGCTTTGATTTGTCGTTACCATCATAATAACCACACCAGATACGAACAAGGTTCAGATCAAGAAAGGCATGACGCAGCAGCTCTCTTGCCGCCTCCGGCATAAAACCCTGTCCCTAATATTCAACTCCCAGCCAATAACCAAGCTCTGCCTCATCCTCCTTTTCTGCAAGGTCATTGTGGTGAAGGCCGATGCTGCCAATGGGAAGTCCTGTTTCCTTTAGCACAATAGCGTAGGTCTCCGGTACCATCAGCGCATCTCTAATAACCTGTCGGCTGTCCTCTTCACTTGTGTGTACAGGCCACCCTGCAATCGGACCTACTCGCGGATCTTTTGCGTATTTATAGCATTCCTCTGCATCCGTTTCTTCCCACGGACGGAGGATAAGTCTTTCTGTTTCTAACATCATACCGTTCACTTCTTTCTCTTCAGAGCCGGAATTTCTTCCTGCATCACTTCCGGCTTCGACTCCGCAATCATTAATATTATCGCCACCAATGCTCCATCACTCAGTCTCTTGATTCCATTTTGAAATAAGACCTCACTATTTTAAAATTCAATTCATAAGTTTTCACCGGATTTAAAGTTGTAATTAATGTTCATCATTTTTGAAATTGGTATTACTAAGACAGAATATAGCGAATAAATATGCCACAACTGTGAAAACTAAAACGATGCAAATTGTAGTGAAATCCGGAATGCCGAATGCGATTGCACGCATGGCATCAACTTGATATGTTAAGGGATTAATGCGAGAAATATATTTTAGAATGAATGGCGCATTGTCAAAAGAATAAAATAAGGGTGCGGCAAAAAGAATTGGCACCAACAGGATATCCATAACAAAGTCACGCTGCTTATAATTTTTTATCAGTAACGCAACACAAATCAGGATAGAAGCCCAAAACAGCACGCTAATCATTAAAAAAACGATTATCATACAAAATCTATAAAGCGAAAAAGATCCACCAATAAAAAAGGAAAGAATATATAAAATGGTAGCTTGAATTACAACTCCTACGATTGGAAAGGTTGCAATTCCTAGAATATAAATTGCCGGATGAATGCCGTTAAGAATCTTTAAACTTAAAAGTCCCCAGCGCTTGTCCGTTATCATGCGATAAACGCATTGGTACATTTCTTTAAATAACGACATCGCAAAAATTCCGATTAAAGAGTAAGAAAGAAAACTTACAGTCGTTCCATTAAATGATATATCTCCAAAGGTAGCCTGAATACCTACAGAATAAAATAAGAAATATAGAATAGGGGAAATCAAACTACTATAGATAATTTGTTTGTTGGACCAAAGTGCTTTCAACTCATTATTAACCATTATGGGTAAACCCTTTAGCCCGAGACGCCCGCGCTGAATATACATTTGAAATTTACGCATTTTCTGTGACCTCCTCTTGCATCATGATTTCCTTAAGACCCAAGCGTTCACTACTAATGCTTGTAATCGATACTTCGGCTAAAAGCATTCCAATAATGCAGTTCAAATCTACAGAAGACTCGATTAAACTTACTGTTTGCTCTTCAAGCTTAGCTCCTTGGTCAATCAGTTCCTTTTTAAGCGTGTCACTAATTTCGCCGGCGAAGGAAATTTCGATTTCCCTTGTCAATTGGTGATTACTTAAAAAATCACGCATACTACCATAGTAGAACTGCTGACCTTCGTTTAGAAATAGAATTTTGTTGCAGTAATCTTCCAGCATTCCCAAATCATGGGATGAGACAAGAGCCAGTTTCTTTTCACCAAAACATTTCTCTTTCAAATATTCAAATAGCCCATGGGAGTAACGGTAATCCAGACCGGCGGTTGGTTCGTCCAAAATCATTATTTCAGGATTATGAACTAAAGCGCGTGCAACTTGAACTCGTTGTTGTTGTCCGCCGGATAGTGAATCGGGGGAACGGGTATAGAAATCTGCAAGATCCAGTATTTCAGAGATAGAATCTGTTGCCGTCTGTGATTCTTTCTTGGAAAGACCGGTCAATACAGCTCCAAGCATAATATTATCACGCACATTTAAATACCAATCAATGGATTGCTTTTGTGGACTTATACCTAAATCATGATAAGTAAGCTTAGGTGAACAAGTAATGCTTCCGTGTTGGGGGGTATAAATTCCGGATAATACATTGAGTAAAGTGCTTTTTCCGGCTCCGTTTTTGCCAACAACAGCAATAAAATCTCCTTTCTCTGCCTCGAAAGAAATGTCACAAATTCCGTTGTGGGTTCCTTCATAAAAATAGGATACATCTTTAAGTGTCAGCAATGCCATGGTTAATCCCTCCTATTCCTGTTATACAAAGTATGTAAATAATCAAGAGCTTGATCATTCGAATCCAGTTCTATATCATGTCAATCTCTAGTTTATCTAACTTTTTTTCTCCTTAATTATCCAGAATAGACAAATACAAATCCAGTCTCTGATTCAAGTATCTTGCAAACATATCCGCCATTGCCGATAGATTATGTTTTATATGATATGCATCAAAGGCTTCATAGTATTTCAAGCGATCGGTAAATTTTATATCGATTGGCGGGTAACCCGCTTTCATGAGTTCCAAGTTAATTAGCAGTCTTCCGGTTCTTCCATTTCCATCAATAAAAGGATGTATTGCTTCAAATTCGATATGAAAACGGGCCAGTTTAGTCACAATATCTTCTTTACTGTTTTTATATTCTGCCAACAGTTCTTCCATCTTAGGTATAATCAAATATGGCTGTACAGGTTCATGTGCCGCTCCCATGATTCGAACCGGTATTCTTCTGTATATACCTCTGTCCTCTTTTTTATCCGCTAAGACTAAATAGTGAATATCCTTGATTACCTTTTCAGATATTTCCGTATTTTCACAAACAAGCTGCCTAACATAATCAAAAGCTTCCTTATGCCCAATTACTTCTAAATGCTCCTTCAATGATTTCCGGTCAATAGTAAGCCCCCTAAGAACCATGTCTGTCTCTCGTAAAGTTAAGGTATTACCCTCGATTGCATTTGAATTATAGGTATATTCTGTTATGAACTCCTCATTTAACCTCTCGAGCTCACCTTCGGTTAAAGGTCTTCTTTTTCTAAGAACTTCTAATTTTCCTTCTATAATTGGAATGAGGGATTCCTTAATTTGATATCTTCCGTCCGTTGGCTTCGTAGCATCATAGGGTATTTTCCATGCCCTACCTTCTTGATATGCACCGAAAATCTTCCCTTCTGCGCATAAAACCCTTACTCTTCTATCCGATATCCCCCATTTTTCAGCCGCTTGCTTCACTGTCATGTACATCAATCATCCCTCCATTTTTTGTATTATACCTTCTTATCGGAATAATATAAACAATATAGGAATAACATATTTCAATTATCGGAATAATATAGTATTTTATCATCCATAAGAATCCCAAGATCTTGAGGAAGGTCCCGAAGTTTCTGCCATGGGGATCATAAGAATTTTCATAATATAAATAGTAGTTCCTATACTACAGCGGTATGGCCATGTACCGCACAATCAGAATTGATTTTAAAGCCTACGGCAATAATCATTTACTGTCTGTGTGATAGTAGAATGTTTTTTCAGTATACTTTTTCACTATGTCGTATGCGGTACTGCCATTTCCATTTTCATTCATTAATCCGACGCGCTCTTCAAGTTCTGTATAAGAAGCCAAAATAACCTGAAGCATATATCCGATAAACGGAATCGGATAATTTTAAGCGGGACGTCGGGATAGCAAGCAAAGTATGCCGTTTAACAATATTAGTATATGAAGAACAATATGGTACAAGTCCGGTATCACGCGTTTTTCACTCATAGGAATAAGCCTTAACGTGCCTTTAAAGCACGCATTGTACCCTTTCAGTTTTCTTTCAGAAGCGCCAAAGATAGTGTAATACCAATGGCAAAAAAACTGAATCGTAAACCATAACACAAGGATCGTGAACAAAATCCATTTACCTGTAGGCTGAAAAAAACGATAACTAATCAGTCCTATGCTATACAGGCAAAGCATGGCAAACTCTGCGCTCTGAATTCCCATTCCTTCAACAAGAATTCGTTTCCCGAAGCGCCATGTAATCGTACATCCCAGAAACCATATCCAAAGCAATATTTGCACGAATGGCATTAATATCATATTCATCCAGAAATCTCCATGGAAAGATTTTTACATACACCACAGTATTTACTGTACTCTCACATATAAAAGGTACAGTCCCGTTATGCTAATCCGGTTCTCCTCATCATTGATGAATGGCTCCTTCTAAAGCCTACGGAGACTGAGCAGCATGATATCCTGGAACGCCTTCACAGAAGAAGAAAGAAATCTTCCACTATATTTTATTCACAGTATAATCCATCCGGATGGTACGACCAGCTCGGCGGCGATGATAGTCCGCTTGCTGAGGCCATCCTTGACAGGATTAAACATGATGCCCACAAGATCAATATCATACCGACTGCCCCAACGAACTATAAGTCTATGAGAGAGGTATACGGCCCTGATCCGACATTAAGCGAGTAAACTCGCACCAGTAACTAAGCAATACGACGGTTTCCTATTCCGGAATAGCGGCTCCGCTGCACCGGAATATTCACTCAATATAATTTTTTGTTTTCCATAACTTCTATTATTTCCATCAACACACCCTCTTCTTAAAATATTTATTTTTATTATTGTTTGAGTTTAACAAACCTATATTTATATATGACTATTCAACCAATCTATTTTTTTAAAGTCTTTATTGTTATTATTATCATTTCTATATGAATCTTTCGATGAGGCTTTATAAATCTGTAAAAACTGTTTTAGACTTGGTACACGAAACTTTATTTCGTTTAGTTGAATAAGTTCTATATCCGATTCAGCAATACCCGCAAAATCATATAAGGAATCGATTGAACCGTATTCTACACTAACTCCATTTTTTTGAAATTCATGCTCATGAATGTCCACTAAATCATATCCCAATTTTTCCATAACCATCATTATTTTGTCCCAATCATAAATTCTAAGTTCATCAGGAGCTTCCCATCCTCTTGGATCTCCTTGAACATGAATATCAATATCTGATGGCTCCCAATCTTCTTTTGATATAAATTCCAATCCTAAAGAACCCATTAGTGTAGGCACGATTCCAATTTTATTTAAATATAAGCAAATGCTGCTAAATTCATCAAATAAAATACTCATTCCGTCTCCTCCAATTCTAATTTGTTTACCTTAGTATTGCTATTATTATACTATTTTTAAGTCATTTTTTCATATCTGCTTTCTGGGACTTAGTAATAACTCACTTATTTAATCGAATAATCGTACTAAAAAACAAAGACTACAGTATGTTTAACTTCACTTCATTGCCCTTTGAAGCTACAAATTACTCCATTACCCCCCTTCTTTCTCCCTAAAATTTACAAAGAAAAAAGACGATAGTTTTCACCATCGTCTTTTGCTACCATTGATGAATTACTTTAGATTGATTTTATCCCTTTGTTTACCACATGAAGAAACTCAATAATACTCGCACTAAGCCTTGGAATTCCATAAGGAAAAAATCCCAAGAAAAGCTAGACATCTACCTGTACAGTTCTTTTTTAACATGATAATTTTGTGTGTTCTATATTCTTCCATAAATCCATTCTTTAGAAACATTGTGATTGCTGGATTATCTATGGCGAGATCGTCATAGAGCAGTTTTACGCCATTCTGTTTAGCGGCATTGCACAGCAAATTCAATCCAATTCCGCCATAGCCTTTTTTTCTATATGGAGCATAGACTATGATATCTGCGAGATAAAGCTTTCGATCACTATCGTAATGATAGGCAATCTCTCCAATAAAATGACCGGCGTTATCCTTTAAATATCTGTAGTATCGTTTGCCTTCGTGCTTTATAATCCAGTAATCATACCAGCCACTCCATTCCTCTTTCGGAAAAGGAATTGTACCTCCCCAGGCCCGGTTATACGACATGGTTTCCGTATCTGCCATCATCTTCTTCCGAAACCAAAGATCTTCCAAAGATGGGATATAAAGCGTAATGAGCTTTCCCCATTCTTCTTTCGTCAGTAGGCTTACGTGTCCCTTTCTTGTTTCGCCCATCCGCGGCACAGGCGCATCTCCAGTAGTCCATTGATACTTGAACCCCAGCTTTTCCTGAACACGCTTTGATTTGTCGTTACCATCATAATAACTACACCAGATGCGAGCAAGCTTCAGATCCTCAAAAGCATGACGCAGCAACTCTCTTGCCGCCTCCGGCACAAGACCCTGTCCCCAATAATTAACTCCCAGCCAATAACCAAGCTCCGCCTCATCCTCCTTTTCTGCAAGATCATTGTGGTGAAGGCCGATGCTGCCAATGGGAAGTCCTGTTTCCTTTAGCACAATAGCGTAAGTCTCCGGTACCATCAGTACATCTCTAATAACCTGTCGGCTGTTCTCTTCACTTGTGTGTACAGGCCACCCTGCAATCGGACCTACTCGCGGATCTTTTGCGTATTTATAGCATTCCTCCGCATCTGTTTCTTCCCATGGACGGAGGATAAGCCTCTCTGTTTCTAAAATCATTTCTATCCTTTCTTTCTCTTGGGAGCCGGAATCAATTCATGCATTACTCCCTTGATATATTTCCACGAAGTGATTTTCACGGTTCAAACTCATCTCACCTTACTACGCGGCATACTGCAAAATTCGATTAGTTCCACTAGTCTTTGATTTAAGTCTTGGAGGGTGACTTGCTCCTTATCTTGCTCCCTGACTTGCTCCTTATCTTGTTCCTTTGAAGCAAGTTCTACAGACGGTCCGACCATAGCTGTTGAAGAGTCGGATAGAGGAATAAATAGTCATAAATTTTTATTTGTCTATTTTACATACTGTATAAGTCATTAATTTTTTTCAAATATTCATCACTCGAAATATTTGTCCAACATGAACTAACATTTTTTAATTTGCACATAGCCGCAATCTTATCTCCAAACGTAATTCTCGTTTTTTCTATATTCATTTCACTAATATTATATCCTGTAGGATTATTCCTCCACCCACAAAAATAGATTTTGTCTGCCTCCTCTACCCTCCTTCTTTTGGATGCTACACTTACTACTTCTGAACAATTCGGTTTTCTCTGAAACTTTTTCGGAATTTTATTGTTTAATGCTTCAAATAAATCTACCGGTTTAAAAGTATGGTTTGGATCATATTTTATTTCTAAATATAGAATAAGTTCTTTATAATCCTCTATATAAGTTTTTGCGCAATATTTTTTATCAATTTCAATTTCAAAAACAATCGGATTCTTTCCCAAAGTTGATAAATACAATCTCATGGGTTTAATATCGCATGATCTGGTAATCCAGATATTTTTTTATTAGATTCTGCTTGAATACCATTTTTATATCTAAGTGTATTCATAAAACTCCAATCATATTCAGCTTTCATTTCAACTTTACTATATTTATTTTTTAAATTAGTTACTAGCGGAAAAATCCGATTTGATTATCTGTGTCTTTAAATCACAGAACTACCTCTGCCAACACTTTCACGCTTACCATAACCTCGTTCCATGACAGTTCACCAACGAAAAAAGAATCCTCCCGGAAGCTGTCCCACTGCTTTTTCATGCTTGCGTCAGCTTCTACCGCGGAAAGAATATCCCCAAAGTCAGGAATCTGATCTGTCGTATTCCGCTTTGCGCTTGTTGCAAGAAACGCCTTTTTAAGGATTTCTCTGTCAAAAGCTTCCTGGTGACTGATCACATGGATGTCGTAGAAGTCTCGCATCCGTGTATTAGCCGTACCGCGAGCCATGATTGTTTCCAGTTTCTCTACCAAGAGTGTTTCCAGATTGTATGTCCAGAGGGAAATTACCCGACCTTCAAACATCAGGTGATAGGAATATTCGACTGCTCTTGGAGTAATGACATCCCCGGTGGAGATATCCATCTTGACCGTCTGCCGCATTTTATCGAGCGTAGCTTCCAACATAAACCGGATTCCCGGATAATCATGCTCTTCCATGATATCCGTGACCTTGGTGATCTGAAACTGAACGCCATCGTCAAGATTTACGGCAATAATCTCCTCAACGATCTTGACTGCGTTATCCTTAGTAAGATTCAGCGATTTCACCGTAGTATCAATATCCATCGTCGCTCTCGTATCCAGACCGACGACTGCCGCCACCAGCATACCGCCCTTCAGGATGAAATTGTTGCGATACCGGGAAAGAGCGATCCGCTCCAGGAAACGCTCCATAATGAAGTTGCGGATCAAGATCTGCGCCTTTTTGCTATCTCCGCCGGACAGGTTTCTCACTTTTGCCTTCAGCTGTGTCGCTGTCCTGATCATAACATGACCTCCGTATATGTCCTCATAGCAGACTCAATCTGAAATCTCTTGGCATACTCCATCAGGTGATTCAAATTCTTATGGGCGCTGGCCATATATTCCTTCATCGCATACTGAAAGATCTGCACATCCATCGTATCCTTGTACCGAAGAACATCACAGATCGTCCGCTCCATGTCATACGCGCGAACTGTATTGCCAAAGCTCGTCTGTACTTCCACAACACCAACTTCATAGACGTCCGGCTTTACCTGATAAACCTGAATGCCTTTCTTGCGCAGATGCGTAGAGTTATATCCCGCCTGCACCGTCACACTCGTTTTATTTGGTTCCCGTTCCATCAGCCCATGCAGCATCAGCGCGGTTTCATGGGAGAAAATGATGCGCTTGTTGGAAAGATAAAGTAGGTACAGCTCGTCCGGCCATGCATCCTCCGCCAGGTATACGCCATGCGCCACTCGCTCCATGTTCCGTTTACTCACATAGTCCGCAAGTGTAGGCTTGGAAATGCCTCTTTCCAGTACCTGTGAAGTGCACAGATACCCGTTTCCGTTCTCTACAAGATTGTCTAAAAGATCAAACCGTGTCATTTTATCACCTTACTTTCTCGCTCTTTATAATAGATTACAAGAGCGTAAAGGTAAAGTAATTTTTTCGTGAGGGAAAGCCTGGTATGTATCGGGCAGCTCTGCGGCCGCCCTTGTTCGATGGTTTACAGCTCCGGGCCGTAGAAGTAATTAAACTCCATCCGCGTTCCTCCTGCCTCTGTTTTTCCTGAAAGCGAAAAAAGGACGTTTACTCACTGCGGAAATGCAGTAAATAAACGTCCATGATCGATTCAATGTTCGGTTGTCTATGAGTCTTCGATTTTTGTGCCTACTGTTACGAGTTCTATAGCTATGACCACTCGGACATACTTTTTGAGGCGTTTTTCCGCGCATCGACCAGTCCGTCTCTCCGAAGGTGAAATGCTCGTAAAAGTGCTTAAAATCAAGGATTTTTACGAATTCTGTTTTTGTAGCAACGCTATCGTCTCCGCTATTTAATCCATTTTTCCCCTCACAAATAAAGAATGATTAAATCACTCCTGCTTTTTCAAAATGTTTTTTAAGTATCCTTGTTGCAACAAATGCTCCTATGCACGCAAGAACAAAAGTTGTCAAGCCAAATCCTACTGCCCACGAAACTTTGAAATAAGATAATGCTTCATTTATTTGTACTTCGCTCATTTTCCATTTTGATGCTCTTTCCACAAAAGAAGCTGTCCCGAATAAAATTACAGGAATTACTGTTCCTAAAAAATCTGCTAATGCAAATGTCCCATATCCAATAATCATTCGTCCCTTGCTCTCATAATTTCCTATAATCAAATCACATATCATTCCACCGATTACAGCAAAGACTGCATGAGGTAAATGTCCTCCTGACAACGCAATTAAACCAAGAAGCGTTCCTGATATTGTAAATACACCCTTCTTTTTAACTTTTACAGCCATAAGAATATAAACGGTAGCAGCTATCATAAAGCTAACTCCTGAAGCAATAAATCCTCCTATAACTGTTGTTGCCATAGCAAAGCTGGCTGCCATGTATATGACAATTCCAATTGCATTAAAAATTCCGATTGTAATAAAATCACGACCATTTAATTTGTTTTTCATAGTTGGTCTCCTAATAAATTTTCTGTATTACTATCACAAGAGTAATCATCAAAGCTCCTAATAGTCCAATCAATAAATCCGTTGTTCTAAACCGCAATTCTGTTAATGTTACCCTTTTCTCATCACTATCAAGTCCTCTAATGAGTGCTGAAGCTGACAGTTCATCTGAAATCTTAATCATTCTCATTAAAAGCGGAACAAGCGTATATTCCATATATTTAATTGGATGTAGCAACGGAAATAATCTGCTTCTTACGATTCCGCGAATCTTCATATTTTCTTTTAATGCCTTGCGTTCTATTTTTATAGTTGGTACAAACCTAAGCAAAACACTAAAAGGTATACCAATGCTTCTGGGTATTTTCATTCTATTTAATGCTTCAAGCATTTCACTTACGCTTGTAGTCTTTGTTATATATCCACCAAACATAGCAATTAAGGTCATTCTTGATGCAAAGTAAATAAACATATATATTGCAAATACGATG
This sequence comes from Oribacterium sp. oral taxon 108 str. F0425, assembly GCF_000214455.1. Classification (NCBI taxonomy): domain Bacteria; kingdom Bacillati; phylum Bacillota; class Clostridia; order Lachnospirales; family Lachnospiraceae; genus Oribacterium; species Oribacterium sp. oral taxon 108. Next base: position 259,176 of record NZ_AFIH01000001.1, on the reverse strand, counting down.
CTTGCTTTGCAAAACTTTCCAAGCCCTGACTCTATGCAATATAACAGCACAAAAAACAAGATAAAGCGTAATGCTCTTTTCCACATACCGCTGTATGTATACAGAAAAAAGGCGAAGACAATCAGTCCGAAAAGCAGAATCGTATCGCTTATAAAAAAGCTCGTAAAGGAAGCAATTGGAAGTAGAGTAAGTTTTATTCTCGAATCGACTGTTTTTCTATCTATCAAGCTCCCTACCTCCTCTCATCTTATCTAATATGAGAAATTTATTACTTTCACTCATATTTAAAACATTTTCTATTTTTCCATCTCCCATTACCCAGAGCCTACTCACTGTGTTTGCTAAAAACTCAAAATCATGACTTATTACCAAAACTGTTGTCCCATTTTTCAATTGTTCTTCAATCAGTTTTGCGACGGAAAGCATTGAGTCTTTATCACAACCTGATGTTGGTTCATCATAGATGAAAATCTTTGCCTGTTTCATCATTCCACAAGCTATTGTCAATCTTTGTTTTTCTCCTCTTGATAAAGCAAAGGGATGCTTATCAATGTATTTGTCTAAGCCAAGTACACTCAAAATAGACTTTGCCTTTTGCGTATTTTCTTTTTATCCTTACTTGAAATACCAAGTAGCATTTCATCAAGTACACTTTCCGAAAACAACTGATAGTCTGAATCCTGAAATACAAAATAGGACATATCCATTAAATCTTTACGATTCAACTCCTTATCTTTTTCCGCCCATATTTTCCCCTCTTTTATCTTCTCAAGTCCTGAAATTACCCTTGCAAAAGTAGTTTTCCCGGTACCGTTTAAACCGATAAGACCAATGGCTTTTCCACACTCCATATTGAAATTAAGATGATTTAAGATGTATTGGTTTTGCTTATTTCCAAGCTTAGTTGTACTTGGGTAACAAAATTTCAAGCCTTTCCCACTGATACTTTCATCATTTAATTGATATAAATCTTTCTTCTCACTTATCCTGTATTCTTCTAATTCAAGAGTTCTTAGTCCATTTTCATCCCAAAACGCCCCTTCAAGATGGATAACTTCTTCCCGGCTCAAATCCTGTGCAATTTCTCCCTCTTTCACCAAAAGAAAACGGTCAAATAAAGATTTTACATAGTACAAACGATGTTCAATTAGAACAACTGTTGTTCCTTTTTCTTTAATTTTTCCAAAATTAAAAATAGGTCAAATGTTGCTTTCATATCCAAATTTGCTGAAGGTTCATCTAAAATTAAAACTTTCGGATTCATCGCATAGATGCTTGCAATAGCTATCTTTTGTTTCTGCCCGCTTGATAATTCAAAAACAGATTTTCCTTTCAGTTCCGGAATATCCAGCTCTGCATATACTTCTTCTACTCTCTGTTTGATTTCATCTCTTGATTTACAGATAGTTTGAAGACCAAAAGCTATTTCTTCATCTGTCGTTGTCGTAAAAAACTGACTTCTTGGATCTTGAAATACAGTTCCTACAATATACCCTATTTCATGAAGCGATAATTTGCTTATATCTTTTCCGGACGCAAAGGCTTTTCCTTGCATTTTACCTTTGTAATAATGTGGAATAAGACCATTCATTACACTTCCAAGAGTGCTTTTACCACTTCCACTTTTCCCTGAAATTAAAACAAATTCACCTTTTTTAATTTCAAGATTGATATTTTTTAATGCAGTCCGTCCATCTTCCCATTCATAAGAAACATCTTTTAACAAAATCATGGTTACACCTCATACTGCGCTTTCCATAATTTTGTGTAGTAGCCATCTTTCTCAAGAAGTTCCCCATGCTTTCCTTTTTCAAGTAAATTTCCTTTTTGAAATACAAGAATTTGGTCAGCTTTTTGAACGGTTTTTAAATGATGAGCCACCACAAGTACAGTTCTATTCTTTGCAAGTTCTGTAATGGCATCTTGTATCAAAGATTCATTTACAGGATCAACGTTACTTGTCATTTCATCAAGAATTAAAATCGGTGCATCTTTCAGAAACGCTCTTGCAATAGATATTCTTTGTCTTTGTCCGCCTGAAAGAAGCCCACCATTTTCTCCAATATCCGTTTCATAAGCTTTTGGTAAACTCATAATGAAATCATGTATCCTTGCTTTCTTTGCAGCTTTAATGATTTCCTCTTTTGTAGCTCCTTTTTTACCTACTCTGATGTTTTCTTCAATCGTGTTATCAAACAGTTGAACATTCTGCATGACAATGCTGATACGATCTAAAAGCTCATCATAAGGAATATCCCTTATATCAGTTCCTCCGAGTGTAATTTTTCCTTTATGCACATCATAAAATCTTAAAAGCAAGTTGGTTATCGTAGTCTTTCCACTACCGGATTCTCCAACTAAGGCTGTCACTCGTTTTTCAGCAATAGAAAAACTCAAATTTTCCATTTTAAATTCATCTTTTTCATAGGAAAAATCTATGTTTTCAAAAGCTATATCATTATCTTTCGGAACAATTCCATTCACTTTATCCGAGATTACATCTGCATATAAAATTCTTGAGAGTCTTTCGTAACTATCTACCGCCGAAACATAGTACATATAGTGTTGTTCCATAGAAGCGAACGGCTTATAAAACTCTTTTGAAATTACTGCAAAGATAATAAAATGAAGGGCATCAAGATTTCCCTTTACAACAAATATTGTTCCTGCAATTAAAAGAACCAAATATCCAATATCCAGCAAAAAACCAAATATAGATAACTGTTTTGCCTTAAATCTTGAAGCTGATTTACTTGTTTCTCCAAACTTCTTTGTTTTATTCATAAGCTCATTATCCAAGCTCTTATTGTTTGAAAAACTCTTTAGTACAGGTATTCCTCTAACATATTCAACAAATAAGCTAACCATATCAAGAAGTGCTGAGTTGTTTTGATTTTCTATTTTTTCAGATTGCTTAATTGTTAGATATAGAAAGATAAGTGCAATCGGAACAGATACAGCCATCATAATGGCAAGTTGAAAATCAATACTTGCAAGGCCAATAAATACAACCGCAGCTATCAAAAAATCACCAAACATTCTTGACCACATGTGTCCTACAACAAGGGACATATTATCAACATCTTTGTGTAAAATCGTATTGATCTCGCCCAGTCTTTCGTTGGTATAAAATCCTAAGCTGAATTTTTTTAATTTGATAATCATGCGTTCTCTGATTTGCTGAACAATATCAAAACCTGCACTATGCTTTTTCATATCTGCGACCATATTACAAATACCTTTGAAGACTACAAGTAATCCAATCGCAATAAAATATTTATATAAGCTTGCTAAGCTCGTTCCATCAAAGATTTGGAACAGTATAGAAAATACGATAACAATCATGGCTATGGAGCTTAGTCCATAAAGGGCAAAGAATACACTTGATATAATCAAATCTCTCTTCCCGGTTTTTGTAAGTAGTTTTAACATTTCTCTAAACATTTTCTGCTACCACCTCCGTTTTTCAAATTCCATCTGTCTACTTTGTTCTGTGCTTCAACCATATCCTTATAGAACTCACATCTTTTCATCAGCTCTTCATGGCTTCCTGCATCAAGAACAACACCCTTATCCATAACAATAATTTGGTCTGAATCTCTAATTGTATTTAGGTGATGAGCAATTGTAATGATGGTTTTATCCTTGCTTAAATCGTCAATTGCTTCGCCGATTAATCTTTCATTTTCACTATCAACCGCTGCCATTGCTTCATCTAATATCAAAATCGGTGCATTTTTAAGTATCATTCTTGCTATAGAGATTCTTTGTTTTTCTCCACCGGATAACTTAACTCCCATTTCACCTACTCGTGTTTCATATCCATTTGGCAATGCTGAAATAAAGTCATGGCATCTTGCTTTTTTAGCCGCCTCTATGACTTCTTCTTTTGTTGCATTTAATTTTCCAATTGCTATATTTTCAAAAATGCTTAAATCAAAAAGGATAACATCTTGCTCGACACTACCAATCAGCATTGAGATGTTTTCTTGACTGTATTCTTTTATATCTTTTCCATTTATCAGTATTTGTCCTTCATCTGCATCCCAAAATCCCATAAGCAAATTAGACACGGTACTTTTCCCACAACCGCTTGCCCCTACAAAGGCATTCAAGCTATTTTTCTTAAAAGTCAAATTGATATTTTTTAGCTCAAAGCCGTCTTTTCCGTATGCAAAATTCACATCTTTAAATTCTATGTTTCCAAATTCTAAACCTTGTTCTGTCTTTTTCTTTGGAAGCGAAACGGTTAAAACTTTTCCAATTGACTTTAAAGCCTCCTTAAATACAATAGAAAAATGTTGTAGAGTGGCTGTCTTGCTTATAGATGCAGTAAAAGCAGAGGATAAAATAATGGCAAGGATAAAATTAGACGTTGTAATGTTCCCCTGATAAAGAAAGATACTTCCCAAAATCATGACAATTACCACTCCAATTTCCATAAATATGTCAATGAGTCCCATTGGAATTGTGATTGCTCCCATGCTCTTTTTAACCCAGTAAATATATTCTCTTGCCGTTTTTAATGTTCTTTCACTAATCTCCTCTTCTTTAGCAAAAGCCTTAATCACAGAAATATTTTTTACATATTCCATTAGCTCTTCTCTCATCTTGTTTTCATGGTTAAAGTAAATAGCAAAGTTCTTATCCATTGTTTTCTGTGAAAGAACTTTTACCAAATACATGAGTGGAACTCCGGCAATCATTCCAAGAGCAAGACGCCAGTCTACAAAAATCATAGCTATGAAAATAATGGTAGGCAGAAGCGTAACTGCCATTATTTCAGGAAGACCATGAGCAAGGTATACTTCCACTTGCTCTACATCATGCTGAACAATGTTGGTAAGCTCTCCTGTATTATGTTCTTTGAAAAATCCCAAACTTAGTTTTTTCAGATGACCGATAATATCTATCCTAAGTTCTGTCAATTTTTCGTATGCTTTTTCATGGGCAACCTTTGTTGCAAAATAATAAAACACACCTTTTAATGCAAATGATATAAAGATTCCTAAGAGAATATATTTCAAATTATCTTCGCTAATATTGTTTGTAATTAAAGAACTAATCAAATATACAAGTAAGATTTGTGGTATCAAATCACATACTATTTTTAAAGCAAGAAGTGAATTGGATAAACCATTTTTTCCAATCACTTTTTTCCTTAATTCTTTTTCCGGCATGAACAACTCTCCTTTCAAAATTGAATAATATTGAATTTTAATTCAATATTAAGGTTTAAAGTAAGACTTTGCTGATTACGCAAAGTCTATTCTTTAGTGCTGATTATAGGGATTCCACTCCCTTGTAATAACACCTCGCAATAAGTTTTAGCATATCTTTTGCCCACTTTTCACTTTGATAGTGCCTTGCTATTTCAAGAAGCCCCTCTGTAAAGTTACTGGCTAAAATATGAGCAAGCATTGGATCATATTCCTCTTTTGATTGTCTTTTTAAACTTACTTCAATATGAACCTGCATTTGTGATATGAGTTTGTGTTTTGCTTCTGTATGTTTCGTTCCTGAGCTTTTATCCATCAAAATAATTAACTTCTTACGCTCTTTTAAAAGTTCATGAATATAGTTTTCTCCAACTTCATCAAACCTTTCAGAAGCAGAACCTTTTTCCAAAGACTCTTCCTCGTCAAAGGCTGACTCGAAGTTTATATAAACTGAACTTACTACTGCATCAAACAAAACTTCTTTATTCTTGAAATAGGTATAAATGAGTGCCACAGGAATATCTGCTTCTTTTGCAATTTCTGTTAATTTGGCACCTCTATAGTCCTTTTCATAAAATACTTTTTCTGCTGCTTCGAGTATTCTATTTCTAACTTCTTCTTTTAATACTTGTGCCATAGCACACCTCTTTTTATTTTAATACTGAATTTGTATTTAATAATAAATTAAAATTCAATATTTGTCAAATTGCCTATAGAAAATATATGGTACTAAAAAATAATAGCGATGACTGTAAAATTAACCTTCTTAGCCTTATGCTTTTAAGATATTTTTCACCATCACGCTATAGATATTATATAGCATACCCATTAGTTTATAATGGGTATGACGCTTATAAATTTATTATATTCACCTGATGATTCCCATTTCCCAGCAATAACTATAATCTTATCTCTATTATTATATATTTCAGAGCGAATCTTTTTATAATTATCTTCATCTGAAAACGATAATATAAATGTGTATTTTTTACTGTTAATAGGTGATGCTAAATTAACTTCCTTCTTCTCATCGTTATACAATCTCCCATCTACAGTCGCTTCAATTATCCTATTTCCAAAACATCCTTTGGGATATCTATATTTGCTTCTATCATCTAATATCATTGAACCTATTTCTTTACCAGCATATGTATCTCTAACGGATAGACTTTTACACAGGGAATATATAGTATTCTCTATTAAGGACCTCAAGGTGTTCTTTTAAAATAAATGCGTATTTACTACTTTTATTAAAATCTTTGGTGCCTTGCATGAGACCTACGCCAGCTCAGCAAACTGTGATTTTCTCATTTCATTAAATCAGCTATTTCTTTCTTCCCATACACCTTTACATTTTGAATTACATCCTGTTTCCTCTTGATTGATTCAAGCAATGATATATCTAGTATATTTACGAATTCTTCAAACTGAACATGTCCGGAAGAACAGCCCGTAACAACGAAATCAACTGTCCTACTTGCCAACAAGATACCTACAAGAATAGAAATTTCTATATATTAGTATTTTTCATTTTCTTTGGTTTGGGTGCATGTAGTTCATCATACATTGCATCGAATAAGCCTGTTAAAAAATCTTTGTTGTCAACATCATCTACCAACAGCATTTCCTTTGCTCCATCATACGGTAACTCGTACTTTGCATTTGGCATATATGCTATTGCAGATTTAACAGGCTTCACTAAAAATCTATCATCATAAATTCCACCTACAATTTTTCCGCGATAATAAACAATATATTCACCCATCATTGATCTATATGTTATTTCTTCATTATTATTAGCTGTTAGTGTCCAATTATATGAGCCATGCATTACATAGTCCGCATTTATTATACAAGACTTCTATTCATTCAGTTCCCAGTGTCCGCTATTACCACTTCCTACATACTTCAGATTATCTATTTCCTTCAAAGTTCTTTGTATCGTCTTTACACTTACCCCTGCACCTTCTGCAATAGCCTGTCTTGTAATTTTATTATTTAATCTTACTTGTGCTTTTATAAATTCAATCAGTTCATCTCTGCCCTGAGGGACATCGTGAGGGACACTGTGAGGGACATCGTGAGGGACATTCCCTCCACCCACCTTTTGTGTCGCTATCTTCTTTAGAGGAATAATCGTTCTGAATATATCCCCCTCCTCAAATAGCGGGTTTTGTCCTGAATAAAGCTGTGTGTACTTGTAGGTACTTCTCATTCCTGAGCCTAATTCATCAGCAAGACCTATTTCTCTAAATACCTTTGATATAGCAGGGTTTTTAGGAAATGGCTCAAATTTCTGCAAGTCTAATGCTCCCATACCATGAGCCAAGTTGCTGTTTTCAACAGTAATTTTCTCATCATCAATAATCATCTTTGCAGGATACCCACTTGAATAATCTCTATGAGCCAGTGTATTTGATACTATTTCTCTAAGTATCCTATCTCTTGCATTGACATTCACAATTCCATCCAATACAAATAGATCATTCAAATGCTTTTGCCCAAACTCAATAAGCCTGTCATAACTATCAATCAGATTTGTTATGACAACATCTCTATCATCATATCTATCCTTATTTTCAACCCTAAATATCGCATCAGTTTTGTGCTGTGGAAGAACGGACATAATAGAGTTGTCTTTTCCAAATAACAAAATAGCTGCTAATGTAATTCCCTCACGCCTTGTTTCCGGATCGGTCAGAATCAAATTGGCGCTTCTAAGAAGTTCTTCATTACTCATATTTTCCCAAACATGATTTTTATTTCGGGAAACAGCCATTTTCTTAGCCTTATCAATGACAGAAGCATCAAGAAAATCAATATCAAGATTAGGATATACTTTATTTACAAAATAGCTTCCTTGTTTTCGTGCATATAGCTTATAAACAAGTTCAGAATGATCTGTGATATTGATGTCTCCCTCATAAGACCTGTCCCAAATTCTTCCGTTATGTCTGCACACCTGATAGCCTTCCGGCACTCTGATATAAATTACTTTTTTCTCGTCTATATCAAAGACTTCAGGAAGCAAATATAGTGGTGGATACATCTTTTGCGGATTATTGATTGCCGTAGTAAATTCCTTAATCACTTTATCAACTTTGTCTTCACTAACACCAACAATCTCTCTTTTATCATTTACACCAAGTAAAATATGTCCGCCATTTCTATTGTTGAAAGAACATACCGTATCAAAGACATCTTTGGTTAAAGCATTTTTAGATTCTTTAAACTCAGCATCTATCTTCTCTCCATTTTGAATTAGCTGCTTTATCTCTTTAGAATCCATATCTACCCTCCCATATACACTAAAAACCGTCTTTGATCATCTTAAAACACTTTAACGCATCTAAAATAGCTTCTTACTCTTCAATTGAACACTGTGGAACTTTCATCCATATCCTTTGTCGCTGAATATATTGCTGGATATAACTGTCTTGTTTTTGATAAGTTCTTGTTTGTCCTATGGTATTTATCTTTTGGTAGCATTGGGTTCTTTGCATGAACAATCTCCCAATTTTTAATTCCTATCGGAAATATTCCGTCGCTATCCGTATCTATTCTATCATGTTTCAAAATTACTCTTCGCGAATTATCTGATAAGCTATATTCAAACGGGATTTTATGGCACTTATCTCACTGGCCGTCTTCATACTATTAAAAAACAAAGACAGATCATTTTTAAAAAAAGCTGTTAAACCCTTAAAAGCGCTTCCAACAATGCTCTTTTAGGAATGTTCCAATAAACTCTAGTGGCTCACCTTCATAATACCGAACTAATAATTTTTTAAACTCCGGTACATTCTTTTCCGGTATAACTAATAACCCCATACCTTGTGCAATCAAATAATGATTTGCAAAAATAACTGATGCTCGCTTATTTCCATCTTTGAACACCTGCGTTTTCATACAATACATACATAATTCAATCGCTGTCTCTATTGGATCTTTGTCCCGGCTTCTAATTTCTTCTATTTGCCCGATAACGGCAGATTCAACAGGCAACGGTGGCACATAACTTGTTCCACCAATCTGTACGGGAATACCACGAATACGGCCTCCGTCATAGAAGAAACCTTCATTAACCAGCTTTGCAATATGGCAGAGCATGTGATAATTACTTTCACTTTGAATAACATCTCTATCCAGAATAAATTCCCAGGCATGTTTCAGGTTAAGAATTTTTTGCACGTCAGTAGCCGATACTCCACTAACCTTTCCGTTCTCTATAATGTCCTCTGTCTGTGGAAATGTGGTTGCAACACCTTCTAAGACTGCCTGATCATAGATATTGGCTTTCATATTGGCTCTGGCAAAATCCAAGTTCTGTAACACTCTGGTCGAAAGTTCTTTATCTTCATAACCAAGCACCGCTAAATCTTTATTGATTTTACGAAGAGCTTTATTTAAATCTTTTCGTTCTTTAGCATTACGCAAAAGCAACTGATACAGTTCATCTGAATACAGATCCACATAGGTAGATGTTAGTTTTCCTGCCACTCGTTTACGCATGTACAAGTATCTTGCATCATTCGATACCTTAATTTCCGGATTTCCATCATATGGCATTAGATTCATTCTCGCCTGTATATCTGCTCTTTGCTGTAATAATTCTTGAATTTCTGAATAATTTGCCCCCATTGCTGTCACCTCTTTCTTTTTAGGGAACTTTCCTGTTTGAATCATACGAAAAAGTTCCCTAATTATCAAGAATGATTTAGAGAACTTTTTACTACAAATTTTTCTAATATTTATTCCATGATTTGTTCATAGCTTACTTTGCTTTTATCACTTGTTAAATTAAGCTCATCAAGCTAAATTTCAACATTTATATGCTTATCGACATCAATTTTGGGCAATAATGCTACCTTCTCCACATGTGCTGAGAGCTTTCTTCTATACTAATAGACGAAAGGGTGTGAAAATGATTTTTAAATGATACTGTGGAACGGAACAGTAGCCCTAGTATTGACTACTGTCGTTTCTATTCATATTGGCTATTCTAGGACTGAGATGAAAAAATCTATAAATGCTCAGAATAAAATTGAACCCGCAAATCTCCCCAAAACAATGGTGAGTCATGTACTTGTATTATTCCGAAAAAATACACCTCTGGTGCAGTGAGACAAATTGGTGTATCTTATAGTGGCTTCGTAGATGAAAGCTATACTCTACTATCACTCTTTGATGATGTAGAACAAATTGAAAAAGATAATAGACTTCAGACAGCTATTGATGTTGTCAGAGAACAGTTTGGTTTTTTAGCCATACAAAAAGGAACCGTCCTAACTGAAGGTTCCAGAAATATTGAACGCAGTAAACTTATCGGTGGTCATTCCGCGGGTGGATTGGAGGGATTAAAATGAAACAAGAAAAAAATACAGTACAATTTTCAGAAATCCGTAGCAAAGGATGTAATGATATTGAAATGCTTGAAAGATTTTTACATGGAATCGTTGAAACAGCAACTTCAAAACTTCGTCAGAGAAAACTCAAAACAACTGAAATATCGATACGACTAGTACATGCTAAATCTGAAAACCGATTACCATTGGAATTTACATTTAGCATTAAGCCAACAAGCTCATCTGTGATAATCTATACTGAGGTAATCAATCGCTTTAAAGAATGTTACACAGGTGGGGGAATTCAAGGTTTTACGATTCAATTTGATAAAAATACCCTTGCCTCTGCATAGAAAGGATTTGATATGATTGACCGTTCATATTTACCATTTCAATCAGCAAGAGAGTACCAGGATACAAAGATGCAAAAATGGATGGGCTTTTTCCTATCTGAACATGCATCAGCACTCTCTGATGATACAAACAAAGTAACGTACATGTCTGACTTATCACTAGAGAAGAAATTATTACTCCTCAGTCAAGTATACGCCGGGCAGCTACGCACACGCATTCAAGTGATTGAAAAAAACAAGCGTGTTTCCTACACTGGAACAATACCAAGTCTGACCAAAGATTTCATTTTGATAAAAACTACAACAGGTCACATCAATTTGAAATTAAAAGACATTATTAGTATTGAACTTGTCGAGGAGGTGCTCTATGAATCAGCTTGAGTTTCAGCGTAATCACCTACAAATGGACTATTATAGCGAGAGCTACCAAGATTTTGAACGTGACTTCTACCGCTACTCTAACATGAATATTCCATTGACCTTCCTAACTGATGATATCCTAAAAACAATGGCGACTTCACGTAAGAATTACTTTGTCCTCAATAAGGAAAAGTCCAGAGATAACCGCGATCACTTCTTCATATTTGAAGTAAGTACCGTAGATGAGAATCCGCTAATCTATCATTATACATATAAGAAAACTACAATATATTTAGCAGAAAAATAGGAGCAGTTCAATTGACTGTTCCTATTTTTAATATTCATAAAATCTAAAGTCTTTATACTCTTTAACAATGGAGTCGCCAACCAGAACAGACTATACTGACCAGCGACTACCTTAAATTTAATGTTTCAGATTTATTTTCTTATCTCTAATTTCATAAACTACATCTGCTACATTTTCGAGTAATCGTTTATCGTGGGTGATAAACACGATAGTTCCGGTGTACTCCTTCATTAGTATTTCCAAAGCCTCTAAACTTGGTATGTCAAGGAAGTTACTGGGTTCATCCATTATTAGGATGTTATATCTACCCATGAGCATTTTAGCAAGCAACAATTTTATAATTTCTCCACCGCTTAAAACAGATAAACTTTTTCCAATATCGTTCTGTTTGAACCCCATAGATGCTAGCACTGAACGAATTTCTGATATATTGTAGTCACAATCCTTCTGCATAAACTCCATAACATTCTGATTACTGTTGTACTTGTAACCATTCTGTGCAAAGTAACCTATTTTTGCCTTAGGCGAAATAGAAATTCCTTCTTCATGGTTTAAGATCATTTGGATTAAAGTTGTTTTTCCGATTCCATTACCACCAGTTAACGCCACTTTTGCTCCTAACGGAATTTGAAAAGATGCATTTTCAAACAGAGCCTTATCCCCAAATACTTTATTAATTTCTGCACCGACTATAGGGTATGGATTATGGAGCTCCAATGCTTTACTTTGCCTGAAACGAATTCTGCGAATGCCTTCCGGAGCTTCTACTTTTCCTAAGGCCGCAATCCTGTGCTCTAGGGTTTTAGCAGCATTATACATCTTTTTTCCTTACTTCCTATTGATTTTTGATGAGCTAAACGCCCTCCGTCTTCAGTACTTTTTTTCTTTGAAGAACCTTTTGCCTTCTGTTCTATTTTACGAGCCTGTTTTCGCTTTTCCTCCGCAGCCCTTTCCAATCGGGCACGTTCCGCAATAAATTGTTCGTATTCTGCAGCTTGGCTCTTACGTTCTTCCTCTTTCTGACGAAGATAATCAGAATAGTTTCCCCAATACTCAGTGATTTTGCCATCTTTCAGTTCCCATATTTTATCTACTATTTCATCAAGAAAATAGCGGTCATGGCTAATAACTAACAGTGCACCTGTAAAATATTTTAGCTGTCCTATTAGAAAATCAATTCCTTCACGGTCTAAATGGCTCGTAGGTTCATCCGCTAAAATACCATGAACCTGTGCCGATAAGGCCTGTGCTATTTTAAGCCTTGTTTCTTCACCACCGCTCATAGTCTGTATATTTAATTGCTCAACACCTAGCTTGCCTACAAGTGCAAAATCTTTTTCCTCCTGCAGAGTTACTTCGTCCAACTGGGGAATATAGGCAAGTTCACCCAGACGATTCATTTTACATCCTGGGGGAGTTAATTCTCCTAAAAGTACCCTGAGTAAAGTGCTTTTTCCAGCACCATTTGCTCCTACTAAACCAATACGGTCATAATCATATACTTCTAATTCATTTATATCTAAAACATCGCGTCCTTTGAATTCCACACGAATGTCTTTTGCTTTTAATATTAATTCCATAACATTTCCTCCTGTCTATAATCGCATGCTTTCATTTGCTTGTATGCAGGGAAAACCCTGCGATTTTAGCAGGAAGAGTTACATGAAAATAAGATACATAAATATTCCTCCAATATTGTTTATTTTAAATCTAATTTTCTAACCTCAGTTATCATTTGGCAAACTATAGCAATGCCAATAATTAAAATACCTGATAGTAAAAACCAATGATTTACACCGATTTTATCAGCAAAGAATCCAGAAAGAATTAACCCAATTGGCATAGCAAGTGACATGATACTTCCGATCAAAGAAAATACACGTCCTAAATATTCAGGCTTAATTTTCTCCTGAAAAAGAGCTGTTTGCACACCGCTATAAAATGGCACCGAAAGCCCCATTATTGCACAGCAAACTACGAATATTACAAATCCATTTGGAGGAAGTATTCCCGAAACGGCTAAACTGGTCCCCATTATAAAAAATGAACTTGTTATTAGTAATACATGCTTTTCGAAGCCCCCTAATCTTCCTAATAATAAGCCTCCTGCTAGCATCCCAAATGCAAAGGAAATTTCCGTAATAGAAATATGCACAGGCGTTCCATTAAAGTGTTCCATGCTTATTAAAGGAAATAGTGCATTGATTGGCATATAAACAAAAGTATATAGTGTTCCTAAGAGTAATAAGGCAAACAATCCTTTGTTTTGTCTCAGAACCACAACTCCTTCTTTCATCTCCCTTATGAAATTTGGTTCTAAACTTTGCACTTGATTACCCAGCTTAGGTATACGTACAATTGCTACCGTAATAGATGCAATCACAGCACCCAATACGTCGATGGCAATAATAGCATTTAAATCCCAAACGGAGTATAAGAGTGCTGCAACTGCCGGACTAACAATATAGCTTATAGACTGCAAAGACTGACTATAGCCTGCGCATTTCGTTAGCTGTTCTTCTGGTACTAAAAGTGGTGTAACCGCATTGAGTGCTGGGGTATGAAAAGCTGTTCCAATGCTACGGATAAACAATACTATCATAATCATCCAGACAGGTAGCTCCATACAGAATGCAACAATAGCAAGCACTGCACCAGCTGCTGCGATAATTAAATCGGCACCAATCATTATCTTCTTCCTATCATGACGATCCACTAGCACACCAATGGCAGGTCCCAAAATCGCATAGGGTAAAAAACCTACTAATGAAGCCATAGACAAGACCATCGCAGATCCTGTTTTTTCTGTAAGGTAAAAAATAATCGCCATTTGCAGGATGGCACTAGTGATTAATGATACTGCTTGCCCTGCCCATATTGCATAAAATTTTCGTTTCCAATTGTTGTATTTTTCCATTTATATTATCTCCTGCATATTATTTTGCTTGAATTTCTATTTTGAATAGCATTCTAGGCAATAAAAAATGCAGGCCAAACCCCACAATGTGGCTTTTGGTCTGCATACATACAATTTGGAAACATTCATATTAAAGACATAGTTAAATAAAGGTATAGTTAAATAACCAATATCCTCACCGTAACTAATGAATGCTCAATATCGTATAAATAAGCACAACAAAAAAGCCTATCATCGGGTATAGATTCTGCTTTTTTTATTGCCAGCTTATCTTAAACGCATTGAGGCTGTCATAGTTTCGGTTCCTCCTACATCTTTGTTTATATTAATTTATAGTATAACACAACAAGATGATATGTTCAATATAAAAGTTATGGAATGAGACTCATACTTCCAATTCGATGCCAGATTTAAAGGATATGACGAAGTTTTCTTCATAGACTGTAACGCTCTGGATTATCTTCCTTAGTAGCAAGCGATTAGCTTTCACAAAATCTTCTGTTTGTAGTTTTAAAAATTCATCAGGATTTTCTAACTCAACCTCAAAATATTTCATTTTACATTCCCTCATTTCATTTATTGATAAATTGAGTTTGCAAAAAAGAGTGGACAATTTTTGTCTACTCTTAACCTTTAAAATAGTTTTTTTAATCGATTTGAAGTTGCCTAAATTATTACTTATTCGGTAAAATGAAGTATTGCTTTCAACAGATTTCCTTCAACTACACTTCACTTGATTCAAACAAGGTGGGTACATTTCTATTCCCACAAACTCCTTGTCAATGGAAACAAACACGTACCCACAGGGTAAATGGAAATAGAAACTGATAATTTCTAGCTATCACTTCTACTCATTCCAAAAATTTTCTCACTCTGATACTTACCCACCATAAAGCAAAAAGCCTTGCAATCAAGGCTTTCATTATCCCTTTCGTTCAAAGGTTTCTAAGCTTTTACGAGCAGAGCGACACACTCAGCGGTTCGCTATCTCCGTTCTGTCTGCGTGCTAGCACTTGTCAATCACGGACAGCTATCGCATGGGCGGAAGTAAATGCTAATCTTCGTCGTTTTACTCCTTGACTAGCAAACTTACCGCCTCAACATGGCTTGAGTGGTCAGTATTGATAAAATTTAAATTTTTAGGAAAGCCTAGTTCTTGGGAATATATCTACTCCTTTTATTCTTTCTTCTTCACTACCTATTAATACTGAATATTTTAAGATATAAGGGTGGGACCACCCTTATATCTCTTCTTTCCAAGTATATCAGGCAACTCTTAATAGTACTATGATTAAAACTTTAGAAATTGCAAAAGCATCAAAGAATAAATCTTTTATAGCCATTAGGCCTATAACCATCTTGTCTAAACCCATATCTAGTAAAAGTGACGATTTTCTATTTTCTTTTATAAATTCAGTAGGATAGTTTTGATATTTACGTAGAGTGTATTCTAAGTTGTCATCTTCGATTCGCTTTATTATTTCATCAATATTTTCTTTAAAATCAAGAACATAAACATTAAGATTTAATTTTTTAAATGGCCTTATCCTTTTTTTGAATTGGTCTTGGTTCTCTTCCAGGTCTTTTTTTTCAATAAATTCAATCTTTGCTTTTGGCAGAAGTATTATCCTATCTGATATTCCTGTCATTGATGGGGATGTAAATTTAAGACAAAGCCTTCTATTCACTTTTATCTTATCAAATAAACTTGATTCTATCACCTTTTCTTACATTGATATTTCAAGCTTTATAGTTATTGTGTGAAGATTTCTCCTATAACCTTTATATAAAGACAAATTTTAAATTTATGACTATATATTTAGCCAAACAATAAATGCAGAAAAGGTATCATCGTATTTATCACATTTGGAACATATTATTAAAAATAAGGAATTAAAAAAGCGATAAATGTAAATCAATGATAACCTTACAAATCGTACTGGGAATAAATTGGAAAACAAACGCAATAATCGTTGCTTACATTTATTAAAAAGGCTTGACATATCTCGTTTACAATAGTAGACTTTTTTTGAACATATTCGTTTACATCTGTAGATAACGAAGAGGAAAGGAGAGTGAGCACAATAGAATTTAATACTTATATCACAGATGCAGAATGGGAAGTTATGCGTGTAGTTTGGGCAAATGATCGCGTAACTAGTAAAAAAGTCATTTCCGTATTGCAAGAAAAATGGACTGGACACCATCCACTATCAAAACGATCTTAGGTCGATTAGTTGGAAAAGGCGTACTAAATACAGAGCATGAAGGTAGAAAGTTTATTTACACTGCCAATATTGAAGAGACAGAAGCCGCAAGGGATTATGCAGAAGATATTTTTAACCGTATTTGCAATAAGAAAGTTGGAAATGTAATAGGAAGTATCATTGAAGATCATGTTTTAAGCTTCGATGATATAGATCGACTAGAGAAAATATTAGAGATAAAAAAATCTTTCGCAGTAGAAGAAGTGGCTTGCAATTGTCCAGAAGGACAATGCAAATGTCATTTACATCATCATTAACATAAGGAGGAATAAAAATGAGTAAGAATAAACATATGTTATTAGGTATTGGACTTACAGTCGTATTAACTGCAGTTGGATATATTACATTTTTAGAACCAATGATTAGTTATTTTAAAATAAACCAGAGTGCAGTTAATATAGATATTCAAACAAGTAAAACAAAAAGTACGCTTCCTATACCACCACTATTAGAGGATAAAAATCCAGATCCTAATATTGCGGATTTTACTTTAGAACCTCAAGAAGGAGAAACTTCATTTTTACCAAATACCAAGACACGAACTATGGGTTACAACGGAAGCTTCTTAGGCCCTGTCATCAGAGTAAGTAAAGGTGAGCAAGTAAATATGCACGTAAATAACAAGCTCAAAGAAGCAACTACAGTTCACTGGCATGGACTAGAGGTAGAAGGAGAAAAGGATGGGGGCCCTCATCAAGGAATTGAACCAGGAACAACTTGGGGGCCTAGTTTTACAGTAAATCAACAGGCTGCAACATTGTGGTATCATCCGCACTTTGGAGGAAATACTGCTACCCAAGTTTATAAAGGTTTAGCAGGACTATTCTATGTGGATGATGAAGTATCAAAAAGCTTAAATATTCCTAAGGAATATGGAGTAAATGATATACCTTTAGTAATTCAAGATAGAAGCTTTGGCAAGGACGGCAGTTTTATTTATAATACAAATATGATGGATGGAGCAACAGGGGATACTATCATAGTTAACGGAGCTATTAAACCTAATTTAGAGGTTAATAGAGTCAAGATGAGATTTAGAATAGTTAATGGTGCTAATGCAAGTAACTTTAATTTGAAGTTAGATAATAGAGATGGATTCTATCAAATAGCATCTGATGGTGGATTTTTAGAAAAACCGGTTAGCAAGAGAAATATTATGTTATCACCTGGGGAAAGAGCAGAGATAATAGTGGACTTTTCAAAGTATGAAAAGGGAACGCAGCTATCACTTATGAGTAATAAGGAAGCCATTATGACCTTTAATGTTAAAGGCGATGGGAAAGATGATACTGAAGTACCTAGCACTTTAACGAATATAGAAAGAATGTCAGAAGCACAAGCTACTAAGATAAGAAGCTTTGAGCTTCAAGGTATGGGTCACATGGTATCAATAAACGGTAAAAAGTTTGATATGAATAGAATTGATGAAACAGTGAAGCTTGGAGATACAGAGATTTGGGAAATTACAAACCCAGGATCTATGATGCATGAAATGGGGCACCCATTCCATATTCATGGCACACAGGTTCAAATTCTATCAAGAAACGGTAATGCGCCTTCTCCAGAGGAGAGCGGATGGAAAGATACTGTATATATTGAGCCTAACGAAAAAGTAAGACTTATAGTTAAGTTTAATAAGAAGGGTACTTATATGTACCACTGTCACATTCTTGAACATGAAGAAGCAGGTATGATGGGACAAATTAAAGTAGAATAATAAATAATATTTTATATCTTCATAATGCTCCCACAATTTAAGTGTAAGATTCTAATATAGAAATTACGAGGAGAGGATAAGGATATGAGAATATTAAAAATGTTGTTCAGTAAAAAATTTAAAGAAGAATATTCAAAAAAAATTCAGTCTGTATTTTACCAGTTTGATAGAGATTAACGAACGATTGTTTGAAATCCTCGTCGTAACGTTTAAAACCTGACATAAAAATCCTTTCATTTTGTGTCTTAATAGACAGATTATAACACACAATTTTCTGTCCACTTTTATAGTATAGTATAGCTCCAGTTTCGACTCCTCTCAAAATTTCAGACACATACTGCGCGGTAAGTGTCTAGAGTTTTGAGAAATAAGAAAAATACTCAATAAATTTAAGAGAACGAGAAATCGTTCTCTTTTTGTTTACTTTTTACTACCCGAAAGGAAAATATTTTATGACATCAAGCTATAAAAAACACACGTTCTAAACAAAGACAGTCAAGAAACATGGTTATTGTTTCTTTGATGAAAGATACTGGTTGGTCACCTTCCAAAGTCGAAGAGTCTCTCAAAGAGCTTTAGCAATTCAATTTAATTAAATTTCCCGAATCAGGTGGGATGATGTTAAAAGTAGGTGAGGCAAAATAGTATGGAAAATATTAATTTAATAAGTGTCGATGAATATCAAACTTCAGAAAGATTCTATGCATTGCCTAAAATACTTTTTGAGAGTGATCTTTACAAAGAAATGAGATTAGATGCCAAAGTCTTCTATGCAGTATTAAAAGATAGATTAAGTTTGTCTTTTAAAAATAATTGGATTGATGAAGATGGATATGTGTTTTTAGTCTATTCCAATTCTAAACTGATGGATATTTTAAATTGTTCTAAGTCTACTCTGTTAAGAATGAAAAAAGAATTAACACAATTTGGTTTAATTTATGACGTTCAACAATCAACGACCAAGACTGGGAACTTGGAAAATCGTATATATCTAGGTCAATTGAAGGATAACTTCCTTACCCAAAATAACAAAAAAGTTGAAGATTCCCATGTAGAATCTAGAGTGGTGTCAAATTTATACCAGGAGGATGTCAAAATAACACGAGGCTAGTGTCAAAATCAGCCCCTAATGATACTGAAGACAATGAGACTTATTTAAGTGAATATACTAGTTCTAGAAAGAGCTCAAAAAATTCTAAAGAATTTTCTTCGTCTACTAGAGCTGATAATATCTCATCTATTGAAAAATCCGAAAAATATATTGACCCTCAATATTATTCTCTCCTGCAGGTAATTGCTGATGAATATAACGGTAAATTTTGCCAACAAGATTTATTCACTGGTGAGTTTTAAAATTATAGTCTAACTCATAAACAAAAAATGATGATAGGACAATACCTCTCTGACGGCTATATAACAAGTCGAGAAATAATTAACGTTATTGAGCGAATATCCTATGACAGTGAATCCCCTTTAGCGTACCTTCTTAAGTCCTTAGAAAATCTCAAGGAAGAAAGAAGACTTGAAGCTAAAATCCTTGCTCATAGAAAAGCTGAAATGGCTTTTTCCGAATAGTAGGAAATCAAATAGATGGGTACTAGGTATTGTAGCAGTTTACCTTTTCTATATTTAGATACTCGAACTCGAGGATATTAATAAGACATGAAATTAAGACAATTAATAGTCGGTAAAATTGAATATTTAGAACAACAGAACAAAAGATTTGATAATTTCCGTGTGTATAGGTTTTTTTCTATTTTTCCGCTTTTTCTCAATTCTTGATTTCCTAAATACGATAAACAATTAAATTGCTCAATAGTGTTCATCATATTTAGAAAATATAATTTTAAAAATAAGGAATTCTAAAATCAATAAAAATAAATCAATGGTAACCTTATAATTAGTATTGGGTAAAGATAGGAAAACAAAGGCAATAATAGCTGTTATATTTATTTAAAAAACAAGATGGTTACATTTATAAAAAAGACTTGACATATTTCGTTTACTAAAGTAGACTTGTTTTTGAGCATATTAGTTTACTTCTGTAGACAACGAAGAGGAAAGGAAAATGAGCACAATAGAATTTAAAGCTTTTATCACAGATGCTGAATGGGAGGTCATGCGTGTAGTTTGGGCAAATGATCGAGTAACTAGTAAAAAAATCATTTCCGTATTGAAAGAAAAAATGGATTGGACACCATCCACTATCAAAACGATCTTAGGTCGATTAGTTGAAAAAGGCGTACTAAATACAGAGCCAGAAGGTAGAAAGTTTATTTACACTGCCAATATTGAAGAGAAAGAAGCCGTAAGGGATTATGTAGAAGATATTTTTAACCGTATTTGCAATAAGAAAGTCGGAAATGTAATAGGAAGCATCATTGAAGATCATGTTTTAAGCTTCGATGATATAGATCGACTAGAAAAAATATTAGAGATGAAAAAATCTTTCGCAGTAGAAGAAGTGGCTTGCAATTGTCCAGAAGGACAATGCAAATGTCATTTACATCATCATTAAGCATAAGGAGGAATTTAAAATGAATAATGACAACAGATATTCGTCCCATAATCACCATGATTATGACGACATGGATAAGTTAAAACACGAGCATGGAATCACAGATGAACATGGAGACCATAAGGATAAACATCAAGAACATCATGCTGGGCATGATCACAGCGGGCACAGTGGGCATGATCACAGTGGGCATGATCACAGCGGGCATGATCACAGCGGGCATGATCACAGCGAGCATGATCACAGTGGACATGATCACAGCGGGCATGATCACAGCGAGCATGATCACAGCGGGCATGATCACAGTGGACATGATCACAGTGGACATGATCACAGTGGGCATAATCACAGCGGACACAGTGGGCATGCCCACCATCATCACGGAAGCTTTAAGGAACTTTTCTTAAAGTCATTGCCACTAGGAATCATTATTATGCTCTTATCCCCTATGCATGGATTTGAACTACCATTCCAGTTTACTTTTCCATATTCTGATATTGTAGTAGCTATTTTATCTACTATATTAATTATTTATGGTGGACGTCCATTCTATCAAGGTGCAGTTGATGAATTTAAACAAAAAGAACCTGGAATGATGGCACTCGTTTCTTTAGGTTTAAGTGTTTCATATTTATACAGTATTTATGCTGTGATCATTACCTACGTAACGGGTGAACACGTGATGGACTTTTTCTTTGAATTTGCTTCTTTACTATTAATCATGCTATTAGGTCACTGGATTGAGATGAAAGCTATTGGAGAAGCAGGAGACGCACAAGCAGAATTGGCTAAGTTGGTACCAAAAGATGCTCACGTTGTATTAGAAGACGATTCAATTGAAACACGACCAGTTGCTGACTTAAAGGTAGGTGATTTAATTCGTGTTCAAGCCGGAGAAAATGTGCCAGCAGACGGGATTATCGAGCGTGGCGAATCACGTTTAAATGAAGCTCTTCTAACTGGGGAATCAAAAGCAGTAAAAAAGGCCCTGGCGATGAAGTAATCGGGGGCTCAACAAATGGAGAAGGGGTTCTTTATATTAAAGTGCTTGAGACAGGTGATCAATCCTTTATCTCTCAAGTACAGACTTTAATCAGCCAAGCTCAAAGTCAGCCTTCCAGGGCAGAAAATATTGCGCAAAAGGTTGCAGGGTGGCTCTTCTATATTGCTGTTATTGTCGCGCTAATTGCTTTTGTAGTGTGGATGATTATTGGAGATATCCCAACGGCAGTTATATTTACTATTACTACATTAGTTATTGCTTGTCCGCACGCATTGGGTCTGGCTATTCCATTGGTAACCGCCCGTAGCACAAGCTTAGGGGCTAGCCGTGGCTTACTAGTAAAAGACCGCCAAGCCTTAGAAATAGCTCAAGATGCGGATGTGATAATTTTAGATAAAACGGGTACTTTAACAACTGGTGAATTTAAAGTATTAGATGTAAAACTTCTTAATGACAAATATACAAAAGAGGAAATCATTGCCTTACTGTCAGGTATTGAAGGAGGTTCTAGCCACCCGATTGCCCAATCAATTATAAGTTTCGCCGACGAGCAAGGTATACGTCCAGCATCTTTTGATTCGATTGATGTGATTTCCGGTTCTGGAGTAGAGGGTAAAGCAGGTGGGCACCGTTACCAATTAATCAGTCAAAAAGCCTATGGACGTAATATTGATATGGATATTCCAAAAGGAGCAACTCTTAGTGTCTTAGTAGAAAACGATGATGCCATTGGTGCTGTAGCTTTAGGGGACGAATTAAAACCAACGAGTAAAGAGTTAATTAAAGCTCTTAAAAAGAACAATATTCAACCAATTATGGCAACAGGTGATAATGAAAAAGCGGCTCAAGGCGCGGCAGAAGATTTAGGGATTGAATATAGATCAAATCAATCTCCACAAGACAAATATGAGTTAGTTAAAACACTTAAAGATGAAGGAAAGAAAGTTATCATGGTAGGTGATGGTGTAAATGATGCTCCTTCTCTTGCCTTAGCAGATGTTGGTATAGCTATAGGTGCTGGAACTCAAGTTGCATTGGATTCAGCTGATGTCATATTGACTCAATCCGATCCAGGAGATATTGAATCATTCATTGAATTAGCACACAAAACAACTCGTAAAATGAAACAAAACCTATTTTGGGGAGCTGGTTATAACTTTATAGCTATCCCTCTGGCTGCAGGAATTTTGGCTCCTATTGGTATCACATTAAGCCCTGCATTAGGAGGAATCCTAATGTCTGTGTCAACAGTCATCGTCGCCATTAATGCTATGTTATTAAGTTTAGATCCAAAAAATAACGATTAACAGATCGAATGATTGAAACTCCTTAAAGTATCAAGATACAATAGTTTTACAGGAAAAAAAGAGATGTAAGTACTGGCTCTTTGTAAAATCGTGTTGGTAGAAGTAGACGATTTTTCTACCAACACGATTTTTAATTTATTATAGAACTGATTTCTTTTAAAATCCTAAAAGCACCTATTTCAACACTTTTATAACTTGTTATTCTATTTTCTTGACAAGAATACCACCGTCTCAGTGGTAATGCTATGTACAATTATATTACCAAATATAGCTCATGCAAGTAATTTACCAAAACTAAATCCTGTTATAGAAAACTTAAAAACTAAAGTCAGTAAAGATATTGTTTATGTAGACGATGGTAATGGAAAAATGATTCCTGTAGAAATTACAGAAACCATATATTATAATAGTAACTCTGGTATGGTTCCTATGAGTTTTTCTCCATTGGCAAAAATTGGAGAAACAAGAAGCTACACAGTTAAAGTATCAAATGAGATGATGGGTATTCCAGGTACCGTTGGTACAGGTTTAAGTTTTGTCGCTAAAAAAGCAGCAGCTCAAGTTGTATCAAAAGCCATTGCCGCAAAGTTAGGAGCTGGTTTTATTCCTTGATTAAATTTTGTAACATGGGCATTAGGCGTTGCCGCCTTAGCTAATGCTATATCAGGTAAATCTGGAATAGAAATAACAGTTGGATTAAAATACACAGAAAAATATCTACACAAAGAAGGTTATTCTGTAAATGGCTGGAGCCCAACAAGTCTTTCTGTAAGAAGATGCTAATTTTTAAAAAAGGATGTTCATGTATGAATAGTAAATTCAATATAAGTCTAGCAATACTTCAAATAATTGCTGGTATTCTTGGCTCTGTAGTTTTCTTTAAAAGTATACTAAACCATGGAGAACTAACAATAACTATGACCATTCTATCATTCTTTTGGATGGTTTTTGGGTTGCTTCTTGGATTTAAAGGGCTATATAAAATTAAAAAGCGTTAAATCGAGTAGGAGAAGGGTATACCTCTCACACCACCGTGCATACGTTCGGTACACGGTGGTTTTTTAGTTTTCCCTTACTTGCACGGCAAGTTTGCGATGGTATTGTCGGTTATGTGTGCAATCCTCTGGCAAGCGGATGCCTCTACATATCCTCTCTGTTCCGCAGATACTTTTTGCAGATGACCTTCTTTATAAAGTTGTCTATCCTTAAATTTACTTTTGGTTGCTTTCACGCATTACACCGCCTAAAGTTCCGTCCTTCCCTCTGTGTGATGCAACCACAGTGGTACTATGACTTGACTTCTGCTGACTTCATTCTCGCCATTCGTTGTTACTACGGTTTCTTATTCTGCTTCCACCGCTGACGAGACCTCCCCGGGTAGCACATGTTTCTTTCTCTATTCATACCATTGGGCTTGCGTTCTATACATTTCAGAATACACTCCACCTTTGTTAATCAGTTCCTCATGAGTGCCTATATCATCTATAATGCCATCTTTCAACACTATAATCCGATCAGCAATTCTGGCAGCGCCAAGGCGATGTGTAATTATAATAGCAGTTTTTCCTTCGGATATTTCTTTGAAATTTTGATACATGAGACTTTCTTCAATCGGATCAATCGCAGATGTCGGTTCATCTAAAACAATGATGTCATGTTCACGGAATATTCCGCGAGCAATCGCAATTCGCTGCCATTGTCCACCTGACAAATCCACACCCCCGAATTCTCTGGACAGCATGGTACTAAACCCCTGTGGGAAGGAATCACTGTTGACTAACAATTTGGCCCTTTCACAAACATGGTTTAGTCTAACAAGCATATTGTAACAGCTATTATTGCTGCTTATGGTAATGTTTTCCTCCAGTGTTGTGAGATAGTGTTGATAATCTTGGAAAACAGCGGCACAATTTTGATATATGCACCGTGAAGCGACTTTTTCGCTGTCAAGTCCACCAATACGGACGGTTCCTCTGTCCGGAACATATAAACCAAGCATAAGTTTTGCCAGAGTCGATTTTCCGGCACCGTTTTCACCAACGATTGCTACGGTTTCACCCGGCTGGATTTTAAGACTAATTCCGCGTATTGTCTCTGTCTGCGTATTCGGGTAACTGAAATGAACGTTGTCAAGAGTGATGCCTTTCGTTTTGTCGAAACTTCCTTCTTCTTTTGCATTTTCCGGAAGATCAATGAATGAATGGTAGTTCTGAATAGATACTGCGTATTGTGTAATCTGCCCCGAGAACATTGTAACCATTTCCTCAGCAAGCGCATACATCATATTTACAGATGCGAAGACAGCGGAAAAAGCTCCTGGAGAAATCACTTTTTGAATCAAACTGTTTACCAACATTAGAAGGATACCGATATATCCACCGATAGTAAACAGTCTCAGGGCAGCATCTATCCTGATATGTTTTTTTTCGGCAGTCAAAGTTTTCTGATTGATTAGGATAACTCCATCCTGATATAGCTGCATAAAGTGGTTTACGATACCAAGAATTCGTGTTTCTTTAAAAAACTTTCGATTGCAGACGACTTGTTCATAATAATCAGTAGCTCGCCTGATTGGGGCAATCGCATCTTCCGCTTCGGAAAACAACCGAAACCGTATTACTTGGCCAAGAATGACTGGCGTAAAAATCAGCAGAACAATCAGAATCAGTATGGGTGAAATGTGCTGCAGGTACACCCCCAATAAAATGAAGTAAGGCACATAGAAGGTAAATACCATCAGAATCAGGCTGGAAGCAAAAAAACCATATTCCACGCCTTGCAAGGCCTTATTGAGCATATCAAGGAATTCCGGACGTTCGTAATCTATCGGTGAAATATGGGATGCTTTTATATAGATACGCTTATAGAAATGACTGAGTATCTTAGGGGAAAGATGCTCGATATGGAAATTACTTAAACTGTTCGCAATCTCAAAAAATACTGTTGCCATGATAAGAAACAGAAGCGGCCGTAGTGACACGGACAACGGTGAGCCTGCAGCAAGCAGAGGAACACTGTCGAACAATTTTTCAGTACAGAGCATGACAAGAATATAACCGCCAGCATGCAAAACATCAAACAGGCAATAAAGCGTAGTCATTCCGGGGCTGATTCTGAACATATCGAATATCATTCTGCGAAAAACCAGATACTTTTTCTTCATTGATACCAACTCCTTTGACTATCATACATATCCTTGTACAGTCCGTCATATTGCATCAGCGTAGCGTGGGATCCCTGCTGGACAATATGCCCATC
This sequence comes from Oribacterium sp. oral taxon 108 str. F0425, assembly GCF_000214455.1. Lineage (NCBI taxonomy): Bacteria > Bacillati > Bacillota > Clostridia > Lachnospirales > Lachnospiraceae > Oribacterium > Oribacterium sp. oral taxon 108. The sequence goes on along the minus strand of NZ_AFIH01000001.1, from coordinate 232,605 downwards.
ATCAAGAACTAGAATATAATCCGCTGTTTTTGTGGCACCAAGGCGATGTGTGATTAGCAATGTAGTTTTTTGCCGGCTAATATATTCAAAATCCCCATATATCTTTGATTCACTCATTGGATCCAGTGCTGCTGTCGGTTCATCTAAAATATACATGGGTGCAGGGGACAACATAACACGCGCAATGGCAAGCCGCTGCCACTGGCCGCCGGAAAAATCCACACCTTTTTCGTCAAGTTTTCCTAGGTGGGTATTCATCTTATCGGGAAGTGTTCGTATATTATCTGTCATGTTCAGCTCATCAAGAATTTTTTCTATATTCCGATCTGTATCCGGATTGCCAAAGTTTCTGATATCTCCAATGGCAATGTTATCCCGAAGAGAAATGTGATAACGAGAAAAATCCTGAAATAGGACAGCAAAAAAACTCTTCAGTTCAGAAGCCGCATAGTTCTTTATCGATTTGTTGTTTATCAGGATTTCTCCTTCATAATCTGTATAAAGACCAGTTAACAGCTTGGTGAGGGTGGTTTTTCCGGCCCCATTTCTGCCAACAACCGCATAATGTCTTCCCGGCTCCATTTTCAGGCACAAGTCACGAAGCACTTCTTTTTCTGTGTTTGGATAGCGGAATGTAACGTGACGAAACTCAATAGATTGTAACGGAACAGGCGGAGCGGGTTCAGATGTAGCGCCCTCTGTTTCGGGAAGAGATGCGAAATGCGTGATATCTTTGAAGAACTCTCTCTGTGTGGCAAATTCCTTAATGCGGTCTGAAAATTCCCAGGACATAATGGATATGATACCAATAGAGGCCTGTGTTAATGCAATAAACATGCCTACTGACACCTTCCCCTTTGCAACCGCCAATAGCAAAATGAGGTCAACCATAAACATGGCTAAAGACACAGTCAGATTCACAGCCTTCATACGAAGCATAGTATTGATTGTTACCTTCCGCTGAAGGTACTTTACTTTTTCAAATAATTTATTCCATTGCAGAATTAACCTCTCCTGATAATGGAACAAGCTGCGCTCCCTTGCAGAATCACGATTTGTCATGATGTCGCTAAGGTATTCATATCGAATCTTGTATTTTCCGGTTTCTCTTTCGGCTTCGTACTGCTTTTGTCCTCCCTTGATTCCCAGAATCATAATAGGCACAGACAAGATAACGACAATAAACGCGGCCCACCAAGCACTGAATATCAGTGCACCAAGAAAACCAAGAATTTGAACTCCCATTCCAATCAGTTCAACACTGTTTTGAAACCCTATAGTCATTCTGTCTTCGAGCTTGTTATTAATCCGCTGAAACAGCTCCCATATTTCCTTGTTTTCAATACTCTCGTAGGTCAATCTGGCACATTTTTGAATGATCGCTGTATGAAATTGAGCCCGAATCCCATTTTGGACATGTTTCATACACAAAGCGGCTAGGACTTTACAGATTCGGGCATATACAATAATTCCGCTTAGCATAAGAATAGGAAGGAGCAATTCCTCACGAGAACTTCTTCCTGACAGATATGACAAAGCCTTTTCAATAAACAGAGCATTCACTGCAATCTGTATTGTAGGTATAATAAATTCAAGAAGTCTAATAAGCGAATACAAGACAGTACTGAGTTCACTGCTTTTGTATGGAATCAGAATATTGTCCCATGGTGTGTACTGTTTCTTGGAAAGAATCATATTGGTTCTTCATTCTCCTTGTCTTTACCGAAACGATTTTCAGAACTTACGTACGCGCCGCAACTTTAGTATGCCTAGGTTAGTACTTTACTCCTTATGTTCCTGTATATCTCTTTTTCTGTTCTAGTAATACAATATGAATACAATTCACAATTTTCATCACAAGGTTCCTGACAGTGCATTGTCGGAAGCGCTTCAAATGGATTGCCCCTAAAATCTTCAAAAACCATTTGCACAAGATTTTCATCGAAAAAATTTCTCAGATAATTATAGATAGTAGCATCATCTGAATTTTGATTTTTCAAGTGAAGCATCAATTCATAGCAGAAGTAATAGCAACTGTTTTCATCTTCTTTATCCAGTGCTTGGCAATATGTATGCATCCATTTTTCTGCCTGAATTATATCTTTTTTGAATAAATACAGCATACAAATAAAGAGCGAAACAGTTTGTAATTCATATTTTAATGCACCTGCCATTTTTTGCAAGGTCAAGCCTTGTAAATCTTACAATCTTGTAATTACCGTATTTCTATTAAGCTTAACCTCGCCTTTTCTCTTTATATATTCTTCAATATCAAACACATTCTTCTTGTCATAATCTTCTAAGAACTTATAGTTCTTATGCTTTGTGATGTCGAATTTATCCGAGAAAAAAGGTCTGACACCTCTAAGCTGAAAGATACATTTTCCACCATCCATCACTGTTATCTCGTCTTGGCTCATTAGATCTTTTCCGGTCTTTTGATAGTTCATGGCAAAGCTGTTCTGATTGGACTTGGTTTCCGAGATATTGTATAAGTCAATGGTTTCCTTTCCCAAAGTTTCTGAAAGTTCTTTTAATGTAGTCTTTTCCTTCCCTCCCAGGAATAAAGTACTATCGCAGTTTCCAATAATCGTATCCGCATTATCCTTGTAAATAGCTTTCAGCTGAGATTGTGCCTGTAGAATAATACTTGCAGAAATTTCTCTGGAACGAATTGTGGCTATAAGCTTCTCAAACTTTGGGATTAAGCCGATATTTGCAAACTCATCTAGGAGAAACCTGACATGAACAGGTAATCGTCCTCCATAGACATCATCTGCCTTGTCACATAGAAGATTAAAAAGCTGAGAGTACATAATGGAGACCACAAAGTTAAAGGTATCATCTGTATCAGAGATAATGACAAATAGTGCTGTTTTTCTATCTCCAATGCAATCCAGCTCCAATTCATCTTCGCTCATTAAGTCCCTTAGTTCTTGAATATCGAAGGGGGCAAGTCTTGCTCCACAAGAGATAAGAATGGACTTTGCTGTTTTCCCTGTTGCTACTTGTCAAGGACTTTTTAATCAAAATCATCTTTTTTTTCGTCCGATTTTCTCCGAAATTCCCTCAACATTATCCTTTTTAGTTTATCTTGCATAGTTTCACTGCTTTTATCATTAAAATGGACAATCACCTCATAAGTAGTCTTTCCAATCTTCTTTATCGTCTTTGTTCCTGTAGTTTGTTCATTTCTTTTTTCTTGCATATTTTCTCCTTTCTTTGCAATAAAAAATGACGATTAGTGATTTTTTCCAATCGTCATTAGCCAATATTTATTCATTTCTTTGATGTTTTTAATTATCCGTATCTATTTCTTTGATCTTTTTCTCTATTTCTTCAATACTCGGCAAACTGCTCTTATATTCTGCTTCAAGTAATTTAGTAATCTTATATTTGCTTATACCTATAGGTTGCGATATTTGTTCTAATGAATATTCACAAACGACATCGTTTTTATCTTTGCAAATAAGAAGTCCAATCGTAGCATTATCTCTATCAGTTTTTAGCTCTCTATTCACTGCTGTTACATAGAAATTAAGCTGTCCTAAATGTTCCGGCTTAAACTTCTCCGCTTTCAGTTCTATAACAATGTAAGAATGGAGTTTCAAATTGTAAAACAGTAAATCAATATAAAAATCATCCCCATTTATATTTATGTGATATTCTTTGCCTATGTAGGCAAATCCCTCGCCAAGTTCAAGTAAAAAATCAGAAATCTTGTCAACCAGTTCTTTTTGAAGTTCCCTTTCATCATATCCTTCACGAATGGTAAGAAAATCAAAATTATATGGATCTTTTAATGTCTGTCTTGCAAGGTCTGATTGCAAAGCAGGTAACCTTTTTTCAAAGTTTGTTATAGATTTTCCTTCCCTGCCATATAATCCGCTTTCAATTTGATGTACGAGTACATTCCTGCTCCATCCGTTCTCAATAGTTTTATCAACATAATATATGGCTTCATCAATGGTCTTGCACTTGTTTATTATCCTTTGATTATGTCCCCAAGGTATCTGTTTAATATGGTTGATAACTCTTTCATCAAATTGGGCTACAGGCTGTAGTCCTTTTGAATTGCTGTCGTTATTTTCTATTTCGGCTACACCTTGTAGCCCTTTTATATAAAATGAATACCATCTTCTGATATACTTAATATTTGTTTCAGAAAAACCTTTCATATCAGGAAATTCTTTTTGTAAATCTTTAGCTAACGATTTTATAAAGGCATCTCCCCATGAATGTTGTTCTTGATTTTTTACAATGTATTCTCCCAAAGTCCAATATAAATCTAACAACAAATAATTTACCTTTATTGCAGCTTTAAGTTGGCTACTTCTTACTTTCTCTTTTAACTCTGACAATAGCTTTTTATACTCACTATCACTTGTGATAGACAGCTCTTTATTATCCAAAGGTCATACCTCCTCACTCATAATAATACTTAATTATACCAAATTTATCAATATTTTTCATCTGCTAATTTCCTTCAAGTTGAGTTTTAAGACTGATTTTATCCATAGACATGCTTTAATACCTCTTTTAGTCTTAACGCTCTAAAAATGCCTTTACACCGCCTTGTATGATAGCTATAAATGTTCCCCCTTATCATAATCTTCAAAAGTTGGAATCTTGCCGGTCTTTTTCTGTGATAGTTTATCCTTGTCTTGCTCATACCAATTAAGGATAGTTACATAATGGTCTTGATATGTCTTTCCGGTACTCTTGATATACCTTGACAGTTTTTCAATCATCGTGTCGGTATGACTTTGTAGCTTTTCTTGTAATGCCTTGTATTGTTCGTCTGTAAGGATAATGTTTTGATATTCTCCATATTTTTTGAATTGGGGGGCGGGGTGCTTTCTTCTCTCCCCTTATCTATACTAACCTTATCTAATCTACCCTTATCTATACTGGGTTGACCACTTGTCAACCTTTGGTCAACCAAATGACAACCAACCTCTTTGATATACATTCCGTTTTTAGTTTGAGATAAGCTCTGCACCTCATTTTCATATAAGGTCGGTTTATATCTGTCTTTACGGATAAAGTTGTTGATTTTCCAATGCGTAATGACGATAATTCCTCGTTCAAAAACAATCACAAAGCCTTTGGCAATAAGTATTTTCAGGTCATCTTCATTCGCTCCGATAATCTTGATGATTTTCTTAGGATTATTTACAAAGCCGTCATCATCTGCCCTCATTGATAGATGAAAATATAGGCATTGACTACTTAAAGGCATATCCAAAAATAAGTCGCTATCTACTATCTTGAGTGAAAACATTCTTTTATCTGCCATTTTTCTTTCCTCTCTTATCTTAGTTTTTTAAGAATGTCGTGATTTACGACACCCTTCGTTTTTGATGTTATCCCATTTTAGGACTTCATCTTTCCTCTTTCCTGTAATAGTCTTTTGTTTTATCCTTTCGTTTTTCGTAGGCTTCTTGCTGCTCTTGATACTTCTTAATCTGTGCAATGACACTTGGTTTTTCTCCTCTCTTGATTGCCTTGTCAATCTCAATGGATAGGTCTATGCCATAATCATCATTGACTGTTTTCACTGCATACTTGATATGGTTGATACTTTCGTATTCTTCTTTGACTTTTTGAGATTGTATATTGAGTTTTAATATTTCACTTTCAAGGCTTTGGATTTCTTTTTTCCAGTCCTTTATCTTGATAGCCGATAAGCCTGTTATCTTTTCAAGGATTGCCCTTGCTCTTTTATATTTATCTATCTCATCTTTATGGGAATTGTAAAAGCTGTCTTTGAATAGGGATTTACTGTTCCATTCCTCAAAGACTTGTTTGTTATCCTTGATGATGTCCGCATAGGCAAAGCATTTATTTAAGTTTTCTATTCTTGTGGTTTTCGCCTTAATATCTTGACTAATCTTTTTATTCTTGGATTGTAAGGTACTTATTTTCTCTTGCAATTCGGCTATGGTTTTAAGGTTATTGTCCTTTAGATATATCCTTGCTTTTGAAAATCTTCTTAGGTCTGCACCGATCTTTTTGTTGCTTGCATAGGGGTTTAGTTTTCTTGCTTTTTCTCCCTGTAAGTCATAATAAATACTGATGTACTCATAGAGATTAAAGAGTTCCGCTTTGTTCTCATATTCTTCTTTCTTCTCCTGTTTGTACTGCTCATATTTGTCAAATAAGACTTTGGTAAAGTCATTCAACCAAGAGGTGATTTCTGCAATTCTTTCTCTCACTGCTTTCACAATAGAATTATGCTTTTTGATTTCTCGGTTGATATTTCCTTTCTCGGTTTCCACTCCTTTTCGCTCTAAGGCACCGGCACTTGCTCCTAAATGAATGGTCGGAATTTCTTCTTTTCCTTGTCTTTTGTAGGAGCGATGATCCACTCGTTTTTGTTCTCCGGCTGTTTCTAAATATTGATTACAAAGTGTGGCAAAATGTTCTCTCCATTTCTCGGCATTTTCTTTGTTGTTCCAATCAGTGAGGTCGATTTTCCTTGTTTTAGGTTTTCCGTTTTTACCTAAAATCTTTTTTCCCTGTTCATCAAGAAGATATTCTTTTTTGCTCTTTGCTCCCCAAGTGCCATCTTGATTTAAGGGGCGAACAGTTGTCATTATATGAGCGTGAATATTTCCGTTTCCCTCATCATTTCCTTGATGAATGGCAAGGTCTGCAATCATTCCTTTGGATACAAAATTCTCCTGTATAAACTCCCTGATGAGGTCTTTGTTTTCTTCCAAACTCAACTCTTTGGGTAGGGCAATAATGAAGTTTCTTGCAAGCTGTGCATTGATGGCTTTTTCATTTAACTCCACACTGTTCCACAAGATGGAACGGTCTAAAAATTCTTTCGGTGCATTTTCCGGCAAGAAGATTTCTTTATGCTCCAAGCCTTTTTTGTTGTGATAATCGTGGGTTACTCCGTCCCATTCATTCGTGAGTTTCTCACAAGAAATATAGGCAGCACTTGCGACTGCACTTTTTCCTTTCCCTCTTGAGATGATGGAAATATTAAAGTGAAAACTGTCTGCCACTCTTATCAACTCCTTTCGCTTTTAGATTGTCTTTGTTCTTTTCTTTTGTTGTTTTAGGTGTCGGTCTTAGCGGTTTTCTTCTCGGATAGTCCATAAAGTGAATGACCGTTTTGAAACGGTACAATAGAAAAAGCCGACTATACTGCAACTGCTTTTGTTGTTTCAGTATGTCGGCTTGATAAGTAGTATCCGTTTCAAATTTTTAGGGTCAAGGGTGAGCGGTAGCGAATGCACTTTACCCTTGACGATAAAAAAGGGAATGGGGGATATGCAATCATCTTTGCTACTCCTCTTTTGCTCCCTGCAAGGGTAAAGGCTCCGCAGGACGCAAGGACACCCTTTAGGGTGTATAATTGCGCCCTTAGAAAATCTAAGGGAATTGCGATTATACGATGTCCTTGCTTTTCTTATCTTTTTTGAAATGTTCTTTGTAAGATAGCCTTTATTTCTTGATTACTTTTCTCGCTTGCTCCCTCAATAAAACTTTCTAAGATTGCTCCTCGTTCTATCAATCTATGGTTTCGCTTTTTGCGTTCTTCAAGGCTCGCTTGCTTTCTGATTTTCTTTTCCTGATTTTTTAGCTGCACCAACTTCTTTTCGTACTTTTCAAGTTCATTTTCTTTCAGTTCAATTTCCGATTTTACTTTTTGTAGTTCTGTCCTATTGTCTTTCATATCCATTCCTCGCTTTCATCTTTATGAGAAAAGGTTAAGCACATTTCGCACTTAACCTTTTCGCTTTATTAGATTTTACCCTCTAAGAGTTTTCTTAATTTCTCTAAAATCTTATCCCTCCTTTTCCCGATTGCCTGATAGCTTCTGTTTTTTCTTTCTCCAATAGACCGTAAACTCTCATCTCTGAAAAATATGGCAGTAATGATGTCCCTTTCTTCTTCTGTAAGGGAATTTAATGCCTTATTCAGTTCTTCGATTTGCATTTTTACTTCTACAATTTTTTCAATATCAATGCTTTCATCTACGATGTTATCTATAAAATGACCGTCATAATCGAATATAGAAAAGGGAAGTACATTATACTTCCAATCTTTTCTTTGGAGATACTTTTCGTGTTCCGTTATTCTCCAGTAAGCTCTGTATATTTCCTCATTTACCTTAACCGCTTTTCCTTTGACATAAAGTAAATATTCTTTTTTATCCATTGTATAATCCTCCTTTTTCTGCTCTCTGATTTTGGTTTTTGAGCATAAAAAAGGAGGACTTCTACACTTTGGCGTAAATAGTCCTCTTTCAAAAATTATGATTTTTGGTTTTTCAGCAAAAAATCAGTGAAAAATCACTCGTTATTTTATTCCACATAGCTTTTTTATTTTTTATTGGTGATATATTACCTCCCGTCGTTTGTGTTACTACCTAAAGTAAGATTCCTTTCAGAAAAGATTTTTTTTGCAACGAATGTAGCATTTAAGACTTTTGGAAAACCCACATACGGAATGCACTGAATAAATGTCTCAATAATTTTTTCCGGAGATATTCCCACATTTAAAGATCCATTAATATGAACTTCTAATTGTGGTTCGCACCCTCCTAATGTCAATAAACTTGTGATAGTTATCATTTCTCTTTCTTGCAAAGAAAGTCCTTGTCTACTATAAATATCTCCAAATGCAAATTCGATAATATATTCTCCTAAATCTGGAGCAATATCTTCTAATGTTTGTATAACTTTTTCGCCACTCACACCATCAATTTCTTGTAATTGTTCTAAACCTATTTCAAATCGTTTACTTTTCACTTGAATTCACCTCCTTTTTTCTTTTATAATATAATTATACTACTTAAACTTTGGTTTAAGTCAAGTTCTTTTACTTATGAATTTTAAAAATTAGGAAAGGAGTCATCTGCAATGAAAATAGGCGAAATTGCAAATAAAACAAATCTTCCAGCAAGCACCCTTCGTTACTACGAAAAAAAGGATTACTCAAAGTAGATAGAGACAAAAATGGTAGGAGATATTATAAAGAAAGCGATATAGAGTGGATAAAATTTATAAGACGGCTGAAAGAAACAGGAATGCTTATCAAAGATATTCAACATTATTCCGAGTTACGATATGTTGGCTCGATTACAATGCCTGAACGATTACAAATTCTCCAATTACACAGAAATTATGTTTTAGAACAGCAACTAAAATGGACTGAGTATCTTCAAAATTTAGATGATAAAATTGAGTTCTATCAGCAATCTATTAAAAATATGACAAAACATAACTTGTAATTCGATAAGATCTGTTACATTGAGTGCGTGAAAAAAAGAAGTCTATAATTAGGCTTCTTTTTTCATTAGCTCTTTATATTCACTTAATGGTATTCCGCTTTTTTTCAGCGTTTTAAGTTTCTCCTGTTTGAGTTGCTCCCTTTTCTCCTTGTATCTGTCCTCATATTCTTTTTGCTTGCCGTTTGCTTTACGATTGAGGTAGTTTTGATGAAGCCTGTCTTTTCTTTCCCGTTCTTTTTCTTCCTCCTCCCTTAATTTCTGCATTTCTTCTTCGGATAATTCTTCTTTCGGTGGTTCATAGTTGCCGATAAAGTTGAAGTAGATTTCGACTTTCTGATTGGCGGTTTGACTGCCTTTTCGATCTCGTTCGTGAATTAAGATTTTTTCTACAAACTCGTTGATGATGGTCGGAGTCAGTTCGTCAAAGTTATCATAGCGTTCGATCAACCGGATAAACTTTTTTGCTCTATCGGTTTCTTTTTCGTATCGTTTGATGGCTTTTTCCAACCCATCGATTTCTTTGCTGAGTTCTCTTTGCTCTGTTTCATACTGATTGTTTAAGATTTCATATCGGTTATTCGGTATCTTCTCCAGTATCATATCTTCGTATATCCGACACATTAAGCGTTCCAGTTCCTGAAGCCTGTTTGTACTATCTGTGAGCCTTGTCTTTTTCTTTTCCATTTCCATTTTCTCGCTTTCTTCCATTTCGTTTTGAATGGAATGGAGAAAGGCTTCGTTATCTTCATCAAGGCTTTTCTTAATGTCTTGTAGGGTGCTTTGAATGAGATTTAATACCACTTCTGCTTTTATCCTGTGAGCAGATGGACAAAGTGTCCCACAAGGTACTTTTGTGTAGGCACTACAAGTATAATAGGGGATATTCTTGTAGTTGCTCGTTCTGTGAACATACATTTTACTGCCACAATCGGCACAATACATCAGTCCTGTAAGGGGGTGGTATTCGCCCCAACCATCGGGATAGCGTTTCACATTTCCTCGTATTCTCTGCACATTATCAAAGGTTTCTTGGTCTATGATTGGCTCGTGGGTGTTTTCAAAGATGAGCCAGTTATCTTCGGATACATATTTACTTTTCTTGTCTTTGAAATGCTTCCTTGTTTTGAAGTTGACTGTATGCCCTAAATATTCTTGTTTTTTTAAGATACTTGCAATCGTGGAACTGCACCAACGATACGGATATTCAAACACTTTGCTTTGATGTAGTCCATATCCCAATTTCTGCTGATGATAGGCGGGTATATCTATCTTGTCAGTTTCTAATATTCTTGCGATGGCATAGGGTCCTTTTCCGTCCATCGTCAGATGGAATATTCTTCGGACAACTTCTGCTGCTTTTTCGTCGATAATCCACTGATTTTTATCGTCCTTGTCTTTGATATATCCATAGGGTGGACTGCTTCCTGTATGCTTTCCGCTTTCGCCTTTGGCTTTGAATGTGGACTTAATTTTCCTTGAGGTATCTCTCGCATACCACTCGTTCATAATGTTTCGAAAAGGGGTAAAATCATCGTCTTTGTAAAAGCTATCTACATTGTCGTTAATGGCAATGAGTCTAACTCCCTTTTGCCTTAGTATCTCCATACATTGACCGACTTTGAGGTAATCTCTGCCCAGTCTACTCATATCCTTTACGATGATACAACCGATATTTCCTTGATTGACTCCGTTCATCATTGCCATAAATCCCGGTCTGTCAAACTGTGTTCCGCTGATTCCGTCATCGGTAAAATGAATGATGTTCTCCAAATGATTTTTCTTTGCGTATTCTTCTAAAATTTTCTTCTGATTGACGATCGAATTGCTCTCGCCTTGTAGTTCATCATCTCGGCTTAACCTTTCATACAAGGCGGTTATTTTCTCATAATTTCTCACGATTACCTCCTTTCGCTCAAATTCTTCAATAAAAAAAGAATTAAGCAAAACATTTTTCACTCAAATAGTGATGAAGTGTTCTTCTTAATTCTATAACTCCGGCTGCAAGCTTGTATTTCTTGTATTGCTTTACAGCAAAATGTCTTGGTTCTTTCTTTTCCAATGCCTCAAAAAGCCTGTCTATCGGATTCTTATAATTTTCATCGTCTTCTCTGACTTCTGAAGCATCTATCATGTCCAGCAGTGTTGCAAAATTCTTTTCTTCTTTCGGTGCTTCATAGTAGATATAGGCAATCAGAGCCGTGTAATAAAGCTTCTCGGCTTTCACCCAGAAATCTTCCCCTGCCTTTTCTCCTTCCCCTTTGGTATTGGCAATAATGGTCTGCACCAATTTCAGAATATCTTTTTCTGAATGGATATAGCTAAAAGGATTGTATTTCATACTTTTTTTGAAGTTAATGGTATTTAATATTCGAATTTCATACCCATTATCTTCCAGCATTTTGCCACACTCAAGAACTATCGTCCCTTTAGGGTCTGTTACGCAATAGGAAGAATGCATTTGCATAAGATTAGGCTTAACATAAAACCTTGTCTTCCCGGATCCTGATCCACCAATCACAAGAACATTTTTATTTCTTGCATACTTTGGATTGCTTGGTCTTCCATTCATGCTTAATCTCTCTGTTTTGGTAAGCAATATATTGTTTTGAAATTTTTCGTCCATGTAAGGCTCAATGTCTTTCCTATTTCCCCAGGAAGCGTTTTGTCAAGTACCTTTTTATATTTATGGACGCTCTTTCTGTAAGCCGTATTAACTTTTAAGCAAAGAAAAACAGTAAACCTTTTTTGATTCACTGTTTCTCTTTGTTGTATTATGCTTATTTCTTAACGGTTATATAAGTTAAGCCATTTTCCAATCATTTATGTGTTTGCATGAGAATGACTGTGTATATGCATAGGGTTAAATATAAAATGTCTATGCTCATGCGAATGTACTACTTTTCCGTGCTTATGCTGGTGGGTATGGACATATCCATTATATATTTTTTCGTTACCAAGCGTATCTTTTATCATAATCAATGTGCTGATTATCATAATGCCGAGGGCGATATAAAATTTTACTGTTGGTCTTTCACCCAAAATAATAAAACTAAATCCCACTCCTAAAAATGGTGCTATAGAATAAAATGCACTTGTTTTTGCTGCACCCAAGTTCTTTTGTGCCATAATATAAAAATTTATACTTAAACCATATGCCACAAAACCAAGTAACATAACCGCAAGTATATATAGTATTTCAGGTAGATGTTCTCCAATGATAAAAGCAATAACAATACTGCCAATACCCGAGAAAATTCCTTTTATTAACACAATTTCCTCAGAACTTTTATCACTTATACTTCTTGTACAATTATTCTCAATCCCCCAACAAATACAAGCACATAAAACAAACATTGAACCTTTATTCAGTGCTAATGCTTCCATCCCCTCAAAGCTAAGAATGACGCTTGATAAAAGTACAAGGACAATAGCAATCCATAATCTTTTAGAAATTTTTTCCTTAAAAATCAAAAGGGCAATGACCGATGTTGCAACAATTTCAAAGTTATTAATTAACGAGACATTAGCAGAATTTGTATTGGCAATGCCAAACATCAGAAATATCGGTGCTGCTATATCAAGAACAACCATTGCAATTGTATAAGGTAAATCATTTATATTAAGCCATTTTTCGTCAGTCAATTTGTTTTGAGTTTTCTTTATTCCAAGTAATATCCCAATACCAACACCTGCTCCTAAATACAAAAAACCGGCAAGCATTGTCGGAGACACATTTGCTAATAATATTTTCGATATTGGTACATTGATTGCATATAATGCTGCTGCTAATATTGCAAAAAATGTAGCTGTTTTATTTTTACTCAGTGTCAAAGCCCCCTTTCTATCTTTTTTAATATTATACCATTTTTTCACTTAGTTTTATAGGTCTAACTCATTCCTCTTTACCTGTGATAGTCGCTTTTCGTGTCCCTCTATTTGCTCTATACAGGTTTTAACTTTTTCAGCCTGTTCAACTTCTTCTCGTATCTCCAATATTTGACTGTATAGGTTCTTTTTCTCTTTCTTCAAAGTGGCAAGTTCTGATTTCCATTTACTGATGGCTAAGGTTTTACTTTCTCCTAAATGGTCTTTCAAATATTTCTTAGCACTTTCAAATAAAATAATTTCTGCCGTATGCTCGTTATAAAAATTCCCCTGTTTGCTTTTCTTTGTCTTGGTATAGGCTTTGTAGGTGTCCTTATGCTTCAAATATTTTTCTGACTGGTCTATGAGTTTTGTTTTATCATCAACTTTCTTTTCGGTATCTTTTAAGGCTCTTGTGGTCTTGTAATTCTTATCTCGTAAGGTAACTATACTTTCTTTTAGCTGGGATAATGAAGTGATATTTTTATCTTTGAGTAGCTGATAACTCTCAATATATTTTTCTAAATCAGCATTATTCTTATCTGCATTTTCACGGATAAGATTTTCAAAGATTGACTGCAAATTTTCTTTGAGTGGGAGGGTGAACTTTGTATTTTCATTTTCTGTATTTTCTTCTTTTCCAATTCCCCTTATCCAATTTAGCAATGCCTTTATTCTTCTTGAGATTTCTTTTAATATCTTGTTTTGATGTATGATTTCTCTGTTGATGTATCCTCTGTCTGTGGATATGCCTTTCTTTTCCATTTGTGTTGCTGATACTCCTAAATGAATGGTCGGTATTTGTTCTATTCCTTGCCTTAGATAAGAGCGATGATCCACTTTCTCCTGTATGCTGTTTTCTTCAAGATATTTGTTTGTGATATCTGCCCATGCTTTTCGCCACTCTTCTGCTTTGTCTTGCTCATTCCAATCTGTTGTATTGATTTTTCGTGTTTTGTAATTTCCATTTTTGAGTTTTACTTTTTCTCCGTTTTCATCAAGGATATATTCCTTTTTTGATTTTGCTCCCCATGTTGTATCCTCGTTTAGTGGTCGCATGGTAAGTAATATATGACAATGTGGGTTTCCATCATTTTTATCATGTATTGCAATATCGGCACACATACCTACTTTTACAAAATTTTCTTTTACATATTCTCGTACAAGATTTATTTGTTTCTCTCGGTCTAATTCTTTGGGTAAGGCTACTTCAATTTCTCTTGCAAGTTGTGAGTTTTTACTCTTTTCTATTTTTTCAACACTATTCCATAATGTCCCTCTATCTGAAAATTCCTGTGGTGCATTTTGTGGTAAAAGAATTTCTGTATGGGCTATTCCACCTTTTCTTGTAAAGTCATGGACTATACCGTCATATTCGTTTTTTATCTTCTCGCCACTTCGATAGGCGGAAGCTGCTACTGCACTTTTGCCTTTACCTCTTGAAATAATCTTTATGCAAAGATGATATATCGCCATAGTAAAAAACCTCCTTTCCATTTTCTGATATGGTTATGGTGGAGATAGATAGAACTTCCTAAAAAAATCGGATAGCTTTTTATCCGATTTCTTTTGGGAAGTACACAAGGGGTAGGAAATTTATTTCCGTAGGGGAGTGTAGCTCCCCCTGTATCAGCGTTAGCTGATATGCCCTCTGCTAAGAGCCTTCGGAGAACGCACGCACCTGTTAAGGTGTATATGTGCGCCCTTGTAAACAAGGGACTATTCCTCTGTTCCCGTTACTTCCTCTTGCATTTCTGTATTTTGATTTTCGCCTTGTCCTCGCTTCTCTATGATTTTTAAGATTTTTTGATTGACTTCTTCTTTTATATTCGGAAATGTGATTAGCTGATAAAATTCATCTTTAGTAAAATCCTTGCTTTCGGTAAAGATACTTTCAAAGACTCCTCCTTTTTCATAAATGCGTCTATCTCTCTTTTTTCGTTCTTCCTGTTTCTGTTGACTGATGAGCTTTTTTCTTTTGTTTTGTAACTGCTTGATTTCTTCTTCTGCCATTAAAATTTTTTCATCTATGTTTTTCATTTTCTGTTTTCCTTTCTTTCTAATTTTGAGCAAAGAAAAAACAGTAAACCGATTTGATTTACTGTTTTGTGAACTGCTATGTTACAGCTTGTATTTAGTTGTTTAAGTTAGATAAAAACTGGGAGTTGTCAGCTAATAAGTTTACTTGCCAACTTGTACACTTGATTTATTTCTTTGCTTTCCAACTTCCAGTTATTAAGTTCAACTTTAATTAACTCTGGAAATTTTTTGCTAATATCCCTTAAAGCATTTCCTACTGATTTCCTAACATATTCACTCGCATCTTCTTTTAAGTTGGCAATTCGTCTAATAGCTTCATTCGGATTATCTTTGAAATATGGTCTACTCGTCCATATTCTCAACCCCTCTGTAACTGCTCTTCTCGTATTCGAATTATTATTTTCTAACCATTCATCAATGATTGGAAGTGCTTTTTCATACCCTGTCTTTTTACAAAATTCATCAAATGCCTTTGCTAATACTTCTTGAACTCTCCAATTATCATCTTTAGAAACTTCATCTCTCATAAATGCCAGAATATCATTTTGTTCTGACAAGTATCCAAAAAGAAATACGCCGTACATTCTTACTTGATATGTGTGAGATTTATAAGCTAAAAATGCCAACTTCTTGACATATTCTTTATCATTAGATTTATAATCGTTTAAGGCTCTTTTTTCTTCCTCTTTGAAACCATTTTCTATCAAAGAAAATTCTTTTTCTAAACTCCCAATATACTCTTTCAAAGGAACTCACCTCGCTTTCAAATTCTAATTTTTCTATAAATCATTTGAAAGTATTATGCCATTTTCAATGGTTTTTTTCCACTGTCAGATTTCCTACTTGCCCTCAGGAATTTATCAGGACATACAGAAAAATAATAGAAAAGATAGATACAAAAATTATCTTTTTCCTTTATTCTTTCCGTTCCGCTTGCACTATCTTTAACAGCCTATCTTGAAAGGTATCCTTGCTCTCTTTATCAAAATATATCTCGCTTACAAAGGTCTTTCCTCTAATCTTTTTTATTAAAATGCCATCAGGTTTTCGGGACATGGCTCGTTCATCTTTAGTCTGTGCTTCTTGTTTTTCTGTCATTCAATTCCTCCTTTTTACTTGCACAAAAAAAGATTTCCTGTAATTAGGAAACCTCTTTTCATTTTGATTGATATTTAATTTTAGGTTACCGCTTGTAGCTTCTTTCTTGCTCTATATTCTCGTGCTTTTATCCGTTCATACTCTCTGAATTTGTCAATATTTTTAGATCGGTATTCTTTGGAATATGCCCTGTGATATGCTCTTGTTTTTTCTTTCTTGGCTTCTTCGATTTCTTCCCTCATCTGTATCATTTCTTGTTCTGTCGGCTCTATCTCTTTTGTAAGTTCATTTTCAAATTTTCCGATATAGTTGAAATACACTTCGATACGCTGAACGGCATATTTTGCTCTTTTGACATCTCTTTCATGCACTACAATTTTACTGATAAATTCATTGATGGCGGTGGGGGTAAGTTCTTCAAAATCTGAGTAGCTTTCTGCCAGTTTGATAAAGTTCTTTGCTCTTTGGTTGGCGTTTTCAAATTCGGATAAGCGTTCCTCTATTTGCTCCTGTTCTGCTTTTAAGCTGTAATATTCTTCTGCATATTTCCCCGATAATTGCTCATAACGCTTCGGCTCGATATTTCCCAGTGCATTATCCTCATACAGCTTATTCATAACTCTTTCTATCTGTTCCATTCTGTCTTTGATTTGTGGGATACGCTTTTTCTGTTTTTTGATTTCTTCTGTCTGTTCTTTGGCAAGACTGCTTTTTACCAATGCTTCAAATTCTTCTTTATTTGCCAATGAATACTGTGCTATCTTTCGCAAAACCTCTGTAATGGTTTCCATCACATCATCGACATCAATGCGGTGGGGAGAATGGCATTTCGGGTGTTTGGATTTTCCTTTGGCATATTCACTGCAATAGGTTACATGTTGCACTTTTCCGCTTTTGTGTATGGTACGGATGTGCATTTTTGTACCACAATCTTTACAGTACATCAGTCCGGATAAAGCGTGGATTTCTCCATCTCCGTTTGGTCTTTTTACAGGTGCGTTTTTTAATCTCCGTTGTACATTTTCATAAGTAGCTCGATCTATGATTGGCTCATGCACATTTTTGATTACCTGCCACTTATCTTTATCTACATAGTGGTTTCGTTTGTCTTTGTAATGCTTTTCGGTTTTGAAGTTGACTACATCGCCACAATACTCCTGCCTTTTCAGTATGTGTGTTAGGGTTGCTTTGTTCCAGTTATAACGGTTTTCTTCATTCAGCTTTCTGTTTTTCGCCGTTCCTCTGTCTTGCTGTTTCATATAAAAGGTTGGGGTTAGTATTTCTTTCTCTTTCAAGTAAACGGCTATCTGATTTCTGTTTTTCCCATCCATAAACAGTCTAAAAATGAGTTTTACGACTTCGGCAGCTTCTTTATCGACTATCCAAAAATCTTTGTTGTTAGGGTCTTTTATATAGCCGTAGGGGGCTTCTGTTGCAACAGGCTTTCCGCTTGCTCCTTTGGTCTTAATGCCTGTTTTGACTTTCTTGCTGATGTCCCTTGCGTACCACTCTGACATGATATTGATAAAGGGTGCAAATTCTAATGTATTTTGGTCTTGGCTGTCTATACCATTGTTGATGGCAATAAAGCGTACATTGTTTCTTCTAAATATCTCCATAGCGTTTCCCACTTGGAGATAATCTCGTCCCCACCTTGTCATATCTTTCATAATGACAATGCCGATTTTTCCGCTTTCTACATCGCTTATCATCTGTGTATAGGCGGAGCGGTCAAAGAACCTACCGCTTTCATCATCGTCGATATAGTGGCGAATGTTCATCAATTTGTTCTGTCTTGCATATCTCTCTAAAAATGCCTTTTGATTTACAATACTGTTGCTTTCACCACCGTCCCTGTCCTCATCACCAACTGAAAGGCGGGAGTATAGCGCTGTGATTTTGGTTGCATATTCCATCATGGCGTTATCCTCCTTTTTTGTGTCTATATATCACTCCTGTTCAGTTAATATTATGCAACCCATCTTGCCGATCCATACTCTTTTCCCTGCCTAAACTTTTTAGCGTTTTTCCCTTTTGTATAGACAATGAATTTGATTAAAGCAGCCACTCCTATACCTATTAAAATATCCGCCGGATGAATACTCGGAAGAAAGCTCATTGTGTTAAGCTCCAATATCCCCTGAAATATTTTATCTATCACATCTCCTCCAACATAGCTTCTTACATGATTTGAAAAGATGTTTCCTAAATAGAAAAATGCAAGATAGGGAATATTCTGCTTTAGAAACTTTACCTTATCCTGCACCTTAAATAAGCCTTTGATGTCCTTTAATATCTTATCTATCATAGGCTCTGCTCCTTCTGCTTATTCTTGATTTTATCTTTGAAAATAATGTTCTTCACCATTTCTTTGAACTTCTCAAGGTTCTTATGGATGGACTCCTTTCTTTCCGTTTTTTTCTCCAAGTCTGCCAGGACCTTTTTAAATGCCTTGTCCATAATTTTTACATCTTTTGCTTGAAAAAATAGGGAATACTGCTTTGTCTTCTTATCTTTCATAACAGAAAACTTAACACCATATTTGTTCAATTCTTTTTTCAGACTTTTAAGCTCTGTTTCTCCAATGGCAATTTCTTCTAGCTGTCCTTTCTGAACCAAGTCCTTAAGCTTCACTTCATTACCCTTTTCGCCGACAAATTTCTCCATTCCCCCAAATTTTTTAGCTTCTTTTAGTAATTTCTTTATCTGCTGAATAATCAGTTTTGCAGTGATTTTAGCTGCCTTTATTTCTAAGTTAAGGGTTTTATCGGATACTTCTTCATTGATCATGTTCTTTCACCTCCGCTCAATAATCGCTCTTTGTTTCGAGAAAGCTTCTCTTTTTGAATTTGTTTCCTGTAGTCCTGCCCCACAACCATAATCGGAATACACATCTCTATAATTCTTGAGTAAATTCTTTGATACTCCACACTTTCAATACAGTTTTGAATAGTGTCATAAGATAGATTCGTGGTAAATATGGTCGGCTTCCTTCTTAAGTACCGGCTGTTCACAATGTTGTACACCTGTTCCTTAGCATAGCTTGTGTCCCTTTCAATTCCCAGGTCATCTAAAATCAGTACGGAAGTATTAACCAAAGATTCAATATAGGCATTCTTATCAAAGTCAAAACCACATTTTTGCATTTCATTCATAATCTGCGAAAAATTCCGAATCTTCACCGTAATTTGATACTGCTCTATTAGAGCATTGGCGATAGAACAGGCAAGATAAGTCTTTCCGCTTCCAACAGAACCATAAAAAAGAAGTCCTACATTTTCTTTCTTCATTTGCTCATAATCCTTCACGAAGTTCTTGGCAATAAGAAGACTTTGATTTTCTTCTCCTTGATAATTCTCAAAGCTGTACTCCCATTCAGCTCTGGAACTAAAACAACTACTCTTGAGACGTTCTATTTCCAATTGCTTCTGTCTCTCTACTTCTTTTTCCTCTCTCTGTTTGTCGCAATGACAGGCTATACGGCAGATCATCTTTCCACCAAAGAACTCCAAAATCTTCCCGTCTTTTCTTTCATGGCAAGTCTTACAGTAAATATGTCCGTCCTTTTCATATTCTTCATTTGCATCGTAGGAATACTCCACGCCCTCAATCCAGGTCCTTTTCATTTCACTCATTATAAATGCTCTCCTTTATCGTATTCTTCCAAACTGGGAATGTTCGAAGCTTTAATACACCTCCTATTTCCCTGGTCTTTATAAAACCAGGAAAGGATAGTTGACTTATGGTCTTTATAAGTCTTTCCACTGCTCTTAAGATATGCCGACAACCGCTCAATATAGTTGTTTAGCTGGCCATTAAGCAGAAGCTCCAATTCAGCTCTGTCCTTCTCTTGTAAAAAGACATTTTGAAAACTTCCAAGTCCATTTTCCAGAAAACTATATTCTCTCTTTCTATTATTACTATTACTCCTATCTATATAGTTAGGGTTAAGACTTTTTACATCTTGAAGTTCATTTCCTTTACTTCTCAAGTCAATATTTTTTACCTCAGAAGTTAAAGGTTTGAACTTCTGTACTACCGATTTTTCTTGTACCATACTTAAAAAGTCCTTTACATAAATAATGTTGGGTTTTCCAAGACCGACCCTGACTCTTTCTATCAGTCCTATTCCATTCTTTTTATCTAATTCATCTAATAGCTTAATCGCAGTCGGTTTCGATAAATGCCTTTTCTTCATGATTTCTTCCACGGTAAAGTAAATAAAAACTCTATTTTGCTTATCCAGCCAATTGTTCTTATAAGACATACCTGCCCTTTTTAGAAGCATTGCATAGAGTAAAATGGCTTCTGCGGATAGTCCTTGAAACTCTTCTCCTTCCACTAATATTTCCGGCACTTTCAAAAAATTAAAGCCTTCTGCTTCCCTGTTATAGAAATAGTCAAAGTCCATTCCTCCTCCCTCCCTTCTTCCTAAAATTTGCAAAGAAAAAAGACGATAGTTGTTACCATCGTCTTTTGCCACCATTGATGAAATATTTTAGATTGATTTTATCCCTTTGTTGACCACATGAAGAAATGCAATAATACTTGCACCAAGCATCGGAATCCCATAGGGACTAAACAAAAATCCTAAAAACAATGCTTCTATGCCCAATATAGTTTTATTTTGGATAAATGAAGCTATCGCTCCTACAACGCATAATATCATGAGAAAGTATAGCAATACAGTTCCTATACTGAGCAAAAATGTTAGAAAAGCTATTAGGATACTTAATAGCAGGCTGATTGGAAACAAAAGTATCTTGATGATCCATCTTAACATTACTTAGTCCTCTCTTTCAAAATCAGTCTTTGTATCTCCACACACCATATCAATACAAACATTCACATCGGCATAATTTTTGAGGAGCTTTTTTCTTCCTCCATCAGGATTTTCTACAAAGACAAAATGCTTGTAAAACTGCCTAAAATGGAGGATTTTCACGATTCCTCTTTTTGTAGCAACGCTATAGTCTCCACATGTCCTGTCCTGGGGAAATTATCTATTCCCACCCATTTCTCCAGCTTATATCCACCTTCTCCTAGATACTTAATATCTCTCGCCAGGCTTCCCGGATCACAGCTTACATAGACAATTCTCTTTGGGCTTAACTCTAATACAGCGGAAAGACAGGCTTCATCGCAACCCTTTCTGGGAGGGTCCAAGGAAACCACATCTACTAGGTCTCCGATTCCACAGTCTGCTCCTTTCGCACTCAGCTCCCTCTTCTGTTCCTCCACCCACTTGGGAAGAACTTCTTCAGCGGCTCCTACATAGAACTCCGTATTATAGAGACCGTTCTTTTCTGCATTTTTCTTGGCATTCTCAATGGCTTCCGGAACGATTTCCAGTCCGTAAACCTGCTTTGCCTTTTGCGCGAGAAATAAGGAAATGGTGCCGATTCCGCAGTAGCAGTCCCAAACGGTTTCTTCTCCTGTAAGGGCTGCATATTCAAGAGCTTTCCCATAGATTTTTTCAGTTTGCACGGGATTCACTTGATAAAATGAAGGCACGGAAATAGAGAAGCTAAGCTCCCCGATTTTATCCTCTATATTATCTTTTCCGTAAAGGCAAAGGGTTTCTCTTCCCAAGATGGCATTGCCATGTCCTTCGTTGATATTCACACAAAGACCGACAATTTTCGACGGAATCTTTTTATTTTCCCCACAATGCACCTCTGCTTCACTTTGTGTGTCCACTCCACAGTGCAGCTCTGCTCTACTTTCTGCATCCATCTCCCTAGAAATATCTACTTCACTTTGTAAACCACCTGCCTCAGCACGGAACGAAAGCCCCCGTAGCTTCTCCCACAGCTCTTTTCCATGGGGCAGGCTCTTTCCGTTTAACACAAGGCAGAGCAGGATTTCTCCGGTAGAAAAGCCCTTTCTCAGGAAAATGTGCCGAAGCAGGCCTTTTCCCGTTTCTTCCTCATAGCCGGAAATTTGATATTCTCTTGCCCAGTTTTTAATACACCTTAAAATCAAAGAATTCTCTGCACTGTTAATCAGGCAGTCCTCGGTTTCGATAATGCGATGACTATGAAAGCCGTAAAATCCTATGTGCAAAGAATTATAACTGTCCTGTTCCTTCTCCGAACCCTTCTTGCCTTCTTCGAAAACTCTTTCACCTACTGTTTTTTCCTCTCGAATTCCTCTCCCGTTCTGCACCGGATACTGGGCTTTATTCCGATATCGCTCGGTCTTTCCCCCGAGGATTCCCTCTCCTTTCGCGTGCACTTCTTCTTCCGGAATGCCGGCAATACGAATCAGGCTTTGGGCGATTCTATCTTCCTTCCATTCCAGCTCTTTTTCATAGGACAAATGTTGCAACTGGCAACCGCCGCATTTTCCCGCAACAGGGCAGAAGGGTGTAACGCGATAAGGGGATGCTTCCAGAAGTTTCTCTACCTTGGCATAGGCATAGTTCTTTTTCACCTTTAAAATCTTAGCCTCTACCACGTCTCCCATCACACTGCCCTTCACGAAAAAACCAAGCCGTCGCACTTTCCGACGCCCTGGCCTTCTTCCGTTAAGTCTGTAATTTCTAAAACAACGAGGTCATTCTTTTTATAGCAGTTCGTTTTTTGCACTCTTTCTCCTCCTACAACCTTGGCTTTACCACCGTAAAAACAGACTCACAAGGCTTAAAAAGGGGAGCCCTCCCTGTTTTAAGAGAATGCTTTTATCCGAACTGAGCCCTCCGTAGACCGCAACAAGGAACATCATACTTAAAATCACCACGGAAAGTTCGATGTTCCCGCCCGGTCTGTACGTCCCGTAAAGAAGGGCAATTCCCAATAGGCCGTTATAGATTCCCTGATTCTTAAAGAGGGTATTCAGGTTCTTTCCCCTTAAATCTCTGACCGTCATTTTGAACACGCGAGCCGTACTCTCGCTGTCCGTCATAAAGGTCTCAAGCAACATAATGTATAAAAAGAGAACTCCGCTCACCGTCATAAGAATCTTGTTTACGATACTGAATTCCATTTTATTTTTCTCCCTGTTTCGCAGAATGTTTTCTTCTATCAGTCTGGCATAGAACATATTGCCGTATTGGTAGCGGTAACCGCCGTTTTCCGCTATGGCAAGCTTATTTTTATAGGCTACAAGTTTACCGCCGGACTGCTCCATGGCAAAGTCCTCCGCAAGGCTGTCCTGATACTGTCCGCCATGTTTCTTCACATAGTAGAGAAAGCCGATTCCGTAGTTATAGGCCTGCCAAAGCGACTTATCATCCAAAGAAAGCTCCCTCGTCTTCTCTTTTAGCTCCTTATAATAGCTTAGCCCCTGCTCGATAGAGTCTTCCGTATCCAAAGTGTTTACAGGAAGTCCCATGGACTCACTGGACTGCATAACGTCCCTAAGCCTGCCTCCGGACTCTACATTCATAATCGCATACAGAACCTCGAGGTCGGAACTTAAACCTTTTTCCTTCGCTACCCTTTCCAGCATTTCCCTATGCTGGAGAACCGTTTTCGGGAAATGCCAGCGGTATACATTCTGCTTTCGATAAAGAAAAATTAAAAGCGCAAAGGTAAAGAAAACGGCTAAAACCGCAAGCGCAGAACGAAAGAATTTTTCCTTTTCCGTGCTTTTCTTATGCTGTCCGAGAATTTTTAGCCACCAATTCCCCCTGCC
This sequence comes from Oribacterium sp. oral taxon 108 str. F0425, assembly GCF_000214455.1. Lineage (NCBI taxonomy): Bacteria > Bacillati > Bacillota > Clostridia > Lachnospirales > Lachnospiraceae > Oribacterium > Oribacterium sp. oral taxon 108. The sequence continues at coordinate 208,712 of NZ_AFIH01000001.1, read as the reverse complement.
GTGTCTTCTCTTTCCTTTCATCCCTTCCCTTCTTCTCTATCGAATCTTCCTCCGGGCACGGTTTTGTATTGGCCTCTCTGTCTTCCTCTTCTTCCACAAAGGAAAATAGCGCTATGCCATAGCCCTTTAAAGGATAAGCAAGATGATAGTTCCGTCCGTCACACTCCCCCTTTACTACGGGAAAATATTTTTCTTCCTTGACCTTTCCTTCTTCTGTAAAAAGCAGCTTCACCTCTTTCGACTTCGGCATACCAACCCAGTAGTCCGCTCTTTCAACAGGAGTCATATTCACAACGAAAAGAAGACTTTCTTCATGTCCTTTTCTATTGAGTCCTTTACCATCTGTTCCCTTACTTTCTATGATTTCTCCTGTCTCCGTTTCTTTACCATTATTCTTCCCTGCTGCCTTTTCTCCGGACTTTCCGATGACAAAGTGATTCTTTCTGTTTCGAATAAAGCTGTATATCGAGCGGGAACTGTCATCCGCATTGACCCAGGAAAATCCCTCATACTCATAATCGGCCTCATAAAAAGCGGGATATTCCCGATATAGGTGAAGTAAATCTCGCATAAAATTGTGAAGAGAACGGTTTTCCTTCTCTTCCAACAGGTACCAGTCAATGGAACGTGCCTCGCTCCATTCGCTGTACTGTCCGAAATCCTGTCCCATGAAAAGAAGTTTCTTTCCGGCGTGCCCCAGCATAAAGAAATAGCCTGCCTTCAGATTTTGGAAGCGCTCTTCCTCTATCCCGGGCATCTTTTCAATCATGGATCGCTTCAGATGTACTACCTCATCATGGGAAAGGACAAGGATAAACTTCTCCGAATACGCATAGCTCATACCGAAGGTCATTTGATTGTGGTGGTACGAACGATAAAGCGGATTCTCCTTCATATACGCCAAGAAGTCATGCATCCATCCCATATTCCACTTAAAATGGAAGCCGAGACCTCCTTCCTCCGGAGATTTCGTAATATTTGGCCAAGCCGTGGATTCTTCCGCAATGATCATGCTGCCATCTTCCCTTTTACGAATAATAGAATTCAAATGCTTGAAAAACTCAATTGCTTCCAGGTTTCCGTTTCCGCCAAAACGATTGGGAAGCCACTCTCCGTCACGTCTTCCGTAATCGAGGTAAAGCATGGACGCCACCGCATCCACTCGAAGGCCGTCAATATGATAGAGTTCATACCAGTAAAGAGCATTGGCAATCAGGAAGTTCTCCACCTCGGTTTTCCCATAGTTAAAAATCTTCGTTCCCCAGTCGGGATGCTCTCCCAGCCGGGAATCCGGATGTTCATAACAGGCTTCTCCATCGAAATCAGCAAGGCCATGCGCATCCTTTGGAAAATGAGCCGGTACCCAATCGAGAATGACTCCGATGCCGGCCTCATGCAGAATGTCCACCATTTCCATAAAGTCCTTCGGACTGCCGTGGCGGGAGGTCGGCGCATAATAGCCCGTCACCTGATAGCCCCAAGAGCCGTCAAAGGGATGCTCTGCGATACCCATTAACTCCACATGCGTGTACCCCATATAGTTACAGTATTCTGCAAGATCTCTCCCGGCTTTCTGATAACTGATAAAGCCGTTTCTCTCAGGATTTCCCTCTCTCTTCCAAGAACCGAGATGCACTTCATAGATCATCATGGGGCTTTCATCCATGTTTTCTTTTTACGCGCTTCCATCCAAGCCTTGTCATTCCAGGAAAAATTCGTCAGATCCGTCGTAACGGAGGCTGTACCCGGACGGAATTCACTAAAGAATCCGTAGGGGTCCGCCTTATAAATCCACTCATCCTTCTGTGTCAGAATCGCATACTTATATAATTCATTTTCCCCCATATCGGGAACAAAACATTCAAAAATACCGGAATCTTCCACACGAATCATGGGATTTGCCTCCGGATTCCAGCCATTTCTGTCGGATACTAAGGAAACAGCCTTGGCATGAGGTGCCCATACAGCAAAATGCACACCTTCTTTTCCCTCAAAAGTACAGGGATGTGCACCCATTTTCTCATAAATCTGATAATGTCTTCCCACTCCGAAAAGATAACGATCCAATTCCGAAAAAAATCTATCCATAATTGCCTCCTTTGCCCAAGGCTTCCGTGTTCTCTCCAGTATATCGCATCCCTGCGGGCACGGAAAGTCATTTAGCCTGTCCCCGCCATATTCCTTTCCAAACGAAATCCCGTGCGCTTCGCAAACGATACTCGTCCAGAATAACATCCGGTCTTTTATTTTACTTTAATCAGCCTTCCGCTATGAGCAGGACAGAAGACTCTAAGTTTTCCGTCATCGCCGATTTCCACCTCATCCTGATTCACAAGGTCAAAGGCGAGTCTTGCCCGAAGCGGGATGCGAAGACGGATAAATTGATCCATGGAATCATTGTTCAGTACCGTAAGAACGCCACTGTTTTCGTCCGTTCGGAGGAAGGCATAAAGGCGATGATCCAAATAGATTTCCTTGTATCCCCCGTTTTGCAGTTCCGAATTCTTCCCGTGAATCTCCGCAAGCTTGGCAATATAACTGGTAAAAGCGTCCGGCGTATATTCCGCCTTTGTAAAGCTCGGGGAAAGAAGCGCCTCTTCGTCCTCCTCCTTCGTACCCGATAAGCCGTACTCTGCCCCGTAGTACAAAGCCACCCTTCCGGGAAGAGCAAAAAGAGCGGTATATACACCATATAAATTATTGCGGTCTTCCAAAACTGTCGCAATTCTATCGGTTCTGGGATTTTCTAAAAACGTGTTACTTTGCAGGAGAAGCTCAGGATTCTTTCCAAGTCCTGAAACAAGTTCATAAAAATTTTTCTCATTAAAGGCTTTCACAATAGCGCGATACACATCATAATTGCATACGGACTGCAAAGTTTCCGCATTGATATAGCGAGCCAGTTCTCCTTTTTTGATATCTCCTAAAAGGAAAAACTCCGGCTTCATCTGGCCTGTAAAATAGCGAAGGGATTTCTGAAAATGGATGTCCATAGACGTACAATGGGCAAGCCGAATCCCATCAATGTCATAACGACTGATCCACTCCTTGATTCGCTCTACAATATACATCCTAAGGTCTTCATCATCGAAATTAAAAAGCGGATAATTTTCGAGCTCTTTCCAGGAAGAATAGGAAAAAGCATCTCCGCCTTCAGAAGATGCGGTAAAGTCCACATCTTTGTACCAACTCTTGTAAGGAGATTTTTCTCCTTTTTCAAGAAGGTCCCGAAAGGCAAAAAATGCTCTACTACTAAAGAGTACTGCCTCATCGAAAAGTACTCTTAATCCCATATTGTGCGCCAAATTAATATAATGACAAAGCTCTTCTTCCGTGCCTAGGGCAGGATTAATCTTTGTAAAATCTTTTGCTCCATAGCAAAGAGGATCTTCCGAAAAGAGGGGCCCCAATATCACCGCGTCCACACCTAAAACCTTCAGATAGGGCAAATGTTCTTCCAGACGGAGAAAGGAAGATTTCTCCGTCTTCGTCTCCGGAAACATTCCTCCGGGGAGAATGTGGTAAAATATCGCACCATCGTACCAAGCCATATCCTTGCTCCTCTATCTATGCTTTCACTTCTAATTTTTGAATAAAACGCTCAATTCGTTCCATGGCAATCTTCAAATTTTCCAGGGAATACGCATAGGAAATACGGATAAAGCCCTCTCCCGAATCTCCGAATGCGGTTCCGGGCACTACCGCAACCTTTTCTTCCTTCAAGAGTCTCTCCGCAAACTCCGTACTGGAAAGTCCAAATTTCTTGATAGACGGAAAAACATAGAATGCGCCGTAAGGTTCAAAGCAATCCAAGCCTATTTTTCTAAAATTATATAAGAGGAAGCGTCGTCTCTCATCATAGGCTTCGCGCATCCTTTCTACATCGGCATCTCCGTTTCGCAACGCCTCTATTGCGGAATACTGGGAGGTGGTCGGCGCACACATGATGGCAAACTGATGGAGCTTTAACATCTGCTTTAAAATCCGCTCCTCCGCACAAGCATAGCCAAGCCTCCAGCCGGTCATAGCATAGGCCTTGGAAAAACCGTTGATATAAACCGTTCTTTCTCGCATTCCCGGGAATTCAATAATAGAATGATGCTTTCCTTTGTAGCTTAAAGAAGCATAAATCTCATCCGTCAGAACATAGAGGTTATGCTTCAAAATAAGAGGAACGATTGCCTCCAAATCCTCTTTTTCCATAATGCTTCCCGTAGGGTTGTTCGGAAAAGGAAGGATTAAAAGCTTCGATTTCTCCGTGATAGCCGCTTCCAGCTTCTCCGCTGTCAGGCGGAACTCATCCTTTTCTTCCAGTGGAATCGGTACCGGTACGCCATACGCCATTCTGGCACAAGGCAAGTACGAAACATAGCAGGGCTCCGGAATCAAAACCTCATCTCCCGGAAGCAGTATGACCCGCATAGCCAGGTCAATGGCTTCCGATCCGCCTACCGTAATCATCACTTCATTTTTTGCGTTATAGCTTATGCCGTGCTGACTTTCCACCTTACGACTGACCTCTTCACGAAGCTCCATAAGTCCGGCATTGGAGGAATAGAAGGTTCGTCCTTTCTCCAAGGAATGGATTCCCTCTTCCCGAATATGCCAGGGCGTATCAAAGTCCGGTTCCCCGACTCCCAGGGAGATGGCATCCTTCATTTCCGATACCAAATCAAAAAACTTACGGATTCCGCTGGGTTTTATCGCAAGGACTTCAGGATTCAGTTCTCTCATCATGGGGATACCTGCATTCTTTCATCCGACTTTGCTACACTGAGTCTTGTTCCGTGATCCTTATAACGCTTCAAAACGAAGTGCGTTGCAGTGGACAGCACAGACTCCATCGGTCCAAGCTTCATGGAAACGAAATTGGCCACTTCCTTCATGGTTCTGCCCTTAATCATCACCGTAAAGTCATATCCTCCGCTCATAAGATAGAGCGCATCCACTTCTTCATATTGGTAAATGCGCTCTGCAATACTGTCAAAGCCCATTCCTCTTTGCGGAGTCACCTTCACTTCAATCAAGGCATCCACACGCTCATCCTTTGTATTATCCCAGTTAATCAGAGCATGATAGCCGCAAATAGTACCGTCTTTCTCCATTGCCGCAACTTCTGCAGCCACTCTCTCCCGGTCTTCTCCTAAAAGAGCTGCTATGTCCTCTGTACTGAGTTTCGCATTTTTTTCAATGATATTTAAAATTCTTTCTCTCATAGTCTTTTCCATTCTTCCGTTTTATCAAACAAATCAAGCAGAGTTATGTCTCTCCTATTTTACCCAATATACCAATAGCTATCAAGCCCGCAGGGTAAAAAGATAGGAAGTCGAACGACTCCCTATCCAAGCATCTCTGTTTCTTCTTTACGCAAGTATAACCGATCCTCTTTTATGTAAGTATCTCTCTTCTTTATGTAGGTATCTCTATTTCTTCTTTTGTGAAAATCTCCTCCAGACTGTCGGTCTCCTGCTTGTAAAGATAGGACTCTCCGTATTCATCCTTTCGAATCCGCTTCTTTTCTGCATGAAAACGGCCGATACAGCTCGCCTCTATTCCCTTTTCTCTTGCAAGACAGGCAAAGTCTTCTCCCTTTTCCAGGCGAAGGAGGAAGGCACCTTTCGAGTGAAGGGCATACGGGGAAATCTGAAAATGCTCACAAAGCTCAATGGTACTTTGCAAGAAGGAAATCTTCCTGTAGGAAAAGGAAAAACCGCCTCCTCCGATTTCCCCCAGGCCGGAAAGAATCCCTCCCTTTCCAAGAGGCAAAACTTCCGTAACGGAAAATTCTTCAACAAACCCCGGAAACAAATCTTCTACCTTCCCCCTCTTTATTTCTCCCGCATTTTCCTTGGCCCGGACGTCGTCCTCATAAAGAGGGACAGGTTCTCCGTTTCTTTCCTTATCTGTAAAAAGGTAAATATTTTCTGCAGAAAAAGAAAGACTTTCCTCCTCCCAAAAAAGGCGGGGCAAGTCCTCGATTCGCTTTCTCTCTTCTTTTTGAAAGCGCTCGGAAAAGGGAAGTGCATTCCCTTTTTCCCATAGAAAGCGGCTACCCGAGAGCCCCGGGTAGCCCAGTAAAACAAGATCCTCTATCTTTTTCTGAGATTCTTCTTTATTCATCCTTTATTTCGCTTTTTACTTTTCCTACGATTGGCTTTCTTCTCGCTTGGATTCCGCAATCTATAAACAGTCTTTCTGGCTAAATGACTACATCCTGCCGAGAAGCGGTGTCAAAACCATCCCCAGCACCATAAGAGCGGCTAAAACAAGAACAATCACTGCGGTAATCGACTTTTTTTGTTTCGGACTAAGCATATTTTCTCCTTTATAAATAGGTCTTCTTATAAAATTCCAGTCTTCCCAAGGCTCTTGCAAGTGCGGCCTGTGATTTCTTATATTCCATATAGCTTTGCTTCTGTCGAAGCTCTTCTTCGGCTCTTTCCTTCGCCTCCTCGGCTCTTCGAATATCCATCTCCTCCTTGGTCTCCAGAGTATCCACAAGAAGCGTTAAACGGTTATTGGCGAATTGCAAAATACCTTTCCCGACCTCAACATGCACCCAGGAGCCATCCGGCTTCTGCGCATCCAAAACCCCGATTTCCACCGCAACGACGATGGGGGCATGGTGCGCCATAAAGCCAATCTGTCCGTCCAGTGTGCGGACATTCAGATACCGAAGTTTATCGTCATAGTAGACCTTGTTCGTTGCAATAACCTTTGCACTGAACAAGCCTTCATTTCCTCGCATCATACGGAACTCCTTTAGTTCTTTAAGCTTTCCGCCTTCTTCTTTACATCATCAAGATTCCCGACATTGAAGAAAGCAAGCTCCGGAACCTGATCCATTTCTCCGTCAATAATGGCCTTAAAACCTTCAATCGTTTCTTTCAGGGGAACATAGCGACCGGCAACACCGGTAAACTGCTCTCCCACGAAGAAGGGCTGAGAAAGGAAGTTACGAATCTTTCGAGCGCGATACACGAGAAGCTTATCTTCCTCGGAAAGCTCTTCCATACCGAGAATTGCGATAATATCTTGTAATTCCTTGTATTTCTGTAAAATCTGCAGCACGCTTTGCGCCGTCTCGTAATGCTCTTTTCCCACGATATCTTCTTCCAAAATACGGGAAGAAGACTCCAGCGGATCCACCGCCGGATAAATACCCTGCTCCACAATCTTACGGGAAAGCACGGTTGTGGCATCAAGGTGTGCGAAGGTCGTCGCCGGTGCCGGGTCAGTAAGATCATCCGCAGGCACATAAACCGCCTGTACAGAGGTTACGGAACCGGCCTTCGTGGATGCAATACGCTCCTGCAGCTGTCCCATTTCGGAGGCAAGGGTCGGCTGATAGCCTACTGCAGAAGGCATTCTTCCGAGGAGGGAGGAAACTTCTGAACCCGCCTGTACAAAACGGAAGATATTGTCAATGAAGAGCAGCACATCCTTATGCTGCACATCCCGGAAATACTCCGCCATGGTAAGCCCCGTCTCCGCCACTCTCATTCTGGCACCGGGCGACTCGTTCATCTGCCCGAATACAAGCGCCGTGTTCTTGATAACGCCGGACTCCGTCATCTCGTTATAGAGGTCGTTTCCCTCACGAGAACGTTCTCCCACACCGGTAAAAATGGAATATCCGCCATGCTCTGTTGCGACATTTCGAATCAGTTCCTGAATCAGGACCGTCTTTCCTACACCGGCACCGCCGAATAAGCCGACCTTTCCGCCCTTCGCATAGGGGGCTATTAAGTCAATGACCTTGATTCCGGTCTCCAAGACCTCCTGAACCGGGCTTTGCTCGGTAAAGGCAGGCGGTTTTCTGTGAATTTCCCATCTTTCCTCGGTAGTAATCGGGTCTTTTCTGTCAATGGTCTCTCCCAATACATTAAAGAGTCTTCCGAGAGTTTCCTCTCCTACCGGAACGGCAATTCCTCTTCCCGTGGACTGCACTTCCATATCTCTTTCCAAGCCCTCACTGGGGGATAACATGATACAGCGAACCGTATTGTCTCCTAAATGGTCTGCCACTTCCATGGTCGACTTTACTCCGTGGTTATCCACCGTGAGAGCCGTCTTAATGGTAGGAAGCGGATTTTCCATAAATTCCACATCCACAACAGGACCCATAACCTGTACGATTTTCCCTGTTTGCATCTACCCTTCTCCTCTCTTCCTATTTTTTCCTCGCCTTTGCAGCCCTTTGTGCCTTGGCTCCTGCAGCAATTTCCGTGATTTCCTGCGTAATCTGTGCCTGACGCACACGGTTGTACTGAATACGAAGCTTCTGCTTTAGTTCATTTCCGTTTCGATTCGCTGAATCCATGGCAGTCATTCTTGCATGTTGCTCTGCGCAGAAAGACTCCACGAGAGCACTGTAGATATAGCCGTTTAAGTAGTCCGGAATGATATTTTCCATCAGCGCATCCGGATTGGGGAAAATGCGAAAGGCCTCATAATTTGCCGTAATCGGCACCTTTACGAAAACCGGGTGCAACTTGTCCAAGGGCAGAAGCTGCTCCTCAAGACTTTCCATCTCTAAAGAACTCTTCATCCTGGTATAAGCAATATGAAGCTCATCAATTTCTCTATTCTGAAAAAGCTCCAGCATCCTTCTGGTAATGACTCTCGCTCTATGCAAAGTCGGATTCTGTGCCGTGTAGCGAAAGGTCTCATCAATCGGTATCCGTCTTGTATGAAAATAACTTCGCCCCATCTCGCCGACAACGAAAAGTCGGGTATTTTTATATTGCTTTAAAAGCTCCTCCGTCTCTTTAATGACATTGTGATTATAGGCACCGGCAAGACCCTTATCCGCCGTAACACAGATGATGGCAACCTTGCCTTCTCCCTCAGCTGTCCCTTCTCTGGAATCCAGAAAGGGGTGGGTATAGTCTTCGGGCAAATGTCGCATAACACGCGCAATCATCGACTGCAGAGTATAAAAATACGGCTCCGTCTGGGCCAGCTCCGCCTTCGCCTTACGCATCTTCGTACTGGATATCAGATACATCGCATTGGTAATCTTCATCGTATTATCAATGCTGCCGATTCGGTCTCTTAGTTCTCTTGTTGTAGGCAAAATATGCCTCCTTTATGATTGTTCTTCCGCCTCTTTCTTCCGGAAGTCATGGTAAACGGAAATAATCTGCTCTACAAGGTCGTCTGCAAGCATTCCGGAAATCTCAATATTTCGTAAAATCTCCGGCTCTTTCTCTTCAAAATATTGAAGAATCCGATTCTGTAAACTCTTTACCTCTTTCTTATCTACATCCAAAAACTCTTTATGAAGAGCCAGAACAAGAGTTACCACCTGCTCACCTAAAGAAAGCGGTCTTCCAAGGGGTTGCTTTAAGAGCTCCATGAGAATTGCTCCCTGCGTAAGCTGTGTCTTTGTACTCTCATCGAGGTCGGAGGAGAACTGGGTAAATACCGCCATCTCCCTGTACTGCGCCAAATCGATACGAAGCGATCCGGCCGCCTTCTTCATGGCCTTCGTCTGTGCCGCACCGCCTACACGGGAAACGGAAAGTCCTACATTGACCGCAGGACGCTGTCCCTCAAAAAAGAGGTTACTCTCCAGGAAAATCTGTCCGTCCGTAATGGAGATGACATTGGTCGGGATATAAGCGGATACATCGCCGTCCTGGGTCTCAATAATCGGTAAAGCGGTGATACTTCCTCCGCCAAGCTCGTCGGAAAGGCGGCAGGAGCGCTCTAACAGACGAGAGTGCAGATAAAATACATCGCCGGGATAGGCTTCACGACCGGGGGCTCTTCCCAAAAGAAGGGAAAGCGCACGGTAAGCTACCGCATGCTTACTTAAGTCATCATAAACAATGAGCACATCCTTCCCCTCGTACATAAAGTACTCCGCAAGGGAGGTTGCCGCATAGGGCGCGATATACTGAATCGGTGCCGGATCGGCCGCTGTCGCCGCAAGGACGCAGGTATAGCTCATGGCATCATGCTTCTTTAAGTTTTCAACAAGCGCCGCAATGGTGGATTCCTTCTGTCCGATAGCCACATAAATACAAAGGCAGTTCTTCCCCTTTTGATTCAAAATGGTATCCATTGCAATGGATGTTTTTCCGGTCTGTCTGTCCCCGATAATTAACTCTCTCTGTCCTCTACCAATTGGGAACATGGAGTCAATCGCCAAAATACCGGTCTGCAAAGGAACATTGACCGTTTTTCTGTCAATGATTCCCGGAGCAGGCTGCTCAATCGGACGGTAGTCTCTGGTAACAATTTCTCCCTCACCGTCAATCGGATTTCCTAAAGCATCCACTACTCTGCCAAGGAAGGCATCCCCCACAGGAATCCCCGCCATTTTATTAGTACGAACGGCACGACTGCCTTCCACGATTCCCTCTTCATCTCCAAAGAGGATGACACCGATACGGTTTCTTTCTATATTTTGCACCATACCGCGGACACCGTTGTCAAATACAACAACCTCTCCATACATGGCGTGGTCCAGTCCGTTGATGACCACAATGCCGTCTCCTACGGAACTGACAAAACCGATTTCCTTCTTTTCCGCCTTCAGGTCGAAATCGTCTACCGAGCTTTGCAGGATACTCAAGATATCCTGACTGCTTCCCCCGAGACGCTTACTCATTACTTCATCAAGGAACTGTTGTCTTCTGCCCTTGGTACTCCAGTCATACTGGTCATTGCCCACCTCAAGAATAAAGCCTCCACCTAAGGAAGCATCCTCTTCGAGTCTCATTTCAATATTGCGTGTATGGTATTTATTATAGACAAAAGTCCGGATTCGCTTTAACTGCTCTTCCTCCGGTTTAGTTACATAACGCAGACGAACTCTTAACTTCGTGGCTTCCTCTTCGGAAACTCTTTGATACTCATCGGCAATATCCATCCAGGAGCTTAACAAGCCGTTCTGGCATAAAACTTTTAAAATATCTCTTACTTCAGTAGGAAAAATACTGTCGATTATAGCTAGTCTATTTTCCAAAGGAACAGTGGGGTCAGACAACTGAGACGCTGTTTCCGGTAAAACTTCAAAAATGCGACTGGTTTCCTCGATTTCACTGTTGGGAACATGCATTTTATAAAGCTGTTGTGCATAATCACTGACTTTTTGCAGCATAATCCTTTACCCTTTCTTCTCTGCATCCTCTAGGAAAGTGTCGTAAAGCTTCTGGTTATTCTCCACGGAATCCTTGCTCGCCGCAATCTTATAGGCAGCCTTAGCCACAAGCATAGCCACTTCCTCTTCCATCTCGTGCTGCTTTTGCTCTGCCTGCCTCTGTGCCTCTATCTTTGCATCGGCAATAATCTTCGTCGCCTTTTCTCTGGCATTTCCTATAATTTCATCATACTCGCTCGTTGCCTGCAATCTGGTCTTCTCGAGCTTTTCCTGGCGTTCCGCGTCAACCTGCGCCATGGTATCTTAATACTGCTTCTTTAAGGCGTTGGCCTTCTGATTTGCTTCTTCCGCTTCTCTATAGGAGTTATCCAACTCATTCTGTCTAGCTGCAAGAATTTCCCGAACCGGCTTAAACAAAAAGCGGTACAGAAAAAACACCAGCACAAGAACGTTAATCACGGTAAAAATAAAAGTTCTTAAATCAAGGCTTAGCATCCTCTTCCTCCTTAGCTTAACAATTTCCCCCGAAGCTTACTTTAAGAAGAGAATAATCATTAAACCGATAACGAATCCGTAGATTGCCGTTGCCTCCGCGAGGGCACATCCCAAAAGTAAAATCGTCATAATCTTGGAACTGGCCTCCGGCTGCCTTGCTACCGCCTCTGTAGCCTTTCCGGTTGCAATACCGATGGATAAACCTGCTCCGATACATGCCAATGCTGCAATTGCTGCTCCGATTGCTGTCATAATTCACACTCCTCTTCTGTCGCCTTTGCGACCTACTCTGTTTCTTTCTCTTTGAAACACACTACTTAACTCTTAAAATTCTTTTTATTCTATCTTCTTACTTTATTGCTTTTTCTCTACAATTTGCTCTTAACCCGGATTGCCCCGGTATATCCTTTTTTCCCCTTACTCCACAGCTTCCGCAATATAAAGCGAAGTCAAGAACACAAAGACATAGGCCTGTATCAATCCGTCAAAAACATCAAAATACAAAGACAAAATAGCGGGAACTCCCACGGGAACCACCAAGGTTACCAGTTCCATAATAACAAATGCGCCCAAGACATTTCCGAATAAACGCATGCATAGGGAAAGCGGTCGGATAAAAATTTCCAAAATATTGATAGGCGTAAGGATTGCCATAGGCTTTGCAAAACGTTTCATCCATCCCCCAAGCCCAAAAGCCCTGATTCCGGCCGCTTCCACTAAAACGATACTCATCACGGCAAGAGCTGCCGGAATATTTAAGTCTTTTGTGGGCGGTTTCATGCCGAAAATACCGGTCAAATTCACAAAACCGATAAAGAGTAAAACGGATGCCATATACGTGCTGTACTCTGTCGCTTCCTCTCCGAGAGTCCCTTTTGTAAACGCATCCAGCTTTGTCACAATCAATTCCGCAATCTGTTGTCTTCTTCCCGGATTTCGAACGCGCAGATTTCTCCCTAAAAGAAAGGCAGCCAAAATCAGGATTGCCATCACAATCCAAGTCACGAAAACCGACTCTGATACGGGAATCCCCCCGAAAAGCGGTATCGTAAAGGCGGTCTCCACATTTAACTCCTCCAAAAGAGACCGTGCAAGCTTTTCCATTTTCTTCCCCCTTCCTGCTCTAAAATTACTTTTGACATTATAGGCTCATTCTTTCGTAATGCAAAGCATTTTTATTAAAGTATAAAAATTTAATAAAAGGAGTTATGAAAAAGGAAATTCACGGCATTCAAGTAAATCTCTCTTTCACAACTCCCTCTTCAATTTAAGAAAGCATGGCATTCTTTATTCTTTATTTAAGTCCTTACGGTGCAACCGTCAAAGTCGTAGATCCATCTCTGTTACTTGCGCTGCTTGAACTCTGTTCCGTATTCGACTTCGTTGTGGACGCCGCTGTTGTCTCTACTGTTTCACTGCGCACATACTGTTTCGCAACATAGGCTTCCTGCCCATTATAGTTAATGCTAATCCACTCATCATTGTAATCCGATTTGAAATCCACTTCCGTTCCGGCTTCCAAAACCGTAAGTACCTCCGAATCCGTAGTACTCGGCTTCGTTCTCACTCTGACTCCCGTAGTAACAAAGTAGCGCTTTGCCGCTTCCGTACTTTCCTCCGTGCTGCTCTCCGTTTCGATGCTTTCCGCAGTTTCCGCCGTAGTGCTCACAGCAGCTGTTGTCATTACCGGAGTCTTTCTCTTCGGAAAGGCAATCATGCGGATAATGAGAACGACAACCAGTAAAATGGCAACCGGTAAAGCAATCTTTAAAATGTTGTATAAATCAATTTCCTGACCGGCAGTCTTTCTTCCCTTTCTTTGTACACTTCCGCTCCGCCCGCTCATTCTTCGCTTTACGTTGCCGCTTCTCTGCCCTGCCACAGTTCTTCCGGAAGCGGAAGACGCCTTCGCGGTTCTTCCGTTGTTTCTTCGAATAGGAATTCCCAGGCCGCCGTCGTCCTCTTCTTGTGCGATAGTGCTGCTTACCCTTCTTTCACTATATCCGTCTGTACGAAGACGAGGAGCCTCTTCTCCGTAAGAGTTCGGATTGACTCTCGGAGCGGTGCTCTCTTCTCTTCTCCCCTCCTGGTTCTCATCTACATAAGAGGAAAGCGCATCTCGAAGCATGGAGAAAGAGTCGTTGGCATCCTGTGCGGAGGTTTCATTCCCGAGTTCGGCAAGCTCACCGAAAGCACGAATTCCATGATAGGTATCTCGCGCCTGTGCAGAAATAACTCCGCCCTCAAAAAGCTGATTGATGTCCCCTTCCAAACTACTGGATACCATAAGGGCTTGATCAATCTGCATTCTGACCAACAGAGTTAAAATTTCTTTATCTAAAATAACAGCTTCTTTATATTGTCCATTAAGCAAAAAATTCTGCACATCCGAGAGCTGTACTCGGATCTCCCCCCAAACAGTATTCTCTCTCTCTGCCATACTTCCTCCTTTTGCTTTCACATTCATCAGTAGTATACCCAGAATGCGAACGTTCTTCAAGGAAGAAATATAAAATATCTGCTTCTATACACAATTTTTAAATCTTCTGTTATTTTCTTCTATGCAATTTCCCAGCGACCTGAAACTTTGCCTGCAAAAGGGCCCGGATTCAGTCTGGAATAAATCTTTTCTATTCCCGAATCATCGATTAAAGCAATACAAAACATATTGATGGCCTTTCCTTCATAGAACTTTCCGTCTGTAAGACCATCCCGAAAACTATCTCCAACATACTGCAATTTCATAAACTACTCCCTTACTCTCCCTATACTTCCCGGAGCTTTCTTTTTCCGAGGGGGCGGGTCCCTCCGGCCCCCTCTTACAACTTGATTTGGTTCTTGATTTTATGAGAATTATTAATTACAAATATATTATCGCAAAATTTTTCAAAAAATAAGTATTTATTTTGCACAAAAAAAACGAAAAAAAGAGAGTTTATTAGACGTAAATGTCTTCTCTCTTTTTCACGGTTTAAGTAGCCCTACTAATACAGAGCCTGCATATTCCTTATTCTGTTTATTCGGGTCTTGGAAAGTTAAAATTTTCCATAACTTCCTTATAGAGAGGATCTCCTTAAAATCGTAATGACCTTTCCCTTAATCTGCTTTTTATGGATTGCGCCGAAAGCGCGGCTATCCTTAGCTCCGGAACGCATATCCGCCATTAGGAAATATTCATCCGTCCCCAAAGTAATCGGGTATTTTACCGTTTCAGTTTCATAGGGTTTGGTTTCAAAAAATATGCTGTCTTCTACTTGGGTATTTCCGTTAATCTTCAGTCCGCCTTCTTCAGGAATCTCTATGACATCTCCGGGTTGTCCGATTACTCGCCCTACATACTGTTTCCCCTCTACCTGATAGACCAGAACATCGGAAGGAAATATTTTATTTTCCAGTCGGTAATACAGCATAAGGTCTCCTGCACTGAGCTTCGGCTTCATGTCATCATTTTTCATCGGAGCAATTCCGAAAATCACGAAGAACATAACATACACCAAGGCGGCCATCAGTGCCAGATGTGTCAGGAATGAGGTAATATCCGAGACTTGTCTGTAATATCCTCTTCTCTTCCGAATGACATCCAGAGGAAGAACGGCCTTTTTCCCTTTTTCTTTCTTAGCCATTTTCCGCTCCCTCCGAAGTAGGGGATTTCAGTTCAGAGAGTCTCTTCTCCAGCTCGGCAATCTTCTCTTCTTTTTCCTTTATCCTTGCTTCATAGGATACTTCCTGCACATAAAAAACGGAGCGGTACTCTGCGTCCAAGTCCTCCAATTTTTTCCATACCGAGGTCGGTTTCAATCCGAAAAATCCCTTTTTAAAGCGTATTTTCTTAATATACTCCGCTACTTCTTCCAGTGTTTTTGATGCCATTTCTCCATCCTTTCCCAATTCTTTTTCCAATACAGCATCTCATTCCCTTTCATTCTTCAGTATAGCTGTATCGCTTTCATTTGAACAGATGCGACTCTTGATTCAATCCTGCCCTGTCTCCGTCTTGCCTAATCTGTTGTTTCGATATAAGATAAGCCGAAGTTACTGATAAGGAATAGTATATGAACTATAGTATTCCTTTCGACATAAAATAGGATTTCCTTAAACGACTGTGTTTATAGAAAGGATTATAATGAAAAAACTGATTTCATGGAATGTAAACGGCTTGCGTGCGGTAATGGGTAAAAATTTTATGGAAGACTTCCGGAAGCTCGATGCCGACATTTTCTGCCTGCAGGAAACCAAGTTACAGGCAGGACAAATCGAGCTGGATTTGCCGGGCTATTTTCAATATTGGAACTATGCGGTGAAAAAGGGATATTCCGGAACTGCTATATTTACAAAAGAAGAGCCTATTTCCGTAAGCTACGGTATAGGCGTAGAAGAGCATGACCAGGAGGGACGCGTTATTACCGCGGAATTTAAGGATTTTTATCTGATCACGGTCTATGTTCCAAACTCTCAGGGGGAATTAAAGCGACTCCCGTACAGAATGGAGTTTGAAGATGCTTTTTTAAGCTATATTTTAAATTTAGAAAAGAAAAAGCCCGTCGTGTACTGCGGAGACTTAAATGTTGCGCATGAAGAAATTGACTTGAAGAATCCGGATACGAACCACTTAAGTGCCGGTTTCTCCGACGAAGAGAGAGCAAAATTCTCCCGCGTACTGGATAGCGGCTACCTCGATTCCTTCCGCTATTTTTATCCGGAAAAAGAAGAATACAGCTGGTGGAGCTACCGCACAAAGGCAAGGGAGCGAAATGTAGGTTGGAGAATTGACTACTTCGTCGTATCCAAAAAGCTTGAGAAAAAACTGCACTCCGCCTCCATCCATACGGAAATTATGGGCTCCGACCACTGTCCTGTAGAACTCATCCTAGACTTATAATAAAGAGAGGTTTTTTATGCAATTACGATGCGATGTTCATACACATACTTTATACTCCAGGCATGCTTATTCCACAATTTTGGAAAATGTTCATGCAGCTAAGGAAGCCGGCCTGGAGTTGCTCGGATCCACGGATCACTTTTCTTCCATGCTCTATCCGGAATATGAAAATATCCGCCACTACCAGTATCTCTGTGTCAGCCACACCTGGCCCAAAGAAATCGACGGTGTACGTCTTCTGCAAGGTTGCGAAGTTGATATTGTGGATTTGGACGGTCATCTTTTCGGATACGACATTCCTATCGCCAAAAATATCGACGGCGATTTTTATAACGACAAAAAAACACTTTCTCTCTATGAGAGAGTGACAAGGAAAATGGATTACGTGATTGCTTCGGTCCATAAGCACAGCTTCGCCGATTCCGCAACTCCCTTGGAGTGCACTAAGCTTTATCTGGAAGCTCTACGAAATAAAAAAGTATTGATTCTCGGACACATTGGGCGCTCCGGTCTGCCCTTTGAAATTGATCCGGTACTGCTCGCCGCAAAGGAGGCCCATAAACTCATTGAGATTAATGAGCATTCCATGGATAGCGGCAATCACTGCATTGACCGTTGTCGTGCCATTGCCGTACGTTGTGCAGAGTTATCCATTCCTATTTCCGTTTCCAGTGATGCCCATTTTGCTCTTCGTATCGGCCAGCTGGACAAGGTGAAAAAGCTCCTCAGTGAAATTCATTTTCCGGAAGAACTGATTGCCACAAGGTCAAAGGACAGTTTCCTCTCGGCCATGAAGGACGCCGGTCTATAATTTTCATAAAAAAGGAGTGTAAGGATGAACAGTTTGGCTTTAGCCACAGAATTTGAAGAAGAATTAATTCGTATGCGCAGGTATTTCCATGCACATCCTGAAGTTTCCTGGGAAGAATGGAATACGCAAAAGAAAATTATTGAGATTTTAGAGCAGGAGGGAATTCGTACCCTTACTCCCTATAAAACGGCGGTCATTGCCTTTGTTTCCGGAACGAAGGCAACGGACAATGGAGATAAAAAGAAGAAGATTCTCGGAATTCGGGCGGATATTGATGCGCTCCCCCTTCAGGAAAAAAATTCCTGTTCCTATATTTCCAAAAATGACGGTGTGATGCATGCCTGCGGGCACGATGCGCATACTGCTATTCTCCTGGCCACCGCCATTTTGGCAAATCGACATAAGGAAGAATTTTCTTTGGACTTCCACTTTGTTTTCCAACCTGCGGAAGAGTTTATCGCTGATAGCGGTGCAGGCTATTTAAAGGATCTTCCCGCCGTAAAAGAATGTGATCGCATGATTGGACTGCATGTTTTTACGGCTTTCGCGCCGGGTATTGCTTCTCTTCCCGTAGGTCCCGTAATGGCTTCTGCCGATACCTTTTCCGTAGAAATCAGGGGAAAGGGCACTCATGCGGCACATCCCGAGCACGGTATCGATCCTATCAGCGTCGGCGTCTCCTTCTGTCAGGCCTTGGAAAGAGTAAAGGCAAGGGAGCTTTCCTCCGTGCGACCGTCCGTAATCAGCGTGACCGCCTTTGAAGCGCCCAGCAATTTTAATATCATTCCCGAGTCCGCCCTCTTAAAGGGCACCTGTCGCGCTTCCGATCCCGCGCAACGCGAAGAATATCCTCACATCTTGGAAAGACTTGCGGAAGGCATTGCTTTGGAAACCAGAGCGGAAATTAAGGTGAGCTATTTTCCGGGACCGCCCGTCACCATAAATGATGAAGAAGCGGTTCTCACCGGGCAAAAGGCTCTTAAGCATGTATTTCCCAAGGATAAAATCCAAACTCTTCCCTTTATTACCGGCGGAGAAGATTTCGCAAAGTATGAGAATCCGAAAGCCTTCTTGGTTTTGGGGGTAGGAAAAGAAGAGGAGGCCTTACGCTCTCCTCAGCATAGTCCCTACTTCCAGATTGAAGAGTCCGTATTAAAATACGGTGTGGCTTATTTCCTGGAGTACGCAAACTGCTATCAGGCGGAATGAGCCTTAAACAACCTGCAATCTGAACTTCTTCTGGTCTTTTTCATTTTCAGCAAGGCAAATGTCCGCGCCCAGACCCTGCAGTTTTTCTTCAAAATGCTCATAGCCTCTTTGAATATAACCGATATCATGCACGACCGTGATCCCCTGCGCAGCAAGTCCCGCAAGAACAAGAGCCGCTCCGGCACGAAGATCCAAAGCATTTACCGAAGCGCCGGACAGGCTCTTTTGCCCTTCGATAACGGAGACATTTCCTTCTACCTTGATGGTTGCTCCCATACGGGTTAATTCGTCTACATATTTAAAGCGATTTTCAAAGATAGACTCTGTAACAACCGCATTTCCCTTCGCCAAAGCCAATGTAGCGGAAATCTGCGGCTGCATATCGGTCGGAAACCCCGGATAGGGCAGGGTCTTTACATCGGTAGACTGCTGCTCCAGCTTCCCGATAACCCGAATGCTTTCATCATATTCAATAATCGTATTTCCCATTTCCAGAAGCTTCGCGGAAATGGATTCCATATGCTTCGGAATGACATTCTTAACCAGCACATCTCCCCTGGTAATGGCCGCCGCGCACATAAAGGTTCCGGCTTCTATCTGATCCGGAATAACGGCATAAGTCGTACCGTGCAGTCTTCGAACCCCTTTGATTCGAATTGTATCCGTTCCGGCACCGCGGATATTGGCCCCCATGCTGTTTAAAAAGTTTGCCACGTCTACAATATGCGGTTCTTTCGCCACATTTTCCACAATGGTTAAGCCCTCCGCCAACGCAGCGGCAAGCATGATATTAATCGTTGCCCCTACAGAAACCACATCCAGATAAATATGACTTCCGATAAGTCCGTCCTCCGCCTTTGCCACCAAATAGCCGTTTTCAATCTCAGCCTTAGTGCCAAGTGCTCTGAATCCCTTTAAATGTTGGTCTATGGGGCGCTGTCCGATAGCGCATCCCCCCGGAAGAGGGACGGTAGCCTCATGGTATTTCCCGAGTAGCGCGCCGATAAAATAATAAGAAGCGCGTATCTTTCGGATATATTCGTCATCAATGCTATGGATATGCAGGTTTTTAGCTTCAATGGCAACAGTGTGTGCATCGATTCTTTGCACATCTGCACCAATCTCCTTTAGCGCTTCCAGCATAACATTTACGTCCCGCACATCGGGTAGGTTCTCAATGGTAACCCTGTCTTCCGTAAGCAAAGCACCGGCCACTATCCCGAGCGCCGCATTCTTTGCTCCTCCTATAACCACTTCTCCGCGAAGAGCTTTTCCTCCCCGCATGATGAATACTTCATCCATATTAGACCTCAACTGTTTTTTTCTTTTCTTCTTTTGTTCTTTTGATTTTGCTCTTTTACTTTTATTGTTTTGAAAAATATACCGTCCGAAATGGCAAAATATAATCCTACTCTATCGCTCCGTTTCTCACTCTTTTTAAACAACAAAAAGGACACTCCCTAGTAGAGTGTCCTGTAATTATAGTGCTTTTTCTTAAAAAGCGCAAGAAATTGCCGATTCCTACTCTTCCGTTTTTTTCAGGCGTATTCTTTGCTGCACTTTTTCCGCCTTTTCTTTTTTAAGCTTCTTTCCCTCTTCCTGCTCCATCTTTCCGGATTCTGCCAGTTCTTTTTTAGGAAAGAGAAAGCTGTCCGCAGCATAGGAAAAGGACTCTTCTCGCCTCTCTTTTTCTGCAAGTTTCGCCTTGGCTTCCGCCGTTTCCTCTTCCAGCCGGCGGATTCTCTCCTTTTCCTTTCTTATTTCCTCCCGGATGCCGCTTCTTCTGGCACGCTCTTCCTCTTCTCTTTTCTTCCTTGTTTCCTTTGTCCACTCATCGAGAAGCCAGCTGCTTTTCTTCTTTCTTCCGCCAATAGCAGCCTTCCATTCCTGCGTCTTATCCGCTTCGTTTCCTTCTTCTCCATTTTCAACTTCCGGCTCACTGCTCTTAGGGATAGCCTCTAAAGAAGAATAAAAATAAGAATTCCCCGTATCGTCGTATTCCCCCTCTTTCCCCGGGTCTTCCTCTTCCGAAGGAGTATTTCCTCCGAAATGTTCTTCCGAATCCGGCCTTTCCGCCACTTTTTCCGTTTGACCGATTCGCGCTATCCAATCATGAAAATCTTTCTCTACGGAAAAAAGAGCTTCTTTCTGCTCCATCTCCCGGAAGCCCTCCTGCAAAGACTCTTCCACCTTTCGAAATATGGCTTCCTTCATTTGCCAAAAGTAAGGATAAAAACGGCTGTAAAGAGGATTAAAGTTTCCGAATAAGAGCGCATCCGGACTCACTTCCAAGACATCGGAAATGGCCAGAAGAAGTTCCAAACTGCAGCCTGTATTGCCTATCTCTATACGAGAAATGGTATTGGTTGTAGCAAAGACCAGTTCCGCCAAATCCTTCTGCCGCAAATTTTTTAATATCCTGTATTTTTTGATCTGTTTTCCAACAAGAGTATAATCCAGCTTTTTACTCTTCCAGCTGTACTGTTCCCGTTCCTTTCCCTGTAACTCAGCCCGTCCCATTTCCATTTTCTCCTATAGCCTAAACTCCGGAAATTTCTCCGGCTTTTGTTTCTCTTATCAGCTATAGTAGCTTGCTTGTCTCATCGGAAAGAATAGCGAAAATCGTTGTATTATTTCTTTGTATGTAGATTTATATCGAAGTGAGAACGATTTTTCTTGCGGAAAAAGAAGATTTATCTTTAATCCTCCCCCTGAATCCGGATAAAACGTTCTCCAATTCCGTAAACAGTCACGATAGGAGATACTTCCATAAAGCTTTTGGGATAATGTTCAGCAAGGAAAGAACGAATCAAGGCAGACTGTCTCGGAGACACAATGGAGGAAAGCATCGTCTTATCAGAGTGTGTATACGCCCCCACAACCTTATGAATGGTCACCCCTCTTCCGATTCCAAGAATATACTTTGCAATTTCTTCGCTGTCTGCATTGTCGAAAGGAATAATCTGTGCCTTGTATAACTTTTGACGGAAACCGAAAAGCATGTAATCCATAATATAAATGCAAATCACATGGTTAACCAAAGCATAGAGTGCCACATTCTTACCGAATACAAAGCCCAAAGAAATCAGGATGCTGCCGTCTAAAATCAACATAATACGGCTCAATGCAACATTCTTAAAAATTTTCCGGTTCAGAATCCGCGCAACAGTATCCGTTCCGCCGAAGGTTACTCCCGCACGAAGGACCAGTCCGGATCCAAAACCGTAAAACAGAGAAAAATAAATACAAACGAGAAACATTTCTCCCTGTACGAATACAAAGTGAAACATTCTTGTTAAAACCAGAAGTGTCGGGTAAAGGAAAGATACAAAGATAATCTTCATAAACTCTTCCCGCTTCAGGCAGAAAAATGCCAGAATCAGGATGGTAATGCTGAAGAAGTAGTAAATATAACTGTAGTTAATGCCGGTAAAACTTTGAACCATCTGGGAAATTCCGGTTACCCCGCTGGTGGAAAGCTTATTCGGTATCAAAATGCTGTTCACCGCAAAAGCTGTAATAAAACAGCCCACAATAATCTGCAGATAATTTAAAATTTTCCCCTTATACTTTTGCAAAGCTCCCATTTTTTTGCTCCCTTTATCTCGCTCAGCTTCTCCAGTCTTCCGCCTTTTCCGCTCCCGGAAGGCTCAGCAGGTGGTCTCCCACATTCACAATGTCTCCCGCTCCCATCGTAATCAAGAGATCCCCCTCCTTGACATGGGAAAGAATGAATTTCTCGATGGACGGAAAGTCCGGAATATAGTAAACATTGGTATTTTGTGACAGCATCAACTTTCTAAGATCATCGGAACTGACTCCCACCGTATTTTTTTCTCGTGCTGCATAAATGTCTGCCAAAATGATTTCATCCGCTTGGGAGAGAGCCCCCGCAAAATCATCCATCAATGCCAAGGTTCGGGAATAGGTATGAGGCTGAAAAACCACCCAGAGTCTCTTATGCACATATTTCTTTGCGGTAGCTATGGTGGCGGCTATTTCCTGCGGATGATGTGCATAATCATCGATAATCGTAAAGCCGTTCAAAGTTCCCTTTCTCTGGAATCGACGATCCGTCCCTCCAAAAGAAGCCAATGCATCTTTTATCGTTTCTAATGGAATGCCGATGGCTCTGGCAACCGCAATGGCAGAGAGAGAATTATAGATATTATGTTCTCCCGTCACTCCAAGAGTAACTTGTCCTCTATCCTCTCCTCTTTCAAAAAGGGTATACGTGGGATGGGCAAAGTGATCATAAGAAATGAAGTTTGCGGTATAATCCGCATTATTATGTCCGAAAGTGATAATTTTTCTTCCGGGAAGATTTTCCAGAAAATACTCGGAATGCGGAATATCCTTATTGAAAACCAGGATTCCGTTCTCCGGCAGCTTTTCAATAAACTTTCGGAAAGACTGCCGAATTTCATTGATATCCTTGAAGAAATCCAGGTGGTCCGCCTCAACATTTAAAACAACCTCTATCGTCGGAAAAAAAGAAAGGAAAGAATTGGTGTATTCGCAGGCTTCCGCCAAAAACACATCGGATTTTCCCACCCTCAGGTTTCCTCCGATATCCTTCATCATTCCTCCCACCGTAATAGTCGGATCCATTTGGGCTTCCAGCAGAATCTCGCCAATCATCGAGGTCGTCGTCGTCTTTCCATGTGTCCCGGAAACATTAATGGCTTCCTTGTAGTTTTTCATGATTCTGCCCAGAAGCTCTGCACGACTCATTGTGGGAATACCCTGCCGTTTTACCTCTTGGAATTCGGGATTACTTTCTGCAATTGCGGCAGTATAAATGCACAGCTCTATTCCGCTTTTTACATTATCCGGGCTCTGCGGCACGGAAACTTGTATTCCCAAGGACTTTAGATGATCCGTTAAAGGAGAAGCCTTCATATCCGATCCGCTTACGGTAAAACCGCGGTCATGCAATATTTCCGCAAGACCGCTCATGGAGATACCTCCAATCCCGATAAAATGCACCCATATGGGTCGATCAAAATGAATATCGTACATATGCCCTCCTGTTAAAAAGGAAATCCCTCTAGGAATAGTAAAAATAGTAAATTTCCTTCTGCAAATTCCATCGATCGGAAATCTCCGGACCGAACTCGAAGCGGAATCCTTTACTGTGTCCTGAAAATAACTTCTCTTCTGCTCTCCAACGCCAAAAGTAAAATATTTCCTAAAATCCCCACAGCCAGAACCTCTCCCGCTCCCACCGTGGCAAATAAGAAATAATACGCATCCGGTACACCGTATGCATACTGTAATACAAAGGGAACAATGATGGCATTTGCCAAAATAGGCGGAATGCAAACCAGCCATTTGCTCACATTTCTAAGCTTATAGCTGAAAATCGCCGCCAAAAGAGTTGCCAAAGTTCCGAAAATCACATCCGGCATAGCCGCTCCCGAAAAGAAGTTTCCGAGAAGGCAGCCTAGAGCCAAGCCGGGTACTGCGGAAAAACTGAAAAAAGGCAGAATACAAAGCGCCTCCGCAATACGAAATTGTATCGCTCCGAAACTGATTGGCTTAAAGAGCAGCACCAACGCCACATATACCGCTGCGATAATGGCAGCCTCCGTCATCATCTTAGTTCTCTTGTCTTGAAAATGCATTTTTTCTCCTTTAGTTTTGTTTTAAGTGTGGAAGGTCTCGAACACACTGGATGAAAAATGGGAAACCGCAAAACGTCTGTTGCGATGCAAAAGTACCGCTGCAAAACGCCTTTCTTTCCCATTAAGATAACGAAACAGAGTTTAGCACAAAATATAGGAAGAAACAACATGGCAAGTCCTTAGGAAGCGCCGAAAACAGCGGAAAGTCCCGCTTATTCTTCTCTCCGTTTTCTCCCGGGCTTGCCTTTTCTCTTGCTTCTTTGTTATGCTATAGAAAAAGCAAATAAGGAGGGTTCTATGTATACGGATGGTCGTTATCTGTTTCGTGCAGCGGAAACAGATGACGTAAAGGTACTCTGGGAAATGGAAAAAATTTGTTTCCCTGAAAATGAAGCGAACAGTTACGAGGATGTTAAAAATCGGGTAGAAAAGGCCCCGGAGGATTATTTAATTGCTTTTGACCAAGTGAACGGAAAAATTGCCGGTTACTTAAGCGGGATTCACTCTTCTTCCGATTGTTTCCTGGATAAATTCTTTACTGACGCTTCTCTACACGAAAAAGACGCTAAGCATTGTTATCTCCTTAGCTTGGAAGTCCTTCCCGAATATCGCGGAAAAGGGATTGCTTCCAAAATTATGGAGCGTTATCTGAAAAAAGAAGAAGAACGCGGCACGGAAAAAGTTTTTCTCACCTGCCATGCTCATTACATTCCTTTTTATGAAGATATGGGCTTCGAGCATATCGGCACTTCGCCGTCCGTATGGGGCGGTGAAATCTGGGAAGATATGATTTATAGGATCTAATTTCCTATTTTTCTAAAGGGGCTGTAAAAAATCAAAATAATAAATAGATTTTCGGCAATATAGGTCTAAATGAGGGGTAGTCTGAGCCCGTCGGTACTTGCGAAAAACAAGAGAATCGAAGTTTTTCGCTTAGTATCCGCTACGTGGCGAAGCTAGCGAAAGCGTGCCCCACATTTAGACCTATATTGCCAAGAAAACTATTTTGATTTTTTACAGCTTCTGTAGTTTGGCAAAGCCTGCCATCATTTTCTTTTGTCCTGCCTTATCGAAAAGAACCGTGACAAGATAATCCTTCTTATCTTCCTCCAGACTAAGTACCGTGCCCTCTCCAAACTTCATGTGTGACACACGGTCTCCCTCTTTATAATCCGGCTTTTCTTTTCCGGCGGATGCAAAGCCTTTCTGTAAAAGTCCCGACTGCTTTAAGCTGTCCAGGCTGCCGAAAGCATTTTTCTTCTCTCCCGCTCTTTTTTCTCCGTAGCTGTTTCCTCCGGAAAAACCTCCGCCGCTCCTTCCCTGGTAGGTGAGAATGGAAGACCGGGCGTTGTTTAAGTAGCTGTTATAGTAAGAACGTCCGCTTTCCTCCATAAAGAGCTCCTCTTCCGAACGCTTCGGGGTAAAAAGCAAATTCTTCTCCATCAATTCATCCGAAAGCTCCTCAAAAAAACGACTGATTTTGAAGTACTGACTCTGTCCGTTTACCATTCTTTTTCTGGCTGAACTGAGATAAAGCTCTTCCTCGGCACGAGTAATTCCCACATAGCAAAGACGTCTTTCCTCTTCCATTTCCTCTTCATTTCCAAAACTCATGGAACTCGGGAAGAGTCCGTCGCTTAAACCGACCAGAAATACAACGGGAAATTCCAGCCCTTTGGCACCGTGCAGCGTCATCATTGTGATTTTATCTTCCGTTAAATCGCTTCTGTCCAAGTCCGAAAGAAGAGAAACTTCTTCCAGGAAGGCGGAAAGACTTGCCTCTTCTCCATTTTCCCGAATATAAGAAAAAAGCTTGCCCTCCAACTCATGAATATTTTCCATCCGGCTTTCCGCCTCAATGGCTCCCTCGGACTGTAAATCCGCTTCATAGGCCGTATCCTTCAAAATTCGTTCAATAAGTGTATCCAGCGCTTCTTCTTTCCAGCCTTCCACCATTTCCTCAAATTTATGGATTTCGGATAAGGCCTTTCCGGAAAGTCCCGCAGCCTTTGCAAAAGGAAGAGATTCCATCAGGGAAAAACCGCCCAAATTTACTCCGTAATCCTCCAGTTTGGCAAGACTTGCATCTCCAATCCCCCTTTTCGGAACATTGATGACACGCCGAAATGCCACATCATCTTTGGTATTAACCATCAGTTTCATAAAGGCAAGAATGTCTTTTATCTCTTTACGCTGATAGAAATTGACCCCTCCCACAATCTGATAGGGAATGTTCCAATTGATACATTGTTCCTCAAAAAGACGAGACTGCGCATTGGTTCTGTAAAGAATCGCAAAATTCTTGTACAAGAGTCCTTTCCCCCGTATGGTTTTAATGACCTCTCTGGCCTCTTCTTCTCCGCTCTCATACTCCCTGAATACAACCTTTTTTCCTTCTTTTTTCTCTGTCCAGAGTTTCTTTTCTTTACGACGGGGATTTTCCGCAATGACCGCATTGGCCAAATCGAGAATCGGCGCGGTGGAACGATAATTCTGCTCCAACTTTACAGTATGGCAGGAGGGGAATTGGGACTCAAAGGAAAGGATATTTTCCAAATTTGCTCCGCGGAAACGGTAAATGCTCTGATCATCATCCCCCACAACGCAGATGTTCTGATACTTTTTCGCAAGTGCATAAATCAGGCGGAACTGTACATCATTGGTGTCCTGATACTCATCTACCAAGATGTAGCGGAAGCGCTCCTGATACCGGGAAAGTACCTCCGGAAAATCCTGAAACAAATCCAGGGTCTTTAAGAGAAGATCGTCGAAATCCAAGGCATTGTTCTTTTTCATCTTCTCCTCATAAAGAGTGAAACAATCATAAATCAGCTTGCTGATATAATCTCCTTCGCTTTCCTTCAGATAGTCCTCAGCATTGCCCCCTCTGTTTTTCGTCTGAGAAATCTGAGACAGTACCGCTCTTTCCCGAAGCGTTTTCGAATCAATCTTTCTCTCTTTCAGAATCTGGCGCATAAGGGTACGCTGGTCATCCGTATCATAGATGGAAAAATCCGTTCCGTAACCGAGAAGGGAAATGTCTCTTCTTAAAATCCTTAGACACATGCTGTGAAAGGTAGACACCCAAACTCCGCCGCTCTCTAAAGGAAGGAGCTTTGCTACACGCTCCTGCATTTCCTTGGCGGCTTTATTGGTAAAAGTAATGGCTAAAATATGAGAGGGAAATACCCCTTTCTCCTCAATCAGGTACGCAATCCTATGCGTTAAAACCCTGGTTTTTCCGGACCCTGCACCTGCTAAAACCAAAAGAGGTCCTTCCGTATGGCGTACCGCCTCTGCCTGTTCTTTATTTAAAATGGCCTCTAAATCCATGAAATCCCCTTTCCTCGCGGAAACGCAATCAAGTGTTACCGATTTCGCTCCGCATTTGTTTGGAATAGTACCGCCTCGGTATTGTACCATTTTTAGTTCTTTTACAAAACCGTTCAAAGTTCATCTCTCCTAAAACTTTCTTTTTTCTCTAGTCTTCTCTTCTCCCGCTCCCCGTTTTTCTCTTATGTCTTATGATGCTGTTCTTCTCCTTGTTCAGCTGTTTTTCTCTTTGTTCGGCCATTTTTCTCTTGTTCAGCTGTTTTTCTCCTTGTTCAGCTGTTTTTCCCTTGTTAAGGTATTTTTCTATGCTATACTTTTTGCATGGACGAAAAATTATTAAAGGAGTTAATAGAATACTTACGTAATTTACATCATGTGCACGGAAATGCCCTTCCTTCTTTAGAACTCTACATGGATCAGGTCACCGGTTTCATGGATGAACACCTCTCCTCCATGCGGCGCCACAAAGAAGATAAAGCGCTCACCAAAACCATGATTAATAATTATGCCAAAAACAAAATTCTTCCTCCGCCTGTACGGAAACGCTACAACAAGAATCACATGCTGATTTTACTTTTTATCTATTACTACAAAAGTATGCTGAGTCTTTCCGATATCGAAACCATCCTTCGTCCTTTAAATGAAAATTACTTTTACAGCACAAAAAGCCCGCAGCTGAAGGACATTTATGAGGAAATCTTTTCCTTTGCCAATATAGAGATGCAAAATGTCATGGCGGATGTGGAGGAAAGCTTTGAAAAGGCCAAAAACTCCTTCTCGGAAAAGGATCCCCTTTTTGAAAACCTACCCGAAGAGGAACGACAAGACTTGCAAAAATTTTGTACCCTGAGCTTACTGGCCTTTGATGTCTATTTGAAGAAACAGTAGATTGAAAAAATCGTAGATGACATGGCTAAAAAACAGGAAAGGAAGAAGAAATAAAATGAGCCTGCCCAAAGACCCCATGATTCTCCTCAGCTTTGTGAACACGAAGCTCCGAGATGAATTTACCGACTTGGAAGAGTTCTGCAAGGAAGAGAACATCTCTATAGAGTCCCTAAAAGAACAGCTGGAAAGCATCGGTTTTCAATATAATGAAACAATCCGTCAGTTTAAGTAAGGAGTAGATTATGCGTTGTTTAGTACAAAGAGTTCTTTCCGCCTCGGTTTCCGTTTCAGGCGAAAGTTTGGGAAGTATTGAGAGAGGATATCTCATTCTTTTGGGTGTCAACAATCAAGATACGGAAGCCGTAGCCGATAAGATGCTGAAAAAAATTCTGGATGCCCGCCTCTTCGAGGATGAAAACGGAAAGACCAATCTTTCCATAAGAGACATCTCCGGCTCACTCCTTATCGTGAGCCAGTTCACGCTCTATGCGGATACCAGAAAAGGAAATCGTCCGAGCTTTATTCAAGCCGGAGACCCCGCACATGCAAATGCTCTCTACGAATATTTTCTACAGAAAGCGGAAGAAGCAGGCATTCCGACAGCGCACGGACAGTTCGGGGCCGATATGAAGGTAAGTCTTGTGAATGACGGGCCCTTTACCATCATGTATGACAGTGATGCGACATAGTGCATTGTAAAAGCGAGGGTTCTTTTCTTGTCCAAGATGGAAAGCCCTGCAATTTGCAAGCAAGATTGCTTCTGAACAAAAAAGGAGACAGCGAGATTGTTCGCTGCCTCCTTTTTAAAGTCCCGATTATAGGACAAAAACCTTACTCTACCACTTTAATAGCTTCCGCAAGAGAAGCTCTGGCCTTCAGAGAGGTGCTGTAGCTTACCTCTACCGTTTTCCCCTTATTGGCTTCCGCTTCTTTTAAAAGTTCGTCATCTCCATTCGTTGTAAAGCGGAAGGAATGTGTATCGTCTCCCTTTAAGGTAAAGATATCCCCATCTATGGTCTCGATTGTTCCCTTAACCTTTAAGGTATCCGCTGCTTCGTCATCCAGACTGTCTTCCGTAATCGTATAGAAGGCAAGAGGATTGTTGTTTAAGTCCCCAAGATAGTAAACACTGATTTCCGATCCTACTTTTAATCCCTCCTTCGTCAAATCGGTCTCAAAGCTTGCCCTTTGGAAGGTGACGGTATCCCCATACTTCTTTCCTTCCGTATTCTCTCCCTCCAAAGCTGCTGCACGGAAGTCGGGAATTTCCTTTACGGAAAGGCTGGTATCCGTTACCGCGGTAATCTCTCCGTAGAAATTCTGTTCATCATTAAAATCTTCCACTGTGAACTCGTAGGGAACGGAAACCGTGACTTTTTTCACCTTCATTCCGTCCTGCGGCTCTGTGCCCTCATAGCCGATTTCTATCTCGTCTCCGGGCATCAACTCCCAGTTCTTATCCAGAGTGGCACCGGTCACATCGAAGTTCATCACCTTTCCGTCGCCGGTTTCTACAGTCAGTTTTCCGTTTTCAAGCTTCTGCACGGTAGCACTTAAACTGTTCTCCGTCAAAGCCTCGGAGCTGGGTTCTTCCTGAACCGCTTGCGTTGTATTCTTTGTATCTTCCGCTTTCTTTCCGCATGCTGTAGCAAAAAGCATCAGCCCTGCCAAGCAAAACCATATCGTCTTCTTCATATCCATTCCTCCTCTATTGCTGTATACCCTATCCTAACATGAACTCTATAAAATAAATTTGCCTTTTTCTGTATTATTTCTTAAAGTCTTCCTCATAAAAACGGTAATCTTTAATTTCCTCCGGCAAATATTGCTGCTCAACGAAATGTCCCGGATAGTCATGAGGATATTTATAGCCTATTCCCCTTCCGAGCTTTTCATGCCCGCTGTAATGCGCATCTCTAAGGTAAGAAGGAATTTCCAAATTTCCCTTCTTTCTAACTACATCATTGGCCGCAAAAATCGCCTTCACCGCGGCATTGGACTTCTTGGCCGTCGCAACATAGCAGGCTGCCTGGGTAAGAATAATCTGTGCCTCCGGCATTCCCACCCGCTCCACCGCAAGAGAAGCGTTCACGGCAAGAACAAGTGCCTGCGGGTCCGCATTCCCCACATCCTCCGAAGCGCAAATCATAATTCTTCTTGCTATAAAGCGGATGTCCTCTCCGGATTCGAGCATTTTTGCAAGATAATACACCGTAGCATCGGGATCACTTCCCCGCATGGATTTAATAAAGGCGGAAATCGTATCGTAGTGCTCCGAACTGTCATCATAGCGAAGAAGCTTCTTTTGCATACATTCGCCGATATTTTCTTTACTAAGGCGGATAACGCCGTCGGAATCGGGATTCGTACTGAGAACGGCAAGCTCCAGCGTGTTTAAAAGCACTCTGGCATCACCCAAAGCATTTTCCAGTAAAAATTCCTTCCCTTCCTCCGAAAGGCTAGTCCGGAAATTCCCGAGCCCTCTCTTCTTATCCGACAAGGCCTCGTCTGTAAGGTGTGACAAAGCTTCCTTGGATAAAGGTTTTAGTTCAAAAAGACGGGAGCGGGAAAGCAAGGCGGAATTCACCTCAAAATAAGGATTCTCGGTTGTCGCTCCAATGAGAATCACTGTTCCCTCTTCCACAAAGGGGAGCAAATAATCCTGCTGTGCCTTATTAAAGCGATGAATCTCGTCCACAAAGAGTATGGTCTTTCTGCCGTAGCCTCCCAAATTCTCCTTTGCGCGACTCACCGCTTCCTCCATATCCTTTTTTCCGGCGGTAGTGGCATTGATTTGGATAAATTCCGCCTTCGTATGGTTTGCAATGAGCTTCGCAAGAGAAGTTTTCCCTGTTCCGGGCGGACCGAAAAAAAGGAGAGATTGCAGCTGGTCTGCCCGAATTAAGCGGGAAAGCAATTTATTTTCCCCGATAATGTGCTCCTGACCGACAAACTCTTCCAAATTTCCGGGACGCATCCGCACGGAAAGTGGCGCCATTTTCTCTTGATTTTTCTCTGCCTGATAGCTAAATAAATCCATCTCTCCCCTTCGCATTCCTATTCGGAAGCCGTAAAACCACGCTCTTCCCTTATGCTCTCTGCCCTTCTACTCTTTATGCTTCTACTCTCTATCCGTCTTCTCTCTTTCCTTCTTCTACTGCCATGTAATGGGCTTCGTTCTGTCCGGAATGATTTCAATCCAGTAGCCGTCCGGATCTTCAATGAAATAAATGCCCATACCATGATTTTCAAAGCAGATACAGCCCATCTTCTCATGGAGCGCATGGGCAGCTCCCATATCCTCCGTGCGAAGTGCGAGGTGGTACTCCTGCTCCCCGAGATCATAGGGCTCTGTTCTATCCTTCATATACGTTAGCTCCAGACGGAAGTCCGTAGAATCGTCCCCTAAAAAGACAATGATAAAATCATCCCTTTCATTTCTGCTCAGTTCGTGAAGGTCCAGTGCCTCTTCGTAGAATTTCATACTTCTTTCCAAATCCAGTACATTAAAGTTAAAGTGGTTAAATGAGAATGGGCTCATTGTTTCTCCTTTCCTTTTCCGGCGTCCCTACGGGATACCCGCTTTTCTTTCTCTATGATAATGCTTTTTCCCGCTTTCAGCAATGCCCGCTGAAAAGACCGCTGAGCGTTTCCTTCGGCTTTCCGCCATTTTCCCCTCCCCTTTTATATTTTTTTCTTTTCTGCCGATAGGAAAGGCATGGGAAGGCGCTTCTCTTATCCTTCCTTTTTCGATGCGGAAACAAGGAGGAATGCAATGAAAAAGAAAACAAGGGAAAAAGCAAGGCTTTTCCGTGCGCCGAAGAATCTTATGCATAGCCCGGGAAACTCGCTCTGTATCTTACCGGGCTTACTCTGCGCCTTCATGAGTTTCGTCTTTCTTCTTTCCGGAACCGCTAAAGCAGACTGGGTAAAGGGGAATTCTAAAAATGCATGGTGGTATGATCTTGGAAACGGAAATTACTACAAGTCCTCTTGGCAATGGATTGACGGCAATCATGACGGCATTGCAGAGTGTTACTGTTTTGATGAAAATGGATGGATGTTTGAAAATGCCATTACGCCGGATAGGTTTACTGTAAATGAAAACGGGGCTTGGACGGTTGATAACATTGTCCAAACTAAAAGTGCGAATTTGATTTCTCAGAATAATACGAATAACAACACTGACGCTGTAAGCAATACTTTCACAGAAACAAAAAATAATAATCTTAGCGAAACAAGAAACAATGAGAAAAATCAAAGTATTGAAGATTTTAATGAAAGACAAGACGAATATCGTGCAGATCTTTTAAGAAGAGTGAACAAATACAGAGAAAAAAAAGGTTTGAACTCTTTGGAAGAAAATGACTATCTAAACGAAATGGCACAGATTAGGGCTGAAGAATTAAGTGTACGGATGTCTCATATTAGACCGAATGGTGAACTAGCTAGTAGATATGGTGTTAATGGTGAAATTATTACAAAAGGACCGAAGACTCCAAAAGATGCCTTTCATGCTTTTTATGTAAGTAAGCAGCATAATGAATTAATGTTGGATAGAGAGTTTCTAACTTTTGGTTCCGGATATTATGTTGATGGGAATGGTAAGTCTTATTGGGTTATTTTGTTTAGTACACACCCAGAACCAGAAAATTTAAGACAACAATAGTCCACAAAAAAAGAGAGGAATCTCCTCTCTTTTCTTTTTACATCTCAATATGGTCTACATCGTAATCTTAGAGTTATAGGACAAAACGTGTTGATGGCTTTCTCATGTTGAATGACCCGGAATCAGTGTTACCGGGCGGCTTACATCCAGTCCGTCTAACAATCGCTTCTCCAAAAGATCGATCATTAATTTTACTGCCATTCTTCCTTTCTCTGATACATCCTGATAGACAGTCGTTAATCTCGGATAACAATATTTTCCTAAAATATTGCCGTCAAAACCTGCAATGCCGATGTCTTCCGGTATTTTGATTCCCAAATCATGAAAATAATGCATCGCTTCTACTGCAAATGCATCCGCCAGAAAGAAGAATGCGGTTTTTTTTCCTGCAAACCTACTCATCATTTTATAATTTTCATTTCTCCTTTGTTCTGTTTCATAAAGACAAAGAAAATCATTTGAAAGAAATTCTTTTCCCGCTTCTTTCCACGCCTCTCTATAGCCCAACCAACGCTCGTGATCAACGCCTATATTCTTCCGAGCACATACATAAATTGACTCGTATCCTTTTTCCAGAAGATATTTCGTCATAATATAGCCACCTTTTTTATCCTGCAGTCCCACATTGACATAATCCGAATTTTCTTTATTAATCAGATCAATAGCAACAATCGGTTTATTTACCAGCGTTTTCAGCTTTATATAGTCCCTGTAGGTGAAAGTAATGGCTATGAGTCCGTCTACATTCCACGCCAATGCCATATGAAAAATCTCTTCTAAGTTTTGCGCTGCATATAGCATCATATAATATCCGGCTTTACGAAGCATTTCTTCCATTGCGCCAATGATATGGCTGTAAAATGTGTCTGAAATAGCAGAATTCTCATAATAACGCGAAGAATGAATAACAACTCCGATGATTTTGGAGCTGTTATTCTTCAAAGCACGAAGCCCTAATTTGGGAACATAATGGTATTCATCCAAAAGTTTTTGAATCTTTTTTGTATTCTCTTTTGATACTTTCTTTACATTGCCATGTAAAACATTATAGACAGTGGTCATACTTACATCTGCCTGCTCGGCAATCTCTCTTATAATCATCATTCTGTATCCTTCACGCTTTTTCTTCGCTTAATTGAAGTCATTATGTGACGAAATCAGTCTAGTTAATTACATCTCCGGTCAATTCATAAATTGCACTTCTCTCAATTTCCAAGTCTCCACCTTCAGCAAAAAGCTTAAGTTGATAAGGTTCTTCCGGAAAAATAAGATTGGAAAAAACCAGTTCTCCATCATTTATAAAGAGTTCTGACTGCGAAACATCCAGAATCAATCTTAGATTTAGATATTCTTTTTCAAAGTCAACTTTCGCTTTATATTTCCCAGGAAAATTTTCATGGGGATTTAGTCCTGTATTCATTCTATCTACAGTGCAGGAACGTTCCTCCTTTGAAAAAAGAATCTCCAATTGTTTGCCCTGTCCTGTTACTGCTCTGATTCCAAACGAGGAAGCGCCCATTTTGTTTGTAGGATAATAAAGCTCCAAATCCAATGCCTCCGAGCAATCCTTAAGTGTCCATTCTTCTCCCGCTCCCATTTTCATTTTATGCATTTCTTGCTTATTTTTCCGAAGTGCACACATCTCTTCTATCGGAATCTGCGTCAGATAAAATTTGCTTCCTCTTTTTTTCAATTTTAATTCCCTTATAGAGGACATCTGTCCTTTAAAGGGACTGGTCGGTAAGAAATCTCGATACTGCCAATTATCAGCCCAGGCAATCATCAACCTTCTGTCATCCGGAAGATTATTCCAACTTACACCCGCATAAAAGTCCTTCCCGTAGTCCAGCCAATGCCCTTCCTGCTTTTCCTCATCCGGTCTAAAACTGATTCCATCAAACTCTCCGATAAAATACTTCATTCCGGTACCACCTGCAGGAGAGCCGTTATTTACACTGATGATAAGAATCCATTTTTTTCTTCGGAGTCCTGTACTTTTAACGGAAAAAGATCCGGGCATTCCCACGTACCGACATGGTCTGACTCAGTCCCGCTAAAAGAAGATATCTGTTTCCAATGAATCAGGTCTTTAGACTCATAAAGAAGGACACAATCCCCTCCGGTAACAACCATCACCCATTTATCTTTATAGCGAAAAACTTTAGGATCTCGAAAATCTTTTCTCTCCTCTGTAAGAACCGGATTCTTCTCATATTTTTCCCAGCTTCGTCCTTTATCATAGCTAAAAGCCAAGCCCTGGCTTTGCTTTTCTGTTCCCCGCTCACAGTAAGTAAAAAAAGCAGCCAGCCTGTGATTTTCTTCATCTACAACAGCACTTCCCGACCATATTTGTCCATGTTCATCCGGTGCAATGGCATTGGCAAGTCTCTTCCAATGAATGAGATCTCTACTCACCGCATGTCCCCAGTAGATTTCCTCCTGTATGTTATATTGATGAAACAGGTGATATTCTCCTTCATAATACACCAACCCATTCGGATCATTAATAATATATTTTTCTGCCGAAAAGTGAAATTTAGGCCTATATTTTTCCATATGTATACCATCAGGCACTCAAGTTATGAGTGCCTGTCTTTCTCATTTCATTTACATTCCGCTTTTTCTTGTCTCTTTTTGTTTTACTATGATTTCTTTAATTCCTTAAAATCGGCCTTTAAGTGAGAAATCATATCGTCAAAACTATATTCTCCGCTAAAATAGCCTTGAAAATCTGCTGCTGCTTTAGGCTCAAACCCGGAAGGAAAGCCGCCCATTACCCATGAAGTTGTTTTTCCGGCATCAATATATCTCTTTACCTCTTGCGAAAGGGGATCGGAAATCTCTATTCCCTCATAATTCTTAAATGCCGGAACAAATCCCAATTCATTCACAACCAGTTGCTTCCCTTCATCTGACTGAAACAGCCAATTCAAGAAATCCTTTGCTGCTACTTTTACTTTTTCGTCAGACTGCTTATTTACACACCAGTGAATGGAAATTCCGACGGAAATACAGTCTTCTTTTACACCCTTTGTCGGAATAGGAAGCATCCCCATCTTATTCGCAGTTTTCTCATCAATCCCTTTTAATTCCGGTCCAATCCAGTTTCCCTGCTGTACAACCGCAATTCGCTCAATAGCAAGGCCTCCACCGATTTCTGTAGAATAATCCACTGCATTCAGCTTCGACAAATCATTTCTTGACGGAGTATATTTTGTCTCAAGATCCAGCAATGCCTTTAAAGAATCTGCATATTTTAATCCCAGTTCATCGGAATTTCTTAGTTCTGTTGCACTTTTATATTCGCAAGACAAAGGAACATTCAAAGTATGAAGCCCGGGAATCCAGGTCTCTTTTGCTGCATAATCTTCTACCGCTTCAAGTTGTGGATACTTATCCTTCAGTTTTCCACTATCAATCTGCTCCTGTAAGTCGGCAAAAGCCTTGTCGATTGCATCGTAACTGGTAAGGGTTGATGCATCAATTCCGGCATCTTTAAATATTTCCTTATTGTATACCAATCCATAACCTTCCACACTGACAGGAAGCCCATATACCTTTCCGTCAACAGTCACATCATCAATACTTCCATCTACTGCATTTTTCACCCACGGTTCTGCGCTTAGATCTTCTACATAATCCATCATGTTTGTAATATTGTCACCCAATGCAAAAATATCAACGGCATTATTTCCCATGAGCTTTGCTTTTAAGTTTGTATTATAGTCATTCCCCTGAATGCTCTCTACATTTATTTTTACATTAGGATGCTCTTTCGTGTATGCGTCAGCTACCTTCTGTAAAGGATCCGCAATTTCCGACTTATTCTGATACAAATTAATCGTTACTGTGTCCCCTTCAGCACTTCCTGCACCGGTTTTACTTCCACACCCGCTCATCATGCCAAGTGTAATTGCCGCAACGAGAAGTACAGCCATCTCTTTTTTCTTCACCATCTTTTCCTCCTTATAATTGAAAAACTATCTTGACACAAGTTCTTTACAAGACAAAAGTCTTCTATAATGACTTGTGTTAAATTTATGATTTTTCTTGAAATTCTAATCCTTCTCTTTCCTTCAAAATAGTAGATTTACTTTCCTACTCCGGCCGTAATTCCCTTCACAATATACTTTTGGCAGCTAAGGTAGAACAGCACAATCGGAATCATGCATAGCATTAATGACGCAGTGGCAAGATCCCATTTCTTTGTAAATTGTCCAAAGAAGAGATAAGTACGAAGCGGCAGTGTCTGCATGCCATTCTTATTAATAACAAGGGAAGGAAGAAGAAAATCATTCCAAATCCACATCACGTTGATTACCGCCACAGT
The DNA here is from genome assembly GCF_000214455.1 of Oribacterium sp. oral taxon 108 str. F0425. Lineage (NCBI taxonomy): Bacteria > Bacillati > Bacillota > Clostridia > Lachnospirales > Lachnospiraceae > Oribacterium > Oribacterium sp. oral taxon 108. The sequence continues at coordinate 171,358 of NZ_AFIH01000001.1, read as the reverse complement.
GGCAATTATTCCTTTCAACAGTGGTAAGACAATATTGATAAAAGTCTGTACCATATTGCATCCATCTATAATTGCCGCTTCCTCCAACTCTATCGGAATGTTTTTAATAAACCCGTGAAATAAAATGATGGACATGGCACATCCAAAACCCATATACATAAAAACCAGACCGGGCCTGTTCATCAGATGCAATTTACTCATAATATCCACAAGCGGAAGCATGACACATTGAAACGGAATCAACTGGACTGCTGCAAACATAAGGAACAGAATTTTGCTGGTTCTTGTCTTATACCGTACAAGCACCCATGCCGCCATGGAAGAAATTAAAATAATCAAAGCCGTAGAAATACACGTTATTGCAAAAGAATTCATAAATGCTTTTACATAATCCATCTCTTTAAAAGCCTTAGTATAATTCTGAAAAGAGAGTTGTTTCGGTAAAGCAAGAACATTTATATAGATATCCTGCAACGACTTAAAGGAGCTATTAACAAGAATAAATACGGGAGATACAAACAGTAGTGCCAAGACAAAACCTACTGCCATGATAGAAAGTCGCTTTATTACCCGCTTACTTTTCATTATGCTTCAACCTCCCTTCTCTTCGTAATGGAAAGTTGAATAACCGAAATGGCCATTACCACAATCATGAAAATTACAGCCTTTGCTTGGGCGAGGCCGAATCTATTCTCTCCAAAAGCCGTAGTATAAATATTCAGCGCAAGCATCTGCGTGCTGTTAACCGGACCTCCACCTGTCAAAGAAAGATTCTGGTCAAAAAGTTTAAAGGCGTTTGAAATGGATAAAAATAATCCAATCGTAAAGGCAGGCATCATAAGAGGTAGGATAATATAGCGCATTCTATTCCAACCTACTGCATTATCCAGTTCTGCAGCTTCCAATACATCTTCAGGAATGTTCTGCAACTGCGCAATATAAATCATCATCATGTATCCCGATAATTGCCAGGTCACAACAATCAGTAATCCCAAAAATCCGGTTCGCTGATCTGTAAGCCATCCCCTAAGCCACAAAATACCCAGTTTTTTCCCTATTGCTTCAAAAACCTGCACAAATATAAACTGCCAAGTAAATCCCAGTAAAATTCCGCCAATCAAGTTTGGCATAAAAAAGATTCCACGTAAAAAATTTACACCTTTTATTCTTTGTGTAACCAGTGTAGCCAAGACAAAGCCAATCAGATTTACTGAAATAACCGCACACACAGAAAATAAAAAGGTAAAAATAAATGCATTTCTAAACGACAAATCGCTTGTCAGTATTGTTATATAATTCTGCACCCCTACAAAATGCTTAGCTTTGCTGATCCCATTCCAATCTGTAAAAGAGTAACCAATTCCCATCACCGTAGGAATCAATTGGACCAAAGTAAAAGCAACTAAAGCCGGTGCCATAAATAGGAAGAATCCCTTCTTTGATTTCTTCATGATGTCATACCTCCCTACTTCTCAACTATAGCAATTTTCATTTGATTTGATAATAGGTTTTATATAAAACCTATATTTATAACAAAGGATTTCGCTTCTATATGTGTAAATTTTATATAAAACCTTTTCTTACGAATAAAAGCAAAGTATTCAAAGTAGTTTTAAAAACGGAAGTAATTATGAACAAAAAAGTGCCCGTCTGGGCACTTTTTCTTTGGGGCGTATTCTATTTCTTTTATAAACCTAAAGCAGTTTAGCACTGGCAACGGCGAAGCGCCGTTCTCCTACTTCTCCGCAAGGATAAACTGGAAATACCGTAAGCAGGCATAAATCGTAAATACTGCCGCAATAATCGTCTCCACTAAAACCACGGGCTGTAAAAAGGCGACATTCATCCCCATCTTTGTCAGTACCACAAAGCACTGCTTCGTCGCAATCGCGGAAATCACGAAGGGGAAGGTGAAAGCTGCATAGCTCGGATAGAAGGGGAAGCGCAGGAACTGTACGCTCTTAAAGAGGGCAAACAGGTAAATCACGGAAGTTGCCACCAGTAAGAACAGGACAAAGCTCTTATTCTTCTCCGGAAAAGCCTGAATATAGCCTGCCGTGCAGAGTGCCATCGGCGCAGCATAAATCATCATCAGAGGCTTTGCAGGATCCGGCACGGGAAGCTTCGCATAACGCTTGGTAACTACGCAAAGTAAAATCAGTAAAGCAACGAAACCGAAATAAAAAGCAGCCTGCCCGTAAGCGAAGGTCTTATATGCCGGTGTGGTCAGGGATGCCACAACAATCCCGACATAAACGATATACCATACGGTATGCACGTTTTTCTCTTCGAAATGAAGGATATAAGTCTTCGTAAAGTAGAGAATCAACACAATGTGGATTGCATTCGCAAAAACCCAAAGCGGGAAAGAGATTCCCGGAATAAAGGACTTCACATATACGGAAAACAGCATCAAGGCCATGGGAAAGGTCGCAAAAACGCCCGCCCCGATGGGAGTGGAAAGTTCTTCCTTTACCGCATTCGGGAAAAGAATGAGCTTCAAGAGAAGGAGGATTAGAATCACAAAGGCAACGCAGCCGAAAACCAAACGGATGCCTTCTCCATAACTTTGTAACAAATTACCGAGTGCCGCCATACCGAGCATCACGCCCGAGAAGGCAAACGGGATCTTTTTAATTTTTTCCATTTTTATGACAGCTCCTTATACTGCTTTTTCTTCGTGTACAGGGGGAAGGAAGGGTGCTTCCAAGCCTTGAATCGGCTCCGAATCCACATTTTTAACACCCAGCTCTCGGCAAAGAATCTCGGCAACCTTTCCTGCGCAAAGCCCGGTAAAGGCGATACACTGCTTCTTGTGCTCTCCTTCCGCCATTTCAAAGCCTCTGGTAAGAACACGGCAGCAAGCGGCATGCTTTGCATTTGCCTCTCTAAACCAGTCGTGAAGTTCCTTGGAAAGTGCCATAAGGGCATTCACTTTCGGATCCTTCGGGCCGTCCGGTGTCGTTCTTCCGAAGAACATACCAAGGGCAAGAATTCCTCCGTTTAATGCACCGCACATACAGCCGGAACGACCTGCTCCGATAGACATACCGGAGGACATCGCAATAACAGACTCGGGTACATCCGCCTGAAATGCATCGCGAATAGCTTTCATCACTGCCTCACAACAGAAAAATCCGCCGGCATAAAGCTCCTCCGCATTCTTTAATACCGCGTGCGGGCTTACCTCTTTTGCATGATAAGTAATAATAGATTCCATAAAATCTCCTTCCTGCCTCTCCTATTTCTGACCGTGAATAGGAATTTTTTCAGCAATTCATAAAATAGCTCAACTTCTCCAGTATATAAAATCAACTTACTTTTTGGCTAATTGATATATTAAATAATTTTCATTATTTATTTAAAATCATGATACTATCCATTTTAAAATTCTATTTTTTTACAGCAAAAAACCCGGCGTTTCCGTCGGGCTTCCTGCTGTATAGAGTAGTAAGGGTCGATTAAACCTGTTCGCTAATTTTAGTGCTGAACTTCTCGTTCAGACAACTGTATTCTACTCTATTAAAATATAAAGGTCAAGCATTTTTAAAACTATTTTTGGCATTTTGCATACTTTTATCTGCAAATATCTTTTACAATTTGAATATTTTGCATAAATTCATTTTATACTGTCTATACTCTACTACAGTTTATTGAACTATACGACTTATGCCAAAGCTTAAAATTCTCTCTTTTTAAAAATAAAATTCTTAAAAGAAAGGCTCCCTAAGGAGAGTACACTCAGTGCAAACAGAATACCGTAGAGCTTCATTGCAGACTGATCGGCAGTCTTTGTAGCGCCACGTCCACTGCCCTTTACTTCCGGCCTGTTTTCTCCGAGAACGGCCCCCTCTCTTTCCGTGTTCACCGTTTGATTTCCTACTGAAGGACGGTCCGCACCAAGTACACTACCCGGTTCTTCCGGAGTGTTGGAAGGCGGATTGGACGGATTTCTCGGCGTATTGCCGGAGGGCGTTCCGGGCGTATTGCCGCCACCGCCCGGTGTATTCGGTCTATTTCCACCACCACCCGGTGTGTTCGGTGTATTGCCGCCACCACCCGGTGTATTCGGATTTTCCTTCGTATTTACAAAGACGTTCTTGTAGCCGTTTTTTTCTTTATCGGCTCTGCTTGCTGTATAACCGGATAAATTCTCCTCTGTTACCGTATATTTGATTTCCTTTCCGGCATCATTATACTTCGGCATATCAAAGGTATACTGCCATCCGTTCTGCGCCGTTAAGTAGGCGGAAGAAACACGCACATCGTCCGCATAGAGCTGTACGGTCAGGCCCTGCGGATGTTCTCCGCTTCCCTTCCAGATTTTCGTCACAGGGATAGCCACACGGTCTCCGGTATAGTTTGTGATGGTGAATCCTGTATCTTCTGTTCCGGAAATTGCCGGAGTAAAGTCGGAAAGATCTTCCTCCGCTACAGTATAGCGAATATCCGCACCCGCAGAATCCTTCTTCGGAAGATTCGAGAAAGATGCCGTCCAGTGATTCTCTTCGGAAAGCTCCTGTACCTTGTTTTCATTCTTTACGCCGTTTTCCAGAAGATAAACCTTTACCTTGTTCGGCTTCTGTACGGATGATCCTCCGAGAATCCATTTCTTTTGAATAACAATATTGCCGCTTGCGGGCTTATCCTCGCCCTCTTTTTTATTGACAAATACCTTGGTTACCGTAGCACCATCCGTGATAGAGGTCTTCAAGTCCTCTTTGGTAATGTACTGCTCGTTCTCATCCAGAACATACCCGTCCGGTGCCTTGACCTCTTTGATCACATACTCTTCCCGAACGACATTCTTTAATTCTGCAATTCCGTTTACATCGGTAGTGACTTCTTTCTTGATTTTGGTTCTGGTATTTTCGATGGTGAATTTCGCTCCGGAAAGAGGCTGTCTATCTTCATTTTCCTTCTTAATTCGAAGGGTGAAGCCCTTACCGTTCAACGTTCCACCGGCTTTCTGTACGGCAAACTCTCTATGGTGCGTTCCCATTCTGATGCTGTCCCCGGTAATGGAAGCATCATTGTAATAGGTAGTGCCGTCCTGCGGAACCTCACCGATTTCCACGAAATACTGTAACTCTATGCCTTCTCCCAGACCCATATCTCCTACGGTATAGTCAAAGGATCTCTTATCGGGAGCATAATGTAAGGAAACCCTTTCTCCTCCTGCAGGTTGATTGTTATTCTGCGGGTTCATGAGAGCCCACTTCGGTCCCCGATTGGCTTCCGTGTCATCCGTTGCCGTGTGGAAAACATAATTGCTGTCACGATAGCCCGATCTCCAAACGCCTCTTACGAGCCTCGGATAAAATTGATCCGCATCCGAAGCATTTTTCCAGTTCATGGAACGGGTAGGATCGCTCGGATCCACATAGTTGAACACTTCGCTGATCAGCTTGTCATAAAGCTTAATATTCGTGTATTTTTCGGAAACGACTCCGTCTGTTGTAAGCTTTCTTCCATTCACTTGAATATAAAAGTGAAGTAAGTAGTGGGTAAGCCCGTCGGCATCCTCGTAGGTTTCAATCTTTCCACCGTGATTCTTCCAGAAGCTGGGCTCCGCATCCTTCGTTACCCCCTGGTAATCCATATCTACCGAAGCAACAACCTTACCGTTAATCGTAATATTAACGGGAACGCGCTGCTTGGTTTGCACTACAGACCGGTCAATCTGAACCAGGAAGGTGAAGCTTCCATCCGATCCGCTGTAGTTTTCGGCATTTTTGGTGTACGTGATGGTAATCCGCTTGGTGCCTCTGTCAAAATGTGCATTCGCCATAACGAGTCCGTCATCGTTTTTGATTGGAACATCTTCGTTCTCGGCCGCTTCCAAGGCATCCGGAAGTTGAATGACGGTATAGTCTCCCTCACTTACCGCCTTCCCGGAAAGCGCCAGCTTCACCTTTAATGCAAACTGGGTAAAATAATAAATCTTCGTATTCGCATCAACAGGCTTGTTATCCAGCGTCATTTCCACGCTCCGCACAGCATCAGGAATTTCCTTTGCTGCAGCTCTACTCTCTCCCCCTACCGCGGAAGAAGATAAGGAAACTGTACTTCCCGAAGCAGTGGAGGCATCTTCCGCATTAACCACGGAAAATCCCTGCCAAAGCATCACCACGGAAAGCAGTAACGCCAGCAAATTTCGTTTTGCTTTCATTTTCTTCTCCTTTTTGTGAATTTACGTTTATCGGCTACAGCTTGGTATTCTAACATAAAAATTTTTATTTAAAAATATAAACATTAAGAGAAAATAGGAGAATTTTAAAAAAGAGGTCAAGTCTTAAGACTTGACCTCTGCGTGCAGTTCTCCATTTTTAAGTAGAATTTCAATTTTATCGCCTTCTTTTACCTTGTCTTCCAAGATGCACTTTGCGGCAAGGGTTTCCACGTGTTTTTGCATGTAACGCTTCAAGGGTCTTGCTCCAAAGCCCGGCTCATAGGCATTTTCCAAAATGAACTCCAAGGCATCTTTCGCAATCTCGATGTGCAGTCTCTTATCCTGTAAACGCTTATTGATGTCCTTTAAAACAAGATCAGCAATTCGCTCCATATCCTTCTGCACAAGCGGCTTAAAGAGGATAATCTCATCCAGACGGTTCAGGAACTCCGGTCTGAAGTGGGCATGCAAGGCATCTGTAACCTCTTTCCGTACCTCTTCCGGAATCGTACCGTCTTCTTTGATGCCGTCCAGAAGACTCTGTGCCCCGATATTCGAGGTCAGGATAATAATGGTATTCTTAAAGTCTACCGTCCTGCCCTGGGAATCCGTGATTCGTCCGTCATCCAACACCTGTAATAGAATGTTGAAGACATCGGGGTGGGCTTTCTCGATTTCATCGAAAAGCACAACGGCATAGGGCTTTCTTCTTACCGCTTCCGTAAGCTGTCCGCCCTCTTCGTAGCCTACATAGCCGGGAGCCGCACCGATAAGACGGGATACGGAATATTTCTCCATGTACTCCGACATATCGATTCTGACCATGGCATTTTCATCATCGAAAAGATTCTGCGCAAGGGACTTCGCAAGCTCGGTCTTTCCTACACCGGTAGGCCCTAAGAAGAGGAAGGAGCCGATCGGCTTCGTAGGATCCTTTATACCCGCCTTCGAACGAAGAATGGCTTCGCAAACCTTCTCTACCGCTTCTTCCTGTCCGATGAGTCTCTTGTGGATTTCGGCGTCAAGGTGCAATACCTTCGAACGCTCGGATTCATTCAGCTTTGTTACGGGAATGCCCGTCCAACGGCTGATGATTCTCGCAATTTCTTCCTCTGTTACCTTATCATGCACAAGCGTACTGTTTTCTTCCTTTTGCGCTAAGGCTTCCGCCTCTTCCAGTTCCTTTTCGACTTGGGGCAAATCCTGATACTGCAGCTTGGAAGCCTTCTCGTACTCTCCCTTTTGCATTGCAATATTGATTTCCGCCTGCAAATCGTTCTTCTTTTCTCTTAAAGTCTGCAGTTTGGAAACGGCATTTTTCTCATTTTCCCACTGCGCCTTTTGGACATTGAACTTATCCCGAAGCTCGGAAAGCTCCTTTTGCAGAGCTACGAGTCTTTCCTTCGAAAGCTGGTCGTCCTCTTTTTTCAGCGCAAGCTCTTCAATCTGCAGCTGCATAATCTTTCTCTGCTGCTCGTCCATTTCTTCCGGCATGGAATCCATTTCCGTCTTAATCATGGCACAGGCCTCATCCACAAGGTCTATTGCCTTATCCGGAAGGAAACGGTCGGAGATGTAACGGTCGGAAAGCGTCGCCGCCGCAACGAGTGCGGTATCCGTGATTTTTACGCCGTGGAAGACTTCATAGCGCTCCTTTATACCTCTTAAGATGGAAATGGTATCTTCCACCGTCGGCTCGTCCACCATAACCGGCTGGAAACGACGTTCAAGAGCGGCATCCTTTTCAATGTATTTTCTATATTCATCGAGGGTTGTCGCACCGATACAGTGCAGCTCGCCTCTGGCAAGAAGCGGCTTCAACAGATTTCCGGCGTCCATGGAACCCTCGGTTTTTCCTGCGCCGACGATATTGTGAATTTCATCGATAAAGAGGATAATCTCGCCTTCGGACTTTGTGACATCATCCAGAACTGCCTTCAGTCTTTCTTCAAATTCTCCTCTGTACTTTGCACCGGCAATGAGAGAGCCCATATCGAGCGCAAAGATTTTCTTATTCTTCAAAGATTCGGGCACATCGCCTTTTGCAATTCGCTGTGCGAGCCCCTCTACTGCTGCCGTCTTTCCGACACCGGGTTCTCCGATTAAACAGGGGTTATTCTTCTGCTTTCGGGAGAGGATTCGGATAATGTTTCGGATTTCTTCATCCCGACCGATAATCGGGTCGAACTTCTGCTGACTTGCCCGCTCCACCATTTCATATCCGTATTTGTTTAAGGCATCATAAGTGCCTTCCGGGTTATCCGTCATAACCTTCTGATTTCCCCGAACGGAGGAGAGCGCAGAAAGGAACTTCTCCTTGGTGATGCCGAACTCTTTAAACAGCTCCCGAATCGTCTTATCTCCGTCCTTTAGAAGGGCAAGGAAAATATGCTCTACGGACACATACTCGTCTCCCATGGCTTTCGCGTGATCCTCCGCATTCATGACGACCTTATTCGCGTCCTGGGAAAAGTACTGCTGGCCTCCGGAAACCTTGGGAAGTGCATTGATTTTCTCTTCCACCGCTCTTGTAAAGCTATCCAGCGGAATACCCATTTTCTGTAGAAGCTTCGCAATCAGGCTGTCCTCCACTTGAAGAAGGCTTAAGAGCAAATGCACCTGCTCCAGTGCCTGATTCCCGTGATCCATCGCAATCTTCTGGCTGTTATTGATACTCTCTACCGACTTTTGTGTAAAACGATTTATATTCATACTCACTACCTCACTTTTTCTCTAAGATAAGTCTATTATAAACGTATTGTTAGCACTGTCAAGTGATGAGTGCTAATTTATTGTGAAAAGTCTGTGAAAACTAAAGTCTGTGAAATCTAAACTGTTTGAGCAGAGAAGTACACTTCAAAAAAAGCGACAGCTTTCGCCATCGCTTTACTTTATCGTTTTACGAAACCGTAATGACAATATCCTCTTCCGGCATAAGTCGAATTACGAGAGCTCCGTCTTCTCTAAGGAAGAATCCCGCCTCATAGCGGAGGGCATTTACGGAAGGAAGCTTCTTTAAGGGTTCTCCGTTCAGTCGAATTTCGCAACAATTCTTTTTTGCCTCCTTCTCTTTCAAGAAATCGGCCAAACCGGGAAGAAGGAGATAAGAAAACTCTTTCATTTTATGCATAACAATCTCCCAATCTCCCTCTTTTTTCCGGAAGAAATAAGGCAAAGCGGAATCCTCCTCGCTTGTATGACTCTCCGCTTCAGGAAGGGCTACAAGGAGTACTTTTTTCCTTTCGGCACTCATACTTTCTCCAAGATTCAAGTCTCCGTTTAGCTCTAAGGGAATGAAAGAGCCTTCCTTAATATATACCGGAATCTTCTCAATAGGCACTTTTTTTACATTACTCTTTCCCCCCTGCACAATCTCTCGAAAATCAAAGAAGTTGATCCATTTTCCTTTTGGAAAATAAATCTCCCGTTCCTCTTTTTCCTCATGGACAGGTGCCACCAAAAGGGATTTCCCATACATATATTCATCCTCAACGGCTATCGCTTTCTTATCCCCGGGGAAAGCCATAGGAAGCGATTGCATCATGGGCATTCCATCGCGGTGTGCTAGCTGAGCCGTCTGAACACTATAAGGTAAAAGATTCTCTCTCAGCCAAGCGTAATGTTTATAAAGCCTTACCGTATAGTCGCTATAAACCCAAGGCTCTCTAGGCTGTGTTCCGTGATAGCGCATAATCGGGCAAAATGTAGCAAATTCAGTCCATCGAATGTAGCTTTCCTCATCACAAAGTCCGTCATATCCGCCCGCGTCCACACCCCAGAATGGAAGACCGGAGGCTCCGGCGCTCAGTCCTCCATGAATAGAATAAGTAAGGCCTCTGAATCCGGATAACTGATCTCCGCCAAATTGACAGGCATAGCTTTGGGTTCCCGCTGCAGCAGACCGGGAGAAAAGAACATGATCTTCTCCTCGATACTTCAAAAACAGCTTTCGATAGGCTTCCGTATACGCCGTTGCATAGGCATTATGCATTTCATCGCCCTTACGGCCGTCATAAAATACTGCTTCATCCGGTGTGATTTCTCCGAAGTCCACCATTGTTCCGTCAAAGCCCGCATCCATCCTGTCTTTCCACTCCGCTTCCAAAAGCTCCATAGCACGCGGGTGAGAGAAATCAATTTCCGACGGGAGTTTTTTACTTCCTGTATAGAAGGGCGTCCTGGTAATCGGCAGCTCTTCCCTCGGACAGTTCGGTAAATACGCAGCAGCTTCCTCCTCTCCGATATGAGAAAACTGCCACGAAAATACACGGATTCCCCGCTGATGAGCAAAGTCAGCAATCTGATATAACTCTTCCTTATTATAGTGGTCTCCAAACTTCCATCCTGCGCCTTCCGCATACAAGCCGGAATGAGGGATATCCAGATTTTGGAAGCGGTTAATAACCCCTTCCATTTCCTTTACCACATCATGCGTGGGGCCATCTCCCCATCTGCCTACTCCGCCGCCTGCCCAGGGCTCAAAAACCCATTCCGGCGGAAGGAGCGGCTTCCCGGTAAGCTCCGTATAGGCATTCATATTTTCTGCAGGGCTTCCGGTAAATATCGTGAAGTCCGTTTTCTCTCCCATGGTAGAAACTCTTAAGCCATGATATTCTCTTCCGCTGTCCACTCGAATGCGATAAAAGCTGTTCATAAAAAGGGAGTATCCGGCTGTAGAATGGAGCAAAGGAATATTCTTGTAAGACTGATTTCCAATAGAGCAGCCACATCCTTCAAAGGCATCTCTATGCCAGAGACTCAGTATCTTTCCGCTCTGGTTCACCGCGTCAAAACGCTCTCCAAAGCCGTAGAGCATTTCTTCGGGATGCATGCTTTGTCGAAGGTCGAAGGCCATTCTCCCCTTAGTTCTATATAGTCGAAGATTTTCTTGATTTAATAAAAACTTATCCTCAATGGAAATTTCCCATTTCTTCCCCGGTACAATAGTCACTTCACCGGAAGAACCGCTGATTCGAAAGCAATCTTTCTCCCTTTCCAATTTAAAAGGTACCGGCACTCCCTCAAAATCGCCCTTTTTTTCAAGATAAAACCGTACCGCTTTTTTCTGTGGAATAAGGTAAGCTTTTTTCAGCTCTCCCTCCATAAGAAAGGAAAGGGTAACCCTATCTTCTCCCGCTTCAACACTCTCTAATGAAGAAAAAGACTTCCAATTCCCTTCATCCGCATTCCCCAGCGTGCCGTCCGCATACCACCAGGAGGTCAAGGTTCGAAGGTAAGAAATCAACTTATCCAGCGCTTTGCATGCCTCCTGAATCTCCTTTTTCCGTAGGGCTTCGTTGCACAGCCTTCTTTGTACCCAAGGATCAACTTTATCGAAGGCATTTTCACAACGAGCATTGGGGAAAAAGTCCAGCCCCTCCAAAATCAGAACATCCTGCCAACACTGTACCGTAACGATACGGTCCGCAAGATTCTCCTCTGTCGTTTCTTCCTCCGTTTTTTGCAAATCCAAAATCTTCTTCCTGCTAAGGGAACTTGGCCATTGCAACACTGCCGGCCTCTGCCAGTGCATAATTCCGCTGGGAAGGATAATGCAGGCACACTTGACGTACTCTACACTCGCCTTCTCTCCAAAATAACACTCCAGGAATGTTTCCGGGTCATAGTCAAATTTATTCTCATAATTGGAATTCAAATCCAAGGGCGTTAAAGCCAAAAGCTCATTGGTCTGATTTTTCTTTCTGTAGATTTGAAAACGGAAGCAATCCTTCTCATCCGGTATCCCACCGAATAGCGTCCAGGGGATTGCAAAGGAAGCTGTCCAGGAATCTTCTCTAACCTCAAGCCCAAGCTGATAGGCGGAATCCGGAATTTTGCCTATTTCAGCCTCATTTTTTTCCTGAAAATCATCATTTAAAATAGCCTGATCCCCACCGTGATAAGTCATTCCCTTTTCTGTATGAGCATCCTGCCTTCCATCCGAGTCTGCCGTAAAAACGGCATAGTCCCTCTGCCCGAACCGCTTTCCGGAAAGGACAAGCTCTACTTTATCTTTCCTCTTCATCCATTCCGATTCTCGAGTATTTCCATCCTTAAGCCGTAGAACTCTCGGGCTATTTTCATAGCAAGTTACTTTCACGTAAAGATTGCTTTTGTCCCACAGCATCTCGGCTTCCGTCTTGGAAAGAGTCGCTCTTCCGCCTGCACTGTAAAAAGTCTCAAAGTGTACGGCCTTCTCCCGGTCTGCTGCATTTTCCCGCTCAGAAAATCCCTTCACAGCCTTTCCCAAATAGACAGCCCCGATTCCATAGCTATTCTCTTTTTCTATGTCCATCTCTATTTCTCTACTTTCCCACTTCATGGTCTGTTCTCATCCTTCCATTATCCATTCTTTCTTTTCTATTCTTTCTTTTCTATTCTTTCACTGCGCCCTCGGTCAGGCCCTGCTTAATAAACTGTTTTTGGAAAAGGATAAACAGCAGTATATTGGGTAGAATCACGATGGTGCTTGCCGCAAACAGGCGTCCAAACTCCGTCGTGTGTTGCCCTCTAAAGAGTTGCAAAGCCACCGATAAGGTCCTCTTATTCATGGATTTTGTAAAGGTAAGAATATCAAAGAGATTGGACCAATAACCGTTTAGCGCAAAGACAACCTGGGTTGCAATAGCCGGCTTACTTAGGGGGATAATGCAATGCAGTAAAGTTTGCAGCCTTGATGCACCGTCAAGATACATGGACTCTTCCAGTTCTCTCGGTATGGCTTCAAAAAATCCTCTGTAAAAAAAGGTACTGCCGGCCGCGCAGGTTCCGCCCCAAAGTAACCATATTCCCTTATAATCATCGATGAGGTGCAGACCGTTCAGCACCGTGTATTGAGAAATCATCGCCAGCTGAGCAGGGATCATCATGGTTAATAACAGGATATTGAACAAAAATTCCTTTCCCGGAAATTTAAACTTGGCAAAGGAATAGGCCATGGTTACCGAAACAAACAGATTAATGAATACGCCTCCGGCCGTGACAATCACCGTGTTTAAAAAGTATGTTTGAAAATGACCGGAGAACCAGACCTTCACATAATTTTTAGTATAAAGCGGAAGCTTCGGAAGAATAATCGGTTCATTGGGAAGTACGCCCTTAACCTTCATAAAGGATGTGGATACCATGGATAAGAATGGCAGTAAGCTGATTGCACAGATCAAAATCAGAAGGATATGAACCAAGAGCTGTTCCATTGTCTGTTTCTTTTTCATTTTTATCCTCCTTACTCATCCTGACCGTAGCGCAGATACTTCTTTAAAAACATGGACAGGATGAAAACAACGCCTCCCATCACTAAGCCACAGGATGCGGCATAACCGAATTCAAAGTAATTAAACGCACGTCGATACACATAGTCCATAACCACATCGGTTGTGCCTATCGGATCTCCCTTTGTTAGCAGAAATACCTGGATAAAAATGTTCATCGCACCGTTAATCAGATTAATCAGCAAATAAAAAGTGGTGGCTTTCAAACCGGGAACCGTAATATACCAAAACATCTGTACATTGTTCGCACCATCCACCTTGGCAGCCTCATAACGGTCCATAGGAATTCCCTGGAGACCGGCCGTGTAGATAATCATAACCCAACCGAATCCCTTCCAAATGGAACAGAACCAAATGACAAAATTTGCCGTCCAGGTATTTTTCAGCCAGGAAACCGGCTGCTTCAGAATCCCGATGCTCGTCAAAATATAATTGACAAGGCTCCCGTTATCGGGCTGAAAGATATAATCTACAATATTACAGAAAACAACCCAGTCACAAATAACAGCGATATAAAGTAAAATTTTGTAGATATTTTTCCCAAAGCGCAGATTATGGATGAAGACCGCAACCAAGAGTCCTAAAATTAGCTGTCCGGGTACGGTAATCAGGATGGCAAGGATATTGTTTCGAAATGCCATCCAGAAAAAGTAGGCATCGGACCCTTTTACATGGATATCTGTAAAGATTTTCCTGTAATTGGCCAAACCCACAAACTCGTTTTTTGCTCCGGGCATAATGCTGTAATTGGTGAAGGATATATAGATATTTTTGATTTGCGGGTAGAGGACAAACAAAATAAAAAGCACGGTTCCAATCAATAAAAACGGAATAACCGAAATCCACTCTCTGATCCCTTTTTTAAATCGTCTTGAAAATGACTGTTCTCCCATTTCCCTACTTCTCCTGTCTAAGAACTTTTAAACGAGATATCGCACACTTTGTACACGATACTCGTTATGAAACAAAAATAGCGGAGATTTTTCTGAAAACGAGGTATCCGGCACTTTAGACCAATCTCTCGTTACAAGCAAAAGCTTTGTTCGAAAATTCCCCGCTATTTCACTAAGTTCAATTATTTATCCGCATCCTGAAGAAGTGCATCAATTTCCGTTGCCGCCTTCTTTAAAGCGGACGCCGGCTCATCCTCATGCAATAAGCAACTGGTAAAAGCAACTGTCAACTTGTCGGACATCTTTTCCCAAACCGGTGTCGGCGTTCTGGGTACGGCACCTTCCAACTGCTTCAAATAAATGTCCATATACGGTGTGTTTTTTACTTCTTCGCTTTCCGCAACCGATTTAACCGTCGGAACCAGATGTCCTCCGCCTACAGCTTGTGCGGTTTGTGCGTAATCACTCATCAAGAACTGCGCAAATACCCATGCAGCATCCTTGACTTTGCTGCCGTTAAAAATAACCAGGTCTTCCCCGCCATTTACCGTAAGAGAACCTGCACTGCCTGCCGGAAGAAGTCCTCCCTGAACCTTTGCAATCTGCTCTTCATCGTCATTCGCATAGAACCATGGTCCCTGATAAGAGAAGAGATACTGTCCGTCATACAGTCCGTTTGCCGCATCCGGCTTCCCTCCGTTCATACAGGGTCCAATAATTCCCTCGTCGTACCATTTCACAATGGTTTCCATCGCTTTGATACTTGCTTCCCCGTCTAAATAGCCGGAAGCTTTCGTATAATCTTCATTGGTATACACACCGCCCAGAGAATTAAACAGCGGCGCCATGGACCACGGGTTCGGACCTTCACAGGCAATCAGATACTGGTCTTTGTTCAGCTTATCCTTAAGAGCCACAACCTCGTCATAAGTCTTCGGAAAATCCTTTAAGCCCAACTGCTCCATCACTGCTTTACTCCAGGTACCGGAAAGGCAGTTGGTATTTAACGGAAGACCGTAATACTTCCCGTTATAATAATTGGTCTTCAGCGGTCCTTCAAAGAGCTTATCCTTCATCTCCTTAAAGCCCTCCAAATCGTCTACCGGTTCCAGTGCTCCCATCTTGGCGAGTTCCGGCACCCAGATAATATCCATTCTCATTAAATCCGGTCCGGTATTGCCGGAGATACCGGTAATGATTTGCTGCATCAAGCCGTCATAGGGCATTCTGACCGCATCAATATGGATTTTGGGATAACGCTTTTCAAATTCGGGAATAATCTGTTCCGTTAAAACTTCTTCTTCCGCATCCGAGTGCGTATGCCAATAGGTCACGGTTGCTTCTTCTCCATTGTAGGCAATCCCCTCTTCTGATGCTTTCTGCTCCTCTCCATCCGCTTTTTCCTGAAGAGAAGATGTCTCACTCTTTCCCGAATCGGTAGAAGTGCTTCCACAGCCAAAGAGTGCAGTCGTCGCAACAAGCGTTGCCATAATACTTGCTAAAACTTTCTTTTTCATTTCTCCTCCTTTTTATAAATGAATACTTTTTTATTTTTATTTTGCTTTTTCTCCTTATCTTAAGCAATGCCTTTTTTTTGTCTTGTTTGTGCGTTTTTTATATTTTTTAGTTTTATACTCCTTTTTCCTTGTGCATATCGACCTATAGTGCTATCATATCGCTTATATTTATTGAAGTTCTATTTTCGGAGAAATGAGAAATGGGATTAATTGAATACGAACAGGTCATTCCGGAAATCAACTGCTTTTGTAAGGTCTTTCATTCACAACTCATTGAAGAAGAAAAGAAAAGCCCAACCAGTCACCCGCTTCCTCACTGGCATAGCAGTTACGAATTTAATGTCTGCATAAACGGAAGGCTGGAAAATCATATAGAAAATAAAGTCAGTTACATAGAGTCGGAGGAATTTGTTTTAATCAATCCCAATGTCGTTCATACTTCTTTCGAAGTAAGTGAGGATTACCTTGGATTTGCCGTTTTAATTCCCGAGGAATATATCCGCATGTATTTTGAAAAGCAGGATATAAAGCAAGTTCTGCTTTTTACCGAAAAAGATTATGCCCCGCATAAGGCCGAAATCTGGCAACTCTTGTACAAGCTGTATCTCTATTCCCTTTCCACCGCTTCAAACAGAATTATCGGAATGAACAGCTGTGTTTTATCCATCTTTACACTCCTCCTCTCGGAGAAAGAAGCGGAAAAGGAAAATGCCGATACCGAAGAAGCGCTTTTCGCAAAGAGCGGATCGCAATACACGGACTATGTCAACGTCCACTACCGGGAAAATATTCAGCTGAAGGATGTGGCGTCCCACTTCGGTTTTACCGCCACCTATTTTTCAAAGCTTTTTTATCGCGAAACGGGGCGAAATTTCAAATATTATTTGTCCTCTATTCGCTTAAGTCATGCTGTCTTCCTCTTAAAGTCCACCGGCCTTTCCATTACAGAAATTGCGGAAAGAAGCGGTTTTCCCAAATTGCGGGCCTTTACGGATTTATTCCTGAAGGTAAACGGAATGACTCCGAAAGAATATCGGGATCAATACCGAAAAGAAATGAAGAGGCTTCAGAAATGAAAAAAATATCCTGTTTTTTATGATATTCGTTTTTTTAACAGGTCTTATGCTGACCGGATGCAAGGAGGTAAATAAAATGCAAGCAGAAAATACTACTTCTCTCCGCTTTCACCTTAATGGAAGCGATAAAGCCAGGTATTCCCCCGGAGATACCGTTACATTGCCTTGTTCTTTGGAGATTACAGGGTATAACGGCGAAATACTGCAATTAGAAACCCTTTTATTTCATAACGAAGTCCCGGTTTCCAAAGAAGAAACGGTTCTGCAAAAAAATGAATTTATCAATCCTAAAATCAGTTTTGTTACACCGCAGAAGGACTATACCGGATATCTTGTAAAAGTGATTGTAAAGGATGAAGAAGGGAAGGAACTTGCCACAGATACAACCGCCATTGACGTTTCCTCCTCCTGGGTTAAATTTCCGCGTTACGGCTATCTCTGCGATTATGAATCTTCCATTCATTCGGAAGAGCTCATCCAGCAGATGAATCGTTACCACATCAATGCGATTGAATACTATGACTGGCATCACCTTCATCACGAACCGCTCCCGGAAGGAATGACTGCCGAAAATCTCTCCGACTGGACAGACTGGGCCGGAAGGAAAATCAGTCATGAGACACTTAGCCGCTATATTGCAGCCGCAAAAGAAAAAAATATGGTAAGTATGGCTTACAATATGATTTATGCCGGTACCGACAGTTTCTTTAAAGATGCAAACGGAAACCCTACCCCGCCCTGCCAATGGCAGCTTTTCTTCAAAGAAGGGAATCCTAAGGGAAAGGGGCCCTTCCTCTTCACTATGGGAGACTCTCCCTCCGGAGACGGGCATCTTTATTTTGTGAATCCTCTGCATCCCGAATGGCAAAATTATATCTTTGCAGAGGAAAACAGAGCTCTTGATGCACTTGGTTTTGACGGATGGCACGGCGATACCATAGGAGAGTTCGGAGAAATGACGGGTGCCGACGGGGAGCCCTTGGGTTATACGGAAGACGGTACAGCGATTTACCTTGTCAAAGATACTTACCGCAGCTTTCTGAACAACGCAAAAAAAGCCTTGGGAAAGAAATACCTCTCCTTCAACCCGGTTGGAGCACAGGGAAACGAACAGGCGAATACCAGTCATACCGATGTGCTTTATGCCGAATTCTGGCCCTGGGATGCAGCTCGTGACGGAGAACTTTTCAATACTTACCACGCAATCCTTCGAGAGGTGGAGCGAAGCCGGGAAGACAGCAAAGCCTATTCCTTTGACGGCGTCGGCAAATCTCTCACCGTAAAGGCCTATATCAATGTGGACAGCAAAGAAGAATTCATGAATGATGCAGCGGTTCTCCTTATGGATTCCGTCAGTTTTGCTTCCGGCGGAGGGCGTCTCGAACTGGGGAATGGAAACCACATGCTGCATACCGCCTATTACCCGGATGACAAAATTCTGATGAGTGATACACTTCAAAAATCGATTGTAAGAATGTATGATTTTTCCGTCGCTTATGAAAATCTTCTCCGAGACGGACAATATCCGATAGAAAATAAAGTGGAAATAAACGATACCCCTACCAGTGCCGATGGAAAAAGTTTTACCATCTGGACTTATCCCAAAGAAGACTCGGAATATCAAATTCTCCATCTGATTAATCTTCGAAACAATGATAATCGGTGGGTGGATGAAAAGGGAAAGAAAAAAGAGCCGGAAATACAGAAGGATCTGAAAGTAAAGTTTTATACCGAGCGGGAGATTTCCTCTGTATACCTTGCCTCTCCGGATTTTTCAGATTGTGAAAGCCTTTCTTTAAGTCATGAAAAAGGTACGGACAAAAATGGAAAATATATTACATTTACCGTTCCCGCTCTTCAGTACTGGGATATGATTTACATGAAATAATCGATATGTTTCATAAACCGGGAAACGATAAGATACCGGAAGATTTGTGCATGATATAGGTTTTATGCACGATATAGGTTTTGTGCTCAATATAGGTTTTGTGCTCGATATAGGATTTTTATAGAAAAAACAGGAGAGGAAAGATATGATT
This sequence comes from Oribacterium sp. oral taxon 108 str. F0425, assembly GCF_000214455.1. Lineage (NCBI taxonomy): Bacteria > Bacillati > Bacillota > Clostridia > Lachnospirales > Lachnospiraceae > Oribacterium > Oribacterium sp. oral taxon 108. Next base: position 152,390 of record NZ_AFIH01000001.1, on the reverse strand, counting down.
CAACATTACAGATTCGGTCATCCGATTCATACCGGAGCAGTGCTGGATAAGCCTACGATGGACATAACTCCCGTAAAGGATTTCCCGGGGTGGGATATTTCTCCGTCAAACGGCAGTTTAAGTAAAACGCTGTCGGAGTCTATGCGGGTATTCGGCTTGGGTGAAACAGTTCGGGGGATGAACAAAAGGGGATGGATTTACATCAGTAATAATACGGATGACCCTAATCATGACGAGGATAAACGTTCCCTTTACGCTTCACAGAACTTTATCCTCCTGGCTTCGCCCGAAGAGGAAGAAGTGGAAGGGATTTTCATAGATGATCCGGGAACCGTTCGTTTTGATATCGGCTACACGGAGCTCAACCGACTCATCATTTGTTCCGAATCCGGAAATGCGGATATTTATCGCTTCACTGCAGATTCTGCCGATGAAATTGTCCGACAGTTCAGAGCTATTACAGGGCAAAGCTATATTCCTCCTAAATGGGCCTTCGGTTTCGGGCAGAGTCGATGGGGTTACAAAAGCGAAGAAGACATTCGCGCGGTTTTTACGCGCTATCAAGATGCCTCTGTTCCTCTCGATTCCATCTACCTTGATATTGATTATATGGAGCGCTATAAGGATTTTACCGTAAATACCGAAAGCTTCCCCCATTTTTCCGACTTTGTGGAAGAAATGCGGAAAAGCCATGTCCATCTGGTGCCCATCATTGATGCCGGTGTAAAAATGGAAGAAGGCTACGAAACCTATGAAGAGGGTTGTGAAAAGGATTATTTTGTAAAAAAAGAAAATGGAGAACGACTGGTTGCCGCTGTGTGGCCGGGACGAGTTCATTTTCCCGACTTTTTTAAACCCGAAGTCCAAAACTGGTTCGGGCACAAATATCAATTTCTCTTAGAGCAGGGAATTGACGGCTTCTGGAATGATATGAACGAACCCGCAATTTTCTACACGGAAGATCGTTTAAAGGAAGTCTTTGAAGAAATAGAAAAGTACAAAAATGAAAACCTGGATATTCAATCCTATTTTGCATTCACAAATCTGGTCTCCACTCTGGGAAACAACCCTGCCGATTACAGACGTTTCTATCATGAGCATGAAGGGCAAACCATAAGACACGATAAGGTGCATAACCTTTTCGGGTTTTATATGACAAAAGCTGCAGGAGAGGCGCTACGGAAAATGGAGCCCAATAAGCGCATTCTGCTCTTCTCCCGTTCCAGCTACATCGGCATGCACCGCTACGGCGGAGTATGGACCGGAGACAACAAATCCTGGTGGTCCCATCTTCTTCTCTCTCTGCAACAGATGCCTGCTTTAAATATGTGCGGATTTCTCTATTCCGGATCGGACATAGGCGGCTTTGGCGCAGACTGTACGGAAGACCTGATGGCAAGATGGTTGAGTTTGGCTATCCTTACCCCTCTTTACCGGAACCATGCCTGTGCTGGAACAAGACTGCAGGAGCTGTATCAGTTCCAAAACTTGGAGTCCTTCCGGAAAATCATTGAACTGCGCTACGCCCTGATTCCCTATATCTACAGTGAATTCATGAAGGCCGCAGTAAAGAATGAAATGTATTTCCGTCCTCTTTCCTTTATATGGTCAAAAGACTCCAGAGCCTATGAAGTGGAAGACCAGGTTGCAGTTGGAGAAAGCATTATGCTCGCTCCCGTAGTAGAGCAGAACCATAACGGAAGAGCCGTATATCTTCCGGAAAGTATGAAAATGATTCGTTTCAAAGCATGGAATGATTACACGGAAGAAATATTGCCTGCCGGGACGCACTATGTAGAATGCAGACTTTTCGAGACGATTCTTTTCCTCCGAAAAGGGCATGTTCTTCCCCTCATCAAGCCGGCAAAAACCACTGCGGAACTGGACTATGCAAGCCTGAAATTCCTTTGCTATGATGCCGATCCGAAAGATTACACACTTTATAACGATGACGGTTTTACGAGAAATCTTCCTTTCACTTTTTAACGGGATTTTTCCACCGCTTCTTTGATTGCCTCCACCGTATACTCCAGTTCTTCCTCGGTGAGGCTTTCTTCCAGGCTCAAACGAAGGCCGGAGAATGCCACTTCATGACTTTTTCCGATAGCCAGGAGTACATGACTCGGATCTAAAGAACCGCTGGCACAGGCTGAACCGCTGCTTGCACAAATTCCCTTTTGGTCAAGGAGCATCAAAAGGCTTTGTCCCTCTATCCCGGGAATGCAGACATGAACATTTCCGGGGAGACGCTCCTGTAGAAGGGAAGAATATGTATTTTCTGCCGGAAAATCCGCTTCTCTTTTTTCCAGAGGATTCACCCCGCTGATTTCTACCCCGGGGACTTCTTCCAGAAGTCTTTTGAAAAATAAATTCCGTAAGGCAAGTTTCTTTCTTCCTCTTTCCTCCATTGTGGAAAAGGCTTCCCTTGCCGCCGCGGCGAAACCGACTATTCCGGGAACATTTTCCGTTCCGGCACGAAGTCCCCTCTCCTGTGCGCCACCATGCAATAAAGCGGGAAGCTTTAGGTCTTTTCGGATATAAAGAAGGCCGACTCCCTTCGGACCGTGAATTTTATGACTGCTTGCGGAAAGCAAATCAATCCCCATTTCTTCAACAGCAATCGGAATCTGCCCGAAGGCCTGCACTGCATCGGTATGGAAAAGAGCGCTATACCGATGGGCAAGAGAGCCGATTTCCTGCAGATTCTGCAAAGTACCGATTTCGTTATTGGCAGCCATGACGGAGACAAGACAAGTTGTGTTCTCAGACTGCTTCAATGCGTTCTCCAAAGCTTCCAAATTAAGAAAACCTTTGGCATCTACCGGAATCCGGCTGACGTTCACCCCCAGACTTTCCAAGAAAGAGGCAGTCCGAAGGATTGCAGGATGTTCGATTGTGCTGGTAAGCAAATGCTTAGGACTTTTCTCTCCCCATCCCAATAGGGATAAGAGCGCCCAGTTGTCGCTTTCCGTCCCCCCTCCGGTAAAATAGATTTCTCGCGGAGAGACATGAAGAAAAGAGGCCAGGGCTTGTCGGCCGGCCTCTATTGCTCTCTTCGCTTCTTGTCCGAAACGATAACTGGAAGAAGGATTTCCGTAAAGATCCGAAAAGTAGGGCTCCATGGCTTTTCCTGCCTTCTCGGATAAGGCGGTTGTTGCCGCATTGTCCAAATAAATCATTCCCATTGCCTCCCTATTTCTCCATTTTCTTCTCTAAGTAACATCTCTTTACACTGAAGAGTATTAATCTTCCCAGGAAATCGGGGTCGGTCTCCTCGTGTCAAAAACCTTCTTCACATCAAATAAATCGGATACTCGATCCGCTTTTCCGCTATATGATTCATATAAGCGATAGCCATCAATATTTCTTCTTCCCTGTCTTAAGAATTGGTCTCCGTATTGCATCCAAATCTGAGTAGAATCCACATTGCAGAAGTAGCGGAAACCGGCCTCCTCCAGAAGGTCGTATTTTCCATTCTCTCCCCCTTTTTTATACGGATGCCAATCTCCGATATCCGCGCCGAACGGATACAATAAAATGTCACAGGAATCCGGCAAAAGCGGCTCTACATTTCTTTTCCAACGGTCCGTATCTCGTTTGATATCTTCCAAACTGCGATTCGTAAAGTTAATGTGCCCCCAGGAATGAGAAGCAAATTCATAGCCGTCATCTTTCAACACCTGTGTGATTTTCTTAACGGTTGCTTTGTCTTCTTCAATATTCGGATTGGCCTTGTTCTTCGGATCCAGTGCGGAGGAATTCGGATCAAAGGTCTCATCCGTACGGTAACCGAGCACCCCGTTATACCCGGTAAAGGCAAGAATCGCTTTGTGCCCGTGATATGCAAAATCCGGATGTTCTTCCACAAATTCATCCAAAATCGGCACAATATCATAATCTCCTACGGAAACATTTCCATCCTTATCCGTATACTGCAGCTTGGGCTTTCCGTCCTCGTCCAGAACCATTTTGTCTGCAAAGCCGGAGCCCTGCATATAGATATAGTAATTTACATCGTCTTCCGACATCACAAAGGGCTTCTTTCCCTCCGGAAGCAGAATCTGCTTCTTCACCATTTTCTTGGTTCCGTCAGCTTGCTCCTGCATCTCCGCTATGTCGTGCATGTGCACCATCACATAGCCGCGCTCATACATTTCTTTAATGATTTCTTTAAACTCCGGAATAGTGGTCATGACAGAATTATACTGCCTTCCCTGGCGGGTGTCCTTTAAGGCCCGATCCGTATCGGTAATCAGGATGTGGAAGAAAATATGAGTGATTTGGTCCATATCCGCCGGTACAAGCTTCTCTTTTTCCGCCTCATACTCCGCTATTTTATCCGAAATGGAACTGTCCCCAGTACTATCCAAGGCCTGCAAGGTTTCTATTGCCTTATCGTAATCATACTGCTTTGCACACAGCTCCGCTGCCTGTAAGGCTTCTTCCTTTTCCGATAACGGTTCCTCTGTACTTTCTTCCGGGCCTTGATTAATCGTAATATCGCTCCCGGAGGAAAGGGGTTCTACTTCTTTCTCCCAGGACGGTCCCGTTTTCTTTCCGAAAGATAGAAGATTATGCTCTTCCATATAAGGCAGGGCAAAACGAAGTCCCACGAAGGTAAGAATAAGAAGAGCGGGTATCAAAATACCGAGAAAAATATGGAAATTCCTTTGTTGCCTTCTTTTTTCTCTTCTTATTTCCATCTTTCGGTGATGTTCTTCCATCCTCTTCCGATAGTCTTCTTCCATGAACTCTTTTTCTGTCATCTTCCCTTTCCCATCCGTAAAATCTGTATTTGCCTAAAAATTCGTACTTTTTCTATTCTACCCCGCAAATAAGATTTTACCAAGGAAATCTTATAAATTATTCCGACATATTTGCTTAAAAATCGGAATACTATCTTCTAAACTGATGCAAGACGGGAGAGAGACCCTTGTATAAGAGAAGGCAAAGGAGAACATCAATTAGGCCCTTCACAAAGGTAAACGGTAAATTGAAGATAAGCAATGCCTGCTCCATGCTCTGCACCGAGGGAAGAATGACTTGATAAAGGGAAAGAACCGTCTCCTTCGGCATGAAATTATAGTAAAAAGGATATACTACAAATAAGTTGGAAGGATAAGACACTAAAGCCATCACTAAAGCCCCGAGAACTGCACCGAGCACAGCGGCTTTCTTGGTTTTATTTTTCTGATAAACGAAGCCTGCAACTGCGGTAAAACTTGCTCCCAAAATAAAATTGGACAATTCTCCCACACCGAAGGATCCGGAGCTGAAGGAGTGCAAAACATTTTTAATCAGTTCCACCATAATGCCTGCAATCGGCCCCATGGAAAATGCGGCAAGCAGTGCCGGAAAATCCGAAAAATCAAACTTAATAAAAGGAGGCATGATAGGAATGGGAAATTCCAGCCACATTAAAATATAGGCTATCGCCCCCAAGATTCCTGTAATCGCTAAATTGCCGATTCTTTCTCTGTTCATGCTTCCTCCGCTCATTGTTCCGCTAAGTTCCGTCTTGCCAATCTTACTCATTTTCATCCTCTACTTTCTAAAAAACAAACCTCTTCATTCGTAGAAAGCGATTGACTGAACGTTTTTTGTCGGAAGGCCGCGTATCCCTCTTAAACGAGATATCGCACACTTTGTGCACGATACTCGTTATGAACAAGATATTGCACGCTTTATGCACGATACTCGTTATGAACAAAAAAGCCCTACACCAAAAGTGCAGGGCTGAAACATCCGTCTAACTCGCTCCTCTTTCATCCAGACTATACTGTTGGTATCGGAATCGCACCGATTCAGCTGCAAATGCAGGTCGCGGACTTTACCGCCAGTGGGGAATCACACCCCGCCCTGAAGAACTACAACTATAGAATACAACGATTTATTTAAAATGCAAGAGAAGAATAAAAAATATATTCCCCGTTTAGTCTGTAAAACGAAGTCTAAAAATGGTAGAATCATGAACAATTCCTTTTTGACCGATACGCATTATCCTAAAAATAAAAAAGAGAAGAAAGTGAGGAATCGGGATGAGTGAAAGTGAAAAAAGATCCGACTATATTTCTTGGGATGAATATTTTATGGGGATAGCGGAGCTGTCCGCTCTTCGTTCCAAAGATCCTTCCACCCAGGTTGGTGCCTGCATTGTTTCCGCAGATAACAAGATTCTTTCCATGGGATACAACGGTTTTCCGAAAGGCTGTTCCGATGATATTTTCCCTTGGACGAAAATCCGGGCGGAGCACGATCCCTATAATGCAAAATACGTTTATGTTACCCACGCGGAGCTGAACGCTATTTTAAATTACCGCGGCGGATCTTTGGACGGTGCAAAAATTTATGTGAATCTTTTCCCCTGTAATGAATGTGCAAAGGCCATTATCCAGTCCGGAATCAAAACCCTTGTATATAGAGAAGATAAATATGCCGATACCCCGTCTGTTCGGGCCTCCAAGAGAATGCTGGACGCTGCAGGTGTGCGCTATTATCAATATCAGGCCACCGGAAGGAATATTTCTCTGGATTTGTAAAGGGAAATGCTCCGGCGTTAAATTTTTCCTGTTAAACAGTCGGAAAGAGCAAGGATTATTTATTGCTAAATAGTATACCTTCGAGGAATCACACCCTATGTTTATTGCAAAAGAAAGTAAAAAGAAAAGAGAAGCCCGCGTTCGGGAGATTATGGAAAGGCTCGATGCACACTACGGCGATCACCCCATGATTTTTTTGCAGGCGAAAAATGCCTGGCAGCTGCTCTTCGCCACCATTTTATCGGCGCAGTGTACCGATGCCAGAGTCAATATGGTCACGGAAAAACTCTTTCAGAAATATAAAAGTCTGGAGGACTTCGCTTCCTGTGATTTAAAGGAACTGGAAGAAGACATTCATTCCACAGGCTTTTACCATAACAAAGCAAAAAACATCAAGGCCTGCGCCGCTGCCTTAGTGGAAGAGTACGGAGGAGAGGTTCCGAAAGATATCGATTCTCTTACGGCCCTCCCCGGTGTCGGAAGGAAGACGGGAAACCTTATTTTAGGAAATATTTTCCATATTCCCTCTATCGTTGTGGACACTCATGTGAAACGCATTTCCAATCGTCTCGGTCTTGCCGATTCTTCCGATCCGACAAAGACGGAATTTCAGCTCATGGAAGTGCTTCCGGAGGAATTCTGGATTCGCTGGAATACGCATATCATTGCTCTGGGTCGTACTCTTTGCACTTCTCAGAAGCCGAAGTGCGAGCTTTGTTATTTAAATGACCTCTGCCCCTCGGTAAAGGGAGACCCCGAAACCTGGAGAAGCCCCGCGGAACGAAAGAAAGAGAAGACAGCAGACGGAAAGGGGAAGTAAAAATGAATGATTTTGAGGACTGCAACGATTGTAGAAATTATGCCTATGATGAGGACGAAGATGAAGCGGGCTGTATGGCCAACTTTGATGAGGATGATCTCACAAGACTGCAAGATACCGACTCTCGTGCACACTGCCCCTACTGGTGCAGAAGCGACTCGATAAAGGCGAAGCAGAGCGGAAACGAATATGACACCGTAAAATACCAGGCCATCGGACATCTGTCTATAGAAGAAATCGCAAAAAAAGCCAGAGAGAAGCTGGCCAAACGAAAAGAAGCAAAGAATGGATAAAGAATATGAACATTGTACTGCACGAACCGGAAATCCCCTTTAATACCGGAGCCATTGGGCGCACCTGCGTGGCTACGAACACAAGGCTCCACCTGATTAAGCCCTACGGCTTTATTTTGAACAGCAAAAACATCAAAAAAGCCGGCATGGACTATTGGGAGCATTTGCAGCTTAAGGAACATTTAAGCTACGAGGATTTCCTGAAAGATATTGCGGAGGAGCAAAATTCCATTTCCACCCCAAAAATCTGGTACGCGACTACTAAGGCAAAAAGAACCTATACCGAAGTCTCCTTTTCCGAAAATGACTACATTATGTTCGGAAAGGAATCCGCCGGTATTCCGGAGGAAATTCTGGTAGAAAATGAAGAGCAGTGTATCCGCATTCCCATGCTCGAGGAAGCCCGTTCCTTAAATCTCTCAAACTCCGTGGCCATTATCCTCTATGAAGCCTTACGTCAACAGGATTTTAAGAGCCTGAAAAAGGAAGGGGCGCTGCACCGATTACATTGGAAAGAAGAGCAATAGGCTTAATTCGCCTGTTCGCTCTTTTTACTAATTTTATATTCTTCTACTAACTCATCAATCAGATATAAATCACTTCGACAATGCATATCGGAAATGCCTTGGCTTATAAGTTGATACAGCTCAGATTTATAAAAAAATCCAAGGCATTTTCTAAAGACATTTTTTCTTTCTCTGCAAAGCCTGCTATAATGCGGGCGTACTTTTTTTGTAATAAAATAGGATGAGCCGTCATACCTCTTCACTCCTATCAAAATGCAGAGCTGAAAGCGCCTTTTCTGTTCGAAAACAATACTGTAAATTAGGCTTTTCAAAGCGGAGCCTCTTTATTGCCTCTTCCTCATCAATTAAATGGTCCAAATAAAGTTCTACTGTATTAAATACCTTATCGTTTGCAATCCCCCCCAGGACGAGATCATAGCTGCTCTCTGAACGGCGTTGTATAAAACCCTTTTCCAAAATCCACATAAGGTCTGGAGTGCAGAAAATCAGGTTTTGAGATAGCAATATAAGAACCATGATAAAGAATCATAGTGAAATCCCCCAGTCCTTCATCACCCTCAAAAGTTCTTCTACAATATAATCCTTTCCCTGTGTATGGAGCACTTCATATTCGGGAATAATGTAGTTTTGGATAAGATTTTTTTCTCTGCTAAGCGCTTGATACACTGTTGCACCATCTTGATGCAGAGCCTCCGCCAGGCTTTCAATACAGAAGATTGTAAACTCCAGTTCACGATTTGTATTCTTTTTTTCTAAAGCTTCCTTCATCTCTATCTTTGTTTTTTCCTTAGTTATCTCCTGCATCATCCTCGGATACGGTATAGGTAAATCTCTTCTTGATATCCTCATCGGATGCCAGGTATTCATCATAGGTCGTAAGCTTATCAATCAGCTTTCCGTCAATGATTTCCATGATACGATTTGCGGTGGTTTCCACAACCTGATGGTCACGGGAAGCAAAGATGATGACTCCCGGGAAGTTCTTTAAGCCGTCGTTTAAAGCAGAAATCGCTTCCATATCCAAGTGGTCGGTAGGCTCGTCCAAAATCAGGACATTGGATCCGGAAATCATCATCTTGGAAAGCATACAGCGAACCTTCTCTCCTCCGGAAAGGACGTTGACCTTCTTTACACCGTCATCTCCCTTAAAGAGCATTCTTCCCAAATATCCTCTTACGAACTGGGTATCCTTGTCCGGGGAGTACTGGGTAAGCCACTCTACAATGGTGTCCTCGGAATCAAATTCCTTGGTATTGTCCTTCGGGAAATAGGACTGGCTGGTGGTTAAGCCCCACTTATAGTCTCCGGAATCCGGCTCCATTTCCCCTGCAAGAATCTGCATCAGTACTGTCTTTGCAAGCTCGTTCGGGCCTACAAGAGCCACTTTATCGGTACGATTTAAGATAAAGCTGATATTGTCCAAAACCTTTACGCCGTTAATGGTCTTTGTCAGGTTATTGACTTCCAGAACATCATTTCCAATTTCCCGGTTTGGCTTAAACTGGATATAGGGGTACTGTCTGGAAGACGGCTTAATGTCATCGAGCTCAATCTTCTCCAAGGCACGCTTTCTGGAAGTCGCCTGCTTTGACTTGGAGGCATTCGCAGAGAAACGCTGGATAAATTCCTGCAATTCCTTGATCTTCTCTTCCTTCTTTCGGTTGGCTTCCTTCTGCTGACGGACAATCAGCTGAGAAGACTCAAACCAGAAGTCGTAGTTTCCGGCAAAGAGGGTGATTTTTCCGTAGTCAATATCGGCAATATTGGTGCAAACCTTATTCAGGAAATAACGGTCATGGCTGACTACGATGACGGTATTTTCAAAGTTAATCAGGAAGTCCTCGAGCCACTCAATGGAAACCAAATCCAAGTGGTTTGTCGGCTCGTCGAGAAGAAGGATATCCGGATTTCCGAAAAGGGCCTTCGCAAGAAGCACCTTCACCTTCTCGGATCCTTTCAGCTCATTCATCATCTTATGGTGCAGCTCCGTTTCGATTCCCAGACCGTTTAGCATGGTCTCCGCATCCGCTTCCGCATTCCACCCGTCCATCTGCGCAAACTCGCCTTCCAGCTCTGCTGCACGAATGCCGTCTTCATCGGAAAAATCCGGCTTCGCATAGAGGGCATCCTTTTCCTTCATCACTTCATAGAGGCGCTTATTGCCCATGATTACCGTGTCCAAAACGGAATAATTATCATATTTAAACTGATCCTGCTCGAGAACGGACAAGCGCTGTCCGGGAGTCAGGATAATCTCTCCGGAGGTGGGCTCCAGAGCACCGGAAAGAATCTTTAAGAGGGTAGACTTTCCGGCACCGTTCGCGCCGATTACCCCGTAGCAGTTTCCTTCCGTGAATTTGATGTTTACATCCTCAAAGAGGGCCTTTTTCCCCACTCTGTAGGTTACATTACTTGCAGCAATCATGTTTTACCTCTATATTTCCTCATAAAAATACGCTATATTATCCTCCGACAATATAGCATTTATAAGGGGAAAAGGGAAGGGCAAAGGATAAGGGAAAATGATGTCCAAAATGATGAATGAGAAAATAATGGAAGGAATTCGTGCGCACATGCAGGACCTCTCCGGATTCGACCGAATAGAGCTTTTAGAAATCGAGCCGGGTCACAGTCTTTTCAAAATAGAAATCACGGAAAAGATGCTGAACCACTATGGGGCAGTGCATGGAGGCGCGCTTTACACGCTCTGTGATATGGTTTCCGGCATGACTGCCTACGCCTACGGCGTGACCAATGTCACCCTCTCCGGAAATATCAATTATGTCCGCCCGGCAGGCGTCGGCACGCTTTATATTGAGTGCAACTCCCTGCACAAGGGAAGAACAACCGTTGTGCAGGATGTCACCGTTCGAGACAAGGAAGAGAAGCTCCTTTGTACGGCCAGAATGACCATGTATATCACGGGGGAAGTGGAATAATATGCCGGAGATTGAGACAATCAATTCGTACTGATACTGCTAAAAAAAGGACTGCAAAAATGATATTTCTGCAGTCCTTTTCTATCTACCTCTTGCTTCTTAAACAAGTAAGCTGACGAAATGTGTAGTATCTCGCTTATTCTGCGTCCTCTTTCAAACGTTCATAGGCAAAGCTTGGATTCAATGTCATGCTCCTGCCGCCTGACACCTCTATGGTAGTTGCGGTCATATAACTTGCGGCATCGGATGCTAAAAATACTATCGGCTTTGCAATTTCTTCCGGTTCAGCCATCCGTCTAAGCAGGGTTCCCATGGCATTTTTCTGTAACTCCTCTTCCGAAATAGCCGCCTTTGCCAAGGGAGTTGCCGTAAAGCCGGGCATAATACAACACACGCGAATATGATTCGCACAATATTCTCCGGCAAAGGTATTTGTCAAATTGTTAATTGCAGACTTTAACGGGCCATATAAGGTGCTTCGTCCTGCAGAGGAACAACGCGCTGCAAGGGAGCTGACATTCACAATGGCTCCACCGGTGTTTTTCATGTAGCGGAACGCAGCCTGACAACCATAGACTACAGACTTAAAACAGGTATCCACCATAAGATTGATTTCCTCCTCGTCATACTCATCCGCCTTCTTATAGCCTGTCGTACCTACATTATTTACCCAGACATCTAGTCTTCCGAAGTGTTCAAAAACATGCTGTGCAAAGCCGTAAATTTCGTCTCCTTTGGAAACATCCACTGTTTCCGCGTAAACCGGGCCAAACTTTCCGAGCGTTTCCGCCGCTTCCTCTATCTCCTTTTGATTCCTCGCGCAAATTGCTACACTTGCGCCCTCTTTCAAAAACTCCTTAGCCGTAGCATATCCGATTCCTTTACTGCCTCCGGTTATTACTGCTACTTTTCCTTTCAAGCCCAATTCCATGTTCTTTCCTCCTTATCTTTGCCAATTTTCTCTCGACTCATTGCTTGAATTTAAAAATTTGTCTTTTTCTTTTAAAACTTAATCCATCCCAGCACACTTGCCACGGAACTGAACAAGATAATTGCGACAAAGAAAGGGCAAAGGTACTTAATCATAAAGTTAAAAACGGCTTTCCTCTTAAAGGGGGCTCCATTTTTTTCCACTTCTTCCGCTATCCCCTTTACGGTAATAACACGAACAACCAAGAGGCAGGTTGCCATTGCGGCAATCGGCATCATTACGGAATTGGTTAAGAAGTCAAAGAAATCCAGAAACTGCATGCCCTTAATCAGCGTAATTCCGGAAAGCGGACCATAGCCTAATGCGCTTAAAGTACCAAGCGAAACCATGATGATAGCCAAGACCAGAGTTGCGCGCTTTCTGCTCCATTTTAACTCATCCTGGAAGGTGGAAACCGCACTTTCCGCCAAGGCAATGGCGGAAGTGAGCGCCGCAAAGAAAACCAAGATGAAGAAAAGAAATCCTACAATCCTTCCAAATCCCATGCTGGCAAAGATTTTCGGCATGGTAATAAACATGAGAGACGGTCCCGCTTTTAAGACCTTCGGGTCTCCGCCGGAAAAGGCAAATACAGCAGGGATAATCATAAGACCGGCAAGAATCGCTATTGCCGTATCAAAAATTTCCACATTTCCTGTAGATTCTTCGATGGAATGATCGGATTTCATATAGGAGCCGAAAGTTACCAGAATGCCCATTGCAATGGAAAGGGAATAAAACATCTGTCCCATGGCTGCCACCACGGTCATCCAGGAAAAATTCTTTACATTCGGAATGAGAAAGTACTTCACACCGGAAAAAGCCCCGGGTCTTGTAACAGCGTAAATGGACAAAACAACGGCAAGTAAAACCAGGACGGGCATCATGAAAGTGGAAACCTTTTCGATTCCGTTTTCCACTCCCATAAAGATAATCAGCATCACCATAAAGGTAAAAAGGATAAACCAAAATTCCGCCTGCACCCCATTCCCGATAAAACCGCCAAAGTATTCACTTGTTGCAACGGCAGTCTCTTCTCCTTGCAAATAAGCAAAAAGATACTTCAAAACCCAGCCGCCGATAACGGAATAGTAGGGGACAATCAGAATCGGAATAATCGCATTAATCCAGCCGCCGAAGCGAAACATCCAGTCCTTCCCAAAGTGCGCGTAAGCACCAACCGGACTTTTTCTGGTCATTCTTCCGATTGCACTCTCCGCTATAATCATGGTGTAGCCGAAAGTGAGTACCAAAATAAGATAAATCAGAAGAAAAATCCCTCCGCCGTAACGCGCCGCAAGGTAAGGAAAACGCCAGATGTTTCCAAGTCCGACGGCAGAACCCGCTGCAGAAAGCACAAAGCCCAGTTTTGATGAAAATTTACTTCTTTTCTTTTTCTCGTCCATTTCTTCTCCTATGAAAATCCGAATGATTGCGGTTTTTCTCTAAGTCTTTACTTCAATATAAAATCCGCATCGTCGCGGTTCTTCTCTACTTTCTACTCCTGCATAAAATCCGAATCCTTACAGTTCCTCCCTGAATCTTTTCAAAGCTTGATAAAGTCTGGCAATCGGCAAGCCTATTGCATTACAAAAATCTCCCTCTATCCCCTTTACAAAGCGGGCGAACGGGCCTTGCACACCATATGCGCCGGCTTTGTCCATAGGGTCTCCCGAAGCAATATACTCCCGTATTTCCCGATCGGACATCTTGGAAAGATACACCGTCGTTTTTTCGCAAAATCCCATTTTTTTCTCTCCGTATAAAATGCAAACCCCTGTATAGACCCAATTTACCTTCCCCGACAGGCCGGAAAGCATAGCATAGGCGTCTTCCTCCGTCTTCGGTTTTCCGAGGATTTTTTCCCCGTCAAAAACCACGGTGTCCGCAGCGATAAGCAAAGTTTCACCGTCAAAATGTCTCTGCACTTCCTCCGCTTTCAAAAAGGCCAGGCGCTGTGTGAGAAGAGCCGGATCTTTCTCCGTGCTGCTCTCGTCCGCACCGCTCGGATAAACCGTAGGACTAAAGCCCAATAGCTTCAAGAGCTCTATTCTTCTCGGAGATCCGCTCGCGAGCACAAGCTTCGGAAAACTCTCCTGAAGAGACGGTTTCTTCCATTCCTCTTCCGACTCCTTCTCTTTTTTCTTTCTTAGCAAAGCTTCCAGCTCTTCCAACTCTTCTTTGTCCATTTCCATATCCATTTCCTTATCCACTTCCTTTCCTTTTTTCGCTGCCTTTTCTCTTGCCGTCATCTATATAAACTTATCTTGCTTTTTCCGCACCTTTGTACTATTGTTGAAGCAATTCGAACGCTTCTATAGATAAGAGTAGTGTTCTTGTTCAGTGGCAAAATTTATTTCATTCTGCCATAATTTTTGAAGAAAGGGAATATCAATACCATGAAAATTGAAAATGTCAATAACGTAGAAGGTTTATTTTCTCTCTTAAACGGCTTAAAGGGGAGAGTAGAGCTGGTTTCTCCGGAGGGAGATCGCATCAATTTGAAGTCCAAGCTGTCTCAGATGCTGATGATGTCTCAAATGCTCGATAAGGCCTATATCAAAGAATTGGAACTGATTGTGCATGAGCCGGAAGACATGAAGAAAGTTGTCGAGTTCATGATGGGTGACGCAAACAACTAAAGGAAATGCATAGCATGCAAGAATACGAACAGCTTGAAAAATATGATTGTATCGTTGTTGGCGGTGGAGCCTCCGGGCTCGCCGCCATTTCCGCTATGGCAGACCTCGGGATAACGAATACCCTCCTACTGGAGAAAAATGCCGAGGCGGGCGGCTCCCTCTTAACGGACTCGGAGCCTCTTTCTCTTTCCGGAAAATCTTTTTCGGGAAAATCGCTTCTAACACAGTTCCTAAGACTCATGGAAATATATGAAGTAAAGTCGGCCTTTCATAGGGAACTGATCTCCGTTTCCCTAAACGAGAGGTCGCAGGTCTCGCCTGCACCACTTATTCAGAATGAAACAGCGGACGGCGAAAAGGGCTTCCGTCCTTTCTTTACGCTCTCTGTGAAAAATACAATGAGTCAAAAGGAAGAACTCTACTGCTGTAACTATCTGATTCTTGCTTTTTCAAACAGCAAGGCTTTTTCCTTGCACGACGCCGGTATTCCCGAAGATAGGGTGAAGATAATTGAAGGGAAGAGCCTCTCCGATGCGCTTACATCAGGCGGCAAGGTCGGACGAGAGATGGGGGAACTGCTCCTTCGGAAAAAATAAAAAGAAAAATCGGAAAAAGTTACAAAAAGTCCCCTACATAGGCATGAAAGCCTATGTAGGGGACTCCCTTTTATTCCATATGAGTAAGGTTCGCTACGTGCGATAGGATACCTTACTGCTTTTTTTCCTCTTCTTCTCTTGCCTTTTCTGCAAGCTCCCAAAGTAAACTCTTTCCTTGTGAAATTTGTAAATCCACACCGGTATCGTTCGGCTCATCTTCTTCAAACTTGTAATCCTTATCCGGAAGAATCGCATTCAGGAGAATTCCCACTAAAGAACCGGTTGCCAGACCGGAGAAGGCAATCTGCACACCGAATACGTGGAATACCAAAGCTCCTGCGCTGGAATAATTGATTCCTATCGAAAGTACCAAAATCATTGCCGCAACAATAATGTTTCTACTCTTAGAAAAATCCACCTTGGTCTCTACCACATTTCTTACACCGACTGCGGAAATCATACCGTAAAGCACCAGAGAAATTCCACCGATAATCGCACTCGGCATAACCTCTATCACTGCGGAGAATTTCGGGCAGAAGCTTAAAAAGACAGCGAAAACGGCAGCCAAACGAATAACTCTGGGATCATAAACCTTGGTCAGGCTTAAAACACCGGTATTTTCACCATAAGTTGTATTGGCAGGTGCACCGAAAAGGGAGGCCATAGTGGTTGCCAAACCGTCTCCGGTAAGAGTACGGTGCAGCCCCGGATCCTTCATGTAGTTGATTCCGACTGTTGAGGAAATCGCAGAGATATCTCCGATATGCTCCATCATCGTCGCAAAGGAGATGGGGATAATGGTTAAGCAACTACTGAAAAGTAATGCAGGATCCAGATTTCCGCTTGTAAATAAGGAAAATACCGTCCGCTCATACTGTACCGGAAAACCGAACCAGGATGCCGACGCCACCGGTTCAAAATTAATGTATCCGAGAACCGCAGCAAAGAGATAGGATACAACAACTCCCAGGAGAATCGGAATGATTTTCACCATCCCTTTTCCGAAAATATTACAGAAGATGACAACAACAATGGCGGTCAAAGCCAAGCCCCAGTTACTCGAGCAGTTTTCCACTGCAGATTTAGAAAGATTTAAGCCGATAGCTATGATAATCGGTCCTGTCACTACCGGAGGGAAAAAGCGCATAACCTTTCCTGCGCCAAAAATACGGAAGGCAAAGGCCAGAACGAGGTACATAAGGCCTGCCAGGGCAACACCGAAACACGCATATAAAAGGAGTTCCGGTTCCTTGTTTGGAGCAATGCTCATATAGCCTGCCAAAAACGCGAACGAGGAGCCTAAAAATGCCGGTACCTTCTTTTTCGAAATAAAGTGAAACAGGAGGGTTCCCAGCCCTGCAAAAAGTAAAGTACTGGAAATGGATAATCCCGTCAGTAAGGGCACCAATACCGTAGCACCGAACATAGCAAAGAGGTGCTGGAATCCCAAAACAAAGAATCGCCATCCTCCTAAGGACCTTGCATCAAAAATAGCCTCTTCACCGAACTTCTTCATTGTCTTCATTTGCTCTTTCACCGCGTCTCCCTTCTTCTTTTAAATCGGCCGAAAATATTTTCCCTCTCTTTCTTGAAAATTTGCCGTTCCCTATCATACTCTCTTGGATTTTCTCTGTCAAAGACTAAAAAGGGAAAAGCCTCTTTTAAAAATCTTTTTTAGCAGTCTGTATTGGTCAAGAATTAGGAAAATTGGCAAAGAGTTCATAAAAGCGTTACTTTTATATTGTTAAGATTTGTGATAAAATACATTTGGATACTATACAAAAATTCTTAAACTATGCATTTATAAGTAATTTGCACTAATCGAAAATAAATTTTATACTTCTATTTTAACAAAAAGCCAAAATGGAAGTATATAATGAAAGGACAATGCGTGGAGGTATGACATCATGGAAATTAGACAGCTGCATTCTTTTATTAAAATCGTTGAGTTGCAAAGCTTCTCGAAGGCGGCGGAGGCTTTGGGGTATACCCAGGCTGCAGTAACCATCCAGATTCGTCAGTTGGAACTCGAGTTTAATACCCGTTTTTTCGACCGGGTTGGCAGACACGTAGAGTTGACCCCACCCGGAAAAAAGTTCCTTCTTTATGCCAATGAAATATTGAGGAAGGTAGATGATGTACACACGATTTTAGGCACTACCATAGTGCGCGATCACAAATTGCGCATCGGTACTCTGGAGTCCTTATTGAACTTTAAATTACCGCAGGTCATTACCTACTTCTATCGCCACTATCCCTCTATCTCCTTGGAAATCAGATCCGGCACGCCAAAAGAATTAAATGACATGTTGGATCACAACCAGATAGACTTGGCATACTATATCGACCAGAAGGTGTATGGACAAAACTGGGAAAAAACCCTGGAAGAACCGGAATCGGTAATTTTTGTTGCGGCAAAAGATGTGGATTTACCGGAGAAAAAAGAATATCTTCTTCCGGAGCTTTTAAATCTGCCCTTCTTTTTAACAGAACGAGATTCCAATTATCGTTTCGCATTGGAACAGGAATTGGCATCGCAGCATTTATCGATTCGTCCATTCTTTGAAACCAGAAATACGGACGTCATCATAGAATTGATAAAGGAGAACAAGGCGATTTCTTTCTTACCCTATTATGCGGTGCAGAAAGATCTCGAAGAGGGAAGCCTCAGACAACTGGAAGTGAAGGATTTTCATTTGACCATGTATCGTCAGCTCTTCTATCACAAGGACAAATGGATGACGGAAGAAATGAAGAAATTCATCAGTTTAAGCGACCAATTGATGTTGTAAAAGAATGAAAAAGAATGAAAAAATTCGGCTTGCGGACTTTCTGCAGGCCGAATTTTTTCTTTTCTGTCATAGCGAGTAAAGGATGATGCCTCCTTTCGCCTCTCTTCCCGTATTCCAAAGACTTCGGAAATCCACCCACTTTGCTTCGGAGTAGGTTAGTGTTTGCACCTGAAAACGACCTTCTTCCGCTAGCGCATTTTCTTCGTCATAACGATATCCGATTAGCAAAAACCAATGCCAAACATAATCTTCCATTGCGGGATTTTCATGGTTTAAAATCAAAATGGGGACCGGCAGATCTTTTTCAATCTGCTCCTTGATACGCTCTTCCGCCTCTCCTTCGTCCGCCGTACCGGGAAGAATGGTCATTGTGACTTTTTCCCCCTTATCCTCCAAAAAACGGGTAAATCCCTCGACATAAATCTCCGGTTTATCAATGCCGCACCAGCGTGGATGGAGATATTCCTTCATTTCTTCTGTAAAGTAAAGATATTCATCCTGATCCGGCTTCTCCAAATCCCCTTTATACAAGGATGTTTTCCCATGATGCAAGGCAAAATAAAGAGTACTGTCGCAGGCTGTGATAGCTGCACAACCTCCCAGCTGCATCATATGATCCAAGCACCAATCCTGGTTTCCCCCGTAGGAGTCTCCAATATAGAAAAAATCCAGTTTCTTTTCCATCTCTTCGCCTTACTTCCTCTTTTGAAACCTCGCTATCCAATGATTTAAAATTCAGCGTAGTCTTGCTAAATTATCTTTGTCGTAAGTATAATTCCGACCCTTTTCCGATTATCTTTTTAACAAACGCATAGCATTCACGATACAGATTACGGTTACTCCTACATCCGCAAAAACCGCAGCCCACATATTGGCAAGGCCAAAGGCACTGAGAAGCAACACCAGAATCTTAATACCGAGAGCGAAGACGATATTTTCCGTCGCAATTCGAACAGTTCTTCTTCCGATGGAAATGACTCTCGGAATCTTTACCAGGTCATCATCCATAATGACAATATCCGCCGCCTCAATTGCAGCATCGGAACCCATGCCTCCCATGGCAATCCCCACGTCGGATCGGGAAAGTACCGGCGCATCGTTAATCCCATCTCCCACAAACGCCAGATATCCCTCCTGTTTTCCATTTTTCTCGAGGCTTTTCAAAAGTTCCTCTACCTTTTCCACCTTTCCGGCAGGCAGAAGTTCACTGTAAACCCGGTCCACTCCCAGAGCTCTTCCTACTTCTTCTGCAACAGGTTTGCTGTCTCCGGTCAGCATCACGACTTCCTTGACACCCTCCATCTTCATTTTCAAAATAGCTTCCCGGCTACTTTCTTTTATCTCATCGGCAATCGTAATCTTTCCAAGATATGCACCGTCTCTTGCCACATGACAGACGGTGGCACTTTCCGCTTCTTCTTCGGAGTAAGAAATCCGGAACTCCTCCATAAGTCTTCCGCTTCCTACCAAAATCTGACTGTCCTCCACCTTCGCAATAAGTCCCTTACCGCTCCGGTTTTCCGTCTCTTTCGGAATAAGAAGTTCTCGTCTTACGAAATCCCCCTCCTGATAAGCTAACAAAATGGACTTCGCAATAGGATGCGTTGAACCGTTTTCTGCTGATGCTGCTGCAAAAAGAAGCTCTTCTTCGGAAACGCCTTCCGCCGGACATAACTTTTCCACCGCAAAGTTCCCTTTAGTCAGGGTCCCCGTCTTATCCGTCACCAAAACGGAAAGTTGGGAAATAAGCTCTAAATAATTAGAACCCTTTACCAAAATTCCTTCCCGGGACGCTGCACCGATTCCACCGAAAAAGGAGAGCGGAACCGAAATGACCAGAGCGCAGGGGCAAGAAACAACGAGGAAGGTACAGGCACGGTACAACCAAATAATAGGGGGATGAGCCTGCCAGATTTCTTTGGGAAGAGCCCCTGTCGTAACGCCGAAAAACTGGATGAGCGTTGGAAGGATGGCCAGGGCCAACGCGGAAAATACCACAATAGGAGTGTAAAACCGTGCAAAACGGGTAATAAAGTTTTCCGTCTTCGACTTCTTTTCCGAAGCCTCCTCCACAAGTTCCAAAATCTTCGATACCGTGGAATCTTCAAAGCATTTGGTGGCTTCTACTCGAAGAAGACCTTCACCGTTAATACAGCCGGAAATAATATTTTCTCCGGGAAAAACGGAGCGCGGTACGGACTCCCCGGTAAGCGCCGCAGTGTTAATCATGCTTTCTCCACTCCGCACAATCCCGTCTACCGGTACCTTTTCTCCTGCTTTAATGAGAAGAATATCTCCGATTTCCACCTCGTCCGGATCGATGGTTTCCACACTGCCGTCCGCTCTCTCTACATTGGCGTATTCCGGAACAATGTTCATCAGCTCTTTAATGGAGGCACGGCTTTGTCCCACGGCATAGCTTTGGAAAAGCTCCCCGACCTGATAAAAAACCATGACTGCAACCGCTTCCGCAAATTCTCCGGCAAAAAAGGCTCCGACTGTCGCAATAGTCATCAGCAGGGCTTCATCAAAGGGACGACGATTTTTAATCCCCAGAATACATTCCCGTACCACATCATAACCACTGATAAAATAAGGCAAAAGATAGAGCGGAAGGAAGTAAATAGGATGCTCGTTCAGAATGGAAATCAACTTCATTTTCTCTATAATCATGAGTCCTAAAAATAAAGCCAACGCTATACCGACACGGCTTCTTTCTTTTTTCAACTTCTCCGACATCTTCTCTCCTCTTATCCCTTACAATACAGCTCTCAATCCGGCAACTTCGTAAATACCCCTTCCCATACAAGGACTACACTCCAAGAACCTTGAAATCCGGCTCTATCGTCTTCCCGATTCGGATTGCCTCCGTTAAAATCTCCTCAAAGCGTGCATCCTCCGCCTCTAAAGTAAATTTCTGCATCATAAAGTTTACCTTTACAGACTGCACTCCTTCAATCTTATTAATCGCATCCTGCATCTTTGCCGCACAATTCGCACAATCGATTTCACATTCAAATTTCTTTTTCATATTCTCTCTCCTTTATTCCTCAGTGTGTTCTATTCCCATCGCAATAATCATCTTCACATGCTCATCCGCGAGAGCGTAAACTATGCTTTTTCCCTCTCTTCTTCCCTGTACGAGTTTTGCCGTACGAAGAATTTTCAACTGATGCGATACTGCGGACTGGTTCATTTCCAAATCCCGACAAATTTCCGTAACATTTTTCTCCCCGGAAAAAAGGTCATACAGAATCTTAATCCTGGAAGAATCTCCAAAGACTTTGAAGAGCTCCGCAAGGTCACAGAGGATGTCCTCTGAAATCGTATCCGTTAAAGCAGCTCTCGGTACCTCCGCCTCTTGCAGCTTAAGAGTGCCTTCCTGCTCGCTGCCCTTCCAATCTTTTATTTTTGTACTTTGCCTGCCACCTGTCCTCCTTTTCTCTTTTTCTCTTTTTCTCTTTTTTCCCTGCTGTTCTGTCTTTTTGTTTATGAAGACAGAACACTGCAATAAAAAAAGGCTTACCTCTTCAATCTAAAATTAACACATGAATATATTATCACATATTCTTTACTTGTCAATCTTTTTTCTTCGCTTCTTACACAAAGACATATTCCTTTAATCTTCGAAATGCTTCCTCCACTCTGCTCTTCGGAAGGGCCAGATTCATACGGATATGGGTCTGCCCGTGGAACATTTTTCCATCCTGTACGCCAACACCACAGTCCCACATTCTTTTTTCCAAGTCTTCTAAGGAAATATTCTTCTTTTCCAGATATTTTCCACAGTCAATAAAAAGCATGTAGGTTCCCTGTGCTTTCATAACGGAAAGATCCGGTAAATTTTTTTCCATAAAGTCGCAGGCATAATCCCTATTTTCGGAAAGTACAGCCAAAAGCTCCTTCAGCCATGCTCTGCCTTCTTCCGAATAAGCGCCGACCAGCGCATGCATGGACAGCACATTCATCGTATTATAATGGCTCAGAGAGGATTCCTTTTCCATCCTGTCCTGTAAAGTCTTATTGTAGCCAATGTGATAAGCGCCGACCAGACCGGCAAGATTAAAGGTCTTGGACGGTGCATATAAAGCAATTGTGTGCATCTTTGCGTAATCACTTACGGATTGTGTCGGGATATGCCGATAACCCGGCATGATGATGTCCGACCAAATTTCATCGGAAACCACCTGTACATCATACTTCTCATAAAGCGCCATCAGCTTTTCCAGTTCCCACTTCTCCCAAACTCTGCCGGAGGGATTATGCGGAGAGCAGAAAATGGAAGCATGAATTTTTTCCTCTCGCAGCTTCTTTTCCATATCTGAAAAATCGATTCTCCAGATTCCCTCTTCATCGCGATATAAAGGACTGGAAACAATCGTATAACCGTTGTTAATCAGGCTCTTTGTAAATCCAATATAAGTCGGCGAATGTACCAGGACTTTGTCTCCCCTGGAGCAAAAAATATTTAACGCGGAAAGCAGTCCGCCCAGGACACCATTCTCATAGGAAATATTTTCCGGTTTTAGGCCCTCCACGGCATTTTGTGTCTTTTGCCATTCTATAATGCCGTCATAATAAGCCTCACTCGGCTGAAAATAGCCGAAGCAGGGATGCATAATCCGGTCTGTCATCGCTCTCTGTATACAGGGTGGAACGGCAAAGTTCATGTCCGCTACCCACATTGGAATCGCATCAAATCCCTCTTTCGGTGCCGCGGGAGCAGCGGGCATTTTCCCGATTCCGTCAATCGCGGTAGCATCCTTTCCGTGGCGGTCTATGATATCGGTGAAATTAAATAGCATAATATTTTCCTCCTTCTATCCTTCCTTATTCTATTCAAAAAGGGAGTCTCTACTGTATTTCGTACGGTTCTTTATTATACCATGACTTTTTTTGTAAAGAAAAAACTTCCACCCGTTCTGTTAAACGGGCAGAAGTCCTTCTCTTTAAGAACAGCTCTACAATAATTCGTAACTGTCTCTACATTGTTTTTATCCTCTAATACTTATCATTTCCGAAAGAATCCACCGTCCAGTTCTGATTCTCCATGTCTTCATAAGTCTTGGGAGGCGTTTTGGGCTCGGGAATCGTCATTAAGTCAATGCCTTCTTCCACGGAATTCAAATCAAAGTCCTCCTGCTTTTCTTCTTTCTTCTTTGGAGCCTTTTTAGCAACCGGCTTCGGCAGCGGTTTTTTCTCTTCCTTCACAGGAGCTTCCGGTACGGCCTCTTCTTTGGTTTCTTTTACACTCGATACAGGCTTAACTTCTTTCTTTTTATCCTTCAGTGCGGAAACCGGCTTCGGATCTTCTTTGGAAGCGACTCTTATCTCCTCTATTTCTTCAGGAGCTTCCGCAGAAACAGAGCCTTCCTCTTCCTTGACTTCCTTTTCTACCTTTACGTCCTGTAACTTAAAGTTTCTCATCAAATCATTCAAAAGATTTGCCTGACCGTAAAGCTCTTCCGCAGAGGCCGCACTCTCTTCCGCAGTTGCAGAATTACTCTGTACTACAGAGGAAATCTGCTCGATGCCGAGGCTGACTTGCTTTACTCCCTTCGCCTGTTCCTCAGAGGAAGCGGAGATTTCGGTAATAATGGTATTGATTTTTTTGCTTTGCGCGGAAACAATCTCCAGAGAAGCTGCCGTTTCTTCTGAAATTTTAGCTCCCTTGCTAACCGCGTCAATCGTTTCTTCAATTAAATCACTGGTATTTTGCGCAGCTTTTGCCGATCTCTGTGCCAGGTTTCCGACTTCATCCGCTACAACGGCAAATCCCTTTCCTGCCGCTCCGGCACGTGCCGCCTCAATTGCCGCATTTAAGGAAAGAATATTGGTCTGGAAAGCGATATCATCAATCGTTTTAATGATTTTACTGATTTCATTGGACTTCTCCGTGATATCCTGCATTGCTTTGGACATATCACTCATCTTTTGATTGCTCAATAAAACCGCCTTTTCACTCTCATTGCTTAACTTCGCCATTTCTTCGGAAACCTTAGCCGTATTACTGATTTTTCCGGAAATGTCGTCCATGGTGGCCGATAATTCCTCAATGGAAGAAGCCTGCTCCGTAGCACCCTGAGACAAAGTCTGTGAGGCATTGCTTACCTGCTCCGCACCTAAAGATACCTGATTTGCAGAATTCACAATTCCTCTCATGGTGTTGGATAAGTCTTTACTGATTTCCCGAAGAGAATTTAAAAGAGGATAATATGCTCCCTGATAATACTTTTCATCGGACATATCCACCCGATAATTTCCCTTGGCAAGCTCTGCCAGCTTCTCCTGCAGATCGGCAATAATGGAACGGATTCGATCCATGATTTCAATCATACTTTCGGAGAGATCTCCGATTTCGTCTTTTTTCTGATAGGAAATGGAAACATCGAAATTACCCTGTGAAACCAAAAGCCCGGCTTCCGAAATTTTCTTCAAAGGCTTTAAAGCCCTCTTAATCAGGATATGGGTAACACTTGCCAAAAGAATTACACCCAAAATAGTTAAAATGGTGGAAATCACAATCAGTTCATTTCTGGCTTTATCGTATTCCTGGCCGGACAGGTCAACCATAATCCACCAGTCATTTCCTCCTATTTCGATAGGCGTTAAAAATCTTCTGACTCTTCCCTCTTTTCCTCCACCGGTCATCAGAGTAAAGGTTCTGGCACGTTCCATCCCCTTACTGATATCCTCATAGCTTTTTTCCGAAACGGTATCCTTAAATTCTTTCCCGATATTCTCTTTTTGCATGGAATAAAGCATGATTCCATTATTATCCGCGAGGCTTACACTTAAAGAAGGAAAACGCTCATCCTCCTGATGAAGGATTTCAAAGCTGTCCAAAGTGATATCTACCTTTACGAATCCTTTAAATTCATCCTTTACCAAAATCGGTTCTTCCACAGAAAAAATATGCTGATCCGCATTTTCGGGAATCGTACGGATTACCTTTGTCTTTGTCTCTTGAAGTGTCTTATAATTCTCGCTTTCCTGATAAGAAGCATCCGTTGTCTCCAGCTTTCTTTCTTTCGCTCCCTCTTTGGTAATGTATAAAGAGTAGTCACTTGCGCCCTTAATAAATCCGTCCGGTGCAAAGTAAACGCCCACTCCGGATACATCATCATTACTGTTGATTGCGGAAAAAAGAGAATTCAGTAAACTTCCCTCTACAACATACTGACTTTTTGAAACAGGAACATTCCGCACTCTGGAACGGAAGGTGCCGAGTTCCGTCGGTTCAGTTCGTACTGCGGTTCCGTCCGTTGTTACGATATTCCACACTTCACTCTCTCCGGAACCTGCCCCTTCATACGTCGAGCTGATTCCGTCCCGAATGCTTTTTGCCAGAATATCCGCTTTCACAATAATATTATCTACATCATTGAAAGCCATGTACGCTTTATCCGTCATGTTTCCGTCAATGCTCTTACTGATATATTGCTTACTCAGGTGAATCATCGTATAGCCGAAAACCACCAATACAAAAGTAGAAAAAAGCCCCAATGTCAAAGACATTCTGGTACTTAATTGCATTGTTTTACCGGAATTTTTCCTACTTATTTTCTGTTCCTTCATATTCGTATCCTTCCTATCCTTTCTATCCTGTCTTGTACAACTTCGGCTGTTCAGGAAGAAGATATAAGATACGAAATGGAAAAGGATTTCCTCCATTTGGGGAAAAGCGAAGTTTAATCTTATCGCATTACAAAAATTTTAGAAGTTTAAAGCATTTTTTCGTTGCAATGCAGACCGACTTCCCGTATTGTAAGCCTTAGAATGTACTCGAGATACCGCACGCTTTGCGGAGGTACCCCTTGTGAATAAAAAGGCTTTATCTCTGACTGCAATACTGTTTTGTTGCACCCGGAAAAGCCCGGAATTTTTAGAATATGGAGGAATAAATATGTCTAAAGTAAAATTTTTCTATGTTAACGGTTGTCCCTACTGTGCACAGGCAAGAAAGGCAAGAGAAGAACTCATTTCGGAGAATCCTGAATACGGCAAGGTAGAATTTGAGGAAATCGATGAAGGACTACGCCCCGAGATTGCCAATCAATACGATTACTGGGCAACTCCCGCGATGTTCGTAAAGGAAGAAAAAATTTACGAAGCGCACAAAGGGGAATCGTATGACGAAGCAAAGGAAAATGTGAAGAGAGTGCTGGAAGCTGCATTAAAGGCATAAAGAGAAAAAATAGGCCTGAAAAAACAAAGCTGTACTATTTTGCTGTGCAGGCCCGTTGCAGGGTAATCTGAGCCCGTGGGTACTTGCGAAAAACAAATGGAATGCTGTTTTTCGCTTAGTATCCCCTACTGGGCGAGGTTAGCGAGAGCGTGCCCTGCAACGGACCTACACAGTGTAAAAAGCTTTGATTTTTATAGCCTATTTTTTATGCCTATCCCTTAATTTCTTTTTTGAAGTGAAAAGGAACTTTCTTCTATACTTTTTTCTTCGCTATTCGCTCAAGCCATTTACGTGAATACAATAATCTTTGCAATTTCTCTTAATCGTCTCTTTCGGCATCAGCCTTTCTTACAGCGCCGTTGCTTGCCGAAATTTCTCGATTTTTCCAGCCAGCTACGGCATGGAGAAACAGAATTTGTCTTTCCTCTTCCTCCAAAATCTGCATGGCGGATTCCAAAAGCAATCTGTGTTCCAGATTTTCCACGAAGGAAAAGGAATACTTCTCGTCCACCTTTTCTTCCACCTCGGTAGGAATTTGCGTTTTCTGCAATGCTTACATAGGTTTCCTGCAAAACATCTTCTGTGTCATACTTATTTTGGGTCAACGAAAGAACATAAGCATACAATGCAGCAAGAGGGCATTTTATTGCATGGAAAATAAAATTTTTCCAAAAAAATGTTATACATAAAATCCGCATTTTCTCATTTGCTTATTTTTTCTTGGAAAATGAGACTCTAAATCGCTCTATTTCTGAATACAATCCGCAAACTCTCCCCTAAGGAAGCTGACTAATTCTGTCGGAGAGAGGACAAGCTGTGCTCCTCTTCTTCCGGCGGAGATAATGAAGCTCTCCCGCTCCCTTGCTTCTTCCTGCACAAAGGTCGGAAACTGCTTTTTCATTCCGACCGGGCTACAACCTCCTCGGATATAACCGGTAATCCCTAGTAAATCCTTCATGGGAAGCATTTCCACCTTTTTATTTCCGGAAAGCTTCGCGCACTTCTTCAGGTCGAGCTCCTCGGCTACCGGAATTAAAATCACAAGGTAACCCGTTTTATCGCCCTTTAGGACCAAGGTCTTATACATACTCTCCGGCGGAACACCGAGCACTTCCGCAACATGCACACCGGAAAGATCATTTTCGTCTACAGGGTACTCCCTTTCCTCGTAGGAAATCTTCGCCCTGTCGAGAATCCTGCACGCATTGGTTTTTGTTTCTTTTCCCATACTATTCTCCTAACTTAAGAAACTCGTCCCTTCTCCATCTCATAAATCCGGTCGGCGAGGGACATGGTGGACTGTCTGTGAGAAACCAGCACTACGGTCTTTCCTTCTTTTTCTTTCTCTAAGGACTGCAAAATAATGCCCTCATTTAAAACATCCAGATTGCTGGTAGGCTCATCGAGAAGCAAGAGCTCGGCATCGTGGAGGAAGGCTCTTGCAAGACCGATTCGTTGCTTTTCTCCGTCAGAAAGAGAATCTCCGAGCTCGCCTACCTCTGTTTCATATCCCTTTGGAAGGCTCATGATAAAATCATGAATACTTGCTTTCTTCGCCGCATTTTCAATCTCCTCCTGCGTAGCGGAAAGCTTTGCGACCGCAATATTTTTCCCGATGGTATCATGAAAAAGAATCGTATCCTGTGTCACATAGCTTGTCATTTTACGAAGACAGTCCGTATTGATTTCCTTTACATTTTTTCCGGAAAATAAAATCTCGCCCTCTTTCGTATCCCAGAAACGCATAAGCAGCTTTAAAAGAGTGGATTTTCCGGAGCCGCTGACACCGTGAATCCCGAGAACCTTTCCCTTCGGAATGTCAACCGAAACCTGCTTCAGAATGATTTCATCCTGATAAGAAAATGTAAGTTTTTCGACGTTTGCACCGTTAAAGGGAATCTCTTCTCCGTTCGATACCTCTTCTACCGCAGGCTCTTCCTCTAAGAGGGAAAGCACCCTCTCTCCGGAGGCCAAGGTCTGGTTTAAGGTATTGGAAAGGGACGAAAGCGCCACTACCGGTCCAAAGGAACTCATCATGGCAAGGGTGGAAAGGAGCAGAGCGGAGAAACGAACGGCATGGTTCTGATAGAGGAAAAGCATGGTAAAAAACATTCCCCAGGAAAACAGCTGAATTGCAAGATTCGTCACCGCACGCTGTGAGCCCTCAAAGGAACTTAAGTTTCTTTGGAAAGCGGAGAGTCTTTTCGACCTTTCATCCATTTCCATAGCCTGCTTTTCTCCCACATGGTATTGCTGGATTTCATCCAGACCGTAGAGGCTGTCCAAAACAAAGTTATTTAACTCTCCCATCTCGCTTCTCAGTGCCATGCCTGCTTCCGCGCTACGCTTTCCATTCCATATGGGAAGCAGCACGCCGACGGTAAGATAGGCTGCTAAGGCAATCGTTCCCGCAAGAATATGCTGCTTTCCGATAAAGAGAAGCATAATCAGCGAAGTCAAAAACGCAATCGCAATCGGGGAAACGGTATGCGCAAAAAAGACCTCTAAGAGTTCGATGTCCGAAGTAATGACGGAGATGAGATTCCCCTTTTCCTTTCCCTCCAGCTTTGCCGGGCAAAGTTTTCTTAATATGGCAAATACCTTGTGACGGATAATCGCTAAGATTCGAAAGGCAATGTAGTGGTTACAATACTGTTCGCCGTAGTGCAGGATTCCACGCGCTGCGGCAAAGAGGAGAATCACGGTGAAAAGCTTCTGCCATGAGCCTGTAGCAAAAGAGAAGAAGTCCCCCGGCATAGAAAAGCTAGCCCCGAAAAGGCCATGCAGGGCAGTAAGCTCCGAAATCCCCTTTAGGATTCCGTATCCCCCGAGAATGGTAAGGAAGATTGCACATAAAAATCCCAAAACACCTAAGATAATGCCGGTCAGCATCACTCCCGCAAGAGGCTTTATAAGCACGATAAGCTTCCGCATAATCGCCAAATCCGATCTTCTTTTATTCATGCTTTTCCCCTCCTTCCTTTATATCTTCCCTTTCTCCTCTTTGATCCTGCAAGTCTTCCATATGTCCCTGTTCTTCCATACAAGTATCTCTTTGTATTTCTACAAAACTTTCTGTATGTTTTCCTGCAGAACTCTCTTTGTGTTTTTCCGAATAGCGTTCCAGCTCACTCTGCTCTCTAAACAAACGGCTGTAGCTGCCTCCCTTTTTCAGGAGCTCCTCATGCTTTCCGGCTTCCGCCACTCTACTGTTTTCCAACATAAAGATACAATCGCTCCCTACAACATTGGCGAGTCTATGGGAAATCAGGAGTATTGTTCTACTCTTTGCGAGCTCATGAATGACCTCCATAATCATTTCTTCGCTTTCCGCATCAATATTCGAGGTCGCTTCATCAAAAATATAGACCGGAGTATCGTGGAGAAGTGCTCTTGCAAGAGAAAGTCTCTGCTTTTGCCCTCCGGAAATATTGGTACCGTTCGAATGGAGCTGCATAGCAAGTCCCCCCTGCGTTTCCACAAAAGAGAGGAGATTTACCTTTTTTAAGGCCTCCCTCATTTCCTCCTCTGTTGCGGAGGGATTTCCGAGGAGAAGATTCTCCCGCACAGTCCCCTTAAAGATCCAGCTGTCATGCCCGATCATCGTCATTTTATCGAGGATAGACCGAGACGAAAATTCCGTAAGCTCTCTTCCGTTTAACTTTACGGAGCCTTTGTAGCCCTTATTTTTCCCCATAAGAATCCCGGCTATCGTGGATTTTCCGGATCCGGAAAGACCCACGAGGGACACAAAGGAACAGGCAGGAATTTCCAATTCGATATCACGAAGGATTTCCCGACTCTCCTCATAGGAAAAGCAAAGTTTCTCCATGGAAATCCGTATTTCTTTTTCTTCCAGCACAGCTTTCCCGTCTTCCGCTTCCGGAAGATCCAGAAAAGCAAAGATTCGGTCACTTGCCTTCATGCCGTTCATACCGATATGAAAGAAGCTTCCGAGCAGTCGCATGGGGAGAAAGAATTCCGCCGCAAGGAGGGTAATCATTAAAACGCCGGAAAGAGAAATTGCCCCTTTGGAAAATTGACCAAGTGCCGAGATGATCCCGACCGCCGCCCCGCCGTAAGCGATAATATCCATCACCGAGGTACTGTTTAACTGCATGGAAAGCACCTTCATCGTGATTTTCCGGAAACGCTCCGCTTCCCTGTCCATGTCCTCCGTCGCAGCCTGATCCGCCTGATAAATCTTCAAGGTAGTCATGCCCTGCAGCTTTTCCAAAAAGCTGTCGCCCAGTCCATAATAGATTGCAAAATAGTTGCTGAGCAATTTTTTGGCTACAATCATAACAAGCATAATGACAATAGGAATAAGAGGCACAGCAAGTAGGAGGAGCAGTGCCGTTTGAACGCTGATGCGCGAGAGGATAAAGAAGAGAGTAATCGGAGCCAAAAGGGAGTAGAAGAACTGACTTAAGTATCTTCCGAAATAGGTTTCCAGCTGTTCCACGCCTTCTCCTGCCATTTGCACGATTTCCGCACTGTTTACGCTTTCTCGGTATGACGGCCCGAGAGAGAGCATTTTCTCATAAATCTTATTGCGGAGGATTCGTTTCACATCCGCACTGGCATGAAAGCTCGCCTTTGTATACAGGCGGTCGCAGAGAAAGCGAAAGCCCAGTCCGAGCAGAACAATCCCCATAGTCAGGGCTATTCCCTCCGTACTTAATTTCTGCTGCCAAGCATTCTCTAAGAGATGGGCAATATTGTACACAATCACGACCTGTGCAAGGAGCGAAATCCATTGCCATACTATCTGCTGTACGATATACTTTCCGGCCCCCTCTAAGAGCCGAATCAAACGCATTTTAATCATTAATTCTCCCTTTTCTTTTATCTATTTACACTTTCCTTTTCTATCATTTCAGTTTTATCCCCTAAGCATCCGGCTTTTTTCCCGCTTTCTTATTTTTCATTCCCTCTACCGCATGAGAAATCGATAAGAGCGGATGATGGAGCAGCATACTCGGTCCGCTTACGCGCATGACCTCCCGAATCTTCTCCCGCATTTCCGGCGAATAGCAGTGCACCGGGCAATAACTGCAGAAACTCTTTTTTTCCATAAAGGGGCAGCGCATGATTCGGGACTTTGCATAGTCCGAAAGTGCCTGACATTCTTCGCAAAGTGCCCCGGAGCTACCGTGCTTCTTCTTGCAGTATAGAGAAATCATCTCCGAAATCAAACGGATTTCACCCTGTCTCTTCTTTTCGATCTGCTCTGAATTCATAAAGCGCACTCCCTTTCTTTGCCGACACAGATATTCTTTCCGCCCTATTTATGCTACAATATCGAAGTATTTATGATGCAAAAAAAGTTTTCGGAAAGGTTTTTATGAAAAAATATCTGCGCTTTAGCTATCCTATTTTGGCTGTGCTTTTCACGCTGATGCTTTACTTTATTCTTTTTGTCAGTGCTTTTGAGTTAGCTTGTTATAACAACTCCTCTTATTATAGAAAAGAATTTAAAAAATTCAAAGTAGAAGAAAGTCTTAAGGAATATAGGGGGGAGGAAATTCCTCTTTCCGATTTGGAAAATGTGATGCGGGAAACCCTGCGTTATCTTCGGGGAGATCGGGAAAATCTTTTCATTCCCGTTTCGGTAAATGGAGAAAGCACGGAGTTTTACCAAGAAGATGAGGCTTCCCACATGGCGGATGTTCGGGTGCTGTTTACGACAAGCCTTACACTACGCACCATGTTTATTCTATCCTGCCTCGCCATTCTCTTTTTCCTTCTGATTTTGGAGCATGGTAGAGCCTTTTATATTCTGGGAAAGGGCTTTCTCTTTACTTCTATAGGACTGCTTTCCGTCCTGCTTCTCCTTTCCCTCTATGCCGTAGTAAATTTCAATACCGCGTTTACAGAGTTTCATCATATTTTCTTCTCACAGGGAAACTGGGAGTTTGATCCTACCCTGAGCCGCATGATTGACATTATGCCGGAGGAATTTTTTGCAGATACCGCCCTAAGGATTCTTATGCATTATCTTTTCCTCCTGCTCTTCCCCTTCCTCTTCAGCTTTTTCTTTGTAAAAAGAGCTAAGGGCTGGGGTTACCCTGAGGAAGATAAAAAGGAGTTTTATGGAAGAATATAAAATCGAAGAAAGAAAGGCCGTCTTAGTCGGTGTTCAGTTTCCGGACAATAAGGATTTTTCTCTCGATATGGAAGAACTTGCCGGGCTTTGCGAAGCTTTAAGCATTCGTCCCGTAACAAGTCTTAGTCAATGCCTTGCGAGAGAAGACAGTGCGAGCTTTATTGGAAGCGGTAAGGTGGAAGAGGTACGTGAGGCTGTTTTGTTCCATGAGGCAAATCTCGTTATTTTCCAAAATCCGCTTTCTCCGTCTCAGCTTCACAATCTAACAAAAGCACTTCCCTGTGAGGTTTTAGACCGCACACAGCTTATTTTACAAATCTTCTCGGAAAGAGCGAAAACCAAAGAAGCGAAGATGCAGGTAAAGTATGCTACGCTCCAATATATGCTCCCCCGCCTTGTCGGCTTACGGGAAAATCTCTCCCGCCAGGGTGGCGCTTCCGGCTCCCTCTCTAACCGTGGTTCGGGAGAAAAGCAGATTGAGCTGGATAAGCGGAAAATTCAGGAAGAAATGGCAATCCTCCGTAGGGAATTAAAGAAGCAGGAGGAAGTACGAAAGGTAAAGAGGCAGAAAAGAGACAAGTCCGCTATTCCAAGGGTGGCCCTGGTCGGCTATACCAATGCCGGAAAGTCGAGCCTTATGAATGCACTTCTTACTATCAGTAAGGAAAATCAGGCAGAGGGCGTAGAAGAAAAAGATATGCTTTTTGCCACCCTCGATACCACCATTCGAAGAATTGTACAGGAGAAGGGTGAAGAATTCCTGCTTGCCGATACGGTAGGCTTTACCCGTTCTCTTCCGGACAAGCTCCTCGATGCCTTTCACTCCACCTTGGAAGAAGCAGTGGAAGCGGATTTGATCTTACAGGTCGTGGATTACAGTGACGAAAATTATCAGAAACACATGGATGCCACGCTGGATACCCTAAAGAAGCTGGAAGCCGGGCATATTCCCATGCTCTATGTGATGAATAAATGCGATAAAGTTCTTCCCTTGGAAGAGCTTCCAAAACTGCGAGGCGAAAAGCTCTACATTTCCGTAAAAGAAAAGCTGGGCCTTAAAGAGCTTGTCGAAAAGATTTCGCAAGTCCTCTCCGCAGGTCTAAAGCAGGTAAACATCCTCCTCCCCTATACCGCATCAGCCTATGAAAACCGCATCCGAAGCGAGGGAAAACTCCTCTCCCTCTCCTATGAAGAAGACGGCATCCTAATTTCCGCAAAAGTCCCGGCCGCCTTGGAAGCGCAGTTGAAAAATTACAGTATATCGGAATGAGATAAGAGATAACAGTGATTTTAAGAAATTGATAGACTGTCACGGAGCCCAAGCGAGAGCGCCTTTACGAAAGAGGAGACTGCAGCTTTTTTAGTTTTAATTTATAATCAAATATACCGCAAAATCACCGCCACAATCCGCCCCTTCTTCGTGTTCTTCTCCACCCCGATATAGCGGAACTTTCCAAGGCCGCGGACGGAGATTTTCTCTCCGCCCTTTAGACTGCTGCTGCCCTTTACCGTTATTCCGTCCCGGTAAACGAGTTCCTTTTGGAAGTACTCCTGCGCGTTTCCTCTCGAAAGATGGAAAACGGCGGAAACTATGGCGTCCAATCGTTCAGAAGGTACGAAAATCCGCTCTTCGACCTCTCTTCTCTCCATCCCCTCCATCTCGACAACTTCTTTACACTGTACTGCCGTATGTCGGATGGTGGATAAGTTTTCCGCTACATAATCCTTCATTTTCCGTAAGAGAAAAAGGTAGGAGACATCTTCCTGAAACAGGATATCCCCGACCTGCTCTCTGCTAATGCCCAGATTCATCACTGCACCGAGAACATCTCTGTGAGAGAGCTTCTCTGCGAATTTTTTCTGCTTTCCCCGAATTTCCAAGATAGAAAAGGGCGCATTTTCTCCGGAAAGAGAACTTCTACATTCTTCTTCCGTCATAAAACTCGGATAGAAAACAAAGAGCTGTCTTTCCCCATTTTCCGGTAAAAGAAAATAGGAGGCGCCTCGCTCCCCCCTAATACTTTGCAGGAACTTTGCCCGCTCCTCCTCCGATAGAAAGGCACTCGTTGTTGCGTAGCCACGCTCCTCCGCCATGTGCCATAAGTCTTTGATGTGAGACAGTACGTCTTCCTTTTCTTTCATAGTCTATTGATGATCGTCTAAAAACTCCATTTCCCCCTGCATCCAAATCGTTCCCTTAAAGCGTCTTCCGATAGCCGGAACACCGAGAAGGTCTTTTTCGTTCATGCAAACATGGAAAATGGCATCGTTACACTGCAGTTTTAAGTCTAAAACATTTTCATGCGTATAGACATTGCTCTTCATTCTCAGAGAAATGATTTCTCCCAATATAGAATACTGATCGCATTCTATCCCGGTCGGCATAAAACTGCTTTCCACCAGGCTATAGAGATCCTCTTCCTCAATTCGCCGATTGATTTCCGACATCAGGTTGATATCCGTTTCTGTCAGAATCTCTATGGCGTCCTCATCTCCGGCCTTTGCCGCATCAAAAAGTTTTTTTGCTCCCGCTTTTTATTCTGAAAGACATCCTCATCCTCATTCTGCTTTTCAATCGGTAGGATAATCTTTCCTTCCACGGCCATACCGGTCAGAAAAGCCTGCTTGGGCTTTAAGGGAACTCCCATCCTTTTCAGCTGACGGGCTTCCAGCGAATTACACAGATAAAAAATAAGCGTAATCCCCGAGCTGAAATCTTCCATTACCCCTGCATAGGTCTCTTTTTCCGTATGTCTCTCTATCCCGGCCTCTTCCGTGTTTATTCCCTCATAAGACTGCATATACGGAAAATAGTAGTCCCGAACAAACTCTCCGCCATCTCTGTGGCCAACGACCGTAATTCCCATAGATGAAGCTACCGGAAGCTGATATTGCTCTATCACTCTCCCTGAATTGTCGGAAATAAAAGCTGTCCGATACTTCTCATGAATGGCTCTATCCAGATAAAACTCCGCCTCCCGATCATTTTGCAGCGCGGAAAAACCTATGGAACGCAGAAACTTGTGCATTGTATCTCCTTCAATCTCGGCCTCCACCGAATAGTATCTCTGAATATTACGATACTTTCCATAGCATTGCAAGGCAATTCCCGGAATTTTAAGAAAACAAGACCCCTGCCTGCTTCCGCTAAAATGGATAATTGAGGACTCGAATACATCTTGTCTGTCGCTTTTTTATAAAAAAAGAAAAGCGGAATCATGGAAAATCCGAACTGCGATGCTCCATGTTTTCCGCTTTCTTTTCATCCCTATCAGGTTTAAACTTCCCTTTTCTCTCTATACCATTCCCTGACTAAGCATAGCCTCGGCAACCTTTTCAAAGCCGGCAACGTTGGCTCCTACTACAAAGTTTCCTTCATAACCGTATTTCTTTGCGGCTCCGGAAACATTCTTATAGATGTTCTGCATGATGCCTTTCAGCTTTTCATCCACTTCCTCAAAACTCCAAGAGAGTCTCTGAGAGTTCTGGCTCATTTCCAAAGCGGACACGGCAACACCGCCGGCATTCGCCGCCTTTCCCGGCATATAGAGAATTTTCTTCTCCAGGAAAACATCTACCGCATGCTCGTCCGAAGGCATATTAGCGCCTTCCGCAACACAGAAGCAACCATTCGCAATTAAAGTCTTCGCTTCTTCCCCGTTTAACTCATTCTGTGTAGCACAGGGTAAAGCCACGTCACATTTTACACCCCAAGGACGTTCTCCTGCATGGAAGCTTGCTCCCGGAACACGCTCCGCATATTCGGAGATTCTGCCTCTCTTTACCTGCTTAATATCGAAAAGTACATCCAGTTTAATGCCTTCCGGATCATAAACATAGCCGCTGGAATCGGAGCAGGTCACTACCTTCGCTCCAAGACTCTCCGCTTTTTGAATCGCATACTGCGCAACATTTCCGGAACCGGAAACGGCAAGTACCTTACCCTTAAGCTCTTTTCCTTCAGCCTTAAGCATCTCCTCCACAATATAGATTAAGCCGTAGCCTGTTGCTTCCGGGCGAGCAAGAGATCCGCCAAAGCTTCTTCCCTTTCCGGTAAGAACCCCCTCATAGAGATTGGTAATTCTCTTGTACTGACCGTACATAAAGGCCACTTCTCTTCCGCCTACACCGATATCTCCGGCAGGCACGTCTTCGTCCGCTCCGATATACTTATAGAGTTCTGTCATAAAACTCTGGCAGAAACGCATGACTTCCGCATCCGACTTGCCCTTCGGATCAAAATCGGCGCCGCCCTTACCTCCGCCAATAGGAAGACCGGTCAGAGAGTTCTTTAAAATCTGCTCCATGCCCAGGAACTTTAAAATGGCCTGGTTTACCGTCGGATGAAAACGGAGTCCTCCTTTATAAGGACCGATTGCGGAATTAAACTGCACACGATAGCCGATATTCACATGATTTTTTCCCTGATCATCTGTCCATGGCACACGGAAACTGATAATCCTCTCCGGCTCCACAAAACGCTCCAGCAGAGCATTTTTACGATATACCTCTTCGTTTGCTTCTACAATGGGAGAAAGAGACTCCAAGATTCTCTTTGCAGCCTCCAGAAACTCTGCCTCATAGGGATGCTTCTTTTCCAGCTCCTGATATACTTCACTGACATAAGACATAAATTTGCCTCCATTTTTCTCTTGAAAAAAATACGCTGATTCGTAGCATATCTTACCTCATTTGCACCGCTAAACTATAGCACTAATCTCTGTGAAGCTACAATAGCAAATACCTGCTATTCCAAAAAAGAATAAGAAAAACCGGCCGAAACAATTCGGCCGGAATAAAACAGTTTGTTTTGTCAAAATAATTATTCTGAGTATCTTAATTGCAGAGAACAATCCCCGCAAACTCTCTTCTTTTAAATATCGTAATTCAGATCATTTAGATCTCTCTTTCCCTGAAGCTCTTCCTCTAAGAAGTCAAACTTCCTCATTCCTTTTATTCCGGCAACGATAGACGTCGGGAAGGAAACGACGGCCTGGTTAAAGACACGGATATTGCTGTTCACAATACGCTTAGCCGCTGCAAGATCCTCATTTTCCGAAGCAATCTCTTTCTGCAGATTCAGGAACTGCTGCGAAGAAAGGAGATCCGGATAATTCTCCGCTACGGCATGAATCTGCGACAAAACATCATTCTGATTTGCGATTACGCGGTTTGTGTCCTGCACAGTTCCTCCGGTACGCATCGTTACCAACTCCGTAAACACTTTTTCCTCATGCTTCGCATAGGCTTTTGCCACCTTCAGCATCTCGGAAATCGTATCATACCGCTTCACCAAAGTGATATCGCCAGTCTTTTTTGACTCCTCTATCAGCACAACATAGCGGTTTAACTTATTGCTCTCTCCGATAAACCACAAAAAAATCACCACCAAAATAATCGGAATTAGAATCATATTTTCTCCTCCTTTTCTCTTCTTTTATGAAAATGAGCTTTACTCTTTTTCTCAAACTAAATTCTTCCGTTTTTTCTCATGCAGCAAAAGTTTATTATGCTTTAAATATCTCTGTAAAGCTTTCTATCAAGTCAATCTCCGCGCGAAGTTTCTTATACTCTTCCACCAGGGAAAGCTGATCTATCGCTTCTACCGTTCCGGGAACAGGGAAAAGCTGATATCCCGTATAGCGGGAGATATACATGGTGCTATCTTCTATATAGATAGCCGTTTGGCTTTCGGATATATTTTTATCAAACCAGTCTAAGACAGTCGGATTTAAAAAGCGTCTCGCCATAAACTCATCAGTACAGAAAATATTGTAATGTTCGTTATGCCTGATGTCCTCCGTATCGATTTTCAGCTCATTTTTCTGCTTACCCGGGTAATCCTGTACTTCTCTCTTCAAAATGGCTGTTCTCTCCGTCGGAATAACCCGGATATGTCCTGCAAAAGATTTCGGGAACTGCATTCGGAAAACCTGTCCGTAGAAGTCCGTCACTTCTTTTCTCGATGTTCTTCCTTTGCTGTCTGTACTTTCCACGACGTGATAGGCATAAAGATTCATTACGGAGAGTTCGCTACTGTCGTGCAATGAGAGCTCCGTATTTCCTCGATAATTGGTGGAAGAGGGGCAAACCTTCTTTACCGGATCCAGAAGAAAGTCCGGCGTGACCTTCATTTCTCCCATAGGAAAAATCTCTTTTACAATCGGAGATAAAAACTTTTCCACATAAAGGACTTCGTTGTTCTCTTTCTTTTCACGAAAGAGTTCTTGCTTCCTCTTATATACCGGATAGACGTAAATAAATCCCAAAACAGCTGCAATAACGAAGCCTACAAATTTGAACATGGCAAAAAGCATAACTGTTCCTAAGACTAATGCAATTTTATACATCTTCCATCGGATGTTAATTTTCATCTTCTCCCGAAGAATCCGGAGCTTCTCTTGGTATTCCGGAGACGCTTCAAGCTGTCGAATCCTTTCCAGCTCTTCTTCCCTGCTCTCTCTTATTTCTTCTGCCATTCTCCCTCCTGCTGCCTGCTCTACTTCCCAAAGCCGGACTCAAGAAAATTCCATTTTGATTCTGTATAATACTTATTTTATTTAAAAAATACAACAGTTTTAAGATTACAGTTTTATAGGAACTCTGTCAAGAAAAAATAGTTTACAAAAATTTGACGTCTGTAGTTTACAAAAATGAGACGTCTTACACCTTGCTTATTCCGCCTATTAACCGGGATACTCGCACATTTCGTGAACAATACTCGTTAAGGATAAAGAAGCGGGGCTCCTGCCCCGCTTCTTTATCCCAGAAAAATCTGTGCAATCCAATTGTTCTCCTTGATCAAATAAGGAATGCTTCCTTCCCTTGAAAAGCCGTCTAAAATCCATAAGCTGACCGCACTTTCCGGGAGAAAGCTAAAAAGAATCAAGATAATCCAAATAAAAAATACCCATTCAACAGCTCCTAGACAAAGGCCGAGCATACGATTTCCGAAATTTAGCCCCGGCAACTTAAAGAGATATTCCAAGACCTGTTGCAGTACTTTCATGAGCAGACGAAAAAGAAGATATAAAAGGAGGAAAAACAGAATCCCGTTTATGAAGGTGATGATATACTGTGCAAGCTGATCCTGCCACTTTCCAACCGCCTCATACATCCCTCCGAAAAGAGGCGGATTTGTAGGTTCCGGCTGTGAGGGCAGAAAATCGGAAAGGCTCT
The DNA here is from genome assembly GCF_000214455.1 of Oribacterium sp. oral taxon 108 str. F0425. Classification (NCBI taxonomy): domain Bacteria; kingdom Bacillati; phylum Bacillota; class Clostridia; order Lachnospirales; family Lachnospiraceae; genus Oribacterium; species Oribacterium sp. oral taxon 108. The sequence goes on along the minus strand of NZ_AFIH01000001.1, from coordinate 112,796 downwards.
TCGGAACGGAAAGCATCTTGTCTTTTGCAGGAAGTAAGAAGGACCATATTGCTGAAAAAATACTCCTAAGCAACTCATTTTCCACAACTGCCCTAATGGCAAAGGGATAAAGCAGTTTGGCCAGAATAAGAGACAGAAAAAGAGAAAGGACGGAAAAAATTTTTTCACCGCACCCTTTCTATAGCCTAAAGCCGCAAAAATAATAAAGGAAAGGAGTAGGATACTTCCTACCCCTATTTCACTACTTCCCATCATTTACCCCATAAAATGTTCTTCTCGTAAAATGAGTTTGTCATCCTTATCGTATTTCGGACGGAAAAGAGAACCGATTTTCTTTCCGATACTTGGTTTCTCCGCCTGATCCGCCGTTTCTTCAATCAAATCTCTGGCACTTTCTTTATTTAAAATAATGCCGTCTTCCTCCATCAGTTGAATCCGCTCATAGAGTGCGGTAATCCCCTTGTCCGTAATACTGCAATCAATGCTTTTAGCATAATCGATGGCATACTGTGCAAATTCTTCTATATCCATAGAAGCCGAAGACGGTCCTTCCTGTCTTCTTTCTTCTACTTCCGGCTCCGTAAACTCTTCGTCTCCGTCCAGGGTCTCTTCGTCCTCGCTACCTTCCTTTTTTGCCTCTTCTTCTAAAACTTCCGTATACGGTCTTGCGGGGCGTTCAAAGATGGAAGGCTTATGCGGAACATACTCCTGCTCCTCCTCATCCAGATACTCGTCTTCTTCATCCGCTTCTACCGGATAGCTCTCTTCGTCCTCTGAAGATATATCTTTTTTCATGGCATCAGAAGACTGCTCTTCCGTCTCTCCGTCCAAATCCACATCCTCCAAGAGATTCTCTTCTTCCTCTTCATGGTTGGAAACAATATCAAAATAAGTCAGGAACTTAGGTCTGTCTTCCGCAAGACGGTCAAAGTGATCGACTTCATCAACTAAAATTACGGAAGAATCATCTTCCGGATGTAAAATGTGTTGCTCAATCTCATCCAAAACGGAATATTTCAATCTCCCGGCACCGACAATAATCAGATCCCGTTCTTTTAACTTATCCGCAAAAACGGCAAAACCTTTTTCATTCAGCTTATCTGCATCTATTTTGGCAACCTTAAAGTCCAGATGATACTCTTTGTGGAAATACTTAATTTCTTCCACGGCAATCTTGAAAGCCTCATCCAGAGTCTTGGCTTCGATAATCATATGATAGTTTGTGAATTTCACTTCCTCTGCAGAGCTTGCTGTTTCAGGCTTTTCCGTAGGAATCACCTCTCTTTGGACAGGCTCTTCCTCTTTCGTCTCTTCTTTCTCGGCTTTTTCTTCTCCTTCTGAGGGCTCTTCCTGAGGCTCATTTTCCACCGTATCGAAGAATTCCTCCGGACTTTCCTCCTTCTGAGGAGTCGAATCCTGCTCTTCCTTCTTCATTTCCGGCTTCTCCTCCACTACGGAAGAGACTGCATTTTCTACAACTTCTTCCCCGGAAGGTACAGCCGTTTCTTCTTCTCTAAGCGGGCGATAATGAAGCTTTAAGTCCATAGCCTTATCTACATATTTTCCCATGCCAAAGAGGAGAATCATCTTGTCACAGGTCCGTACACAATCCTCTTCCCGTCCTGCTTCCCCGTAAAGCTTTGCAAGTTCATAAAGCCACTGTTCTTCCAGTTCTGTCGCGGTAAATTGCTCCAAGGGACGTACCAGCTGTGAAGCCATCGCTCCCTTTGCCTTTAAAATCATATACTGTAGAAGAAATTTTCTCGGATCTTCCGGGCTGACATCCAAAAATTCCTTGTAAAACTCTACCGCATCCTCAATAGAGCCGGAACTTAAGGATAACTCGGAAAGCTTATATAGAAAACGCTTTCCCACAGGAGCTCTTTCAAATGCCAGAAGTAAGATATCCTTTGCTTCCTCATATTCCCCGTTCTTCTCGTAAATTTCCGCAATGGAAGAAAGCAAATTTGCATTCCGCACTCTGTTCCAGTCAATGGTATCGGCTATCTGCATAGCTGTCTTATAGTCTCCTTGACCGACCATTTTCTTAATTTGCTCCGCTTTAATGCTAAACTCGTACTTATCCATATTTCCCCTTTGTCCCTTTACAAGCTGACTCTTCCGTCCAATGCCCTAAGGAGTGTTATTTCATCTATATTTTCTATATCGCCGCCAACCGGAACTCCTGAAGCAATTCTTGTCAGTTTAATTCCCATCGGTTTAACCAGCTTTACAATATAGCTTGCTGTTGTTTCCCCCTCCAAAGAGGAGTTGGTAGCGATAATCAATTCCTCCACATCCCCCTGCAAACGCTGCATAAGCTCCTTCAGACGAATATCATCAGGACCGATTCCGAGTAAAGGAGATATTGCACCGTGAAGAACATGATACACGCCGTTATACTTTCCGACTCTCTCATAGGCTCCCATATCCCTGGGATTTTCCACTACCATAATCTGAGCGTGATTTCGTTCTGAGCTTGCGCAAATGGGGCAATACTCTTCATCTGTCAGTGTACAGCAGCTCTTACAATATCGAATGCTGTCTCTGGCTCTTTTGATGCTTTCGGAAAGAGCATAAGCCCGTTCCTTGTCCCCATTTATAATGTGATAAGCAAGTCGTTGAGCGGACTTCTGCCCTATTCCGGGAAGTCTTCCCAACTCCTGTACTAAATTGTCCATATCTTTGGAAAAATATTCCATTAGAATCCTAATCCCATTCCGCCGGTCAGTTTACCCATTTCCTGGCTGGAATCCTTCTCTATCTCTTGTAAAGCCTGGTTGACAGCAAGGGCAATCATTTCTTCCAAGGTCTCCACATCCTCCGGGTCAACAGCGTCCTTGTCCAGTTTTACGCTGAGTACCTTCTTCTCCCCGTTTATGACAATCTGAACTGCACCGCCTCCGGCCTGTCCCGTATATTCTTTCTTTGCAAGCTCCTCCTGGGTTTCCTCCAACTTCTTCTGCATCTTCTGATATTGCTTCATTAAGTTGTTCATATTCATGCCGGGCATTCCGCCGGCAAATCCGCCATGCTTAGCCATTTGTTCCCCCTAAAGTCATTTTTTGTTCATTACATAATCTTTTTTATTTTATCATGAACTCGCAAGATAAATCCATTACTTTTCTTATTTTTACCTTACAGTACAAATATTTAAGAGTTTCTTACTCCTCCGTGATTTCTATCGGCATGGAAATCTTTTCCAGTTCCTCATCGGATATATATTGCGTCATCCTTTCTCTCTTATCTCCTGCACTGATATGAAAATGATATTCCATATTTTCTCTTTCTCTAAGCTCCCCTTCCACAATGCTGATTCGTTCCGAAAGAATTTTCCTTTCCGCATCTTTTTCGCAAGAAAGAATCATGGAGTGCCGATCTTTTCCCGGAAAAATCGCAGCATTACAAAGAATTCCTTTCAGAGGCTGTGAAAAATAATTACATACCAAGATCCATTTTTCCTTCAGCTTCTGATAGTCTTCAAATTGTGCCTTGGGAACCTTTACAATTTTCGCCTCTTCCGTACTCCCGAATTGGCTCTGATTGTTTACATTTGCATCTTCCGGCTTTCCGCCGGGTGCAAACGGTATGCCTCCGGCAAGCTTTTCTTCCAGTTCTTCCAATCTTTGTGCAATTGCATCCGTTTTTTCTTCCGTCTCCGGAAAAGCAAGCTTCATAAGGCAGGTTTCCAGTAAGACTCTCTTTTGATTGGCATAACGAAATTGTTGTAGAAGTTCGGATAAAAGTCTTATTCCCCGTAAAATTTCCTCCATAGGCATTTCTTTGGCATCTTCCAGAAGTAATAGCTTATTTTCTTCTGAGAGATCCACCAAGCCCTGCAAGTTTTGTACGGATTTGGCCAGCATCATATTGCGAAAATACTGCAATAAATCTGAGCAGTACTGTGTCAATTCTTTTCCCTGTTCTAAGACTGTGGCAATATTTTCCATCACAGCCTGCATGTTTTTAGCTCTGAGTGCACGAACAAGTGCCGAGAAAACCGTAGTATCAACTGCTCCAAGCACCTTCAAGGCATCCTCATAAGAGATTTCCTCCTGAAAGTCATAGCTTGCACACTGATCCAGTAGGCTTACGCTATCACGCATAGAACCGTCACCCATCCTGGCGATATACTCCAATGCATCTTCCGCTATCCGGATTCCTTCTTCTTTGCAAATCATGGCTAAACGCTGCTTAATGGTCTCCACTGCAATTCGTTTAAAATCATAGCGTTGGCAGCGAGATAAAATGGTAATGGGAAGTGCATTCGGTTCGGTAGTGGCTAAAATAAAAATAACGTATTCAGGCGGTTCTTCAAGAGTCTTTAAAAAAGCATTGTTTGCCTGTTCGGTAAACATATGCACCTCATCAATGATATAAACCTTGTAGCGCATGTCTACAGGCGGATACTCAATTTGTTCCCGAATCAAACGAACATCATCAATGTTTCGATTACTTGCCGCATCCATTTCATAGACATTAATGCTGGTATTGGACAAAATGGCGCGACAGTTTTTACATTGATTGCAGGGATTTCCGTCTATCGGATTCTCGCAGTTTACAGCCCTCGCTAAAATTTTTGCCAGCGAAGTCTTCCCTGTTCCTCTGGTACCGCAAAAAAGGTAGGCATGCCCTACCTTTCCGCTTTTAACCTGATTTTTAAAGGATCTTGTGATAGCGTCCTGTCCGACAATATCATCAAAGTCCTTGGATCTCCATTTTCTATATAGCGCAGTGTATCCCAAACGATGCCCTACTTTCTCCGTTTCACTTAACGACGTATAACACGCTTTACAAGCGACACTCTCTACCTATACCGATTATTCTTCATCTCCAAAAGAAATGCCCATCATTCTGGCTTCTTTTACAATTCCGGAGTTCGGATCCACCATCTTTAGTTTTCCTGCAATATCGGCTAATGGAACCGGCACAATTTCCGTATTCTTTAAGGCCAACATATAACCGAATTTCTCTTTCTTAATCATTCTGGCCGCTTCCGCACCGATTCTTGTTGCAAAAACTCTATCATACGGTACAGGCTGCCCGCCTCTCTGTGTGTGCCCCGGTACCGTAACTCTAACCTCAGCTCCGATTCTCTCTTCAATGTCTTTTGCAAGTTTATAGGCTACAGACGGATGCTTTTTCCGCTCCTCGGCAATCTTCTTCTTTAACTCCTTTTTGGAAAGACAGGAGTCCTCTTTGGAAATAGCGCCTTCCGCGATAGCAATGATGGAAAAACGGGATCCGCTTGCATGTCTCTCTGCTATTTTCTTACATACGGCATCTATCGTATAGGGAATTTCCGGAACCAGAATAATATCCGCACCGCCTGCCAGCCCTGCATATAAGGTCAGAAGTCCAACCTTGTGACCCATAATTTCTACGATAAAAACTCTTCCGTGACTTGCTGCCGTGGTGTGGATGCCGTCAATCGCATTGGTCGCAACCTGAACTGCGGAATAAAATCCGAATGTCATATCCGTTCCGTACAGATCATTGTCAATGGTCTTCGGGCAACCTACAACATTTAACCCCTCTTCACTAAGAAGATTCGCCGTCTTTAAGGATCCGTTCCCTCCAAGAACAACCAGGCAATCCAGCCTGTGTTTTCTATAAGTATGCTTCATGGCCTCGACCTTATCTAAACCATTTGCATCCGGTTCCCGAATCAGCTTAAAAGGAGTTCTGCTGGTCCCAAGAATCGTTCCTCCTTGAGTCAGAATTCCTGAAAAATCCGATTTCTCCATCTTTTTATACTCGTCGTAAATTAAACCTTTATACCCATCTAAGAAGCCATAAATCTCTATGTCATCGAATAGATTATATAAAGACTTTCCCACGCTTCTCATGGTAGCATTTAAAGCCTGACAGTCTCCTCCGCTCGTTAAGATTCCTACACGCATAGCTTCTTCCCTCCTAAATTTATGAAAAACAACATAACGTAGTAAATTATACAGCATTCATCTAAAAGAAAATAGACTATTTTCAAGAAGATAGGCGGCTTTCTTCTTTATATACAACATTCTTCTTTATTCATAACAACTTTATTTTTACTATTTTTAAGCACAAAAAATCCGGAGTGAACTCCGGAGTGAATTGCGGGAGATGGATTTGAACCAACGACCTTCGGGTTATGAGCCCGACGAGCTACCAGACTGCTCCATCCCGCGATAATATGGAAATGGGGCCTACAGGGCTCGAACCTGTGACCCTCTGCTTGTAAGGCAGATGCTCTCCCAGCTGAGCTAAGACCCCATATAAAGACATTTCTGTCTTAGTGGATGGAGGTGGATTCGAACCACCGAAGTCAGTGACAACAGATTTACAGTCTGCCCCCTTTGGCCACTCGGGAATCCATCCATATAAAAGCCCAAAGGCTAACGACCCGGAACGGATTCGAACCGTCGACCTCCGCCGTGACAGGGCGGCGCTCTAACCAACTGAGCCACCGGGCCATCTCGTACCTGCTTCTTTAGTAGAAGCATATAGTTAACTGTGTACTCAGTAATCCCTGGAGTACAATTCTCCAACAATTCCTTTCCTCAGAAAAACAACATATCAAAGAAATAACTCTAGCAGTAAAACATATCAATCAGACGCATTGGATAAGCCCTCGACCTATTAGTAGCTGTCAGCTGAATGCTTTGCAGCACTTACACCTCAGCCCTATCTACCTCGTTCTCTTCAAGGGGTCTTACTCTTAACGATGGGATATCTCATCTTGAGGTTGGCTTCACGCTTAGATGCCTTCAGCGTTTATCCATTCCCAACTTGCCTACCCTGCGATGGGATTGATTCCCAACAGGTTCAGCAGAGGTCAGTCCATCCCGGTCCTCTCGTACTAAGGACAGATCCTCTCAAATATCCTACGCCCGCGCCGGATAGGGACCGAACTGTCTCACGACGTTCTGAACCCAGCTCGCGTACCGCTTTAATGGGCGAACAGCCCAACCCTTGGGACCGACTTCAGCCCCAGGATGCGATGAGCCGACATCGAGGTGCCAAACCTCCCCGTCGATGTGAACTCTTGGGGGAGATCAGCCTGTTATCCCCAGGGTAGCTTTTATCCGTTGAGCGATGGCAATCCCACTTTCATACCACCGGATCACTAAGTCCGTATTTCTACTCTGCTTGGCCCGTCAGCCTCGCAGTCAGGCTCCCTTATGCCTTTACACTCTTTGGATGGTTTCCAACCATCCTGAGGGAACCTTTGAGCGCCTCCGATACACTTTCGGAGGCGACCGCCCCAGTCAAACTCCCCACCTGACATTGTCCCTTGACCGGCTTACGGCCTAAGGTTAGAAATCCAATAACATAAGGGTGGTATCCCAACAGCGACTCTGATAATACCGAAGTACTATCTTCTCAGTCTCCCACCTATCCTGTGCATACATTACCGAATCCCAGTATCAAGCTGGAGTAAAGCTCCATGGGGTCTTTCCGTCCTGGCGCGGGTAACCAGCATCTTCACTGGCACTTCAATTTCACCGGGTGCATTGTTGAGACAGCGCTCAAATCATTACGCCTTTCGTGCGGGTCGGAACTTACCCGACAAGGAATTTCGCTACCTTAGGACCGTTATAGTTACGGCCGCCGTTTACTGGGGCTTCAATTCAAAGCTTCGATTGCTCTAACCTCTCCTCTTAACCTTCCAGCACCGGGCAGGCGTCAGCCCATATACTTTACCTTACGGTTTCGCATAGACCTGTGTTTTTGCTAAACAGTTGCTTGAGCCTTTTCTCTGCGGCCCAGTTGCCTGGGCACCCCTTCTCCCGAAGTTACGGGGTCATTTTGCC
>NZ_AFIH01000001.1:0-100000 GCF_000214455.1 Oribacterium sp. oral taxon 108 str. F0425 | reverse complement strand
AGTTCCGTTTTCTTAATAATTCCCTTCTTCGTTGTGAGAATGAGGTATTTTTCCTCGTTGGTATCTCTTAAGCAAAGCGTCGCCGTAACTTTTTCATTTTCCTGTAAGGAGAGGAGGTTTACCAGTGCCGTTCCTCTTGCCGTTCTGCTTGCCTCCGGAATCTCATATCCCTTAATACGGAAGATTCTTCCTTGGTTTGTAAAGAACATGACATAGTGGTGGTTCGTCGTCATAAAGAGGTCTTCGATATAGTCATTCTCTATTGTCTGCATCCCCTTTATACCTTTTCCACCTCTGTTTTGCTGGTGGAAATGCTCCGGTGACATCCTCTTAATATATCCGAGACTGGTAGATGTAATCACCACATCATCGTCCGAGATAAAGTCTTCCGCCTGGAAATCTTTATCAAAACTAAACTGTGTCTTTCGATCATCACCATACTTCTCTGCAATGGCATCCAGCTCTTCCTGAATTACGGAAAGCAGCTTGTTTTCATTTCCTAAAATCTCTTTATAGTAAGCAATCTTTGCCAGAAGATCGTTGTACTCATTCTCCAGTCTTTCTCTTTCCAAACCGGTAAGAGCACGGAGACGCATATCCACAATCGCCTGCGCCTGTACATCGGAGAAGCTGAAACGACTGATTAAATTCTGCTTCGCTTCATCCACATTTTTTGCGGCACGAATCATGGCAACAATTTCATCGATATGATCAAGCGCCTTTAACAGTCCCTCTAAAATATGCGCTCTATCTTCGCACTTTTGGAGGTCGTACTCTGTTCTTCTTCGTACAACATTGACCTGGTGTCCTAGGAACTCCTCCAATATCTGCAGTAAATTGAGAATCTTCGGTTCTCCGTTCACAATACAGAGCATGATGACACCGAAAGTATCCTGCAGCTGCGTATGCTTATAGAGCTGGTTTAAGATGACCTGCGGATTTGCATCCTTTCGAAGCTCAATGTTGATCTTGGCATTGGAATTCTTTCCCGCGGCATCATGGATATAGGTAATGCCGTCGATTTTCTTATCTTTAACAAGGTCTGCGATTTTTTCAATGACACGGGAGCGGTAAACAAGGTAAGGAAGCTCTTTTACAATGATTCTGTGCTTTCCGTTTGGCATGGTCTCAATTTCGCAAACGGCGCGCATCTTCACCTTTCCTCTTCCGGTACGGTATGCCTCTTCCACATCTCTTTTTCCGAGAATCGTGGCTCCTGTCGGAAAATCCGGTCCCTTAACAATGGGGAGAAGCTCATCAATTTCCGTCTTTCTTCCCGCAATGCGATTCTCAATGATTTTATCTACACCGGCAATCACTTCTCTTAGATTATGAGGTGGAATATTGGTGGACATGCCTACTGCAATTCCGGTTGCTCCGTTTACGAGAAGATTCGGAAAACGCGCAGGAAGCACGGTCGGCTCATCATATTCGTTGGAGAAGTTCGGCATAAAGTCAACCGTATTCTTATTAATGCCCGACAACATTTCCGCTGCCATCTTGGACATCTTTGCCTCGGTATAACGCATTGCGGCGGGACTGTCTCCATCTTCCGAACCGAAATTTCCCTGCTTATCGATTAAAACATAGCGCATGGACCAGGGCTGTCCCATATATACTAAGGATCCATAAATAGAAGAGTCTCCGTGCGGGTGATATTTACCCATGGTCTCTCCTACGATGGTTGCACATTTCTTGGTTTTCTTATCCGGCGTTACTCCAAGGCTTTGCAGAGCATAGAGCACTCTTCTTTGTACCGGTTTCAGACCGTCTCTCACATCCGGAATCGCTCTGGATACGATAACGCTCATGGCATAATCGATGTAGGAATTTTCCATCGTCTTTTTCAGATCAACTTCCTGCACCTTATCGAAAATATTCGGCTCCAAAATCTACCTCCTATACATCCAGATTCTTTACATAGCGGGCGTTTTTCTCAATGAACTCTCTTCTGGGTTCTACCTGATCTCCCATCAAAGTAGTAAAGGTAATATCGAGCTCCGCCTTGTCGTCTTCTTCCATGTTAACACGAAGAAGGGTTCTGGTTTCCGGATCCATGGTGGTCTCCGCAAGCTCTTCCGTATCCATTTCTCCCAAACCTTTGAATCGGGATACATCGGCACCTTCCGCACCGATTTCCTTCAATATATTCTGATACTCCTCATCAGAATAAGCATAGTAATGCTTTTTATTCTTGGTGATATTAAAGAGAGGCGGCTGTGCCAAGTAGACATGGCCCTCTTTAATAAGATCCGGCATAAAATTATAAATAAAGGTTAGCATTAAGGTGGAAATATGTGCTCCGTCCACATCGGCATCGGTCATAATGATAATCTTATGATAACGAAGCTTCGATAAATCAAAGTCTTCATTGATTCCCGTTCCGAAGGCGGTAATCATACCCTTGATCTCTTCATTGGCATAAATCCGATCGAGTCTTGCTTTCTGCACATTCAGGACTTTTCCACGAAGGGGAAGTACCGCCTGTGTTTCCGGATTTCTTCCTTCCTTTGCAGGTCCCAGTGCGGAGTCTCCCTCAACGATAAAGATTTCACAGCGCTCAGCATCCTTACTGCTGCAATCGGCAAGCTTTCCGGGAAGTCCCACACCGTCCAGTGCCGACTTTCGTCTTGTTAAATCTCTTGCCTTTCTTGCCGCGGCTCTCGCTCTTTGCGCCATAATGGATTTTTCACACATGACTCTGGCCACAGCCGGGTTTTGCTCCAGGAAGTAAGTCAACTGCTCCGAAACAATACCCTGTACGGCAACCTGCGCTTCGGAAGTGCCCAGTTTCTGCTTCGTTTGTCCTTCGAACTGCGGATCTTCAATTTTTACGGAAATGATACAGGTTAAGCCCTCACGAATATCCTCTCCGGAAAGATTCGGCTCACTGTCCTTTAAAAGCTTATTCTGTCTTGCATAATCATTAAAGGTCTTGGTTAAGGCATTTTTAAAACCGGTGAGATGGGTTCCACCTTCCGGAGTATTGATGTTGTTTACGAAGGTATAAATATTTTCCGTATAGGAATCATTATGCTGCATCGCTACTTCGACAAGAATCTGCTCCTTTTCCCCTTCACAATAAATAACATCCGGGTAAAGCGCTTCTTTTCCCTTGTTTAAGTAAGTAACAAACTCCTTGATTCCTCCCTCATAGTGGAAGGTCATTTCTCTTATCTCTTCTTCTCTTTCATCTATAAGCTTGATACGGAGATTTTTGGTGAGGAAGGCTGTTTCTCTTAAACGCACCTTTAAGGTATCAAAATCATAAATGCTCTCTTCAAAGATTTCGGCATCCGGTAGAAAATGGACCTTGGTTCCATGCTCTTCTTCCGTACAAGTTCCGATACACTCAATTTCTTTTATTACCTTTCCTTTGGAGAAGGACATCGTATAGATTTTTCCGTCTTTACAAACCGTAACATCCAGAAAACTGGACAATGCATTCACAACACTGGCTCCCACACCGTGCAGTCCGCCGGAAACCTTATAGCCGGATCCGCCGAACTTTCCGCCGGCATGGAGTACAGTAAATACAACTTCAAGTGCCGACTTTCCGGCTTTCTTCTGGATATCTACCGGAATTCCTCTACCGTCATCCTCTACGGTAATGGAATTGTCCTTATGAATGGTTACGGTAATATTGTCGCAAAAACCGGCCAGAGCCTCATCTACGGAATTATCCACTATCTCATAAACAAGGTGATGCAGGCCGCGAACAGAAGTACTACCGATATACATTCCGGGACGTTTTCTTACCGCTTCCAAACCCTCCAGTATCTGAATCTGATCCGCACCGTATTCCTTCGATGCGTGAAACTGTTCATTCAGATCCTGATCTTCTCTCTCTATTGCCATGAACCCTCCTCTATGGACATTCAATCTTTCCACCTTCCACATAGTAAAGCTTATCTATGGGAAAACGATTTTCTATTAAATCTTCTAATCCGGTACAAGTGATGATGCTTTGTACGTCGGAAATTTCATCCAGTAAAAAATTCTGCCTTTTTTTATCGAGTTCCGAAAAGACATCATCCAGAAGTAAAATGGGATAATCCTCTATCTTTTCCTTTACGAGTTCAATCTCTGCAAGCTTCAGGGAAAGAGCAGCTGTTCTTTTCTGCCCTTGTGAGCCGAATTTTCGAATGTCCTCTCCGTTGATTTGAAAAAGAAGATCATCTCTATGCGGTCCTACCAAACTGATTTTTTGTTTTTTTCCGTTTCCCTTGCTCTTAAAACAGATTCCAAAAACGCTTCTTCTTTTACATTTTCTTCATAACTAAGAATCAGTTCTTCCCTTCCTCCGCTGATATTTTTATGAATTCGTATCAGCTTTTCCTGCAAACTTTCTATAAATTCTCTTCGTAAACGGATAAGGGCCTGACCATATTTTACAAGCTCTTCATCCCAAACGGAAAGACTGTCTTCGAGCTGCGGTTTAAAAGAAATATCTTTTAACAGCTTATTTCTCTGTAATAAAACTCTATTATACCTCGTTAAGTTGTATAAATAAATTTTATTTAATTGACAAAGTTCCAAATCAATAAATCTTCTTCTTTCCCTCGGACCATCCTTAATCAGACTTAAATCCTCCGGAGAAAAAATAACCACATTGGCTAAACCAAAAAGGTCGGAAGCTTTTCTTACCGGAAAACCGTTAATGGCAATTCCCTTTGTCTTATTCTTTTTTACATGAATATCAATACGATTCTTTATTCCTTTTTTTGAAGAATCATCTTAATATGGGCTTCTTCCTCCGAAAAACGAATCACATCTCTATCCTTACAAAAACGAAAAGACTTGGAACTGGCCGCAAAAAAATTGCCTCCAGTAAATTGGTTTTTCCCTGCGCATTGTCTCCATAAAAAATATTATTTTTATTTCCCAAAGACAATTTCAGACTTTCATAATTTCTGTAATTTTGTAACTCTATGGACTCAATTATCATTCTACTTGATCCGCATTAAAGTTAACCGGTAAAATCATATAGATATAATTTTCTTCCTTATCCCTGATAAATACCGGAGAACGGGGAATGGTAAAATAGAGGGAAACCTCTTCCTCTTCTATATTCTGTAAAGCATCCATCAGGAAGTTCGGATTAAAACCGATAAGAAGATCCTTTCCTTCTTGCTTAACCGGAATCTCGGCATCCATTCTTCCCAAGTCGGAAATAATCTTTAAAGATAAGCTGTCATCGGCAATCTTTAAGATAAGAGGCTGCTTATCATTATCTCTTGCCATGATTCTTGCTCTATCTATATCTTCCAAAAGCTGTTTCCTGTTAACCATAATTTTCGTTTCATAATCTGTGGAAAGCATTTGTTTTACATGGAAATATTCACCGTCCACAAGCTGTGTCACTACTGTTGTATTTTCATAATGGAAAAGCAGATACTGTCCGGAAAAATACATTTCCACCATATCTTCCAGACCGCCGGTCATAATCTTGGATAAGTCGGATAAAACTTCTTTCGGAACAATGGCACTTTGTTCGCTATAGGAATCCTTCAAAAAGGTTTTTCGAATGGATATACGATGTCCGTCCAAAGAAGTAATGGAGAAAAGATTGTCTTTTATTTCAAAATATTCTCCGGCCATCTTCTTATTATTCTCTCCATTAGCGGTAGAGAAAATCGTCTGGTTAATCATATTTCTTAAACTGAATTGGGAGACCGTAATCGCTTCCTGTTTTTCAACAGAAGGTAAGGAAGGAAATTCCTCCGCATTTCTTCCCATAATTTTAAAAACCGACTTTTCACAACGGATGATACAATTTCCGTTTTCTTCCGTTTCAATACAAAGATTATTTCCTTCTGTCTGCGGAAGGCGTTTTACAATCTCCGTAAAAAGCTTTGCTTCCAAGGCAATCTTTCCTGCTTCTTCGATAACACCGGGACAGATGGTCTCTATACCGAATTCGGATTTATTTCCTGTAAGACTGATTTGTCCTTCTGTCGCATCAATTAAAATGCATTCCATAATACTCATGGTTGTTTTAGACGCTACCGCACGTCCAACGATTTGTATAGCTGAAACAAGATCATTTTTTTGAAAAAATAATTTCATGCGTTTCCTTTCTTTCTTTTTCTTTTTACCTAGTATTATTAGTAGGCTTTGTGTAAATGTGAAATTGCCGTTTTCCTTTGATTTTAAAAGGCATTTGGCATAAAAATCTTTGTTGATAGTCCCGGGATACTATGGGGATTTATCGAGCAATTTTTTTTCGTAAATTCTCTATTGTGGATTGCAATTGTTCGTTTGTGCGTAAATCTGTGGATATTCTGTCACAGCCGTGAATAACGGTAGAATGATCTCTTCCTCCCAGTAATTCACCAACGGTAACCAATGGAACATCCGTCATTTCTCTGCAGAGATACATGGCTATTTGTCTGGGATAAGCAATATTTTTCTTCTTTGTGGGAGAAGCTAATTCTAAGCGATTCAGGTTATAGTGTTCCGCTACGATTTCTATAATGACATCGGCTGTAATTTCCCGTCTTTCACTTGGTGTAATATGATCCTTTAAGAGATCTTCCGCCAGAGTTAGTGTAATAGGCTGTTTTACCAAACGTGACTTGGCGACTACCTTAGTAAGTGCTCCTTCCAGTTCTCTTACATTGGACTTGATATTATCCGCAATATACTTGATGACTTCATTGTCAATGTTATAGCCTTCCAATTCTTCCTTCTTTCGGAGAATGGCCATTCGAGTCTCCACATCCGGCATTTGGATGTCTACGATAAGTCCGACTTCAAATCGGGAACGAAGTCTCTCCTCTAAATTATCAATGTCTTTAGGAGGTTTGTCGGAAGCAATGATGATCTGCTTTCGATTATCATAAAGTGCATTGAAAGTATGGAAAAATTCTTCCTGTGTTCCTTCTTTACCAATTAAAAACTGGATATCATCGATGAGAAGAACGTCCAGTTCCCTGTATTTCTTCCGAAATTCGGCGGGAGATATATTATTTTTATTTCGAATACTGTCTACAAATTCATTGATAAAGGTCTCCGAGGTAACATAGCGAATCTTGGCATTTCGATTTTGTTGCAAAATGAAATGGGCAACGGACTGCATAAGGTGTGTTTTTCCAAGTCCTGCACCTCCATAAATATAGAGAGGATTGTATTGTTCACCCGGAAGCTCCGCAACTGCCACGCAGGCAGCATGGGCCAGATCATTGGAAGAACCTACCACAAATGAATCAAAGGTATAGCGGGAATTTAAGTTTGCGTTTTTTAAGGCATCCGAAAAACTCAGTTCTTCTTTTTTGTCTTCTTTATACAAGGAATCCAAGCCGCTTTCGTCAATAAAAAGAATTTCTTTATTGATTTCCGTAACATCGAGGATAGCTATACGAAGAGTCTGCTTGAATCTTTTATTGATAATGTCTAAAAATTGCTTTTTATCTACTAAAACAATAAGCCTGTCCTCGAGGATATCGTAAGGCTTTAAGGGGGCAATCCAAAGGTCGTAGGCAACGTCGGCAATCGTCTCAATTTCCCTGACCATATTCAATATTTCATTCCATTTATTTTTTATGATTTCTAATTCTTTTGTCATACTCCACCCTTTAAGCAATTCGTAAACAGATAGAAGATAAAGCCTATATATTTTACAGCATGGGGTGTTCTTTATCAAGTTGTAAGAATTACACAGTCTTTGTGGATGAAATCAAAATGTTTAATTGTTGAAAAATTTTTATCCACAAATAAACATGCATTTTTTCTGGAATTTTTTAAAATAAATAGTCTTAAAGAATAGTTTATCCACGATATTTTATTAGAATGTGGATAATTAACATAATTGTGGATAAGTGGATAAAAATGTGGATAAAACTGAAATTCATTTTATCTCTCTTTTTTGATGAAACTTTCTATTGACGGGTTCAGTGGCTTTCATTATAATAACTTGCGATGTTTACCCAAAATTAGGAGTTTATTCGGGACCTTCGTAAGGACGAATAATTCCCGGAGAAACGATCGGTGGCCTGAGCCATACACTAAAAAAAGGGGGTGTCCGTATGCATAAGGGAAAAATGACTTTCCAGCCGAAGACCAGACAAAGAGCCAAGGTGCATGGATTTAGAAAAAGAATGTCCACGGCAAATGGTAGAAAGGTTTTGTCTGCCAGAAGAGCTAAGGGTAGAGCAAAATTATCTGCATAAAGTATTGTAGAATAAAGATTTTAAGGCCGCTTTATAAGCGGTCTTTCTTCAACCATGGAGTTATTTTATGAAGCGATTTCCATCTATAAAATCCAATGCAGATTTTCAACGGGGATATAAAAGAGGAAGATCCTTTGCAAATGCATGCTTTGTCATGTATGTAGCCGAGAATTCTTTAGATTACAGTCGTTTGGGAGTCTCATGTTCAAAAAAAGTGGGAAATTCCGTCGTAAGACATGGTATTGCGAGAAAGCTTCGTGAAATATTTCGATTACACAAAGAAATTGAGTTGGGTAAAGACATCATCCTCGTGGTAAGACAAAGTGCGAAAGACAAGTCTTACTTTGATTTTGAAAAAGCATATCTGGAATTATGTAGCAGGCATCATATTATAGGCAGGGAAGAATAAAAGCAGAAAACTTTTACTCTTTTAGTATGGAAAGCCGTTTTTAAAATTTTGACTTTTTGTTTATTTATTTTTTAAACACTATATAAATAGGAAGAAAGTCAGTTTTAAACTATGATTATCCTAGAAATGGAGAGAATTATGAAGAAAATTTTTTTGGGAATGATTCGTTTCTATCAAAAATTTTTATCTCCTTTAAAGGGACACGGTTCTTGTAAATACACACCTACTTGCTCTCAATACGCCTATGAGGCAATACAAAAACATGGTTGTGTGAAAGGTTTATGGTTAGCGGTATGGCGGGTTCTTCGATGTAATCCGTTTGCTAAAGGCGGATATGATCCTGTTCCCTAAAGATGGAGGGAGAAAAATTTGAATTATCTAATTTTGTTAACGAAAAATACGTGGAATTTTCCGGTTTTTGGGCCGGTCTGGAATTTTATCGTTAGTTTTCTCGGTATGGTGATGAATGTCATTTACAGCTTTTTAGAGCAAGTGGGCATTCCAAACATCGGTTTAGCAATTATTTTATTTACCTTAGTAACAAGAATTCTATTATTTCCAACTTCCTTAAAGCAGCAAAAATCCTCTAGGATGATGCAAATTATGCAACCGGAGATCAAGGCGGTTCAGGAAAAATATAAGAATATGTCTGACCAGGCATCTATGATGGCACAGCAGGCGGAAATGCGGGCTATTTATGAAAAATACGGCACCTCTATGACAGCAGGTTGTCTTCCTTTGGTTCTGCAAATGCCCATCATCTTTGCTCTTTATCGTATCATTATGAATATCCCGGCTTATGTACCGGCTGTGAAGGTGGTATACGAGTCCGTGTCCTCCGCTATCGGTGGAGCGGATGCCGCACAGGCCTTGGTGACATTCGGAGAAAATAACGGGCTGAAGTCGATTTTAAAGACTTTACACAACTTAGGTTTGGACGACCCGCAAAAATATGACAGCACGGCAGTACATAACTTTGTAATTGACTTTTTATATAAATTAAATCCTGCGCAGTGGGCAAAGCTTCCGGAAGTGTTTCCCAAGGCAAGTTCGGTAATCGAAACAGCTGCCGCAAAATCTGCGGAAATCAACAGCTTTTTGGGATTAAACTTGGCAACAGCACCCTCTGCTTATGGATTTAAGCCAAATATTTATTGGTTAATTCCTATTTTAGCGGGTCTTACACAGTGGGCTTCCACCGTGCTTATGCAGAAGCAGAGCATGCCGCAGACGGCAGAAGGTGACCAATCTGCACAGATGATGAAGAGCATGAATGTCATGATGCCTCTGATGTCCGTATGGTTTTGCTTTTCTTTTGCTTCCGGTATCGGCTTGTACTGGATTGCTTCTTCCTTGTTTATGTTACTTCAGCAGCTCATTTTGAACTGGTACTTCGGAAAGAAGACAAATGAGCAGCTTTTACAGGAAGCTATGGCAAAGGCTAATGAAAAGAGAGCTAAAAGAGGATTACCTCCTATTGATGAAAAAGCAATAGAAAATCGTTTAAAATCCATGCAGGCTAAAGAAGATTCCGAAGAAAAAAATCGTTTGGATCGTATTGCGAAACAAAGTCAGAAAACGAAGGATTCTACAGAATATTACAATAAAAATGCGAAAGAAGGATCTTTGGCCAGCAAGGCGAATATGGTACAGCTGTACAATGAAAAACATGAGAAAAAGTCATAAAGCTTAGGGGGACAAGCTATGGATAAAATCAGAGTATCCGCAAAGACTATGGAAGAAGCCATTACCAAGGCGACCATCCAGTTACAGACCACATCCGATCGTATTTCCTATACTGTGCTTGTGCAGGGAAGCAAGGGAATTCTGGGAATCGGTGCAAAGCCGTGGATTATTGAAGCCTTTGCAAAGGAAGAAGCGGAAATCGCTTTAGAAGAAAAGAAAGAGACAGCTTCTTCTGCAGAAAAAAAGCAAGTAGAGCCGAAAAAAGAAGAAAAGGCGGAAGAAAAAACCGAAAACCGAGAAAACGTCCAAGGTAAAAAAGAAGAGAAGAAGGAAGTTCTTCCCAAAGATAAGAAAGCTACCAAGAAGACGACGGAAGCTTATAAGGGATTCAGTCGTGGCGGTTATGATCCGATTCCTGCTCCGAGAGAGGAAAAGAGGGAAAGAAGAGAAAATAAAGCTTTCTCCGATACAAAGTCTACGGAAGAAGCAGTAGAAAAGAAGGAATTTCATGCTTTGACGGTGGAGGAAATTGCAGAAAACAAGGAAAAGGCAAAGCAGTTCTTGAATTCCATTTTAACAGGGATGGACATGCAGGTGGAATTGGAAATGGATTTCCACGAAGAAAATAATGAGCTGTATATCAATATCGTAGGTCCGGATATGGGAATCCTTATCGGTAAAAGAGGACAGACTCTGGATTCTTTGCAGTATCTTTGTTCTTTGGTTTTAAATAAGGAACACAAAGAAGACTATCTTCGTGTAAAACTGGATACCGAAGATTACAGAAAGAGAAGAGAGCAGACGCTTAGAAGTCTTGCTAAGAACATTGCTTACAAGGTAAAGAAGACGAAAAAGTCCGTGAACCTTGAACCGATGAATCCATATGAGAGAAGAATCATTCATGCTTCTTTACAAAATGATTCTCAGGTATCTACAAGATCCGAGGGAGATGATCCTTTCCGTCATGTTGTGATTTTCTTTAAGAATGGCGGAAAATTCCGTCAGGATAGAAGATTTAAAAATAAATATCCGAAAGAGAATCGAGCTGAAAAGTAAAATTTGTGTTATCTCGTTTGCTTTAGTAGTTTAAAAGAATCGAAAAATAAAGAAATCCGGATTTTTCAACAGAACAAGAGGTCTCAGGCTTCGCCTTAGCCACTTGTTAAGAATAAAAACCCCTTTTTGAAAGGATAAGCTGTGTATCGCAGAATTATTCTTTTAAAAAGGGGTTTTTAGATTCTCTTTTTATGCAGATTGCAAAGCGGAAAGAATATGAGTAAAATAAAAAGCTTAGGAGGTGAATCTGTGGATACAATCAGTGCCTTAGCTACCGCGCTAGTGGAAAGCGGAATCGGCATCATCCGTTTAAGCGGAGAGGATGCCCTATCCATTGCAGAAAAAATATTGAGAACCAAGAGTGGAAAGCCTTTGGATATTCGAGAAAGTCATCGCATTCGCTATGGCTTTGTTTATGATGAAGAGGAAGCAGTGGATGAGGTTTTGGTATCTACATTTTTAGCACCCAAGTCCTATACGGGGGAAGATGTGGTGGAAATCAATTGCCATGGGGGCGTGCTTCTCATGCAAAAGATTTTTACCTTAACACTGAAACATGGGGCAAGAGCCGCAGAGCCGGGAGAATTTACAAAGAGAGCCTTTTTAAACGGAAGAATTGATTTATCGCAGGCGGAGGCAGTGGCAGACCTGATTGCGTCGAAAACCGAGGCGGGCATTCAAAGTTCCTTAGCTCTGGTACAGGGTGCTCTGGGAGAAAAAATCAAGGAATGCAGGAGTCTTATCTTAGAGGATACGGCCTTTATTGAAGCGGCACTCGATGACCCGGAACACATTTCCCTGGACGGCTTTTCAGAAAAATGTGCTCAGCACACGGAGTATATATTGCAAGAAATAGAGAAACTCCTCCGCTTTCGTGAGGAAGGAAGAATGCTTACGGAAGGCATTCATACCGCAATTGTCGGAAAGCCCAATGCCGGAAAATCCTCTCTCTTAAACGCTCTTGTCGGTGCGGAAAAGGCGATTGTAACAGATATACCGGGCACAACGAGAGACATGGTAGAAGAAAATATCCGTCTGGACGGTCTTTCCCTGCACCTTATGGATACTGCAGGCATTCGAAATACGGAAGATATCGTGGAGGGAATCGGAGTTGAAAAGGCGAAGAAATCCATAGAACACGCAGACTTGATTCTTTTTGTGGTGGATGCTTTAAAGGAATTTGAAAAAGAGGACGAGGAAATCCTTTCTCTTGTACAAGGGAAAAAGACCATCGTTTTACTGAATAAGACGGACCGGGAAACGGTCTTAACGAAAAAAGAGCTGGAAGAAAAAACAGACCTTCCCGTCATCGAGATTTCCGCTAAACAGTGGACGGGAATAAAGGAGCTTGGAGAAAAAATCCGGGAACTCTTCTTCTCCGGTTCGCTCTCCTTTTCTTCAGAGCTGTTTGTTCATAGTGAAAGACAGAGAGTGGATCTGGAAGAAGCGAAGAGGGCACTCCTTGAAGTGAAAAACGGTCTTAGCTTATCCCTTTCCGAGGACTTCTTAAGTATTGATTTGATGGGTGCCTATATCGCACTGGGCAGAATTTTGGGAGAAGAAGTTTCCGAGGACCTCGTGAACGAGATTTTTGCAAAGTTTTGTATGGGAAAATAACTTGCGAATGCGTTTTTTGCAAAATGAGATACCATACGCTTTGCGCACGATACATGTTAAGAATTAAGATTTTTAGAATCAGTAAACTTCCTCTAAAAATCTGTGCTTAGATATTTGAAAGGAAAAGAATGTCTTTAATTGAAGAATACTATGATGTGATTGTGGTGGGTGCAGGACATGCCGGAGTGGAAGCGGCGCTCGCTTCCGCCAGAATGGGGATGGAAACGCTGATTTTCACTTTGAGCCCCGATGCCATTTCCATGATGGCCTGCAATCCGAATATCGGTGGAAGCTCGAAGGGGCATCTTGTGCGAGAATTGGATGCTCTCGGCGGGGAGATGGGAAAGGTCTGCGACCGTTCCTTTATTCAGTCCAGAATGTTGAATAAATCGAAGGGCCCTGCAGTGCATTCCCTAAGAGCACAGGCGGATAAACAGCTTTATTCACAAAATATGCGAGAGGTTTTGGAAAATCAGGACCGTGTCCATATCCGGCAGGGAGAAATCGTATCCATTTTGACGGATAAGGAGAAGAAAGAAGTAAGAGGGGTAGAAAGCAGTACCGGAGCCAAGTATTTGGCTAAAGCGGTTATTATCTGCACGGGTGTCTATTTAAATGCAAGATGTATCTACGGTGAAGTTTCGGAGAAAACCGGCCCGAACGGTTTAAGACGGGCGGAAAAGCTGAGCGACAGTCTTCGGGAGCTGGGCTTTCCTCTCCTTCGCTTTAAAACCGGAACGCCGGCCCGAGTGGATAAAAGAAGTCTCGACTTTTCTCAGATGGAAGTGCAAAAGGGGGATGTTCCTGTAGTGCCCTTTTCTTTCTCAACGGATCCCGCGTCGGTACAGATTGAGCAGGACGACTGCTTCTTAACGTATACGAACGAGGAAGGACATAGTCTTATTCGGGAAAATATTCATCGTGCACCGATGTATAACGGAAGCATTGAGGGAACAGGGCCGAGGTACTGTCCGTCCATAGAAGACAAGGTGATGAAGTTTCCGGAAAAGGATCGTCACCAGATTTTTGTGGAGCCGGAGGGAAGATATACGAATGAAATGTACCTTTCCGGACTTTCCTCTTCTCTTCCGGAGGATGTGCAGATTGCCCTTCTTCATACCATGCCCGGTTTCCAAAAGGCGGAAATGGTTCGCCATGCCTATGCCATAGAGTACGATTGTTTAAATTCTCTGGAATTAAAGAACAATCTGGAGACAAAGCGAATCGCCGGCCTTTTCTTTGCAGGACAAATGAACGGATCCTCCGGCTATGAGGAAGCTGCCGTACAGGGCTTTATGGCCGGAGTGAATGCCGTGAAACGACTAAGAGGAGAAGAAGCCTTTGTGCTGGACCGCTCAGAAGCCTATATCGGCGTTTTAATCGATGATCTGGTCACCAAGGAAAATAAAGAACCGTATCGTATGATGACGAGTCGCGCGGAGTATCGTCTTCTGCTCAGGCAGGACAATGCGGATCTTCGCCTTCGGGAAAAGGGTTACAGTCTGGGACTTATTTCCGAAGAAGAGATTCGAAAAACCCGGGAAAAAAGAGAGAGCATTCAGAAAGAAGTGGAAAGGATGGGAAATACCTATGTCGGGGCTAATGAAAAAAACAATGCTGTATTAACGGCTCTCAACTCTTCACCCATTCAATCCGGTGTTTCTCTTCTGGAACTTTGCAAAAGGCCGGAGTGCAGTTATGAGAATTTGGCGGAGCTCGACCCGGAGCGTCCGACACTCTCTCCCTTTATTTGCGAGGAAGTGGAGATTGAAATTAAGTATGAAGGTTACATCAAGAGACAGATTCAGCAGGTAGAGGCCTTTAAGAAGCTGGAGAAAAAGAAGCTTCCGAAGGAAATGGATTATCAGAATATGCAAAACCTGCGTCTTGAGGCAAGACAGAAGCTGGATAAGATTCGCCCCGAAAACATCGGTATGGCATCTCGTATCAGCGGCGTGAGTCCCGCGGATATTTCCGTACTTTTGGTTTATCTGGAAAGGTATAAAAAAGAGTTTTAAGAAGTTATATAAACTCATAAGAATTCATAAGAACTCAAAAGAAGCTATAAAAATACATAAGAACTATGGATATGAAATAATCACGATACATTGGGAAAGAATTACAGAAGATAAGAAGTTGGGGAGTATTCTATGGCAAAGGAAGAGTTTTCTCGTCGCCTTTCTGCTTTATCGAAACAGCTTGGTGTGGATTTACAGGAAGAACAGCTACAGCAATTTTACAGCTACTATACTTTGCTGGTAGAAAAAATAAGGTAATGAATCTTACGGCCATTACGGAGGAAGAAGATGTGATTGTGAAGCATTTTATCGATTCCCTCGCAATGGTAAAGCTGAATGTTTCACGTGAAACATTTTCAAAATGGATCGAGGGAAGGCGTTGCATGGACGTGGGGACGGGCGCAGGATTTCCCGGTCTTGCCATAAAAATAGCCTTTCCGAGCATTTCCCTTTCCTTAAGTGATTCACTGCAAAAGAGAATTTACTTTTTGGAGGAAGTTGTGCGGGAACTGGGACTAAAAGGAGTGGATTTCTACCACGGGAGAGCGGAGGATCTGGGGAAGAAACCCGAACTTCGGGAACAGTATGATCTGGTCTTTTCCCGTGCGGTAGCAAACCTCTCCACCTTAAGTGAGTACGACCTTCCCTTTGTAAAGAAAGGCGGCTACTTTTTGGCCATGAAGTCCAAGGACATTTCGGAGGAGCTGGAGAAGGGAAAGAAGGCTATTCATCGTCTGGGAGGAAAGCTGGAAGAAGTTCTGGAATATACTCTTCCGGAAACGGATATCGGTCGTTCTCTGCTCCTTGTTCAAAAAATAGAAAATACGGCAAAAAAATATCCGAGGAAGGCCGGCGTGCCAAGCAAGGAACCTTTGGGTTAAATTTTCAAGAAAGTTGAAAGGATATTTTTCGAGACTTGCATGCCTGTTACGGATATAGTATAAATGTTTCACGTGAAACATTTTGGAAGGGGAAGGTTCGAAAGTGGCAAGAATTATTACCATTGCAAATCAAAAAGGCGGAGTTGGAAAAACAACTACCGCATTAAATTTAGCGGCTTCCCTGGGAGAAGCCAAGCAGAAGGTCCTGCTTCTCGATTTTGATCCGCAGGGCAATGCGGGAAGCGGATTGGGCGTGAGAGACGCGGAGAAAAGCATTTATGAAGTGCTAAGCGGAGAACTTCCCGTAGAGGATATTTTACATACGGAAATTGTGGAAAATGTGGATTTTTTGCCGGGAAATCGAAATCTGGCCGCCATGGATGCGGAACTTGCCAATGAGGAAAACAAAAATTATCTTTTAAAAGATATTTTGGATAAAATGGCAAAGAACTATGACTATATTTTTATTGACTGCCCTCCTAGCCTGGGAACTTTGACGATTAATGCACTTACTGCATCGGATTCGGTTCTGATCCCGATTCAGTGTGAATATTATGCCTTGGAAGGATTAAGTCAGATGCTGGAGACGATTCAAACGGTGCAGGAAGCTCTCAATGAATCTTTAAGCATAGAAGGAATTCTTTTTACCATGTACGATAGCCGAAATCTGCTTTCTCAGGATGTGGTTCGTGCGGTAAAGGAGCATTTCAACGTAAAAATCTTTGACACCATTATTCCTAGAAATGTGCGACTCGCCGAAGCACCAAGCCATGGCTTGCCAATCAATCTCTATGATGGCAGTTCCACAGGAGCGGATGCATATCGTAAGCTTGCAGGGGAAATTCTGGAAAAGGAAGTATAAGGAAAGTACAAAACAGTATAAAGAAAAATAAAGGAGATTCTATGGCAAAGCACGGACTGGGAAGGGGCGTAGACAGCCTTTTCGCTGCAAATCCCAATAAAATAGAAAAAAAAGAGGCCGGAGAAGAGGCGAAGCTTCTAAAGCTTTCTCTCATCCAGGCGAACCCTTCTCAGCCCAGAAAGCGCTTCTCCGATGAGGAGCTGAAGGAGCTTTCTGAAAGCATTAAGCAGTTTGGAGTAATTCAGCCTCTTCTTGTAAAAAGGCAGGGACCGCTTTATGAGATTATTGCCGGAGAAAGACGATTTCGCGCTGCAAAGCTTGCGGGACTTACGGAAGTTCCCGTTCTTATTCGGGATTATGATGAAAAGCGCAGTAAGGAAGTTGCCATCATTGAAAATATTCAAAGAGAGGACTTAAATGCTGTAGAAGAGGCGCTGGCGTATCAGAGCCTGATTACAGAATACGATTTAAGCCAGGAAGAGCTTGCGGAGAGACTGTCCAAGAAGAGAACAACCATTACAAACAGCCTTCGTCTTTTGAAGCTGGAAGAAGAAATCCTAAACTATATCCGTGAGGGGAAACTCAAGGAAGGACACGGAAGAGCCCTTCTTGCCATACCGGAAGGAAAGAAGCGTTTGGAGCTTGCAAAAGAATGTGTGGAGAAGAATCTCTCCGTTCGGGAAGTGGAAAAGCGCGGTCAAAATCAGGAAACGCAGAAAAAGAAAGACGGAAGAAAAGCGTTAAGTAAACAATTTACAAGTATTTATAAGGATTTGGAAAGCAGGATGGGGGAGAATCTTGGCACCAAGGTAAAGATTGTTCCTAAAAATGAGAGTAAGGGTAAAGTGGAAATAGAGTATTATTCCAGAGAAGACTTGGAACGCCTCTATGATTTACTGGAGGGAAAGGGTAGAGAATAAATGAGTATTATAAAAGAAATAGGGAGCCATTCTTTTTCGATTATTCTCCTGATTAGTTTGCTTCTTTCTTTGCTTTCCCTTTTTTTTGCAATAAAAGCGGAGGCAAAGTATAAAAAGCTGTATCGCCAATACGATTATTTTATGAGGGGAAAGGATGCAGAAACACTGGAGGATTATTTTGTAGAGCTGCAAAGACATGTGGAGAAGTCGGAGGATCTTCTGGAAGACCAGAGAGAGATGCTGAAAGTGCTTCATAATAACAACAGAGCAGCTTTTCAAAAAATCGGAATCATTCGCTACAATGCTTATAGCGGCTTAGGAGGAAACTTATCTTTTGCCCTTGCCATTTTAAACTATGATAACACGGGGTTTGTGCTCAATTCCGTGCATTCCAATGAAGGAGGATTTCTTTATATCAAAGAAGTGGAAAAAGGAAGTACCACTGTCGAACTCGGTGCAGAAGAAAAGCTTGCTTTGGAAGAGGCACTTGGTTATAGAAAGAAGAAAGAGTGAGGAATAGTCTTTCGTGAATACCGGATTTTACAAGAAGAAAAAGTTTTTGACAAAAAAGAAGGTAAGAATTCTGGCATTGAGCGGCATTTTTCTTGTCGCTCTCCTTTTTTATTTCATTCATGCCTATCGCTCAATGGATAAAAACAGTAGAGTGTATGCCAATATGGGAGAATCAAAGCTGCCCTATGTTTATGTTCTAATGGGAGAGAAGAAGATTAATCCGATGCACGGCTATTACCAGGAGATCGAGGGATCGGCTGTGAGAAACAGTATTGCCATTCTTCCTGCGGATAGAAGGTTGGAGCTTTTGGTAGAGCCGAAGAAAAATACAATCAGCTCTGCACACTATAGTATTCGCAGTATGGACGGAACGGATTTGCTGGAAAAGGATGGGGAAGCGGAACTTAGCAAAGAAGGAGAAACGCTGAAACTGATTCTTCCGATTCAAAACCTAATTGCGGAAGGAAAAGAATACCAGCTTCGCCTGAGCTTGGAAATGGGAGAAAATACCATTTATTATTACAGCCGGATTTTGCTTGGAAAAGAGAAGATGGCGGAGGAAATGCTTGCTCTTGGAGAAGACTTTACAAGAAAAAGCTTCTCCAAGTCGGAGGCACGATCCTTAAGTACATATCTGGAATCGGATGACACCATGGATGATTCGGACCTTTCCCATGTCAACTTGCATTCTTCCTTTCAGCAAATTACCTGGGGAGACAGCGGGATGATTCTGGATGGAGAACCGGAAATCAGTTTAAAAGAAATCGATGGAATTATGGGGATGGTTCAGCTTCGCTACGCCTCTTCCGCTATAGATGAGAACGGAAATACCCGTCGTTTCTTCAATGAAGACAATTTTGTGATGCGTTATGACAGCCAGAGAATTTATCTGATGGACTTTGATAGAAGAAGTACCGAGATATTTGATACACAGAAATTCCGCCTGGGAGATAAAAATATTTTACTGGGAGTGGACAGTACGGAGGATATTCAAGCGAAGTATTCCGAAACGAAAAATTTCTATGCTTTTTCAAAGGGGAATGCTCTGTATCGTCTCGGTACGGGAAGGGATTTGACTCGTATCTTCACTTATCTTACAGAGGAAAACAATAGCTTTCGCGGAGATTTCCTGGATCACGGCATCCGAATTATGGATGTTAAAAATAATGGTGACGTGGATTTTCTGGTCTATGGCTATATCAGTAGAGGGCGGCACGAAGGCTATCTGGGACTTGTCTTCTACACCTATGATAATTCGGAAAATACCGTGGTGGAAAATTTCTTTTTACCCTTAATGGAAAATAAGGAGGAATTGGAGGAAAGTCTCTCCGGACTCTCCTACCATGCCGGAAACAAGATGTTTTATCTTTACTACAGCGGTACGGTTTACGGAATTGATACCAACAGCTTTGAGGTTTTGAGCTTGGTTTCTTCCCTGAAAAAGGACGAGCTGGCATCCAGTGAAAGTGGACAATTCTTAGCTTACGGAGAGAAAGACGGAGAATCGGAGCTCAGTAAAACGGTAGTATTACGAAACTTGAAAACGGATAAAAGTCAGAATATTTTTGAAGAAAACAGACTTTTCAAGGTCCTGGGATTTATAGAGGATGACCTGGTTCTGGGCGTGACCTTACCGGAGGAAAGCTCGGAATGGAACGGGCAGGGAGAAATCCCCGTATCGGAAATTCGCATTGTTGCGGCAGATTCGGAGGTTAAGCTGTCCTATAAAAAAGAGAATTTATACTTTTCGAATTTTACGATTGCAGGAAATCAATTGCGTTTTGATGAGTACAGTCATGATGAAAACGGATACCACTATGCCGGAAAGGATAGCGTATTATCCAATAAAGAGGCCGAACAGGGGCAGAATGTCAAGCTTGAAAGCCGTCAGCTCGGAAATATGGGAAAGAATTATTTTCTTCCCCTACTTGGAAAAAGTTCGGAGAGCTTTACCGTGCACAGCCCGGAAAAATTTTCTATAGAAAAAGCTGGATCGATTGAACTCGCTCGTGAAAGGAGTGTAGAAGAGGACGGTATTTTTTCTTACTCTCTCGGACACTATAGAGGACGACATGAAAATATGGAGTCGGCAATTTCCGCCGTCTATGATAATTTCGGATATATTCTGGACGGAAAGCAGGAGATACTTTGGAATCGTACGGACAGACCGGGAGTCATTATCGGAAAGACCAGAGAGGATGAGGTAACGGACTTTATCGCGGAGATTCCGGATGTACGAACCATTCTGAGCAGTGATAAGGGGAGGATTCTGAATCTCTACGGTGTAAGTCTGAACGCTGCACTTTATTATACGGCAAAGGGATACCCGCTCATGATTCGGATAGACGGAAATTGGGAGTTGATTACCGGCTATAACGGCAGTCAGATTACGACCTATGTCCTTGGCGGAAGTACTTCCCCGAGACTACTTCGCAAAGAGGATGCGGCCGCTCGCTACGATACGGTACACAATGCATTTTATGCTTTTTTACCGGGATAGAATTTCTCGGATTCCATCGCTGATTAAGGAAAAATCGGCTAGGCTAAGGGTCTCACCCCGCACATTTTCCGGATAAGAAAGAGATGAGAGTAAATCCTGCAGTTGTCTTTTATCCAGATGGAAGCCGGAGGCAAGCGCATTCACCAAGGTTTTTCTTCTTTGCATAAAAGAGAATTTAATGGTTTTGAATAAGAGCGCCGGATCCTGAACGGATACCGGTGCTTTTTTATGTAAACGAAGATGAATTACCGAGGAGCTTACATTTGGCCGAGGAATAAAGCAGTGCGGAGGCACTTCCTGCACAATGGCGGGCTCGCTATAGTATTGTACGGCGAGAGAAAGTGCACCATAGTCCTTTGTTCCCGGAGCCGCCTTCATCCGAAGCGCCACTTCCTTCTGCACCATCACTGTAATAGACTTAAGCGGAAGCTTTTTCTCCAAAAGGTCCATAAGGATAGGCGTTGTAATGTAGTAAGGGAGATTAGCCACCACCTTGACGGAAGAAAAGCTTGGATACTCCTTTAGGAGCTCTGTAAAGTCCACCTTCAAAACATCCTGATGCAGGAGGCGGAAATTCTCCTTGCCGGCAAGATTCTCCTCTAAAATAGGAATCAACTTATCATCAATTTCAATGGCAATCACCTGTCCGGCATGCTCGCAAAGGGCTTCTGTTAAGGTGCCGATTCCGGGACCGATCTCAATCACCAAATCCTCTTTCTGAATCTTGGCATAAGAAATAATATGATCCAATACGGATGAATCAATTAAAAAATTTTGACCAAATTGCTTCTTGAACTGGAAGTTCGTCCTTTGCAATACCGCAATGGTCTCTTTGGAATCTACAAGCTTTGCCATCTTTATACCCCCTAATTTTTCTATGTAAAATCTTGCCATATTTTCTCTTGGAAAACAAGAAGTGGAAATTGACGTATTATCCAATATATAATACAATGTATTACACATGAAAGGAGAGATGGGATGACGATTTCTTTAAGGTTAAATGAAGCAGACTCCATGCTTTTCAAAAAATATGCGGAAATGAATGGAATCAGTGTTTCTGAATTGCTTAGACGCTCAGTTCTTGAACATATTGAAGAGGAATATGATTTACAAGCCTATCAAGAGGCTATAGAAGAATATAGGGAAAATCCTATTACCTATACTCTTGATGAGGTAGAGAAAGAGCTGGGCTTAGGATGAGTTTTAGAGTTGTTTTTTCCGATAAGGCATTAAAACAGATGAAAAAGCTGGACAAGTACACAGCTTCTCTTATCCTTGCTTGGCTTAGAAAGAACTTAGAAGGCTGTGAAGATCCCAGGAAACATGGAAAGGGCTTAACAGCTAATAGAAGCGGACAATGGAGATATAGAGTAGGGGATTACAGAATCATTGCGGAAATTCAGGAGGATAAAGTAATTGTTTTAGTATTGGGAATAGGACATAGGAGGGATATTTATCAAAATGATATCTAAGGAAAGTAAATTGAGCCTAAGGCTACAGGATAGGGAATTTCCCTTTGCATATATCGACCATGACAGAGAGATTGCCCGGGGTATCGTCTTTGATGAGGAGAAGAATTTCTATTTTGTGAGAATTCATAGAGATGATTCTTTCGGAAAAGCCACCTTGATTGAAACTGCCGGCGGTGGAGTGGAAAAGGGAGAAAGCTTGGAGACGGCTATCAAAAGAGAGCTAAAGGAAGAGCTGGGTGCCGAGGTGGAAATCCTCCAAGAAATTGGGATAGTCAGTGATTATTACAACCATGTTCATCGGCACAACATTAACCATTATTTTTTGTGTAAAGTCCGCTCCTTTGGGGAAAAGAATTTGATGCCCTATGAAATCCGAGATTTTCATATGGAAACCTTGAAGCTAAGCTATGAAGAAGCCATAAAGGAATATGAAAAATGCAGTAATACAAAACTAGGGAGGCTGATTGCCCAAAGGGAAGTTCCGGTTTTGGAAGAGGTAAAGAAGATGCTTTTAATCAATTAGACTTTTTAAAATTGTAAAACATTTGCCAAATAGAAAATAAGTAATATAATAGAAAGTAGGGATTTCCC
The DNA here is from genome assembly GCF_000214455.1 of Oribacterium sp. oral taxon 108 str. F0425. NCBI lineage: Bacteria > Bacillati > Bacillota > Clostridia > Lachnospirales > Lachnospiraceae > Oribacterium > Oribacterium sp. oral taxon 108. The sequence goes on along the minus strand of NZ_AFIH01000001.1, from coordinate 77,304 downwards.
TACTTTCTATTATATTGAAAGAAGAAGTATAAAAAAGCATATTTAGATTTAGAACTATATTTATGAATTAATGGGGGTGCTTTGGATGATGAATCAAACATTTATTGATAATGCAAAGGTTATGGCAAAAGGACAAGTAACAATTCCAAAGGATATTAGAGAAATTTTAGGGGTTTCTTGCGGTGATAGAATTACATTTGTTGTGGAAAATGGAAGTGTAAGACTTATTAATTCTGCAGTTTATGCTATGCAGATACTCCAGGCTCAAATGGAAGGAGAAGCTGAACAGAATGATTTATCTACAGATGAAGCTATTATGGATCTTGTAAAAGAAGTTCGTGCAGAAAGTGTAGAATAATGAAAATTCTTATTGATACAAATATATTAATATCTGCTGCATTAAGTAGCAAGGGCGTTCCCTATCAAGCATTTGTCAAAGCGGTTAGTTATCCAAATCATGGATTACTCTGTGAACAAAACATTGACGAAATGCGTCGTATTTTTAATAGGAAATTTCCTCATAAAATTCAGGCGTTAGAGGGTTTTCTATCTCTAGCATTATTAACATTGGAGGTGGTATCCATTCCTATTGAGGAAAGTGAGATGGAAGCCAAAATCCGGGATGTAAATGACCGACCAATACTTAGAGCGGCTATTCATGCCGGAGTAGATATACTATTGACAGGTGATAAAGACTTTTTGGAGTCCGGGATTTTAAATCCTAAGATTATAACGGCGGCAGAATTTGTAAAAGAATTTTAGTGTATAGAGAAGAAATGGGAAAAAGTATAGCTTTGTTTGCCCAATAAAAAGAAAAATAGTGAGATAGAAACTAGAAAAAATATCTCTCTTAGAATACTTTCCCTTTTTTCCCTTTCCGCTATACTAGAAGAAGTGACATTTTATATTCCGAACTGTGTGTATTTCCATGCGGCTCGTTTTCTATAATATACGGAGGAATCCATGTTTTCGCTGATTTCAAATGATATAGGAATTGATTTAGGTACTTCCAGTATCTTGGTTTATATAAAGGGCAGAGGAGTTGTTTTAAAGGAGCCTGCCGTAATTGCCGTAAATAAGGACAATAATGCCGTAGTAGCCTACGGAGAGGATGCAAGACTGATGCTCGGGCGTACTCCGGAAAATATTTCTGCTGTTCGTCCCCTTCGCCAGGGAGTCATTTCCGACTATACTTTAACGGAAGAAATGCTGAAGTATTTTATCAATAAGGCGGTAGGAAGAAGAACGCTCAGAAAACCCAGAATTTGTGTTTGCATTCCCAGCGGGGCAACGGAGGTGGAGAAGAAGGCCGTGATGGATGCGGCGAGCCACGCCGGTGCCAGAGAAGTGAGTATCATTGAAGAGCCGGTAGCTGCGGCAATCGGCGCGGGAATAGACATTTCCAAACCGCAAGGAAACATGATTATCGATATTGGAGGCGGAACCGCGGACATTGCGGTCATTGCCTTAGGCGGACCTGTGGTTTCCGAATCCATAAAGATAGCCGGTGATGATTTTGACGAGGCTATTCTTCGCTATATGAGAAAGAAGCACAATTTACTTATCGGAGAGAGAACGGCAGAGGATATCAAGGTAAATATCGGCTGTGCCAGTAAGCGCCCGGAGAATGTGACTATGGAGGTTCGGGGAAGGAACCTTGTAACGGCACTTCCGAAGACGGTGGTGGTAAGCTCCGATGAAATTATGGATGCCTTAGTAGAACCGGCAAGCATGATTGTGAATGCGGTACATAATGTTTTGGAGAGGACGCCGCCAGAACTAGCTGCGGATATTTATGAAAGAGGCATTGTCATGACCGGGGGAGGCGCACTTCTCTACGGTTTGGATAAACTTATGCAGGAAAAGACGGGGATTACCACAATGCTTGCGGAAGACCCGTTAACTGCAGTGGCTATCGGAACAGGTAAGTCCATTGATATGGCCGGAGAAGATGATGACTTTTAAAATTCCGGAGCCGGTAAAGAGCGAAGCCTTTCGTACCTGTCCACTACCGTAAGATAGACGGAATTCACGGAATATGGAAGAGTTAGAGGGAAACATCAGCCACATCGTTTTTCGAAGCGAAGAGAGTGGTTATACGGTTTTTACGATAGAAGATAAGGGAGAAGAAACTACATGTGTAGGAAGCTTCTCCCATATTGCGGTCTCGGAAAAAATCAAAATGCGAGGCAGATGGAAGGAGCATTCCGTTTACGGAAAACAATTTTCCGTAGAAGAGTATGAACTGCTCCCACCAGACAGCCTCTCCGGAATAGAACAATATCTGGCCTCCGGTGCGATAAAGGGAGTAGGAAAGGCCATTGCAAAACGAATTGTAAAAAAATTCAAAGAAGACAGCCTTCGTATCATGGAAGAAGAGCCGGAGAGACTTGCTGAAATAAACGGTATTTCGGAAAGAAAGGCAAGGGATATTGCCGCAGAGCTTGTAGGGAAAAAAGATCGGCAGGATGCCATTCTTTTCTTACAGGGGCTGGGAATCGGAACACAGCTTTGCTATAAGATTTACCGGCATTTTCAGGGAGAAATCTATACGATACTCAGAGAAAATCCCTATCGTATTGCAGAAGAGCTGGAGGGAGTCGGCTTTAAACGCTGTGATCAAATCGCCAAAAGAGTGGGAATCGGAGAGAAATCTCCCTTCCGTATCCATGCGGGAATAAGTTATACCCTCCTTCAGGGAGAACTTCAGGGACACTGCTATCTGCCTGTTTCTATTTTGAAGAGAGAGGCGGAACGAATTCTCGACATGGAGATTGCCCTCTTCGAAGAGGAACTGATGGACTTACAAATAGAGGGCAGGGTTAGAATACAGGGAGAGCGGGTTTATCGTGCAGGCACCTATTTTAGAGAGCGCCGTGTAGCGGCAAAACTTCACGCCTTAGACGTCCCGGAAGAGGAAGCCTATTCGGAAAGCTGGAATCAGGCAATAGAAGGCCTGTTCCGGAAGGAAAATCCGGAATTGGATTCGTTACAGAAAGAAGCGGTATACCTTGCGGCACATTCCGGCATTTTGGTCATTACGGGAGGACCCGGAACCGGTAAAACGACAACCATCAAAACAATTTTGCGGCTCTTTACGGAAAGAGGGAAAAATATATCTTTGGCTGCGCCTACGGGAAGGGCGGCTAAGCGAATGGGAGAGGCGACAAATTATCCGGCAAAAACGCTGCACCGTCTTCTCGAATACATGGGACAGGAAGGGGAGGAGGAAGAGGAAGGCTTTCATCGCCTCTTTCAGCGAAATGAAGAAAATCCGCTGGATACGGATGTTGTCATTGTGGACGAGATGAGTATGGTGGATCTCTATCTGATGGATGCTCTTCTTAAGGCAATACAACCCGGAACCAGGCTGATTTTCGTGGGGGACAGTAATCAACTTCCTTCCGTCGGTGCGGGAAATGTTTTGAGAGATATTCTTTCTTCCGGCTGCATAAAGGCCATACAATTGAAAAAAATCTTCCGGCAGGCTTTAGAGTCGGATATTGTTGTCAATGCCCATAAGATCAATGAAGGAAAGGAGCCGGATCTCTCCAAACGTTCCAAAGACTTCCTTTTTATCAGAGGGGAGCAGGCAGAGAAAATTTTTTCCGATATTGCCGTACTTATGAAGGAAAAACTGCCTAAATATCTGAACATTGATACGCTCTCCGTCCAGGTCATGTCTCCGCAGAAAAAAGGGGCACTCGGAGTGGAAAGTCTGAATCGGTATTTACAGGAAAGTTTGAATCCAAAGGATAAAAATAAGGCGGAAAAGGAACTCTACGGAAGGGTATTTCGCTTAGGGGATAAGGTGATGCAGGTAAAGAACAACTATCAGCTTGCTTGGGAAATTCCCGGAAAATTCAATATCCCCATAGAAGAGGGGGAGGGAATTTTTAACGGAGATATCGGAAGAATTACGGAAATCAATCACTTTACGGAGACGGTGACCGTGTTTTTTGATGATAAAAGAGTAGTCTACAACTTTTCCGATTGTGAGGATTTGGAACTGGCTTATGCCATAACCATTCATAAGTCTCAGGGTTCGGAATATGATGCGGTGATTCTTCCCATGTACAGAGGACCGCAAATCCTGATGACCAGAAATCTTCTGTATACGGCAGTTACAAGAGCAAAGTCCTGTGTTTGTCTTCTGGGAGATCCCAGAGTGTTCCGAGATATGATTCATAATGAGACGGAGCAGAAACGTTATTCGGGCCTTCGGGAACAGCTCATGGAGATGAAGAATTCCACACCGGACCGAATAGAAAATCCTTTTTCCAACGAGGAAGAGGCATCCTATGGATTATAAAGAGAAATGGAAGGAGGGTATCCTCGGCGCACTCTTCCCTCCGCGCTGTATTTTTTGCGATGAAATTTTAGAGGATGGGGAAGACGGCATTTGCTCTTCTTGCCGAGAGAAAGAACAATTTATGGAGGAACCCTGTTGCAAATCTTGCGGCAGAGGAATTCTGCGTGAGGAAGAAAGCCTGTGCAAGAATTGTAAACGACATCATTTTTCTTTTAGTGGAGGCATGATTCTCTACCACTTAACGGAAGAGATAGAGGATGCGATTTCGGAATTGAAGTATAAGGGCAGGCAGGACAAGGGAGAATTTTTCGGAAGACGCGCAGGCGAACATTTTCGGGAAAAAATGGAAGCTCTGGGTATACAGGCCATTCTTCCCGTACCGATTCATAAAGACAGAAGAAGAAAAAGAGGATATAATCAAGCCGAAATTATTGGAAAAGCTCTTGCAAAGGCTTGTGACCTTCCGCTGTATGCGGACCTTCTGAAAAGAGAGAAGAAAACAAAAGCCTTGAAAGATTTAAATCCGGTGGAACGCTTACAGAATCTTCTTTCCGCAATGGATTGTGAGGCGATTCCTGAAGAACTTAAAAAAATCGTGTTAGTTGACGATATATTTACAACAGGTGCTACAATGGAAGCCTGCACAAGAAAGTTGCTTGAGCGGGACATAAAAGAAGTGTATATTCTGGCCATTGCGGCCAGGGCAGACCGGTAGGAAAGAAAATACAGCCGGCAAGAAACAGGTAAGATAAAGGGATTTGGAGGAGTAGTTTTGGATAAGACAAGAAGCGCAGGCATTTTGATGCCCGTATTTTCTCTGCCGGGAGAATATGGAATTGGAAGTTTTGGAAAAGATGCAGAGGAATTTATTGATATCGTAGCGGAAACCGGAAACAGAGTCTGGCAGGTCTTACCAATGGGGCCGACAAGTTATGGAGACTCTCCTTACCAGTCCTTTTCGAGCTTTGCGATAAATCCCTATTACATTGATTTGGAAGGCTTAAAGGAAGAAGGGCTTCTTACAGAAGAAGAATTAAAAGAGGAGAAGGAGGCGTTTCTGTCTTCCGGTGAAAAGATAGATTATGGTCTCCTTTATCAGAGAAGGTATCCTCTTCTTAGGAAGGCTTATGAAAGATGGAAGGCAGCAGGAGGAAATCCGGACACCCTTATTGCGGGACGTCGGAGAGAAAATCTGGATTATTGTCTGTTTATGGCACTGAAAGATTTCTCTGAGGGCTGTGCCTGGCCGGATTTTCCGAAAGAGTTTCGAGATAAAGAGGAGTCTGCATTAAAGTCCTTCTTGGAAGAGCATAAGGATGAGGTTACCTACTATGCCTTCATGCAGTGGAAAGCAGAGGCACAATGGAAGGCTGTACAGGATTACGCTCATGAAAGGGGAGTTCTGATTTTTGGGGACTTGCCCATCTACTGCGCCATGGACAGCGCAGACGTTTGGGGCAACAGAAAGATATTTGATTTCAGCTGGGAGGGCAGAAAGCTTAAGAAAGAAGAGCCGGAAGAGAGCTCGGAACAAGAGCAGGAGAAGGAGAAGCAGGATATACATTCCGCAGAAGAAGAATCTTACCCCGGATTTGTTGCCGGAGTTCCGCCTGATGCTTTTTCCGCGACGGGGCAGCTTTGGGGAAATCCGCTTTACGACTGGGAAGAGCAGGCAAAGGACAACTACAGTTTTTGGTGTAAGCGAATGGAATACTGTTTTTCGCTTTATGACTTAATCAGAATCGATCATTTCCGAGGCTTTGAAGCATATTATGCAGTACCCTTTGGAGAAGAGACAGCCGTAAACGGATCCTGGAGGAAGGGACCGGGAATCGCTTTATTTGATGCTTTACACCGTTATTTTCAAAAGGAATCGCTTCCGGTTATTGCGGAAGACCTGGGGGTAATCACGGAAGAAGTACGGGAATTGATGCGGAAAACCGCTTATCCCGGAATGAAGGTACTGCAGTTTGCCTTTGGCGGAGACTATGAAAATGATTACCTGCCGCATATGTTTCAGGATAATAATTCCGTAATGTATACCGGTACGCATGACAATGACACTTTGAGAAATTGGTTTGAGACCCTGGGGGAGGAAGAGCGGAACAAAATTTATCGATACTTATCACGTTCACAAAATGACTGGAATGCCATGACGGAGCTTCTGATTAAGGAAGCCTTGTCCGCAACCTCCTATCTCTGCATTATTCCGGCAGGAGATTATCTGGAGCTTCTTTCCGAAGGAAGAATCAATGCGCCGGGTACGGATGCGGGAAATTGGCAGTGGAGAATGAAGAAACATGCCTTTTCTCCGGAACGGAAAAAAATTATGAGGGATATGTTGGAAACCTATGGCAGACGCACGGATAAGAGATAATCGCGTTTATTTCCCTGCTCTTCTTAGCCGATATAGATGGAATGCGGATTCAATATAGGAGGAGAAAAGAGCTCCTTCTATCCGGATAATTCATGAATTTATGGTGGTTTAAGTGAAAAACAGGATTTTATTAAAAATAAATAAGGGAGTCATTCCGGTCTTCGCTGTATTTTTCGTGGCCTTTTTCTTATTGTATACGACCTTCAGTATGAATGGGGTAGAAAATAACAGCTATACCCGTTTATCCGAAATGAAGGTGGATGTGAAACATGAAGACGGAACGGTGGATAGCTTTAACAGCAACATGTTTAATTTTCAATCCAAGAACGATAAAATCACGATTCATCTTCCTTTGGACGAAAAATTAAGAAAGGAGAATCAGTCTATTAACTTTTTCTTCTATGCCAGTGTGGTGAAGGCCTATTACAAGGACAAGCTTCTGGTATCCTATGGAGAAGATGTGAAAAGGCATATGATAGGACATCTGAAAATTCTTATTCCGGTACCGATGGAAGCCTATGGAGATGAAATTCGAGTGGAAATTCAGCCCACAATGGATTTTATGGAGGACACCTTTCATTTTCCGGTCTTAATGCCAATCCAGGATGCTTTGTTTTTTCCGATTTTAGGAAAGGAAACTTCTTTCTCCTTTTTCTATATGGTTCTAATCGGAACGTTTTTTGCGATTGCTTTTTTGGCCTGCCAATATTTCTTACAGGACTACGCCAAAGAAGGATTTTGGATGATGATTTTAATTAATTCCATTATTGCCTGGTATATGGGAAATACGGGAATGATTTATGCCGTGAATGCCAATGAGGACTTTAATGCGATTGTGGAATACATCGGGATGTATATGCTCTTTTTCAGTGCGCCTCTTTTTGCCAGCTATGAAACCGTGAGGCCGGCGGTAAAAAAATATCTGCGCTTTATGGGAAAGCTCCTTTTCGGAGTATTTGCACTCTGCCTTATTTTATATTTACTTCCGACAGGCTATACCTTTGTTAAATATCTGCGGGTCGCGCAGGGAATCCAGATTGTTATGGTATTTTCCGCTTTATTGAGCCTTCTCTTTCCCGGAAAAAAAGCAGCGAGCATGGCAGAATACATTATGCAATACGGATTGATTTTTGTGTCGCTTTTTGGAATCTTGGAACAAATCAGAATTATTTGTGCAACAAAGATTACAGAGGACTTTCCGCCTATTTTGCGGTGGTTTGCGGCAGCTCCTTTTTCCAGGTGGCTCTTATATATGCTGGTATTGACCTTCCTCTCTTCCTACGCCTTCAAGGTAAGCAATGTTGTGCAGAAAACTTTGGAAGAAAAGAATCTCAAAATACTCGCTTACACGGATAATCTCAGCGCCATGGGAAATCGACAATATCTGCAAAGAAAACTGGATATTTTGGATAAGAGTCGGAATAGAGATTATGCCGTGATTTTTATGGATATTAATGACTTAAAGTATACCAATGATCATTTTGGACATGAGGAAGGCGATCATCTGATTAGAATGGTTTCTTCTTCTATTAAGAAAGCAATGGATAATATGAGTGGCTTTTATGGAAGAAACGGTGGAGATGAGTTTCTTTCTGTGCTGATTCCGGCGAATAAGGCGACAGAGGTAGTAAAGCAGATAAACGCGAATCTGCAGAAAATAAAAGAGGAGGAAAAGCCGGTATTCCCGGTCAGCCTTTCTCTTGGTATAGCAAATTATAGAGAAGTAGAGGAAGAACGTCGCTTTTCCGGTTTGGAGATGATTAGTAGCAGTGATGTCATTCGGAAGGCGGATGCTCGTATGTATGAAGATAAGTGTGTTCATAAAAAGAAACATCCGCTTGTTTCTTAAGAATAGAGATTATATTACAAAAATATTAGGCGATATTAAGAGTGGTAAAAGCGAAAGGGGAGGTTTTAAAAAAATCTGAAAAAGCAAGGAGTAGCAATGAGGGGGATACGTTCGCTATATAATGAAAATAAAACATTTGTCCTCTTATTTTTCTCTGTTTTGGCAGGGATACTTATCTTGCGCCTCTTTTTAAGTGTATGGGGAAAAATTCCCGCGGACGAGTACAGGATTCTCAATAAGATTTGTGTAGAGGTTCGGCATGAGGACGGCACAGTGGACTGTTTTGACAGCCATCTCTTCAACTTTTCTTCCGAAAAGGACCGGATAACGATACGGATTCCTTTGGAAAAAAGCTGGAAAAAAGAACATCAGTCCATTAACTTCTTTTTCTATAATAGTGAGATAAAGGCCTATTATAAGGATGAATTACTTGCATCTTACGGGACGAACTTGAAGCGTCACATGATTGGGCATATCCGAGTCGCCATTCCGGTGCCGGAGGAAGCCTTCGGAGAGGAAATCCGGGTGGAGATTACGCCCAAGATTCATTTTATGGAAAACAACTTTGATGAACCCGTTTTGATGAGTGAGCGAGATGCTCTGTTTTTCTCCATTATCGGACTGGAAACTTCTTATGCAATCTTTGTGATGACACTGATTGCCACCTTTATCGCCATGGTTGCTTTTGCGGTCTTTTCCCTTAGACATCACTATGCAAGAGAAGGATTTTGGCTGACGACCATGATTTTTGCCATTACTTTCTGGCATCTCGGAAATTCGGGGATGATGTATATGCTTACAGACTGTGAGGATTTGAATGCCGTATCCGAATATATCGGGATGTACTTATTACTTTCGGCGGCTCCGCTATATGCCAGTCACGAAACGGAACGTCCTCGGGTAAGACGATTCTTGAAGATTTCGGGAGGAATCCTCTTTTCTTTCTTTGTACTGACGTTATTTCTCTATTTCCTGCCTACGGGCTATACCTATGTTTGGCATTTACGGATAGCGCAGGGAGTCCAAATCGTGATGTTGCTCTCCACGGTTCTGAGCCTCATGTTCCCCGGCAGAATGGTGAAAAGTAATTCCGACCGTATCTTGGGATTTGGACTTATTTTTGTGGCCTTACTGGGAATCATGGAACAGGTTCGCCTGATTTTGTCTGCAAGGGTGAGCGAAAAGTGGCCGCGTTTCATGCAGCTCTTTGTAAAAATACATTATTCGAAGGTCCTGATTTTGGTAATGATTTTCGTGTTTATCACGGCCTTTTCATTCAAGCTCATTATGGTAATGCAGAAAGCTATGGAGGATGAGCACTTAAGAGTACTGGCTTTCACGGACAATTTGAGCGGAATGGGAAATCGTCAGTTCCTGCAGAGAAAAATAGATCTTCTGGACAGTCAACGTGCTACGGGCTATGCCGTGATTTTTATGGATATCAACGATTTAAAATATACCAATGATCATTTCGGACATGACTGTGGAGACAAACTGATTAAAATGGTTTCTACCGCCATAAAAGGTGCGGTGGATAACGCGAACGGTTTCTGCGGCAGAAGCGGAGGAGATGAATTTTTGGCTGTCATTTTCCCGGAACATCTTGTTGTCAATGTGGCAAAACAGATTCGGGAAGATCTGGAATCGATAAAGGAGAGGGAGAAAGTACCGTTCCCGGTGAGTCTTTCCATCGGCGTGGCAGGTTACAGCGAGCTTGCGGCAGAGGAACACCTGGCGGAAAAGGAATTTATCAGCGCGGATTATGTGATTCGAAAAGCGGATAAAAGAATGTACAAGGATAAGTGCAAATATAGAGAACAGAGAGACAAAGCGGCGATTAAAGCCTAAAATAAAGTATTGGAGAAATTTTTCAAGCAGTTGAAAGATGGATAATCCCAATTTTTCAACTGCTTTTTTCATAACGAGTATCGTGCACAAAGTGTGCGATATCTCGTTTAACTCTTTTTTCGTTCTTCCTTTTTTTGCTCTTTCTTCTTCTGCTCTTTTTCTTCCTTTTGCTTAAAGGCGGAGTTTTTATCTATCCCGCCGAGGCGAATCATAAAGTCGGAGCGTTTTTCAAGCTCTTTTTTTCGGCCTTTTTTCCGAATTCTTCCGTAAGGGTGGGGAGGCCGGAAAAAAGATTTGTCCCGAGGCCAAGGCGCTCTCCGGGAATTTCGACGCCGAGAGCAGCCAGCGTTGTGGGGAAGTCGTCAAAGGTACTGTATTCTCTGTGTTTTTCTTCTTTCACGGAGGCGGCGGCATTTAAATAGCAGGTGTAGACTTTTCTCTGATAAGACGGGTCTACGGCATTGCAAAAATCCCGGTCCATGGTCGGATGATCACCTGAAATCACAATGCTTGTATTTTCATAAAAATCCTGTTCCTTAATCCAGCTGATAAAGTCATTGACCTGACGGGATGTACAGTTGAAAACATTTGCATACTGGTTGTCGGGATAGGTATTTTTACAGAGCCTGCAAACATAGCCGTCCGGAAAATGGGTGTCTACGGTGAGCAGAGTAAGGTTGAAGGGGCTGTCGTTCTTTGCCAGATTCAGCAATTCTTCCCTTGCATAGGTAAAAAGCTTTTCATCTTCGAAGCCCCAGTTCACCCAATAGTCTCTGGGAAATTTATTTTTCCTCTTCCAATAACTGAAATCTTCCACGGCTACATTTCCGTGATCTTTCATAAAAAGCTCTCGACCGCCAAAATAACCTACTGAACCCAAAAGAAATTTTTGGGTATAGCCTTCTTCCTCCAGAATGTCGCCCAGTGCCGTGACGGAAGGAAAGAAATGCTCCTGACTGTCCATAGAGTTCTGCTCAATGGAAATCTTTAAGGGTAGCCCCGTGCTTTGTGCAAACATGGCACCCATCGTCCAGGTGGCACCCGGCATGGCAATTCCACCATTTCGAATCTCTCCTTCTGCGGAAAAATCTTCCCCTTCCTTTCCGAGCGCACAAAGCTCCGGTAGAAGATTTTCGGGAAAGGCTCCGCCATGGGCTTCGTCCATAAAGGTGAGCTCCGTGGATTCCATATAGATATAAATCAGGTTTCTCTTTTTCTCCGGAAAATGGAGAGAAAGCCCCTTAGGATCCACATAATGGTCTTCGATAAAAGAAGAAGATTGGATCTGGGAAAGGATATAGCTTCCGAGGGATATACTGTCCCAGGCATTGCCAATTGTGAGGACAAAAACAAAAAAACCGATAGAAAAGTATAGGGGGAGAAACCTGCGCTTTGAAAAGAGATAGATTAAAAGCAAAAGCAAAAAGAGGGCTACGGAGGGGAGCAGGACAGACAAAAGGAAGAGCTGAACCAAATGCGGTCCGGCTCCTCTCATCGGGGATTTGATATGGTATAAAATTTCGTCTACCGTAAGCTCATTCCAGTTTCTCAGTAAAAACTGCAAAGAAAAGTACAGCGTAAAAGAAAGCAGTGCAAATAAAAAAACAAGGCCGGTCAGGAAGATTTTCCAAATTCCGAACTTCTTTTGCTTAGGATTGCCGCCATCCTCTTTTTTTTCTATTTCTTTTTCCGGTTCTTTTTCATCCATTGTTTTTTTCCAAATCTATAGTAAAGCGTGTTCAACAAATAAAGATTAAGGCAGAAAAATGATACAGCTTTTTCAGAAGCATGTAAAGTCGGAAAGAAGTTTAAGATTCTATAAAAAATATTGCATTTTACGTTGAGATGACCTTATTATATACGAGTTAACGTCGATGTTAGATTCGTATAATTTTATGTAGACTTATGAGGAGAAATACCCGATGCGCGTAAAAAGGGAACAGTTGGAGTTCTTAAGAAAATTCAGATATATTGTGGAAAATGAGGAATATAAAAAGCTGAAGAACGTACCTAGACACGGCAGTACCAATACCTATGCACACAGTGTAAGAGTGGCTTTAATGGCTTACAAACTGGCAAAGAAGTGGCACATGGATGCGGATAGTGCCGGGAAAATCGGATTGTTGCATGATTTTTGTATGATTGATTATCATAAGGATGACGGCACAAGTCATGACGGAAGATGGTATTGCTTCTATCACGGAGAGGATGCCATAGAGAATTCGGAAAAGCAGAATTTTTATCTGAACCATGTGGAGAAAAGAGCGATTCTCACCCACATGTTTCCGCTGTCTACCAGATTGCCGAACAGCAGACTTGCTTACCTTTTAACACTTTCGGATAAGACGGTGGCACTGCAGGAATCCCTGCAAAATATCGTGATTGCCTTTGCCCGTTTGCGGTATCGTACCATAGTGGTGCAGAAAAGAGTTGCGCAGTATTTGAGAACTAAGCTCAGTTTTTCTTAAAGATAGACTCTTTCCCCAAAGATAAAAGAACCTACTCGAACAATTGTCGCACCTTCTTCCACGGCGACTTCATAATCTCCGCTCATTCCCATGGATAACTCCGTTAAGGGAAGGGCGGGGAATTTTTTTTGTAAAGAAAACAGAGCCTCACGAAGAGAGCGGAAAACAGGACGATTCTTTTCTGCGTCCTCTGTAAAAGGAGCGACGGTCATCAGACCGCAGACCAGAACGTGAGGAAGCTTTTCGAGCTCGGCAACAACAGCCTCGAGTTCTTCCAAAGAAAAGCCGGATTTGCTTGCTTCTTTTGCAACGTTTACTTCCAAAAGAATTTTCGCGGTAGTTTCCTTTTTCGCGTATTCTTTTTCAATTTCGAGAGAAAGAGGAAGAGAATCTACGGAATGAATCAGGACGACCTTTCCGGGAAGGTATTTCACTTTATTTTTTGAAGGGTACCAATCATATGAAAGTGGGGAGGGCAGTCTTTCATCAGGCTGTCCTCTCTCATCATTTCATATTTCTCTCGGATTTCCTGCACTTTATTTTCTCCGAAATCGTGAATACCGTAAGAGTAGGCTTCTTGCAGTGCGGAATAAGGCTTGGTCTTGGATACGCCGAGAAGTAAAACCGTCTCCGAATCTCTACCAGCCCGGTCACAGGCAAGACGAATCTTTTCCCTTACCAGTTCAATTTCTTTCTGCATAAAGCGCTCCTCTCCTTAAAAGCATCCAGCTCTAATCCTTAACCAGTGGGGCAGACGGAGCTTAAGACCTCTTGTTCATAACGAGTGGCTAAGGCGAAGCCTGAGACATCTCGTTTAAATCCAAAATGTAGTCAACAGCCTTCGGAAGTCCCTCTTCCAGAATATGGTCCGTAATGTGATTTGCAACCGCCTTTGTCTCCGGCTTGGCATTCCCCATGGCAATTCCCAGACCTACGGAATCCAGCATTTCGACGTCATTCCAGCCATCTCCGATTGCGGCAACCTCTTCCATGGAAATTCCCAAGCGTTCTATGATTTTCTGAATCCCGTGAATCTTGGAAACACCTTTTTTGGCAATATCAAAGGACATTCCGTCAGACCAGCGTATCAGATGACAGTCCGGAAGAGTTTTCTCTATTTCCGGTACCTGATTTGCGTGCAAAATGGGAATCAGCATAAGCTGCTCGTTTTTTGTTGCCTCTGAAAGAGGAAGAAGAGGGGGAAGGCCGGTGTGAACATAGGCCAGCGTGCGGAGGAGATCTTCATTTACAAAGTTGGCATATAGACGTCTTTCCTCTAAAAAGAGTACCGGAAAAGGATCCTTTTCTAAAAACTGCAGAAGCTGATTCACCATGGAAGCAGGGATGGACTCCTTTAGAAGGACCTCCCCGTACTTGGGGTCAAAATAAGGAAGCTCCTCATCCGGAACATCCATCAGGAATTGATATTCCTTAGGCTTTTTTCCGGGATTTACGGCAAAATGCGCCTTCGCTTTATCTTCCTTTAAAATATAACTGTAGCCGCCGTCAAGAGTGACAAAGGCATCAAAATACATTCCGTCTACCAGGCCTTCATTATGAATTTCCACCCAATGTCTGCCTGTTGCAATGGCACAGTAGATTCCTGCATCCCGGGCTTTTTTTATAGCGAGCTTAGTGGATTCAGGGACAACACCGGTTTCAAAGGGACGGAGGGTACCGTCAATGTCGAAAAAGATAATTTTAATCATGCTTCCTCATTTCCGTTTTCTGTCGGATGCACAGTAGAGGGGGAAACAAGACTTTCTTTTAAACTGTTTAACAAACCTGCCATATTCTGGATGTCGGAAGGAATAATAATCTTGGTAGCCTTTCCTTCCGATACTTTGGCAAAGGTTTCTAAGCTGCGGATGCGAAGTACGGCATCATCTGCACCGGCTTCCTTCAGCAGGCGAATACCTTCCGCCTCCGCTCTTTGCACATCCAAAATAGCTTGTGCACGACCCTCAGCCTCACGGATTTCTTTTTCCTTCTGCGCTTCCGCGGCAAGAATGGTTTTCTGCTTATCGGCTTCCGCATTCAAGATAGCGGCTTGCTTGTTACCCTCAGCAGTAAGGACAGCGGACTGCTTCTTTGCTTCTGCAAGCGTAATGGATTCTCTCTTTTCGCGCTCCGCCTTCATCTGCTTCTCCATGGCTTCGCGAATCGCATCGGGAGGAAGAATGTTCTTCAACTCCACACGGTTTACCTTGATTCCCCAAGGATCGGTAGCTACATCCAAAAGCGAACGCATCTGGGTATTGATTTCGTCACGGGAAGTCAAAGTGGTATCCAAGTCCATGGAACCGATGATGTTACGAAGGGTAGTAGCGGTTAAGTTCTCGATAGCCGCAATAGGGTTCTCCACACCGTAGGCATAGAGCTTCGGATCGGTAATCACAAAGAAAACGACGGAGTCGATTCGCATGGTTACATTATCCTTTGTGATAACGGGTTGGGGCGGGAAGTCAGCTACCTGCTCTTTTAAATTGATGCGCTTGGCAATTCTGTCCATGAAGGGGATGAGAATATGTACGCCCGGTCTCCACACGGAATGAAAGCTTCCGAGACGCTCAACGACCATGGCACAGGCTTCAGGCACGATGCGAATGGTAGAAAGAAAAATAAGAAATAAAACAATCAAAAAAATAACAATAGGCATGTTCGTAATCCTTTCTGTGTGCTTCGGTAAAAATCAATGGAATCATTTGCCCCTTAAGAGGGGAAAGAAGATCTTTTTACTTTTTTCGTGGTACATTGTTCTGCCCGGGCTTTGAGAAAGCGGCATGGAAAGCATCCGTTCCTCCGGAAAAGCCGGAAACCCTTGCTTTTTGGGACAGGCTGTTTGTCGTAGGCTTAGCGGAATAGGATGAGGGTTTGGGCATGGCATTGACCTTCCCGGAAATGAGCGGAGATTTTTTATCCGCAGTCCTGTTCAGGTAGGTTACCTTTCGCCCGTTTCCGTGAAACTCACAAAAGTCATCCGGTAACGAATGAGAGCGATTGATATACACATGATCATCCAGTACCCAGGGTTCTTTTACGAATTTCCGGCATAGAGGGCAGAACCGATTGATCAATGTAGAATCACATATGGGACAAATGAGCATAAAACCTCCTCTCTTTAAAAATAAATATAAAAGATGAATTCAAAATTCAATATTTTTTATCATAACATGATTTCAAGCAGAATAAAATAAACAGTAATACCTCGTTTTTTAAAATCTTATGAAAATCGGAAGGAAAAGCTTAAGGGCATAAGGCTTGTCGTTTCTTGAAAGACGCATGGCAATCTGCTACTATGAGAAGATAAAAAAAGCAGAGAATAAAAGAAAAACATGGGGTAGGGTAGAGGAGTTTATCCGTACAAGCAAAGCTTGAAAAAAGGGAAAAACGGAAAGGACAGCTGTGGAAAAAAGAGAATGGTATAGGAAGGCCAGCAACGGACTCGGAAGAATTTATGCACAGGTTTGGCAGGAGGAAAAGATAAAAGAGAAAAAGGGGATTGTCTGCATTATACACGGGATGCAAGGGCATTCCACGAGCTACACATATCTTTTCAAAGCCCTGGCTAAGGCCGGCTACATTGCCTGCGCGCAGGATTTGCAGGGCCACGGAAAAAGTGCGGAAATTCCCGGATACTTTGGAGAAAGTGATGGCTTCAGCTCGATTTTACATGATTTACACAGAATGTTGATTCAAATCAAAAGATGGTTTCCGGGGCTTCCGGTTTTCCTTTTCGGGCATTCCATGGGCTCTTTTATCGCAAGAGATTATGCGGTACAGTATAGCGGAGAGGTTTCCGGCATCATCCTTTCGGGAACGGCGGGGCCGAATTTTTCTTTACAGGGCACCCTGGGGTATTTGAATGTACAAATGCTTCTCAGAGGAGGGAAGGCAGACGGCAATCCGGAGGGGCGTTTTCTCGCCAAGTATTTCTGTCGCGGAATTCGGAAGCCGGAGACTTTGCTGGATTGGATTTGCACGGATCGCGAAGTAATCCGGAAAAAGGTGGAAGACCCTTTGACTGTCGGTTTTACTTTGGGAGCATACAGGGATCTGGTAGAAGAACTGATTAAGGTGAATCGAAATACGGAAATTCTGAAATTAAAAGAGCTTCCCATACTTCTGGTCTCGGGTGGAGCGGACCCGGTCGGGGAATATGGAAAGGGTCCCGCCACGATTTACGGTATTTTAAGAGCGGCAGGAAATCAAAAGGCGGAACTGAGGATTTATCCGGGGCTTCGTCATGAAGTTTTGAATGAGGCGGTTCGAGAGGAATTGATAGAGCGCATTTTGCAGTTTTTGAAAAAGAACGGGAGATAGGAGATGGAGAAAAAAATACTCTATATAAATAAAAAAGATGCCGATAAAGTAAGAGGCGTGCACGGTATTGCACTTCTTCGTAAAGTGAAGATTTTAAAGATTACGGAAGAGGAAAGAGACACGCTTCCGGAGGAAGCGGAGCTGCTCAAATTTATCGGGTTCAGCAGTCAGGAAGTAGGGAACTTTCTGCAGGATATGAAGAAACTCGGGATTCGAGTGAACTTAAAGTGCATGGAAACGGAAAACAATAAGAACTGGAGCCTTCTCGAGCTTTATAGGGAATTAGAGGAAGAACATGCCTATATGACGCAGCAGAGAAAGCCTGAAGAGGGGAAAACGGAATAGAGAGGTGGAACAATGACGGAAATACAGCAGAAAAACCGGAATAGCAGAAAAAAGCCCCAAAGCTTTTTGGGGGAGCTTTTTGAGTGGATCAAAATCTTTCTGGTTGCGGGAATTGCCGCATTTTTACTGAATAACTTTGTAATCGCAAACTCAACCATCCCGACAGGATCCATGGAGAATACGATTATGGCGGGAAGTCGGGTTTTCGGTTCCCGTCTGGTGTATCGCTTCGGAGAGGTAAAGCGAGACGATATTGCCATTTTCCTCTACGGATATAAATGCAGAAATGACGGGACAACTTACAGGGAAAGCGATCAGGGAGTCTGTCCGACCTGCGGCAGAGAAGACAAGCGAAACCAGCCCATTTACTATGTTAAAAGAGTCATCGGCATGCCGGGAGATCATATTGAAATCAAGAAAACCGGAGAAGTGGAAGCAAGCTATATCACGAAATTGAATGTGCGTTCCGCAAGCGGTAAAATTCCGGTAGGAACCGTCTATGTTAACGGGGAAGCCATTCAGGAAAATTACCTTCCGGAACCTATGATTGTTGACGGAAATCAATTTCCGGAAGTGGATGTGACCGTTCCGGAAGACTGCTATTTTATGATGGGAGACAACAGAAACAACTCCGCGGATGCACGTTTCTGGGGAGAAAACCAATTTGTAAAAAGGGAAAAAATGCTGGCGAAGGTCTATATCTGTTACTGGCCTTTAAATCGTATGGGATTGGTAAAATAAGCTTGCAGAAAAAAGAAGTCTATTTTTCACATTTTCAACACAAGAAGAGGCTAGGCTACAAAAAGGTTTTTTTGTTTAGGAAGCGGTGGTACAATAGACTGCGGTTTTGCTGTTTGCAGCAGCATAGCAGAAAAATAGGACAAGAAGCTTACAAAGCAGGCTATAGATAAAGGAGGTAGGAATTCGTGGGAAAGACAGAAGGACAGAAGCTGGAAGAGAAATTATGTTTCAAACCCAAGCATATTGCAAAGGATCATCCGAAGGAGATTGAGAAGGCAATAGAGTTTGCGGAAGGGTATAAGACTTTTCTCGATCATTCCAAGATTGAAAGAGAATGTGTACAGTATAGTGTCGCCATGGCGGAAAAAGCGGGTTACAAGCCGTTTGGACGCGGGATAAAGGGAAAGAGCGGAGATAAGTTCTACTATGTAAACAGGGGTAAGAATCTCTTCCTGGTCACACTCGGAAAGAAGCCTCTGAATGAGGGAATTCACTTTAACATTGCACATATTGATTCTCCGAGAATTGACTTAAAGCCGAATCCGCTCTATGAGACGGAGGAACTTGCGTATTTTAAGACCCATTATTACGGCGGAATCAAGAAGTATCAGTGGGCAACCATTCCGCTTGCCCTGCACGGAAGAATTATGACTGCCGAGGGAAAGGCGATAGACCTTGACTTCGGGGAGAAGGAAGGCGATCCCGTACTCGTGATCACCGACCTGCTTCCGCATTTGGGAAGAAGCCAGGGAGAGAGAAAGCTCAGTGAAGGCATTAAGGGAGAAGAATTGAATGTCCTTTTAGGCTCTCTTCCGGTAGAGGATACGGAGGTGAAGGAAGCCTTTAAGCTGAAGATTTTATCCATTTTACATGATCAATACGGGATTACCGAGAAAGACTTCATGCGTTCCGAACTGACTCTTGTTCCGGCACAAAAGGCTGTCGACGTAGGATTGGACAGTTCCATGGTGGGCGCGTACGGACAGGATGATAAGGTTTGTGCTTATACGGCACTGATGGCCGAACTGGAAAGCAAGAATCCGGAATATACATCCTTAACGGCTCTGGTAGACAAGGAAGAAATCGGTTCCACGGGAAATACGGGAATGGAATCCGATGCCTTACTTCATTTTATAGAGGACCTTGCGGAGTGCGAGGGAGAAAGAGTAAGAGACATCCTTCGGAATTCTCTCTGCCTTTCCTCCGACGTCAATGCAGCTTATGACCCGACCTTCTCCGATGTATATGAGAAGCAGAACTCTTCCTTCTTTAATCACGGACCGGTGCTTACGAAGTATACCGGTGTAAGAGGTAAGGGAGGATCCAATGATGCTTCCGCAGAAACCATGCAAAAGGTCATCGGTTATATGGAAGAGGCAGGTGTCCCTTGGCAGATTGGAGAGCTTGGAAAAGTAGATGAAGGCGGCGGAGGAACGATTGCCATGTTCATGGGCAATATGGATGTGGATACGGTAGATTTAGGGGTAGCGGTTCTTTCCATGCATGCACCGTTTGAGCTTACCGCGAAGCTGGATGTTTACTATACCTATAAAGCCTTTCTGGCCTTTAATAAATAAATGGGGGTTATCCCGAGTAAATTTTTACCCGGAAGAGAGGAGAGGAAAATAAAGGGTTTTCCTCTCTCCTTTTTCAAAAATAAAGTAAGGAGTATTATGAGAAAAAAGAAAATTTTTACCGTAGCGTTGATTCTTGCTATGTGCGTGTTTGCAGCGTCTTGCGGAAAGAAGGAAGGCACGAAAAAGGAAAGTACCAAAAAGGAAGCGGTGAAGAAAGACAAGAAAGACAAGGCATCGGAGTCCGAGGTTTCCGAATCCGATGTGGCCAGCCCTTCCACTCTGACGGAAGACAGTCCCGAGATTAAGGAGCTGGAAAACATGAAGGTTCCGGAAGAGCCGAAGCTCTCCGAAATGGGAAAGATTACACTTCCCGACCTCAAAACGATAACCGTTACCGTTGCACCTGCCGGCAATGTTACACAGGAAGAGGTGGACGCGGCCATCCAGCAGGCTTTGTCGGAAGACCTCGTGACGGTACAGGAAGCGGCCAAGGAAGGAGATACCGTAAATATCGACTACAGCGGCTCCATTGACGGCAAAAAGTTTGACGGCGGTACAGCGGAAAAGCAGGATTTGAAGTTGGGATCCGGACGCTTTATTCCGGGCTTTGAAGACCAGCTTATCGGAAAGAAAGCCGGAGACAAGGTAACGGTAAAGGTAACTTTTCCGGAGCAGTATCAGAATGCGGAGCTTGCGGGTAAGGCGGCAGAGTTTGCCGTTACGGTAAATGAAGTAAAGCGTGAGCCGGAGCTTACCGACGAATGGGTAAAGAACTACGAGGGGACGAAGGCGGAAACCGTTGCGGCTTATCGCGAAGAAATCAGAAAGAGACTGCAGGCACAGAAAGAATACCGTTATCATTCCGATATTCAGGACCAGGCTATGCAGCAGATTTTTGACCAGGCAAAGGTGGAGCCCTCCGAGAAATTAACGGAATATGCCAAGGCTTATTATTTAAATGCAAGACTGAATGAATACAAGCAATATGGTATGGGGCCTGCACAAGTGATTAATATGTCCGGCATGACGGTGGAAGAGTTTAAAGAAAATGCCTATGCCAATGCGGATTCCTATGCAAAACAGCTCTTTATTATGAGAAAGCTTGCCGATGCACAAAATATTCGCGTAACGGATGCACTCATTGATAAGCTTGCCGAGGCGGAGTCTTCCTTGACGGGAGAAGAAACCAACCGTATTAAGTTGATTGAACAGTACGGCAAAGAACTTGTGGAAGAAGCTTCCCTGCGTTATGCCGTTATGGAATATGTAGAGACGCAGGTTCAAGTCAAGGAAGAGGATCCTACAGCGGAGACGCAGACGAATACGGAAGAAACAAGTAAGAGCAGTACAAAAACAGAAACAAAGAAGTAAAATTCGGGCCGATTTTCAGTTCGGAAAGAAAAAAATCGCCTTTGCGTAAAAGCAAGGGCGATTTTTTGATGTGAAAGAGCTTCATGTTGACATTTGTTAAGTTTTTCTTAAAATAAAATCAGACAGGCTAGGCATAAAGGAGTTTCAGGATGAGAAATATCTGTCAGCGAGATATTTTTTTCTATATGAATGAGGAACTGAGAATACCGCAGAAAGTGATGTGCTCCATATTCAATAAAGTTCGTCAGGGAAACATGGTAGAAACAAGGATTAGTGAAATAAAGCAGGGAAAGCGTCGAGGATATCGTGGTCTGAAGGAGGCGGCTTTACCCTGCTTTTTAGAGTGCTTTCAGGAAAGTGCGGAGGAAGAGGCCTTCCGGAAGCTGTTGAATTTTGTTCACAGAGAAGAACTTTATTTTCCGGATGCGGAGAGAAAAGAAGACGATAGTTTCCAAAGCTATGCTCTTCGTTTTTTGGAATGCGGATTGGCGAACTGCGAGGTCCCCGGAAAGGAAGCCTTGCTGCAATCCGGGAGTGAATCGGACGAAAAGGCAGGTGAATCGGGAGAGTGTCCGGCTGTCGACGGAGCGGAAGGCACTCTTCTTTATAGAGAAGTACACAGTGCCGATTTCAGTTCGGTAGAATCCCTTTTGGAAAAACTTCGGAGGAATTGGAAATATCTGCTGTTTGTCGCTTTCTGCTTTACGACGGTTTTTCTGTCTTTCTCCTTCTTTTCGACAAACGGGATAAACTTATTCTTGGATTTACTGCACTTAAGCCCCGGAATATTTATTCCGCTTACGCTTTTCCTTGCCCTTTCACCACTGCCCTTCGGCATTCTGGATGTGGGAATTACCTTATATTCTTATAAGAAGAGGAATCCCGAGGCGGATATTTCTTTAAGGGAAATTTACTATATAGGAAAATACGGTGATAAGACACGGGTTCTTCCCGGAAAAGGGCGTTATGACCTCTGCCCGAGTTTGATTGTGTATTCTATCGGCTGTAACCTTATCGGTTCCCTTTCCGCAATCGCAATTTTTCTTTTTTTACGCACGATGCCGGATTTTTCGGACTATGTGCTGAGAGGAAAATTTACTTCCATGGCAAATATCGCGCTGGCCTTTAATATGCTGACCACCTTTGCCCATACCTTCTTTCTCTTCACACGAGAACCGATGACGAAATTTCGAGAGAAAGAGGAAAATCCGGATACAAAAAGAGCGGACCGGCTTCATGTTATCAGCAATAACCTTTACATGATTTACAGTATGAGTTTTTCCGCTATAGGGATGATTCTGGCATTTCTCTACAGCTATGACTTTGCGCAGAGCGAAAAGCTTTCCCTTTCTCCGTCCTTTGCCTTTGCCATATTTGCGGTCCATGCCTATCTCTGGTTTTCCTCCTGCTCCCCCTATGCGGTGGAGTTTAATGCGGAGTGTGCCGGTTCCTTCCTCTTCCTTTCTCCTATAGTGGTGATTATCAGTTCACTCTCCACTTTTTTGTGCTTTCAGACGGGAATCGGAAGTACCATGGTGAATCTCGCGAACTTTCTTGCCGTAGTGACCTGGTTGCAATGCTTTCTTAAAAACGGAGCGGAGAAGAGCATCCTGCCCTTTATCCGAATGCACAGAGCTTATTTCGTACTTTACATACTTTTGTTCTTCCTTTTTTATCTCCTTTCCATACATCTCTAAAAAATAAGGTATTTTCTTGCCTTTCCTGACTTACACCGGACTTACACCTGTTCCGGTGTAAGAAAAAGGTAGTGAAGATAACTTATTTTTTTATTAAAATAAAAGAAGATTTCTGCTGAAAATTGGGCAGTTGGTACAAAGAAAATAAAATAATTCTGAAGTGCAAAAGGAAGGGGACAGTAATAATGAAAAAAATGAATTGGGCAAAAATCATGAAAGTTTGTGCGGCAACCGCAGTTTGCACAGGAGCCTTCACTTTATCCGCCTTTGCCGGAAACTGGGTAAAGGACGCTACCGGATGGTGGTATGACTATGGAAACGGTACCTGGCCTTCCAACAGCTGGCAGTGGATAGACGGAAACAATGACGGTGTTGCGGAGTGTTACTATTTTGACCGCTTCGGCTATTGCTTAATGAATACGACAAGCCCAGACGGATACCAGGTAAACGGGAGTGGTGCCTGGGTGGAGAACGGTGCGGTTCAAACGAGAAACGTTGCCGGAACACAAGTGAACAATGCGGGACAGAACGCAACACAGAGCGTGAGCAGCAAGAAAAGCGGATTAACCCTGTTTAACACCGAGCCAATTTTACAAGGAGGTGCCTGGAAGTATGAGAGCGCAGTGAGTAACCGGGAAAATAAGTCTTATACAAAGGTTATCGTATTTTCTTATAATGATTATATTGAATTCGATAATTCTGCCGGCTACACCCATTTTAAGGCAACGGTGTTTCCGAAAAAAGGCGATTGGGGGAGAGATGATCGAATGCTTTTGCAGGTGCTTTCCGGGGATGAAGATGAGTTTTATGTAACGGATGATATCTATTATGATACCAGAGCCTTTGATATTGATGTAGACATCTCCGGCTACGACAAAGTAAGACTGAAATCGACGTCGGTTTCCGGAACTTATGCTTATATTGCTATAGCTAATGCCCGTTTTGAATAAATGGCTTGAAAAGAACTGCAGGGTCTTAGGACTCTGCAGTTTCTGTGAAAGAAGACAGATTATGTACAGGAAAGGGAAATTGATGAAAAAAGAAAGAAAAAGACTCCTTGTGTTCGGTGCCCTCAGCTTATTTTCAGCCTGTCAGCTCTGTATGACATCCTTTGCCGGAAACTGGGTAAAGAACGGTACGGTTTGGGAATACCATGAAAATGGAGTAAAGGTAGTAAACCGCTGGGTACAGGACAACGGAAAATGGTATTATTTCGGGAAATCCGGCGCTATGGCGCACAACCAATGTGTGGACGGATATTACATCAGCTCCGACGGCGTTTGGCGGAAGAACGAAACGGAGAGAGATGTAAAGAAAAGCGGAAGAATCATCCAATCCGATAGGGAAGTAGCGCGGGACTTTGGATTCGCTGTAGACGATTATGATTCCGATGACACGGAGTTCGATGTAGATTGGGAGTAAAAGAGAGGGGAAACAAGATGAAAAAATTTGTAAAAAGAAGAATCTGTGGAGCCTTACTGGTACTGCTTCCGTTTTTGTGTAATATAAAAAGCTATGCGTATTTCCGTGACCGCATTGAGAGAGATACCATGGACTATATTCGCTATGCCGATGAGAATCCGGACCTCTATGCCGCCTATGGCTATGATGGGGACAAGCTCTATGAACATTACAAAAATAGCGGAAAAGAGGAGGGACGTTTGGCGCACTGCCTCTATTACAGACCGGACAAACAATCCATTTATATGTGGGGGTGGAACGCGGAAAATCTGGATACCGAACGTTATGCGAGAGAGAATCCGGATGTTGTAGCTGCGATAGGTACGAATCCGGAAGCGCTGAGGACGCATTTTCTGGAGCACGGACTGCTGGAAAACAGAAAGGGCTATGGCCTTCCTTATGAGGATGACAACACAAGGGCCAAGGGCATGATTTTTGATGTTGCAGCCCAAATCACGAACGATTCCATGACGGACAGAGAAAAAATCAAGGCGGTGCATGACTGGATTGTGCATCACACAAATTATGACAAGGAAAATTATGACAGGGGTACAATTCCGGATGAGTCTGGTCATATCGAGGGAGTGATGTTGAAGGGGATAGCGGTTTGCAATGGCTATGCGGAAACCTTTGACTGCTTTATGTACGTTTTGGGAATCGAGCATGAGATGGTGGACGGATGGGCAGATGGTAGTACTCCAAATGGAAGACATGCTTGGAACAGGGTGCTCTTGGATGATACCTGGCTGTACGTAGATTGCACATGGGATGATTTAAGCCACCAAGTCGGAAAAGATGTTATTCGCTACAATTACTTTTTATGTACGGAGTCGGAGATAGCACAAGACCACACTGCAAGAGATTCCTATAAAGTATATTAATTTATTGAAGGATAGATAAATGAGGATATTTTCATGCGTAAAGAACGTTTAACACTTGGCCTTTTTCTATGCACTGCGGTTTTCTTCTTATCCGGATGCGATAAAAGATTCCTTACTCCCAAATTCAGTAAAAAAGCTGTAGAAGACTCCCTGACTGCATATGAAAAGCTCTTCGTGGGAGCGCCTCACCTTGCCTATGACAAGGAGGGAAGGGGAGGTTATATTAATAAAGAGGGAGAATGGGTCATCGAAGCGCAATATTTAGCAGTAAAGCCTTTTAGAGAAGGCTATGCAGCCGTGCAGGATGCCGACACGGAATTGTGGGGCTACATTGACGTGCACGGAAAGACGGTAATCAAACCGCAATTTATGGAGGCAGGTAGCTTTATTAACGGAAGCACTGCAGTGATGGAGCCGGAGGGGGGCTTCGGAATCATCGACAAGAGAGGGAAGTTTATTGTAGAGCCGATTTATAGGGCTATTTCTTATTTTAAAGAAGGCTTTGCCCGCGCCGAAGATATGGAGACAGGGGAGTGCTGGCTTCTGAATGAGGAGGGGGAAAAAGTCTTCGGGCCGTACAAGGATGCTTGTTTATTTCATAACGGAAAGGCCTTGGTAACGGAAACGGAAAAGAATAGGGACTGGTTCTATATTGATAAAAAGGGAAAGAAATACCCATTTAATGAAGAAGTACAAATCGTGATGGTCAAGAGGTATGGAGAGGACGATTTCTGGACGGAAAATGCCTATGTTGATTTTTCGGAGGGTTATCCGGAACTAATCAACGACAATTATGTAGCTGTCAACGAGAAGGGGGAGGCAATTAGTCCGGAATATACATACTTACATTTTTTTGAAAAGAACGGATATGCAATGGCCGCCATTCAGGAGGGAGAAGATAAGTTCTACGGCGTTGTAGATAAACAGTATAACTGGGTAATAGAACCGGAATACTACGCTCTTTACAACTTTCAATATGGATACGCGATAGCGGAAAAAAAGGAATGGGAAGAGGGCGGACGTGTGGACTATGTCGTGATGGATCTAAAGGGGAATGTAGTTTTCACGGATTGGAAAGAGGACGAAATTATACTTTACCCTGCCTCTTTTTTATCGAAAGGAAATCCGCTACCTGCCTATACGGTAAAAAATGATGCCCGGAAACATGGTTATATTGATTGGGATCACTCTATATTGATTCCTTTCAAATATGATGCCACGTATTCTTTTGCTGAGGACGGAAGTTATGCGGTAGTAGAGAAAAACGGACTTTACGGCATGATAGATAAAAAGGGAAACTGGATTTTAAAACCGAAATTCGTAGGTTTCATAGAAAAACCGGAAGATTCGCATTGGGAATACGATATGGGCTTAAGTTAGAAATCATTTTATCCTGGAATAGCTTAGCGGTTTTTCTTCATAATCTTGAAAAAGCGTATGGAAATCATCTGAAAAGGAGAATTTATGAGATGTCCCAATTGTAATCATGAGGTAAAAGAGGGGATGCTTTTCTGTCAGCAATGCGGCACGAAAATTGAAGCGGTGCGGACACCGGTAGAAGCGGTGCGTATTCCGACAGAAGCAGTACGGACACCGGAAGAAGCCGTTGCGACTCCGCAGGCGGTAAACGGGCAAGAAGGCACAATTCCGACGGAGAAAGTGCAGAAAAGTCCCGTAAAAAATGCTCCGGTAGAAGGAGGAACTTTCGGCTGGGCTGTACTCGGCTTTCTTCTTTTCCCGGTCGGCTTGATTTTATTCTTTATCTGGAGAAGGGAATACCCGAAGCGTGCCAAATCTTCCGGAAAAGGGGCATTCCTTGGATTTGTGCTTCTGATTCTGCTCTATATTGGAAATATCGCGATGCAGTACTTTATCTATCAATCATTTTTCAACTATTAGGGATAGAAAATGACTTGAAAAGGGGTTTAAGTATGAAGAAAAACAGAGTCTTTCCCGTTCTTTCCGTACTTTGTCTTCTAGGACTGTTTTATTGTGCCGTTCGAACCGGAACCACGAAGTCTCTTCCGCTGGAGGAGCACACGGAAGAGGAGCGGGAGCAGGTCGTAAACGAAGAGGCTTATCAAGCTTATTTGCCGATTCTGCTTTCTGAGAAAAAAGCCATCTTACAGTATAATTGGGGAAATGAATCTTCCGATGAAAACGGAGAGTCCGACGCGGTAGAGGAGGGCTCCCCGTCTATTGCATTCAGCGATATTAACGGAGACGGCGTGAAGGATCTGCTCTACTTTAAGGCGGGGACGGCGGAGGATGGTACGGAAGATGCCGTTTTGACCATCTATTCCTATTATGACGGAAGCCTGCATAAGGTTTATCAGAATGCCGGATGGGACAAGAAAGGACAGGGGAATCATTACTGCCTGTACAAGGTAGAGGACAGTAATGCTCTGTTTTATTATTTTCAAGAGGGCGATTCGGAGAGTTATGTGCAGCTCACGGAAGAATTTGCACAGGACAACAAAGAAAGTGCGACGGAAGAGCGGATTCGGAAAAAGGAGGACTATGCGGAAATCCTATTTTCGAATCTGCAGGATGAAAGTCTGCCTCTGTTTAGCTATGAGAGAAAGCACCAAGAGACCGCGATGCCTTATGCAAAGACGCTGTCTTTTCTAAAGGAAAATGCCTCCGTGGAAATGAAAGAGGAGGCGGAAAAAGAAGTTCCCGAATGGTCTCAGGCCTTTTTTCAATATGTGGTTCAGGAGAGGCAGCAGCTCTCTGTTTTGTACGATACGGCGGATCCGGTTATGGCACTTTGGGATATGGACGGAGATAATGTCCCGGAGCTCATTATCGGCAACAACGAGACGTACGGTACCTATTCTTATGCGAAAGTGATCAAATATACCGGAGACGGCTTTCAAGAGCTTGAAGGAGGAATGGACAGCTACGGCATGACATTCGGAGCCAGCCATACTGCAGACCCCGACTATCCCGGTCTTTATTTCCATTACTGGAGAAGAGGAGAGGGAGTCGATACGGATGGAGACGGCTTCGAGGACAAGGATTTATATCGGATTCAATACTGCTACATCGACGGGAATGAGATTAAGGAAACGGATGTCGCAACGTATACGGAGGAAGAGGATTATTACGGGAATTCCGACCAGGTCATAGAGTATGATAAGCTCTGTGAGGATGACGGACTTTTTCAGGCAACAACCGTATCACCTGCAAGAAGACTGCAGTTTGTGACTCTCAACGATATCATGGATATGGGGTGGACTGCATTTGTGCAACTGAATACGATCGATACCAATCTATACAACGTGGAATACAGCGAGGTTGTACATAAGGCAAAGATTGTCACCAAGGCGGAGGACGATGCGCATTTTGATGTAAGAAGCTATATGACGGAGGAAGACAAAGAAAAGCATCTGGGCTCCTACATCATGAAGGCTCCGGTTTCCATAAGCTTTTATTGGAATACAAAGCGCATGTTTTCCGGAAACGGCGGAGAGTATAATGCGGATGAAGCGAAGCTGGCATCCGTTCTTAGTGAGGCGGTAAAGAACGGAAAGAAGGAAATAGAAGATTGCTACAAAACATTATCCTTCGGGAAAATAGAGACACATGACGGAAATGATTCCATGCATCCGAACACCAGGGCGAGCTTTGCGGCAACTCGATACAGCTACATGGAAGATGACTACAGTCCTTTTGAGGAGAGAATGCTGTTTCTGATTTCTCTCGGGGCCGATGAGACGGAATACCACTTGCCGCTTGACTTTAGACGCATGCAGGCGGAAATGGAAAGAGACAGTGAGGCAATTTACGAAGAATTTTCAAGCTTATATGATGCTTTTTCCGTGGACAATCCTTACACTATCGCGAAGAAGACTTCTTATCTTGTTTTTATCAGCGGAGAGGGAAGGTGCGGTGCCGTGGCGGATGCGCTTGGAAAAAAATTCCTGGATAACGGCTGGGACAGTTCTTCCGTGCGCGTTTATAGTTTTAATGCACCGAACTTTGTGTCCAAAAAACAGGCGGATGATTCTTTGCCCATCTTTAATATTTTAAATACGGAGGATTTATCGGTACAATATCCCGCGGACTTTTGCCGATACGGGAGCAATTACTTCTTTAAAGGGGGCGGTTCTTCTGAAAATCATAATCTTAGCGAGATGATGAAAAAGCTGGATAAGGAAGAGCCGAAGAAGAAAACCAAGCGGGATAAGGAATATCGCCGGGTTTCTCTTTCGGGAGATGCGGAAATACAAGCTTTGGATGAAAAGGGCAGACCGATGGCAATCAGCGGGAACTTGGGGGTACAATATGGAAAAAACAGTCCCGTTCGATTTTATAAAGAAGGCTCAAAGCGTTACCTGCTTGCTCCGAAAGATCTTCCTTTCTCTTTGTGTATAAAGGGGGTAAAGGAAGAAGAACTTTCCCTGGAAGAGGCCGTGCTTAGTGAGGGGGAGGAAGAGGAAATCCGGCAATTTGAAGATTTTCCGATTCATGAAAAACGAGTTTATTTTACGGAAATAATTCCTGATGCAAAAAAGCCCGGTAAGTTATATATTATTCGTAGAAAATGGCGAAATACTTTAGAGCGGCTTTTTTACGGAAAGGACATGGAAATTGCGGTAGGGCAGGTACTGCCAAATGGCAAGCTCAGCTTGTTCTTTGCCTTTTCAAAACTGTGCATCATCTTTACGACAGCCTTTGTCGTATGCCTCCTCCTCACTCTGTGTTACAGGCTAAAGAGCGGGAAGAGTTTGAAAAAGGAAAAGCGCTAAAATCGTCCGGAACATATGGCTTACGGGGTGAATGAAAAGGAGTATGGGATGTTTTGTGGATATTGTGGATTTAAAAATGAAGATGGCGCCGTCTTTTGCGGTCGCTGCGGAAAAAGACTGGAGGGAGAGGAGAATGCAGCGCATTCCGTACCGAGTCCCGCTTCCCCGGAGCAAAAGCCGGAAAATGTGCAAATGAAGCAAGCGGACTCGCTTCCTCCTAAAATGGCGGCAGTACCGCAGGAGAGAATTGCGGAGCCTCCTCTTCCGAAGATTCCGGAACCGATACCCGTGGAGAAGCCGAAGAAGAAAAAAGGCTGTCTTCTTCCTCTGATTCTTTTCTTTATTTTCCTGCTTCTTCTTGGAGGCGGAGCAGTATGGGGATATCTAAACTTCTTTAAAAAAGTGAGCATTCCCCTTGACGGCTACCTGAATGTTCGCTTTGAGGGACCGAGCGGTTATGCCAAGGGCGTAACGGAGATTGACTGGAAAGCGTTGGAAGGCGATTATGGAGATAAACTGCACTTTACAAATGCCGCAAAAGAAGACGGAATTTCCAGAAAATATGACTCTCCGGTAGATTATCTGGAAGAGGCTATTTCTCCGCCCACATTGGAAAAGACAGAAGGAATCTCGGACGGAGAGCAAATCGAATATAAGTGGGATATTAATGAAGAGGAGCTGTCCTCCTACCTGAACTGTAAGTTTAAGTATGCGGACAAGAAAGTAAAAGCGCATATTGATGAAAAAGCGACAGAAGAGGATATTTTCAAGAAAATCGATATACAGACTGTAGGCTATGCGAACGGACAGGGTTATATCAACCTCGAGGATCTTCCGGAAGGAATCGAAGCGGAAGACTTTACGATTGAGCCGAACAGCAATTTAAGTAATGGTGACACGGTAACAATCAGCTTGAAGCAGGATCCGTCTTACTACCTGGAGAAATGCGGAATTCTTCCTTCTAAGACAGAGATGAGTTATACCGTTTCGGGTCTAATCGAAGAAACTACGGCGGCACCGGAAACCGCTGCACCGGAAGAGACGGTAGCACAAGCTGCAGTTCCCGGAGCGGAAGCGTACGGGGGCGGAACCATGAGCGGAGCTGCGATTGCAAGTTCCGGAGATTATATTTGTTCTTTCAGTGCAAGTCGTCTTATCACAAAGCAGGATGTGGATGCCCTGATGACGGTCTATCCGAACACGTACTTCCCCGGTGAGAGAAGTGTTACCCAGATGGTGGTCAATGAAATGTATGCCCGCCACGGATACGTCTTTAAGGACCAGGCGTTAAATGATTACTTTAACCAATATGCTTGGTACAGAAACAATCCCGTACGAAATCCGCAGATGGACAGTATTTATCCGCAAATGTCCGCGATAGAGAAACAGAATGTAGATTATTTGAAGACTTTCCATTAAAAAAGAGCAGTAAAATAAGCGCTGCTAAAAAGGGGCTGTAGAGTCATTTTTGCTAAAAAGACCGATAAACCGGTGTTGACCGGATTTTATCGGTCTTTTTTAATTCATAACGAGTATCGTGCAAGAGCTATGCGGTATCTCCTGTCCGCAGGATCCGCTTCTGTAAGAATTGAAAGAATAAAGAGAGGGCAAGGGGATTTATTGAAACAATAATAATATTTTTTCTTATTTTTTAGCAAAATAAGGCGATAGAATTATAGTCTATTTGGTTCGTGCATTAAGGAGAAGAAATATGGGGAAGATACAAGGAAGTAGAAAAACCATGAAGCTTTCGGTAAGAATGTCCATTTTGCTGGGGATTTTGACCTTCGTCGGCATCAGTATTGTGAATTTCGGGACCCTTCGTTTAACGAGGCTCTCTTTCACGGATGCCATGGATCAAAATATGGAAGATAAGGCGAAAGCTTCCGGTGAAGAGCTGGCAGCAATCATTTCCAAAATGGAAGGTGTCTCTTCCATTATTGACAGCGGAATTCGGGAAATGGGGAACAATGCAGCTCCTGCCTGGACGGTTTTGGACTTAAATCAGGAACAACAGGCAGTTATTCCGATGAAGGAGTCCAGCTTTCGATCCCGTGTAGTGAATAAATCCATAAGCTCCCTCCAATATAATGCGGAATCGGTTCTGATTGCCTCTCTTAGCGGTGTTGTGAACGCAAACGAGTATGTGACGGGAGCGGGCGTGTTTTTTGAGCCGAATGCCTTTCTTGACGGAGTGGAGAATTATGCCCCTTATATCGGGAAAGCAAATGTGCAGAATAGAAGCATTGTCAATTATCCCTATGAAGAATTTAAAGATAAGCCCTATTATGCGGAAACCAAGGAGCGGGAGAAAACCGTGATTACGGATGTGTACGAGTCTACGCCCGATAAAATGAAGGTGGTTACGATTTCCCGCCCGGTTATTTCGAAGGGAAAATTTATCGGTGCCGTTTTACTGGAGGTAGATGTAAATCTGTTTGCTTTGGCGGAACAGACAGACAGTCGCTATCCCAGCATGGAAACCGAGGTTGTCGATGAAAAACAAAATATTATTTTCAGTAAAAATAAGGACTTAATCGGAAAATCATTTTCCGAAGAAAAGGGAGAAAAGCAGTTTCAGAAGCTTGAGACGGAAATGGCCAAGGGAAAGCCCTTTGTGCTTTTAGAGCAGACCGAACAGGACAAAACCCGAAGAACTTATTACGTTCCGACGGACATTATGGGAAATGTATGGTGGATTGTTCTTTCCGTCCATAATGGGGAATTCAGAGCGCCGATAACGCGAATTATGATGCTATGTTTTGCCCTTGCAGGAGTCGGTATCGCACTGATTGTAACGGGCATTTATCTTATGATTAAGAAGACCTTGAAGCCGCTGGAAGGCATTGCCAGAATCGGACAGAAGGTTTCCAGAGGGGATTTCAGCGAGAGAGTATCTTATGTAAAAGAAGATGAAATCGGACAGATCGGAAAGGGCTTCCAGGAAGTAATGGACCATATCAAGGACATCACTTCCGATTTACAGGAGAAGCTGGCAGAGCTGTCTCAAGGAAACTTCCGGATTGACCTGAACAATGAAGAAAAATATCAGGGAGACTATCGTCCCTTAATGTTATCGATGCAGGATATTCGTACAGCTTTGAATTCGACTATGCTGGAAATTCAAAAGTCTGCAGGCGAAGTAAGCGAAAGCTCGGAGCAGGTTTCTGCTGCAGCACAGTCGCTGTCTCAGGGAGTTACCGAGCAGGCTTCTTCCGTTGAAGAAATCTCTGCAGGGATGAACGAAATAGCCGAATCCATTAAGAGTACAACGAAGAAGGCGGAGGATGCCAAGAATTTAAGTCAGATGGCGGGACAGGCCGTTATGCTCAGTACGCAAAAGATGGAGGAAATGTCCAAGGCGATGGCGGAGATTACGGAGAAATCCAATGAAATCGGCAAAATCATCAAAACGATTGACGACATTGCTTTCCAGACCAATATTCTTTCTCTCAACGCAGCTATTGAAGCGGCAAGAGCCGGAGCAGCAGGAAAAGGCTTTGCCGTTGTAGCGGATGAGGTAGGCAATCTGGCACAGAAATCGGCTAAAGCTGCACAAAATACCGGAGAGCTCATAGAGGAAACCAAGGATGCCGTAGAGCGCGGGGCAAGAATTACAAGAGAAACCGGAGAATCGCTTTCCACCGTGGTAGAGCGTGCAGGAAAGATTAATGATATGATTTTTGAAATCACCAAAGAAACGGAGCGCGAATCACAGAATGTGGGACAGCTGACGAAAGGGATGGAACAGATTTCCTCCGTAGTACAGACGAATTCCGCTACAGCGGAGGAAAGTGCCGCATCCTCTGAAGAGCTTTCCGCTCAGGCCTCCTTACTGGACAAGCTGGTATCCAAATTCCGCTTGCAGGAATAGAAGAAAATAGTTATAACAGGAAAGAACAATCTATAGAAAAGAGGAACTCGGAATGAATGTTTTAATCGCGTATGATCGTTGTTCTACCTGTAAAAGAGCGGAGGATTTCTTAAAGGCGCAGGGGGTCAGCTTCCAAAAGCGCCCCATTAAAGAAGAGAATCCGACAGCAAAAGAAATTCATGAAATGCGGGAGCGTTCAGGCCTTCCCCTGAAGCGTTTTTTCAATACCAGCGGACTCCTCTATAAGTCTATGAACTTAAAGGATAAGCTGCCCGATATGTCGGAGGAAGAACAGGAACAGCTTCTTTCCACGGATGGAATGTTGGTAAAAAGACCCATCTTCCTTTATGGAGAGAAAGTTCTTGTAGGATTTAAAGAAAAGGAATGGCTTCTTGCCTTGGGCAAGTCCGTTTAAGCTAAAGGCGGAAAATATAGCGGAGAAAGAGGGATGCCGGATGGTTTGCATCGAATGCATCCTCGTTCTTTCTCCGCTATTGCATTTTGAAGAGGAGAAATTTATAATAGAAGAGTCTTGCGGATATAGTACATCGGTAGTACCCTAGCTTCCCAAGCTAGTGAGGCGGGTCCGACTCCCGTTATCCGCTTAAACGCGAGATACCGCAAGCTACGCTAGCGAAACTCGTTATGAATTAAAAGGGGCTGTAAAAAAATCAGAATAATAAAGTGATTTTTGCAATATAGGTCTGAATGCGGGGTAGTCTGAGCCCGTCGGTACTTGCGAAAAACAAGAGAAACGCAGTTTTTCGCTTAGTATCCGTTACGTAAGGACAAACTTTTCATCAGAAAAGTTGTCCTGTACAAGACCAACTTCTGAAGGAAGTTGCTTTGCGAAGCAAAGTGAGCAGTGGTTAACAAAACCACTGCTCAGTCAGGCGAAGCTAGCGAGAGCGTGCCCAAGTTCAGACCTATATTGCTTAGAAAATTATTTTGATTTTTTTACAGCCCCTTTTTTTCGTGCTTTGCACGGGAGGGACATTTCAACAGTACTAATTTCAACAATATTACAGTGTAAACTGCTTTAAAAGCGTATCCATTGCTTTCGATTGGTCGGAAAGTTTTGCGCTGGTAGCGGCTGACTCTTCGGCAGTTGCGGAATTGTTCTGCACGACGGAGGAGATCTGCTCCAGACCCTGTGCAATTTCGGATACGGAATTGGACTGCTGTCCGGAATACTCCGCAATTTCAAGAATCTTGGCATTCATCTGACGAGAGCTCTTTACCAACTTCTCAAGAGAAGCGGCAGCCCGATCGGCCATCTCTGTTCCTTCCCGGATGGAGCGAACCGTATTTTCAATCAGGACAGTGGTATCTTTGGCCGCTTCTGCAGATTTTCCCGCAAGATTACGAACCTCATCGGCTACAACGGCAAAGCCCTTTCCGGATTCTCCCGCACGTGCAGCTTCGACCGCCGCATTTAAGGCCAGGATATTGGTCTGGAAGGCAATATCATCGATGGTTTGGATAATATTACTGATTTGCTGAGCCGTTCCGTTGATTTCATTCATGGAAAGACTTAAGGCATTCATTTCGGAGCTGCTCTCTTTCAGCTCTTCCTCCGTAATGCGGGAAAGATCGCTGGCGCTTTCCGCATTGGCGGCATTACTCTTAATCTGATCGGATACCGTGCTCACGGTAGCGGAGAGTTCTTCCAAGGAACTTGCCTGCTGTGCGGAGCCCTGTGCTAAAATTTCACTTCCATGGGACATCTCCTGTGCGGAAGAGTTGACTTCTGTGGAGGCTACACCGATTCCCTGCAGCGTCTCCTTTAATTTGGAATGAATGCGGTCTAACGCGTTGTAAATATTACCGTATTCTCCGACATACATTTCCTTGCATCCGCTTTCTACCCGGAAGTTTCCGTCCGCCATGGCAAAGAGTAAGTTTTGTAAATCCTGAATAATGGTTTTTAAGCGATAGTTCATTCCCTTTATAGCAGCCACTGTACGACCCACCTCGGTCTCATTTACCGGAAGGTCAATCTTCGTTTCACTGAGCTGTCCTTCCGCAAGGCTCGTCATGGTTTCCTTTATAGCGATAATCGGCTTCATGAGCTCTTTCTTTACAAAGAGCATCATCAGAAGAACGAAGAGAATGGAAGGAATTAAGAGAACAATACTGAGGATCTGTGTTGCGGATGCAACCTCGATGGCCCCCGCCATCTCTTTATCGGTTCTATTCACGATGCTGTCATAGAAAATCTTGTACTGCTTCTGTACCTCCGCTTCTCCGGAGAGATAATCCTCACTGTACATCAGGGCGGTGGCGTTCTTGCTGTCTCCTGACGCGGCATAGGTAAAGGCCTGCGTTTCCAGGTCTGCCAGGTGGGCGGAAGTCGCTTCCATCGTACGCATGGCCGTATCTTCCGTTTCGTTGATTCCATACTGATTCATGGTTTCTCTTGCTTTTTCACGATTCTTGTACTCTGTGATTTCCCGGTTGTATTTATCCAGGAAGTTTGTGTTTAAAGTGGAAGCATAAGACCTTGCATGTCTTGTTAAGTCCACGCTCGCGGAAGAAAACTGCTTTGCTGCAGTGACAAGAGCGAAACGCTTCTCCGCTGTCTTATCGGCTTCCTTGGAAGACAAGATGCTGGTCACCGTTGCCATTGTGGTTAGAAGCAGCATGATAATGACGCCGATGGAGAAAAAGTGCAGTCTGCTTGATTGGTTCCATTTTTTAAACATTTTACCCCTCCTTGGGTGATTTTTCTGCAAGTGTGCCTTAATAAACTATTTTTTCAGCATAAAAATAGTTTCATATATATCTTTATCGGCAAAAATCACTTATAAATTACACGTTTATACAAGAATCCTTGTGGAAAAAGGCAAAATGCTAGAGTATACTTATTTATATTGTAATAATAGTTTTCTATTTGCTATAGTTTTAGAATAGTAGTTTCTAATACAGATTAAGGGGGGAAGATAAAATGGCTTGTACAACAATTTTAGTAGGTAGAGAGGCGAGCTACGACGGTTCAACGATGATTGCAAGAAATGAGGATTCCGGATCCGGCGTTTTCTGTGCTAAAAAATTCATTGTGGTTGAACCGAAGGATCAGGGAAAAGAATATGTTTCCATGCTTTCTCATGTAAGGATTCCGCTTCCCAAGAATCCGCTTCGTTATACCTGTATGCCCAATGCGGTTTATGAGGATGAGGGAATCTGGGGTGCAGCAGGGGTAAACAGTGAAAATGTTTCCATGACCGCTACCGAGACCATTGCCTGCAATGAGCGCGTACTTTCCGGAGACCCGCTTGTAGTCTATAAGAAGGCGGAAAACGGAAAGCCGGAGCAGATCGGCGGAATCGGAGAAGAGGACATGGTGACCTTGGTACTTCCCTACATTCATTCCGCAAGAGAAGGTGTGCTTCGTCTTGGAGAGCTTTTGGAAAAGTACGGTACTTATGAAATGAACGGGATTGCCTTTTCGGATGAAAATGAAATCTGGTGGCTGGAGACTATAGGCGGTCATCATTTTATTGCCAGAAGAGTGCCGGACAATGCCTATGTGATGATGCCGAATCAGCTCGGAATTGACTACTTCGATTTCGAAGATGCCTTCGGAGAACAGGCTGAGTTTATTTGCTCCAAAGACTTGAAGGAATTTATTGCCAAGAATCACTTGGACTTGCGCTTTGCGGATGAGATTGAACAAACGGAAGGAGACTGGATTAATCCGAGAGAATGTTTCGGTACCCATTCCGATGCGGACCATGTTTACAACACGCCGAGAGCTTGGTATATGGCAAGATATTTTAATAAAAATACCTTCAGTTTTGACGGAGAGGCTGCCGAGTTAAAGCCGGAGGATGACGATTTACCGTGGTGTCTCTGCCCGGAGATTAAAATTACGCCGGAAGACGTGAAGTATATCCTCTCCTCTCATTTCCAGGGAACGCCCTACGACTGTTACGGAAAATACGGAGACGAGAAGGATAGAGGAAAATATCGTCCTATCGGAATCAACCGGAACAATTTCCTAAGTCTTGTGCAGATTCGTCCGGATGTGCCGAAGGAATATGCCGCAATCGAGTGGGTTTGCTTCGGCGCCAATACCTTTAACGCCTTTGTTCCTTTCTATGCAAATGTCAACAAGACACCGGAGTACTTTGCCAATACGACGCACCGGGTTACGACGGAGAGCTTCTACTGGGCAAACAGAATTATCGGTGCTCTGGCGGATGCACAGTTCAGTGAGTGCAAAATGCATATTGAACGGTATCAGGGAAAGGTGCCGACAAAGGGCTATACCCTGATGAAGAATCTGGAAGAGAAGCTTGCGAAGAAGTTACCGAAGAATGCGGCGGTGATTAAGCTTCTTGAAGAATGCAATGAAGAAATTGCAAAGATGGTGCAGGAAGAAACCGACGCTGTACTGGATAAGGTACTGTATGAAGTTAGTTGCAAGATGAAAAACGGCTTCAGCCGTTCGGACGCGTAGAGTTTGCCCGAGAAGTTTGTTTGCTGTAATCGGCGAACAAGCTGCTACACAAAATACAGTCGACTAAAAAAGAAGGGGCTACTACCCCTTCTTTTCCAGTCGTTCAAAGGCTAAACGGTAGCCGTCTTCTCCATAGTTCAACGAACGATTCACTCTGGAAATCGTTGCGGTAGAGGCCCCCGTACATTTCGCAATATCAATGTAGGTTTTTCCTTCCCGTAAGAGCTTTGCAACCTCATAACGCTGCGCAATAGCGAGTAACTCGTTAATGGTGCAGACATCTTCAAAGAAACGGAAATATTCTTCCGTTCCCCTTAACTGTTGCATTCCTTCAAATAAATGCCTTACTTCAGGTGTATCAAGTTTTTTATTCATTCGATCCGCACCTTTCTTTTCTTTTTAAAATTCGTTCTTAGTTTATCACTTTAGCGTATGAAATTCAATTCCATTTTCCTAAGAGAATGGAATTGACATTCGCTATAGTAAATTTATAATAATTTTTGAATATTTTAAATTTTAATGCCCTTCTTTTGTGTGAAGCTTTGCTTTTCAAAAAAGAGGGAAAAATTTTGGGAGGAGTAGATATGTCAACACAAACCATCATGATCATTGCGGTAGTAGCAGTAGTATGGGCAATAGCCTTTGTCGTAATGCTTTCCATGGGAAAGAAGAGAGAGAACAGTGAGAAGAAGTTCAATGAGGACAACAGGGATAAGGGAATTCTTCACATTTACGGGAAGCAGATTAAGGTTGACGGAAGCGACCTTGCCAACGTGCCCTTCACTACAGGAAAGGACTTGGAAACTGTCGTAGCCTTGGCTCCCGGTCAGCATACTATCGAAGGTATCTTTGAGTCAACGGAAACGGTAGGCACGAAGACAAGGAATGTCAAAACAGAGAAGCTGAGCTTTGATCTTTCCGTAGAGGCCGGACACAGCTATTCCGCCGGAATGTATTTCTACTCTGCTGAGGAGAAAGCGCAGTATTCTAATGGACAGGCAGGGAAAGCTATTTTGGAAATTCCGCTCACTATCGTGGAAGGCAGCGATTATATCAAGGCATATGTCCTTGTCTATAGAGAAGACTAAAAGAGTCTTCGAAAGAATAGAGTAAGATGAAAAGGAATACCTACCGGGATGAAAATGGAAATTGCCATTGGGAAATCACACACTATTCGCCCAATCCTATTTCGGCTTTGTTTGTTCTGCTGCTTTTCGCCGGGCTTTTTCTCTTCTTCTACGCACACGTGGGATGGGACAGCAGCATTTGGTTTATCTTTGCACTCCTTATCCTTTGCAGTTTTGTTGCTCTTCGGGAGCTTTATCAGTTTTTCTTCCAATCCTATATTGTGGAAGCCGTATTTTATGAAGAGGAAATAGTGCTGCACTATCGAAAAGGAGAAAGCCGGAGTATTCCCTATGCGGGAATCGGCTTCATAGATTTTCAGCTACACGACGGAACCGGGAGCAGAATCCATTTTTATCCTCATTTTACTTTCTATAAGAAAAACAGCACCTCCAAGATTCTGGACTCGATCTATAGAGGGGATTATCTACTGTTTATAGGAGAACTGTCTTCTTTCGAGGATTATCTTAGAATCAAACAGTGCTTAGCGGAAAAGGAAAAGCATTTCTTTGAGCCTCAGGAAACCGAGGAGTGCTTTAAGAGAAGTAGATTGACCAGAAAAGCACGGAGGGATGCCGGAGTATAGCTTAGATATAAGCATGCCGAATTCCCATAACGGATAAACGCAAAGATATGAATAAGATTTTATTTAAAGTGAAAAACTAATTCGGACACAAAAAAGTGGCTGTAAAAAATAAAAACGTCCTTTTTATTTTTTTACAGCCACTTTTAAGATTTAATGGACTTTAGCCAGTATCAGAGCTGACATTTGAAAAATGTTAGCTCTGATACAAAAAACCACCCGCTATGCGGGTGGGAAACACTTGTTATACAAAAATCACCTTTCCTAATACAATAAAGTTGTTCAAGCTATATTGC
Source organism: Oribacterium sp. oral taxon 108 str. F0425 (assembly GCF_000214455.1). Taxonomy (NCBI): domain Bacteria; kingdom Bacillati; phylum Bacillota; class Clostridia; order Lachnospirales; family Lachnospiraceae; genus Oribacterium; species Oribacterium sp. oral taxon 108. Next base: position 36,960 of record NZ_AFIH01000001.1, on the reverse strand, counting down.
AGAAAAGGAAGGTGATTTATGGCGAAGAAAGAATATGCATTGGCACATACCAAATGGATGTGTAAATATCATATTGTCTTCACACCGAAGTATAGGCGAAAAATAATATATTATCAATACAAGGCGGATATACGGGATATAATAGCGCAGTTGTGTAGATATAAAGGTGTAGAGATAATAGAGGGACATTTAATGCCTGATCATATACATATTTTGGTTAGTATTCCACCTAAGATTAGTATCTCATCATTTATGGGCTATTTAAAGGGAAAGAGTGCGTTAATGATATTTGATAAACACGCAAACCTTAAATATAAGTTTGGGAACAGGCATTTCTGGGCCGAAGGCTATTATGTCAGTACAGTTGGACTAAATGAAGCCACAATAAAAAAGTATATACAAGATCAAGAAAAACATGATATAGCCATGGATAAACTTAGTGTTAAAGAATATGAAGACCCTTTTAAGGGTTAAAGTGAAGTAGTAACCATACCCCTTTATGGGGTAGCGACGAGTCAAAAGCAATAAGGCTTGAATGGGGCTGTGGGAAGTAGGCGAAAGCAAACTTACCATAGCCAAAAATGAAAGCCAGCGCCTTTAGACGCTGGCCCAGTAACAGGGGCTTATAGCCCCCGAGCAAACCACCCGTTTGACGGGTGGTTATGATTTTAAACCTTCGTCCTAAAGGACTTGACAATGCCGCGTACTGCCCCATAGCCCACTCCGGCTACCGGCCAAACAATCCAGCTGATGTCCCAGCGCCGGGTAATAAAACTGTAGCCAAGATAGATAGCGATTACCAAGCACCAGTAAATTTGCCCGACGTTTTCATTTTTGTACTCATCCATCTTTTCCTCCCTTCTATAATCCCCTTGCTCTAAAAGCATGTTCAAGGCATCCCAAATAATATTCGTTTTGACAATCCGAAACACGCCAACGGCCACAAAAAGCAGAAGGAAAGGCACGGCAAGAGCGGTATGGAGATCATCTTCTCCGAAGATAATCATACTGATAAAGATGGGACTTGCCGCAATGATGCAAAGAAAAATACCTAAAATCATCTGAGAAGTATAAGTTCCCTGGTAACGGGATTTTTTCTCCTGCACCATACCATTTACCCCGTAAGCAGTATTCAGAAGCTCTTTTTCTATATAATGGAATCGATCTCCTTCAATGGAGTTTTTGATAAATAAGGCTACTCCTGCTCCTGCCAAAAGGAAGAGGAAGAGCACACCGATACCTACGGCTTTTCCCTCTGAGAGAGAAAGAAGAGAACTTTCCTGAAGCGTGCTTAAAACAATCAATAGGCTGGGGGAAAGGATACAAAGCAGTACGCCCAGAGCAATCTGGGAAGCTGCTTGATTCTTGTGTTCCAGAAAAGCATTGGCCTCCTCCATGGAAACAGAAACCTCCTTTAAGGAGGATTCCGTATCAATCTTTAGGGTTTCTCCCGGACTGTCCAGCTCTATCTCATCCTTTAAGAGGTAATCAGTACTTACGGAAAAGACCTCGGATAACTTCAAAATCTTATTCATATCCGGAATGGACTGGGCTCCTTCCCATTTGGAAATAGACTGCCTGCTGACATCCAGTTTCTCTGCGAGATCTTCTTGGGACCAGCCGTTTTTCTTTCTTAATTCAATAATCTTGTCTGCAAGTATCATACTCTACTCCTTTTATGATGCTGTATTCGAGCCGATGCACTTTCTTCTTCATAGCTTTATGGAGCCTGCCTTTTGTGTCGAGCGCATTCTATAAGATAGGAAAGAATGTTTGCCTTGGAAAATGCTTTCGCTCACTCCGTCTTTACGCCTCTCATACTATCGGAAAATCCGGTTGCAGGGAAGAAATCGGGCTTGTCAATTTGACAACTGAGAGTTGCAAAGCCTTGATTTTAGAGCGAAAACGAGATTCAGTATGCGCTTGACGGGGATTATTATATCCCGAACCTGATTTTAGTGGAAGAAGAAAGAAGGATCGGGTGTGCCTATTGAACTCCTGCTTGCATGAGTTTGTAATTCACTTGATTTCCAAAAAAAAGTGGTACGATTGCATTACAAACATATGCAAATTTGAATGGAGGTGTAATCATGGAAAATGGATTACTTCAGCTTCGCATAGACGATAACCTTCGGAAGGAAGCTTCCGATGTATATTCTCAGCTCGGCCTTGACCTGCCCACAGCAATCCGGATGTTCCTGACTCGCTCGGTGCAGGTGCGGGGCATTCCATTCAGCATGATCTTGCCGGAAGAGAACTATAAGGCGACGGCAGCTGTCGTTGCCATGAAGCGCATGAGCAGTGATGCGGAGAATGCCGGTGTAGCCGACATGACGCTGGATGAAATCAATGCAGAGATCGAAGCCGTAAGGAATGGGAAGTAACGTATGAAGCTATATGCAGTGATAGATACCAATGTGCTAGTTTCCGCCCTTCTTCGATGGGATTCCGTACCCGGAGCGGTTCTGGAGCAGGCTCTTGTGGGAAGCATTGTTCCTCTCCTCAGCGATGAAATCATGACTGAATACGAAGAGGTGCTGCGGCGGAAGAAATTCCCCTTTAAGGAAGAGGATATTCAAACCGTGACGGATGGAATTCGTATGCGTGGTGTGTTCCTTGACCCGGAGAAGCTGGAGGAAAACCTGCCCGACCCGAAGGATGTAATCTTATATGCGGTCACAATGGAAGCCAGAAAAGACAGCGATGCTTATCTGGTAACCGGAAACATCAAACATTTCCCGCTGAAGCCCTATGTGGTGACGCCGAGGGAAATGCTGACGATCCTAGAGAACGGCGGAAAGTCACTCCCGGAGGAAGCGAATAGTGATGAATGATGCGCTCATCGAAGGTTTTTCTATCTCTTGTAGTGAAAAAAGTCCAATTCTCTGTTATCAATTTTCTGATAAAGTGATTCTGGGGTGGGGGGCAAGAAAGCCTTTTCATTTTTGTCTTGCTGTTCTTCTGCTATCGCATTATTCTGCTTGCTTTTCCAAAAAGGAAATAGCCTCACTGTAGCTCAGGGCGGAAGTTTCTTTTTTCTCTTCTCCTCCAAAGTTACTAATCAAACTTTTCGGATTTTTTTCCTCAATTCTTTTTTTAAAGGCGTAGTAGTCTGCCTTTTCTACGGGCTTATCATAGAGGATGAATTCTTCATCGGAACGCTTAGGAGAAGTTTCGTCATTTTCCAACCCTTTCTCCGGGTCATAGCTATAGCTTGCCTGCTTATCCCACTCCAAGGGGAAATTGCCGGACATAGGGAGAAGATAAAGCACATCCGTTTCCTTCGCATCGAAGTCAATTTGCTCAAGATAGAGGCGCTTGTCCTTTTCCGTCAGGAAAATGTTGTACACGGCGCCGCCACCTACTTGATAATCCAGATTTTCCTTCTTCGCAATTTCCACAGGTTTTCCGTCTTGAAAGCTGTAAATGTGGAGATTCGCGCGAATGGCAGCCCCCTCTCCGTTGTTTTCCTCTGCATCAATAAAAAGCAACTCGGGCGTGCTGTCCCCATAAACATCGGCTACGGCAATCCCCTTCGTTTCTACACTGATAGGCGCTCCGTCTTTATCTTCCTCGTAAGCTTGCCAGGTATAGGCTTCAATGTCTTTTTGCTTTTCTTTTAAGAGGGTTAAATAAGCGGTGTAGACTGCTTTTGGATTAGCTACTTCGGGAGTTGTATTCTCGGAACTTGTTTCCGCTTCGTCTACCCCTTTTTCTTTATCGGATTTTGTCGCCTCAGTCTGTGTTTCAGAGGAGGATTGGCTATTTTTCTTAACAGAGGCAGTATTTCCTCTCCACTGCATAACAAGATAAACGGCTGCTAAAAAAGCGAGACTGATGACGGTGGGCTTATGAATTTTCATGATTTATTCCTTTCCTTATTTTCTTTATACAGTATCATAAAGCCGAGAAAAGATATAGAAAGCGCTATTTTCATATTCTTACGATTTTATTTTATCCTTTTTATAGTTTACTCTTGCAAAAACCAATCTTCTCTGTATTATAAAAATGAAATAAGAATGAAATTCTATGATTAAAATGAAATAAAAATGAAATGAAATAAAAAGGAGAGAGTGATGTATAGTAGAGAGAAATTAAAAAAATTACGGGAAGATAGGGGACAAACACAATATGAATTGGCGAAAATTGCCGGAATTTCGGTAGTTACTCTTAATAAAATTGAATCATCCGACTCGGCCAAGCCATTTGCCAAAACGCTGAATAAAATTGCAAAGGCATTGGGAGTAGGCATAGATGAGCTAAGCGAGTCTGAAAGAAAGAGCAGTCCGGATGTATTTTCTGAAATAAATGCAGTCCTTCATAGTAGAGCCAAGGTTATTACGGATCTTATGGGAATAGATTCTTTTACGTTTGCTTACATCCAAAAGCAATTGGATATCTTCAGAAGAGATTTAGGCCGGTTTTTTGGAATTTCGGATTCTATTTTATTGGAGGCGGTACTTTTTTCAGGAGCATCGTGGTCACGCCCCGGAAATACTACCCATGAAAGTCATTTTCCTGAAGTGCTGGGAGACTTACTGGCACTGCAGGGTATTTCCATTCCTGTAGATAGAACGAATATTATTATAGATACGGAAGACAAATTTGAAGAATATGCAAAAGCAAGATGCGTGTACGGGATTTGTAATAAGAGGGGAGAGCTACTTAGAATAGGGCAAACGATAGATTTACTGACTCGTTTTCCGAAACATATTTCAAAACTTAAAAAGGAAGAATATCCTTCGATGAAGAAATATTTAAAAGGTACAGATCGGTTCGGAAAAGATTATTATTTTGTTTTATTGGCGCTTGAACCCGAAAAGTTGAGTGGATTACAATCAGCTACATGGAGATATTATGCAGAAACAAAACTGATTCTGGAGGAAAAAACATATAAAAAGGGGAATAGTTATAACGGAAAAGCAATTGTTACCGGAGATAATCTAATTCCGGAGCATGTGCAAAAAGAAATTCTTCAATATTATCACAATATTGAATTATAATTCTTAATGAGTATCGCTCGCGGAGAGGGCGGTACTCGTTATGAATAAAAACTGTATTTATGTCAATTACGGATTTACCTATAAGGTAAATTACAAGGAAGAGATGATTAAATTTCATATTGGTAGGTGTCACCCATTGACGAATAACCGTAAAGGGCAGTATGCAGTTGATTTGGTTCATCCATATAGAATGATATTTGAAAAACATGGTAATAAGATTCAGGTAGCTCATATTATGGAGATAGTGGATTACCATTAGAAAATTGAAATGGAATAGGGGGTAGCACTATGGTGAGAAGTCGTAGCATTATTGCAACACCGCCCGGAGCGACGATAAAAGAGCAGCTTAAGGACAGAGGAATGAGTCAAAAAGAGTTTGCTGCGAGAATGGATATGTCTGAAAAACATATCAGTAAGCTTATAAATGGAGAGGTACAGTTGACTCCGGAGGTTGCTATAAGATTGGAATTTGTTCTTGGCGTCCCAGCAAAGTTTTGGAATAACTTAGAAGCAATATATAGAGAAAAAATAATTAAGGCTGAAGCGGAGAATACTATGGATAAGGATGAAGAGATAGCCAAGAAACTGCCTTATAATGAAATGGCTAAATTTGGGTGGGTTCCTGAAACAAGGGTATTAAGGGAAAAAGTAGTAAATCTTAGAAAATATTTTGAGATTGTGGAACTTTCACTACTGAATAATATTCAGATAACAAGAATTGCATGTAGAAGAAGATTGGCCATAACAGAAAAAAGTGATTTAGCGTTACTGGCTTGGACACAAGAAGCAAAGATAAAGGCAAGAGATGTCAAAACGGCCCCCATTAATATTAAAGGCTTAATGAACATCATTCCGAAAATCAGATTGATGACAGTTATGAAAGCGAAAGAGTTCTGCCCGAAGCTTAAAAGTATGCTTGCAGAGTGTGGAATTGCACTTGTTTTTTTGCCACATTTACAAGGCTCATTTTTACAAGGAACTTCCTTTATAGATGGGAATAAGATTGTTGTAGGATTGACTGCACGAGGAAAAGATGCAGATAAGTTTTGGTTTAGTCTATTTCATGAATTAGCACATATTATATTAGGACACATAGGTCAGACGAATGGAACATCAGAGGATGATGAGCAAGCCGCAAATTTTTGGTCCGGAGACACATTAATCCCGGGCAATGATTTTTCTGAATTTATTGACCGTAAGTGCTTTTCCGTATCAAGTATACGTGCATTCGCTGAGAAGCAAGGTATTGCACCAGGGATTGTGGTTGTAAGATTACAAAACGAAGGATGTATTAAGCATAGTGCATTAAATGAATTAAAGGAACATTATAAAATAGTGGTATAGTTTTAGAAGAAGACTAATGACAACAACAAAACTGTGGAATCGAAATTTTAGCTTATTGATTCTTGCAACAACGCTAGGTATAGCAGGCGGAATCGCAGGCGGCTTTGTGTTTTTTGTCTATCAAAGCTATTCCGTGATGGACATGCGTTTGTTCCGGCTTCCTTTATAGAGATTTAAAATAGAGCAGTGTTTTTATAAGAAAATTTCATTTCCATCCTATTCGCCATTAGCGTATACTCTCCCCGTTGCAGTTTGTAAAGAGTGGGTATAGGAGGAAAAATGAAAAAAAGCTTAAAATTAGTGTTACTCTTGGGGACAGTAGGAATGCTGATGGCTGCCTGCGGAAATAAATCAGTAAGCAATACAGAAACCACTGCAAAAGGAACAGAACAGAGCACGGAATCTGTTGCTGCGGCAGAGAAGAGCTCTGAGAAGGAGACGGAAAAGGCGGAGGCTTCCGAAAAGAAGGTGGTAGAGGGAGCGGTGAATAATACCGTAGACTTATCCAAGTATGAAAAAGGAAAGAAGGTTCGCCTTTGGATTCCCGTGCCACATAGCAGTGAGTATCAGACTGTTGAGGACGTAAAGTATGATGCCGGAAATGCTAAGGCGGAAATGAACACAGATGACTGGGGCAATCAGATGCTTTATGTGGAATGGGATGCAAATGCCGAGCCCGCCGATAGAGTGGTAAAGCTGGATTTACAGGTAAAGAGAGAAGAAATTGTAAGCCCTGAATTAAAGGAGGATGAGAAGGCGGAGCTTCCGGAGGATGTGAAGAAGTATCTGGAGCCTTCCAAGAATCTTCCCTTAAATGACCAGGTGAAGAACAAGGCTGCGGAAGTAACCGAAGGAAAAGCTACGGATTTAGAGAAGGCCAGAGCCATCTATGACTGGGTTATTGCCAATATGAATCGTGATGAGAGTGTAAAAGGTTGCGGAGAGGGAGATGTTTGTGCCCTTTTAGACACAACTATGACCGGAAAATGTACCGATATCAACTCCATGTTTGTAGCCCTTTGCCGTGCATCCGGAATTCCTGCCAGAGAGCATTTCGGAATCCGTATCAATGCGGAGGATATCACGAAGAATCAGCACTGCTGGGCAGAATTTTATTTAAAGGGAACAGGTTGGGTTTCCGCAGATCCTGCCGATGTGTTAAAGGCTGTTTTAAAGAATAATTGGACAAAAGATCAGGCAGAAACCAAGGAGAAGCAGGAATACTACTTCGGTAACTGCGATGCAGAGCGTATGATTTTGGCCGATGGAAGAGATCTTACCTTGAATCCTGCACAGGATGGAGAGGCTTTAAATGATTTCGGCTATCCTTACGCTGAGGTTGACGGAGTAAAGCTTGATAACTACACACCGGATCAATTCGTGTACACCTACAGCTTTGCGAAGAAAGCATAATCGGAAATGAAGAATACTTTGCAGTAACTATTCTGTATCACCATTTATTTATGAGAAGAGCACTTTGCATGTTGCAGAGTGCTTTTTTCGTGTCTCTTGGCAAAGTTCTGCACGGCTGCCATAAGCTATGCATTTTTTCATATAGAGCTAAATGGAATGAAAATGTCTAAATGGACTTTGACTTTTTATTCAAAGGGAAGTAATCTAAATATAGATTAGTTAGTGCTAACCTAAATTGATAAGCGGAGGTTCCGGAATGAATTCAATCAGAACTTTGGGCGATAATGTAAAGGTTCTGGCACGGGACGAGAGCCATGCCATTCTTGAAGTTAAAGATGAGAGCGGGGAGGGTATCATGACGATATATACACCATTTGTGGGAGTATATATCAATATTTGTGATATGCATATGCGACGTTGCAGATCCGGATTTTTTTGGAGGAAAATGCAAATGTCATCTGTTTTGACTACTGCAAGGAGGGGCGGATTGAAATGGAGACTTTGGAGGGAAGGTACAGCGTACTCCAGGAAAAACAGCTTAGGATTGATGACCGGAGACATCATAGCGGGCATGTATTTATGCCACTTAACCATTTCCATGGGATAAGTATTTACTTGAATGTTGACCTTGCACCACAGGGTATTACTTCGTTTATGCCGCAATTTTCTGTCGATATTCAGAAGCTTAAAAGGAAGTTCTGTAAAGAAAGTGTTCCCGGTATTCTAGAAGACGATATGGCAGTGAATGGCATTATGGAGTGCTTATATAACTCTCCTGCCAATATTGGCCCTGATTACTACAGACTTAAAATACTTGAACTGCTTCTGTATCTGGATGCCGTGGAGATACAGGAAGGAAAGCAAAAAGAGACCTGCTTTTTCCTAAGCCATGCCGATAAGCTTCGGGAGATTCACAAACAGATTACAGAAAATCTATCCGTACATTTTACAATCAGGGAATTATCTGAAGAATATGACATTCCGCAGACGGAACTCAAAATCAGCTTTAAGGAGATGTATGGGGATTCCGTCTATTCTTACTTAAAAAGGTGTCGTATGAATACGGCGGCTTCTCTACTAATAAAAAATCCGGACCTGAGCGTATCTGAGATTGCACATCTTGTCGGATACGAGACTACAGGAAAATTTGCAGCAGCATTTCGGCAAATTATCGGTACTACGCCTTTAGACTATCGCAAGTACCGTACAAAGCCCGCAGACAATTTGATTAACATATAGGAGGATGAAGAAATGATGAACCAAAAGCAAAAACTGACAGGAAAAGATGTCATCGCAATCGGTATCTATTCCGCAATCTACTTTGTACTGAATTTTGCAGCAATGATGACAGGATTCATTCCCTTACTCTGGATTGTGCTTCCCGGAACCGTGGCAGTACTCACCGGTATTCCCTTTTTATTGATGGTGGTAAAAGTTCCTAAGTCAGGAGCGGTTCTAATCATGGGCGCTATCACTGCTTTTTTGTATTTTGTTACAGGGCAGTTTACCGTCCTCATTCTGATTACGATGTTCATCGCCTGTGTTGTTTCAGAAGCCTATAGGTATATAACGAAATATAATCTTAAATTCAGTAATCTTGCAGTCACTTTCATCTTGTTTAGCTACGGTATGGCAGGATCGCCACTTGCTTTATTTGTGTATCGTGAGAGTTTTTTGGCGCAGATCGGCGAGACTATGAGTCAGGAATATGTTGCAGCAATTTCTTCCTATATCACCGCCCCTATGTTGATTCTTCTGTTGATTTCCCCGATTGTCGGCGGCGTCTTTGGCGCACTGATTGCCGGAGGGATATTCAATAAACATTTTAAGAAAGCAGGTATCGTCTAAATGCGCTATAGGAAGCCTGACCCTCGTGCGGGTCTTTTCATTCTTCTACTTGCCAACATCGGGATGTTCTTAGAAAGAACCGGTAGACAAGGAAATGTTTTAACGGGGGTAATTATCGTAGTTCTCATTTTGTATGGCTGCCCTAAAATTGCGGCAGGCGGAGCGGGATTTCTGCTGCTGTTATATTGTTTGCAGACCTTTGTGCTTCCTGCATCGCCTATAGCTTTTACTGCTTTGTTTTCCGTATTTGTGAATATGACAAGACGGATGTTGCCCTGTCTTTTGACAGGAGCATTGTTAGTTAAGAAGTGCAGCGTTCATGAGTTTGTTGCCGCCTTGCGAAAGATGCATCTCCCTCAAAATTTTATTACGGCCATGGCTGTCACTGTTCGTTACTTTCCGGCTATTCAAGAAGAGGTTCGTCACATTAAGGACGCAATGAAGCTTCAGAGCATTCCGGTAGAGAGAAAAATAGAGTGTTATCTGGTGCCAATCATGCTTTCTGCCACAAAAACTGCAGAAGAACTTTCCGCAGCGGCAACAGTCAGGGGGATTGATAGTCCGAAAAAAAGACCTGTGCAGTAGAAATTCGTTTCAGCCTGACAGATATTTTCTGCATGCTGTTTACTGCCATAGGGCTTGTTCTTATCTTGAACTTTGTGAAAGGATAAAATGATTGAGTTTATTGATGTGAATTATAGAGTAGCCGACTATGTGATTTTGACGGGAATAAACTTGAAGATACACAAGGGTGAATGTCTCCTCCTTGCAGGAGAAAGCGGTAGTGGAAAAACGACTTTAACGAAACTTATCAATGGGTTGATTCCTCATTTCTATTCCAATGGGGAGCTTAGCGGAGGGGTAAGTATTCAGGGAGAGAAAGTGGCGGAAACGGAGATATATAGACTGGCGGAAAAGATAGGAAGTGTCTTCCAAAACCCTAAATCGCAATTTTTTTATACGGATACCTCTTCTGAGATTGCATTCGGACTGGAAAACCGCGGTGTTCCGCCGGAAAAGATTCGACAGAGAATTGCGACAACAGCGAATGAGTTAGGAATTGAAAATTTGCTTGGACGCAATATTTTCCAACTCTCAGGTGGAGAAAAGCAGAGTATTGCATTTGCTTCGGCCTATGCGGGAGAGCCGGAAATTTATGTGCTTGACGAACCATCCTCCAATCTGGACAACCTGTCTGCTGCACGACTAACGAAACTGCTTCACTATATCAAGGCACAGGGGAAAACTTTGATTATTGCGGAGCATCGGCTGAATTATCTTAGATCCGTCATAGATCGAGTTGTATATCTAAAAGGCGGACGGATTATGCAGGAATTTACTACAGAACAGTTTCTTGCACTCTCTGAAAGAGAACGGATTGCAATGGGACTTCGTAGCTTAAAAGAAACGCGAATCACAATCCCTGCATGTAAAGCCGTAAAGGGGGAACTTTGTATCGAAAGGATTATCAGCCCTTACAAGGAACAGGAAATCAGCTTCGGAGCTTCTTCAGGAGATGTGATTGGGATTGTGGGAAAGAATGGAGCAGGAAAAACAACTCTGTGCAAGATAATCTGCGGATTACTAAAGGAGCAATCCGGCAGGGTCATCTACCAAGGGAAAAAGCTTACAAGGAGACAAAGACAGAGGCTCTGTGCCATGGTTATGCAGGATGTAAACCATCAGTTATTTACAGACAGTATTGTAGAGGAATGTGAGCTTGCGGCTCCGGAAGCATCGAAAGAAAAGATTGATAAACTTCTGCAAGGGTTTGATTTACTTCCCTATAAAGAGGTGCATCCTGCCGTCCTGTCAGGAGGTCAGCGTCAACGGCTGGCAGTATGTCAGGCAGTGCTGTCGGGGAAAAAGCTAGTGATATTCGATGAGCCGACAAGTGGCTTGGACTATACGCACATGATGCAGACCGGGGAGATTATTCAGAAGCTGTCCCGCGAGGGATATATAGTTCTGGTAATTACGCATGATTATGAATTCCTGAACCTAGTCTGTCACAGCGTGATTCAATTAAATGGGTAAGAGAATGGGAAAGGGGGGATGCAGAGTGAAGAAGCAAGAGAAGAAAAAGAGAAAAAATTGGTTTAGGACACTACTGTCTTACGCAGATGGAAGAGAGTATAGGATGTGGCTTTCAGTTATCCTCTCGATTGTCAGCATTGTGAGCGGACTTATTCCTTTTTACTGTGTTTATCGGATGGTTGAGGCCTACATTGCAGGGACGCTTGAAAACGCAGTCATTCTCTTTTGGGGAGCAATTGCTGCTCTCGCCTATACAGTCAAAGTAGTTTGTTTTGGCTTTTCAACAGGGCTTTCACACTATGTTGCGTACTATGTTTTGGAGGGCTTACGGCTTAAAATCGCCGAGTCTTTTTTGAAAGCGCCTCTTGGAGAGGTGCAGGCGCACTCAATCGGAGAGATCAAAAATGTGATTGTAGACAGAATAGAGGAGATAGAACCTCCTTTAGCGCACATGATTCCGGAGGGAAGCGGGCATATTGTACTTCCGGCGATTAGTCTGATTGCGCTATTCTTTCTTGATTTCAGGGTGGCACTTGGTTCCCTGCTATCGCTTCCAATTGGCTTTATGTTCATGTTACTTACCTTTGCCATCAGTGGAAAGAGCATGAAAAAGTATATGGAATCCAATGTGCGTATGAACAGTGTGATTGTCGAATACATTGAGGGAATTGAGGTAATCAGGGCTTTTGGGAAGGCAGGCAGCAGTTACAAAAAATATGCCGACACTGTCCTTGAATACAAAGACTTTGTAATCGATTGGATGAGAAACACATGGGTGACAATGAAACTTGCCTTTGCCTTCATGCCGGCAACACTTCTTGGCGTTGTTCCGGTTAGTCTCTATCTGGTTTCCCGTGGCAGCCTTTCCGTATCGGAGATGACACTTGCCGTTATGTTAGCCATGTCTATGGTCGTAAGCTTTGCAAAACTGGAAATTTTCGCAAATAGTATACGGCAGATGAAATATACTGTTGATCAGACAGAAGCTTTTCTTAACATGACAAGATTGTCTGAACCGGAATCTGAAACGATACTGGAGGGCAGGGATGTGCACCTGAAAAATGTTCGATTTTCCTACTCGGCAAAGAGCGGAGAAATCCTACACGGAATTGATCTCACACTTCCCGAGGGGAGCTATACCGCTCTGGTTGGCCCAAGCGGAGGAGGAAAATCTACCTTGGCTAGGTTGATTGCGAGGTTTTGGGATGTTTGCGACGGAAGCATTGAAATAGGAGGAGTGGACATACGAAACATGCCCATTGCACAGCTATCAGAACTTGTGAGCTTTGTTACGCAGGATAATTTTCTGTTTCAGGCTTCCATTAAAGAGAACATCCGTATTGGCAACCCTTTAGCAACGGATGAAGAGGTGATAGCCGCAGCAAAGAAAGCCTGCTGCGATGAGTTTATTTCAAAGCTGCCGGACGGATATGATACGTCTGCGGGAGAAGCGGGAAAAAGACTTTCCGGCGGTGAAAAGCAGCGCATAGCCATCGCACGTATTATGCTGAAAAATGCACCGATTGTTATCTTGGATGAAGCCACCGCTTTTACCGATCCGGAAAATGAGCAGTTCATTCAACAGTCCATTTCAGAGCTCACAAAAGGAAAGACCCTTCTTGTCATTGCGCATCGGCTGTCTACGGTGAAAGACGCAGATAAGATTGTTGTATTAAATGGGGGCAGAGTAGAAGCTGTGGGTACCCATGAGGAACTTCTGGAAGCTTCGACACTCTATAAGAAAATGTGGAGTGCACACATCGGGGCAAAGAGATGGACACTGAAAGGAAAGGAGGATAAGGTCTAATGTTTAGAACGATAAGGCGAATCATCCACTGGTGTGGAGATTTCAGAAAGAGGCTCTATATAAGCTTCTTCTTCTCATTTCTCTCCGGATTATCTGCCGCAGCTCCTGCCATATATGCCGGTTATATCATTGGAAATGTTGTGCAGTGGCAAGTTGAAGGCCTCGGTATACCATCCGGACTTTGGTTTCAAAGTCTTAGCGTGATTTTTGCTACAATTCTGCTTCGGTTTCTTCTCGACTATTTAAAAGCAAGATTTCAGGAAACCATCAGCTATGAGCTCGTTGCAAGAGATCGCCTGGCGATAGGGACAGCGTTGAAGAGAGTCTCTCTAGGGTATTTTCAGGAGAAAGACACAGGCACTATACTCACTTCCATTACTACGGGACTTTATACTCTGGAAAATATGGGAATGCGGATGATAGATACCTTTGTCGGAGGATATTTGAGCTTTTTTTGTATTTTCATCCTGCTTTTTGTTATACACCCCTTTGGTGCATCGATTTGCCTGATAGGGGTTCTTCTGTCCTTTCTCTGCCTATCTCTCATTTCAATGTACAGCAAAAGAAATACACTCGTCCAGAACGAAGTGAACGAAAAACTGACGAGAGCGGCAGTCGAATATACCAGAGGATTGCCTGTGGTGAAATCGTTCGGTATGGAGGGGGCGTCTTTTTCCGCATTTCGAAAGGCCTGTGTAGAAGCAAGAAAGATTGCCCTGAAAATAGAATGGGGCTTTATTCCATTTAACTGCTTACATCTCTTTGCGTTAAAGCTGTCCGGTATCGTTATGATTATTTCCGTTATGGCAGCCGGTCTCTCCGGTAATCTTTCCCTGCCCATGGTTTTGGTATTCTCTCTGCTTTCCCTGACAGTATTTCATTCGCTTGAGCCGATTGCAGACAGTGCACATATCCTTTCTGTTATAAACAATGCCATGGATCAGATAGAAGCCCTGTCACCCGATAACTATATTGATGAGGACGGTAAAGATATTTCACCTTCGGGATATGACATTCATTTTGATCAGGTACAATTTTCTTACGGCAAGGGGGATGAAAAAAGGAAAGTAATTGAAGGTGTGAGCTTTACAGCCCAAGAAGGCACGACAACGGCAATTGTCGGACCGTCCGGGAGCGGAAAGACAACGCTTTGCAGGCTTTTGGCGCGCTTCTACGACGTGAGTGGAGGACGGATTACTCTCGGTGGGCATAATCTAAAGGAATTTACCTGTGACAGCCTGTTGTCGAATATTTCCATGGTGTTCCAGAATGTTTACCTATTTCATGACACGGTCAGGGCAAATATCTGTTTCGGGAAAGAGCAGGCATCCGAGGAAGAGATGATTCGTGCTGCGAAGCAGGCACGTTGTCACGACTTTATCATGGCTCTTCCGGAGGGGTATGATACCGTAATAGGAGAGGGAGGCTCCACACTTTCCGGTGGAGAAAAACAACGCATCTCTATTGCCCGCGCCATTTTGAAGAATGCTCCCGTTATTATACTTGATGAAGCAACTGCGAGCCTTGATCCTGAAAATGAGCATCTGATACAGGAGGCATTGACTGAACTGACAGTTGGAAAGACGGTGATTGTGATCGCCCACCGGCTGGCAACAATTGAAAACGCCGATCAAATTCTTGTGTTTGACGATGGGCACATCGTTCAGAAAGGCACACATAGGCAATTAATCAGGCAGGAGGGGATTTATCAGAGGTTTGTCAAGATACGAGAACTGGCCGAGGGCTGGTCAATTGTCTGAAAGTCTCTAGTCCGCCAAGGTAGCGGCAATGTGATTAGAACAATTGAGTGTATTGCATTTGGAGGTAAGCAGTGATTGACGGAATCCAACGCGGCAGTGTGTAGCCGGATACAAAGATGAACATGAATGAACGTGATCTAAAAAATCATGGCATACGCTGTATATGTGAATACATTTCAAAGCTTATTGACACAAAAATATAAAAAGACTAATATCAATTTTAACAAAATGCGGCATAATATAGATTATGCCGCATTTTGTTAAAAAAAGAGATTTGTATGGATAATAGATGTAGAGGTGGGAGAGGATGAAAGAATACTCAAAAGTTTCCAATGAGCAATTGATTTTTTCTAATCAAGAACTAAAAGACAAAGGCTTGTCATATTACAAAATCAATCAGTTGGTTAAACAGGGGATTCTCATAAAACTAAATAAGAAATATTATGAAAATACGAATTTTGATGGAGAAGAGTCTGACTTCTATTATGCTTATGCGTATGTACCAAATGGCGTCATTTGTCTTCTGAGCGCCGCTGTTCATTATAACCTGTCTACTCATCGTCTGGAAGCCATAGATATAGCAATTCCAAGAAAAGCAAGGGTATCGACTCTTCCGGAATGGCCGGAATTAAAAATATACTATTTTACAGATGAACGTTTTTCTGTAGGTGCAGAAATCATAGAAGTTGGTAAAAATAAGTTTCGTATTTATGATGTAGAGAAAACGGTTGTGGATATTGTGTTTTATAGAGAAAAAATGGGTATTGAGGAAACAAAGGAAGTTCTTAGCAATTATCTTCATAGAAAAGATCGTAATTTGAATAAGCTGATTAGATATGCAGAAATGCTTAAGTGTGAGGATACTATAAACAAGTATCTGGAGGTGCTGATATGATAAGTGCAATATCTGTAAAAGACAGGTTAAAGAAGCAGGCTATTGAAGAAAAGAAGACTATGCAGGACAAAATTGTAATGTATGGCCTGGAAAGAACCATTTATAGATTGAGTATTTCAGAGTATGCGGAGCGATTTACTTTAAAGGGCGGAATTTTCTTATATGCATTATTCAATGGAGACTATACTCGTGCTACTACTGATATTGACCTTTTGGCACAATGCATTTCAAATGATATAGAAGAGATGAAAAAGGTATTTAAAGAAATCTTTTCTATAAAGTGTGATGACGCACTACGTTTTGATTTGAATACATTAGATGTAATCTACATCACTGAGTTTAAGGAGTATCATGGAGTCAAGGTTTCTATTCTAGGACATCTTGATAAAACTAAAGTGCCCATATCCATAGATATCGGTTTCGGAGATATAGTCTATCCCGAAAGAATGAAAATGGATTTTCCTGTACTGTTGGATATGGATATTCCTAAAGTGTATGCTTATTCCATTAATTCTGTAGTAGCAGAAAAATTTGAGGCATTTGTTTCTCTCGGGCTTGCCAATAGTAGATATAAGGACTTTTATGATATATATGTTTTGTCTGACAGATATAATTTTGACGGAAAAGAACTTACGAATGCGATAAAAGAGACTTTTAACCACCGTGGTACTTCGTTTGATGATATTGTTGCTTTTGAGGATGGATTCGCAGATGATGAAACAAGGCTGATGAGATGGAATTCATTTGTGAAAAAGAAAAAAGCCTTGATAAAACTTGGTTTTGAAGAAACAGTACAATTATTAAAAATATTACTGTTTCCTATTGTGGATGCTATAAAAAAGAATGAGTTATTTGAGCGAACTTGGAGTCACGAGAAAAAGATGTGGAAGTAATAGCATAAATTAGTTACACTTTGCACTAAGTTGCCTTATTTCTATAATATTTCAAAATAATGTGGTTTATGAGAAACCGCAGAAAACCTTGCAAAACACGGCAATCTACGGCATTTTAGGAGGGAAAACACTATGTTAAAAATCTGTTTCCTCTGCCATGGCAGGACATCCTAAGAAGATTTATACTATTGCTGAACTTGGCCGGATAAGGTCAAAATTTTGTGGGTGTGAAAGAAAAGAACTACTGTTTTACTACGAATCAGAAAAGAGGGAAGTGTGTTCTAGGGTTTGATTTATTTACCTTGACTTATCAGGTACAAATCCTAAGACTTTACAATATTTCATTAGGTATTCTGATATAGCGGTAACATTCAATGTTTATACGTACATCGGATTGGGTGATGCAGCGGAAGAAAGAAAACTGGAAGAAGTGGAAAATGCCTGTAGGAAATAGGAATAGTGGTAGGAGAAACCAGTAAGCCAGAAGATGTTCAAAGCAATTCGGAAAATTTCAAATGTAGCCTAAGTCAGAAATTGCTTTAGCGTGTTTGAGGTTATATAAAAAATGAGGTGAAATAATGTCGGATAAAATCAATTCAGTTAAAGAAAAATTGATTAATGATTATATAAATAAAATTGATACAGCAGTTGAAAATTACAATTCGGCAATAGAAACAGATGGGGAAATATTTGATCTTGTTTTTGAAATAGCAAATGTTTTTGAAAACGATGTTCCAAACTTATCAGGAAGCTTACTATTAAGGACAGGATCTGAATTAAGAGATGCCAGTACCACAAGAGCTATGTTGATCATGCATTTGGCTAATAGTGGTATAGAATATAAAGGAAAACGTGTCGAAGAAAATGTAAATGAAAAAAGATTTTGGAATTCATTTATTCATTGGTTTGAAACAGAGTTACCAAGTATGGAGTTGTTGAACACGAGATATTTACACTGGGATAATTGGGATGGGGGAACGTGGATTTTAGGATTGGATTATGATCATGAGTTTACCTTGTATAGAGGTACAGCTTATCCGGATTCATTGAGAAATAATACAGGTGATTTTTCGGAGATAAAGGCATTTATAGAAATGGCATATAAGTATTGGGTTATTAACTCCGGAGAGTGTCATTACAAATTCACCATAGAGGTTAATGATAGATTTAAAATATTCAAATTGCCATACCGATTACAAAGTGGAATTGTAATAAAGCAAGGGTATAAAACAACCTTCCCTATTGATAAAATTATCAATTAAAGGATGTTCGAACGGAAGATACAGTTTTCGGAGGATATGATTAGTAGTAAAGATTTGATGGAAAAGAAAAGTGCGCTAGATTTTATTATAGATGCACTTCAATATCTTATATCTACTCAAGGTGATAGCAGAAATGAACAGTATAGAACGCTGTCGTTGAGTGTAAACGATAATATGGATGGAAAAGTTTATGCTGTTGTAAAAAAGGAATTAGATGAGCTAATGAAATTTTCCAATGAATATTTTGATGTCAGGCATAATGATTATCTGAATGGTGCTAAGGAAAAAAGGGAGGCATTGAATGATTCGCAGTTTATAGAGTATTTATATAATCGTGCATATGCAATGTTGTATTTACTTAGATTAAAACATAAAGATATAAAAGAGCGTGAATAATATTTACAAATAATTGGAGATGAAGTATAGATGTAAAAGTACAATGAGCCGCAAATCTATATCGTCAACAATAATGAAATAACGGAAAGAACCATCTTATCGGGTCTTAGCTATTTCGAAGTGGATTTGATGTACACTATTTTATTAAAGAATTTATACGAGTCAAAATAGGAGTAGTCTGCACCCCCTAAATTAACTACCGACTGACTACTTTTAAAAGTTACACTTTGCACTAATTTGCCTTATTTTGCCCTATTTCTCTAATATTTCAAAATAATGTGGGTTATGAGAAACCGCAGAAAACCTTGCAAAACACGGCAATCCACGGCATTTTAGGAGGAAAAACACTATGTTAAAAATCTGTTTCGTCTGCCACGGTAATATCTGCCGCAGTCCCATGGCAGAATTTATCTTTAAAAAAATCTTGGAGGAAAACGGAAGAACCGAAGATTTTCTCGTAGTCTCCAAAGCGACTTCCACGGAAGAAATCTATCGCGGGCAGGGTAATCCCGTCTATCCTCCGGTTCGGGAGATTCTGGAAAGACTTGGAATAGACTGTAGTAGAAAAAGAGCCTGCCAATTACAAAAAGAAGACTACGAAAAATACGATTATTTTATCGGAATGGATGAGCGGAATCGGGAGAACATGAAACGCATTTTCGGAGGGGATTCGGAAGGAAAAGTTTCTCTTCTTGGGGATTACACGGATAGACCGCATCCTATTGCCGACCCCTGGTACAGCGGTGAATTCCAAGCCTGCTATGAAGATATTCTAGAGGGCTGTGAGGGACTTTTTGAAAAAATAAAAGTGGAGTAATATAGAAAAAGTAAAGCGCACTGAAATAGCATAATGGAAAAGCACAGCGGAGGAGGGGCATTCAAATGGAAAACTATCAAAATAATAATGAGAAGCAGGAGGAAAGTCGGCGCTATCTGATTGTGGTAGATATGCAAAAGGACTTTATTGACGGTTCTCTCGGTACGGAAGAGGCACAGGGGATTGTAGAAAAAGTTAAAGAGAAGATTCTTTCCTATCCGAAGGACAGGGTCTATGCCACGCTGGACACGCACGGAGAGGACTACTTATCCACGCAGGAGGGAAAAAGGCTGCCTGTGCCTCACTGTATCAAAGGGACAGAAGGCTGGGGACTGCATCCTATGCTTAAAGATCTTATTCTTCTGGATCATTTCTTTGAAAAAGGGAGCTTCGGAAGCCTTCGCTTAGCAGAATCTATGCGCGAACTTTTCAGGCAGCAGGATAATATAGAGGGGGCTTCTATAGAACTTGTCGGCTTATGCACGGATATTTGCGTGGTATCGAATGCCCTTTTGCTGAAGGCATTTCTTCCGGAGCTTCCTATTTCCGTGGACAGTAGCTGCTGCGCGGGTGTGACAAAAGAGAAGCATTTGGCGGCGCTGGAAACCCTGCGCTCTTGTCAGGTAGAGGTTCGTTAAAGGGAAAATATGTATGGTCAGTCACTTGATCCATTAGGGAAAATTATTGAAAGGAATAAATTATTTTACAGATAGAAAATCCAAATAGATATTACGATCTATAAGAATAAGCAAATATACAGGGAAAAAGGCCGGAGTTATAATCAATAAAGATAACTAATATCAAAATGGAGGTAGGATGATGTCAATTTATTGTGAGGCTAGAAATTTTGCAGAGAAATTCATTGATCCCTGTAGCAAAAAGGTAGATGAAGAAGGAGTATTTCCTGTAGAAGCGTTTGCGGAGATTAAAAAATCGGATTTTTTAACTCTGCTCATTCCTAAGGAGCAGGGAGGCTTAGGTTTAGGAATTCAAGAGCATGTAGAGGTTTGTCGAGCTTTTGCCAAAAGTGATGCGACAACAGGACTATGCTATATGATGCATAATGTGGCTTTGACAGTGGTTTTGTCTCGAGGAAGTGAAGAGATGAAGAAGAGAATTGTCAAAGAAGTGGTGGAAGAGAGAAAGCTTCTGGCTCTGGCATACAGTGAGCTGGGAACAGGAACCCATTTCTATATTTCCGATCTGAAGGCGGAAAATGATGGAGACAAGAAACTCCTGAGCGGTGTAAAAAGCATGGTTACCTCCGCAGAACAGGCTTCCTATTATCTGGTTTTAGCGCCATCTGATGTGGAAGGAGCTATTGATAACTGGTTAGTTCCGCTGGAGACTTCGGGCTTAAAGTTTGAACAGAATACCTGGCATGGTCTTGGCATGAGAGGAAATTCTTCTTGCCAGATGCACTTAAACAAGGCGGCTATTTCCGTAAGCAATAGAATCGGCGAGGAGGGTGCCGGACAGGAGCATGTGTTTAATGTTGTAGCACCTTACTTTATTGCAGGACTTGCAGGAGTATATTCCGGACTTGGTGAGCACATGTTAGAGGAAACCGTTGCGCATGCAAAAGAAAGAAAATACACTTCTGGAACTTCCCTGGCAGAAATCGAAACTGTTCAGATTCATCTGGCAAAGATGTACAATCTGGTAAATTCCTCCGTTTGCGCGGCAAAGGAAGCGACCAGAAGTGCTGCAGCAGGAGAAGAGGATGCTTTGGCAAAGATTTTGTCCGCTCGTATCATTGCCTGCGAAATGGTTATTGAAGCCGGAAGACTGGGCATGAGAGTCGGAGGCGGAAAGGCTTACAACAAGGCCGGCTGCATGGAAAGACTCCTAAGAGATGCTTATGCAGGACAGATTATGGCGCCCAGTGCAGACGTACTTACCGTTTGGCTCGGAAAAGCCATTACAGGCTTGCCCTTGGTATAAGCTTTAAGGATGAAGAAAGGGGGAGAGGAATTGTCTCTTCCTTTCTTTGATTATTCATAACAAGTGGCGCAGGCGAAGCCTGAGACATCTTGTTTGCGGGATGATATAAAGAAAAGAGGATAAAATGGAAAAGATAAAGTTAGGGGCAGTCATTTATGCGCCCAAGGTAACCGTTATTTGGGGAATCATTCAGGAGTTTTTCGAGAAGGAAAATTGCCCGATTGAGCCGGTTTTTTATAAGGATTATAAGAGTCAGGTGGACGGACTGATGAGCGGGGAAATCGATATTGCCTGGAACTCTCCTCTGGCCTGGCTGGACAGTTATTTACGGACTAAGGGAGAATGCTTAAACGGCTCCATGCGTGATACGGATCAGGATCGCAAGAGTTATCTTGTGGTAAGAAAGGACAAGGGATATCAGACTATTTCGGATATCAAGGGAAAGACCATTGGCTTCGGAGCCTATGATTCTCCTCAGGCGCGTTTAATTCCCATATATCATTTACATAAGAATGGGTTAGAGTTTGAAAAGGACTATACGGAAAAACGCTTTGATATCGGACTTGGCCTCCACGGAGATCATGTAGGAGGAGAGTTGGATGCTGCAAAGGCCATGCTTTCCGGTGAAGTAGACGGAAGCTGGATGCTGGATTTAAACTACAAGGCTTGGATTTTAGACGGAACCTTGGATGAAGCGCAGGTGCAGATTTTGTCCGAGACAGATTTCTTTGACCATTGCATTTTTACCGGAAGAGCGGATTTTTCCAAGGAAGCCTTTGCTCATTTTACAGAGGTACTGCATAAGATGGATTATAAGAATCCCGCCCATAAGGAAATGATGGACATGGAAGGGCTGAAGGCTTGGGTACCGGGAAGAACCAAGAATTTTGAGCAGATTAAGAAGGCCAATGAGTACCTGCATTTTTTGAGAAGGAGAATGCATGAGTAAGCATTTTCTCCCCTTTACCAGCTCCCTTATAGGGAGTATGCCAAGAACGAAGGAATTGCTTTCGGGAAAGCGTCGCCTGCAAAACGGACAGCTTTCCCGGGAGGACTATGAGCCCATGCTTCTTAGAGAAACGGAAGAAGTAATTCGTTTACAGGAAAGAAATGGAATAGATATTCTTACCGGAGGAGAGTTAAGCCGGGACAATTACGTTTCCTTTGTTGCGGAAAAGTTGGAAGGTGCCACCATGATGAGCATGGCGGATATGCTACCCTACATGGAAGATAAGCAGGGCTTTGAAGAAATTCTGGATACCCTGGATGTACCTGCAGTCAGTATCAAAAATGCCATTTGCACCGGGAAAATCAAAAGGAAGGAAAGCCTTTTAAAGGAAGAAATCCTTAGAATCCGACAGTTTTCCGATAAGGAGATTAAGGCGACTCTTCCCGGCCCTTACCTGATGACCCGTTCCATGTGGCTTCCGGCTCTTTCTTCCAAGGCTTATGACAGCAAAGAAGAGCTGGGAAAAGATGTAGTGGCTCTTTTAAAAGAAGAGATTGAAGAGCTTAGGCAAATGGGCGTATCGGTCATTCAGTTGGATGAGCCGGTGCTTACGGAGGTAGTCTTTAGCAAGGGAAAAACCAGATCCTTTATGTGTGCCGCCTTGTCGGAGAAGAAAGACCCTACAGAGGAGTTGGAGTTTGCCACTTCTTTATTGAAGGAAGTGGTGGATTTTATGAAGGAAAAGGAGCTTTGTAGCGTTCTTCATGTTTGCAGGGGCAACTGGAGTAAGAACGAGGGAATCCTTTTAAGCGGATCCTACACGCCGCTCGTACCTCTGTTTGCCAAGGTACTTCCTTCGGTTTTGGCTCTGGAATACTCCACCAAGAGAGCGGGAGACTTATCCTCTCTTTTGGAAAATGAATCGATTCGGGAGAATTGTATTTTGGGATTAGGTGTAATAAATCCGAGAATTGATTTGGTAGAATCCGGGGAAAGCATAGTACAACGGGCAGAAGAGGCTTTGCAATATTTGCCCAAGGAAAGAGTATGGTTGAATCCGGACTGCGGCTTTGCTACATTTGCCAATCGTCCTGTCAATGAATTTCCCTGTATTGAGGCGAAACTCAAAGAGTTACAAAGGGCTCAGGAATTTTTACGGAAAAAATATTAGGAGGAAGCTTGTGGAGAGCCATGAATATGAAATGCACCATCAAGACTTACGCTATAGAGGGATTGTAAGGCAGGATGGTCGTGTTCAGGTCTATATGCAAAACCATTGTATAGATTCTTCTAAAGAAATGGAATTTGACAGCAAAAAAGATACCGATACCTCCGTGAATCTTTTCTGCGCAGGCTTGCTCTCCGGAATTCTTCATGGCATTTGCAGTTTTATGAAGAAGGAAGGAAATCCTCTGGAGGATGTGGAAGCAAAGGCGAGGGTGGTTTTAGACCACCCTCTATCCTACTTAGGGGTAAAGGGATATGAAGAAACCCCTAGAATCTCTAAAATTACCATAGACCTGTATTTCTATAGCTTTTTGGAAGAGGAAGAGGCGATAGAACGGTGTCGGGAAGCCTTGAAGAAGAATATTTTGTATCAAACAATTCTTCAGGCGATAGAGATAGAGCTTCGTTATCATGTTTCACTGTAATAAAATTTGAGGATAAAAATACGAGTAGAAGAGTAGAAAAGAGAACTTTTGGGATTTCGCTTGTGAATGAATTGCAAGCGAAATCCCGAAAGTTTTTTCTTGACAATAATACTTTAGCGTGCTAATGTGTTATCACACTAAACAGAAAAAATAGAAAATCAAATTCATGTTGGAAGGAAACAAAGCGGCAAAACAGTATTTAAGGGAGGAGTAGAATGGCTATGTGGGGAAAAGTGAGTGGAAAAGGAAAATGGACGCGCGTTTTGACACTGGGAGTCTTGGCTTTAACGACTTTGGCCCTGACCGCCTGCGGCGGAAAAAAGGCGGAACAGGCGAGCAGTTTTACGGTAGGTTTCGACCAGGAGTTTCCGCCCATGGGATTTGTGGCGGAGGACGGAAGTTACACCGGCTATGACTTGGAGCTTGCGGAGGAGGTGGCGAAGCGCCTGAACCTAAAGTTTGTGGCGAAACCGATTAACTGGGACGGAAAGGATCTGGAGCTGAACTCCGGAAATATTGACTGCATCTGGAACGGCTTCAGCATGAACGGCAGAGAAGAGAACTATACTTTTGTCGGTCCTTACATGGCAAACAAGCAGGTCTTTGTGGTAAAAGCGGACAGCAATATCAGCACCCTTTCCGACTTGGCCGGAAAAACGGTTGAGGTGCAGAAGGATTCTTCGGGTTTAGAGGCTTTAAGCCGTGAGGAAAATAAGAGCTTGAAGGACAGCTTTTCCTCTTTAGTAGAGGTGGGAGACTACCAAAGCGCCATGATGGATTTGGAAACCGGCGCCTGCGATGCCATTTGCATGGATTCCGTAGTGGCGGAGTATCAGATTAAAACGGCGAATAAGCCTTTTGTCTTGTTAAAGGACACCCTTTCCGCTGAGGAGTACGGAATCGGCTTTAAGAAAGGCAATACGGAGCTTGCAGAAAAAGTAAAGAAGACGCTTTTGGAAATGAAGGCGGACGGAACCGTAGATAAAATCACGGAGAAATGGTTCGGCTCAAAGGACAGCTTTGTTTTGGAGTAAAAAGATGAGGTTTCAGACTTTGCGCGGTAATATAGGAAGACGATAGAGAGACAATAAGGTAACAGGGGGATGCGAAATGGAGTGGTATGTGATTTTATCTAAACTTTTAGGAGGACTCGGCGTGAGCCTGAGCATCTTCCTGATTACGCTTCTCTTTTCTCTTCCGCTCGGGCTTCTCCTTTCTTTCGGCAGAATGAGCCGGAATCCGATTTTACAAAATGCTACCAAGGTTTATATTTCCATCATGCGCGGAACACCGCTTATGCTTCAGCTTTTTGTGGTGTACTACGGCCCCTATTACATTTTCAAAATCCAGCTCCACCCGGGCTACCGTATGATGGCGGTCTATATCGGTTTTGTTCTAAACTATGCAGGTTATTTTGCGGAGATTTACCGCTCCGGAATCCAGGCAATGGACAAGGGGCAGCTGGAGGCGGCCGAAATCCTCGGCTATAGCAAGACGCAGGCTTTCCTCCGCATTATTTTTCCGCAGGTATGGAAAAATATCTTACCCTCCATCACGAATGAGGTAATTACGCTCGTAAAGGATACTTCGCTGGCCTTTTCTATTTCGGTGATGGAAATGTTTACGACGGCGAAGGCGATTTCTTCTTCACAAAGCTCCATGCTGCCTCTCATTATGGCGGGAATCTTGTACTATATCTTTAACTTTATCGTGGCCTTCCTTATGGAACGCTTCGAGAAAAAAATGGACTATTACAGGTAGTCATAGGAAAAACTGCGAAAGTAAAAAAGTCATTGCGAGCCGGGATTTGGCAAGTGTTTTGGGAAACACCGCTCAGGAAAGAGGATAGGAGAACTATGGCCATTTTGGAAATGAAGGGAATAAAAAAGCGCTTTTCCGGGGAGGAAATCTTAAAAGGCATCGACCTCAGTTGCAAGGAGGGAGAGGTGCTCAGTATTATCGGACCGTCCGGTTCCGGAAAATCCACCCTGCTTCGCATTGCGACTTTTTTGGAAAATGCGGATTCCGGAACAATTATCTATGACGGAAAGACGGTTTTCCAAAGAGAAGCACAGCCTGAGTCGCTTCGGAAAGTGGGAGATTCTATAGGCTGGGATACAGCAAACAGGCAGCAGGCTAAAGCGCTTTTCGGTTTGGTGTTCCAAAACTTTAATCTTTTTCCGCATTGGACGGTTTTGGAAAATATCATCGATCCCCTCATTCATGTGCAAAAGAAGGAGAAGTCCTTTGCAGTAGAGAAGGGGAGAGCTTTACTGGAGAGGATGGGACTTTCCGATAAGGAAGGACAATATCCCTGTTCACTTTCAGGAGGACAGAAGCAGAGGGTAGCGATTGCCAGAGCACTCGCCCTGGAACCGAAGATTCTCTTTTTCGATGAGCCGACCTCGGCACTTGACCCGGAGCTTACCGGAGAGGTTCTCCGCCTGATTCGGTCTTTAAAGGACGAACGCATGGCTATGGTGATCGTGACCCATGAAATGAACTTTGCCAGGGAGATTTCGGATGAAGTGCTATTCATGGCAGAGGGAGAAGTCCTTTGCCGAGGCAGCTCGGAAGCGGTATTCACGGCGGAAAATGAGCGTCTGCAGAGCTTTTTGGGGAAAATTCAAATGAGCTGATTAAGCGCAATGTGGGACAATAATAACTCTTTATGCCAAGGAATGGCTCTTCCGGTGGGAGAAAGTATTAAAAAATAGCGTAAAAAACAAAGAATAAGTTCCAAAAAAATACAAAGTAAGAAAAGCGTAACTTTTTATTTATCTTTCTCGAAAAATCGAGGAAAACAGAAGATAAAAAAGAGCTTGGCAATGTGTAAAAGTGTAATTCTTGTGGATAAGTCAAAGATTTTTTTCTGATTCCGGAAAAATTTTACCGACTTATCCACATTTTTCTTATAAAAAAGAAAAATAGACCCTATTCAGAAAGTTAAAAATTAAGAATTCAACATTGTTTTTCAGACATATACCTATTTGCAGGGGAATCGGCTCCGATATACCATCTTGCAAGCTTGATTTCCAATCTGTTTTATCTTCTTCAAATTCATTTTTGATGCTAGAATGGTAACAGATAATTGGAAGTTTGTCTTTTTGGGGTCGAAGACGGTGAAATCGTAGCAGGGGAAAATGAAATGAACTGGAAAAATCTATGGAATAGGAAGTATGCATTACTTGTTCTTTATATTTTACTTGCAGCATTTTTGTATCATATCGGCATTCAGATTTTAGATCATTTTTCGGGCGTGGGAGAAAATCTGCAAAATATGTTTTCCTGGTTGCCTCAGGTCATGTCGCCTTTATTTTTCGGATTTGCCCTGGCATATTTACTGAGTCCGCTTTGTCGCTTTTTCGAGAGAATACTGGAGAAAAATAAGTTTTTAGCGAAAAAGCAGGCAATGGCCCGCAATCTCTCTATTTTTTTGAGTTTCTCTTTGCTGCTTATCGGCATTGTCATTTTGGCGTCCCTTCTTCTTTCTACTGTAAGCAAAAGCATTCAACTTGTACGCTTTGATGACTTATTTCAGGGCATTATTGACTTTGCGACAACGGTGGAAAAGTTTTATTCCGATCTATACAGCAGACTGGATAATCTTCCGATAGGGGAAGAAGATGCCAAGGAAGCCATACAACTTTTTCTGCAGAAGGTCGTATCCTTTTTCCAAAATATGGGAAACGGTGCACTTTCTTCTTTGGGAAATTTTGGGGGAGTCTTGAGTACTTTGCTGTTTGGAATTATTTTCTCGCTCTATTTTCTTGCGGACGGAAGGAAGATTTTAAGTTATTGGGGAAGAGTATTTTCTTTGCTTTTCGGGAAGGAGAGAGTGGAGAAGTTGAGTCTCTTTTTCAAGGATGCCGACCGGGTTTTTGCCGGCTATCTCCGCGGGCAAATTATTGACGGATTTATCATGGCGATATTGGTCAGCATCACTTTAAGCCTTTTGGGCGTGCGCTATGCTCTGGTCATCGGGGTGCTCACGGGGTTTGGCAATCTGATTCCGTATATCGGTCCGTTTATTGCCTATAGTCTGACAATTTTAGTCTGTGTCCTCTATGGAGAATTTGCGAAACTTCCGCCTGCGATAATTGCTCTCTTTATCATTCAGACACTGGACGGAAATGTCATCAATCCGAGGCTTCTTTCCCATAACATTGATGTTCATCCGCTTGTCGTGATGATTTCCTTAATCATAGGAGGCAGCCTGGGAGGATTCCTGGGAATCTTCCTGGCTGCCCCTGTGGCCAGTCTTATTAAGCTGGAACTCGATAAATATATGGAAAGGAAAGCTGCTACAAAGTCTCCGGATGCTGAATGCCGGACTTGATTTTTGCAGCAACTTCCTTTCCCTTAAGACGGGCAAGCAGTGCAAGAGAAAAATCGACGGCAACACCCATTCCGCGTCCGGTAATGAACTGTTCCGTACTTTCTACCGCAGCACCGGTCCATTTTGCACCGTCTACGCCGTCTATGCCCTCCTGGAATCCGGGAAAGCAGGTGAAGGGAAGATCGTTCAAGAAGCCCAAATGACCGAAGATACTCGGCGCCGCGCAGATTGCGGCAAGAAGTTTTCCTTTTTCTTTATGCGCTTTTATTGCGGAAAGCAATTTTTGATTTTGCTCCAAATGTGTAACACCCGGCATTCCTCCGGGAAGAAAGAGGAGATCGGCTGTTTCAAAATCCGCTTCCTCTATCGTTTTATCGCAGACAACCGTGATTTTATGGGAACCGACGACAGTTTTATTTTCCGTGATGGAGATAAGCTCCACATCGACAGATCCTCTTCGTAAAATATCTACGACGGTGAGACACTCAATTTCTTCCGTACCTTCCGCAAAAAATGCAAAAACCTTCGCCATAAAAAGCCTCCTTTTTTCAGTTAGTATAGCTTGTACTATACAACTTTTCAGGAGGCTTTAGAAGATTTCTGTAGAGGTGTTTCGTTAAAAGCAAGACATTAAAAGCAAAGGAGCGTTGCAAAATGAAGATAGCTCTTTCTTTAAAAGGAAAGCTTTCTTAAATTTTGTCCGCTGTAGAAGCTCTCTATTACGGAACTTATTTTTTCGGATACTTCCGTACGGATATAGGGAGATTTTATACCTTCCATAATCGCCTTGGAGAAGGCCAGTAATTGAAGGCGAATTCCCTCTCCTTCCAAGGGATAGAAGTATCTCCGGTTTTCATTGGGGTCTTCAAAACGAAGCTCAAAATAATCGGTCTTCCACCACGGAGCGGGCACGTAGATATAGCCTTCCGTACCGGAGATGATGAGTTCCCCTTCGGACTTTACGCCGCGCCCCACCTTGATAGAGGCGGTTGCATTTTGAAAGAAAAAGTCAATTTTTGTGAAGCTGTCGTATTTCAGCGTCTCATTTTCAAATAAAGAGTACATCTGCGTTTCATAAGGGCCTTGTAACAACTGAAAAATGGGAAGCATGGCTGTCGGACCCCAGGCACAGATACTGTTCCAGGCGGTTTCCAAATTCTTATTATTAAAATTCTGCAAGCTGGTACAGGTAGCGTCAACGGATACCACTTTGCCGATTTTCCCTGTTTTTACCAGAAGAATCAGGCGATTATAGGCATTGGAATAAGCGGTTTTGATGGCTTCCATCAGAATCAGGTTTTTCTTCTCTGCCAGAGCAAAAAGTTCTTTGGTTTCTTCGAGCGTTAAGGCAATCGGAGATTCACAGAGCACATGCTTTCCTCTTTCCAAGGCATGCTTAATCTCCCGATAATGCTTTGTGGGATGGGAGAGAATATAGACACAGTCACAATCCTCCAAGAAATCGTCATAATCCTGCAGGGTGACATCCGTACTCTTACTGGAATTAAAAAGAGTGGTGACGGTAATGCCGTTTACAAAACTGCTTTCCTGAAAATATTTATTCAGAACATTTTCCTCGAAACCTCCCAGAAGTCCTAAATTCAGCTTTCTGTCTTCTGCACGAAGCTCACTGCTGGAGATGCCGGTGGTTCGCGGCAAATAAATCACGGTACAATATTCTTTCAGGTAGTCAAAATAGCCTTCCCAATCGGAACCGACGGTAAAAATAGATACACCGTATTTCTGAATATCGTCAATCTTTTGCCCCTCGTATTCTTCTACGATGATTTCATCCGCTAAGCCCGTTTTTTTAATTCCCTCAATTCGTTCAGTAAGGGATTGCTTTACGTTGATTTTTCCTCTGCTGCGATCAAAGTCATCGGAGGTCACCCCTACAATGAGGTAATCTCCCAAAGCCTTTGCCCTTTCCAGTAAACGTATATGGCCTTCGTGCAATAAATCATAGGTGCCATAGGTAATCACTTTGATCATGAAAGTTTCTTCTCCTTTTTAAGACTTTGGCCGGTTTAAAGCGTCTTACTATCCAATTCCAACAGAGCCTTCATAAAGCGCTCCATATATTTCTTTTCGCCGATTGTTACACGAAGACAAGTCCCGAGTTTTCCGATAGCGGGATAGCTTTTGATCAGGATGCCGTAGTCTTCTTTCATTTTCTTGACTATTTCTTCTGCGTCTCTTCTCGGTTTGATAAATAGGAAGTTTCCGGCTTCTCCTTTATAAGGATAATGGTGTTCCTCCAAAGCTTGCAAAAGATAAGCTCGCCCTTCCTCAAAATGAGAAATCAAGTCGGAAAGAATCTTGGGATTTTCCAGAATTTCTTCCGCAAATTTCATGGCAAAGGCATTGGTGTTATGGGGGGTACAGAATTTTTGCACATACTGAATATCTTCGGGGTGTCCGGCTACATAACCGAGTCTGCAACCCGCGAGAGAAAACAACTTGGAAAAGGTACGGGTGACAAAGACCCTTCGTTCTGTTAAGGCATAGTGTATAAAAGTGTTCGGATAGAAGTAGTGATAGGCCTCGTCAATCAATACCGTAATCTCTTTCTCCTTGCAGGCTTTGAGAATCTCTTGAAACTCCTCTTCCGTGTAAACATTTCCCATGGGGTTATTCGGGTTTAAAAGAATTAAAAGCTCGGTTTCCTCTGTGAGATATTCCAAAATGCGAGAAACGGGCATTTCCAGGTCTTCAGTATAAGGGACGGGAACGAAATTCCTGCCATACATTTCCGCATAAACCTGGAACATGAAATAAGAAGGCACAACGCCGACAATCCTTCCGCCATTCGAAGTGAAGGCCTGGATAATGTAACGGATTCCTTCGGAAGAACCGTTTACCAGACAAAGATGACGAATATCCGTTTTCAGATACTTGGCCAGGACTTCCGTAAAATGCAGGGTTTCCGGATATTGGGCAACAAACTGCGGCGTAATATCACTCAGAACTTTCCGAATAAATTCTTCCGGAAGACCGCCCGGATTTTCGTTTAAATCCAGTCTGAGGTAGTCCTTTCTTTCGTTTTGATCAAAAATACGATGTAAATTTTGAATATTCGGATCTAAGTGGTACATATTTTTCTCCTTTTTAAATGTTCCCATATTGCATGAGAACCATAATGTTCTTCCTTCTCCGTCTTGTCAAACAAAGCACTTCCCAAAGGAAGAAGCTTTTCTTCCCAGTACCCCGCGTATTCTTTTCCGCATTCTTTCTCTAAGAGGCTTTGATAGAGCTTTGCAATAGCCTGAGATTGTAGAACTGTATAATCACAATGAACCAAAGCAGGCATCACCACGTAATTTTCCGCATTCACAATGGCTTTTCCGTCATCCTGATCTTCCAAATCAATCTCAGAACTGACAAACCAGGGCAGATAAATAAGTTGCTTTGTGCACTGCTTCAGATTTTTACTGAAAAATGTCGGCTCTACCATAAAGCTTAAGTTATATTCATCGTAAGGTTCATCCATGAAAATGACATCCGGGGAAAGCTCCTTTAAATCTAAACCTCTAAAATCCAGCAGGAAGGGACTGTCCGCACCCAGCTCATTTTCAAAAAGAGAATAATCCCATTGTGCGGGAGAGCAATTGCCGAGTCCATCTTTATAGAAGTAAGGGACAGGTAAGACAAAGCAGTCCACCGTCTTATCTTTACTTGCTTCTACAAATATTCCCCTCATAGCATCCCAACGGGAATGCAGGCTCGGTAGGAAAAAAATACGCGGTTTTCGGATGCCCGACCTGTCCTGCCGTTCCGGAGCGGACGATGTATTGATTCTCTTTTTTAAATCCTCTTCCTTTATAGCATACTGGTAAAAAAGCTTTCCGCCAATCCCCTTCGTGTACTCTGCTTCCATCTTTCGATAGACGGGATAATCATGATCTCCACCGCCTTTTTTTACGGTTTGATAATCATCATATTTTTCCGAAATGATTTTTTTATATTCTTTAGGTGCGGGAAGGGAGAGAAATTCAAAATCCAAATAGCACTCGTCTTGAAACCACTGTTCTTCAAAGATTCCCTTCCCCTGGCTTTGAAAGAGAATGAAATCCAGTAAGGAGGCGATTCTTTTCCCCTTATCCTGGTTAAACCTTTGGAAACACTCCTCTAAGAGCGAAAGAAGTGTTTCTCTATAATGGGGAGATTGCAAAAGCTTTACATGGCATGTTTTTTCCACCTTTCTTGCTTCTCGCTCCAAAACAGCTCGGTTTTCTCCTTCAAGAGAAGGGAAGGATGCCAAGATACATAAGGATTTCAGAAGTTCCATTCTCTTTCTTTCTTTTTCTTCATCGTCGGAAAGATAATCATAAGGGAAAATATCCACGCCTGCGCCATAAAGATAATTATGGTATTTTCCAAGCGCATCGGAGGAAATCAGCATCCTATTGTGCTGTACGGAACTGATTAATTCACAATTGTTGTTCCCTTTTTGTATAGAACGGAAGCTCAGTTCTTCCGGAAGCTCTGCTTCTGCCACTTCTGCAAAAATTTCATAATCTTTTCGCATCATCATGATGTCGATGTCATCATCCCAGGGGATGAAGCCCTTGTGGCGGATAGCCCCTAAGAGATTTCCGTAGTCAATAAAATAGCGAAGCTTGTGCTTTTCGCAAATCTTATCTATTTCCACTAAAATTTCCAGCTCCGCCGCCCATGCCCTCTTCATCATGGCAGGAATATAGAAACCCTCTCTGACTTCATCCAAAAAAAACTCTTTTGGAAATTCCATGTCAAATACTCCTTTTTTCTTCCCTAAGTTATGTACGTTGCACGAAATGCATTGCATGTTTCCTATTATATATAAATATATATTTCGGTAAAAAGAATTCCTTCATAATTTCAGTATAAACCGTAGAAGACATATTTTGTGAGTAAAAAGTATTTTTAATAAAAATAGCAATTCAAAGTATACAAAGTATATATTAAAAATTAATACTTGTTGCAATGTACAGGACTATTGCGATAAAATCACAGTAGTTAATCTTGAACGTGAATCAGTTGAAATGGAGGAAGAAAAATGAAAAAAATGCTTTCTGTCTTATTATCCTGTTTTGTGCTTTTATTTCCTATCTGCAGTCAGGCTTCCGGTTGGCAAGGCAATGCGGAACAAGGTTGGTGGTACGGAACCAACGAAGAGAACAGTACATGGTATCAAGGCGGATGGTACTGGATAGACGGGAATAACGACGGCATCGCAGAATGCTATTATTTTACAGACAGCGGCTATCTGGTAGTTGGCGGAAAAACACCGGACGGATCTCTTGTTAACTCTTCCGGGGCTTGGATTGTAAATGATGTTGTGCAGACAAAGTCGGTGGAGCTTGAAAACAAGACAACATCCCGGAATAATACGCAAGCGCAAAAAAATACCGAAAGCAATACGAACGAAGAAACCAAAGTAACGAATCCTACAGAGTACAGTTATATTGGAAATAAAAATACACACAAGTTTCATAAGCCCTCTTGCAGGAGCGTAAAACAAATGAAGGAATCCAATAAGGTGGCTATTGTCAGCAGGGAAGATGCTGTACGAAAAGGCTATCAGCCCTGTGCAATTTGCAACCCCTGAATGAGCTGAAGGAAAAACCGTATTTTGCTTCATTCCGGATTAAAACTCTAAATATAGATAAGGCAGAATCAACATCTTGTAGCTATCAAAATAAGCAAGATTTTTTTCAAAAATAATCCCTTTTTCTTGTTGACAAGGAAGAATACGGGTGCTAAGATACACAAGCTGTCGCTCCAAACGAGAGATGGCAAGTACCTTGAAAATCAAAGATCGAATAATACACAGACCCTGAAGATTCTAAAGAATTTTCAGTAATGTTTCAAACGAAACTTACACGAACGGTTTAATAAACCAAAAAAGTAAAGCAAGGAAAAACAAAAGCTAAGCTAAGTTTTGACTGGAGAAAGAACTTAAAGAGAGTAATCTCTTAACTTATTATGAGAGTTCGATCCTGGCTCAGGATGAACGCTGGCGGCGTGCCTAACACATGCAAGTCGAACGAGATGCGTATTGGAAAGCTTCGGCCGGAAGATGCGTTATCTAGTGGCGGACGGGTGAGTAACACGTGGGTAACCTGCCTTATGGAGGGGGATAACAGAGAGAAATCACTGCTAATACCGCATAAGCACACATTGCCGCATGGCAGAGTGTGAAAAGATTTATCGCCATAAGATGGACCCGCGTCTGATTAGCCAGTTGGCAGGGTAAAAGCCTACCAAAGCAACGATCAGTAGCCGATCTGAGAGGATGACCGGCCACATTGGGACTGAGACACGGCCCAAACTCCTACGGGAGGCAGCAGTGGGGAATATTGCACAATGGGGGAAACCCTGATGCAGCGACGCCGCGTGAGTGAAGAAGTATTTCGGTATGTAAAGCTCTATCAGCAGGGAAGATAATGACAGTACCTGACTAAGAAGCCCCGGCTAACTACGTGCCAGCAGCCGCGGTAATACGTAGGGGGCAAGCGTTATCCGGATTTACTGGGTGTAAAGGGAGCGTAGACGGAATGGCAAGTCTGAAGTGAAAACCCCGGGCTCAACCTGGGGACTGCTTTGGAAACTGTTGTTCTAGAGTGTTGGAGAGGTAAGTGGAATTCTTGGTGTAGCGGTGAAATGCGTAGATATCAGGAAGAACACCGGAGGCGAAGGCGGCTTACTGGACAATAACTGACGTTGAGGCTCGAAAGCGTGGGGATCAAACAGGATTAGATACCCTGGTAGTCCACGCTGTAAACGATGAATACTAGGTGTCGGGGAGCAAAGCTTCTCGGTGCCGTCGCTAACGCAATAAGTATTCCACCTGGGGAGTACGTTCGCAAGAATGAAACTCAAAGGAATTGACGGGGACCCGCACAAGCGGTGGAGCATGTGGTTTAATTCGAAGCAACGCGAAGAACCTTACCAAGTCTTGAGATCCCATTGACAGAGTGTGTAATGCATTTTCCCTTCGGGGCAATGGTGACAGGTGGTGCATGGTTGTCGTCAGCTCGTGTCGTGAGATGTTGGGTTAAGTCCCGCAACGAGCGCAACCCCTATAGTTAGTAGCCAGCAGTAAGATGGGCACTCTAACTAGACTGCCAGGGATAACCTGGAGGAAGGCGGGGATGACGTCAAATCATCATGCCCCTTATGACTTGGGCTACACACGTGCTACAATGGCGTAAACAAAGGGAAGCAAGAGGGTGACCTTAAGCAAATCTCAAAAATAACGTCTCAGTTCGGACTGTAGTCTGCAACCCGACTACACGAAGCTGGAATCGCTAGTAATCGCAGATCAGCATGCTGCGGTGAATACGTTCCCGGGTCTTGTACACACCGCCCGTCACACCATGGGAGTTGGTAATGCCCGAAGTCAGTGTCCCAAGAGAGGGAGCTGCCGAAGGCAGGACTGATGACTGGGGTGAAGTCGTAACAAGGTAGCCGTATCGGAAGGTGCGGCTGGATCACCTCCTTTCTAAGGATAAAGTAGGGGTTTGTGTGTTATTCGATCGTTGGTTGAAAGGTAAAAATTAAATATGTTAAATTTTGTTTGGTGCTGATGCGTTTAGGGGAAACACCCGTTCCCATCCCGAACACGACGGTTAAGACTTAAGCGGCCGAAAATACTTTGCTGGTAACGGCACGGGAAGATAGGTGGGTGCCAAACATTTTTTTGAAAATCAAAAGCGAAAGCTTTGGGGGTATAGCTCAGTTGGGAGAGCACCTGCCTTGCAAGCAGGGGGTCAAGGGTTCGAATCCCTTTATCTCCATTCGCAGTGAAAGCTGCGATGTACATTGATAAGTGAATATCCGAAAGAAATAATTATTCTAGTAAATAGAGTAAGACATCCGAGGGTACAAGGTAAAACTTGTACAAACAATCGAGAGTAAGAAGAGAAATCTTCTTCACAATCAGAAAAGAGATACACGCTAGTATCTCGACACTTGAGCGATCAAGTGGAGAATTGGTTAAGCAATAAGAGCATAGGGTGAATGCCTAGGCACTGAGAGCCGAAGAAAGACGTGATAAGCTGCGAAAAGCTGCGGGGATTGGCAAATACGAGTTGATCCGCAGATATCTGAATGGGGAAACCCACTAGAGGAGACCTCTAGTACCGTACAGCCAATACATAACTGTGCGGAGGGAACCCGCTGAACTGAAACATCTAAGTAGGCGGAGGAAGAGAAAACAACCGTGATTCCGAAAGTAGTGGCGAGCGAAATCGGAAGAGCCCAAACCGAGGTGCGTGCACTTCGGGGTTTGGACTGCATAAAGATCTGTAAGTGAGTGGAAGCCGATGGAAATAGGCGCCATAGAGGGTGAAAGCCCCTTACACGAAGCGTAAAGGATCAAGCAGTATCCAGAGTACTGTCAGACACGTGGAACCTGGCAGGAAGACGGGGGGACCACCCCCCAAGGCTAAATACTACTCAGTGACCGATAGCGATTAGTACTGTGAAGGAAAGGTGAAAAGGACCCCGGGAGGGGAGTGAAAGAGAACCTGAAACCCTGTGTTTACAAACTGTGGAACAGCGCAAGCTGAACCGCGTACTTTTTGTAGAACGGTCCGGCGAGTTATAGTTACTGGC